>NZ_JBEAAJ010000001.1:0-1288565 GCF_040446465.1 Streptomyces sp. RG80 | reverse complement strand
CGCCTCGATGCAAATCGAGGCGCCCCGCTCCCGGTTCACGCTTGTGGAGTCCGACGGACCGTCAGACCTCCACCACCACCGGGAGGATCATCGGCCTGCGGCGATAGGTGTCGGAGACCCACTTGCCGAGGGTCCGCCGCACCAGCTGCTGCAGCTGGTGGGGTTCGACCACGCCGTCCTGCGCCGAGCGCTCCAGTACCTCCGTGATCTTCGGGATCACGTCGCTGAAGACGGAGTCCTCGATGCCGGAGCCACGGGCCTGGATGTGCGGGCCACCCGTGATCTTGCCGGTCGAGGCGTCCACGACCACGAAGACGGAGATGATGCCCTCGTCTCCGAGAATCTTCCGGTCCTTAAGGGCCGGCTCGCCGACGTCACCGACAGAGAGGCCGTCGACGTACACGTAACCCGCCTGGACCTTGCCGGAGATCTTGGCCTTGCCCTCGACGAGGTCGACGACGACGCCGTCCTCGGCGATGACGATCCGGTCGTGCGGGACGCCGGTGAGGGCGCCGAGCTCGGCGTTGGCGCGCAGGTGGCGCCATTCGCCGTGGACCGGCATCAGGTTCTTCGGGCGGCAGATGTTGTAGAAGTACAGCAGCTCGCCGGCCGAGGCGTGACCCGAGACGTGGACCTTGGCGTTGCCCTTGTGGACGACGTTGGCGCCCCAGCGGGTCAGGCCGTTGATCACGCGGTAGACCGCGTTCTCGTTGCCGGGGATCAGGGACGACGCCAGGATCACCGTGTCGCCGTTGACGATGCGGATCTGGTGGTCGCGGTTGGCCATGCGGGACAGGGCCGCCATCGGTTCGCCCTGGGAGCCCGTGCAGACCAGGACCACCTCGCGGTCGGGGAGGTCGTCGAGCGTCTTGACGTCGACCACCAGGCCCGGCGGGACCTTCAGATAGCCCAGGTCCCTCGCGATGCCCATGTTCCGGACCATCGAGCGGCCGACGAAGGCGACCCTGCGGCCGTACTCGTTGGCCGCGTCCAGGATCTGCTGGATGCGGTGGATGTGGCTGGCGAAGCTCGCGACGATGATCCGCTTACGGGCGTTGCCGAAGACCTGGTGCAGGACGTTGGAGATGTCCCGCTCGGGCGGGACGAACCCCGGCACCTCGGCGTTCGTCGAGTCGGAGAGAAGGAGGTCGATGCCCTCCTCGCTCAGACGCGCGAAGGCGTGCAGGTCCGTCAGACGGTTGTCCAGCGGGAGCTGGTCCATCTTGAAGTCGCCCGTGTGGACGACCATGCCCGCGGGGGTGCGGATGGCGACCGCCAGGGCGTCCGGGATGGAGTGGTTGACCGCGACGAACTCGCAGTCGAAGGGGCCGATGCGCTCGCGGTTCCCCTCCGCCACCTCGAGGGTGTACGGGCGGATGCGGTGCTCCTGGAGCTTCGCCTCGATGAGGGCGAGGGTCAGCTTGGAGCCGATCAGCGGGATGTCCGGCTTCTCGCGGAGCAGGAACGGGACGGCACCGATGTGGTCCTCGTGGCCGTGCGTGAGCACGATGCCCTCGATGTCGTCGAGGCGGTCCCTGATGGACGAGAAGTCCGGCAGGATCAGGTCGATTCCGGGCTGCTCTTCCTCGGGGAAGAGCACGCCGCAGTCGACGATCAGCAGGCGGCCGCCGTACTCGAAGACCGTCATGTTTCGGCCGATCTCGCCGAGACCGCCGAGCGGGGTGACCCGGAGGCCGCCCTCGGGGAGCGGCGGGGGCGGGCCGAGTTCAGGATGCGGATGACTCAAAAGACTCTCCTCACCACACGCGCCACGTACCGGTTGGGCACGTGGCGCGCATGACGTTCGTGCGTGTAGCAGTTGTCGTTGTGGATGCAGGCCCGGTGACCTGCTTATTCAGTTGTGAAGTCTGTTGCGGCCCGGGGGCGCGCGAAGTCTGTTGTCAGAGCTGTACCCCGCCGGCGGCAAGATCGATCTTGAGCTGCTCGATCTCTTCCGGCGCGAGCTCCACCATGGGGGCGCGCAGCGGTCCGGCGGGCAGGCCCTGGAGGGCGAGTGCGGCCTTCGTCGTCATGACGCCCTGGGTGCGGAACATGCCCGTGTAGACCGGGAGCAGCTTCTGGTGGATCTCGGTCGCCTTGTGGACGTCGCCGGAGGTGTACGCCTCGACCAGGGCGCGTAGCTCGGGCGTGACCAGGTGGCCGACGACCGAGACGAAGCCGACCGCGCCCACGGAGAGCAGCGGCAGGTTCAGCATGTCGTCGCCGGAGTACCAGGCGAGTCCGGAGCGGGCGATGGCCCAGCTGGCGCGGCCGAGGTCGCCCTTGGCGTCCTTGTTGGCGACGATGCGCGGGTGCTCGGCCAGCCGGACGAGTGTCTCGGTGTTGATCGGGACGCCGCTGCGGCCGGGGATGTCGTAGAGCATTACCGGCAGTTCGGTGGCGTCGGCGAGGGCCTTGAAGTGCCGGTACAGGCCTTCCTGCGGAGGCTTGTTGTAGTACGGCGTGACGACCAGGAGGCCGTGAGCGCCGGTCTTCTCGGCGGTCCTGGCCAGTTCGAGGCTGTGGTGGGTGTCGTTGGTGCCGACGCCGGCGACGACGTGGGCACGGTCGCCGACCGCCTCCAGTACGGCTCGTACGAGATCCGATTTCTCCGCGTCACTGGTGGTGGGGGACTCACCGGTGGTGCCGTTGATGATCAGGCCGTCGTTGCCTGCGTCCACCAGGTGGGAAGCGAGCCGCTGCGCGCCGTCGAGGTCGAGCGCGCCGTCCGCCGTGAAGGGCGTGACCATGGCGGTGAGGACCCGCCCGAAGGGGGTCTGCGGAGTGGAGGTCGGAGCCATGGGTAACACGCTACTCGCTGCTCAAGGCGGGGTCTGCCCTCGGGGGGCTGGAAAAGTCATGACAAAGGTGGAGCCCGGCACTGCCTGCTCGGGGGTTCAAGCAGTGCCGGGTCCGTTTGATCAGGCTAGATGAACTTCTCCAAATGCCGCAATACGGACACTTCGCACGGCTGACCCGTACATCTGTGCCCGGCCGGAGAACGCGGGTGCGTTACGGCGCCACACGGCCGTTCGCATTGAAGGCCGCGTAGGTGAGCGGCATGAGCTTGGCCCACTCGGCCTCCATCTTCTCGCCGACCATCTCGATCTCGCGCTGCGGGAAGGACGGCACCTTCGCCAGCTCGTGCTGGGTGCGCAGGCCGAGGAAGTGCATCAGCGAGCGGGCGTTGCAGGTGGCGTACATAGAGGAGAAGAGGCCGACGGGGAGGACGGCCCGGGCAACCTCGCGGGCAACTCCGGCGGCGAGCATCTCCTGGTAGGCCTCGTAGGACTGGCGGTAGGAGTCCTCCATCGAGCGGGTGACCAGGCCCTGCTGGGCCTCGGTGCCCTCGACGAAGACGTACTTGCCGGGGCGGCCCTCCTGGACGAGCTTGCGGTCCGCGCCGGGGACGTAGAAGACCGGCTCGAGCTCCCTGTAGCGGCCCGATTCCTCGTTGTACGACCAGCCCACGCGGTGCCGCATGAACTCGCGGAAGACGAGGATCGGGGCGCTGATGAAGAAGGTCATCGAGTTGTGCTCGAACGGGCTGCCGTGCCGGTCCCGCATCAGGTAGTTGATGAGGCCCTTGGAGCGCTCGGGGTCCTTCTGGAGCTCCTCCAGGGACTGTTCGCCGGCGGTGGAGACGCGGGCGGCCCACAGGACGTCGGAGTCGGCCGCGGTGTGCTTGACCAGCTCGACGGTGACGTCGCTGCGGAAGCTGGGCTTGAGGTCGTCGGCGGGGGTGTCGGTCACGGCTCGGAGGGTCCTTCCATCACTTCTCTCGGGCGGCGCCCACTCTACGGCCCGGCACTGACATCGGGGCGTTCGGTGCCGGGACGCGACATCTTCGGTGAAGTTCTGTGAATTCGGGGCATGAGGGCACCTTTTGTGGCACTCGTGCGTCTGTATCAGCAACAGTCACTTATTCGAGCTTGAGAGGAGCGTCTCCCCGATGTTCCGTCGGCGTGAGCCCGTCCCGTTCGCCTTCGTCGCCGAGGCCGACAGGTTCCGCAGCAATGTCACTCCCCCACCCCGCGAGAAGTCCTCCGCCGGGCAGATAGCCGGGAACTGGCTCCTGGGGGTCACCATCGTCGCCGCCCTGGTGGGATCCCTGGTTCTCGGGATGCCCGCACTGACGATCGATCACTCCCCCACACCGGCGCAGGAATCACAGGCGTCCCAGGGACACTGACTCATCCGAACCCCCAAGGGTGGATCCAGAAGGCACCGACGGATAGCCTCACCGGGCACAGCCCCCGTATGGATCGAGTGAGGACCAGCCGTGCCCCTGCCCTTTCTGACGGCCGACCGCGCATTCGAGACAGCCGATGACGTCGCGCTGCCCTTCGACGACCGCGAGCACTGGCGGCGTCCCTACCGGCCCGGGCCCTATCGGGTGGGTGCGGCGGCGCTTCTGCTGCTGCTCGCGTCGTACGTGCTGTTCGCGGCGGTCATCATCGCCCTCACCGGCTCCCTGTCCGAGGGCGGTGTGGTGTTCGGGATCGCGCTGGCCTTCATCGTGGTCGCGTTGCGGCTGCTGCGCATGGGCGTGTGGGTGAGCGCTCAGGGGGTGCGGCACGTGGGGTTCCTCCTCACGCGTACGACGCGCTGGGAGAAGGTCGTCGCCGTGCGGACGGTGCAGCAGCCGGTGCGCTGGCTCGGGTTGCCGCGCACGGTGCAGGGTCAGGCCCTGACCGTCGTACGTGGTGACCGTGGGGCCGGGGACACGGTGGCGCTGCTGACCACGCACAACGCGGACTTCCTGGCGCGGCCCGAGGCGTTCGACCGGGCCGCGGACTCGGTGGAGGCGTGGGGCGCGGAGTACCAGCGGGGCTGACCCCGCACCAGGAACAACGCCGAAGGGGCCGGTCCGCATCGACTGCGGGCCGGCCCCTTCGGCGTACGGCGGTCAGGCCTGTACGGGTCGTCCGTCGTGCAGGGCGATCGCGCGCTGCATCGCCTTGCGGGCGCGCGGGGTGTCGCGGGCGTCCTGGTAGGCGACGGCGAGGCGGAACCAGTTGCGCCAGTCGTTCGGCGCGTCCTCCGTCTCGGCCTTGCGCTTGGCGAAGACCTCGTCGGCCGAGTCGCGGTCGATCCGGCCGCTGGGCGTGCGCTTCAGCTCGTCGACGGGCAGGCCGCCCTCGGCGTCGAGTTCGGCGGCAAGGGCGTTGGCCCTACGGACGAACTGGGTGTTCTTCCACAGGAACCACACGCCGATGACCGGCAGGATCAGCACCGCCACGCCGAACGTGACGGTGAGGAGCGTGCCCGTCTGGATGAGCATGACGCCACGGCTGCCGACCAGGACGAAGTAGAAGACCAGGACGGCGGCCGTTATGGCGTACGAGAGCTTGGCGCGCATGATCAGCCCAGGTCCAGGAAGTGTTCCAGGCCGAAGGTGACGCCCGGGGTGGTGGTCACGCGGCGGGCACCCAGCAGGATGCCTGGCATGAAGCTGCTGTGGTGGAGCGAGTCGTGGCGGATCGTCAGCGTCTCGCCCTCGCCGCCCAGCAGCACCTCCTGGTGGGCCAGCAGACCGCGCAGCCGGACGGAGTGGACCGGGACGCCGTCGACGTCCGCGCCCCGCGCGCCGTCCAGGCCCGTCTCGGTGGCGTCCGGCGCCGGGGCCGTGCCCGCCTCGGCGCGGGCGGCGGCGATGAGCTGGGCCGTGCGCGTGGCCGTACCGCTCGGGGCGTCGACCTTCTTCGGGTGGTGGAGTTCGACGACCTCCACCGACTCGAAGTAGGGCGCGGCGATCTGCGCGAACTTCATGTTCAGGACGGCCCCGATGGAGAAGTTGGGCGCGATGAGGACGCCCGTCTCCGGGGACGCGGCCAGCCAGTCGTTCAGCTGCGCGAGGCGCTCGTCGGTCCAGCCCGTCGTACCGACGACGGCGTGGATGCCGTGGCCGACGCAGTACTCGAGGTTGGCCATCACCGAGTCCGGCGTGGTCAGTTCGACGGCCACCTGGGCACCCGTCTCGGCCAGGGTCTCCAGCTTGTCGCCCCGGCTCAGGGCGGCGACCAGCTCCATGTCCTCGGCGGCCTCCACGGCCCGTACCGCCTCGGAGCCGATCCGGCCCTTGGCACCGAGGACCGCCACGCGCAGCTTGCTCATCTTCTTGCTTCCTTAACCGAAACAGCCGATACAGACGGGGATTAGGCGACGGCCTCGTGCAGCCGGGCCGCCTGCTTGTCCTTGAGCGGGCCGATGACCGACAGCGAGGGCCGCTGCCCCAGGATGTCGTGGGCGACCGCGCGGACGTCGTCCGGGGTGACCGAGGCTATCCGGGTCAGCATGTCGTCGACCGACATCTGCTCGCCCCAGCACAGCTCGCTCTTGCCGATGCGGTTCATGAGCGCGCCGGTGTCCTCCAGACCGAGGACGGTGGAGCCGCGGAGCTGGCCGATGGCGCGGGCGATCTCGTCGTCGGTCAGCCCGTGCTGGGCGACGTGGTCGAGTTCGTCGCGGCAGATCTTCAGCACGTCGTGGACCTGCGAGGGACGGCAGCCTGCGTAGACGCCGAAGAGGCCGCAGTCGGCGAAGCCCGAGGTGTACGAGTACACGCTGTAGGCCAGGCCGCGCTTCTCCCGGACCTCCTGGAACAGGCGCGAGGACATCCCGCCGCCCAGGGCCGTGTTCAGCACGCCGAGGGCCCAGCGGCGCTCGTCGGTGCGGGCCAGGCCCGGCATGCCGAGGACGACATGGGCCTGCTCGGTCTTGCGGCCGATCAGCTCCACGCGGCCCGCGGTGCGCAGGGTCCGCCTGCCGTCGCGCGGGGCGATGGGCGTGGCGGCGGTGTTCTTGAGGGCGCCCGCCTTCTCGAAGGCCGCGCGGACCTGTCGTACGACCTTGTTGTGGTCGATGTTGCCCGCGGCCGCCACGACCAGGTGGGTCGGGTCGTAGTGCTTCTTGTAGAAGCGGCGGATGCGGTCGGCGGTGAGGGCGTTGACCGTGTCGACCGTGCCGAGGACCGGGCGGCCGAGGGGGTTGTCGCCGAACATGGTGTGCGCGAACAGGTCGTGCACACCGTCGCCCGGGTCGTCCTCGGTCATGGCGATCTCTTCGAGGATCGCGCCCCGCTCGACGTTGACGTCCTCTTCGAGGATCAGCGAGCCCGTGAGCATGTCGCTGACGACGTCGATGGCGAGCGGCAGGTCGGTGTCGAGCACGCGCGCGTAGTAGCACGTGTACTCCTTGGCCGTGAACGCGTTCATCTCGCCGCCGACAGCGTCGATGGCGGACGAGATGTCCAGCGCCGACCTGCGCGTGGTGCCCTTGAAGAGCAGGTGCTCCAGGTAGTGCGTGGCGCCGTTCAGGGCCGGCGTCTCGTCACGGGAGCCGACGTGGGCCCAGATGCCGAAGGTCGCCGAGCGGACCGAGGGCAGGGTCTCGGTGACGATGCGCAGGCCGCCCGGGAGGGTGGTCTTGCGGACCGTGCCGATGCCGTTCGCGCCCTTGACGAGGGTTTGGGTACGGGCGACGGCCCGCGCCTCCGAAGAGGTGCGGGCCGTCGCCGTCGAGCTGCTCGACGTCACTTGTCGGTGTCGTCCTTCTTCTCATCGTCGCCTTCGCCCTCGATCACGGGGATCAGGGAGAGCTTGCCGCGGGAGTCGATCTCTGCGATCTCGACCTGGACCTTGGAGCCCACGCCGACGACGTCCTCGACGTTCTCCACGCGCTTGCCACCGGCGAGCTTGCGGATCTGCGAGATGTGCAGCAGACCGTCCTTGCCCGGGAGCAGCGAGACGAACGCGCCGAAGGTGGTGGTCTTGACGACCGTACCCAGGTAGCGCTCGCCGACCTCCGGCATGGTCGGGTTGGCGATGCCGTTGATCGTGGCGCGGGCGGCCTCGGCGGCCGGGCCGTCGGCGGCACCGATGTAGATGGTGCCGTCGTCCTCGATCGTGATCTCGGCGCCGGTGTCCTCCTGGATCTGGTTGATCATCTTGCCCTTGGGGCCGATGACCTCGCCGATCTTGTCCACGGGGATCTTGACGGTGATGATCCGCGGGGCGTTCGGGGACATCTCGTCCGGCGTGTCGATCGCTTCCATCATCACGTCGAGGATGTGGAGGCGGGCGTCACGGGCCTGCTTCAGAGCGGCGGCCAGGACGGAGGCCGGGATGCCGTCCAGCTTGGTGTCGAGCTGGAGGGCGGTCACGAACTCCTTGGTGCCGGCGACCTTGAAGTCCATGTCGCCGAAGGCGTCCTCCGCACCGAGGATGTCGGTGAGGGTGACGTAGTGCGTCTCGCCCTCGATCTCCTGGGAGATGAGGCCCATGGCGATACCGGCGACGGGGGCCTTCAGCGGCACACCGGCGTTCAGCAGCGACATGGTGGAGGCGCAGACCGAGCCCATGGACGTCGAGCCGTTGGAGCTCAGCGCCTCGGAGACCTGGCGGATCGCGTAGGGGAACTCCTCGCGCGTCGGCAGGACCGGGACCAGGGCGCGCTCGGCGAGGGCGCCGTGGCCGATCTCGCGGCGCTTCGGGGAGCCGACGCGGCCGGTCTCGCCGACGGAGTACGGCGGGAAGTTGTAGTTGTGCATGTAGCGCTTGCGGGTCACCGGGGAGAGGGTGTCCAGCTGCTGCTCCATGCGGAGCATGTTGAGGGTGGTGACGCCCAGGATCTGGGTCTCGCCACGCTCGAACACCGCGGAGCCGTGCACGCGCGGGATGGCCTCGACCTCGGCGGCGAGCGTACGGATGTCCGTCAGCCCACGGCCGTCGATCCGCTTCTTCTCCTTGATCACGCGCTCACGGACGAGCTGCTTGGTCAGGGAGCGGTACGCGGCGGAGATCTCCTTCTCGCGGCCCTCGAACTCCGGCAGGAGCTTCTCGGCGGCGAGCGCCTTGACGCGGTCCAGCTCGGCCTCGCGCTCCTGCTTGCCGGCGATCGTCAGCGCGGAGGCGAGCTCCGGGCGGACGGCGGCGGAGAGCGCCTCCAGGACGTCGTCCTGGTAGTCGAGGAAGACCGGGAACTCGCCGGTCGGCTTGGCGGCCTTGGAGGCGAGGTCGGCCTGGGCCCGGCAGAGCACCTTGATGAAGGGCTTCGCGGCTTCCAGACCGGCGGCGACGATCTCCTCGGTCGGCGCCTCGGCACCGCCCTTGACCAGCTGGATGGTCTTCTCGGTGGCCTCGGCCTCGACCATCATGATCGCGACGTCGCCGTCCTCCAGGACGCGGCCCGCGACGACCATGTCGAAGACGGCGTCCTCGAGCTCGGTGTGCGTCGGGAAGGCCACCCACTGGCCGTTGATCAGCGCGACGCGGACGCCGCCGATCGGGCCGGAGAAGGGCAGACCGGCCAGCTGGGTGGACGCGGAGGCGGCGTTGATCGCCACGACGTCGTACAGGTGGTCGGGGTTGAGCGCCATGATCGTGGCGACGACCTGGATCTCGTTGCGCAGGCCCTTCTTGAAGGACGGGCGCAGCGGGCGGTCGATCAGGCGACAGGTGAGGATCGCGTCCTCGGAGGGGCGGCCCTCACGGCGGAAGAAGCTGCCGGGGATCTTGCCGGCGGCGTACATCCGCTCCTCGACGTCCACCGTGAGGGGGAAGAAGTCGAGCTGGTCCTTGGGGTTCTTGGAGGCGGTGGTGGCCGACAGCACCATGGTGTCGTCGTCCAGGTACGCCACGGCGGAGCCGGCGGCCTGCTTGGCGAGGCGGCCCGTCTCGAAGCGGATGGTGCGGGTGCCGAAGGAGCCGTTGTCGATGACGGCCTCGGCGTAGTGGGTCTCGTTCTCCACTAGCGTTTCTCCATTACTTTTCGTCTTTTGTCCCGGCCCGCCCGTGTGGCGGGGGGACATGGGCGGAGAAGCGCTCCGTCTGTTGCGGGCCGGTCTTCGATCGAAGCACCCGGGTTCGCATTGCCCGGGAGCCACTACCGAGGACCGGCGGCGGCGAGGTGCACTTCTCCTCGTGGTACTGCGTCTACTGCGTTGGCACTGCGTTGCGCTACCACACTACAAAGTAGGTGTGACACTCCGCACGTTTCCGTACGTACGGCGGGCGCATACGGCAAAGGGAGCGGCCCCCGATCGTTTCGGGAACCGCCCCCCTTCACGGCGTCTTACTTGGCGCCCGCCGCACCACGGCGGATGCCGAGGCGGTCGACCAGCGCACGGAAGCGCTGGATGTCCTTCTTCGCCAGGTACTGGAGAAGACGGCGACGCTGACCGACCAGAATCAGCAGACCACGGCGGGAGTGGTGGTCGTGCTTGTGGGTCTTGAGGTGCTCGGTCAGGTCCGAGATCCGGCGCGAAAGCATGGCGACCTGGACCTCGGGGGAGCCGGTGTCGCCCTCCTTCTGACCGAACTCGGCGATGAGCTGCTTCTTCACTGCGGCATCGAGCGGCACTCGAAACTCCTCGTAGTCTGAAAAATGGCCACCGAGTGCCCCCGGTCTATGTCTCGGGGGAGCTTCCGTTACTCGGGAGGCGGGGATCCGCTGGGCGCGGCCTCCAGGGTCCTTCAGAGGACTCCGGGGGTGCGTACACAAACGTCCGTCACTCAGGGTACCAGCCACAGGTGGGCCCCTTGTCCCGGGTTCCGATTTCCCCCGGACGGGGCGGAAGGGGCCACTAGGGTGATCACGCAGATCGTACGCAGCGGGGCTACGGCAGCGGGCTACGCACGTCGGGAAGGGGTCGCCGGGACATGGCGGAGACGGCAGACGAGATCAAGGCGCGCAAGGAGCGGGAGCGGGACGAGCTCTACGCCCTCGACATCTCGGGCGTCGAGTGGCAGAGCGCGCCGGGCACGGAGGAGCACGAGGAGCGGGTCGAGATCGCGTACCTGCCCGAGGGTGCCGTGGCCATGCGGTCCTCGCTGGACCCCGACACCGTGCTGCGGTACACGGAGGCGGAGTGGCGGGCGTTCGTGCTCGGGGCGCGGGACGGCGAGTTCGACATCGAGCCGGCGCCGCAGGAGACGGAGTGACGACGGAGTGACGGCGAGGGGCGGCACGCACGCGTGCCGCCCCTTTTCGCACCCTCGGTGTTTCGCACTCTCAGAGTTTCGCTCTCTCAGTGCTTCAGTCCGGCGCTCCCGACCGCCAGCGCCATCAGCACTCCGTCGGTCGGGTACTTGTCGTCGGCGACCAGTTCCCGCTTGCCGAAGAAGGCCCGGCCCTGCTGGAAGAGGATGTCGGACTGCTCCGGGTCGCTGAGCTCGCCGTCGTCGTCCTCCGGGAGCGTGAAGAGGAGGAGCGGGGTCTCCCGGTCCGTCCTGGGGTTCCAGCGCACCACGGCCGCCGGGGCGACGACGCCCGCACCGCGCCGGTAGATCAGGAGGTCGTCGCCGCTCATCCGCAGCGGATGGACCTTCTGGAGCTCGCGTCCGTCGAACTTGCCGACCGTCTTGCCCGTCGCCAGGTCGAACGCCACGATCCAGTTCGAGGGCTGGCCGGTGGCGATGTTCTCCTTGCTGGTGACGAAGGCCTGGGTGCGTCCGACGACCACGCCGTCGCAGCTCTCGTACTCGCCGAAGAACGACAGTCCGAAGTACCGCTCACCGCACTTCGCCTCGTAGCCGTTGAGGGCGATGGTCGTACGGTGCTTTCCCGCGGCGTCCAGCGAGATCAGGTCGGTCACCTCGCTGTCGCCTGCCGCGACCGCGAGCACCGGCGGGTCGGACGACGGCAGGTAGACGGTCTGGATGCCGGCGGCGACCTTGTACGACCACCGCGCCTTGCCCGTGCGCGGGTCCAGCTTCTGCACCCGGAAGGTGACGTCGGGCACGGACCCGCAGCTGAGCAGGGACAGCAGCGCGCGGCCGCCGGCGAAGGCCTTGTCCTCGCACTCGGAGCCGAGGGTGCTGTTCCAGAGCTGCTTGCCGGACTTCATGTCGTACGCCACGGAACCCTGACCCCAGGCCACGGCGACGACACCCTTCGTCAGGGTGAGGTTGGTGTTGGTGACGAAGGCGGAGCCGGCCGCGGGCATCTTCTTCTGCCACAGCTTCTTGCCGGTGTTCAGGTCGAAGAACACCACCTGGTCGCAGACGCCGTCCTTCTCCGACCCCTTGGGCTGCGGAGGCTGGACGACCACGGCGGTACGGCCGTCCGCGGTGACGTGCCGGCTGGTGGCGCAGAGGTGGCCGGGCAGCTTGAGGGTCCAGGCCTTCTCGTCGGCGTCGAGGGCGATGTTGTAACCCTCCAGACGGTTCGCGACACCCTTGACCATGACCTTGTCGGTGGCCCAGGTGCCGGGCGCGTAGCGGGGGCTGGCGTCGTTGGTCCTGGCGAGGTTCTCCTCGTCGTGCTCGAGCATCAGCCGGCCCTCGGGTGAGGCGGGGACCTGCTCGGTCGTCTCCCTGACGGCGTCCGGGCTCTGCGCGACGGTCCGCCGGGCGTCGACGGGATCGCTGTCGTCCCCGGACGCGAAGAGCCAGCCGCCTCCGCCCAACGCGAGAGCCGTGATGACCGCCACGGCGCCCAGCAGTTTCGTACGGCGGCGCTTGCGGGCGGTGTCGGCCGAGAGTGCGGATTGGGTGTAGATCGAGGGAGGCGGGCCGAAGCTCACGCGGAGGAGCCCCTTCTGTTTCTGTCGGCAGGGTGACGGGACACAAGATCGGATCGGCCCTACTATGCCCGCCGGTCAGTGCCGGTCCGGGATCGGGGTGGGCCGCCGCACTCCTTCAACAGCCGTGCGGAGAAGGCCCCTTCGGGAGCGGACGCGCCCGACCCTCCTCACCTTCCGCTTATGTTCGGTACGTTCACGAACATCGCCCTTTTTCGTCATGAATGCGAAAGCTGTGTACGTCACTTCTGGGCAGGTTGTGACGCAGCGGACGCTCGCTCAGGGGTGGACGGGCCTGCCGGGGTGGTGCTTGTGGTGATTAGGCTGGTACCGGGCGCGACGCCAGAACCCGTGGACCGGGCGTCGGTGTTCCGGGGGGAGAGCCGGTGGATCGGACGACCTCGAACGACTTCGGACGACTAGAAGACGACAAGAAAAGGTCGCCCCTAGCACGGCATGAGGGTGCTCGACCACATCAGGAGGAATTGTGAGCAGCGATCGGGACGGGATCCGCGGGGGCTGGGCCACACCCGGCGATGACCAGCCCGACGCGGAGTCCGCCAGCGAGATGACGGGCGAGTTCACCATCGACTACGCGCCGCCCGCCTGGTACACGCAGAACGCTTCGGGGGGTTCGGGCGACGGCGGCAACTCGTCGGGGCCGGCCGGGGCGGCACCGGGCACCGGTGCATCGCCGAGTGCGGGTGGACCGTCCGGTTCCGCCGGTACTTCCGGTACGACGGGTTCGGCCGGTGCCGGTCCGATGGCTTCGGGTACGCCCGGTGCCGCGCCCTCTCCGGTGGACTGGTCCGCTTCCTCGCTGCCGGGGCTGACTCCTCCCGCCCATTCGCGTCCCCAGGGTGCCGCCCCGGGGCCGGGGGCTCCGTTCACGCCGCCCGCGCCCGGTCCGGGGGCACCTTTCACTCCGCCCGCGGCGGGACCCGGTGCGCCTTTCACTCCGCCGGCGCCGCCGACGCCCGGTCCCGGGGCGCCCTTCACGCCTCCGGCGCCGGCCGCCGGTGCGCCGTTCCAGCCGCCCGCGCCGTCGAACGAGGGTCCGGGGGCGGTGCCCAGGCTTCCGGCGGGGAGCGGGTTCGAGCCGCAGTCTCCTCAGGCCGCGCAGCCGCCGAAGCCGCCGCAGCCCGAGGTGCCGGCCGCCGGCCCGGACGCCGGGTCGCCGTCGGCCGTGCCGAACATTCCGGGATTCCAGTCCCCGTGGGGCGCCCCGGCCACGCCGGCCGCGCCGGTCGCGCCTCCGACGAGCTTCACTCTGCCCGCCCCGGCGGCTCCGCCCGTCCCGACGGTGGATGACTCCCCCGCGCCCGCCTCTTCGGCAGCCGAGGAGCCGGAGTCCGGGAACGGTGACCTGGAGAGCGGCGCCACCATGCGCTTCTCGGCGGCCTCGCTGAAGCGGGAGATCTCCGAGCGTGCCTCGGTGGCCGAGGCGCGGCCGACGCCTGTGGCCGAGGAGGCCGAGACCGCCGATGCCGTGACCGGGGACGGCGACGACGAGGTCGTGAACGGGACCGGGACTGGGGACGACGAGGCCGTGACCGGGGATGTCGCGGACTCGGCGGCCGACGCGGGTACGGCTACGGATGAAGTCGGTGCAGCCGCGGTTGACGCGGGTGACGACGGCGGCACCGCCATCGACTCCGCCGAGACGGACACCGTGGGCGCCTCCGAGGACTCCGCCGCCGACGGCACGGAGCCCGCGGCGGACGACGCCTCGCTGTCCGAGAACGCCGCCGAAGACGACGAGCCCGAGCCGGACGGGGCCGCGCCTGAGGTCACCGGTTCCGTGGACGCCGAGCCGTCGGACGACGAACCGACTGTGGACGAACCGACGGTGGACGAGCCCACGGACTCGGCGCCCGCCGTCACGGAGCCCTCGGTCGCCGAGCCCGCCGACGTGGAGCCGACGACCACGGACACCGACGAAACCGAACCGGCCGACGTGGAGCCTCTGGACGCCGTATCCGCCGATGCGGACCCGGTCATCTCTCTCCCCTCCCCCGTGGAACCCGAGGACGCCGTACCGGCAGACACGGAGCCCGCCGACGCCGTACCGGCGCAGGCCCCGGCGCCAGACGCCGAGCCGAAGGACGCCGAGCCCGAGGACACTGCTCCCCAGGACTCCGTACCCGCGGACAGCGCCCCCCAGGACGCGCCGCCCTCCTGGACTCAGCAGCCGGCGCCGCAGGCCGGGATGCCCCCGCTCCCGCCCTCCTACCAGCCCGCCGCCCCCGCCTCCGCGGCGCAGTGGCCGGCACAGCCGCAGCCCCAACCCCAGCAGCCGTCCCCGGCGGCACCCGCCCCGCAGCCCGCGGCGGCGCAGGGCCAGCCGCCCGTGCCGCCCCAGCAGCCGCACTTCCAGCCGCAGGCGCCCCAGCCCGCGCCCGCCGCCTGGAACCAGCCGCCCGCGACACCCGCACCGCAGCCCGGAGCCACCCCAGCGCCCACCGGCGCACCAGCCGGTTACGGCTTCCCGCAGCCCGGCGCCCCGGCCCCCACCCCCAACCCGCAGAGCGGCTACGGCTTCCCCCAGCCGGGCGGCGCCCCCGCGCCCACCCCGCAGGCCGGCTACGGCTTCCCGCACCCCGGCACGGCCCAGCCGACGCCTCCGCAGCCTCCGGCGCCCCAAGCGCAGGGCGGTTACGGCTTCCCGCAGTCCCCTGCGCAGCAGGTCCCGCCCCAGCCGGCACCCGCTCCGGAAGCCCCCCAACCCCCCGCGCCCCAAGCGCAGGCCGGTTACGGTTTCCCCCACCCCGGTGCCCCGAACGCCCCCCAGCCCCCCGCCCCCGGCGGCTACGGCTTCCCGCAGCCTCCCGCGCAGCAGGGCCAGCCGCAGCCGGGCGTACCGCAGGGCCAGCCCCCGGCCGCCGCACAGCAGCCGGGAGTCCCTCCGCAGGCGCCTTACAACCCCCAGACCCCCCAGGCCCCCCAGGCCCAACAGGCTCCCCAGGCCCAGCAGCCCCCCGCCGACCCCCGGACCGGGACCGCCTGGCCGCAGCCCATCCAGCACGATCAGCGGCAGATGACCAACCCCGGTGCCGCGCCGCTGGGTTACACCGCTGCGGTGGAGCTGTCGTCGGACCGGCTGCTGAACAACAAGAAGCAGAAGGCGAAGAGCGGTCGTCCGGCCGCGCAGCCCTCCCGGTTCAAGATCGGTGGGAAGAAGGAGGAGGCCGAGCGGCAGCGGAAGCTCGAACTCATCCGCACGCCCGTGCTGTCCTGCTACCGCATCGCGGTCATCAGCCTCAAGGGCGGTGTCGGCAAGACGACCACGACCACCGCGCTCGGCTCGACGCTCGCCACCGAGCGGCAGGACAAGATCCTCGCCATCGACGCCAACCCCGACGCGGGCACGCTCGGGCGGCGCGTGCGGCGCGAGACCGGGGCCACCATCCGTGACCTCGTCCAGGCGATCCCGTACCTCAACTCCTACATGGACATCCGGCGGTTCACCTCGCAGGCCCCGTCGGGACTCGAGATCATCGCCAACGACGTCGACCCGGCCGTGTCCACCACGTTCAACGACGAGGACTACCGGCGGGCCATCGACGTGCTCGGCAAGCAGTACCCGGTGATCCTCACCGACTCCGGCACCGGGCTGCTCTACTCCGCCATGCGCGGGGTGCTCGACCTCGCCGACCAGCTCATCATCATCTCGACGCCGTCCGTCGACGGTGCCTCCAGCGCCAGTACGACGCTGGACTGGCTGTCGGCGCACGGGTACGCCGACCTCGTCTCGCGGTCCATCACCGTCATCTCCGGGGTCCGCGAGACCGGCAAGATGATCAAGGTCGATGACATCGTCAGCCACTTCGAGACGCGCTGCCGCGGTGTCGTGGTCGTGCCCTTCGACGAGCATCTCGCCGCCGGTGCCGAGGTCGACCTCGACATGATGCGGCCCAAGGTGCGGGAGTCGTACTTCAACCTCGCGGCGATGGTCGCCGAGGACTTCGTACGGCATCAGCAGATGCACGGCCTGTGGACCAGCGACGGCAACCCGCCCCCGGTGGCGGCCCCGCCGCTGCCCGGCCAGGCGATGCCGGGCGGCCAGCCCGCGCCCGGCCAGCCGTACCCGCAGCAGGGCGGCCAGCCTTACCCGCCCCAGGGCCAGCCCTATCCGCAGCAGCAGCCCCCGCAGCCGGGCCAGCCCTACGCCCCCCAGCCGGGCCAGCCTTACCCGCCGCAGGGCCAGCAGCCCGCTCAGCCCTACCCGCAGCAGCCCCAGCACCCCCAGCAGCCCGGTCAGCCGTATCCGCCCCAGGGCGGGCAGCCCGGTCAGCCGGGACAGCCGTACCCGCCCGCGCCTCCGCAGCAGTAGGCGACCTCAACTCCACACCCCCGGGGGCCCGCACGCGCATCGTGCGGGCCCTCGGCGTATCCACAGGTGAGGATGGATGTTCCCGTCGCGTCCGGCCTCCGTGCGGCCTACGATGCAGACGGTGTCCCGGTGGTGTGACCAGGGCGCCCACTGGGGGGAGTTGAGTGGAGCAGCGGGTCTTCATCAGTTACGCGGGTGCCGATCGCGCGTGGGCGGAGTGGGTCGCCTGGCAGTTGACGGACGCGGGTTGCAGCACGTTCTTCGACGTACAGGACGTGGCTGTCGGTGAGGACGTCCTGGCGCGTATCGAGCGGGAGTTGGACGCTGCGGACGTGATGGTCGTCCTGCTCTCGGCCAGTTGGGCGACCTCGCATTTCGCGGCCGCCGAGCTCCGCTCCGGGATCCCGCTCGTACCCGTCCGTCTCGACGACACCCCCCTACCTCCGGAGGTCGGCGACTTCCAGGCGGTCGACCTCGTGGGTGCGAACGAGGCGGAGGCGCGGGACAGGCTGGTCCAGGCCGTCCTCGGCATCCGCTCCGCGCCGGGCGACTCCCCCACCGGACACCTGGTCGGCGAACGGCGGTTGCGCAGACTGGGACTGGCCGGGCCCCGCACACCCGGCAGCCTGCCCCGGGTGTGGAACCTGCCGCCTCGCAATCCCGGGTTCGTCGGCCGTGACAAGGACCTCTCCCGGCTGCGCGACGAGCTGACCGACCGCTCCGAGGTCGTCGTCATGGGGCCGGGAGGCATCGGAAAGACCCAACTGGCCCTGGAATACGCCTATCGCTTCGCGGGTGAGTACGAACTCGCCTGGTGGATCAGGGCCAACCGTCCGATCGGGAAGCAACTCGCCGAGCTGGCCGCACGGATCGGCGCTGCGCCCGTCGGCACGCCCCTGGCCGAGGCCACGGAGGCCCTGAAGGCGGAACTGCGGGAGCGCAGCCGCTGGTTGCTCGTCTTCGACGACGTCACGGATCCGACCGCGCTCACGCCGCACATGCCGAACGGTGTCGGGCATGTGCTGATCACCACCCGACCCGCTCTCCAACACAGCGCCCACTCCACCGAGTTCAATCTGGACTTCACCCGCGCGGAGTCCATCGCACTGCTCCGTTCGACGCTGCCGTCCCTGACCACGGTAGAAGCCGATGCCGTGGCGGCCGCCCTGGACGACCTTCCCCTCGCCCTGGCGCACGCACTCGCGGTCCTGCGCGACGGCATGCCGGTGCGGGAGTTCCTGCGGATGCTGACCGTCGACGAGGCAGAGGACAGCGACCCGGAGTACCACTTGTCGTCCTCGCTCGTCGCGACGGTGCACATGGCCGTCGACCAGCTACGAGCGGCGGGGCCGTCCGACGCCGTACCTCTCCTGTTCGGCTGCGCTCTCCTCGCGCCCGCTCCGCTCCCCATGGGGACGAGGCCGGGCCCCGCACGTAGGCTCCCCGATCCGCTGATCGGCGCCCTGCCGGACGGCCGGAGTTTGCCGGAGCTCCTCCAGGCACTGCGCCGGTACGGCCTCGTCCACGTCCAGGACGAGACCGTACGTCTCCATCCCCTGACCCAGTCCGTGCTGCGCGACCTGCTGCCCGACTCCGAACGGAGGGCCGCGGCCCGGACCGCCGAGGCCCTGCTGCTCTCGGCCGTTCCGGACGACGACAACGAGCCGGGCGCCGAACAGCGTTGGACCGATCTGCTGCCCCACCTGCTGGCCGTGGACCCGACGGTCCCGGTGACGCCGGAAGGGCGGGATACCGTCCGTGCGGCCTGCCGACTGCTCATGGTCCGGGGCGACACCGACACCGCCCGGGACCGGCTCGAACTCCTGCGCCGGTCCTGGTCGTCGACGCTCGGCGAGGACCATCCGGACACCCTCCTCACGGCGATCCTCCTGGCGGAGGCCTTGCGGCGCACAGGTGCCGCGGACGCCTCCCGGCAACTGCTGGCGGACATCCTCGACCGTCGTCGCCGCACCCTCGGCGAGGACCACCCCGACACCCTCGTCACCGCAGCCCGGCTCGCCGCACAACTGGGCGCGGAGGGCGAGCTGTCGGCGGCCTCGCGGCTCGGGGAGGAAACCCTGGGCCGGATGCGACGGGTCCTGGGCGAGGACCATCCCGTCACACTCACCCTGGCCGCCAACCTCGCCGTGGACCTCAGGGACATGGGCGACTCGGACGGCGCGCTGCGGCTCGTCGAGGAGGTGCTCGTACGACGTCGGCGCGTCCTCGGCCAGGAGCACCCGGACTCCCTGGCGGCCGCCGCGGACCTGGCTGCCCTTCAGGCCGGCCTCGGCGCCACGGAGACCGCCCGGAACCTCGCGGAGGAGGTCTACGTACGCCGCCGACGCGTGCTGGGCGACCTGCACCCGGACACGGTGTCGACGGGCGCGCTGCTGATCAGGCTGCTCACGGACCTGGGCAAGCAGGACTCCGCGCAGGAACTGGCGGAGTACATGTCGGCCAGATCGACGGACGCGCTCCAGGAGAGCAGCGTGCCCGCGGCACCGCGGCGCACCCATTTCGAGGTGCCCCTGGCCGAATGGCCGCGGGTCGGCTCGGCCGACCGCGAGCGCACGAACGCCACCCTCTCCTCGTGGCTGCGTCGGCGCGACGTGGTCTCGCCCCGGGACGCGGGGGCCGAGCCGACGCGGCAGGGATCCGTGCGGGGCGCCTCGGCGGCATCCTCGTCCACGCGATCGGCCGGGGGCCCCTCGGACGTCCTGCTGAGCTACTCGGAACACGACGAGAGCTGGGCCGAGTGGGCCGCCTCGTACCTGGAAGACGCGGGTTTCACGGTGGGCCTGCACGCGGTGGGCGCGCGAGGGGAGGGTACGGAACTGCCCGCGCTGCTGTCCCGGCCCAGCGAGGTCGTGCTGGCCCTGATCTCCACGGCGTACCTTGCGGCGACGGGTCTCGCGAACGAGTCAGAGGCGTCCCGGCTGCGGTTGCTGAACGCCCTGGACCGACGACGGCTGATCCCGATCCTGATCGAGCGGCCCGAGCCACAGCTGCCCGCTCAGCTGTCACGGCATGTGGCCGGACCCCCGCTGGGGGACCTGGACGAGGAGGCGGCTCGCGAACTGCTGGACTACGCCGTACGGTCGCCGCACCGACCCGTTGCCGAGCGGGAGTTCCCGGGCACGTCCCGCGAGCCGTCGACGAGCGCCGTACTGGAGCGACAGCTCGTCAACGCTCTGCTCAACTCCGCTTTCATCGCCTTGCCCGATGAGCGCACCTCGTGGCTGGAGCTCATCGACGTGGCCGCAGGGCAACCGATCTCCCGGTTCATCCCGCGCGACTCCAGGGCCAGGATGGACGTAGCGGGCATCGTCCGGACGTGCCTGCGCTACCAGAACGGCCTGTCAGCCATGGTGGAGGCGCTTGAGGAGCTGGACCCGGACTCCGCCGAAGTCCGGGAGGTACGGCGGATCGTCGACCGGATCGAGCTCCTCCGGGACGCCGTGTGAGCGACCCGGACCACTGGTTCTTCACGAGCTATTCCGAGGTCGACGAGGACGTGCCCTACGTGGCGCGCTTCCACGCCGACGTCGAGAGAGGCGTGCGCGCCCAGCTGGGCAAGCAGACCCCGGGTGGCGCCTTTCTGGACCGGGAGACCATCGAACCCGGCGACCGGTGGCGGTACCGGCTGCTGCACGGGGCGTGCACTACGCGGACGATGCTGGCCCTGTACAGCCCGAGCTACTACGGGAGTGAGTGGTGCGCCCAGGAGTGGACGACGTTCTCGGCACGCAGGAACCGATACCGCCGGGACAGTGGGGCGGAGGACGAACACCTGCTGGGCGTCACCTGGCGAAACGGGCCCGGTAGCCGACCGGACAGTTTCGACGACCAGCTCCTGACAGGCGACTTCGGCCCGCTCTACGCGGAGTCAGGACTCTTCCACCTCGTCCCCGAGGAGAACGAGCCCAAGAGCCCGGAGTACAAGAAGATCGTCCTGGCGATCGCCACCCGGCTGGCCGCCGTCCTGTACAAGGGCACGGAGCTGCCGCACCTGGACCTGACGGAGGCACGGACACTGACCCCGTTGTTCGGTCCGGAGCGGCTGCGTTCCGTCGGGGTCGTGGTCGCCTACACCGACCTGCCGGACGACTCGGAGTGGGGAGTGTGGGCCATCGACAAACTGAGCGAGCAGGGGTACGACGTCGACGCGGAGGTCGTGTCGGCCACCCACCCGGGCGCGGTCGACCGGCTCCGGCGAGCACTCCAGCGCGCCGATCGTGTGCTGGTCCTCGTCTCAGGCTCGTTCTTCTCGCATGGCGACATGTCGGCCACCGACCTCGACGTGGCGCTCGACGGTTCGACCGACTGGCAGCGGCTGATCCCGGTCTTCATCGACCCGCCCGAGCCCGAAGCGCTGCCGTTCTCGTTCCGCCAGTTCCCGGGACTGACACTGCGCGACCTCGACGAAGAGGGCGCCGGAGAGCTGCTTCTGGAGTCGGCCAAGGCGCTCGCTCAGACCTCGGGGCGGCCCGCCGGGACAGGCGCCCGGTTCCCGGGCAAACGGAGGCCCGGCACCGGCTTCCCGGGCAAAGCCGTGGCCAGGGTCCCGACGGCGCCCGCGCAGCTCCACATCCCGCTGGTCAACGCCCTGCTCAACGCCGACTCGATCAGCGACGAGGTGATCCGGCCGATCTGGATCAGACAGACAGGCATAGACGTCGGCTCGCTGGACATCGCCAGGCTGCCCCCACGCCCCCTGCTCTTCGAGCTGATCGACCTGAGCGTCCGCCAGACAGGCGACTGCTCCGTGCTCGCCACCGCCCTGGACGCCCTGGAGCCGGGTTCACAGGCGTCCCGGCAGGTCGAGCGAATCGTCCGCCTCCTGCGCGAAGCCCGGGAGGACACGGCCCGGAAGGAACTCGGGAGCCCGACCGCGGAATCCGCGCAGCAGCCGACTGCCGACGATGTCAGCCCGCGACCTCAGCCGCCGAAATCAGCTCTCGGCACTTCTTGACGTCCTCGGCCATCTGCTCCAGCAAGGCCTCCAGGGAGTCGAACTTCGCCTGGCCGCGCACGTACGCGAGGAAGTCGACGGCGACATGGAGGCCGTACAGGTCGAGGCCGACGCGGTCGATGGCGTAGGCCTCCACCGTGCGCTCGGTGCCGTCGAACTGCGGGTTGGTGCCGACGGAGATCGCGGCCGGCATCGCCTCGCCCTGGGCGTGCAGCCAGCCGGCGTAGACGCCGTCGGCGGGGACGGCGGTGTGCGGGAGGGTCTCGACGTTGGCCGTGGGAAAGCCCAGCTCGCGCCCGCGCTGCGCGCCTCGGACGACGACGCCCTCGACCCGGTGCGGGCGGCCCAGGATCTCACCGGCGCCCTCGATGTCACCCGTGGCGACCAGTCGGCGGGTGAGGGTGGACGAGAACGGCTCGCCGCCGCCCGCCTCGCCCGACACGAACAGGTCGATGACCTCGACCTCGAAGTCGTAGGTCTTGCCCTGTTCGGCGAGGAAGTCCACGTTGCCCGCGGCCTTGTGGCCGAAGCGGAAGTTGGGGCCCTCGACGACCGCCTTGGCGTGCAGCTTGTCGACCAGGACCTTGACGACGAACTCGGCCGGCGAGAGCTTCGAGAACTCGGTGGTGAAGGGGAGGATGAGGATCGCGTCCACGCCCAGCTCCGCCATCAGCTCGGCGCGGCGGTGGTGCGGGGCCAGCAGCGGCGGGTGGCTGCCGGGGCGGACGACCTCGCTGGGATGCGGGTCGAAGGTGACGACGACAGCGGGAATGCCCAGCTCACGCGCGCGTTCCACGGCGTGCCGGATGATCAGCTGGTGTCCGCGGTGGACCCCGTCGTAGGAGCCGATGGTGACGACGCTGCGTCCCCAGTCCTCGGGGATGTCCTCCAAGCCACGCCAGCGCTGCACTGTGACCGCTCCTCGTCGAACCCGTGTCCGTATGTACGGCTTACCTCTTACGCAGGTCTAAGGGTGCCATGCCGCGTCCCCCGGGCCCGCATCGGCATGGGCGCTGTGACCCGACGCACGCGGATCAGGCGGGGACCCTGACTCCCGCCAGGTTCTCGATCATCCGGCGGGTACTGGGGCCGACCACCGCCGACCACCGCTGCGGAGCGTCCGTCAGCCACCCCGCGACCTGCGCGGCGAAGCCGGGGACCTGCCGGCCGAGGTCGACGAGACCGCGGTCGAAACGGGCCGCGCCGTCCGGCGTACGGACGAGGAGGAGGCCCGTGCGGTGGACGAGATCGCGCAGACCGTCGTCGGCGTGGCGGGCCGCGGCGCGCAACAGGGCGTCCAGGACGCCGGGCGCGTGCTCGTGGCTCAGCAGGAACTCGAGCAGTTCACGACGGAGGGGGCGGGAGGCGGGGGCGCCGGGGGCGGCCAGTACGGCGGCGAGGGCGGCCCGCACCTCCTCCGAGCCGCCGGCCAGCAGGCCGGTGACCAGCGGCAGGAGCACCGCCCGCGCGCCCGGCCCCTGGTCGAGGCGCCGGTCGACGTAGGCCGCCACGTCCGCCGCGGTCTCCGGACGCTGCTCCACCGCCTCCCGCACGAGTACGGCGATCCGGCGGGCCGGCGTGGGGGTGGTGACGTCGGCGAGTGTGCGCAGCGCCTCTCCGGCGCCGGGGCGGCGCAGCCGGGCGCGGAAGGCGTCGAGGACCGGCTCCGGGTGGGTGGCCAGGGCGGCGACCAGCGCGCTCGGCGGGAACTGCGGGTCGCCCGCCATGAAGTGCCCGAGTGCCTGCGGGAGATGACGGGCACGCGTGCGTGGATCGCGGACGAGGAGGGCGAGCGCACCGCCGTGCAGGGTGCAGTCGGCGGGCCGGGCGAGCAGGGTGAGGGCGGCGTAGCGCAGGAGTTCCCGGTCGGCCTCGGTGGTCACGTGCGGGGCGGCGCGCAGGCCGTACGCCACCGCCGCGACCCGCCGGTCGGGGCGGGCGTCGTGCGCCCACCGGTCCACCGCCCGGCACACCGCGGACGGCTCGTCCTCCGCGAACACCGCGAGCAGCTCGTCCGCCCGCCGGTGCGCACAGTCGACGAGCACCTCGGTGAGATCGTCGAGCGCCAGCCGCCGGTGGGTGTGCAACAGCGCCTGCGCGGCCTTCGCGACGGTCGCGTGCGGGGTGGCGGGCAGCGGGCGCTCGTCGTCGAACCAGCGGGTGATGTGCGGTGCTACGGCGGTGGGGTCGGCGGCGAGCAGCCGCGAGGCCGCGTCGAGGAAACGAGGAGAGGTATCGGGGGACGTGTCCTGCGCGGGGCCGTCGGCGAGGACCAGACGGCGGAGCAGGTCGAAGAGGGTGATCGGGGGGAGACGGAGGGCGAGCCAGAAGTCGGGGGCGAACTCGGTCGACCGCCTGTGCGCAGGCTCCTGCGGATGCCCCCGCTCCCGTCCTTGGCGTCGCCAGTCCACCACGCGGTCCGCGAGCAGGCGCAGCACACCCGTGTACGGCGTCGCGTCGGGTACGCGGAGCAGGGACTCGGCGAGCAGCCGGGCCGCCCACCAGGAGTCCGGGTCGGCGTCCAGGGCGTGGATCAACTCCTCCAGACGGAGGGCGAGTCGGGGGGTGCCGTGCTGGCGGGACAGCAGGAGCAGGGCCTGGACGACCGGGCCGATGCGGTGGTGCGGGACCGGGAAGGGGTGCGGGCTGCGACGGTGGACCAGGGCGCGCAGGGCCTCGTCCAGGTCGAGGTGGGTGCCCTGGAGCCAGTCGGCGAGTTCCTCGTGGGCGAAGCGGTAGCCGCCCCCGGCGGGGACCAGCAGCCCCTCGGTCAGGACCGCCGACGCCCAGCCCGTACCGCCGCCGAGCCGGGCGGGAGCCTGGCCCCAGGGGAACACCGCCTCGAACGACTCACGGTCCAGCTCGCCCTGCCCCGGCCCGAGACTGCGCCGGGCGGCCTCGTGGACCTGGCCGGAGACCCTCGCGGCGAGCCGGCGTACGGCGGTGCCCCGCAGGCCGTTCTCGGCGGCGAGGCGGACGGCGACACGCAGGCACATCAGGTCCAGGTGGGCGGCGAAGACGTGGTGCCGATCCAGCCGGGGGCCGGGGACGTCGGGGCCGGAGCCGGGAAGGTCGGAGCCGGGAAGGTCGGGGGCGTCGGGGCCGGGGATCGCGGCGCGGATCTCGGCGAGGAGGCGCAGGGTGAGCGGGTGCCGGGCGTCGGGCTCCGTGAGGAAGCCGTCGGGGATGCCGTAGCGGTCTCGGGCCTGGCGCGCTTCTTCCTCGTCCAGGTCCGCCAGGTGTACGCAGAGGGGTTCCTCGCCCCCTCCGCTCACCGGACCGGCCGAGAGGTACGCCCCCTCCCAGTACTCCGCCCTGCACGCCACCACCAGCCGCGCCCCCGTCTCCCCCAGCCACTCGGCCGTCCCGTCGGTCCACTCCGCGAGGCGGTGGGCCAGGACGGGCGGCATCTCCTCGGGGCCGTCGAGGAGCAGCAACAGGGGGCGGCCCTCGGCGCGGGCGAGGCGGGCGAGGCGCTCGGGGGTGACCTCTCCCAGGTCGGCGACGTCCACCGACCGGGACGCCGCGACGATCCGGGCCGCCCGGGCCAGCGCCCGGCGTGCCGCGTCCGCGACGGAGGTGTCGTCGTCCAGCAGATCGGCGCCGCGCAGCCACAGGGTCGGGGCGGGGCGGGCACCCCGGTTGCGGCGGGCGGCGAGGGACGCCAGTTCCGTCGTACGGCCGCTGCCGGGCGGGCCGACGAGGGCGAGGACGGCGGCCGGGCCCTCGGCGAAGGCGTCGAACTCCGCTGCTGTGGCCGCCCGTTCGACCGGTGCGACCGCTCCGGGTGCCGTGCTGCTCGCCCGGCCGACGTAGCCCGCCAGCGCGCCCGGGGGGCCGTCCTGCCCCACCGAGGTTGCCATCAGTTCCAGTACGCCCGCGAGATTGAGGTCGACGCCGTAGGCGGGCACCGTCGCCGCGTTCTCGGCGAGGAGGTCGGCGAGCGGGCCCGCGGGGGCCGGGAGCAGCGGTACCGCGAACCCGGCGTCCCGGCCGGCGCCCTGGAGCGCGGTGCCGAGGACGCCGACGACCGCGCCGGTCCCGGCGTCGAGCACCGGTCCGCCGGCCGCCCCGCCGCCCAGTCGCAGCGCGTCCTGGCCTGCCGTGCCGATCGCCAACTCCAGTACGCCGTCGACGAGATGGAAACGGTCGGTCGCCGTGTAGGTCGCCGCGGCCGAGCCCAGCACCCGCGCCTCACGCCAGCGCCCGGCGGCGATCCGCACATAGGCGCCGGTCTCGATCCGGTCCCGTACGGTGACCGGAAGGGGGTCGACGCCGAGGCCCTCGGTGCGGACGAGGGCCAGGTTCAGCTCGGGCAGGGGGGTCACCGCGTCGGCGGTCACCACGCAGTGGCGGTCCTCGGCGGCGTACAGCAGAAGTCTGGGCAGTCCGTCGACCGTTTCGTGGCTGGTGATCACGGTGCCGTGGTGGTCGGCGACGAACCCGGTGCCGCGGGGGCGGCCGGCGAGGTCGTGGATACGGACGAGGGATCCGTCGCGTGTGTGTCCCGGACCGAAAGCCGCACCGCGGGCGGCGGAGTGCCCGTCCTCACCCGCGCGCCGGTGGCCGCCCACGGTCCGCGGGCCCCGTCCCGCCATCGTCGAACCTCCCCGCCGTGCACCGTGCTCTCGCACCTGTCTTCGACGGTAGGCACCAGGTGATCGGCGGGACAGATCGCGCGGCGAACGCGCCCCCCTCCGCTCCCCCGCTTCACTCCGAGCGCCTGCCCGGTCGGGTGAATGACCGGGGATCGCTGGATACACCCTAGGGGTGGGGGAACCGAGGGGGTACCGGGGAGCGGCGGACAACTCCGTGACCGCCGCTCCACGGTCGGAGCGTCTCGGCGCCCCCCGGCGAGGACGGCGAGGACCGCAAGGACAGCGGGTCAGCCGAAGACGGCGAGGCTCTTCGCCTTGCCCTTCTGCTCCTCGACGAGGGCGAGCAGCTTCCCCTCGGCGAAGACGGCGACGGCACCGCGGCCCGTGTACTCCTCGGGCATCTCCAGGCGTACGCCGTTGGTCAGCAGCCGGGCCCGCTTGGCGTCCACGTCCCAGCGCGGGAACGCGGCCGCGGCGGCCTCGGCGATCGGCATCACCGTCAGCTCCTTCTGGAGCTCGTCCAGGGTCTTCGCCGTGTCCAGCTTGTAGGGCCCGACCCGGGTCCGGCGCAGCGCGGTCAGATGCCCGCCCACGCCCAGGTCCGCGCCCAGGTCGCGAGCGAGGGCCCGGATGTACGTACCGGACGAGCAGACCACCGACACGACCAGGTCCAGGACGGGGGTGCCGTCCTCGGCGACCGCGTCACGGACGTCGTACACCGCGAAGGACGAGATCTTCACCGGGCGGGCGGGGATCTCGAATTCCTCGCCCTCGCGCGCCCGCTTGTAGGAGCGCACGCCGTCGATCTTGATGGCGCTGACCTTGGACGGCACCTGCATGATGTCGCCGCTCAGCTTGGCGATCCCGGCGTCGACGGCCTCTCGGGTGACCTTCGAGGCGTCTGCCGACCCCGTGATCTCGCCCTCCGCGTCGTCGGTCAGGGTCGTCTGACCGAGCCGGATCGTGCCCAGGTACTCCTTCTCGGTCAGCGCGAGGTGTCCGAGGAGCTTGGTCGCCTTCTCGATGCCGAGGACGAGTACGCCCGTCGCCATGGGGTCGAGAGTGCCGGCGTGGCCGACGCGGCGGGTCCTGGCGATCCCGCGCATCTTGGCGACCACGTCGTGCGAAGTGAAGCCCGACGGCTTGTCGACGATGACAAGCCCGTCGGGCGTCTGGTTCTTCTGGGTCATTCGGCGGCGTCGTCCTCGTCCTCGCCCGGCTTCTTGTACGGGTCGGCGTCACCGGCGTAGGCAGCGCCGGCCGAGACCTCGCGCACCTTCTCGTCGGACTGGCGCGCCTTGTCGAGGAGGTCCTCGATGGTCTTGGCGGTGTCCGGGAGCGCGTCCGCCACGAAGGTCAGGGTCGGCGTGAACTTCACACCGGCCGCCGCACCGACCGCGGAACGCAGCACGCCCTTGGCGCTCTCCAGACCGGCGGCAGCGGCCGCTCGCTCCTCGTCGTCCCCGTAGACCGTGTAGAAGACGGTCGCCTCGCGGAGGTCACCCGTGACCCGGGTGTCCGTGATGGTGACGTGCGAGCCGAGCCGCGGGTCCTTGATCCCGCGCTGCAGCTTCTGGGCCACCACCTCTCGGATGAGGTCCGCCAGCCTCTTGGCACGCGCGTTGTCGGCCACTGGTCCGTCTCCTTAAGTACTTACCTGTTGCTTCAGTCTTCGTCGCTGTGGAGTCTGCGTCGAACCGAGAGCAGTTCCACCTCGGGCCGCCCGGCGACCAGCCGCTCACAGCGGTCCAGTACGTCGGAGAGGTGTCCCGTGTCCCCGGAGACCATCGCCAGCCCGATCTCGGCCCTGCGATGGAGGTCCTGGTTGCCCGTCTCCGCCGCGCTCACCGCGTACTTGCGCTGGAGCTCGGCCACGATCGGACGGACGAGAGAGCGTTTCTCCTTGAGCGAGTGAACGTCGCCGAGGAGCAGATCGAAGGACAGAGTCCCCACATACATGTGTGTGTCCGGATGTCCCGCCGGTTCGGGGTATGGGCGCCGCGTCGACGCCGATACAGGAACCGTACACGCAACGGCCGGGGCCGATCGACGGATATTACGTCCGCCGATCGGCCCCGATCGCGTGCTACGACAATCAGCCGCGCGGCTTCTCGCGCATCTCGTACGTCGCGATGACGTCGTCGACCTTGATGTCGTTGAAGTTGCCGAGGTTGATACCGCCCTCGAACCCTTCGCGGATCTCGGTGACGTCGTCCTTGAAGCGACGCAGACCGGAGATGGTGAGGTTCTCCGCGATGACCTTGCCGTCGCGGACGAGTCGAGCCTTCGTGTTGCGCTTGACCTCGCCCGAGCGGACCAGGACACCGGCGATGTTGCCCAGCTTGGACGACTTGAAGACCTCGCGGATCTCCGCCGTGCCGAGCTCGACCTCCTCGTACTCCGGCTTGAGCATGCCCTTGAGGGCCGCCTCGATCTCCTCGATGGCCTGGTAGATCACCGAGTAGTACCGGACGTCGACGCCCTCGCGCTCCGCCATCTGCGCCGCGCGGCCCGCAGCGCGGACGTTGAAGCCGATGACGATGGCGTCGGAGCCGGTCGCCAGGTCGATGTCCGACTCGGTGACCGCACCCACGCCGCGGTGCAGGACGCGGATGTCGACCTCTTCGCCGACGTCGAGCTGGAGCAGCGAGGACTCGAGAGCCTCCACCGAACCGGACGCGTCGCCCTTGATGATGAGGTTGAGTTCCTGCACCAGGCCGGCCTTGAGGGCCTCGTCCAGGTTCTCCAGGGAGAACCGGACGCCACGCCGCGCGAAGTTGGCGTTGCGCTCGCGCGCCGCGCGCTTCTCGGCGATCTGACGGGCCGTGCGGTCCTCGTCGACGACCAGGAAGTTGTCGCCGGCGCCCGGGACGTTGGTGAGACCCAGGACCAGGACGGGGGTCGACGGACCCGCTTCCTCGACGTTGTTGCCGTTGTCGTCGAGCATCGCCCGGACTCGGCCGTACGCGTCGCCGACCACCATCGTGTCGCCGATGCGCAGCGTGCCGCGCTGGACCAGGACCGTCGAGACGGCACCGCGACCGCGGTCGAGGTGGGACTCGATCGCAATACCCTGCGCGTCCTGCTCCGGGTTGGCCCGCAGGTCGAGCGAGGCGTCCGCGGTCAGGACCACGGCCTCGAGCAGCTGCTCGATGTTGAGGCCCTGCTTGGCGGAGATGTCGACGAACATCGTGTCGCCGCCGTACTCCTCGGCCACCAGACCGAACTCGGTGAGCTGACCGCGCACCTTGGTCGGGTCGGCGCCCTCGACGTCGATCTTGTTGACCGCGACCACGATCGGCACGTCGGCCGCCTTGGCGTGGTTCAGCGCCTCGATCGTCTGGGGCATCACACCGTCGTTGGCCGCCACCACGAGGATCGCGATGTCGGTCGACTTGGCACCACGGGCACGCATGGCGGTGAACGCCTCGTGACCCGGGGTGTCGATGAAGGTGATCCTGCGCTCTTCGTCGTTGACCTGGGTGGCGACCTGGTACGCACCGATGTGCTGCGTGATACCGCCGGCCTCGCCCGCGACGACGTTCGTCTTGCGGATGGTGTCCAGCAGTCGGGTCTTACCGTGGTCGACGTGACCCATGACGGTCACGACCGGCGGACGCGCGACGAGGAACTCCTCGCCACCCTCGTCCTCGCCGAACTCGATGTCGAAGGACTCGAGCAGCTCGCGGTCCTCCTCCTCCGGGCTGACGATCTCGACGACGTAGTTCATCTCGCCGGCGAGCAGCTGGAGGGTCTCGTCGGAGACGGACTGCGTGGCAGTGACCATCTCGCCGAGGTTCATCATCACGGCGACGAGCGACGCCGGGTTGGCGTTGATCTTCTCCGCGAAGTCGGTGAGGGACGCACCGCGCGACAGGCGGACGGACTGTCCGTTGCCGCGAGGCAGCATCACGCCGCCGACCGACGGGGCCTGCATGGCCTCGTACTCCTGGCGCCTCTGCCGCTTCGACTTGCGACCACGACGCGCGGGACCGCCGGGACGACCGAAGGCGCCCTGCGTGCCACCACGGCCACCGGGACCACCCGGACGACCGCCGAAGCCGGGACGGCCACCGCCGCCGCCGGGACCACCCGGACCACCGGGACGACCGGCGAAACCGCCGCCACCGCCACCGGGACCGCCGGGACGACCGGCGAAGCCGCCGCCACCACCGCCACCGGGACGACCGGCGAAACCGCCGCCGCCACCGGGACGACCGCCGCCGCCACCGCCACCGGGACGACCGCCGCCGCCGGGACCGCGGCCGCCGGGGCCACCGCCGCCGGGACGCGGGCCGGCAGCCGGACGCTGCGGCATCATGCCGGGGTTCGGACGCGGACCGCCGCCGGGACGCGGAGCGCCGCCCTGCGGACGAGGCATGCCGCCCGGGCTGGGACGGGCGCCGCCCGGAGCCTGCGGACGGGGACCGCCCGCCGCGCCCTGGGGACGCGGACCGCGGTCCTGACCCTGGCCCTGCGGACGCGGGGCGCCGCCGGGACGCTCACCGGGGCCACCAGGGCCGCCGGGGCGCGGGGCACCGCCCGGACGGGGCGCCTGCGGGCGCGCCATGCCGGTGGAGCCACCAGAGGTGAAGGGGTTGTTGCCCGGACGGGGACCGGCCGGACGGGCACCGGGACGCGGGGCCTGGCCACCCGGACGCGGGGCGCCGGGACGGTCGCCACGGTCACCGCGACCCTGGCCGCCCTGGCCGGGGCCACCGGCGGGACGGGGGGCGCCGGGACGCGGGGCCTGCTGGCCGGCCGGACGCGGGGCGCCCGGACGCGGGCCGGAGCCCTGGGCGGGCGCGGCGGGAGCCGCCGGAGGTGCCGTGAACTCGGGCGTGGTCGGAGCCGGGGACGCCGGCGCGGGGCGCGGCGCGGGCTTCGGGCCCGGGGTGGGACGGGGGCCGGGAGCGGCCGGCGCGGCGGGAGCCGCGGGCGTCTCGGCAGCGGCCGGCTTGGGGGCCGGCGGGCGCGGGGCGGCCGGACGGGCAGCCTGCGCCGGAGAGGGGGCGCCCGGCTTGGCCGGGGCAGCCTTACGAGCGGGGGCGGGCTTGCCGCCTCCGTTGCCCTGCTGGAGGGCGTCCGTCAACTTACGGACGACGGGCGCTTCGATGGTCGAAGACGCCGAACGGACGAATTCACCGAGTTCTTGGAGCTTGGCCATGACGACCTTGCTCTCAACCCCGAACTCCTTGGCGAGTTCGTATACCCGGACCTTAGCCACTTCGCTCCTTTTAGGTCCGGGTTGCGTCCGGACCGTCGCTACTTCATGGGCGTACTCATCGCGTGCTCATCGAGTGCTCATCGCAATCTCGACCTACTTCCAACTCGCGGGGTACCAGGGCCGCACGGGGGTTCCGTACGACACTCCTTGCGGTGTTGCCTGCTCAGCAACTGTCTGTCTGCTCGACGTACCGGCGCAACGCCTTTACGTCGAGCGCTCCCGGGGCGCGAAGCGCCCGCGTGAACGCCCGGCGGCGTACCGCCTGGTCGAGACAGACCAGGGCGGGGTGCACATAGGCGCCCCGGCCGGGCAGCGTACCGCTTGGATCAGGGACGCACTCGTCCTTGATCGCCACGGCACGCAGCAGATCGGTCTTGGCCGCTCGCTGCCTGCACCCCACACAGGTGCGTTCAGGGCATGCGCGGGCGCGCGTCCGGCCAGACACTGCTAAGTCTACCTCCCCGTACCGACCTCACCCCTTTGGGGCAGGAATCGAACGGTTGTTGTCGTGATCTAAGCCAAGTGCGGCTTGGATCTATTCCCCGATCGTGACCTGGGACCTATTCGGCGGCCTGTTCGGTGTCCGGACGGATGTCGATCCGCCAGCCGGTCAGACGGGCCGCGAGGCGGGCGTTCTGCCCCTCCTTGCCGATCGCCAGCGACAGCTGGTAGTCCGGCACCGTCACGCGCGCGGAGCGGGCCGCGAGGTCGACGACCTCCACCTTGGAGACCCGGGCCGGCGAGAGCGCGTTCGCCACCATCTCGGCCGGGTCGTCCGACCAGTCGACGATGTCGATCTTCTCGCCGTTCAGCTCGCCCATGACGTTGCGCACCCGGCCGCCCATCGGGCCGATGCAGGCGCCCTTGGCGTTCAGTCCGGAACGGGTGGACCGTACGGCGATCTTGGTGCGGTGACCGGCCTCGCGGGCGATGGCGGCGATCTCCACCGAACCGTCGGCGATCTCCGGCACCTCCAGGGCGAAGAGCTTCTTCACCAGACTGGGGTGCGTGCGCGACAGGGTGACGGACGGACCGCGCACGCCCTTCGCCACCCGCACGACGTACGACCGCAGCCGCATCCCGTGCTGGTACGTCTCGCCCGGGACCTGCTCCTGCACCGGCAGGATGGCCTCCAGCTTGCCGATGTCCACGAGCACGTTCTTCGGGTCGCGGCCCTGCTGGACCACACCGGTGACGATGTCGCCCTCGCGGCCCGCGTACTCGCCGAGCGTCGCGTCGTCCTCGGCGTCGCGCAGCCGCTGCAGGATGACCTGCTTGGCGGTGGTGGCGGCGATACGGCCGAAACCGGACGGGGTGTCGTCGAACTCCTTGGGCTCCTGGCCCTCTTCGAGGTCCTCGGGGTCTTCCTTCGCCCACACGACCACGTGCCCGGACTCCCGGTCGAGCCGCACGCGCGCGTGGCGGTGGCTCCCCTCGGTGCGGTGGTAGGCGATGAGGAGGGCCGACTCGATCGCCTCGACCAACAGGTCGAAGGAGATCTCCTTCTCCCGTACCAAGCCCCGCAGGGCGCTCATGTCGATGTCCACGGCTACGCCTCCTCTTCCTTCTTGTCCTTGCGGTTGAACTCGACCTGGACGCGCGCCTTGTCGATCTCGGAGAAGGCCAGCCGGCGGCTCGTCGCCTTGCGGCCCTTCACTCCGGGCACCTCGACGTCCAGGCCCTCGTCGTCGACCTCGAGGATCCGTGCGACCACCTCGCCGCCGTCGGCCAGCTGGAACTTCGCCAGCCGGTCGAGCGCGCGTACGTAGTGCCGGTGCTCCTTGAGGGGGCGCTCCGCGCCCGGGGTGCCGACCTCGAGGGTGTACTCGCCCTCGCCCATCGCGTCCGTCTCGTCGAGCTTCGCCGAGAGCGCGCGGCTCACATCGGCGATCTGGTCCAGGTCCGCCCCGGTGTCGGAGTCGACGACGACGCTCAGCACCCGCTTGCGCCCTACGGAGTCCACTGAGATCTCCTCGAGATCCAGTCCCTGGGAGCTGACGAGCGGTTCCAGGAGCTCTCGCAGCCTCTCGCTCTGGGTGGTGCTCATCCGGGTGACTCCTCGGCCGCGTGTGCTGTTGTGGGTAGGTCGCGTGTCTGGTCAAAGGGTATCGGGTCCCAGGAGGTGTTGCCGTCCACCGTGCGCCGGCCGGGATCCGGGACGGTGCCGGTGACCGGTTGCGGACCGGGGCGCGGGTACCGTGATCACCGGCGGGCCGGTCTTCCCGCCCGTGTGTTCGTACGAGCCCCCGAGGACGACTGCCGTGCCGTACTCCCCACCGCCGCGCACCCCCTCGGGGCCGCGTCGAAGAACCCTCCTCGCCTCCGCCGCCGGGGCCGCCCTGCTCGTGGGGTGCTCCCCCGGGTCCGACGACGCCGAGGAGGGCACCGGCGGCAGCCCGTCGATCGCCGAGCGGGCACGCACGCGTGCGGCTCGCGACAGCCGCGGGATCGTCGAGCGGTACGACGCGGTGATCGGCGCGTATCCGGGGCTCGCCGAGCGCTTGTCGGTGCTGCGGACGGAGGCCGTGCGCCACGTGGAGGCGTTCGGCGGCACGACGGTGGGAGCGACCTCACCCTCGCCTTCCACCTCCGCCTCCGGCTCTCCCTGCCCTGCCGGCTCTTCCGGCTCCCCCGCGCCCTCGGCCGTGCCCGGCACCGAGAAGGACGCCCTCGCCGGGCTCGCCGCCGCCGAACGGTCCCTCGCGGACGCCCGGGCCAAGGCGCTCCTCGATGTGCCGGGCGAGCTGGCCCGACTGCTGGCCTCGGTGGCGGCGGCCGGCGCCGCGCACGCGTATCTGCTGACGGAGGCGGCGAAGTGAGCGACGAACAGGACAAGCGCGAGCTGACCGCCCTCCAGGCGGCACTGGCGGCCGAGCACGCCGCCGTGTACGGCTACGGCGTCGTCGGCGGACGGATCCGCGAGGGCCGGCGCACGGAGGCGAAGGCGGCCTACGACGCCCATCGCGCCCGGCGCGACACCCTGGTCCGTGCGGTGCGGGACCTGGGCGGGAAGCCGGTGGCCGCGGCGGCGGGCTATGCGCTGCCCTTCCCGGTGCCGGACTCGGAAGCGGCCGTACGACTGGCCGGCGAGCTGGAGGAACGGGTCGCCGGGGTGTACTCCGACCTGGTGCGGGCAACCGTGGACGGGCGGCGTGCCATGGCCGCCGAGGCGCTGCGGGAGGCGGCGGTGCGGGCGGTTCGCTGGCGCGGGGAGAGCGTAGCCTTCCCTGGTCTCGCCGAACGGGCGGCGACCACGTCGAACACGTCGGCCTCGCCGACTTCGGCGACATCGGCGACGCCCACGGCGTAACGGGTACGGGAAGGGAACTGCTCGCGTATGGCTTTCGAACCGCCACGGCGTCTGGTGAGGGCGCTGGGTGAGACGGCACCTGGTGACGGCTGGTTGGAGAAGCTGCCCGAGGCGGCTGGGCAGGCCGTCGCGCTACGCGAGTCGACCGTGGAGCGCGTGCAGATGCCCGGCGGCCGCAGCAGCCTGGTGGTGCTGATCCGGCGTGCCGACGGCTCCCCCGCCGTGCTCAAGCTGGCCCCGCCGCGGTTCCGCCCGGAGGCCGAGCGGGCGGCGCTGGCGCACTGGGGCGGGCTGGGCGCCGTGCAGTTGCTCGACGAGCCGGTGACCGAGGGTGTGCTGCTGCTGGAGCGGCTGCACCCCGATGTGTCGGTGCGGTCGTTGCCGGAGGCGAAGGCGCTGCTGGAGGCGGCGGGGACGCTGCGGCGGTTGTGGGTGGAACCCCCGGGCGACGGAAGCGCCCATGTCTTCGAGACGGTGGCCGAACGGACCGCACGGCAGGCCGAGACCATGCGGGCGACCGCGGAAGCGGACGCGGCCGATCTCGTACGGGCTGCTCTCACCGCCCGTGAGGAGTTGCTGGTGGCGCCGCCGGAGGCGAGGTTGCTGCACGGGACGTTCCGGCAGAGCAAGGTACTGGCGGGTGAGCGGTCTCCCTGGCTGGCCGTGGGGCCCGATCCTGTCGTCGGTGAGTGCGCGTTCGATCTGGCCCGGCTGGTGCGGGACCGGGTCGAGGACCTGATCGCCTCGCCCTCGGGGGCGGCGATCACGCGACGGCGGGTCAAGCGGCTCGCCGAGTCCTTGGATGTGGATCAGGAGCGGCTGCGGGGGTGGACGTTGTTCCGGGCCGTGGAGTCGGGGGTGCGGGCGCGGAGGGTCGGGCGCGTGCAGGATTCCGAGTTGTTGCTGGAGTTCGCCGGGTGGCTCTAGGCGACGGTTAGTTTCAGAGCCAGGGCCGGACAGTCCGCCGCTGCTCTGCGGGCCCTCTTCACCGTGCGGGCCGGCAGTGGAGTGTCCTCCAGCAGCGGGTAGCCCCATTCGTCCAGCGTGATGTGGTCCGGAAGCAGTTCCGCACACAGGCCGTGGGCCTGGCAGGACGTCCAGTCGATGGCTAGGCGCTGATCCATGTCAGCTCCCCTCGGGTGTCGGTGGCCGTGCAGAAGCCGCTTGCGTGGGCGCCCAGTTCAGCGGCGAAGGTCGTCAGTGCGCTGCGGACCAGGCGGACCGTGCCGTCGGGGTGGTGGCAGGCGCCGCGGCCCTCGACCAGGCCGGACCAGCGGGCTAGGTCGGTACGGGCCGTGCCCGGGGCGCCGGGGGCGGCCAGGGACCGGAACGCTGCGGCCATACGCGGGAGGCCGTTGAGGCAGGGGCCGCACTGGCCGGCCGACTGGAGGGCCAGGTAGCGCAGGACACGGGCGGTCTCGGTGAGGCCGCAGCGGTCGGCGGGGAGTGCGGCCAGGACGCCGGCGCCCAACGTCGTGGCGTCGAGGGTGAGTTCGGCGGCCTCGGTGCTGGTGACCCAGGTGCCGTGGTAGCCGCCGATCAGGACCGCGGACGTGCCGTGGAGCGGTAGCAGTCGGTGCACGAGCATGCCCAACGGGGCCTCCACGACCCGTACTTCGCGATCCGGGGTGTGGACCGTGCACAGGACGCTGCCGGGCTGGGCAGGGGTGCCGGCGGCACGGAACCAGTCGGGGCCGTAGCGGGCGATCAGTGCGAGGTGGGCGAGGGTCTCGACGTTCTGGACGAGGGTGGGGGCGCGGTGGACTCCGCGTTCGCGGATCGGGGGATTCTGGTACGCCGGGAGCGCGGCGCCTCCGCCCACGTACCGGGCGAGAGCCGAGGACTGACCCGACAGGAACCGTTTCGGGACACGTACGAGCTTGATGGGGACGGGGTCGCGGCGGTGTGCGAGGGCCCGCTCCAGGTGAGCCGCGCCCTCCTCCACGGCGAGGTGGGCCTCCCGCGCGCCGGTCGCGGCGGCGGCCACCTGGATGCCGTCCAGGACGAGGTGGGGAGACAGGCGCAGCAGCGTCTTGTCCTTGCGGCTGGCGGGTTCGCCCTCCACGCCGTTGGCGATGACGACGGGGGCGCGGCCGGTGCGGCGGCCGGACTCGGTGACCGAGACGAGCTTCCTGTAGACCGGGAAGGCCGCTCCCCCGCGCCCGGTGAGCCCTGACTCGGCGACCGCGCGGAGGACGGTGTCGGAGTCGGCGTAGGGCAGGGGTCCGTAGCGCTGTTCGTGGGTGGTGAGGTCGGCCGGGGCGCCGCCGGGGGCCAGCAGGCGCGGGGACATGTGGAGGTCGGGGAAGGTCGCGGTCATCAGCGGGCTCCTTCTGCGGTGCGGAGCAGGACGGCGGGGGTGCGGCGGGAGGCGCGGACGCCGAGGGCCACGCGGACACCGGCGGCGGTGAGGGCGGCGGCCACGCAGGCGACGGTCAGCCAGGTCATCCAGTCGGTGCCGGTGTCCGTGCCGATGCCGATGCCGTGGAGCAGGGCGACGGGCCAGGAGGCGTAGGCCAGCCAGTGCGTCGCCCGCCAGGTGCGGTGGCCGAGGCGGGCGCGGAGGAGGCTGGTGATCAGTACCGCGAGCAGCAGGTCGAGGGCGACGGTGCCGAGGCCGAGCCAGAGGGGCTCGTAGTCGGAGACGAAGGGGATCAGGGCGTCCAGGAACGTGATGTTGACGTAGCTGTCCACTGTCGCGGTGGTGATGTGGAGAGCCAGGAAGGCGGTGGCTGAGAGGGAGAGGGTGCGGTGGAGGGAGACGGTGCCGAAGCGGGGAAGGCCGGGGAGCTTAGCTCGTAGTCGTACGGCTGTTCCGAGGACTACGACGACGGTGAAGAGGATCAGGCAGACGGCTCCGGTAGCCCGGTTTGCGTACCAGAGGGTTTCGGAAGTCATTCGGCTGTCCCCCGGTGGGGGCTGGTCGCGCAGTTCCCCGCGCCCCTGAGGTGGGTTGGCCAGCCCGGCGTTGTGAGGATCCGGCTCTCCTGGGTCACCAGTCGTGCGGGCAGTCCTTGCCTCGTCAGCCAGCCCACCGCGTCGGCACCTTTCACTAAGGCTGCCGTGCTCGCCGCGTTCGCGTCGGCGCAGGTTCGGGCCGCCACCGAGACTGTGCGCCAGGGGGTGCGGACCGGTAGGCCTGTGCGGGGATCGACGATGTGGTGGAGGTCTCGGCCGTCGCGGCGCCAGTTGCGGGCGGCCGTGCCCGACGTGGCGAGGCCGCCGCTGTGCAGGCCCACCGTGGTGTACGGGCCCTCGGTCGGGGTCTCCTCGGCCTTGCCGGTGATGTCCTGAACCCGGATCTGCCAGCCGCCCTCCGGGGGTTCACCGGCGATGGCCGTGTCGCCGCCGAGGCTCACCAGCACTCCGCAGCCTGCCGTCCCCGCCAGCATCGCGGCGGCCCTGTCGGCGGCCCACGCCTTGGCGGTGGCGCCGAGGTCGAGGCGGACGCCGGACGGGACGGTGACCGTGCCGGTCGCGCGGTCGAGGTCGATCAGGCGCCAGCCGGGGGCGCGGCGGACCTTCAGACGGACCGGGCGGTCGTCCTCGCGGACCAGGGTGAAGTCGCGGTCATAGCCGATCGCGGCCATCGCCGAGCCGACCGTCGGATCGACGGCGCCGTCCGTCGCCTCGGCCGCGTGCAGGGCGACCGCCAGAGCCTCCGCGAGCAGCGGGCTGACCCGGACCGGGCGGCCCGCGGCGGTGTCGAGGGCCGCCAGCTCGGAGTCGGCGCGGAAGCGGCTGCAGGCGGCGTCGACCTCGGCGAGGTGCCGGGCGAGGAGCAGGTTGCAGGAGTCGAGGAGGGCCGGCTCGGTGACGACCAGCCGGACGGTGGTGCCGAGGGCACGCCAGTCGGCGGCGGCCGTGGTGCGGCGGATCCCGGGGGCGGGGACGGTGGCGGTGGTCACGACGCCCCCGAGGTGGAGTCGGTGGAGCCGCCGGAGGAGGAGGTGAGGCCGCTGGAGCCGTCGGAGCCGGAGGAGGCGTCGTCCGAGTTCGTCGAGTCGTCCGTGGACGAACCCGCGGACGCATCCGCGGACGAACCCGTGGACGCGTCCGTGGACGAGGAGGCGCTGCTGGAACTGGAGCTGGTGCCGGTGCTCGCCGTCGTGTCGGCGTCCGCCTGCATCGTGCCGACCAGTGCGAACACACCCGCCGCCGCGGCCAGCGTGACGGCCGCCGCGGCGGCCGCCGTACGCCGGGTTCCTCTGCGGACCAGCGCGGCGGCGCCGCGTTCCCTGCCTCTGCCTGCCATGGCCGTACCCCTCGTAGCCGTAGTGACGCTCTGTCACGCACTACGTTCGGGTACGACTCTGAGAGAAGTCTGTGGGCCCCCTTCAGGGACCCAGAGACGTTTCTGAGGAGTTCCTTTACGCCGGAGGCCTACGCGCTGAGGCGGGCGATCGCCTCGTCGACCGTCAGCTCCTCGCGCTCACCGGTCCTGCGGTCCTTGAGCTCCAGGACGCCCTCGGCGGAGCGGCGGCCCGCGACGAGGATCTTCGGTACGCCGATGAGCTCGGCGTCCGTGAACTTCACGCCCGGGGAGACGCCGGCCCGGTCGTCCACGAGGACGCGGAGGCCGGCGGCGCGCAGCTTCTCCGAGACGTCGAGGGCCAGCTCGGTCTGGAGGGCCTTGCCGGCGGCGACGACGTGCACGTCGGCCGGGGCGACCTCGGCGGGCCAGCACAGGCCCTGCTCGTCGGCGGTCTGCTCGGCGAGGGCGGCGACGGCGCGGGAGACGCCGATGCCGTAGGAGCCCATGGTCACGCGGACCGGCTTGCCCTGCTGGCCGAGGACGTCGAGCTTCAGCGCGTCCGCGTACTTGCGGCCGAGCTGGAAGATGTGGCCGATCTCGATGGCGCGGTCCAGCTTGAGGCCGGTGCCGCACTTCGGGCAGGGGTCGCCCTCCTGCACGACGACGACGTCTACGTACTCGCCGACCTCGAAGTCACGGCCCACGACGACGTTCTTGGTGTGCGTGTTCGCCTTGTTGGCGCCCGTGATCCACGCGGTGCCCGGTGCCACGCGCGGGTCGGCGATGTACTTGACCTTCTCGCCCAGCCCCCGCGGGCCGACGTAACCGCGGACCAGGTCCGGGCGGCCGGCGAAGTCCGCCTCGGTGACCATCTCGACGACGGCCGGGGCGAAGTGCGCCTCGACCTTGCCCATGTCGACCTCACGGTCACCGGGGACGCCGACGGCCACGATCTCGCCGTCGACCTTGACGAGGAGGTTCTTGAGGGTGGCGGAGGCCTCCACGCCGAGCTGGGCGGCGAGGGTCTCGATGGTGGGGGTGTCCGGGGTCGGGATGTCCTCGGCGGCGGGCACGGCGGAGCCGTCCACCGGCTTCAGCTCGTACGTGATCGCCTCGGTGTTGGCCGCGAAGTCGCAGTTGGGGCAGTCGGCGAAGGTGTCCTCGCCGGCGCCGGCCGGGGCCAGGAACTCCTCGGACTTCGAGCCGCCCATCGCACCCGCGGTCGCGGCGCAGATGCGGTAGTCGAGGCCGAGGCGCTCGAAGACGCGCTGGTAGGCCTCACGGTGCAGGGCGTAGGACTTGGCCAGGCCCTCGTCCTCGGTGTCGAAGGAGTACGAGTCCTTCATGAGGAACTCGCGGCCGCGCAGGATGCCGGCCCGGGGGCGGGCCTCGTCACGGTACTTGTGCTGGATCTGGTAGAGGATGACGGGCAGGTCCTTGTAGGAGGACGCCTGGTCCTTCACCAGCAGGGTGAAGATCTCCTCGTGGGTCGGACCGAGGAGGTAGTCGCCGCCCTTGCGGTCTTGGAGCCGGAACAGCTCCGGGCCGTACTCCTCCCAGCGGCCGGTCGCCTCGTACGGCTCGCGGGGCAGGATCGCGGGGAGCAGCACCTCCTGGGCGCCGATCGCGTCCATCTCCTCACGGACGATCCGCTCGACGTTGGCGAGGACCTTCTTGCCGAGGGGCAGCCAGCTCCAGATGCCGGCCGCAGTGCGACGGACATAGCCGGCCCGGACGAGGAGCTTGTGGCTGAGGACCTCGGCGTCCGCCGGGTCGTCGCGCAGCGTCTTCGCCATCAACTGGGACATGCGCTGGACCGGTGCGTTGGCCATGGTTCTCGTACTCCTGCCGGGTAAGGGTGGTGGCTGGGGGTGCCTGACACATTCCCGTCGTCCGTCCGCAGGACGGGCCCGGCGGCGTCTGGCGCGTGCGATCGCAAGGCGCCGGAGCGCCCTCGTGGCGGAGCCACGTGGGTGGTTCGGCAACGCGGCGAGCGTGCGTGCCAGGCGTCGCCGGGCAGGCGGGAATGTGTCAGGCACCCCCAGGGAGGTTAGCCGGGGGGCCGGTTCCGGTGGAAATCGGTTAGCGGTGGCTATCGCCTTCGGAGCGGGAGTGGGGCGCCCATCACGGCATACGGCTTGGGGGCGCTGGGGAACAGGACCTGGCGGGCGAGGTCCGTGTAGCCGAGCGAGTGGTAGAGGCCTCGGGCCGGGCTGTCGGTGTCGATCGCGGAGAGGATCGAGCGGGGTTCGCGGGCGCCGTCCGTGATCGTGGTGATCAGGGAGCGGCCGATGCCGCGGTTCTGGTAGCCCGGGTGGACGTGCAGTTCCGTGATGACGAAGGAGTCGTCCAGCCAGATGTCGTGCTCCTGGGCACGGAGGTACGGCTCGACGACCGTGGACCACCAGTGGGCGCGGTCGTTGGGCATGCCGTAGACGAAACCCACGAGGCGGCCGTCGGCTGTGGCGCCGAGGGCTCTCGCGCCGGGGTACGTCATGTGGCGCAGGACGATCTGGCGGCGTACGGCGACCTCGTCGGGGCCCAGTCCGAAAGCGATGGCCTGGACGGCGAGGGCTTCGTCGACGCGGGCCGACAGGTCGAGCGGGCCGATCACGATGTCGTCGGGGTGGCGGCGGTGTCCGTGACCGGGAAAGCGCATGTGGGGATCGTATAGGGGGGTGCGCGTTGTTGGGTGGGTGCGGGTTCGTAGTGGCTGGTCGCGCTCACGCGGCGGTAGCCGCAAATCGAAACAGCCCCGCACCCCTGGGGGCGTTGCCCCTCAGGGCGTCCTTCAGAAGAGCACGCTCATGAACGCGCCCACCTCTTGGAAGCCCACCCTCGTGTACGTCCTTCTCGCCGCCGTGTTGAAGTCGTTGACGTAGAGGCTGACCACCGGGGCCACGTCCGCGAGGGCGTAGCGCAGGACCGCTGCCATGCCGGGCGCCGCCAGGCCCCTCCCCCGGTACTCGGGGGCCACCCATACGCCCTGGATCTGGCAGGCCTGGGTCGTCGCCGCGCCGATCTCGGCCTTGAAGACGACCTTGCCGTCGCTGTCGAGGCGGGCGAACGAGCGGCCGGAACCCACGAGTTCGGCGACCCTGGCCTGGTAGAGGAGGCCGCCGTCGCCCGCCAGCGGGGAGACGCCGACCTCCTCGGTGAACATCGCCACGCACGCCGGCATGATCGTCTCCATCTCGTCCTTGCGGATGCGACGGAGGTAGGGATCCGGGGCGATGTCGGTGGGCATGCGGTCGGTGACCATGAGGGGCTGACGGCTGCGGACCTCTCGGGCCGGACCCCAGCTGGGTTCGAGCAGGCGCCACAGCTCGGCGGTGGCTTCCGCCGGGCCGACGATCGACGAGCAGCGGCGGCCCGCCCTGCGGGCACGGTCGGCGAAGGCCCGGACGGCTCGGGGGGTGGCGCAGATGGGGACCAGGTTGGCGCCGGCATAACAGAGGGACGTCAGCATGCCGTCCTCGTACCAGCCCCACATCTCGCCGCCGAGCCGCCAGGGGTCGAGGCCGGCGACCTGGACCCGGGAGGTCACGAAGGCGTTCGCGACCGGCTCGCGGTCCAGGACGGCGAGCGCGGCGTCCAGGTCGCTCGGTTCGAGGACCCGGGAGGTCGTCTGGGTCAACACGGGCGGGGCCTCACGCTGGGGACTGCTGATCTCCGCACTGTACCTGCGGAAGCTGAGCGGTGCCGCCCAGTGGAGGTGGCCGTTGTTTTTGCGGTACGCGGAGTGGGGGGCGGCGGGGCGCCTATGAGCTCGGGGCCTTGTGTCGAGTTGCGGCTGCGGGTCGTGGGGGCTTGTCACGCAGTTCCCCGCGCCCCTGGAGAGCTGGGGCCTGCGGCCCTCAGCCCCCAAACCCCTTCAGCCCTCCGAACCCTTCAGCCCCGAACCCTTCCGTTCCTCAGCCCGCTACCGCCACCGACGGCTCGCCCGATGCCACGCCGTCCGCCTCCATCTGTTCGGCCAGCTTCATGGCCTCCTCGATGAGGGTCTCGACGATCTTGGACTCGGGGACGGTCTTGATGACCTCGCCCTTGACGAAGATCTGGCCCTTGCCGTTGCCGGAGGCGACGCCGAGGTCGGCTTCGCGGGCCTCGCCGGGGCCGTTCACGACGCAGCCCATGACGGCTACGCGGAGCGGGACCTCCATGCCGGTGAGACCGGCCGTGACCTCTTCGGCCAGCTTGTAGACGTCGACCTGGGCGCGGCCGCAGGACGGGCAGGAGACGATCTCCAGGCCGCGCTGCTTGAGGTTCAGGGACTCCAGGATCTGGTTGCCGACCTTGACCTCCTCGACCGGCGGGGCCGAGAGGGAGACGCGGATCGTGTCGCCGATGCCCTGGGAGAGGAGGGCGCCGAAGGCGACCGCGCTCTTGATCGTGCCCTGGAATGCCGGGCCGGCCTCCGTCACGCCGAGGTGGAGGGGGTAGTCGCACTGGGCGGCGAGCTGCTTGTAGGCCTCGATCATCACGACCGGGTCGTTGTGCTTCACCGAGATCTTGATGTCCCGGAAGTCGTGCTCCTCGAAGAGGGACGCCTCCCACAGGGCCGACTCGACGAGCGCCTCGGGGGTCGCCTTGCCGTACTTCTTGAGGAGGCGGCTGTCCAGGGAGCCCGCGTTCACGCCGATGCGGATCGGGGTGCCGTGCTCCTTCGCGGCGCGCGCGATCTCCTTGACCTTGTCGTCGAACTGCTTGATGTTGCCGGGGTTCACCCGGACCGCGGCGCAGCCGGCCTCGATGGCGGCGAAGACGTACTTCGGCTGGAAGTGGATGTCCGCGATGACCGGGATCTGGGACTTGCGGGCGATGGTCGACAGGGCGTCCGCGTCGTCCTGGGTCGGGCACGCCACGCGGACGATCTGGCAGCCGGAGGCCGTCAGCTCGGCGATCTGCTGGAGGGTGGCGCCGATGTCGGACGTACGGGTCGTGGTCATCGACTGGACCGAGACCGGGGCGTCCCCGCCGACCGCGACGGAGCCGACCTGGATCTGCCGGCTCTTCCGGCGCTCGGCAACCCTGGTCGGAACGGACGGCATGCCGAGAGAAATCGCAGTCATCTGCTGTGCAACCCCAAGTCGTGGATCAAGGTCCGGTTCCCGTACGCAGCGGGCTCCAGGCTTCGAGATTACGGCACGCGCCGAGGCCCTGGCACATCCCGCTGATCAAGCCACACGAACGGGGACGGCCCGGCACAGAGTGTGCCGGGCCGCCGTGAACGCCGTATGGCTAGGAGATTCTCACCGGGTTGACCACGTCCGCGATGAGGACGAGGACGGTGAAGCAGATGAAGATTCCCGCCACCACATAGGCGACCGGCATCAGCTTCGCCACGTCGAACGGGCCCGGGTCCGGGCGGCGCATCACCTTTGCCACGTTCCGCCGCAGGGACTCCCACAGGGCGCCGGCGATGTGGCCGCCGTCGAGGGGGAGGAGCGGGAGCATGTTGAAGAGGAACAGGGAGAGGTTGAAGCCGGCGAGGAGCATCACGAACATCGCCAGTTGCTGGGACGCCGGGATGTCCAGGGTGGCGATCTCGCCGCCCACCCGCGCCGCGCCGACCACGCCCATCGGGGAGTCCGGTTCACGCTGGCCGTCGCCGAAGGCGGCGTCCCACAGAGCCGGGATCTTGGAGGGCAGGGCGGCGAGGGAGTCGACGGCGTCGCCGACACGGTCGGTCATCCAGACCACGGAGTCGCCGAAGTCCTGCTTGACGACGCCGGTGGCGGCGCTGAAGCCGAGGAAGCCGGCCTTGACGTACTCGCCCTGGACGTAGGCGCCGCTGGAGTCCTTCTTCGCGACGAGGTTGGTGGCGATCTTCGCCTGGAGAGCGACCTGTTTGCCGTCGCGGTCGACGACGATCGGGACCGTCTTGCCGGCGCTGTCGCGGATCAGGTCGGACAGGGTGTTCCAGTCGTCGGTCCGGACGCCCGCGAAGGAGACGATCTTGTCGCCCTTCTTCATGCCGGCCGCCGCGGCCGGGGAGGCCGCGTCGGTCTTCTTGCAGGTGTCGCGGTTCTCGCTCTGGGAGATGACGCACGGCGAGACCGAGGCCACGTCGGTGGTCTGCTGCTGGATGCCGAAGCCCATCAGGACCGTCAGGAACAGGGCGATCGCGAGGATCAGGTTCATGAAGGGGCCCGCGAACATCACGATGACCCGTTTCCAGGGCTTGCGGGTGTAGAACATCCGCTTCTCGTCACCCGGCTGGAGTTCCTCGTACGCGGCCGAGCGGGCGTCCTCGATCATGCCGCGCCAGGGCGAGGTGGAGCGGGCCTCCAGCTTGCCGTCGGCTCCCGGCGGGAACATGCCGATCATGCGGATGTAGCCGCCGAACGGGATGGCCTTGACGCCGTACTCGGTCTCGCCCTTGTTCCTCGACCAGATGGTCGGGCCGAAGCCGACCATGTACTGGGGCACGCGGATGCCGAAGAGCTTGGCCGTGGACAGGTGGCCGAGCTCGTGCCACGCGATCGAGACGAGGAGTCCGAACGCGAAGACCGCTATGCCGAGGATGAACATCAGGGTCGTCATGCACGGGCCTCCGCCGTCTGTGCTGCCAGTTCCCGGGCCCGGGTCCGCGCCCAGGTCTCCGCTTCGAGGACGTCCGACACGGTGAGTGAGGTTCCCGTGACCAGCGTGCCGTGTTCGTCCACCACGCGGGTCACGGTCTCCAGGATCCCGTTGAACGGCAGTGCGCCGGCCCGGAAGGCCTCCACGCACTCCTCGTTGGCGGCATTGAACACCGCCGGGGCCGTGCCCGCGAGCTCCCCCACGCGCCTCGCAAGGTTGACCGAAGGAAACGCGTCGTTGTCGAGCGGGAAGAACTCCCACGTCGACGCCTTGCTCCAGTCGAAGGCGGGGGCCGCGTCGGGGACGCGTTCGGGCCAGCCGAGGCCGATGGCGATGGGCCCGCGCATGTCGGGGGGCGTCGCCTGGGCGATTGTCGATCCGTCCGTGAACTCAACCATCGAGTGGACATACGACTGGGGATGCACGACCACCTCAATGCGGTCGAAGGGAATGTCGTAGAGGAGGTGCGCCTCGATGACCTCCAGGCCCTTGTTGACGAGGGTCGCGGAGTTGATCGTGATCACCGGGCCCATGGCCCAGGTGGGGTGGGCGAGGGCGTCCTCGACGGTGACGTTGGCGAGTTCCGCCTTGGTACGGCCGCGGAACGGGCCGCCGGATGCGGTCACGACCAGCTTCCGCACGTCGGCCCTCGTCCCGGAGGCCAGTGACTGGAACAGTGCCGCGTGCTCGGAGTCGACCGGGATGATCTGGCCGGGCTTGGCGAGCGCCTTGACCAGCGGGCCGCCGACGATGAGCGACTCCTTGTTGGCGAGCGCGAGGGTGCGGCCCGCCTCCAGGGCGGCGAGGGTCGGGGCGAGGCCGATGGAGCCGGTGATGCCGTTCAGCACGGTGTGGCACTCGGAGGCGGCGACCTGGGTGGCCGCGTCGGGTCCGGCGAGGATCTCGGGGAGCGGCTCGCCCGTGCCGTAGAGGCTCGTCAGCGCCTCGCGCAGCTGCGGTACGACGTCCTCGCGGGCGACCGCGACGGTCCGCACCCTCAGCCGGTGCGCCTGCTCGGCGAGGAGGGCGACCCGGCCGCCGTTGGCGGAGAGCGCGGTGACCCGGAACCGGTCCGGGTTGCGCAGGACGAGGTCGATGGCCTGCGTGCCGATCGACCCGGTGGAGCCGAGGATCACCACGTCCTTGGGACCGTCGCCCGCGACGGGGTCGTACACCAGATGCGGGTCGGCGAGGGGGGCTGGACTGTCGCTCATCCCCCCATTGTTGCCGTAAGGACGGTGTGTGAGGACAGCGCGTCCCCCTCACGGGGGTGCCGGCCGTCACATGAGCGACTCGCACCCCGTAGGTCTGGCTGAGCTGCCGCTCACTCGGCAACCAGATCCGCGGGCGACACGTCGAGGGCGTGGGCGATCAGCAGAAGGTCGTCGAGGCTCGTGTCGTAGGAGCCTCGCTCGACTTGCTCGATCCGGCTGCGCCCGAGCCTTGTCGCCCTTCCCAGATCATCCTGGGTGAGCCTCTGGTCCTCCCTGGCGGCTCGGACACTCTCTCCAAGCGCGAGAAGGCGGTCTACAACCCAGGCAGGCGGCGTCTCGGATCGCATGGGCGCACCTTGTGCCGGGTGATCGTTCGGGAGGGTATCGCTCAGCGGACGCCCGGTCGCCGGACAAGGGGTCCCCTTCACCAGGGGACACCCTTGCGGCCGGTCAGCGGATGGGGCGGTGGACGTTTTCGTGTTCGCTCGGGCCGGGGGTGGCGTCGGCGATCCAGGGGCCCTCGCCGGAGGGGTCGACGATGCCGTCCTCGAGCCATTCGTAGGTGCCGGACATGACGCCCTTGACGACCTTGCGGTCGACGTCGTCGGTGTTGGTCCACAGGCGGCCGAAGAGTTCCTCGACGCGGATGCGGGACTGGCGGCAGAAGGCGTCGGCGAGTTGGTAGGCCTGGCGGCCGTGGTCCTCGGTGGTGCGCAGGAGTTCGGCGCGGACACAGACCGCACTCATGGCGAAGAGCTCGGCGCCGATGTCCACGATCCGGCCGAGGAAGCCCTGCTTGGTCTCCATGCGGCCCTGCCAGCGGGACATGGCGTAGAAGGTGGAGCGGGCCAGTTTGCGGGCCGTTCGTTCCACGTAGCGGAGGTGCGGGGAGAGGTCCACCTCGTGTTTGAACTCGCTGTACGAGTACGGGAGTTGACCCTGGCCCGCGACCAGTTTCGGGAGCCACTTGGCGTAGAACGCGCCTGCCTGGGCGCCTGCCTTCGCCTTGTCCGAGAGGGACTTCTCCGGGTCGATCAGGTCGCCTGCGACGGAGAGGTGGGCGTCGACCGCCTCGCGGGCGATCAGCAGGTGCATGATCTCGGTCGAGCCTTCGAAGATGCGGTTGATACGGAGGTCTCGGAGGACCTGTTCGGCGGGGACCGCGCGTTCGCCGCGGGCCGCCAGCGAGGCGGCCGTCTCGAAGCCGCGGCCGCCGCGGATCTGGACGAGCTCGTCGGCGATGAGCCAGCCCATCTCGGAGGCGAAGAGCTTGGCGAGGGCGCCCTCGATGCGGATGTCGTTGCGGTCCTCGTCGGCCATCTGCGAGGACAGGTCCAGGACCGCCTCCAGGGCGAAGGTCGTCGCCGCGATGAAGCTGATCTTCGAGCCGACGGCCTCGTGGTGGGCGATCGGCTTGCCCCACTGCTCGCGGGCGGCCGACCACTCACGGGCGATCTTCAGGCACCACTTGCCGGCGGCCACGCAGGACGCGGGGAGGGAGAGACGGCCGGTGTTGAGGGTGGTGAGCGCGATCTTCAGACCGGTGCCCTCCGGGCCGATACGGTTCGCCGCCGGGACCCTGACCTGGTGGAAGCGGGTGACGCCGTTCTCGATGCCGCGCAGGCCCATGAAGGCGTTGCGGTTCTCGACGGTGATGCCCGGTGAGTTGGTCTCGACGACGAACGCGGTGATGCCGCCCTTGTGGCCCTCGCTCTTGGGCACCCGGGCCATCACGACGAGCAGGTCGGCGACGACGCCGTTGGTGGTCCAGAGCTTCACTCCGTCGAGGACGTAGTCGTCCCCGTCGGGGACGGCCGAGGTGGCGAGCCTGGCCGGGTCGGAGCCGACGTCCGGTTCGGTGAGGAGGAAGGCGCTGATGTCGGTGCGGGCGCAGCGGGGCAGGAAGGTGTCCTTCTGCTCCTGGGTGCCGAACAGCTTCAGCGGCTGGGGTACGCCGATGGACTGATGGGCGGAGAGCAGTACGCCGATCGCGGGGCTGGCCGAGCCGGCCAGGGCGAGTGCCTTGTTGTAGTACACCTGGGTGAGGCCGAGGCCGCCGTACTTGGTGTCGATCTTCATGCCGAGGGCGCCGAGCTCCTTGAGGCCGTTGATGACCTCGTCGGGGATGCGGGCCTCGCGTTCGATGAGGGCGCCGTCCACCTTGGTCTCGCAGAAGTCGCGGAGTTTGGCGAGGAACTCCTCGCCGCGCTGGGCGTCCTCCGCGGGCGGCATGGGGTGGGGGTGGACGAGGTCGAGGCGGAAGCGACCGAGGAACAGTTCCTTGGCGAAGCTGGGCTTGCGCCAGTCCTGTTCCCGGGCCGCCTCCGCGACCTGGCGGGCCTCACGTTCGGAGACGGTGGGTTTGCTGGGTGGGGCGGACATGAGGGTCACCTCGCCGCGAATCGGGATCTTGGACCGTTTTCGTTACCGACCGGTGCTACTCGATCGTATGTACCCGATCCCAGGCGACCCCACCACCCCTGGGGCGCGGCCGTTCAGCCGATGTTGACGGAGTAGGCCTTGGTGTCAAGGCGTCCGGTGCCCTTGAAGACCTCGGTGCCGGACTCGATGCCGGAGACGTACTTGTCGTTGCTCAGCAGCTTGCGCCGGACGAGTGCCTGGGTGAAGTCGTCCAGGTCGAGCGTGGCCTTGGTGGTGTTGGTGCGGCGGACGAAGGAGTACACCTTCCAGCCGATGTCGCCCTGGTAGATGTCCCACATGGCGCCGCCGAGGCTGACGGACCCGTACTTGCTGCCCAACGGGCCCGCCCCGCCCTGCCGGTTGAGCCAGATCATGATCTCGTCGGTGGGCTGGTCCTGCCAGTCGGCGGTGCTCTTGTTGTGCAGCCACAAGTCGTAGGCGACATTCATGACGCCCGGATCGGAGCTGACCGTGAACTCCCAGCTGGTCTTCACGGGCTTGCGGTCGCCGACGCGCAGGGGCAGCCCGGTGGAGTTCTTGTCGACCTTCCAGCCCCAGTGCCAGCCGAGGACGCTCGACGCGTAGGACTTCACGTCGTAGTCCTTGCCGGTGCCGCTGTTGGCGAGGCTGTAGTTCGTGCCCCAGGAGATCGTGGCGCCCGACTGGGAGTTGCTCCAGACGCACTGGGTGCCGGTGGCCTTCTCACGGTTCCAGACGTTGTTGTTCACGTAGTACTTGCCGAGCGTGATCGTGTCGAAGTCCGTGCACTTCTTGCTCGACTCGTCCGCCTGCGCGACGGTCACACCGACGGCCGCGGCGATCGCGACCGCACCGGAGACAAGGGTCTTCGCCCTTTTGGAGAAGCGGGGGCGGCGGTGCTGCATGGGGCGGGTCCTCACGAAGGGGGTGATCGGTTACGTCCCTTCAGTGGGCGCCGGGGTGGCAAAGGTTGCCGTGCCTAATCGGTGAGGTGCTCCCAGATGGCGTCGAACCATTCCTGAAAGGAGTTCACGAACACGGTCCCCTGGGAGTTCGGGTTCTCGTCCGTGACGTGATGGGCGAGGCCGACGCCAGCACCACTCACGTCAAGGACCCGCTCGATCTCACGGCCGTCCTCGAGAACGACGTTCCGCATGTAGAGCATGTAGTGCCCGAGCACCGCCTCCGCGCCGTTGAGGAGATAGAGCTTGAAGCTCGTCGTCGGCAAGGTCCGATGTGCGCCAGTACGGAAGTGACAGCGACTGGGCGGGCGACAGCACGCGCAGCGTGATGCGCCGGGGGGCGATCTCTCCGGCCCGTATCCGTTCGATCTGGAGGCGCAGGTGTGCGTCCAGCGACTCGCAGGTCAGGGTGAAGACATCCAGGGTCACCTCGCGCCGGCCGAACGCGCGATCAATGACTGACCGCAGGGTGACCGTTCCCTCAGGGTGCCTGTCGTTCGCGAGAGAGTGGATGTGCTGTGCCCTGACGACCCGGGTGCCCATTCCCTGCCGAGTCTCGATCCAGCCTTCGGCGCGGAGCTCCCTCAGTACTCGTTGCACGGTGTCGCGCGAAACACCCAGCTCCTCCGCCAGGTGGCGCTGCGGCGGCAGCAACGAGTTGAGGGGGTAGCTGCCGTCGGCCATGCGCGCCCGCAACACATCCGCGACGCGCGCGGACTCCCCGCCCCCGCCATCGCCGTCGCTCACACCGCGAACGTACCCGTCACGTCAGTGGGTAAGCGCGCAGGCGCGTGCCGCGCGAGAGCAGGCGTCGTGGGTCTCGGGTCCTGCCCGCGTGTCCGCGTGGAGGGCAGTGGTCGCGGAGAACCCGCAGAGTTACTCATGCGGGGTGGAGAACGCTCAAGTACCGTCGGTGTCCGACCCTGGTCGCCCCGCCCCCCGGAAGAGCCGTCGGGAGGCCCGAAGGGGACCCTGTTTCAAGTCGATGTCGAAGCGCTTCGACAACCTATGGACACCCACCTCGGGTGGAGCTACTGTCGAACCACCCTCACCCGCCCTTGTTCGTACTGCGCACTGTCGAAGCGCTTCACAAAGCTTGGAGAGCTGGATGGTCACCCTCGCCGAGGTCGCCCAGCACGCCGGAGTCTCGGCGAGCACGGTGAGCTATGTCCTCAGCGGCAAGCGGTCCATCTCCGGGGCCACCCGGCAGCGGGTCGAGGAGAGCATCCGCACACTGGGCTACCACCCGAACGCGGGCGCCCGCGCCCTGGCCAGCAGCAGGTCGAACATCATCGCGCTGATGGTCCCCCTCCGCACCGACATGTACGTGCCGGTGATGATGGAGATCGCCATCGCGGTGGCCACCACGGCCCGCCTCCACGGCTACGACGTCCTGCTGCTCACGGGCGAGGAGGGCCCCGACGCCGTCCGCCGGGTCACCGGCAGCGGGCTCGCCGACGCGATGATCCTGATGGACGTCGAACTCGACGACGAGCGGCTGCCGTTGCTGCGCGGCACCGACCAGCCGTCCGTGCTCATCGGCCTCCCCGCCGACATCTCCGGACTCACCTGCGTCGACCTCGACTTCCGGGCCACCGGCGCGCTCTGTGTCGAGCACCTCGCGATGCTCGGCCACCGGGACATCGCTGTCATCGGCGAGGCCCCGGCGGTCTACGAGCGGCACACCGGCTTCGCCGAGCGCACCCTCGACGGACTGCGGTCGCGGGCCCAGGAGTTGGGCGTACGACTGCTGCACCGGCCGTGCGAGGGCGGCTACGACGCGATGGCCGTGACCCTCGCCCGGATCCTCGACGAGCGCCCGGCCACCACGGGTTTCGTCGTGCAGAACGAGTCGGCCGTCGAGCCGCTGCTCGCCCTGCTGCGCCAGCAGGGGCGGGCCGTGCCCGAGGACGTGTCGGTGGTGGCGGTCTGCCCCGACCAGGTCGCGACCCAGGCCTCGGTGCGGCTGACGTCGGTCGCCATCCCCGCGCAGGAGATGGGCCGGCATGCCGTGGAGCGTCTGGTGGCCAAGCTCGAAGGGCGCGGCGAGGACGAAGTCGTGCTCATCGCACCGGAGTTGACGGTCCGGGCGAGTACGGGACCCGCGCCGTCGGCGCACTGAGAATCTGCCCGCACCGATCTCTCCGCACCGATCCCGCTGCACCTCCGCACCGATCATTCCGCAGCCTCTGAACCGATCTCTCCGCACCGATCCTTCCGCACCGCGCAGCCCCGCTGGGGCACCACCTGTCTCCACTCGCCTCCAGGAGCACATCTCGTGACTCAGCCTGCCGAAAACCAGCCCCAGCAGGGCACTGTCAGCCTCGCGCAGTCGTCCCCCACCGTCGGCACGTTCCGCGAGCGGGACGGTGCGCTGGAGTGGAGCGGCCGTCAGGAGACCCTCCGTATCGAGCCCTGGGGTCCGGACGCCGTCCGGGTGCGTGCCCGGCTCGGCGGGCCGATCCTCGAGGGGCTGCCCGGTGCCCTGCTCGACGAGGCGCCGGCCACCGAGAGCTCGGTCAAACTGGGCGACGGGGACGCCCAGTTGACCGTGGGGGCCCTGACCGTCCACGTCGACGCCGAGGGCCTGATCCGCTTTCTGCGCACCGACGACTCCACCGAGCTCCTCTCGGAGGCCCGCGCCCACTTCTGGTGGCCCGGCTCGCGTCTCTACACCGCCGTGGGCAACGGCCACCACCGCCTCGAGCAGCGTTTCGCCGCGTACGACGACGAGAAGCTGTACGGCCTCGGCCAGCACCAGCACGGCCGGCTCGACCAGAAGGGCCTGGTCCTGGACCTGGTGCAGCGCAACGCCGAGGTCGGCATCCCGGTGCTGACCTCCAGCCGCGGCTACACCCTGCTGTGGAACAACCCGGCGATCGGCCGTGTCGAGCTCGCCCACAACGGCACCCGCTGGGTCGCCGACTCGGCCCGGCAGATCGACTACTGGATCACGGCCGGCGCCCCGGCCGACGGGCAGCGCCGCTACTCCGCGGCGACCGGCCGTACGCCGATGATGCCGGAGTGGGCGGCGGGCTTCTGGCAGTGCAAGCTGCGCTACCGCACCCAGGACGAACTCCTCGCCGTGGCCCGGGAGTACAAGCGCCGGGGGCTGCCGATCTCGGCGATCGTCTGCGACTTCTTCCACTGGACGCACCTGGGCGACTGGAAGTTCGACCTGAGCGAGTGGCCCGACCCGGCCGCGATGGTCCGTGAACTGGAGGAGCTGGGCATCAAGTTGGTGGTCAGTGTCTGGCCATCGGTGTCCCCGCTGAGCGAGAACCACCAACTCATGGAGCAGCGAGGCTACTTCATCGGCACCCAGTACGGCCCGATGGCACACGCCGACTGGCCCGACAAGGAGGTCGCCTCCACGGTCCAGGTCGCGTTCTACGACGCCACGAACCCCGACGCCCGCGAGTTCATGTGGTCGCGCGTCCGCGACAACTACCTGAAGCCTTACGGCATCACGGCGTTCTGGCTGGACGCCTGCGAGCCCGAGCTGAAGCCCGGCTTCCCGGAGAACCTGCGCTACTGGGCGGGCCCCGGCCTGGAGGTCGGCAACAGCTACCCGGCCGAGAACTCCCGTACCTTCCACGAGGGCCTGACAGCGGAGGGCGAGGAGGTCATCACCCTCAACCGCTCGGCGTGGGCGGGCAGTCAGCGCTACGGCGCCGCCCTGTGGTCCGGCGACATCGGCACCGACTTCCCGACCCTGCGCCGCCAGATCGCGGCCGGCCTCAACACCGCGCTCTCCGGCGTCCCCTGGTGGAACACCGACATCGGCGGCTTCCACGGCGGCGACCCGGACGACCCGGCGTACCAGGAGGTCATGGTCCGCTGGTTCCAGTTCGGCACGCTGTCCCCGCTGATGCGGCTGCACGGCTTCCGCGACCCGGGCATGCCGCTGGGCCCGGAGATGACCGGCGGGCCCAACGAGGTGTGGTCGTACGGCGAGGCGGCCGGGGCCGTCCTGGAGCGGTATCTGCGGCTGCGCGAGCGCCTGAAGCCGTACATCCTGGAGGTCATGCGGGAGGCTCACGAGGAGGGGCTGCCGCCCATGCGGCCGCTGTTCCTGGAGTTCCCGGACGACCCGGCGACCTGGGCGGTCGACGACGCCTATCTCTTCGGCGGCGACCTGCTGGTGGCCCCGGTGCTGACGGCGGGCGCCACGGCCCGCACGGCCTATCTCCCGGCGGGCGCGACCTGGACGGACGCGTGGACCGGTGAGACGTACGAGGGCGGCAGGACCGTGACGGTCGACGCCCCGCTGGACCGCATCCCGCTCTTCCTGCGGGACGGGGCGCGCCTGCCCGTAGCGGAGTAGGCACGCCGGTGCGGCCGGTCCCGATAGGGGAGGGGACCGGCCGCACACTCATGTCAGCGGCAGACCGAGGCGAGCGAGCGGATCAGCGCGCTGGTGTGCAGGAGGTCCGGGTGCCGCTCGTGGTGGATCTCGACCACGGCGAGCGCGAGTTCGGGCTCGCAGGTGGGCGCGGTGCGCTCCTCGGTAGAGCCGGCGACGGCGTCGACGAGGTCGGTGTTCACACGGTTGATCCGCTCCCGTACGACGTTCAGGTCCGGCTTGGTCGTCGGCGCCTGGTCGGGATGCGCGGTCCAGCGGCGGTAGAGGCCGCGCTGGACCTGCTTGTTGGCCTCGATCTGGTCGCGGAAGATCCGCCGGATCTCGTCCGGGTCGGCGCCGATCCGCTGGGCCTGTGCGGCGACGGTGTCGAGGACCTGCTGTTCGCGGGCGGGGTCGTCGATGGGGCTGTCGGTGCCCCATTTCGCGGCCGCGACGAGGTCGGCGGTGGCAAGGCGCTCGGCGGCGAGGTCGGCCACTGGCCGCAGGTCCGAGGGCTGGGGTGCCGCCGCCGCGGTGCCCGGTGAGGCGAGCAGCGCGGCGGCGGCGATCAGGGTGACGGTGAGGGGGGTGGAGTTGCGCATGGGGTCCATGTAACCCCACCCCGCCTGCTCAACTGCTGCTGACCGTCAGGTTGTTGGTGACGAAGTCCAGACCGCCGGAGGAGCTGGTGATCTCGTAGCCGAACTGGACGTCGCCGATGGTCTCGCTGCTGGACATCCAGCCCTTGGTGCCCGAGATCCAGGTGAGGATCGGCTTGATGTTCACGGTGCCGGAGCTGGAGTCCGAGGTGCGCAGGAACGAGAACACCTCGTTGGCGCCGTTGCTGCCCTTGTAGACGGTCCAGGTGTGGCCGCCGAGGGTGACATTGCCCTGCGAGGTGCCGAGCGGGCCGACGGCCCCGTTGTAGTTGACCCAGAGCATGATCTCGTAGTCGTAGTCCGTGTCCCAGATGTCGTACGACGTGTTGTACGCGCCGGACGACGGGACCGTGACGTTGTAGCTGCTGGTGAGCGAGCCGAGGGAGGCGATGGTCTTGTTGACCACCTTCTTGGAGTTCGGGTAGGACTTGATGCCGCCGGTGTTGGGGTGGTTGGCCCAAACGCCCCAGTTCGTACCGGAGTTGGCCCAGACGCACTGGCTGCCGGCGCCGGAGCCCCAGATGTTGTTGTAGAGCGTGTAGCCGTTCAGGCTCGTGTTGCCCCACTGGTCGCAGGAGTTCCAGACGGCGGCGGAGGCGGGGGCGGAGGCGAGTCCGACGGTGGCGCCGAAGGCCATCGCCGGGGCGAGTACCGCCATGGTGATCCTGCGGAGGGTGTTCTTCCTGCTCTTTGCCATGGGGTCCCTTTCCATGGGTGGGGGGAATTGCGGGGGGGGTGTTACCACGCCCCAAGCGGCAGGACGTGGTCTTCTCCGGCGACGAGATCGAGCATCCGTGCGCCGGAGGAAGTCCGGAGTTCGACGCGGTGGCTGCGGGTGGGGCGCAGCACCGCGGTCGCTTCTTGCGGGTTCCAGCTGAGGTCGAGCTCCGCCCCGAACCGGGTGCGGATGCCCGTGACGCGTCCCGACGGGTACGCCGCCGGGACCGCCGGCAGCAGCACCAGCCGGTCCGGGGTGGACTGCGCGAGCATCTCGACGAGGACGGCCGGGAGGGTGTGTGCGGCGTCCGCGTTGTAGACGTCGCGGTTCGGGTAGTGCGCGCTCATCAGGGAGGCGTGGAAGAAGTCGCCCTTGAGGACCTGGCCGAGGGCGTGTGCGACCCGTTCGCCGTCGCGCAGCCGGGCGGCGATCAGGGCGTGGTGGAGGTGGCCGTGGGCCGAGTCGTTCTCGGCGCCGCGGAGTTCGAGGGCGCGGTACGCGGCGGCGGCGAGGTCCGGGGTGTCGTACGGGGTGATCTCGTCGAGCGGCCAGACGCCGTACAGGTGGCTGAGGTGGCGGTGGTCGTAGGTGTCGTCGAGGCCGGGCCAGGCCCATTCGGCGAGGGCCCCGTCGTCGTTGATCCGGTGCGGCGGGAGCCGGTCGGCGAGTGCCGTCCAGCGATCGGCCTCCCCCGTCCCGGGGTGGTACGCGGCGGCCGTCAGCAGCGCGTGCCGGGCGGCCGAGAGGTCCATGGCCGCGTTGATCGCGCCCCAACTGCCGTTGGCGGGGCGGTTCTCGGGCGAGTAGGACGGGACGACGACGAGGTGTCCGTCGGCGTCGGTGCGGGTGAGGAAGTCCTCGTAGAACTGGGCGACTTCGGCGAGTGCGGCGGCGGTGCGCGGGTCGCGTTCGCCGCGGGTCTCGTCGTGGTCGACGAGCGGCTTGAGCAGCCAGTCGGCGCCGGCGGTCCACAGGTGCAGCGGGTACTCGCGGCTGAAGTGGTACGTCAGTCCGGACTCGCCGTCGCTGTGCGGCGGGGCGACGACACCCCGGGCCCCGAAGATCGCGCGGGCGTTCTCGCGCCAGTCGTGGAGCTGACCATGGATCAGGGAGGCATGTGCCGCGGTGACTTCGGGGAGGGCTGCGACCGCGGAGGACGCGGTCTGGAGGTTGACGTTGGCGTCGTTGGTGAACGCTCCCGCCCAGGCCGTGTCCCAGTCTCCGGTCCACAGGCCGGTGAGGCGGGGCGGGAAGAGTCCACTGGCGGAGAGCAGGTGGTAGCGGCCGGCGGCGAAGAGGCGTTCCAGGAGGGCGGGGCTCTCGGTGCGGTGCAGCAACTCCGAGCCCGGCAGGGCGCGTTCGGCGGGGTCGGCGTGGAGGTCGAGGGTGACGCGCTCGTAGGCGGTGCGGTGCAGGGCGGTGTGCGCGTCCAGGAGGGTGTCGTACCCGGGGCCGAGGTCGCGCAGGGCGCGCGCCTGCTCCATGACGTCCAGCTCGCCGGTGTGCCGTTGGACGCGGGTGAGCAGCAGCACCGACTCGGCGCCGGTGATCCGCAGGCCGGGCGGGGTGAGGGTGGCGGTGCCGCCCGTGACGAGGACCAGGGTGATGCCGGTGTAGGCGCGGTCGCTGCCGGGGTAGCGGGCGCGCAGGGTGAGCAGGGCGCCGTCGGGGGTGAGGACGGCGCCGTGGCCGACGCCGAGGTCCTTCGGGGCGCCCGGGAGCCGGTGGTCCAGGGAGATGTCGAGGTCGGCCGTGGTGACCCGCTGGACGATGACGTCGTCGGCGCGGGAGACGAAGAGGCGGCTGCTCCAGCCCTCGTACTCGCTGTGGACGACTCCGGTGGCGAAGGAGACGGAGCGTCTGTAACCCTCGGCGTCTTCGTGTCCCCCCGCGTCCGCCTCTCCGTCTCTCCCCGCGCCATCGGGCGTTCCGCGCAGCCGTAGCTGGAAGGCCGGATGGAAGGGCTGCACCCACTGGAGGTCGCGTCCATCGGTGAAGGTCTCCGCCGCGGTCAGTTCCCCGGCGAGCAACCGGTCCTGGAGTGCGGGGAGTTCGGCGGCCAGCCTGGGCGGGCGGGCCCGTTCGGCTCCATTGGGGCGCACGAGGGTGTGATGGGTGACGACGACCCGCTCGCCGTTCGGCTCACCGAACACCAGAGCGCCGTGATGGCCGTTGCCGCTCAGGAAGCCGTCCTCCCAGCGGGTGGCGGGGGTGGGTTCCCAAGTGCCGTGCACCGTACCGAGTTCCGCGTTCATGGGCGCAACACCACCACGCCGTAACGGTCCAAGGTCAACTCGTCCGTGACGGTCGCCCCCGTCAGCAGGTCGTGGTGGGTGCCGGGCACCTCGACGCGCACGGACTCACGGGAGTGGTTGAGGACGAAGAGCAGCTCGCCACGGCGTACCGCCTCGACACCGGCTGGAAGCCCGTTGAGCACCGGCCGTACACCGGCCTCGGCCGCGATGCCGGCGAGGAGGGCGCGCAGGTCGCCGGAGTCGGGAAGCGTGGCGAGGTACCGGGTCCGGCCCTTGCGCAACACCGCGGGCAGACCGTCGAGTTCACCGCCCTTGAAGGCGGCCTCCGTCGTCGCCTCCTCGTCCTTCTCGATCTCCTCCGACCACAGCGTCCCGCGGAAGCCGTCGCACTCCACGCTCTCCCCCGCGTCCAGCGGCCACCACTCGTGCAGCGTGCGGATACCGAAGAGCTCACGCAGGCGCGAGTCCATCCCGCCGGCTCGCACCCGGTCGTCCTCGTCGGCGACGCCGGTGAGGAAGCCGGAGACGAGGGTGCCGCCGCCGCGGACGTACGCGAGGAGGTTCTCGATCGCCGCGTCGCCCAGGGAGTACAGCTGGGGCACGACGACGAGCTTGTACGCGGTGAGGTCGTGCTCGGGGTGGGCGAAGTCGGTGGCGAGCTGCGCCTCCCACAGGGCCCGGTGCCAGGCGGTGAGGACCTGTGCGTAGTCGACCTGGGTGGAGAGCCGGCCCTCATGGGAACCGGCCCACCAGGAGTGCCAGTCGTGCAGGACCGCGATGTCGCCGACGGTGTGACGGCCCGTCACCTCACCCGATATCCGGGCGAGTTCCGCCCCCAGCCGCTTGACCTCCTGATACGTACGGCCCCGCTCCCCCGCATGACTGACCATCCCGGAGTGGAACTTCTCCGCCCCCTGCCGCGACTGCCGCCACTGGAAGTAGCAGACGGCGTCGGCACCCCGGGCGACGGCCTGGAGGGACCAGAGGCGGTTGAGGCCACGGGGCTTGGGATGGTTGACGCCCCGCCAGTTGACCGGACCGGCCGCCTGCTCCATGAGCATCCAGGGGCCGCGGGCCTGCGAGCGGGTCATGTCCTGGACGAGAGCGCCGGACTGGGCACCGAGCGGGTCGCGTGGATCGGGGTAGAGGTCGACGGAGACGACGTCCTCCTCCTCGACCCACCGCCAGGCGTCCTGACCCACCCACAGCGGCATGAAGTTGGTGGTGACCGGGAGGTGCGGGGTGTGCCGCCGCACGATGTCCCGCTCGGCGAGGTAGCACTCCAGGAGCATGTCGGAGGTGAACCGCTTGAAGTCCAGCACCTGCGCCGGGTTCTTGAGGTAGTGGGCGTGGCGGGGCGTGTGCACCTCGGCCCAGTCGCCGTAGCCCTGGCTCCAGAAGGCGGTGCCCCAGGCCTCGTTGAGACCGTCGAGCGTGCCGTACCTGTCGCGCAGCCAGTCGCGGAAGCGGGCGGCGGCCTCGGGGCCCCAGTCGTAGGTGCAGTACTCGTTGTTGATGTGCCACAGGGTGAGGGCCGGGTGGCCGCCGTAGCGGGCGGCGAGGTCCTCGGTGATGGCGGCGGCGTAACGGCGGTAGACGGCACTGGAGTGGGAGAAGTGCTGCCGGCCGCCCCACCACTCGGTGCGGCCGTCCTGGTCGACGGGAAGGGTGTCGGGGTGCAGGTGCCCCATCCAGGGCGGCGGCGAGGAGGTGGGCGTGGCGAGGACGACACCGATGCCGTTCTCGTGCATCAGGTCCATGAGCCGGTCCAGCCAGCCGAAGTCCCGCTCCCCCGGGCGGGGTTCGAGCTTCGCCCAGGAGAAGACGCCGAGGGTGACGGTGTTGACCCCGGCGTCCTTCATGAGCCGGACGTCCTCGTGCCAGGTCTCCTCGGGCCACTGCTCGGGGTTGTAGTCGCCGCCGAAGAGGAGGCGACCGTTCGTCACCGCACCGAGGTCGGGCATCAGACGGGCTCTCCGTACTGGATGCCGCGCCCGTTGGTGGCGAGGTAGACCCGGCCGTACACGCGCGGGTCGCCGGTGATGACCTCGCCGGTCCACCCCCACTGGTGCTGGTCGTCGTTGATCCGGGTCCAGCTCTTGGCCTCGTCGTCGGAGCGGTACACGGCGGTGATGGACTCGGTCGAGCCGACCATGTAGATCGCCGGGTAGTCGGCGCCGTCGGCGGCCTTGCCGAAGCCGAGCGTGTACGAGGCCCAGCAGCTGGCGACCTTGGCGAAGCTCGCACCGCCGTCGGTGGACCGGTAGAGCCCGTTCCACTTCACGCTCAGCCACAGGTCGCCGGAGCGCCCGGGCGCGGCGACCAGCTCGAACTGGGTGTCACCGGAGGGCAGCCCGGTCGCACGCTCGGTGAAGCTGAGGCCACTGTCAGTGCTGGCGAGTAGCTTTCCCGTGTCGGTGTCGTACGCGTAGAGGAGCGTCGGGTCGGCCGGGTCGGCGACCGGCGTGGCGCCCTTCGGGAAGGAGGAGATCTCGGTCCAGGTGGCGCCGTTGTCCGCGGAGCGGTAGGCCGGGTACTTGGTGCCGTCCCAGTGCACGAAGACCCACAGCAGCACGCTGCCGTCGGCGTTGGTGGTGATCGGCCCCGGAGCGTCCTTGGCCATGGAGGGCTGGGCCTCGAAGGGCGCCCAGGTCTGCCCACCGTCGTTCGAGTACGCGCCGTTGCCGTGGTCGCCCCAGCCGCTGCGCACGACGTACGCCGGCTTCAGCGCGGCCTGCGCGAGTCCCGTCGCCGTCCCGAACACGGGGTTCGTGGCCATGCCGCGCGAGGGCGAGGCGGTGAGCCGCTCGTGGTACATCACGCCGATGTCCCCGAGCCCGCTGATCAGGTGCGCCTTCCCGACCGGGGGCGAGATCAGCTGGCGCACGGAGGTCTCCTCCAGGCCGCGGATCTGCGGGGCCCAGTGCTTCAGGTCCCGGGTGCCGTAGAGGGTGGCGCCGGTGCCGTAGACGACGTGCTTGGAGTCGTACGGGTCGAGGGCGAGGGCCTGGATCCACCAGCCGAACTTGGGCTTGTCGTCGCCCCACTTGAGGAAAGGAGTCTCGGAGACGTCGAAGACGGCGGAGTCCTTGAGGGACGTCCAGGTGCGACCACCGTCGGTGGACCGGAACACGGTGTCGACGGCGGCCCACCGGTTGTTGGTGGAGACGACGAGGGTCCCGGGTCTGCGGGCGTCCACGGCGACCCCGCCGTAGCCGAAGGTGTCGGAGGATCCGTCACTCGTCGTGCCGCCGGGCTTCACCGGAGTCACCTCGGTCCACTTGCCGTTGGCGGTGCACAGCTTGTGCACACTGCCGTCGGACTGCCCGTTGGGCCCGGGAGCGTTGGCGTACGTCAGGTACAGCTCGCGGGTGTGCTTGTCGTACGCGGCCCGGATCGGCACCTTGGCGGCGGCACCGGAGGGCTGCCCGGGCACGGCCTCCCACTTGGTGCCGTCGGCGGTGCGGTACAGGTTGGCGGCGGTGCCGTCGGAGTCTCCCCAGCCGGCGTAGAGGGTGCGCCCGGCGGCGACGAGCAGGGTGACGCCCTGCCCGGAGGCGCTCGGGGTGCCCGGGAAGCCGGTCGCGGTGGCCCAGGTGGCGCCCCGGTCGGTGGACTTGAGCAGCCCGTCGTGCCGGGTCCCCAGCCACAAAGTGTCACTGTCCCGCGGGTCGACGAGCAGGCGCTCACCACACCCACGCCCGTCCTCATTGGCCCCGAGCTTCACGGTGAGGTCGGTCCGGGCCCAGGTGGCACCGCGGTCGTCGGAGCGCAGCACGGCACCGTTCCCGGCCCACGCCTGGGCGTAGGTGCCGAGCGAGAGATAGACCCGGTTCGGGTGGGCCGGGTCGACGGCGATGGCCTCGACACCGAGAAGGTTCCAGTCGTCCCACCCGAGGTGATCGGTGAGCGGCACCCAGGAGGCGGCGGCGCTGTCCCACCGGTACGCCCCACCGATGTCGGTACGGGCGTAGGCGAGCCCGCGGACGGAGGGATGGAAGAGAACACCGGTCACGAACCCGGTACCCCCGATGACGGCGGTACGCCAGCGATAGGCGCCGGCACCGGCGGTCTCGGCGGCATGCGCACGCCCCGGCAGCAGGGGAACAGCGGTGAGCGCGGCGGCGGCCGCGGTCCCGGCAAGAACGGTTCGCCTACTGAGGCGGGACGTGCTCATGACATACCTCGCTCTATGAAAAGGGGGTGGAGATACCAACCTCAGGGGCGCGGGGAACTGCGCGACCAGCCACAACGAACCCGCAGCCGCCGTCCTGTCCCCGCCACCCTCTTCAATGGGCGCGGATCAACCCTTCACCGCGCCCGTCAACATGCCCTTCTTGAAATGCCGCTGGACGAACGGCGAAAGCACAGCCACCGGCAGCAACGCCATCACCATCACAGCCATCTGCACGGCCAGCCCGGACAGCTGCCCCGTCTTGATGGCCTGCCCCAGCCCCACCGGAGCCTCCTGCTTCTGCACCAGCTGGATCATGACGTTCTGGAGCGGCATCATGTCCTGGTCGTTGAGATACAGAGACGCGTTGAACCACGCACTCCAGTACCCGACCGCGTAGAACAGCGTGATCACCGCGATGACGGCCCGCGACAGCGGCATGATGATCTGCCACAGGATCCGGAAGTCCCCGGCCCCGTCGATCCGCGCACTGTCGGTCAGTTCCGGCGAGATCCCCATGAAGAACCCGCGCAGCACCAGGATGTTGAAGACACTGATCGCGCTCGGCAGGATCAGCGCGAGATAGCTGTCGGTCAGCCCGAGCGTCTGCACCAGCAGATACGTCGGGATGAGACCGGCGCTGAAGAACATGGTCGCCAGCAGGGCCATCAGGATCCACCGATGCCCCAGCGACCCGCTCCGCGACAGCCCGTACGCGCAGAGCACGGACACGGTCATGGAGAACGCCGTACCCACCAGCGTGACCAGGACGGAGATGATCGCGGCCCGCGTCACCTGTCCCCCGCTGAGGAGTTCCTGGTAGGCGATGAAGGTGATGTCCTTGGGCACCATCACCAGACCGCCGGCCTCGTCGATGGTCTTGCGCGAGGAGAGGCTGGTGACGACGACGATCCAGAGCGGGAACAGGATGGCCAGACAGGCGATGCCGAGCACCAGCCCCTTGCTCGCCAGTCCGACCTTGGAGGGTTCCTCCTCCCAGACCGGCCGGGGCGGCGCGGCCCACCGGCCGGGCTTGGGTACGGGCTTGGGTACCGGCTTGTCGATCACGGCGGTCACTTCTTGTACACCCCCTGCTCGCCCATGAGATGGGCCACTTTGTTCGCGGCCAGGACGAGGCCGATGCTGATGACGCCCTTGACGAGGCCGGCGGCGGCCGCGTAGCCGAAGTCCTGGTTGCGCACGCCGTTCCACCACACGAAGGTGTCGAGCACTTCCGCGGCGCCCGGTCCCACGGCGTCGCGTTGGAGAAGGATCTGTTCGAAGCCGACGGTCAGCGCGTCACCGACCCGCAGCACCAGCAGCAGCGCGATCACCGGTCGCAGCGCGGGCAGGGTGACGTGCCACATCCGGCGCCAGCGCGAGGCCCCGTCCATGGCCGCGGCCTCGTACAGGTCCGGGCTCACGGAGGCCAGCGCGGCGAGGAAGACGATGATCCCCCAGCCCGCGTCCTTCCACACCGACTGCGCGGTGACCAGGAACTTGAAGGTGTTCGGGTCGGTCATGATGTCGAGGCCGTCGTACCCGTGGTCGCGCAGCAGCGTCGAGAGCAGTCCGGCGCCGCCGAGCAGTTGCTGGAAGACCGCGATGACCAGCACCCACGAGAAGAAGTGCGGCAGATAGAGAACGGCCTGTGCGATCGCCCGCACCCGGGGCCTGATCACGCTGTTGATGAGCAGCGCGAGCAGGATCGGGATCGGGAAGAACAGCACGAGCTGGAGGACGAACAGCACGAGGGTGTTCTGGACCGCCTGCCAGAAGGAGGAGTCCGCGAAGATCCGCTGGAAGTTCTCCAGCCCCACCCAGGGGCTGTGCAGCATGGACACGACGCCGTTGTCGCTGATGTAGGGGTCGTAGTCCTGGAAGGCGACCACGTTGCCGAGGATCGGCACGTAGTTGAAGAGCAGGACCAGCACGACGGCCGGCAGGGTCATCAGGATGAGGACGCGGTCGCGCCGGAACCTGAGTCTCAGGCTCAGCTTGCCCGCGCGTTTCTTGCCCTTGGAGCCGGTGGCGCCGCCGGACGCCACCGGGGTCTTCTCCGTCGTGTCGGCCTCGGTCCTGCTCCGAGGCACCGTGCTGTGGGACACGGCCGTTCTCCTTGCCTCGGTACCCGGTCAGCTGGCCGCGGAGCCGTTCTCGTCGAGGATCTGCTTGTACCAGTCGCGCAGCTTGTCGCCGCCCTTGCTCTTCCAGTCGGAGACGGCCTGCTGCATGTCGCTGATCTTCTTGCGGCCGCGGACGATGTCGTCCTCCAGCTGCTCGAAGTCGTTGGCGAGGTTGGTGTAGCGGTTGGGCTCGGTGATCTGCATGCCCCAGAAGGTGGACTTCTTGGTGAAGGCGCCCATCCGCTGCTGCCACTCGACCTGGCCCTTGGCGACATCGGGGAAGTCGGGGTGCGCGATGGTCGCGGCGGGGCCGTCGATCATGACGTAGGCGTTCATCACCTCGAGGTTGCCCTGGTCGGTCTTGGCGGGGACGCCGTCCTTGACCGTGTAGTGGGTGCCCTCCACGCCGTAGTTGGTCATCATGTACTCCTTGGTGCCGTACGGCGCCGCGGTGACGTTGGCGACGGCGAGCACGTCGCGGATGACCGACTCGGAGGCCTTCTTGTTGACGAAGGCGAAGATGCCGGCGGGCTGCTCGGCGTAGATGGTGGGGTTGCCGCCGTCGTGGCCCCAGACGTCCATGCCCCAGATCTTGAACTCCGGGTTCTGCTGGGCCTGTTCGGCGGTGCGGCCCCACCACTGGGAGATGTTGTTGGGGTAGATCAGGAACTCGCCGGCCGCGAACTTGGGGCCCGGATCGGGGGCGTTCTTGCCCATCTTGGAGTCGGGGTGGACGACGCCTGCCTCGAACAGCTTGCGGGACCACTCGATCGCCTCGAGGTACTGCTCGGTCTCGACGCGGTAGACCAGCTTGCCGTCGACCATGTTCCAGCCGAGCGGCTTCTCGCTGCCGGAGAAGACACCGAAGGCCTGCCAGGCGGTCCACTTCATGTCCAGGCACGCCCAGCGCTTGGCCTTGGCGTTGGTGATCTCCTTGGCCAGTGCCATGAACTCGTCGCAGGACTTGGGTATCTCGTACCCTTCCTTGTCGAAGATGTCCTTGCGGTAAAGCGGCACGATGCTGGGGGCCCACGGCGACGGCATCGGCAGACCGCGCAGCTTGCCGCCGAAGATGGAGCGGCGCCAGGCGTCCGTCGGGATCGCCGCGAGGTTCGGGTAGTCCTTGACCGCGTCGCCGGAGAGGTAGGGGCCGAGGTCGGCGAACTTGCTCATGATGGCGGTGGGGATCTTGCCGTTCATGTTCCAGCCGGGGACGACCACCACGTCCGGCACGTCGCTGGAGGCGAGCACCGCGCCGAGCTTCTGCTCGTAGGTGTTGCCGTCCTGGTTCTGCCACTGGACGTCGACGCCGATCAGGTCGTTCATCGCCTTGTAGTAGGCGTTGCCGCTCTTGGGCGGGGAGCCCCAGAACGGCGACATGACGGTGACCTTGCCGCCCTTGCCGAGCTTCTTCTCGACCGACGTCTTCAGCGTGGCGAGGTCCAGCTTGCTGGTGAACCCGATCGCTGAGCCGTTCTTGGCGGGGATGTCCGGCGTCACCACGTTGCTCGCCACGTACGCCGGAAGGATCTTCTTCGCGTCCTTGCTCGACGTGGTGCCGTCGCGCGACCCGCTGTCCGAACCGCCGCAGGCGGCGAGCAGCGGCATTCCACCGGCCACCGCTGCGGTGGCGACCGCCGTGGAGGCGAGGAAGCTTCTCCGGCTCGGTCCGGAGGAGGCGGGGGCGGCGTTCGGCGTCATTGCGTCAACCCTTCATGGCGCACCAGGACACCCGGCGGTGGAGCCGTCGGCTGTGGTGTCTTGAGTGGAACTGGCTGAGCTGAAGCGATGCCCCGACGGATCCGGCCTACCGCCGTAGTCGAAGCGCTTCGATGTTGCTGTGAGGTTAAGTGAAGGCATGTGGGTGCACAAGAGTCGCTTCCAATATTCCTCCGGGGTATGGGAGGTGACCTTTTCTTATGCACGACTTGAAGTGACGGCGCTGCTCTCTTGACACCCGGCCCTGTGTCGAATCAGCATCGAAGCGCTTCGAAAGCGCTCGGCCGCTCCACTTCAAGGGGAACCCCACGTGACCGCACAGACGCCGCCCACGCCGCCTTTCCGCGATCCGCATCTGCCGTTCGCGAAGCGCATCGACGACCTGTTGTCGCGGCTGACCCTCGATGAGAAGACCGCGTTCCTGCACCAGTTCGCCCCCGCCGTGGAGCGGCTCGGCATCGAGGCCTTCCGCACCGGCCAGGAAGCCCTGCACGGGGTGGCCTGGATGGGCCCGGCGACGGTGTTCCCGCAGGCGGTGGGCCTGGGCGCGACCTGGAACACGGATCTCGTGCACCGGGTCGGCGAGGCCGTCTCCAAGGAGGTCCGGGCGATGCGCGCCCTCGACGACCGCGTCGGCCTCAACGTCTGGTCCCCCACGGTGAACCTGCTGCGCCACCCCCTGTGGGGCCGCAACGAGGAGGGCTACTCGGAGGACCCGAAGCTCACCTCGGCGATCGCCGTCGCGTACACCCGGGGCCTGCGCGGGGACCATCCGACGTACTGGCGCACCGCGCCCGTCCTCAAGCACTGGCTCGCCCACAACAACGAGACGGACCGGGCCACTTCGTCCAGTTCGGTCCGCCCGCGCGTGCTCCACGAGTACGACCTGCGCGCCTTCCGCGAGACCGTCGAGGCGGGCACGGTGGCCGGGGTGATGCCGGCGTACAACCTGGTCAACGGCCGCCCGAACCACGTCAGTCCGTATCTGCGCGAGCACCTGCGCACCTGGACGGACGAGGACCTGCTGGTCTGCTCGGACGCCGGCGCGCCCTCCAACCTGGTCGACCACGAGCACTACTACGACACCCACGAGGAGGCCACCGCGGCCTCGTTGCAGGCCGGCGTCGACAGCTTCACCGACCACGGCACCGACAGCTCGCAGATGGTCGGCCGGGTCAAGAGGGCTTACGAGCAGGGCCTGTTGACGGAGGCCGACATCGACACGGCGGTCCGCCGCCAGCTCTCGGTCCGCTTCCGCCTCGGCGAGTTCGACCCGCAGTACGACCCGTACGCGCTGACCAAGGACTTCGACACCCCGGCCCACCGCGCCCTCGCCCAGGAGGCGGCCGAGCAGTCGGCGGTGCTGCTGCGCAACGACGGTGTGCTGCCGCTCGCCCCGGACACCCGGCTCGCCGTGGTCGGGCTGCTCGCCGACGAGTGCAAGCTCGACTGGTACAGCGGCACACTGATCCACCGCTCCACCCCGCTGGAGGGCCTGTACGAGCGGTTCGGCGCCGACCGCGTGGAGTTCGCGGAGGGGGTGGACCGGGTCCTGCTGAAGACCTCGGACGGCACCTTCCTGCACGTCCCCGAGGCGGAGGCCGACGACGCGGTGCGCGGCGCCGAGGGCGCCCTCGACCCGGCGCTGCTGGCGGGCCGCACGGATCTGCCGCCGCTCGCCACCGGCCCGGTCGGCACCGAGCTCGCGCTGGTCGACTGGGGCGAGGGCGTACTGACCCTGCGCGCCCCCGACGGCCGCTATCTCTCGGTCGCCGACGACGGCTTCCTGCGCGCCTCCGCCGACCAGCCTGGAGGCTGGATCGTCCAGGAGACGTTCCGGCTGGAACCCCATGAACACGGACACCTCCTCAGGCACGTCGGTACGGGTCGCCACGTCTCTGTCGGCGCCGCCGGAGTAAAGGTTGCCGATGAGAACGCGGAACTCGACGATCAGCCCGAAATCTTCACGTTGATCGTCGCCGAGCACGGCAAGGACGCGGTGGCCAGGGTCGCCGCCGAGGCGGACGTGGTGCTGGTGGTCGCGGGCAACGACCCGCACATCAACGGCCGTGAGACCGAGGACCGTACGACGCTCGCCCTGCCCGCCCACCAGGAGCGCCTGCTGCGCGCGGCCCGCGCCGCCAACCCGAACACGGTGCTGGCCCTGGTCTCCGCCTACCCGTACGCCTTCGACCCGGCGCCGCTGCGTGCGGCGCTGTGGACCTCGCACGGCGGTCAGGCGGCCGGCACCGCGCTGGCCCGGATCCTGGCCGGCGACGTCTCCCCTGCGGGCCGCCTCCCGCAGACCTGGTACGCCGCCGACGCCGACCTTCCCGACCTGCTGGACTACGACGTGCTCGGCGGCCGCCAGACCTACCTGTACTACGAGGGCACCCCGCTGTTCCCCTTCGGCCACGGCCTGTCGTACGCGTCCTTCTCCTACGCGGACCTGAAGTCCCGTGTCGGGGAGGGGGAGTTGCAGGTCTCCTTCACAGTCACGAACACCGGGGACGTGCCGGCCGACGAGGTCGCCCAGCTCTACGCCCGCGCCGCCGATCCCTCGGTGCCGCGTCCGCGCCGTGAGCTGGTGGCGCACGAGAGGTTCACGCTGGCCCCCGGCGAGAAGCGGGAGCTGTCCTTCGAAGTACCGCTGCCGGCACTGGAGTTCTGGGACGTGGCGCACGGCCGGTGGCGCCTGGAGCCGGGCCCGTACGACCTGCTGGTCGGCGCCTCCAGCGAGGATGTCCGGCTGCGTACGACGGTCGTCCTGGACGGCGAGGCGGGCGGGCCGCGCCCGGTCGTCGAACGCGGTCTGCACGGGGCCGACTTCGACGAGCAGAGCGGTGTCGCGATCGTCGACCGCACGAAGACGGCGGGCGACGCGGTGACGCCCGCGAACGGTGGGTCGGCCGAACTGCTCTACCGCGCCTGCGACTTCGGGGCGGGGGTCACGGAGGTGACGGTGACCGTGGCGGGCGAGGGCGAGGTGGAGGTGTCGCTCGACGGCGGTTCGGCACTGGCGGTGCTGTCACCACCCGCGCCCACGTCGGGCCCGTACGACTATGTGACGGTGACCGCCCCGCTGCCCGCTTCCGGGGTGCATGACGTCCGTCTCAGGCTGCGCGGCCCGCTGCGGCTCGCGCGTGCCGGCTTCTCCGGTTGAGGGTCCGGAGGAGAGCGGCACAGTGAAGGGGCCCGGCACCGGAAGGCATCGGTGCCGGGCCCTTTCGGGTCAGCGGGCTAGCGCCGCTGTCGCCACCCTATCTGAAAATGGTTCCCATTAGCTAGAGGGTGGGCGAGAAGCGGCCGGAGCCCCCGCACAGCGGGCTCCGGCCGTCGGTCTTCCCCAGAGGTCAGAGCGCGATCCCCGTGAGCACGAGCACCCGCTCGTAGGTGTAGTCGTCCATCGCGAACTTCACGCCCTCGCGGCCCACACCGGACTGCTTGGCGCCGCCGTACGGCATCTGGTCGGCGCGGTAGGAGGGCACGTCGCCGATGACGACACCGCCGACCTCGAGCGCGCGGTGGGCACGGAAGGCGGCCTGGAGGTCGTGGGTGAACACGCCTGTCTGGAGGCCGTACTTGGAGTCGTTGGCGGCCGCGAAGGCCTCGGCCTCGCCGTTCACCTTCTGCACGGTCAGGACGGGCCCGAAGACCTCCTCGCAGGAGATCGTCGTGTCGGCCGGTACGTCGGTGAGGACGGTCGGCGCGTAGGAGGCGCCGTCGCGCTCGCCGCCGGTGAGGAGCGTGGCCCCGGCCTCGACGGCCTCCTTGACCCACGCCTCGACACGGAGGGCGGCGTCCTCGCTGACCAGCGGCCCGACGTCGGTCTTGTCGTCGCTCGGGTCACCGGTGACCTGGGCCTCGACGGCGGCGACGACGCGGGGCAGCAGCCGGTCGTACACGGACGCGTCCGCGATGACCCGCTGCACCGAGATGCAGGACTGGCCGCCCTGGTAGTTGGAGAAGGTCGCGATACGGGTCGCGGCCCAGTCGAGGTCGGCGTCGGAGGCGTAGTCGCCGAGCACGACGGCCGCGCCGTTGCCGCCCAGCTCCAGGGTGCAGTGCTTGCGCGGCACCGAGTCCATGATCGCGTAGCCGACCTTCTCGGAACCGGTGAAGGAGATGACCGGCAGCCGCTCGTCCTGGACGAGGGCGGGCATACGGTCGTTCGGCACCGGCAGGATGCTCCAGGAGCCCGCGGGCAGCTCGGTCTCGGCGAGCAGCTCGCCGATGATCAGCCCGGAGAGCGGGGTCGCCGGAGCCGGCTTCAGGATGATCGGCGCGCCGGCCGCGATCGCCGGGGCGATCTTGTGGGCGCACAGGTTGAGCGGGAAGTTGAAGGGCGCGATGCCGAGGACGACACCCTTGGGGAAGCGCCGGGTGAGCGCGAGGCGCCCCTGACCGCCGAGGTCGGTGTCGAGGCGCTGGGCCTCGCCGCCGTTGAACCGACGGGCCTCCTCGGCCGCGAACCGGAACACGGAGACGGCACGGCCGACCTCACCGCGGGCCCACTTGATCGGCTTGCCGTTCTCGGCGGAGATCAGCTGCGCGATCTCCTCGGTGCGCTCGACGAGGCGGCGGCTGACGTGGTCGAGGGCGGCGGCCCGCACATGGGCGGGCGTGGCGGCGAACTCGTCCCGTACGGCGTACGCGGCGGCGACGGCCTCCTCGGTCTGCGCCTCGCTCGGCACGCTGACCTTGCCGACGATCCGCCCGTCCCACGGCGAACTGACGTCGAAGCTGTCCTCGCCGGTGACCTGGCGGCCGGCGAGCCAGAAGGCGTGGGTGGAAGTCATATGCGGGTCCCGGCCCTTCCGCGTTGGGGGTGTGCGTTGGCTTTCGGGTCCACGGTAGGGGCGGGGGCGCGGAGGGGCGTTTGTCCGGGGCGGAGTGCTGGGGGGTGGGAGTGCGCCGGTTTGGCGGGGTGCCGCTCCTCGAACGCCGGAGGAGCTGACCGACCAGCCCGTCTGGGGGCACCCCCTCTGGGGGAGTTTGAGGACGAGGCCCTTTCGGGCCGAAGCGGGGGTCTGGGGGCGCAGCCCTCAGGGATGGGACGGGTAGGGGCAGCGGGGGCGAGAAAGACCCCGCGGTCACTGTTCCGTCGACGTCGCCTTCAGCGCCAGCCACAGCTCCATCCGTACATCCGGATCGTCCAGCGACCGCCCGAGGATCTCCTCCACCCGCCGCATCCGGTAGCGCAGCGTGTGCCGGTGCACCCCCAGATCCGCGGCCGCCGCGTCCCACTGCCCGTGCCGTGACAGCCACGCCCGCAGCGAGGCGACCAGATCTCCCCGCCCGGTCGCGTCGTGCTCGTACAACGCCCGCAGCAACCCGTCCGCGAACGCCTTCACCGCGTCGTCGGCGAGCAGCAGCAGCACCGACCCGGACGCCAGCTGCTCGTGCTCCACATACACCCGCCCCCGCCGGCGCGCGACGGACAACGCCTGCTCGGCCTGTCGGTACGCGGCCCCCACCGCGACCGGCCCGACCGGCGCCGACACCCCGACGACCAGCTCGGACCCGTCCCCCGAGCCGCCCTGCTCCCCCACGCCCCGCCCGGCCTCCAGAACGGCCGCGTACTCCCCGCACGCCCGGACCGCCGCACCCCCGTCCGCGGCCAGCACCACCAGCCGCTCCCCCTCGGGAACGACCAGCACCGCCTCCCCGGCCCGCGCCGCGGCGGACTCCACGACCTCGGTGAGCGCGTCCAGCGGATCGCCGTCGGAGTCGGCGGCGACCAGCGCGGCGGCCGACGGCCTCCCGGCGGGCCGCGCCGGAGCCTCCTCGCCCGCCATCCGTACCGCCGACACCGACTCGGCGACGATCACCCGGAACGGCGCGTCCAGCAGCGCCCCGTACAGATCCCCGGCCACGGCCCGCGCGTGGTCCGGCTCCCCTGCCAGCAGCATCCGCAGCACCGCCGCCCCGAGCCGCTGCTCGGCCTCGTGCAGGGACCGGGAACGCTCGGTGGTCAGGGTCAGCAGGGCGATGGCCGAATGGACGGCGTACCGCTCGGCCGTGCCCGGCGCCGCCGCCGTGCCCACCGCGAGCGCGGCCCGCGGGCGCCGCCCGGTGCCCAGGGAGTGCAGTTCGACGCGGTCCTCGTTGTCGGGCCCGCCCACCACGGAGGAGGCCGGCGCGGGCCGCTCCCGCAGCCGCTCCACGTCCGCGGTGAGCCGCGCGGCCCGCCGCCCCGCCCACTCCGGCGCGGTGGCGACGACGGCGCCGGACGCGTCGTACAGCGCCGCCCACCCGTCCACCTGCGAGGCGAGCGCGGCCAGCAGCCCCTCCGGCCCGTCGCTCAGCGCCTGCCTGGTCAGTTCCCGCTGCGCCGCGAACCCGGCCGTCACCGCCCGGTACTGGTCGGCGGCGATGGCCGCGGAGACCGCCTTGCTGATGGCGAGGAACGGCGTGCGCTGGGGCACCTCGAGCAGCGGGAACCCCTCGCCGACGGCGGCGTCGACGAGCGCCTCGGGAATGTCCTCGTAGTTGACCCCGACCGCGAACCCGAGCCCCACGACCCCGGCCCCGACCAGCCGCTTCACATACCGCCGCATCGCCTCCGGATCCTCCGCGTCCAGCTTCAGCGCGGTGATCAGCAGCAGTTCCCCGCCCTCCATGTACGGCACGGGATCGGCGAGTTCGCTGACATGCGCCCAGCGCACGGGAACGTCGAGCCGGTCCTCGCCCGCCCGCACGGTCAGCTTGAGCGCGGAGTGGTGGACGAGCGAGGCGAGCGTGGGAGGCATGAGGCCTTCAAGGTCTACGGGGATCAGATGAGCCTTGTGATCATTTGGCCGCCGTGTATGAACGGCCTGTGCCGATTCTGCCTCACCGTACGGTCACCCGGTCACCGCGAATCCTGGCCTAACCCCGCAGATCCACCAGCAGCGGCGGCGCGTGCTCGCCGTCGGCCCCGGTCAGCGACAGCACCGCGTGTCCCGGCGGCACGGCGTGCGCCAGCTCGGACGCGGACCACCGCTCCCGCTCGACCTGCCGGACGGTGACCGCCTCGGTCGTCACGGCCTTGCCGGTCACCAGCTTGCGCAGGGCGTGCATGGCCCGGGTCATCGGCTGGTCGGCGAAGACGGTGTGCTGGGCGACGTCCTTGGTCTCCACCCACTCGGTGCCCCAGGCGTTGGCGAAGCGGCTGCCGTCCCAGGTGGTCACCCCGGACAGCGCCATCCGGCAGCCCACCGCCCCGAACAGCGGCCCGTGCAGCGCCTCCGGTACGTCGGAGACCGTACGCAGCGCGAGCACGACCCCCGCGTTCTGCGAGCGCAGCCGCTGGATCCGCCGTACGGCCTCGGGGGTGACGGTGCCGGTGGCGTCGTCGACGACCAGGCCCGCGAAGTGCTCGCGCGCCCTGTCCCGTACGACGCCGCTGAACTGCGCCAGCACCAGCCGGGCGAGCAGCCGGGACGCCTCCTCGTGACCGCGGTCGGGCAGGTCGACACGGACCCGCAGGGGATGGTGGACGAGGGCGCGCAGCGAGAACGGGCGGAGCCCGTCGCCGACCGCGCCCCCCGCGCCGAGGAATCCGGCGAACGCGGGCCGGTCCAGCAGAGCCAGCCGGTCGGCGAGGACGGGACCGGGGTCACCGGGGTGTCCGTTCTGCCGCGCCCGTGCGTCGAGTTCGCGGCGCATCACCGCGAACCGCTCGTCGGCCAGCCGCCCGCGCAGCTCGTCGAGGAGCGCGGGGTCGCCTTCCAGCAGCTCCCTCAGAACCGGCAGCGGAGGGAAGTGCCCGTACGCGGCCCGATAGGGACCGAGGAGCTGGGCGAGAGCCCGTGCCGCGCGCTCGGGACCCACCGTGTCGAGATCCCCGGCCAGCGCCTCGGCGAGGAACCCGGCGGCCTCGTCGGGGTCGTCGGCCTCCGCGTACGGGTCGAGGTCGTGGACGGAGCCGGGGTCGCCGACGCGCACGACGACGTCGTACGACGAGTCGGCACCGATCGGTGTGCCCGCGCCGCACAGCACGACGACGGCGCAGCCGCCGGTGAGCGCCTGGAGCGCGAGGGACTCGACCACGGGGGCGATCACATGCCGGGTCTTGCCGGCGCCCGAGGGCCCGACGACCAGCAGCGAGGTGGCGAGGGTGGCCGGTCCGAGCGCCGCGCCCACTCCGCCGTACGCGCGCGGGGTGCGCTCGGCGGTGGCCCACCGCCCGATGCGGACCTGGCCGGTGAGCAGGTCGTGCCGGGCGATACGGCCGGACAGGTCGCGCGCGCCGGAGGGGTGGGTGAGCGCGGCGGCGCCCTGGCGCAGCACGGTGTCGGTGAAGGCGGTGTGCCTGCCCTGGCTCCGGGCCCGCTGCCAGCCGCGCTCGACGCGGGCGCAGTCCACGTCGTTCATCCGCCCGGCCTGCACCTCCGCGGTGAGCAGATCGGCGGCCTGGTACTGCCCGGCCTCCCGCAGCTCGGGCCAGCGCGAACGAGGCTGCTCGGCGACGGGCACCGGGTCCTCACCGTGCCGGGCCCGACTCCGGGCGGCGAGCCAGGTCCGGGCCAGCGGCCACCAGGCGCCGATCCGGGCGAAGGGCCACAGCACGAGGACGGTGACGAGGGCGTAGAGCGTGTCCGTGGCCCAGGGCGAGGTGTAGACGCCGTAGCCGCCACTGACGAGGGCGATGAGGGAGAACAGCGGGTTCACGACGGGCAGCGCGTCCCAGCCGACGAGGGGGAAGGCGTCCGGGAAGACGAAACTGAGGGTGATCAGGGCGCCCAGGGCGGCCAGCAGGGCGCGGGTGGGCTGCGGTTTGCGGCTCACGACGTGGCGGACGACGGCCGGCCAGCTGCCGAGCCGGCCCACCGTGTAGACGAGCACGGCGAAGAAGAGCCCGCTGTAGACCTCCAGGGCCTCCACGCCCGGGAACTCCAGCGACCGTCCCTCCAGCCGCTTGGGCGAGGCCATCGTGCCGCCCCACCACCAGTCGTCCGGGGTGAAGAGCCTGAGCAGCGTGAACTGGTACGGCAGCCCGCCGCGCCGCCACAGGGACCACAGCACGAGCGCCACCACGAACGGGATGAGCATGCCCGCGACGGTCAGCGGATTGAGCCGCTCCGACCGCGACGCGGCTTTCGGCAGCCGGTATCCAAACCGCCAGATGCCGGGCCCGGTCTCGGGCCGGTCCTCGTCGAGCCAGTCGGCCACGGACGCGCCGGGTGTGTGCGCCGGCCGCGGTGGCACCTTCGGCACGTCCGGCGGCCCCGCCGGTCGCGGCACAGGATTCGCATGCGTACCCCGCACGTCCCGCGTCCCGTCGCTGTCCATCGCCTTCGCTCCCTGACCAGCCGTTCCGTCCACCGTCAGCGGCCAATCTAACGCCCGCACAAGGGGAGTTCACCGCTTACGCGGCCGACGTCCGAGGAGCGGACGTACGCGGTCCGCACACCCTCGCTATGTCCACCACGGACAAACCCTCACCCCGGACAACGCCCACATGGAGCATGCCCACCCCCCGCCCTCCGTCCTAGCCTGCGAGAAAAGAAGAGAAGCGTCCGCAAAGACCCCGTTCGCAACACCCCAGGAGCCCCTCATGAGCGCACTTCCGCAGGAGCGCCGGATCGTCACCGCCATCCCCGGCCCGAAGTCGCAGGAGCTGCAGGCCCGCCGCGTGAACGCGGTCGCGCAGGGCGTGGGCTCGGTGCTGCCCGTGTTCACCGCGCGGGCGGGCGGCGGCATCATCGAGGACGTCGACGGCAACCGGCTCATCGACTTCGGTTCCGGCATCGCGGTGACGAGCGTCGGCGCCTCCGCCGAGGCCGTCGTACGCCGGGCCTCCGCGCAGCTCGCCGACTTCACCCACACCTGTTTCATGGTCACGCCGTACGAGGGCTACGTGGAGGTCGCCGAGGCCCTCGCGGAGCTCACGCCGGGTGACCACGCCAAGAAGTCCGCGCTGTTCAACTCCGGCGCCGAGGCCGTCGAGAACGCCGTCAAGATCGCCCGCGCGTACACCAAGCGCCAGGCCGTCGTCGTCTTCGACCACGGCTACCACGGCCGTACGAACCTCACGATGGCGCTGACCGCGAAGAACATGCCGTACAAGCACGGCTTCGGGCCCTTCGCGCCCGAGGTGTACCGCGTCCCGGTCGCCTACGGCTACCGCTGGCCGACCGGTCCGGACAACGCCGGTCCGGAGGCCGCCGCGCAGGCCATCGACCAGATCACCAAGCAGGTCGGCCCGGAGAACGTCGCCGCGATCATCATCGAGCCGGTGCTCGGCGAGGGCGGCTTCATCGAGCCCGCCAAGGGGTTCCTGCCCGCGCTGAGCAAGTTCGCCGCCGACAACGGCATCGTCTTCGTCGCCGACGAGATCCAGTCCGGCTTCTGCCGTACCGGGCAGTGGTTCGCGTGCGAGGACGAGGGAATCGTCCCGGACCTGATCACCACCGCCAAGGGCATCGCCGGCGGTCTGCCGCTGGCCGCCGTGACCGGCCGTGCCGAGATCATGGACGCCGCGCACGCCGGTGGCCTCGGTGGTACGTACGGCGGCAACCCGGTCGCCTGCGCCGGTGCGCTCGGCTCGATCGAGACGATGAAGGAGCTCGACCTCAACGCCAGGGCGAAGCACATCGAGGGGATCATGAAGGGCCGCCTCGGTGCCATGGCCGAGAAGTTCGACATCATCGGTGACGTGCGGGGCCGCGGCGCGATGATCGCCATCGAGCTGGTCAAGGACCGTACGACCAAGGAGCCGAACCCGGAGGCGACCGCCGCCCTCGCCAAGGCCTGCCACCAGGAGGGCCTGCTGGTCCTTACCTGTGGCACCTACGGCAACGTGCTGCGCTTCCTGCCCCCGCTGGTCATCGGCGAGGACCTCCTCAACGAGGGCCTCGACATCATCGAGCAGGCCTTCGCGCGCATCTGACGTCCCAGCGGACCCACTGGTGGGACTCGGCCGCAGGTCACTCCCGTCACACCCGCCCCAGCCCAGGATTCACAGCGGATTCCGGGTCTGGGGCGGCCGCCGTCAGAGGGTGTGAAGAACGTGTGCGAGGTGTCTGTCAGGACTCGATTCCGGCTGTCGCAGTCCCATCGGCTGCCGTAGGTTCTACCCAGATGAGAGATACACCCCGCCCACAGGGGACTGTGGGCGACATCAGGCCGGGGCCTCCCCAGCTTCGACCTGGTCGTGCCCTCGCGCACACAAACGGAGCCTCCGGCTCTGGATCTCCTCACCGATCGGACGGCCGCCCGCCCCAAACCCCCCGGGGCGCGCGGCGATCCGATCCGGACGGCCGCCCCGGAACCACCCCCCCTGTTCCGGGGCGGCCGACCTCCTTCTTCTTCCTCTTCTTTCTCCTCGGCCTGCCGGCCGCCCTCTTCGCGCTGATCACCTGGCAGGTCGTCGCCGACGGGCCGCTGCTGCGACTGGACCGGCGCCTGAGCGACGCGCTGGTCCATCCGGACCGCGCCTCCGCATTCCTCGCCGACCTGGGCAACGTCCAGGTAGCGGTCCCCGTCCTCGCCGTGGCACTGGTGTACGTGGCCCTGCGCGCCCGCCGTGCCGGTACAGACCGCTGGTGGTTCCCGCCCCTCGCGGCGGCCGGCCTCATGGCCCTGGTCCCGGCGCTGGTCATCCCGCTCAAGGAACTGACCGACCGCCACGGCACCTCCGTCGTACCGCCCAGCACCGGCTTCTACCCGTCCGGGCACACCGCCACGGCGGCCATCGCGTACGGCTGCGCGACCATGCTGCTCGTCCCGTACCTGCCGCGGGCCCGGCGCGCGCTGATCGCCCTCTGCGGGGTCCTCGTCCTCGGTGTCTCCTTCGGGCTGGTGCGACGGGGTTATCACTGGCCACTGGATGTCGTGGCCAGTTGGTGTCTGAGTGTGGTCCTGCTGTCGTCGCTGTGGCTGCTGCTCGGGCGGGGGACGCCCGGCACGCCGAAGAAGTGACCGATCGCGGGCCCGCGTCGGCCGCACGGGCGGCCGACGAGTCACCGGCGGACTGCTAGCCGTCGCCCTCCTGCGTGGCCAGGCCCGCCGCCGCCTCGTGCATCGCCAGTTCGAGGAGCGCCGGGTCGGTCAGCGTGCCGGAGCCGTCCGGCGGGACCAGCCAGCGGACACCACCGGTGGAACGCCCCGGATACGGCACGACGATCCAGGTGCCCGCCCCGGCCGTACGGATCCCCGTGCCGACCCACCGCGCGGCCGTGCCCGGCGGCACGAGGAACCCCATCCGGGCGTCACCGAAGTCGACCAGCACCGGACCCGGCTGGTCGATGATCCGGGTGAGGACGTCGAGCGTGGGATAACCGAGCTCGCCCGGCAGGATGAGCACGTCCCAGGCCTTGCCGGCGGGCAGCAGCGCGACCCCAAGAGGATTGCGCTCCCACTCCCAACGACAGGCCTCGGGATCCGGCGCCACCGATGCCAGCCACTCGACCGCCGTCTTCGCCCCACTCATGAGAAGACCTCCCTTTCCTACGTGAACGCGGATCGCGTCACGAGGGAGAGGGCAGTCCCGGGCAGGCATTACGCGGGTTTCGCCACCCTGTTGGAGTGAACTGAATCACTCACGGCGGAGAGAGCCTAGGGTGCCTCCATGCGGGGACACCCATGGTTCGAGAACGACGACCCTGACGACGAGTTCGAGTTCGACGAGGCGGAGTTCGCCTTCACCGAGCGGCTCGGTGAGCTGGCCGCTTCCTGGACCGTGCCATGGGCCGACAGTTGGGTGGGGCGGCCGGAGGACGACTCGTCACTGCTCGCCGTCGTCCGATTGAGCGACCCCGTGCGCCGCCTGTCGCTGGTAGACATCGGCGTCCATGTCACCGGATCCACCCTGCGCGGCGACCGCCTCCACAACCAGCTCTACTTCCTGCCGGACGAGCCGACGCGCCTCGCCACGAAGGCGACCGGCACGCCGCGGCAACTCGCCGAGCACGCCGCCGTGTGGTTCGAGGCCGTTCTGCGTGAGCCGATCGTGCGCTACGAGTGGGAGCACGACGGGCGGGTCTACGCCCACCTGTATCTCTTCGCGGACAGCAAGGAGGGCCTGGCCCAGAGCTACGACCGTCGGCTCGCCCCGCCCGGCCGACTGTCGCGTCTGGCGGCGGCCGGTTTCGCACGGAACGGCTGGGCCCAGACGGTCGGACTGGGCGATCCGGATCGCGTCGTCCCTGTCAGGTGAGACGTCAGCTGTCGAAACCGAGCCCCAGCTTGTCCATCGTTTTCAGCCACAGGTTGCGTCGGCCGCCGTGTGAGTCGGCTCGGGCCAGTGACCACTTGGTCAGGGCGATGCCGGTCCAGGCGAAGGGCTCGGGTGGGAAGGGCAGGGGCTTTTTGCGGACCATCTCCAGGGAGGTGCGTTCGGTGGTCTCGCCGTCGAGGAGGTCCAGCATGACGTCCGCGCCGAAGCGGGTCGCGCCGACGCCGAGTCCGGTGTAGCCCGCCGCGTAGGCCACGTTCCCGTGGTGCGCGGTGCCGAAGAACGCCGAGAAGCGCGAGCAGGTGTCGATGGCGCCGCCCCACGCGTGCGTGAAGCGGGTGCCCTCCAGCTGCGGGAAGCAGGTGAAGAAGTGCTCGGCCAGCTTGGCGTAGGTCTCCGGCCGGTCGTCGTACTCGGCGCGCACCCGGCCGCCGTAGTGGTGGACCGCGTCGTAGCCGCCCCACAGGATCCGGTTGTCGGCGGACAGCCGGAAGTAGTGGAACTGGTTGGCGCTGTCCCCGAGGCCCTGCCGGTTCTTCCAGCCGATCTCCGCGAGCTGCTCGTCGCCGAGCGGCTCGGTCATCAGCGCGTAGTCGTAGACCGGGACGGTGTACGAGCGGACCCGCTTGACCAGGTTCGGGAAGATGTTGGTGCCGAGCGCGACCTTGCGGGCGCGGACCGAGCCGTAGGGGGTGCGTACGGCCATCCCGGCACCGTACTGCTTCAGCGTCAGGGCGGGGGTGTGCTCGTAGACGCGGACGCCGAGCTGGACGCAGGCGCGCTTGAGGCCCCAGGCGAGCTTCGCCGGGTTGAGCATGGCGACACCCCGGCGGTCGTACAGGCCCGCCTGGAATGTCGGTGAGTCGACTTGTTCCCGTACCGCGTCCGCGTCCAGCCACTCGACGCCCTCGGCGAGACCCTCGCGCTCCATCTCCTCGTACCAGTCGCGCAGTTCCCACGCCTGGTACGTCTCGGTGGCGACGTCGATCTCGCCGGTGCGCTCGAAGTCGCAGTCGAGGGAGTAGCGGGCGACCGCCTTCTCGATCTCGTCGAGGTTGCGGGCGCCCAGCTCCTCCAGCTTGTGGATCTCGTCCGGCCAGCGGGTCAGCCCGTTGGCCAGACCGTGGGTGAGGGAGGCGGCGCAGAAGCCGCCGTTGCGGCCCGAGGCGGCCCAGCCCACCTCGCGGCCTTCCAGCAGGACCACGTCCCGCTGCGGGTCACGCTCCTTGGCGAGGAGCGCGGTCCACAGTCCGCTGTACCCACCACCGACGACCAGCAGATCGCAGGTCTCGGGGCCGGTGAGGGCGGGCTCGGGGTGGGGCTTGCCGGGGTCGTCCAGCCAGTACGGGACCGGCTGGGCGTCAGAGAGTGCCTTTGTCCAGTTACTGCCACGGCTCATGGCGCTTGGGGCCATGATTTCAACTCCCTACAGAGCGTTACGCGGTAAAGGCTTATGCCTTTTGCTTGTTACGGCGATTGCTGATGACCATAGAGGTCAGGACGAGCAGAACGGCGACCAGGAACATGGCCGTACCGATCACGTTGATCTGAACGGGTGTGCCGCGCTGTGCCGAGCCCCAGACGAACATGGGGAAGGTGACGGTCGAGCCCGCGTTGAAATTGGTGATGATGAAATCGTCGAAGGAGAGCGCGAAAGCCAGCAGCGCGCCCGCCGCGATTCCGGGGGCCGCGATCGGCAGGGTGACCCGGATGAACGTCTGGAACGGGCCGGCGTAGAGGTCCTGCGCGGCCTGCTCCAGCCTCGGGTCCATCGACATCACGCGCGCCTTGACCGCCGTCACTACGAAGCTGAGGCAGAACATGATGTGGGCGATCAGGATCGTCCAGAAGCCCAGCTGCGCGCCCATGTTGAGGAACAGGGTGAGCAGCGAGGCGGCCATGACGACCTCGGGCATCGCCATCGGCAGGAAGATCAGCGAGTTCACGGCACCGCGCGCGCGGAAGCGGTAGCGGACGAGCGCGAAGGCGATCATCGTGCCGAGGACGGTGGCGCCGATCGTCGCGAAGAACGCGATCTGGAGGCTGATCGACAGCGAGCCGCACATGTCGGCGACGCCGCACGGGTCCTTCCAGGCATCCAGGGAGAACTGCTGCCATTCGTAGTTGAAGCGCCCCTTCGGATTGTTGAAGGAGAACACCGTCACGACGACGTTGGGCAGCAGCAGATATCCGAGCGTCAGCAGTCCCGCGATGACGACGAATTTGCGCTTGAGCCAGTTGACGAAGGCCATTTAAACCAGATCCTCCGTTCCGGACCTGCGGATGTAGACCGTGACCATGACGAGGATGGCGGCCATCAGGATGAAGGAGAGCGCCGCCGCCGTCGGGTAGTCCAGAATGCGCAGGAACTGGGACTGGATGACGTTTCCGACCATGCGGGTGTCCGTCGAGCCGAGCAGATCGGCGTTGACGTAGTCACCGGCGGCCGGGATGAACGTCAGCAGCGTGCCGGAGACGACACCGGGCATCGACAGCGGGAAGGTGACCCGGCGGAAGGTCGTGGCCGGCTTGGCGTACAGATCGCCCGCGGCCTCGTGGAGGCGGGTGTCGATGCGCTCCAGCGAGGTGTAGAGCGGCAGGATCATGAACGGCAGGAAGTTGTACGTCAGACCGCACACCACCGCCATCGGCGTGGCCAGCACACGGTCGCCGGTGGTCCAGCCGAGCCAGCTGGTGACGTCCAGGACGTGCAGCGTGTTGAGCGCGCCGACGACCGGACCGCCGTCCGCGAGGATCGTCTTCCAGGCGAGCGTGCGGATCAGGAAGCTGGTGAAGAACGGCGCGATCACCAGGATCATGATCAGGTTCCGCCAACGGCCCGCGCGGAAGGCGATGAGGTACGCCAGCGGGTAGCCGAGGATCAGGCACAGGATCGTCGCCGAGCCCGCGTACAGGATCGAGCGCAGGTACTGCGGCCAGTACTCGGACAGCGCGTCCCAGTAGGTGGCGAAGTGCCAGGTGACCTTGTAGCCCTCCTCCAGGGAGCCCGTCTGCACGGACGTGGAGGCCTGGTAGATCATCGGCAGCGCGAAGAACACCAGCAGCCACAGGATGCCGGGCAGCAGCAGCCAGTACGGCACCAGGCGGCCGCGCTTGCGCGGGGGCTTCTTCTCGGGCGCGGTCGGGGAGAGCGGCGGCGGCGCCTCGGTGAGGGTCGTCATCAGACCGCCACCGCTTCGTCGACGCCGGCGTCGATGTCCTGGGCGGCGTCAAGGCCGAAGGTGTGCGCCGGGCTCCAGTGCAGGACGACGTCGGCGCCGGGCACCAGACGGGAGTCGCGCTCGATGTTCTGGACGTAGACCTCGAACTCGGGGCAGACCGCGCTGTCGATGACGTACTGCGTGGAGACGCCGATGAAACTGCCGTTGGCGATCTTGCCGGTGATGCGGTTGCGGCCCTCGGGGATCTCGCCCGCGTCGTCGGCGTGGGTGAGGGAGATCTTCTCGGGGCGGACGCCGACCAGCACCTTGCCGCCGGTCTGGGTGGGCGCCGAACAGCGCGACTCGGGCAGGACGAGCTTGCCGCCGCCGGCCTTGAGGACGATGTCGTCGCCGCTCTTGGAGTCGACCTCGGCCTCAATGAGGTTGGAGGTGCCGAGGAAGTTGGCGACGAAGGTCGTCTGCGGGTTCTCGTACAGGTCGGTCGGCGAGCCGAGCTGCTCGACGCGGCCCGCGTTCATCACGGCGACCTGGTCGGCCATGGTCATGGCCTCCTCCTGGTCGTGCGTGACGTGGATGAAGGTGATGCCGACCTCGGTCTGGATGCGCTTGAGCTCCAGCTGCATCTGGCGGCGCAGCTTGAGGTCGAGGGCGCCGAGGGGCTCGTCGAGGAGGAGCACCTTGGGCGTGTTGATCAGCGCGCGGGCCACGGCGACACGCTGCTGCTGGCCGCCGGAGAGCTGGTGCGGCTTCTTACGGGCCTGCTCGCCGAGCTGCACGAGTTCCAGCATGTCCTCGACCTGCTTCTTCACGCTCTTGATGCCACGCCGGCGCAGACCGAAGGCGACGTTCTCGAAGATGTCGAGGTGCGGGAAGAGGGCGTAGGACTGGAAGACGGTGTTCACCGGCCGCTTGTACGGCGGCAGGTGCGTCACGTCCTGCTCGCCGAGCGAGACGGTGCCCGTGGTGGGCTCCTCCAGCCCCGCGATCATCCGCAGGGTGGTGGTCTTGCCGCAGCCGGAGGCGCCGAGCAGCGCGAAGAACGAGCCCTGCGGCACGGTCAGGTCCAGCGGCTGTACGGCGGTGAAGCCGTTGTCGTACGTCTTGCTGATGCCGGAGAGACGGACGTCGCCGCTGCCCTCGGTGTTCTTGTTCGTCACGGTGGTCACGCCCCAGTCAGCTTCGCGAACTTCTCTTCGAACTCGGTCTCTTCCTTCGAGCTCAGTGAGCGGAAGGCGTGGGACTTCGCGGCCATGGCCTTGTCCGGGATGATCAGCGGGTTGTTCGCCGCATCCGGGTCGAGCTTCTCCAGCTCGGCCTTCACCCCGTCGACGGGCGTCACGTAGTTGATGTACGCGGCGAGTTCGGCGGCCGGCTTCGGCTCGTAGTAGAAGTCGATGAGCCGCTCGGCGTTCGTCTTGTGACGGGCCTTGTTCGGGATCAGCATGTTGTCGGTCGACGTGATGTAACCGCTGTCCGGGATCAGGAAGTCGATGTCCGGGCTGTCGGCCTTGAGCTGGACGACGTCACCGGCCCAGGCGATACAGGCCGCGAAGTCGCCGCTGGTCAGGTCCGAGGTGTAGTCGTTGCCGGTGAAGCGGCGGATCTGGCCCTTGTCGACGGCCTTCTGGATCCGGGCGATCGCGGCGTCGTAGTCGTCGGCGGTGAAGTTCGCCGGGTCCTTGCCCATGTCGAGGAGGGTCATGCCGATGCTGTCGCGCATCTCGGAGAGGAAGCCGACCTTGCCCTTGAGCTTGGGGTTGTCGAGCAGGTCGGAGACCGACTTCACCTCCACGCCGTCCAGCGCCTTCTTGTTGTAGGCGATGACGGTGGAGATGCCCTGCCAGACGTACGAGTAGGCGCGGCCCGGGTCCCAGTCGGGGTCGCGGAACTGCGCCGACAGGTTGGTGTACGCGTGCGGCAGGTTGGCCGGGTCCAGTTTCTGGACCCACCCGAGGCGGATCAGCCGGGCGGCCAGCCAGTCGGTGAGGACGATGATGTCGCGCCCGGTGTCCTGACCCGCCGCCAGCTGCGGCTTGATCTTGCCGAAGAACTCGACGTTGTCGTTGATGTCCTCGGTGTACTTGACCGAGATACCGGTGCGCTTCTTGAACTGGTCGAGCGTGGGGTGGTGCTTCTCGCTCTCGTCCACGTCGATGTACTCGGTCCAGTTGGAGAAGTTGACGACCTTCTCCTTCGCCGAGTGGTCCTCGGCGGAGACGCCGCCCTTGGTGTTGCCCGCCGCGGGGATGCCGCAGCCGGTCAGCGCGCCGAGGCCGCCGACCGCGAGCGCGCCACCTGCCGAGGCGCGCAACAGGGACCGCCGGGTCATGGCGGCCCGGCCATTGCGGAAGCTGCGCCGCATGGCGGCCACTTGGGCCGGGCTCAGGCGGTCGGGCTCGTACTGCTCCATGCGCGTGGTGCCCTTTCGGGAGGATCGGCCGCGGGTCGGGCGGCCTGTGTACGGCTATCGGTCCCCGAAGATCGTGCGGTGCCAGTCCTTCCTGACGACCGCCGTGTTGTCGAACATGACGTGCTTGATCTGGGTGTACTCCTCGAACGAGTACGCGGACATGTCCTTGCCGAAGCCGGACGCCTTGTAACCGCCGTGGGGCATCTCGCTGATGATCGGAATGTGGTCGTTGACCCACACACAGCCCGCCTTGATCTCGCGGGTGGCGCGGTTCGCCCGGTAGACGTCGCGGCTCCAGGCGGAGGCGGCGAGTCCGTACGGGGTGTCGTTGGCGAGCCGGATGCCCTCGTCGTCGCTGTCGAAGGGCAGGACGACCAGGACCGGCCCGAAGATCTCGGACTGGACGATCTCGCTGTCCTGGGCGGCGTCCGCGACCAGGGTGGGGCGATAGTACGCGCCGTTCTTGAGATCCCCCTGAGGGGCCTCGCCGCCGGTCACCACGCGCGCGTAGGCACGCGCACGGTCGACGAAGGCGGCGACGCGGTCCCGCTGGACGTGGGAAATGAGCGGGCCGAGGTCGGTACCGGCGGCGAAGGGGTCACCGAGGCAAACGGTCTCCATGAGCGCGGCCGTCTTCTCGACGAACGCCTCGTAGAGGGGCCGCTGCACGTACGCGCGCGTGGCGGCCGTGCAGTCCTGGCCGGTGTTGATGAGCGCGCCCGCGACGGCGCCGTTGGCGGCGGCGTCCAGGTCGGCGTCGTCGAAGACGACGAAGGGCGCCTTGCCGCCGAGCTCCAGGTGGATGCGCTTCACGGTGGCGGTCGCGATCTCGGCGACCCGCTTGCCGACGGCGGTGGACCCGGTGAAGGAGGTCATGGCCACGTCGGGATGCCCGACGAGATGCTCACCTGCCTCCTTCCCGGTCCCGGTGACGATGTTGATGACTCCGTCGGGGATCCCGGCGTCGGTCGCGGCCTGCGCGAAGAGCAGCGAGGTCAGCGGGGTGAGCTCGGCGGGCTTCAGCACGATGGTGTTGCCCGCGGCGATCGCCGGGAGGACCTTCCAGGCGGCCATCTGGAGGGGGTAGTTCCAGGGCGCGATGGACCCGACGACACCGATGGGCTCCCGGCGCACGTACGAGGTGTGGTCGCCGGAGTACTCCCCGGCCGACTGCCCCTGGAGATGCCGGGCGGCGCCCGCGAAGAAGGCGGTGTTGTCGATGGTCCCCGGCACGTCGAACTCACGGGTGAGCTTCAGCGGCTTGCCGCACTGGAGGGACTCGGCACGGGCGAAGTCCTCGGCGCGATCGGCGAGCACGGCGGCGAAACGGTGCAGCGCGTCCGAGCGTTCGCCGGGGGTGGTGGCGGCCCAGCCGGGGAACGCCGCCCGGGCCGCGGCGACGGCCGCGTCCACGTCGGCGGTGCTCGCCAGCTCGTAGGTGAGGACCTCCTCGCCGGACGACGGGTCGACGACCGCGTGCGTACGTCCTGAGGTGCCCTTGGTGAGGCGGCCCCCGATGTACTGCGCGCCGTCGGCGAAGCGTTCCTGTGCGGGGAATCGGTCCGGGGTGAAGGTGCCCGGGTTGTGCATGTCGCTCTCCTCCGCCGCCGGCCCACATTCCCGCAGGCGGTTGGCGTAGCTCCAGCTCGATTTGAGTGCCGATCCTGACAGAGCAAGTGCCGCTCGACAAGGGATTCCGTTGTTGCCTTTTAGTTACGCGACGGAATCTGTCGACCAGGTGTCGAGTCGGCATGGAAAAGCCAGGACGGAATGTCAGTGGTGGCTGCCAGACTCGCATGCATGACGAAGATCGATTCTCGGGACACCCTGGTCAGGGCGGTCCGGACGGGGGCGAGGGTCAAGTACCTCCACTTCTGGGGCCACCGCCCGCTGCCGGACGGCCGGCTCGGCGCGAGCTGTCTGAGCCAGTGGTGGCCGTCACCGTTCGTGGTGGACGGAGTGACCTATGCGACCGCCGAGCACTGGATGATGGCGGGCAAGGCACGGCTCTTCGGCGACTCGGAGGCGGAACGACGCGTCCTGGCCGCGGACCATCCCTCGGTCGCGAAGAAGGAGGGGCGTCTGGTCCGGGGCTTCGACGACACGGCCTGGGAGCGGGAGCGCTTCGGGATCGTCGTCGAGGGCAGCGTCCACAAGTTCGCCTCGGACGACGGGCTACGGGCGTTTCTGCTGGGCACCGGCGAGCGCGTACTGGTGGAGGCGAGCCCCGTCGACCGCGTCTGGGGCATCGGCCTCGCGGCGACGGACGAGGCCGCGCTGGACCCGGAGCGGTGGCGGGGGCCGAACCTGCTGGGGTTCGCTCTGATGGAGGCGCGGGCGCGGATACGGGGGGCCTGCGGCGCTTAGGCGAATTCGGGGTTCGGGGTTCGGGGGCGAGGCTCTGGCTGGGGGACGAGGGCGGGAGCTCAAGGTGGGACGACTCGTGGGGCCACTCGGGGATGCGGCCCCGCGTGCTCCCGTCTACGTCGCGATCAGCAGGACGACCATGCCGATGCCGAGTGCGATGCCCGCGACCCCGCAGATGAGCCCCGCGAGTGCCTGTCCGGGGTTGGTGGCCTGGCCCCTGCGGGCCTTACCGCGACCGATCGCGCCGAAGATCACGCCGAGAATGCCGAGGACGATCGCCAGCGGCCAGAGGCAGAAGACGAGCGCCGAGAGAACCCCCAGCACCAGCCCGGCGGTGCCCATGCCGTTACTGGGCAGCGACTGCATGCCGGGCCAGCCGTAGTACCCCTGCGGTGCGGCCCCCGGGTATCCGTACCCGCCACCCGGATAGCCGTAGGGCACCTGTCCCGGGCCGTCGGGGGCGATGGGCGGCGGAGGGACGTGGCCGTCGGCCGGTGGCGCGAAGGGGTTCACAGGGGGGCCGGGGTGCGGTGCGGCGAAGGGGTCGGCGGGGCCGCTGACCGGACCGGACGGAGGGGCGAACGGGTTGGCCGGTCCGCTCGCCAGGGTCTCGGGCGCTCCGAACGGACCCGACGTGCCGCTCCCCGGGGCCACCGGCGGGGCGAGCGGGGAGGACTGGCCGGGCGGGGCGAAGGGGTTGGCGGGACCGCTCGCCGGACCGGACGGCGGAGCGAAGGGGTTGGCCGGTCCGCTCACCAACGTCTCGGGCGCACCGGGCGGCGCCGACGCACCGCTCCCCGGGCCCACCGGCGCAGCAGGCTGTGAGGTCGAGGGGGAAGCCTCCGCCTTGTCCAGGCTCACCCTGGAAGCCGCTGCCTCGTCGCGCTCCTCAGGCTCAGTCGCCTCGGTCGGCCCCGCCCCGGAAGCCGCCGCCTCGTCCCGCTCCCCCGGCGCCGCAACCCCACCGCCCGGCCCCGCTCCGAATGCCACTGTCTCGTCCCGCTCCCCCGCGGAATCCCCCCGCGGAGTCGGCCCGTGCGCTTCGCCTTCCGGCGGACGCGCGTCGTCGGACATGGTCGGGACCCCCTCTGTCGTATGCCTCGTCATGCTACGGCCCGGGCCCCTCCCCCGCCCGGGCGGCCTACGATGATCCCCGAGTCATCGATCAGCCGATCACCCGCGCCCCGCCGCTCGCCGGCGAGAGGGCGCCGTTCCGGGGAGGAACCTTGACCGAGCACCTCATCGACCCCAGCGTCCCGCGCGACCTGCACGCGTTCATCGCCTCGCTGCCCAAGGCCGAACTGCACGTCCACCACGTCGGTTCCGCCTCCCCCCGGATCGTCTCCGAACTGGCCGCCCGCCACCCCGACTCCAAGGTCCCCACCGACCCCGAGGCCCTGGCCGACTACTTCACCTTCACGGACTTCGCCCACTTCATCGATGTGTACCTGTCCGTCGTCGACGTGATCCGGACACCGGAGGACGTACGCCTGCTGACGTACGAGGTGGCCCGGGACCTGGCCCGCCAGCAGGTGCGCTACGCCGAGCTGACCATCACGCCGTTCTCCTCGACCCGCCGCGGTATCGACGAGCGGGCCTTCATGGAGGCGATCGAGGACGCCCGCAAGGCGGCCGAGGCGGAGTTCGGGACCGTGCTGCGCTGGTGCTTCGACATCCCCGGCGAGGCGGGGCTGGAGTCCGCCGAGGAGACGGTCCGGCTCGCCACCGACGACCGGCTGCGCCCGGAGGGACTGGTCTCCTTCGGACTCGGCGGGCCCGAGATCGGCGTACCCCGCCCGCAGTTCAAGCCGTACTTCGACCGCGCGATCGCCGCCGGCCTGCACTCGGTGCCGCACGCCGGTGAGACGACCGGCCCGGAGACGGTGTGGGACGCGCTCACCCACCTCGGTGCCGAGCGCATCGGGCACGGCACCAGCTCGGCACAGGACGAGAAGCTGCTCGCGCACCTCGCCCAGGAGCGGATCGCCCTGGAGGTGTGCCCGACCTCCAACATCGCCACCCGCGCGGTCCGCACCCTCGACGAGCACCCGATCAAGGAGTTCGTGAAGGCCGGGATCATCGTCACCGTCAACTCCGACGACCCGCCCATGTTCGGCACCGACCTCAACAACGAGTACGCGGTCGCAGCCCGCCTCCTCGACCTCGACGAGCGCGGTCTCGCCGACCTCGCCAAGAACGCGGTCGACGTCTCCTTCCTCGACGAGCCCGGCAAGGCCCGCATCAAGGACGAGATCGACACGTACACCGCGGCTTGGCTCGCGTCCTGACGCCACCACAATGGGCGCATGCAGAAGCTGACCGCAGTGGCCCATCGCGGCGACCCCTACCGCGTCCGTGAGAACACGCTCGACTCCGTGCGTTCCGCGCTCGACCTGGGCGCGGACGCCGTCGAGATCGACGTACGCCTCACCCGGGACGGTGTCCCCGTGCTGCTGCACGACCACACGCTGAAGCGGCTGTGGGAGCACGACCGGCCCCTGCTGTCGCTGTCGTCGGACGAGGTGCGGGGACTGACGGAGGGGCGGGTTCCGACCCTCGCCGAGACCCTCGCCGTGGCCGACGGGAGCCGGCTGATGCTCGATCTGCCGGGCACGCCGGACGTGAAGGCGGCCCGCCGGGTCGTCGACGTGGTCCGGGAGTGCGGCGCCGAGGACCGCGTGTACTACTGCGCCGGGGCCCGGGCCATGCTCGCCGTACGGGCCGCCGACCCGGCCGCCGAGATCGCCCTGACCTGGACGTCGCTGGCCCCGCCGCGCCGCGCGCTGCTGGAGGCGGTCCGCCCTCGCTGGCTCAACTACCGCTTCGGGCTGGTCGACAAGGCCCTCGCCGACCGCGTCCACCGCGACGGCTTGCTGGTCTCCGTCTGGACCCCCGACACGGTCCGCTCGATGCGCCGCCTCATCGCGGCGGGCGTCGACTCGATCACCACGAACCGCGTCGACGCCCTGTGCGCCCTGCGCGACGACGCCGGCAGCTACACCCGGGAGCGCTGAGCGACCGTCGCCGGATCGGCGGGGTTCGCGCGGGTGACGTACTGCGGTACCGGCGTGGTGTCCGTGCCGTTGTCGCGGACCAGGCCGTAGCGGAGGGCGCCCTGCGGGGGGCCGTAGCGGATGTCCTTGTCGGCCGCCTCCCAGGTGGAGGGGAAGACGATGAGGCCGTAGTCGGCGCCGCGTTCGTTCTGGTTGAGGGTGACGGTGCCGTCCAGGTAGAAGTACTCGTTCTGCCACATCTGCTGGGCGCCGTCGGGGAGCACGGTGTAGCCGGTGGCGGGGCCTCCCATGCCGGTGGTGTCGGTGCCGGTGCTGTCGTCCATGCGGCGGCCGCCGCCGGAGGCGACGTGGAAGAGCTCGCCCTTCAAACCGGTCCAGGCCGGCATGGCCAGCGCGCCGGGCCGTGACTGCGGGGAGATCTGCCAGCGGACCAGGACATAGCCCTGGCCGCTGAGCGTCACCTTCTCGCCGCGGTGCTGCATGACGGCCTTCGCGCCCCAGGTGCTGGTGATCCCGGACTCGGGCCGGTGCGGCAGGGCCGCGGGCTCGGCGTTCGGGTCGGGGGCCCGGTCGACGGCGTCCACGACGGTGCCGTAGAGGGCGACCTTCCGCTGGGTGGGGGACGGCGAAGGGGTGGCGGAGGGGGACGGGGACGGGGAGACGACAGCCGGCGGGCGGGCCGTGCTCGCCGCCGTGGGGCTCGCGACCACCCGCGGGGGCGAACTGTCCGCGGGCCGCGTGACGACGTACGCGCCGCCCGCCACGATCGTCGCGCCCGTCGTCACCGCGACGACGGGCTGGGTGAGCGCGGCCATCACCTTGGCCGACCAGCCCACGGAGGTGGCCGCCGCGGTGGCGGCCGCGGCCGTCTTGCCGCCGAAGGCCAGGGACAGCGTGAAGCCGACGGGGAGCGGGACCAGGGCGATGCCGACGAGAAGGCGTTCGGCGGGTACGACGGTCTCGCGGGCGTCGCCGCAGTAGCCGCAGCCCCTGATGTGCCGGGCCAGCCGCTTGCGCCAGACGGAGTCGGGCCGGCCGTTCCAGCGGGCGGTCACCTCGCGCAGGTCGGGGCAGGCGCCGTCGAGGGCCCTGACGATGCCGCGCGCGGTCTCCACCCGCTCCTTGAGCCGCTGGACGCGCACGGCGGCGTGCTGCCGGTTGATGCCGGCGGCGGCCGCCAGTTCGCGCCGGGTGAGCTCGCCGGCGACCTCCAGCCACCACAGGGACAGCAACTGCCGGTCCTCGTCGTCGAGCCAGCGCACCGCCTCCGCGACCTCGCGCCGCTGCCCCTCCAACTGGAGCCTGAGGACGGTGAGTTCGGCGAAGTCGGCGGCGTCGCTCGCGGTGGACTCGTCGAGCGGGGCCGGGGCCGCCCGGCGCCGGGCCCGGTCCCGGATCTGGCGCATGGCGATCGCCACCAGCCAGGACCGGAAGCTGTCCGGGTCGCGCAGCGAGCCGAGGTTGTCGACGGCCCGCAGCATGGTCTCCTGGACGACGTCGTCGACGTCGGCGTGACCGTTCAGGGCCCGGCCGACGACGTTGTAGACCAACGGCAGCCAGCCCGCGACCAGGTCGTCCAGCGCCTGCCGGTCACCGGCCTGCGCGGCCGCGATGGTGTCGCGCCACTGCCGCGTCTCCACGTCGTTCCGTCCCTCGGTTCGGTTCTGCACGCACCCTCTCAGGCAGCCCCGGGGTCATGGCTATGCCGGAGATCACAGTGAGGAGACGGAGTGAAGGGCTCCGCGATAACACTTTTTCGTTCCCCTAGGTGGCTTCCCCGGCAACTCCCCTACCTGTAGCGGCAGTTGCCCCGGACCCAATCAGGGGTCGGCGCCCTTCTCGCCGACGATCCGGGAACCGCCGTGGCGACACAGGATGATCACAGATCCCCGACACCCTGGAGCCGTCGCATGCACCCCCTCAGCCGCAGAACCGTCCTCGCCACGTCCCTCGCCCTCACGCTGGGCGCAGGCCCCCTCGCCTCCGCCACCTCCGCCGCCTCCGCGCGGAGCGCCTCCGCCCCGAACGCCCGGGCCCTGCGCGCCGCGATCGCCGGACTCCCGGACACGGACGCCACCGCCGCGCTCGTCCGGGTCGGTGGCGGCGACGGCAGCTGGCGGGGCAGCTCGGGCGTGCGCGACCTGGCCAGTGGACGGCCTGCGCTTCCGCACGCCCGGTTCCGGGCCGGGTCGACGACGAAGGTGGTGACGGCGGCGACCGTCCTGTGCCTCGCCGCCGACGGCCGGATCGACCTGGCCGCGCCGATCCAGCGCTACCTGCCGGGGCTGCTCGGCCGGCAGTTCCGGCCGGTCACCGTGCGGCAGCTGCTCAACCACACGAGCGGCATCCCGGTGGGCGACAGCCTGGGAGACGACTTCGAGGAACTGTTCGCCCATCGCTACGAGTCGCTCGACCCGAGGCGGGTCGCCGCGTCTGCGGGCGCGAAGGAGCCGGAGTTCCGGCCCGGGAGGAAGCAGCACTACCTCAACATCAACTACACGTTCCTCGGGCTGCTGATCGAGAAGGTGACCGGACGGTCGTACGCCTCCGAGGCCACCCGGCTGGTCCTGGCACCGGCCGGGATGCGGGACACGTACTTCCCGGGCGCCGACCCGCGCATCCGCGGCCCGCACAACCTGGGCTACCAGGCCGTGGCGAAAGCCGACGGGACGACGGAGTTCGTGGACGTCACCGAGTGGAACCAGCTGGACCGGTTCGCGGCCGGGGAGATGATCTCCACGACCGCCGATCTGGAACGCCTGCTCTTCTCGCTCTTCAAGGGCCGGATCGTCCCCGAGCCGCAACTGGAGGAGATGTTCACTGTTCCGGCGGACATCGAGGGCGCCGACTACAGCGCCGGCCTCACGCGCTTCGAGGCCGACGGCGAGGTCTACTGGGTCAAGTCCGGCGCCCGCTGGGGCTACAGCTCGGCGGTCGCCGCCACCCGCGACCTCCGCCGCACCGTCGTGTACTCGGTCAACTCCACGGACGCGAAGAGCGAGGCCATGAACCCGGTCGTCGGCCGGATCATCACCGCCGCCCTCACGTAGCGGGCACCGCCCACGCGTTGCCCGGGGTCAGCGCCTCCAGCAGCTTGATCTTCCGCCGTACGACATACAGCGGGATCACCCCGAACACCCCGAACGACATGTCGATCACCTGCCACCAGAAGGGGATCCCGCGGATCGGCCCGCAGATCAGCGCGAGCGGGATGATTCCGGCGCAGGCGATCATCGAGAACTCCACGACCCAGATGTTGCGGACCGGGTCACGGTACGGGCCGTAGAAGGCGACCGCGATGACGAGGTGCGCGAAGGCGAGCCAGTCGGTGCCGTAGAGGAGGAAGGGGTGGTCGGCGTCGGCCGTGTCCAGGCCCTGCCGGACCCGCGTGATCCAGTCCGTGAGGGCGTCGGGGGCTGGCAGGTGCCGGAGCAGGTCCTCGGTCCAGCGCAGTTCGTGGACGAGGGGGAAGGCCGTGGCCCCGCTGAGCACCAGGCAGACGACGAACAGGACCAACCAGGCGCGGATGCCCTTGAGCAGGGCGGCTCTGTCGCTCATGGCAGCAGCGTACGCCTGGAATTGAACATGTTCAAAACACTTCCGCGGTCACTCGCTACGGCCGCTCCGTGGGCGTCGGTTCGGCGGCGCCGGTCGTCGTCGGTGTGGCGGTGGGCACCGAGGACGCCGAGGGCGTGTCGGGCACGGGGCTGATTGGTGCCGGCGTGGCCGTCGCGGGCGGCACGGACGAGGGGCTGCTCGCGGGCGGCGGCGCCAGCGGGACCGTCGGGGTCACGGGGGCCTCGGACGTCGACAGCCGCAGCGGCAGCAGTACGGCGGCGGCGACCCCGCAGGCCACGGCCGCGCCCGCCGCCGTGCGCAGCAGCTTGCGCCGGATCGCGCCGCGCCGGATCGCCTCGTAGCGGCCGTGCGGCGGGCCGAGGTAGTCGGCGGGCGGGCGCAGCAGAACGGTGAGCGGGTCGTCCGGGTCGAGGTCCGGGTCGTCGTCAGGGCGTGTGATCAAGGCTTCTCCTCAGGTGGGCGCGGAGCAGTTCGCGGGCCGCGTGGAGGTCGGCCTTGACGGTCCCTTCCTTGCGTCCGGTCAGCACGGACACCTCTCGGATCGGCATGTCGGCGTAGTAGTGCAGCAGGATCGGCACGCGCAGCCGCTCGGGAAGCGACTGGACGAGGAGTCGTACGGAGGGGTCCGCCTGTTCCGGCTGCGGGCGCACCGCGGCCTCGTGACCGGCCCGGCGCACGGCTCTGCGCTCGCGCTCCAGTTTGCGCCAGTGGTCGCGGACGATATTGGCCGCGGTGACGTAGAGGAAACCGCGTGGCTCCTCCACGGCCGTCCAGCGCGCCCACAGCCGGGTGAACGCCTCCGAGGCGATCTCGTGGGCCGTCTCGTCGTCGTCGACCAGCCGGCGGCACCAGCCGGCGAGACGTGGGTAGAGGGCGGCGAACAGTTCGGACGCCGCCCTCTCTCGGGACCGTTTCAACGTGCTCCTGAAGACATCGACGCGGCGAAGACGATCACGTTGTCGCGGTACCCGGCACCGGAACGGGGTCCGCCGCACGTGATGAGACGCAGCTCCGGCCGGTCGACGTTCCCGTAGACCGCGTCGGCCGGGAAGTCGGCCTTGGCGACCGTACGGACCTCGGTGACGGCGAACTCCGCCGTCGTGCCGTTCTCCAGGCGTGCCTCGACGCGGTCACCCCGGCGCAGTTCCCCCAGCCGCCGGAAGACCCCGTCCCCGTACTCGCCGACCGTGACATGCCCGAGGATCACCGACGGACCTACCCGACCGGGCACCGGGGAGTGCTCGTACCAGCCCGCCCGGTCGTGCGCGGTGACCGGAGGCACCTGCACCGTGCCGTCGGAGGCCAGCCCCAGGCGTATGACGGGGGTGTCGACGCCGATCTCGGGTATCCGCAGTCGCACGGGGACCGTACGGCCCTGCGGCGCCGTCGACTTGGCGGACGACGGCGTACTCGTCGGGGCCGTACGGCCCCCGGTTCCGGTGCCGGTCCCGGTCCCCTGGCCGCCGCACCCCGCGAGCAGCGTGGTCAGCGCCGCCGCGGTGAAGGCACGCCTGGAGAGCGGACTCATGCGCCGGTCGCCCGCCGACGTCGTACGAGAAGGACGGCACCGCCGCCGAGGACCACGGCCGAGGCGGCGCCCCCGCCGACCAGCGCGCCCGAGCCGCCGGACCCGGACGGCGTCACGCCGGTGTCGGGCGCCCCGCTGGGCACGACGGAGACCTGCCCGGACGGCGCCTCGGTGGGAGCGGCGGTCGGTTCGCTGGGAACCGGAGTGGCGGTCGGCGCCTCGCTCGGGGCCGTCGTGGCGGTCGGGACGGGGCTGGGGGTCGCGGTCGCGTCGGCGAACGCGGGCACCGCGCCCGCCAGGACGGCGGTGCACGCGAGTACCAGGGCACTGAGGCCGGTTCGGCGCATCAATCGCTCTCTTTCGTCGGTCCGCCCGCGGGCTGCGGGACGGATCGAGCGGAGAGACGAGACAGCCAGGGGGCAGGTTGTAAAGAGATGGCAAAGCCGACCGGGGGTCGTCTAGAGGCCCACGATCGCGTTCCACCTCTTCGCAAACCCCACCCGTTCCTTCGATGTGATGTCCCGCGCGATGACCAGCCGTTCCCGCATCTCGTCGTCGGGGAAGATCAGCGGGTTCTCGGCAAGCTCGGCGGTGTCCTTGTCGTCGGAGGCCGCGAGGACCTCCCGGGCCGCCGGTACCGGGCACACGTAGTTGACCCACGCGGCGAGCTCCGCGGCGACCTCGGGGTCGTAGTAGTAGTCGATCAGCCGCTCCGCGTTGGCCTTGTGCAGCGCCCGGTCGGGGACCATCAGCGAGTCCGACCAGAGCTCGGCGCCCTCCTCGGGGACGACGAAGCGGATGTCGGGGTTGTCGGCCTGGAGCTGGATGACGTCGCCGGAGTACGCCTGGCAGGCGAGGACGTCTCCGGTGACGAGGTCCTTGGTGTAGTCGTTGCCGGTGAAGCGGCGGATGTGGCCGCTGCGGACGTGCCGCTCGACCTGGTCGCAGACCTCGTCGAAGTCGGCCGCCCGCCACCTGCGGATGTCGACGCCGTTGCCCTGCATCAGCAGCGCGAACGCCTCGTCGAGCCCGGAGAGCAGGGTCACCCGGCCCTTGAGGTCGTCCGCCCAGAGGTCCCGCACGCTCCGTATCTCGCGGCCGAGCCTGCGGTGGTCGTAGGCGATCCCGGTGATGCCCGACTGCCACGGCACGGTGAACTTCCGGCCGGGGTCGAAGGCGGGCGACCTCAGCAGCGGGTCGAGGTACTCGGTGACGTTCGGCTGGTTCGCGCGGTCCATCTCCTGGACCCAGCCGAGGCGGACGAAGCGGGCGCACATCCAGTCGCTGATGACGATGAGATCCCGATCGGTCTGCTGGTGGTTCATCAGGGCCGGGCTGATCTTGCCGAAGAACTCGTCGTTGTCGTTGATCTCCTCGACGTAGTCGACGGTGATCCCCGTGCGCTTCCCGAACGCGTCCAGCGTCGGCCGCCTCGTCGAGTCGTCGTCGTCCGTGTCGATGTACAGCGGCCAGTTCGCCCACGTCAGCCGCTTGTCGGTGGTGGAGAGATCAGCGACGGCACGGTCCCCCGGCGCCACGTACGCGGCAGGCACCCCGCACCCGGAAAGCACGCCCAGCGCCGCACCGCCGCCGAGCGCGCGCAGCAGGGTCCGACGGGAGAGCGGAGGCGTCTTCGGTGTGAGGGGCATGGTGGGCAGCATGCCGTCCGTGCCTGGGCGCGGACAATCGACGCTGCGTCGAGCCCTGGCAGGCGCAGCGGACACCTTGTCGATCACGTGTGCGCAGCTCGCGCAAGCCCCATCGCTGCCCCGGGCGAGGAGTTCATCACACCCGGGGCCAGCGCACCCACCCAGGGGCGCGGGGAACTGCGCGACCAGCCCCCACGCACCCGCAGACGAATCCCGCCCCCCTCAGCGGAGCGTCACGCGTCCAGAGACGTCATCACGTGCTTGATCCGCGTGTAGTCGTCGAAGCCGTACCCCGAGAGGTCCTTGCCGTAGCCGGACTTCTTGAAGCCGCCGTGCGGCATCTCGGCGACCAGCGGGATGTGGGTGTTGATCCACACGCAGCCGAAGTCCAGCTTCTTCGACATCCGCATGGCCCGGCCGTGGTCCTTGGTCCACACCGACGAGGCCAGCGCGTAGTCGACGCCGTTGGCCCACTCGACGGCCTGGTCCTCGTCGGAGAAGGACTGGACGGTGATGACCGGCCCGAAGACCTCGTTCTGGATGATCTCGTCGTCCTGCTTGAGCCCGGAGACGACGGTCGGGGCGTAGAAGTAGCCCTTCTCGCCGACCTGGTGGCCGCCGGCCTCGACCTTGGCGTGGGCGGGCAGCCGCTCGATGAACCCGGTGACCTGCTTGAGCTGGTTGGGGTTGTTGAGGGGGCCGAAGAGCACGTCCTCGTCGTCGGGCTGTCCGGTCTTGGTCTCGGCCGCGGCCTTGGCCAGGGCCGCCACGAACTCGTCGTGGATCGAGGACTGCACCAGCACGCGGGTGGCCGCCGTACAGTCCTGGCCGGCGTTGAAGAAGCCCGCCACGGAGATGTCCTCGACAGCCTTGGCGATGTCGCTGTCCTCGAAGACGACGACCGGCGCCTTGCCGCCCAGCTCCAGGTGGACCCGCTTGAGGTCCTTGGACGCGGACTCGGCGACCGACATGCCGGCGCGCACGGAGCCGGTGATGGAGGCCATCGCCGGGGTCGGGTGCTCGACCATCAGACGGCCGGTGTCACGGTCGCCGGTGACGACGTTGAAGACGCCCTTGGGCAGGATGGAACCGATGATCTCCGCGATCAGGACGGTCGAGGCGGGAGTCGTGTCGGACGGCTTCAGCACGACCGTGTTGCCCGCCGCGATCGCCGGCGCGAACTTCCACACGGCCATCATCATCGGGTAGTTCCACGGCGCGACCTGGGCGCAGACACCGACCGGCTCGCGGCGCACGATGGAGGTCATGCCCTCCATGTACTCACCGGCCGAGCGGCCCTCCAGCATCCGCGCCGCGCCCGCGAAGAAGCGGATCTGGTCGACCATCGGCGGGATCTCCTCGGACCGCGTGAGCCCGATCGGCTTGCCCGTGTTCTCGACCTCGGCGGCGATCAGTTCCTCGGCCCGCTCCTCGAAGGCGTCCGCGATCTTCAGCAGGGCCTTCTGACGCTCGGCGGGAGTCGTGTCGCGCCAGCCGGGGAAGGCCGCGGCGGCCGCGCCCATCGCGGCGTCCACGTCCGCCTGCCCGGACAGCGGCGCGGTCGCGTACGCCTCGCCCGTCGCGGGGTTGACCACATCCGTGGTCCGTCCGTCGGCGGCGTCCCGGAACTCACCGTCGATGTAGTTGCGCAGACGACGCAGCTCGGTGCTCACTGACCGGCCTCCTGTGTCGGGTCGAACTGTCCATTGGTTGAGACACCCACCCTAATCGCCAGAGCCACGTTTTCAACACCCCTGATCGCACCGTTGCTGCGAAATCCGCAGGTCTGAATCACGTAAACAACGAATTTCATCGCTGCGGCCTTGCGAAACCGTCGAGACGTCGTGCACAGTGAGGTCGTGGCCAGTCGAAGCGCAGAGCACAGGGACTCCCGCGAGTCCAGGAACGGCACCAGCCCCAATCTGGACGCCGTCTCCCTCGCCATCATCGAACAGCTTCAGGAGGACGGCCGCCGGCCGTACGCCGCCATCGGCAAGGCCGTCGGCCTCTCCGAGGCGGCCGTGCGCCAGCGCGTCCAGAAGCTGCTCGACCAGGGCGTGATGCAGATCGTCGCCGTCACGGACCCGCTCACCGTGGGCTTCCGGCGCCAGGCGATGGTCGGCATCCATGTCGAGGGCGATGTCGAGTCCGTGGCCGACGCGCTGACCTCCATGTCCGAGTGCGAGTACGTGGTGATGACCGCGGGCTCCTTCGACCTGATGGTGGAGATCGTCTGCGAGGACGACGACCACCTGCTGGAGGTCATCAACCGACGTATCCGCGCCATCCCCGGCGTGCGCTCCACCGAGAGCTTCGTTTATCTGAAGCTCAAGAAGCAGACCTACATGTGGGGAACCCGATAACCGTGAGGACCCGATAACCGTGAGCTCCAAGGACCTCAGCCAGACCGCGTACGACCACCTGTGGATGCACTTCACCCGCATGTCCTCGTACGAGAAGTCGCCCGTGCCCACCATCGTCCGGGGCGAGGGCACCCACATCTACGACGACAAGGGCAAGCGCTACCTCGACGGTCTCGCGGGCCTGTTCGTGGTCCAGGCCGGCCACGGCCGCGTCGAGCTCGCCGAGGCCGCCTTCAAGCAGGCCCAGGAGCTCGCGTTCTTCCCCGTGTGGTCCTACGCCCACCCGAAGGCCGTGGAGCTGGCCGAGCGCCTCGCCCACCACGCGCCCGGCGACCTCAACAAGGTCTTCTTCACCACCGGTGGCGGCGAGGCGGTCGAGACCGCCTGGAAGCTCGCCAAGCAGTACTTCAAGCTCACCGGCAAGCCGACCAAGTACAAGGTCATCTCCCGCGCGGTCGCCTACCACGGCACCCCGCAGGGCGCCCTGTCCATCACCGGCCTGCCGGCCCTCAAGGCCCCCTTCGAGCCGCTGGTCCCCGGCGCGCACAAGGTGCCGAACACCAACATCTACCGCGCCCCGATCCACGGCGACGACCCCGAGGCCTACGGCCGCTGGGCCGCCGACCAGATCGAGCAGCAGATCCTCTTCGAGGGCCCCGACACGGTCGCCGCGGTCTTCCTGGAGCCGGTCCAGAACGCCGGCGGCTGCTTCCCGCCGCCGCCCGGCTACTTCCAGCGGGTCCGCGAGATCTGCGACCAGTACGACGTCCTGCTGGTCTCGGACGAGGTCATCTGCGCCTTCGGCCGCCTCGGCACGATGTTCGCCTGCGACAAGTTCGACTACGTCCCGGACATGATCACCTGCGCCAAGGGCATGACCTCGGGCTACTCCCCGATCGGCGCCTGCATCATCTCCGACCGCCTGGCCGAGCCGTTCTACAAGGGCGACAACACCTTCCTGCACGGCTACACCTTCGGCGGCCACCCGGTCTCGGCCGCGGTGGGCCTCGCCAACCTCGACCTGTTCGAGCGCGAGAACCTCAACCAGCACGTCCTCGACAACGAGGGCGCGTTCCGCTCGACCCTGGAGAAGCTGCACGACCTGCCGATCGTCGGCGACGTCCGCGGCAACGGCTTCTTCTACGGCATCGAGCTGGTGAAGGACAAGGCCACGAAGGAGTCCTTCAACGACGAGGAGACCGAGCGCGTCCTGTACGGCTTCCTCTCCAAGGCGCTGTACGACAACGGCCTGTACTGCCGCGCCGACGACCGTGGCGACCCGGTCGTCCAGCTCGCCCCGCCGCTGATCTCCGACCAGGGGACCTTCGACGAGATCGAGCAGATCCTGCGCGCGACGCTGACCGAGGCCTGGACGAAGCTCTAGTAGCTCGCAGTCCGTTCCCGCCTTCGGCGGTTCAGCCGCTTATACGGCCCGGGGTGCACCCGTCCGAGTGAGAAGGACGCACCCCGGGCCGCGTGCTGTCCGGGGTTTCCACCCCGTCTCTCTAGCGTGCCTGGTAACCGATCGGCCCTGTCTTCGTTCCCCCGCACGGGGGATTTGACGAGGCAAAAGGATCTGAACCGAGGTGTACGCCATGGTGGCCCCGCCCGACAACGACGTTCTCTGGGCTCGTGCCCTGCACTTCACCTACAAGGACGGCTCACCCGGCCTCGGTGGTGTCTCGCTCGGTGTCCAGGAGGGCGAGATCCTCGCCGTCAGCGGCCCGCGCGGCAGCGGCAAGACGACGCTCCTGCACTGTCTGTCCGGACTGGTCCCGGCTCAGCGCGGCGAGGTCTGGTTCAACAGCGTGCCGGTCCACACGATGGGCCCGATGACCCGCGAACGGCTGCGCCGCGACCGCTTCGGCTGGATCGACCCGGCCCCGGTGCTCGTCCCCGAGCTGAACGTCTGGGAGAACGCCGCCCTCCCCCTCATGCTCCGCGGCACCAGTCGCCGCCGCGCCAAGACGGCCGCGCTGGAGTGGCTGGAGCGCCTCGACGTGGGCGACCGGACCCGCAAGCGCCCGCACGAGCTGAACCAGTCGGAACGCCAGCGCGTCTGCATCGCGAGGGCCCTCGCCCCCGCCCCGACCGTGTTGTTCGCGGACGAACCGACGGCCCCGCTGCACCGCGCCGACCGCGGCCACGTCCTGCGCACCCTCACCACCGCCGCCCGCTCGCACGGCATCACCGTGGTCCTGGCGACCCACGAGGCGGAGACGGCCGCGCTCGCCGACCGCACGGTCTCGCTCCTGGACGGCCGCCGCGTGCACACGGTCCACCTCCCCCCGGTCACCGAGTCGGAAGGCCGGGCCGCGTGCTCGCTCTCCGTCTGACCCGCGGCGCGAAGCCGGCCGTACAGCTCCGCCGGCTGCTGGTGGCCATGGCCTCGGCGGGCACGGGCTTCCTGCTGCTGTGCACCCTCGGCTACGCGATGACCCACCAGGACGATCCGACGGGTTCGCTGCTCCGCCTGGCGTGGTGCCTCACCCCGCTGGCGGCCACGGTCCACTTCGCGATGGCGGTGGCCCGCACCGACCCGGGCACCCGCCCCCGGCCCGGCCTGGCGGCCATCGGTCTGGGCCCCGCCCGTCTGATGGCCGTCTCGGCGGCGACCACGGCCCTGTCCTGCACCCTGGGCTCGATGCTGGCGCTCCTGTTCTTCCTCCACCTGCGGGGCGACCTGACGGGCATGCCCTTCGACGGGGCGGCGGCGGAGTTCCTCGCGGCGGACGAGTCCCTGCCACTACCGGCCGCCCTGACACTGCTGGGCCTGGTCCCGGTGATCGCGTCGGTCGCCGTGGCCCTCGCCCACCGCCCGAAGGACACCCGCACCGCCGCGACCCGGCGGGCGGCCCGGTCGTACGGCAGGTTCGGGGCGTACGGCAGGACCGGGGCACGGGAGACGTTCGGCGCGTACGGCAGGTTCGGCGCCCGGCTGCGCGGAGCCGTCCAGCCGGCGGGCGGTCCAGCCGCCGAGGCGGCTCCCGAGCCGAAGAAGACCGGCGCCCCGCCCGCGCGGACAGGCGACCCCGCCCCCGCGGCGCCCCCCACCGACGAGAGCCGGCCCCACGACCCGACCCCCAACGACCTGGCCCCCCACGTCCTGCCCCCGGCGCCCCGAGAAGCCCCCAAGGGCCTCCCCTGGGGCATCGCGGTCCTCGCCGCGGGCCTGGCCACGGAGGCCTACGCGACCCGGGCCACGAACCCCCGTCCCCTCACCATGCCCGGCGGCCTGACCACCGCCCCCGTCCCCGTCCTCCTCGGCTGGCTCCTCACCGCCACGGGCCTCGCCCTCGCCGGCCCCGGACTGACCCACCTCTGCGGCCGGCTGCTCCAGTCCGCCCGCCCCGGAGCCCTGCGCCTCCTCGCCGGACGTGTCCTCATGGAGGAGGCCACCCGCATCGGCCGCCCCCTCGGTGTGGTCTGCGCGGTCGCCTCCGCGACGTACGCCATGACGGAACTCCAGGACCCGGGCACCGACGCCTTCGGCCCGCTCACCACCCTCGGCACGCTCCTGGTGACCGGCTGCACGATCGCGACTCTGCTCACCGCGGCGGTGGAGGCCAAGCACGCCCGGGCCGACACCACCGCCGCCCTGCTCCGCCTCGGCGCCCCCGCCACGATGCTCCGCAGTGCGGCCGCCCTGCGCGCGGGCGCGGTACTGGCCCTGTTCGCCCCGCTCACCCTTCTCGTCGCCGAGCTCGCGGCGATGCCGCTGACCCGCTGAGAAACTCCTCCGAAAAAAGTTGACCTCCCGCCGATGAGTTCCGCTCATCGCCCCGGTCTACCCACCGAACACGACGAACCCCGATGGGAGAGACCCGACATGACCGCCACGCCCTACCAGCAGATGATCTTCGTCAACCTGCCGGTCGACGACCTCGACGCCTCGAAGAAGTTCTTCACGGAGCTCGGCTACTCGATCAACGCCCAGTTCAGCAACGAGGACGCGGCCTCCGTGGTGATCAGCGACACCATCGTCGCGATGCTGCTGACCAAGTCGTTCTACTCGACCTTCACGAAGAAGGAGATCGCGGACGCCTCGAAGGCCAGCGAGGTGATCCTCTGTCTGAGCGCCGAGAGCCGCGAGAAGGTGGACGAGCTGGTCGAGAAGGCGGGCGCTGCGGGCGGCACCGTGTCGGACAAGGTCCAGGACCCCGGCTTCATGTACGGCCGCGCCTTCGACGACCTCGACGGCCACACCTGGGAGGTCGTGTGGATGGACCCGGCCGCGATGGAGGGCTGAACCACCCTCACAATTCGCCCTGTCTAGCATGGGCGGGTGCACACGATGCCCGCCCATGCGGCCCACCACGACGACCGTGAGATCGAGACCCTCGAAGAGTTCGACGCGACGGTCTCGGCCCGCGGCTCCCTCGCCGGCTTCCGTGTCCAGGCCGTCGATCTGACGGACCGCACACGGGAGTTGCTCGCCACGGACACCGCGAACGCCGTCTTCCTCGGCTGCCCGATGCGCGAGGACGCGGCGGCCAAGGTCCGCGCGGACGGCGCGATGGTCTTCCCGCCCGTCCCGGGCCTCCCGTTCGACCCGTACCGGGGTCTTCTCTACTCGCCGGACGAGCTGTTCGCCGGCCTCGCGAAGGGCTACGAGGAGACTCTCGACGCCCGCGCGTACGCCTGGTTCCAGCAGACCAAGGCCGACGGCGACATACTCGCCTCGATGCTCCGCTCGATCCATGACGACGCCGTCTCGGACGCCCTGGACGAACTCCTCAGAGACACCAGGGTCGTGGGCGTCATGGGCGGCCACGCGATGGGCCGCGGCACGGACGCCTACGCCGGTGCCGCGCGGCTCGGCCGGGAGCTGACCCGGGCCGGCTTCACGGTCGCCACCGGCGGCGGCCCGGGGGCGATGGAGGCGGCGAACCTCGGCGCGTACGCCACCCCGTTCGACGACGAGATGCTCACCGAGGCGCTCCAACTCCTCGCCAAGGCACCGAAGTTCACCCCCTCGATCACCGACTGGGCGGCGGCCGCGTTCGAGGTGCGCACCCGTTGGCCCCGGGGCGGCGCGTCCGTGGGCATCCCGACCTGGTTCTACGGCCATGAGCCGCCGAACCCCTTCGCCTCGCACATCGCCAAGTACTTCGCCAACGCCACCCGCGAGGACGGTCTGTTGGCCCGCTCGAACGCCGGTGTGGTGTTCCTGCCGGGCGCCGCCGGGACCGTACAGGAGATCTTCGACAACGCCACGCCCAACTACTACGAGTCACGCGGCGAACCGACGCCGATGGTGCTGGTGGACCGGGTGCACTGGACCGAGAAGCTGCCGACCTGGCCGCTGCTGCGGTCACTTGCCCGGGAGCGGTCTATGGAGTCGCGAATCGCCCTGGTTGACCGAATCGAGGAGGCTCCGGAGGCGTTGAAACGTCTCGGTGGTTAATAAGACGGCAAAGGCAATGCCCAGGATGCGCCTACACGTTGACACTACTTACGTCACGCTTATAAACCTGTGAGTCTCGTGGGGATCGTGATGTCACATCACTTCTCCCTCAACCCCCCGCATTTGCGCATCCCGTAAAGGACAAACGTGGCAGTTCTGTCCATATCCCGCCGCACCGTCGCACGTTCCGTGCGCATCCTCGGTGTCGCCTCCGCCTCGGCCGCGCTCGCGCTCGGCGTCGCCGGCAACGCGCTGGCGTGCAACATCAACGAGTTCTCCGCCGAAGCCAAGTGCGACGGCGAGAACGGCGTCATCACCGTCACCGACGTCGACAAGGCCGGCGTCAAGGCCACCGTCTCCGTGTACCTGGTCGACAACAACGCCGACGTCCGCAAGGTCGGCGAGCAGACGGTCAAGGGCTCCAAGGAGGGCACGACCATCACCTTCGAGGAGGACTGGGCGCCCAACGCGGAGTACCGCATCCACGTCGAGGCCCTGCCTTACATCAAGGGTGAGGACATCAAGCCGAACCTGACGACCCCGTCCACGGCCTGCAAGAAGGAGGAGGAGTCCCCCACGCCGACGGCCACCCCGTCCCCGTCGGAGTCCGCCTCCACGCCGGCCGAGGAGCCCTCGAGCCCGGCCCCGTCGGCCTCGGAGAGCGAGAGCACCGCCCCGGCGGCCACGCCGAGCAACGCTCCGACCCCCGCGGCCGGTGACTCCAACCTCGCCGAGACCGGTGCGAACTCCAACACCGGCGTCATCGCCGGAGTGGCGGTCGCCCTGGTCGCCATCGGTGGCGGCGCGGTCTTCTTCGGCCTGCGTCGCCGTGGAGCGAGCAGCACCCGCTGACGTCCCGCCCGTAGTACCTGTGGCCCGTCCTCCGTCAGGGGACGGGCCACAGTCATGCGAGCCCCCGGTGGCTGTGCAGACTCAGTCGAGTACGACGATCTCGTCCCCGTCGAACTCGACCCCCACCCGGTCCCCGACCTCCGGCGCCTCCCGCAGCGCGCACGCCGCCTCCAGGCGCGGCCCGTCCCCCTCCGGCCGCAGCCGTACGGCGACATGCGTGCCCTTGAACGTCCGGGCGGCGACCGTGCAGAGCAGTCCCTCGTCGGCGCCCACGAGCCGTACGCCCGCGGGTCGCACGAGCAGGCTCCGCACACCCTGCGCGGACCCGACGGGCACCGGCAGCTTCCCCCAGGGCGTGTCCGCGGCCTCGCCGCCGACCAGGCCCTCCACCACGTTCTCGAAGCCGAGGAAGCGGGCCACGAACTCGTCCACCGGCCGCTGCCACACCTCAAGTGGCGTACCGGACTGGGCGATCCGCCCGTCCCGCATCACCACGACCCGGTCGGCGAGCGCGAAGGCCTCCCCCTGGTCATGGGTGACCGCGAGCACGGTCGTGCCCAACCGCCCGAAGAGTTCCCTGAGTTCGACGACCAACCGCTCCCGCAGCGAGCGGTCCAGCTGCCCGAGCGGCTCGTCCAGCATCAGCAGCCGGGGCCGGGGTGCGAGGGCGCGGGCCAGCGCGACGCGTTGCTGCTCCCCGCCGGAGAGCGAGGCGACGGCCCGCCGCTCGGCACCGGGCAGACCGACGAGGTCGAGCAACTCCCTTACCCGAGCCGTCTGTTCGGCCTTCGCCGTGCCGTGCATCCGCGGTCCGAACGCCACGTTCCCGCCCACGTCCCGCTGCGGGAACAGCTGGTGGTCCTGGAACATCAGCCCGACCCCGCGCTTGTGCGCGGCCACCCCCGCCTGATCGCGGCCGTCCAGCGACACCCGCCCCGCGTCCAGGTGTTGCAGCCCGGCCACCGCTCGCAGCAGCGTGGACTTCCCGCTCCCGCTGGGCCCGAGCACACACACGATCTCGTGCTCGGCGACCGCCAGGTCGACCGCGTCCAGCACGGCCCGGCCGCCGAAGCGGACCGTCGCGCCCTCAAGGCTCAGCAGCATCAGAACTCACCCGTCCGATCGGTCCGCAGCCGCTCGAGCACCAGCAACGCCACCGCGCACACCACCATCAGAATCGTCGAAAGGGCCATCGCCTGCCCGTAGTTGAGGTCACCGGCCCGCCCCAGCAGCCGCGCCACCGCGACCGGCAGCGTCGGATTGTCGGGCCGCGCGATGAACACGGTCGCCCCGAACTCCCCCAGCGACACCGCGAACGCGAACCCGGCCGCGATCAGCAACGCCCGCCGCACCAACGGCAGATCGACCTCCCGCCACACCCGCCAGGGCGACGCCCCGAGCACGGCCGCGGCCTCCCGCAGCCGGTGGTCCACGGCCCGCAGCACGGGCAGCATGGTCCGTACGACGAAGGGGACCCCGACCAGCGCCTGCGCGAGCGGCACCAGGATCCACGACGCCCGCAGATCCAGCGGCGGCTCGTCGAGGGCGATCAGGAACCCGAAGCCGACGGTCACCGCGGACACTCCGAGCGGCAGCATCAGCAGCGCGTCGAAGCCCCGTACGAACCGTCCCGCGTCCCGCCGGGTCAGCGCGGCCGCGGCGAGTCCGCCGATCAGCACGGCGATGGCGGTGGCGGCGAGGGCGTACTCCAGCGAGTTCCCGACGGCCTCGATCGGCGGGACCAGGAAGACGCCGCCGTCGCTGTGGGTGAGGGCCCGGTAGTAGCCGAGGTCGGGGGCGTCGAGCGACCGCTGCACCAGCACGGCGAGCGGCAGCAGAAGCAGCACGACGACGGTGGCCAGCACCCCGGCAAGCAGCGCCCACTGTCCGGCCCCGCGCGGCCGCCGGGCCGTCAGCGACGCGTCCACCAGCCGCAGTGCCGTCTCCCGCCGCCGTACGGTCCAGGCGTGCAGGGCGAGGATCGAGCCGACGGCCACGAACTGGACGATCGTCAGGACGGCGGCCGTGGCCAGGTCGAAGATCTCCGAGGTCTGCCGGTAGATCTCCACCTCGAGGGTGGAGAAGGTCGGTCCGCCGAGGATCTGCACCACACCGAAGGAGGTGAAGGTGAACAGGAAGACCATCAGGGTCGCGGCCGCCACCGCGGGCCCGAGCGCGGGCAACGTGACCTTCCGCCAGGCGCGCAGCCGGGACGCGCCCAGCATCCGCGCGGCCTCCTCCTGCCGCGGGTCCAGCTGGGCCCAGAGCCCGCCGACCGTCCGTACGACGACCGCGTAGTTGAAGAAGACATGCGCGAGCAGGATCGCCCACACGGTCGTGTCCAGCCGTACGCCCCACAGCTCGTCGAGCAGTCCCCCGCGCCCGACCAGCGCCAGGAACGCCGTACCCACGACGACCGTCGGCAGCACGAAGGGGACGGTGACCACCGCCCGCAGCACCTGCTTGCCGGGGAAGTCGAAGCGGGCGAAGACATAGGCGCCGGGCAACGCGACCAGCAGGGTGAGCGCGGTGGAGGCGAGGGCCTGCCAGGTGGTGAACCACAGCACGTGCCGGATGTCGGACTGGGCGAGCACGTCCGTGATCCGGCCGAACTCCCACACCCCGTCCACCTTGAGCCCGCGCGCCACGATCGCGGCGACGGGCCAGGCGAAGAAGACCCCGAAGAACGCGACGGGGACGGCCATCAGACCGAGCCGCGCCGCCGCGCTCTTCGCGGAGCCCTTGCGAGCGGAGCCCTTGCGAGGGGCCGGCTTCGCTACTTCAGTACGAGCGAGGTCCACGACTTGACCCACTGGTCACGGTTGTCGGCGATCTTGGCCGGGTCCATGGTCTCCGGATCCTTGGCGGCGGGCCCGTACTTCGTGAACTCGGCGGGCACGGCCGCACCCTCGACGACCGGGTACACGAACATGTTGAGCGGCATGTCCTCCTGGAACTTCTTGCTGATCAGGAAGTCGATGAGCGCCTTGCCGCCCGCACTGTTCTTCGCGTTGCTCAGCAGCCCCGCGAACTCGATCTGCCGGAAGCACGTCCCCTCGGCGACCCCGGTCGGCGCGGTCGTCGGCTTCGGATCGGCGTAGATGACCTCGGCGGGCGGCGAGGAGGCGTAGGAGACGACGAGCGGCCGGTCGGCCTTGGCCTTCTTGCCGCCGGCGGACCCGGAGAACTCCTCGTTGTAGGCCTGCTCCCAGCCGTCGACGACCTTCACGCCGTTGGCCTTGAGCTTCGTCCAGTAGCCCTCCCAGCCGCTGTCGCCGTACTTGGCGGCGGTGCCGAGGAGGAATCCCAGCCCGGGCGAGGAGGTGGAGGCGTTCTCGGTGACGAGGAGGTTCTTGTAGGCTGGCTTGATCAGGTCGTCGAGGGAGGCCGGGGGCGCCAGCTTGTGCTCGCTGAAGTAGGCCTTGTCGTAGTTGACGCAGATGTCGCCGTAGTCGACGGGGGTGACCCGGTGCTTGTCCCCGTCGAGCTGGTACTGCTCGGCGACCGAACCGAGCCCCTTGGCCTCGTACGACTGGAACAGCCCGTTGTCGAGCGCCCGTGAGAGCAGGGTGTTGTCGACGCCGAAGAAGACGTCGCCCTGCGGGTTGTCCTTGGTCAGGATGGCCTTGTTGACGGCCTGCCCGGCGTCGCCGTCCTCGAGAACCTTGACCTTGTACCCGGACTGCTTCTCGAAGGCGGCGAGGACGCCCTTGGAGACGGCCCACGAGTTGTGGCTGACGAGCGTGACGGTCTTGGAACCGCCACCGCTGTCACTACCGCCGTCGCTGTCGGAGGACCCGCACGCGGACAGCGCGACGAGACCGAACCCGACGGCGAAGACCGTGGCCTTCTTGGTGATGCTCACTGGATTCCTCCTGGGGGTGACCAGGAAGAGACGCGGCCCCGCCCGGGACCGTGGGACAACCCACCGGCTCCCGGGCAGGGCGCAACAGCTTGAGTGATGACCGAACTTCCTACCCAGAATGACCTGGGCGAGGTTCAGAGGGTCTGCGGCCCGATTGCCGCACTCTCAGCGCTGTGGCGCTCCCCTGTCGGAATATGAAGATGTACGTACGAGCTCAGGTTACCGCTCGCCGGCCGCCAGCTGACCGCAGGCCCCGTCGATCTCCTGCCCCCGGGTGTCCCGAACGGTGACGGGCACCCCGTGCGCGGCGATGGCCTCGACGAAGGCCTTCTCGTCCTCCGGCCGGGAAGCGGTCCACTTGGACCCGGGAGTCGGGTTCAGCGGAATCAGATTCACATGCACGGGCTTGCCGCGCAGCAGCCGCCCGAGCCGGTCCCCACGCCAGGCCTGGTCGTTGATGTCGCGAATGAGCGCGTACTCGATCGAAAGCCGCCGCCCGCTCTTCTCGACGTACTCGAACCCGGCGTCGAGCACCTCGCGCACCTTCCACCGCGTGTTCACGGGGACGAGGGTGTCGCGCAGCTCGTCGTCGGGGGCGTGCAGCGAGATCGCGAGCCGGCACTTGAAGCCCTCGTCGGCGAACCGGTGGATGGCCGGCACGAGCCCGACGGTCGACACGGTGATGCCCCGCTGCGAGAGCCCGAGCCCGTCGGGCGCGGGGTCGGTGAGCGCGCGGATCGACTGCACCACCCGCTTGTAGTTGGCGAGCGGCTCACCCATACCCATGAAGACGATGTTGGAGAGCCGAGCCGGCCCACCGGGCACCTCGCCGTCCCGCAGCGCCCGCATCCCGTCGACGATCTGATGGACGATCTCGGCGGTGGACAGGTTCCGGTCCAGACCGGCCTGCCCGGTGGCGCAGAAGGGACAGTTCATCCCGCACCCGGCCTGCGAGCTGATGCACATGGTCACCCGGTCCGGGTACCGCATCAGCACCGACTCCACGAGCGTCCCGTCGAACATCCGCCACAGCGTCTTGCGCGTGGTCCCCTCGTCGGTCGACAGATGCCGTACGACGGTCATCAGCTCGGGAAGCAGCGCCTCTTGGAGCTTGGGACGGGCCGCGGCCGGGATGTCGGTCCACTGCTCCGGGTCGTGCGCATACCGCGCGAAGTAGTGCTGCGAGAGCTGCTTGGCACGAAACGGCTTCTCACCGATCTCGGCCACGACGTCCTTGCGCTCGGCGGGCGTGAGATCGGCGAGGTGCCGCGGCGGCTTCTTGGCTCCGCGCGGGGCGACGAAAATGAGTTCTCCGGGCTTGGGCATGGTCATACCAGTGTCGCAGATCAACCGGAGTGCCCCAGTCGGCTACCGCCACGCCCACAGATGCGCGGAAACCACCCCGTCGCCGGCCTCCCTGGTCCAGAAGTTCCCCGAGGACAGGCCCGGCACCTCGACGTCGACGTCGTGGAAGACGTACTCGGAGGCCAGACCGGGGTACGACGGTGAGGAGTCCCTGCGCAGACGCCGTTCGGTAGCGGTGCCCACGACGACTCCGGGACCCTCGACGCCCAGTTCCTCGGCCAGGCACCGCCGTGCCGTGGCGGACGCTTCCTCTCCCGGCTTCATCTTCTCGGCGGGGGCTTCGTTCCGCGGGCGCCACGTGCCGTCGGCCATCAGCTGCGCGATCTCCACGAGCTCCTTGCCACCCTGCCGGATCCGCAGGGTGACGACGCTGACGCGACGCAACGCCGGCCCGGAGTCCAGGGTCGTCTCCCCCGCCTCGATCTCGTCCCACAGATGCTGGACGGATTTGGTCCCGTCGGTCCCCCACGACGCGTGAGGAATGCTGTTCCCCTCCAGCCACTCCCGCAGTTGCCCCAGGCTGTTCGGAACCCACATACGCCCCGCCATACGCCCGCCCCTCGCGGTGTAGCCCGCTCCACCACCCATACGGGAGGCAGCTGCCTCGTAGCAGGAGACCCTACGGCGGAATCGTGGACGGCACACAGCTCGCAGCAGCGCCCTGTGCCTTCCAGGAGGGGACCGTTCCATGGCCGCCAACCGCCGACGCGGACGCCGTATCGCCGCCATCGCCACCACCGTCGCCGCCGTCACGCTGACCGCGGGGCTCCTCACCGGCTGCGAGGACACCGACAAAGCGATCAACTGCCTCGGCAACGCCGACACCATCGCCGACAGCCTCAAGGCGATCCACGAGGCGGGCTGGGACGCGGCGAAGGACCCGTCGAGGACCGACGAATCCATCGACACCATCGAGAAGAACCTCGACAAGATCAACGACGACACGGACGACAGCAAGGTCGACCAGGCCGTCGCCGACCTCGACAAGGCCATCAAGGACTACAACCAGGCGATCCTCGACGGCGACACCGACCCGGACAGCAGCCGGATCGACGCCGCCGCGAGTGCGCTGACGGACGTCTGCACGTCCTAGGTGGCGGGGCGCTCCAGTTAGTGGGGCGCACTAGGTGGTGGGGCGCTCCAGGCACTCCTTGAGCAGCTGCTCGTCGCGCGGGAGCTCCTTGCGGACCTGGGGGCGGACGACGAGGGGTACCAGGGCCTTGCCGAGGCCGTGCCCCTCGAAGTCGATCTCTATCGTCACGCGGGACCGGCGTCCGTCGTCGAGCGGCTCGATCTCGCCGTGGGTACGGGGCCTGACGGGGCCTTCGACTCCGTGCAGGTCCCAGCTGTAGGGAGGGTCGAGCCGGTCGAACTCGACGGTCATCGGTATCTCACGGTTCCCGATGCGCCGGGTGACCCGGACCCGGGAACCGGCGTGCACGGGCCCCTCGTCGAGCGGCTCTGCCTTGACCGCGCTCAGCTGCCATTCCGGCAGGTGGGAGGGGTCGGTGATGTACGCATAGACGTCTTCGGGACTGCGGTCGACGTCGATCACTTCACGGATGGCGGACATGACGCCCTCCTTCCAGGGCGGTCCCCTTCGAGGGCTTACAGGGGAATCGTCCCACTCGGCCGCCCACCGCAACAGCTCGACCGCCCACCGGAACAACCGGGCCGCCCCCGGAAACAGCGGAAGCCCCCGCCGAAGCGGGGGCTCCTCACCGTTACGGAAACGATCAGCCGGACCCGACGAACAGCACCAGCAGCAGCCACACCACCGGCGCCGTAGGCAGCAGGGAGTCCAGCCGGTCCATGCTGTGTCGACGCGCCGCTACCGCGGCATGGCGCCGTGCCCCGGCTTCAGCCCGACCCGACAAAGAGAACGAGCAGCAGCCACACCACCGGCGCCGTGGGCAACAGGGAGTCCAGCCGATCCATGATGCCGCCGTGCCCCGGCAGTAGCGTGCCCATGTCCTTGATGCCCAGGTCCCGCTTGATCATCGACTCGCCGAGGTCACCCAGCGTGGCGCTGGCCGCGACCGCGAGGCCGAGGAGCAGCCCCTGCCACCAGGTGCCGTCGTCGATCAGGAAGTGCATGCACAGCGCACCCGCGACCATCGCGAACGACACCGCGCCCAGCAGGCCCTCGCGGGTCTTGCCGGGGCTGATGCGCGGAGCGAGCTTGTGCTTGCCGAAGCGCCAGCCGACGGCGTACGCCCCGGTGTCGCTGACGACGGTCAGGACCAGGAACGTCATGACCCGGAACGCGCCGTCGTCCGCGGTGAGCATCATCGCGACGAACGTCGCCAGGAACGGCACGTAGAACGCCGCGAAGACGCCCGCGGTGACGTCCTTCAGATAGCCCTCGGGGGGCTCCGTCATCCGCCAGACCAGGACGGCCAGCGCGGTCAGCGCCATCGCGACCCAGGCGCCCTCGGCACCCCGGACGTATCCGGCGACGACCATCGCGGCACCGCCGACCGCCAGCGGCACGAGGGGCGCCTTGATGCCCTTGCGCTCCTGGAGCCGGGAGGTCAGCTCCCACAGACCGACGACGACGGCGACCGCTATGACGCCGACGAAGACGGCCTTGACGACGAACAAGGACGCGACGATCACCGCGCCGAGCCCGACGCCGACCCCTATGGCCGCACCCAGGTCCCGCCCCGCGCTCTTCTTCTGCGGCGCGGGCGCCGGCTGCGGGGCGTCGGGCATGGGCTCCGGATTCTGCGGCGCCGCCGCACGGGGCTGCGCCGACGTGGTTTCGTCGCGGAACAAGGGGCCGCTCAGCCGAGCGGCCCCCCGGTCGTCATCCTGGTCGCCGCCGTATCGGGGTACGGCGGGTCCGTCGGGCACGATGGGCATGGGGCGAGTGTGCTGCGCCTCAGGCGCATCGTACGCGGGACCCGCCGGGGCAGCCCCCTGGACAGGCCCCTGGTCGGACGGCCCCCAGTACCCGGCTTGTGGCGGCGCGCCCCAGGAAGAGTCGTTCATCAGACCTCGAGAAGCTCCGCTTCCTTGTGCTTCAGGAGCTCGTCCACCTGGGCGACGTACTTGTGCGTCGCGTCGTCGAGCTCCTTCTCCGCACGGCGGCCCTCGTCCTCGCCTACCTCGCCGTCCTTGACGAGCTTGTCGATCGCGTCCTTGGCCTTGCGGCGGACCGAGCGGATGGACACCCGGGAGTCCTCCGCCTTGCCCTTGGCGACCTTGATGTAGTCGCGGCGGCGCTCCTCGGTGAGCTCGGGGAACACCACGCGGATGATGTTGCCGTCGTTGCTCGGGTTGACGCCCAGGTCGGAGTCCCGGATGGCCTGCTCGATGTTGCGCAGGGCCGTCTTGTCGAACGGGGTCACTACCGCCATGCGCGGCTCCGGCACGGAGAACGAAGCCAGCTGGTTGATCGGCGTCGGCGCGCCGTAGTAGTCGGCCACGATCTTGTTGAACATCGCCGGGTGCGCACGGCCGGTGCGGATCGCGGCGAAGTCCTCCTTGGCGACCACGACGGCCTTCTCCATCTTCTCCTCGGCCTCGAGGAGGGTCTCTTCGATCACCACTTGCTCCTGCGTGTCTTGAGTGAGGCCCGGCTGCGGTTCCTTGGTGAGGGGCGGCGGCCGGCTGCGTCGCGTCTTCTTCCTGCACGGTTCCCGACCGGCAGGACATTGTCCATCCCCCGGCAGGGTCCGTCCCGTCCGTCCCCCGGACGGGGTGGTTGCCGGATCGTCAGTCCCGGCTGCCCTGGTCACCCACGAGCGTGCCGATCTTCTCACCCTTGACGGCGCGGGCGATATTGCCCTCCGCCAGCAGCTCGAACACCAGGATGGGGAGCTTGTTGTCGCGGCACAGCGTGATGGCGGTCATGTCGGCGACCTTGAGGTCCCGGGTGATGACCTCGCCGTAGCTGAGCGAGTCGAACTTGACGGCCTCGGGGTTGGCCTTGGGGTCGGAGTCGTAGACCCCGTCCACGCCGTTCTTGCCCATGAGGAGCGCCTCGGCGTCGATCTCCAGGGCGCGCTGGGCGGCGGTGGTGTCGGTGGAGAAGTACGGCATGCCCATACCGGCGCCGAAGATGACCACACGGCCCTTCTCCAGGTGGCGCACGGCGCGCAGCGGGATGTACGGCTCGGCGACCTGCCCCATGGTGATGGCGGTCTGCACGCGCGAGTCGATGCCCTCCTTCTCCAGGAAGTCCTGGAGGGCGAGGCAGTTCATCACGGTGCCGAGCATGCCCATGTAGTCGGAGCGGGCCCGGTCCATGCCGCGCTGCTGGAGTTCGGCGCCGCGGAAGAAGTTGCCGCCGCCGATGACGACCGCGATCTCCGCTCCGTCGCGCACGACGGCCGCGATCTCCCGGGCGATCTTGTGCACCACGTCCGGGTCCACGCCCAGGCCCCCGCCACCGGAGAAGGCCTCTCCGGACAGCTTCAGCAGAAACCGGCCGCGTACTTTGCCGTCGTCGCTCTTCTGGGCCTTGGTGGTCATGGAGTTCTCGCCTCTTTCAAGGGGTCGCACATACGAAGAAGGCCATTGCCGATGGGAACTGGTTCGCATCCCATGCTCGGCAATGGCCTCCTCGTCAGATCTGCTGTCGTCCGCCACACGCGTGCGTGGCGGCGTACCGGACGACTGCCTACGACCCTATCGGGGTCCGGCGTCGCACGCGGTACGGACTCAGATGCCGACCTTGATGCGCGTGAAGCGCTTCAGGGTGACACCGGCCTCGTCCAGAACCTTCTGGACCGACTTCTTGTTGTCCAGCGCGTACGGCTGGCCGAGCAGCGTGGCGTCCTTGAAGAAGCCGTTGACGCGACCCTCGACGATCTTCGGCAGGGCGGCCTCGGGCTTGCCCTCGGCGCGGGTGGTCTCCTCGGCGACGCGGCGCTCGGACTCGACGACCTCGGCCGGCACGTCCTCCTTGGAGAGCCACTTCGGCGCGAAGGCGGCGATGTGCTGGGCGACACCCTTCGCCAGGTCGGCGTCGGCCTTGTCCAGCTCGACCAGGACACCGATCTGCGGGGGCAGGTCGGGCATGGTGCGGTGCATGTAGGAGAAGACGAAGCCGTCGGCGAACTGCGCGAAGCGGTCCAGGACGATCTTCTCACCGAGGTTGGCGTTGGCCTCGTCCACGAACGCCTGGACGGTCTTGCCGGCCTCGATCTCGGAGGCGAGCAGGGCGGCGATGTCGGCCGGGGAGGTGGCGGCGACGTGCTCGGCGATCGCGGTGGCGACGGCCTGGAACTTCTCGCCCTTGGCGACGAAGTCCGTCTCGCACTTCAGCTCGACCAGGACACCGGAGGTGTTGTCGTCGGCGATGAGGGAGACCACGGCGCCGTTCTCGGCGGAGCGGCCCTCGCGCTTGGCGACGCCCTTCTGGCCCTTGATGCGCAGGGCCTCTACGGCCTTGTCGACATCGCCCTCGGCCTCGTCCAGGGCCTTCTTGCAGTCCATCATGCCGGCGCCGGTGAGCTCACGAAGCTTCTTGACGTCGGCGGCGGTGTAGTTCGCCATGATCCTTGAAGTCTCTCTCGAAGTCTGAAGATCTACGGGCCAAACGGCGGGGGCTGGTGGGCCCCCGCCGTCGGAACACCCGAAGGGGTGAGGGGTCAGGCCTGCTCGGCCTCGGCGGCCGGAGCCTCGGCAGCGGCCTCGGCGGGGGCCTCGGCAGCGGGGGCCTCAGCGTCGGCGGCGGGCGCCTCGGCCTCAGCAGCGGCCGGAGCCTCAGCCTCGGCGGCCGGGGCCTCCTCGGCCTTCTTCTCGCCCTCGAGCAGGTCGCGCTCCCACGCGGCGAGCGGCTCGCCCGCGCCCTTGTCACCCTTGTCGCCGGTGGCGACGCCGGAGCGGGCGATGAGGCCCTCGGCGACGGCGTCGGCGATCACGCGGGTGAGCAGGGTGACGGAGCGGATCGCGTCGTCGTTGCCCGGGATCTTGTAGTCGACCTCGTCGGGGTCGCAGTTGGTGTCGAGGATGGCGACGACCGGGATGTTGAGCTTCCGGGCCTCACCGACCGCGATGTGCTCCTTCTTGGTGTCCACGATCCAGACGGCGCTGGGCACCTTCTGCATCTCGCGGATACCACCGAGGGTCTTCTCCAGCTTGGCCTTCTCGCGCGAGAGCACGAGAAGCTCCTTCTTGGTGAGGCCCGACGCGGCGACGTCCTCGAAGTCGATCTGCTCGAGCTCCTTGAGGCGCTGCAGACGCTTGTAGACGGTCGAGAAGTTGGTGAGCATGCCGCCCAGCCAGCGCTGGTTGACGTAGGGCATGCCGACGCGGGTGGCCTGCTCGGCGATGGCCTCCTGCGCCTGCTTCTTCGTGCCGACGAACATGACCGTGCCGCCGTGGGCGACGGTCTCCTTGACGAACTCGTAGGCGCGGTCGATGTACGACAGCGACTGGAGCAGGTCGATGATGTAGATGCCGTTGCGCTCCGTGAAGATGAAGCGCTTCATCTTCGGGTTCCAACGACGGGTCTGGTGACCGAAGTGGACGCCGCTTTCCAGCAGCTCCCGCATCGTGACGACGGCCATGGCCGTTCTCCTTGTTTTTCTCGGTTATGTACCTGACGCCCACATGCGCCGTGCCACGAAGGACCGAGGGGCGCTGACAGGGACGGGCCGTTGCCGGCCGCCGTGTCGGGGCGTGCGAAGTCGACCCGGTGACCCGGATCGCCAGAAGAAGTGTACGGGACCCGCGGGGCACCGGGTGACGCCGCTGTCCACAACCGGGGAACGGTCCACAGGTCCCGGCCATGATCACGGGGTTTCGGCCAGGGTTGCGGCATGCGAGCGATGCTATGTGCGAGCAGGGCGGGCCTGGGGTTGCTGCTGGGTCTGGCGCTGATTCTCCTGACCTCCGGCCCGGTGTCGAGCGACCCGGCCCCACCTGCGCCGGCCTCCCCGAACCCGTCGGTTCCGGCCATCGGCCGCAGCTGGCCGGTGGGGCTGCGCCCCTCGGTCCTACGAGGCTGGGAACCCCCGGCGACGGCGTACAGCCGCGGCCACCGGGGCGTGGACCTCGCGGCCGCGCCGGGTACACCTGTACGAGCGGTGGCGGCGGGCCGCATCGCCTTCGCGGGGCGGGTGGCGGGCAAGGGCGTGCTCTCGGTGGACCTGACCGGCACGGCCCTGCGTACGACGTACGAACCGGTGTCGGCGACGGTGGAGAAGGGCGCCGAGGTGACGGCGGGCGAGGTGATCGGCACGGTGGAGGCCACGGGCTCTCACTGCACGGCTACGTGCGTGCACTGGGGCCTGCGAAAAGGCGAGACCTATCTGGACCCACTGTCACTGCTACCCCCGTGGCTGCTGCACAGGGGCCCGTCGAGACTGCTGCCGGTACTGGGCGTACCGCTGCCGTAGCCGGGGGCGGGCCACTGCCCTCGCCGGGGCGTCCCTCGGCCTTGGCCGGGGGCGAGACTCCACGGTGGGTGCGGGTAGCTGTAACGGCTGCGCCGGCTCCCGACCCGGAGGAGGGCGAGCCCCGGCCGACGCCGGGCAAGCACTCCCTTGCCTCAGCTCCCCCGGCTCCCCCGACCCCCAGCTCCCCGGTTCCGGCTCCCCGGCTCCCTCGGCGGCAGCGACCGGTGTCAGCCGCGAACGCCCCGCAGAGCCATGGTCACCGCGGCGTCGACAATCGCCGTGGGCTCCTCCGCGGCCCCCAGCTCGATCCGCCGCACAGCCGCGTCCACCACGCCCTGGAGCAACATCGCGGCGAGCCGGGGCTCCGAGTGCCCCATCTCCGCGAGCGCCTCGACGATCATCGCCACCAGCCCGCCGTGCGCGGCCCGGATCTTCTCCCGGGCCCCGGCGTCCAGCTCGCTCGCGGAGATGGCCACGACAGCCCGATGCCGCCGGTCCCCGACCAGGCCCAGCTGCTGACGCACATACGCCTCGACCTTGGCCTCGGGCCCCTCCGCCGCGGCCATCGCCGCCGACACCTCCGCGGCCCAGACGGGGAAGTCGACCTCGCACAGCTCCTCGACCACCGCGGCCCGCGACCGGAAGTACTCGTACACGGACGACCGCGCCAGCCCCGTCCGCTCGGCGAGGGCCGGGAACGTCAGCGCGTCCGTCCCGCCCTCGGACAGCAGAGACCGGGCCGCGTCCAGCAGGGCGGCTCGCTGCATCGACCGGTGCTCGGCCACGGAGGCCGCTCGAATCCTTGGCACGTCGTCCACTTTACGGACGCACCACGCCGGGCGGGAGACACTCGCGCCGACGAACGGTCATCCAGCCAGGTCACCGACCGAACCCGGCCAGTTTCGCCCGCAATTGCAGCACCGACTTGGTGTGGATCTGGCTCACCCGGCTCTCGGTCACACCGAGTACGTTGCCGATCTCGGCGAGCGTGAGGCCCTCGTAGTAGTACAGCGTGACCACGGTCTTCTCCCGCTCGGGCAAGGTGTTGATGGCCCGCGCCAAGAACCGCCGCAGCTCCCTGTCCTCGGCCACCTCGACCGGGTTGTCGGCGGCGGTGTCCTCCAGCGTGTCCATCAGGCTCAGCCGGTCGCCGCCCTCACCCCCGACGTGCAGCAGTTCCTCCAGCGCCACCACGTTGGCCAGCGACAACTGGCTGAAGACCGCGTGGAGATCGTCCACCGCGATCCCCATCTCGGTGGCGACCTCACCCTCACTGGGCGTCCGGCGCAGCCGCGCCTCCAGCGTCGCGTACGCCCGCTCGACGTTGCGCGCCTTCTGGCGCACCGAGCGCGGGATCCAGTCCAGCGCCCGGAGCTCGTCGATCATCGCGCCCCGGATCCGCGTGATCGCGTACGTCTCGAACTTGATCTCCCGGTCGATGTCGAACTTCTCGATCGCGTCGATGAGCCCGAAGACCCCGGAGGAGACGAAGTCGGCCTGCTCCACGTTGGGCGGCAGACCCACGCTCACCCGGCCCGCCACGTACTTCACCAGCGGCGAGTAGTGCAGGATCAGCTGCTCCCGCAGCCGCTCGTCGCCCGTCGCCTTGTACGAACGCCACAGTTCGTCGAGCGTCGAGGGAGCGGGCGGCCGCACGCTACCGTCGCGGGCGGCTGGGGGGATCGCCGCCCGGTCGGACCCGGAGGTGTGCTGGGGCATTCGTCGCCTTGTGCCGTTCTGCCGTGAAGTGGGTGTGCCTGGGTGAGCTGTCTGTCTGATGTCGAGTTCGATGTCCAGGTGCCGGTCTGTGCCGGAATCCACGTGAGCGTAGCGTGACTGGAGTGTCGCGGTGCGCGAAGGGCGAGGCGGGCGGCGTGCGCAGATACGTTCCTCTGACCGCTCCACCGAGTCACGGCGGTAGCTCTGTGTGATCATGCGCCGTGGCCAACTACGGGAAATCCCAAGGCTGTCGGGGTTCCCCCGGACGGCCGAACACGCTCGGTCAACATCGACTCCGACCGGTTCGGACGGAGATCATCGCCTGGCGTGTCAACTTCCAGCCGTCGCCGTGTCGTTCGACGTAACCAAGTGCTCGGAGTTCGTACAGTCTCGCGATCGCGTCGTCCTCCGTCGTCTGCGCACCGCGCCCGATCTCGGCCGTGGTCGCCGCGCCGCGTGCCGGCAGCGCGGCCAGGACCCGCCGGGCGTCCGGCGCGAGCAGATCGCGCGGCAGGACGGGCCCCCGCCGGTCCGGGGCCAGCTCGCCCATGTCACCGACCAGCTCGACGACTTCCTCGGCGTCGGTGACGAGCACCGCGTCCCCGCGCAGCAGTTCGTGCACTCCGGCGGAGAGTGCGCTGGTCGCGGGCCCGGGCACCCCCATCGTGTGCCGCCCCAGCCGCTGCGCCGCCCTCGCCGTGACCAGCGAGCCGCTCCGATGGGCGGCCTCGACGACCACGGTCCCCCGGGTGAGCGCGGCGATCACCCGGTTCCGCAGCACGAACCTGCTCGGCGTCGGATGATCACCGGGCGGCAACTCCCCGATCACCAGCCCCTGTTCGGCGATCCTGGTGATCAACTCGGTGTGGCCTCGCGGGTAGGGCCGGTCCACCCCGCAGGCCAGCACGGCGACGGTGGCCCCACCGGTGCCGAGGGCACCACGGTGTGCGGCCCCGTCGACGCCGTAGGCTCCGCCGGACACGACGACCCAGCCCCGCTCGGCGAGCTCGCCGGCGAGGGTGGCCGCCATATGGGCGCCGTACTCGGTGCAGGCGCGGGCGCCGACCACGGCGACCGACCGGAGCGCCCACATCCGCAGACTGGGCGCCCCGCGCACCCACAGCCCCAGTGGCCGCGCGTCCCCGAGGTCGTCGAGCTGACCTGGCCATTCCGCGTCCCCGGGGCACACGAACCGCACCCCGGACGCCTGGGCGACCCGCAGATCGGTGGCCGGCTCGGCCACCCTCCCCCGAGCCACCAGCCCACCCCACCGCTTCCCGGTCACCCCGGGCAACGACACCTCCCGCCCCTCCCGCACCCGCCGGGCCACCTCCCCCACCCCGAACTCCCGCACCCACCGCCCGGCGACCTCGTCGCCGGGCTCGATGACACGGGTGAGGAAGACGCGGTCGAGCAGTTCGTCGTGCGTCACCTGCCGGCCCCTTCCAGGATCGCGCCACGCCGAATGCCGGTACGTAGTTCGAGAGCCCAGTTCACGTCGTTGGCCGAGGGCCGGTCGCGGCCGCCCAGATCGGCCACCGTCCAGGCGACCCGGAGTACCCGGTCCAGACCCCGTGCCGTCAGAAGCCCTCGGTCGAGGTCGTCCTCGGCCTTGCGGAGCGCGCCGGGCTGGACGTGCCACCGGGTGCGCAGCTCATGGCCCGGCACCTCGCTGTTGGTGCGCCACGGGGTTCCTTCATAGCGCTTGACCGCGCGCTCCCGGGCAGCCCTGACGCGTACGGCCACCGTGGCTGTCGTCTCGGCACCGGAGTGCAGCCGGAGCAGTTCGGCCCGGGCGACCGGTTCGACAGTGACACGCAGATCCACCCTGTCCATCAAAGGACCCGACAGTCGAGCCCGGTACCTCTTGATCGACGACGGCCTGCACTCACAGATGTCGTCCCCCCGGCCGTGCCGACCGCAGGGGCACGGATTGGCCGCCAGGACCATGAGGAACCTCGCCGGCATCCGCAGCATGCCGGCGGCACGGGCGACCACGACGTGGCCGGACTCGAGCGGCTGCCGAAGCGAGTCCAGGACACTGCTGTGGAACTCCGCGGCCTCGTCGAGGAAGAGCACCCCGTGGTGAGCCAGGGACACCGCGCCCGGCCGTGGCAGCCCGTTGCCGCCACCGACCAGCGAGGCCATGGTCGCCGAATGGTGGGGTGCGCAGTATGGGGACCTTTCGACGAGCGGATGTCCCGGTGGCAGCATCCCGGCCACCGAGTGGACCGCGGTGACCTCCAGCGACTCCTGTCGGCTCAGTTCGGGCAGCAGCCCCGGCAGCCGCTCGGCGAGCATCGTCTTGCCGGCTCCCGGCGGCCCCTTGAAGAAGACGTGGTGCCGCCCCGCGGCGGCCACTTCCAGGGCCGCCCTGGCCACAGGCTGCCCCGCCACATCTGCCAGATCCGGCGGGCGCTCACTGGAGACAGCACCCGTCCCGAGCCCGGTGCCGGGCAGTGCCAGCCCGGCCAGGAAGGGATCGGGGCGGATGTCCCCGGAGACGGGTTCCTCTTCGGGCACGGGCTCGTCGGTGAGGACCGCGATGAGCTGACGCAGGCTGCGTACCCCCAGCACCGAGACCCCGGGCACCAACGACGCCTCCGGCACGGCGCACTCAGGCACGACCACCTGCTCGTACCCTGCGTCCGCCGCCGCGAGCACGGCGGGGAGGATGCCGCGAACCGGCCTGACCCGCCCGTCCAGGCCCAGCTCTCCGATCATCACGATGTCGGCGAGTACCCGAGGGTCGATCCGCTCGGCCGCGCCGAGGACCGCTGCGGCCACGGCAAGATCGAATCCGCTGCCACTCTTCGGCACGGACGCCGGGCTGAGCCCCACCGTCAGCTTCTTCTGCGGCCACGGCGCACCCGAGTTGACCACCGCCGCCCGAACCCGGTCCTTGCTCTCCGTCAGACTCTTGTCCGGCAGCCCGACCAGCGTGAACGCCGCCACCCCGGGCTCCAGGTCCGCCTGGACCTCGACCACCACACCTTCGACGCCCACCAGCGCCACCGAGCACGTACGAGCGAACCCCATCTCAGGCCACCCCCCGCGCGTGCTCGACGACGGGTGCGCCGCGGCTCGGCAGGACGACGCCCACCAGGTCGATGCGGACGCCGCCCGGTGGCGCTCCTCCGTGGGCGTGGATCCAGCACGCGGCGAGGCCCCGCAGCCGCTCCGCCTTCTCGGGGGTCACCGCGGCCATCGGATGCTCGAAGGCACCCGTCCGCCGGGTCTTGACCTCGCAGACGACCAGGACGTCCCCGTCCCGCGCCACGATGTCGATCTCACCCGTCCTGCCACAGCGCCAGTTGCGCTCCAGGACCGTCATCCCGGCCTCCGCCAGCCGCCGTGCGGCCAGCATCTCGCCGTACCTGCCGAGTGCACTTCGTGCGTTCATGTCGGCACCACCTCCGGCACCAACCGTCACGCGAAGCGGCCCACCAAGTTGATCTTGGTGGGCTACTCGGCGGTTGTGGACAACTCCGTCACCCCGCCAGGGCGACGTCAGCTGCCGGGAAGCTCCAGATCACTCTTGTTGAGCTCCTCGATGTTCACGTCCTTGAACGTCAGCACCCGCACCTGCTTCACGAAACGCGCCGGCCGGTACATGTCCCAGACCCACGCGTCCGCCATCGACACCTCGAAGAAGACCTCGCCCTGGACCGAGTGCACCTGCATCTCGTAGTCATTGGTGAGATAGAAGCGCCTCTCGGTCTCGATCACGTACTTGAACAGACCGACGACATCGCGGTACTCCCGATAGAGCTTCAGCTCCATCTCGGTCTCGTACTTCTCGAGGTCCTCGGCGCTCATGGCATGTTCCCCTTCAGCCGTGCGGTCCCACCATTGTGCGCCAGTCCCGTCAGCCCCTAGACGATTTCGGGGTCAAGGGTCACGGGCCCGGCCGGGGGGCCTTCGTCGAGCAGCCTGCGCAGCAGCCCGGCGAGTCTGGTCGGATACACCGTCTCATGTGCCCGGCTCAGTTCCTGACACGTCCACCAGCGCGCTCCGGCGACGCTGCGCCGCTCCAGCTCGGTGAGGGCCACGGCCCGGACGGCCGTCTGTGTCGTACGGGCCAGGTAGTACCACTCGTCCTGGTCCCACCGGCGGCCCGCGAACGGGAAGGAGCACCTCCGCCGCCACAGCACCGGTCCCAGCTCCACCTCGGTGATGCCGGTCTCCTCCTCGAGTTCCCGCAGAGCGGCCTCTTCACGAGTCTCCGCGCCCTCGACTCCGCCGCCCGGCGTGAACCACCAGTCGTCCGTCTGGTCGTCCGGCTCATGGCCGTGCAGCAGGAGGATGCGGTCGTCCGGGTCGAGCAGCACCACCCTGGCGACCTTGCGCAGCCCGCCCTCGTAGGTGTCCGCCGGTGCCTCAGCGGGCACCCACGGGCTCCGTCCGGGCCCCGGACCGGCGCGACCGGCGCTTGCCCAGCCCGTTCGCGATCGGGCCGTAGGCGCCGCCGCCGAGGACCAGCACCGCGCCGGCCACGATCGCGACGGTGATCAGCCGCAGCGGCCCGGGCGAGGAGAGGGCGCCGAGCTTCTCGAAGCCGGTCGGCTCCTTCAGCATGCCGTTCATCGGCCATACGACGGCGTCGACGCGGGCCGTCACCGCGGAGCGCGCGACCGTGCCGCTGGCCGCGTCGGTCAGGTGGGCGCTGGAGTCCAGGGAGCCCTGCCGCTCGTCGCCGAGGAGGAACAGCCGCCCCTCGGGGACCGTCACGCTGGGGATGTTCTTCCACTCGGCCGCGGTGCCCTCGGGCAGATACGGTTCGTCGATCTGCTTGCCGTTGACCGTGAGCTTGCCGTCGGTGCAGCAGGCGACGGTGTCGCCGCCGACCGCGACCACACGCTTGACCACGGGGGCGTTGGACACCCAGTTCTTGTCGGTGAAGACGACGACGTCACCCCGGCGGACCTCGCCGCCGTCGACCCGCTGCGCCAGGACCCGGTCGCCGGCGCCGATGGTGGGCGCCATCGAACTGGTGGGCACGGTGTACGGCCGGTAGACGACAGCTCCCCAGACGAACCCGCCGAGGAACAGCACAAGGCCCAGCGCGACAGCCAGTCCGGACAGTCGCTGTCCGGTCCGGCCGCCCACCGGGCCCGTGTTGGTGCCGCCGCTGCGCGGGGCCGTACGTGTCGTGCTCTCGCCACCCATGGGTCCGCACCCTACCCGGCGGTACCAGACCCGGTCAGCCCCTTCCCGGGCGACCTGGGTCACCCGCTTCGTAAAGCTTTCACCGGGTCGGCGAGGGCCTCGCGATCAGTGCGTGTCGACCGGCGCGATCTTCCGGCGGCGCCACAGCACGACCGGCACCACGCCAGCCAGCGCGAGACCCTGCGGGGCCACCACCAGGGCGGCGGAGGCGGACGACTGGGTGTTCAGACCGTCCTGGTCGAAGGTGTCCGGGACCGGCAGCGTGCCCCAGCGGTTGATCGGCCAGGCCTTGACGATGGCGCGTCCGACGACCTCGTCGACCGGGACCATGCCGTGGTACTTGTCGTCCTGGTTGTAGCGCGAGTCGCGCGAGTTCTGACGGTGGTCGCCCATGACCCAGATGAAGCCGTCGGGCACCTTGACCTTGAACTGGCCGCCCATGTCGTCGTCGGTGCACGGGGTGTTGCCCGCGTAGACGTACGACGCCTCGTTCAGCGCCTTGCCGTTGACCTTCAGCGGGCCGGTGCCCTTGCACTCGACCGTGTCGCCACCGACGCCGATGACCCGCTTGATGAGGTCCTTCTCCTCGGCGGACGGCATCAGGCCGATCCAGCTGAGGAACGTCTGGACGGCGTTCGGGTCGGCGGCCGGCTCGCCGGCCAGCCACTGGGTGGGGTCGTGGAAGACGACGACCTCACCGCGCTCGGGCTCGGAGCCGAACCACGGGGTGAGCTTGTCGACGAGGACACGGTCACCCTGCTGAAGGGTGTTCTGCATCGAGTCGGAGGGGATCGAGAACGCCTGCACCAGGAACGTCTTGATCAGGAGCGCCAGCACCAGCGCGATGCCGATGAGGATCGGCAGCTCCTTCCAGAAGGAGCGCTGCTTCTTCTGCTGGGGGGCCGAGTCGCCCGGCCCGTCCTCCCCGGGCTCCGTCCGCTCGTCCGACGCGGAGTCACTCCCGGGGGTCACGGCGCTGTCCGTGGCCGGGTCGGCCGCGTCCACGGGGCGCCCGCGGTGTTCCTCGCCGTCGTGTCCGGACCGTGCGCCAACCGCCACATCCCCCACGCCAACTCCTCACTCTGTGTCGCCGCCTGCCCCATGTACGGCGCAGGCCCACTACTCCCATAACGAGCGGGAGTTCCGCAGGGCTCGGGAGCTGGATCGTTCCGTTCGGATCGTCGGAGGCAACCCTATGCGACAGCCGGGGGGCCGCAGTCGACCCGGCGGCCGAGTCGGTAATGGATGAGTATGTTTTCGGCTCGTCGAGGCTGTTCCAGTGGCCGAAGGGCCAGGCGATCACCCGCGCCCGTCCCACCACCGAGTCCTCGGAGACCGTACCGCCGTAGTCGGTGTTCTGATGCGCGCGGGAGTCCGCGGAGTTGGCCCGGTGATCGCCCATCACCCACAACCGCCCCTGGGGGACGGTGATGTCGAACTCCTGGGTCGACGGAGCGTTACCGGGGTAGAGGTAGTCCCCCTCGGTGAGCGGGACGCCGTTGACGGTGACCCGCCCTTGCGTGTCACAGCACTTGACCCGGTCCCCGCCGACGCCGACGACCCGCTTGATGAGGTCCTTCTCGTTCTCGGACGGCAGCAGACCGATGAAGGTGAGCCCTTCCTTGATCTGCTTGATGACGACGGGGTCTTCCTTCTTCGTCGTGGTCTGCTCGTCCTGCAACCAGCCACCGGGGTCCTTGAAGACCACGACGTCCCCGCGCTGCGGCTTGGAGCCGAACCACGGGGTGAGCTTGTCGACCAGCACCCGGTCGCCGATCTGGATCGTCTGCTCCATCGAGCCGGACGGGATCACGAAGGCCTGCACGAGGAAGGTCTTCAGCACCAGGGCTATGAGCACGGCGACGCCGACGAGGAGCGGTATCTCCTTGACCGCGGAGCGCCTGCGGCGCCGCTTGACCTTGGCCTGGAGCTTGCGCCGCTCCGCGCGCGTACGGCCGCCGGCCGGGCTGGCGGCGCGCCGGACGCCGGTGGGCAGCAGGTTGTCGGCGGCGCTGGCGGGCACTCCGCGCGGTTTGCCACGGTTACCCATCCGCGCCCTCCGCGGCGGGCACGCGCGCGTAGCCGTCCGGACGCTCCAGACGGGTCCAGTGGGCGGTCGGCCATACGATCCAGTCGGCGCGGCCGATCACCTCGCCCACGGGGATCATGCCGCCGCCGGGCGAGCCGAGATGGTCGCGGGAGTCGCTGGACTCAGCGCGGTGGTCGCCGAGGACGAAGAGGGTGCCGTCGGGCACGACGACGTCGAAGTCGACCGAGGACGGACTGTCACCGGGGTACAGGAACGCGGACTCGTCGACCGACCGGCCGTTCACCTCGATCCTCCCCTCCTTGTCACAGCAGACCACGTGGTCTCCCCCCACACCCACCACACGCTTGATGTAGTCCGCATCCCCGAAATACCCGGTTCCGTCGAACACCACTACATCCCCGCGCCGCGGCTCGGCACCGAAACGGTACGCCAACTTATTTACGAGAACGCGGTCCCCGATCCTCAATCCCTTTTCCATGGATCCGCTGGGAATCTGGAAGGGTTGCACCACGAAAGCGTTGAGGAGCAGCAAAAACAGCAGGCAGAGCAGCGTGCTCAGGGTGATCCGCCCGCCGGGCACCCATTCGGTGATCCGCGACACCAACGCGAAACGCGACCGTCCCTCCGGTCCCCCTGTGTCCGAGATCTCCTCGGAGTCGGAGGGGCTGGAGGAGCGGTCGCGCTCCGTCGGCTGTGCTTCGGTGTCCATCGGGGCCAGATGCTATCCGGCCCCTCTGTGGGACTCCGCGCGCGATCAGTTGTCGCGCTTCTCCTTGATCTTCGCGGCCTTACCACGCAGCTCACGCAGGTAGTAGAGCTTGGCGCGACGCACGTCACCGCGGGTGACGAGCTCGATCTTCTCGACGATCGGGGTGTGCACCGGGAAGGTGCGCTCGACGCCGACGGAGAAGGAGACCTTGCGGACCGTGAAGGTCTCGCGGACACCGGCGCCCTGGCGACGGATGACTACGCCCTTGAACTGCTGCACACGGGAGCGGTTGCCCTCGATGACGCGGACGTGGACGTTGACGGTGTCACCCGGGCGGAAGGCCGGGATGTCGCTGCGCAGCGACGCGCTGTCGACGGAGTCGAGCAGGTGAGACATTTCGTCTGCTTTCTTCACCCATGCCACAGGTCACAGGCGGGAACTAGGTGTATCGGAGGATGCTGTCCGTGTCGGGGCGGGCGTCATGTCCCCCTGTGGCAGGGGCGCACGCCGGACGACGCACAACAGCGGCCTATTCTTCCACGTCGTCGACCCGACGCCAAAATCGGCCGTACGGTTCCCCCGCCGGATCGGGCGCCCAGCCCAGGATGGAGAGCATCTCGCGGTCCTTCTTGTCGAAGGCCTTGGGGTCGCAGCCCTCGATGAGGTCGGGACGGTGGGCCGTGGTGCGCTTGAGTGCCTCGTCGCGGCGCCAGCGGGCGATCCTGCCGTGGTGGCCGCTGAGCAGCGCCTCCGGGATCTCCCGGCCACGCCAGGCGGGCGGCTTGGTGTAGACGGGGCCCTCCAGGAGGTTCGCCATGGCGCCGGGCGCGAAGGAGTCGTCCCGGTGCGACTCGGCGTTGCCGAGGACGCCGGGCAGCAGCCGTGCCACGGCCTCCGTGACGACCAGGACGGCCGCCTCGCCGCCGGCGAGGACGTAGTCGCCGATGGAGACCTCGTAGACCGGCATCCGGGTCGCGTACTCGTCGATGACGCGGCGGTCGATGCCCTCGTAGCGGGCGGGTGTGAAGACCAGCCAGGGGCGCTCGGAGAGCTCCACGGCGAGTTCCTGGGTGAAGGGGCGGCCGCTGGGGGTGGGCACGATGAGCGCGGGCGTGTGGGAGCCGGACTCGTAGCCGTCGGCCAGGACGGAGTCCAGCGCCTCTCCCCAGGGGCCGGTCTTCATGACCATGCCGGGACCGCCGCCGTACGGGGTGTCGTCGACCGTGTTGTGGCGGTCGTACGTCCACTCGCGCAGGTCGTGCACCCGGACGTCGAGCTGCCCACGCGCGCGTGCCTTGCCGACGAGGGAGACGTTCAGGGGTTCCAGGTACTCGGGGAAGATCGTGACGACGTCGAGGCGCATTACGACTCGTCCCCGGAGTCGGCGGAGTCGGCGGACTCGGCGACCTCGGCGTCGCGCGCGGACGCGATCTCGGCGTTGTCGTCGATCAGCCCGGGAGGCGGGTCGATGATCGCCCGCTGCTCCTCCAGATCGATCTCCGTGACGATCTCCTGGACGAACGGGATCATCACCTCGCTGCCGTCGGGCCGCTCCACGATGAACAGGTCCTGGGAGGGCAGGTGCGAGATCTCGGTGATCCGCCCGACCTCCACGCCGTCCTTGGTCACCACGTCCAGGTCCATCAGCTGGTGGTCGTAGTACTCGTCCTCCTCCTCCGGCAGTTCCTCCGGGTCGATCTCGGCGATCAGGAGGGTGTTGCGGAGGGCCTCGGCGGCGTTGCGGTCCTTCACGCCCTCGAAGGTCAGGAGCAGGCGCCCGCTGTGGACGCGGCCGGTCTCGATGGTGAGCGGGCCCACGGAGGCGGGGTCGGTGGCCAGTACGGCACCGGGGGCGAGCCTGAGTTCCGGCTCGTCGGTGCGGACCTCGACGGTGACGTCGCCCCTGATGCCATGGGCGCGGCCGATACGACCTACTACCAGCTGCACTTCTCTAGATCTCCTGTCAGACGACCGGCCGTACGACTACGGGCCGGGGACGGCCCAATGGCCCTCCCCGGCCCGAGCCGGTGCTGTGTTAGCTGCGTGTTGCGTCAGCGGACATGGTCCACGTCGACGAGGTCGACGCGGACACCGCGGCCGCCGATGGCGCCCACGACGGTACGCAGAGCGCGTGCGGTGCGGCCGTTGCGACCGATCACCTTGCCGAGGTCGTCGGGGTGGACCCGGACCTCCAGCACTCGCCCGCGGCGCAGGTTGCGGGATGCGACCTGCACATCGTCAGGGTTGTCGACGATGCCCTTCACGAGGTGCTCGAGAGCCTCCTCGAGCATGCTCAGGCCTCGGTCGACTCGGACTCGGCGGCAGCCTCGTCCTTCTTCTCAGCCTTCTTCTTCTGGGTGATGGCCTCACCCTTGCCCTCGTCGTCGCCACCGAGGGCGTCGAACACGGGGCGCGCGGCCTTCGGCTCGGCCACGAGCAGCGGAGCCGGGGCCGGCAGGCCCTTGAACTTCTGCCAGTCGCCGGTCAGCTTGAGGATGGCGAGGACGGGCTCGGTCGGCTGCGCGCCGACACCCAGCCAGTACTGCGCACGCTCGGTGTCGACCTCGATGCGCGAGGGGTTCTGCACCGGGTGGTACAGGCCGATCTCCTCGATCGCACGGCCGTCACGGCGGGTGCGGGAGTCGGCGACGACGATGCGGTAGTGAGGCGAACGGATCTTGCCCAGACGCTTCAGCTTGATCTTGACTGCCACGGGAGTGGGTTCTCCTGGTTTTGACGTGGTTGGGCACGGCGAGATTGCCGCGTGGGGTTGCGGTACCCGAGTGCCCGATGGACGCGTCAGCCGGAGGCGAGAGGGTTCCTGTGCGGCTGTCGAGTACAGCTAGCCATTGTGCCACACCCCACGGGTCGCGTCGGACCGAGGCCGCGCGGAAGGCACGCCTGAGGGGCACCCGGCGTGGCAGGGTGCCCCGGGCGTCGTTCCGGCACCCACGAGATGCCGGGACTCCACCGGCCGCGGCTACGCCGCCCCGACGACCTCGGGAATCCGGAACGGCTTGCCGCACCCGCCGCAGACGATCGGCGCCTGCGCCAGTACCGACGGGACGACGCGCACGTTGCGGCCGCAGTCGCAGACCGCCTTGACGCGTACGCCACCGCCGGAGGAGCCGTGCCGGGCGGCCGGGCCGCGGAAGGAGCGGGCCGTGTCGGCGGAGGTGGCCGCGGTGTGGGCCTTCAGGGCGCGCTGCAGCCGCTCGATGGTCGGGCGGTAGCGGCGCTTGGCCTCGGGGTTGAGCGTGACGAGCGAGAAGCCGCTGCTGGGGTGCGGTTCCTCGGGGTGGTCCAGGCCCAGCTCCTCGGCGATCGCGAGGAATCTGCGGTTGTGGTAACGGCCGGCGCGGGAGGTGTCGCGGACGCCGCGCGCGGCGGCGATCCCGTGGACTGCCTCATGGAGCAGTCGCTCGAAGGAGAGCTCGTGTCCGCACGCGGACGACGACTCTCCGATCAGGGACTCAGGCGCGGCGAGGTCCGGCAGCTCGGGGTGGTACCGCTGAATGTCGGCCCACGCCTGCGCCAGCTCGGCGGCGAGAACAGGTGGTGTCTGTGTCGTGCTCACGTAATGACAACGAGCGTGAGGGCCCGTGTGTTCCTATTCCGGGCCATCCCAAATAATTTGCACGTACCCGTCAGTTGCCGCTGATGCGTCCTGACGAGGGCGGGTGCGCTGATCTGCGGAGAAGCCTCACAGCTCATACCAAGGCGGTACGTAGTCTGATATACGCCCCGGCCTGTAGACGGTGTCCGCACTCCGGGGCGACTGAGGTCCGCGGATGCGCAAGGGGCGTTTCGGTCGCTCTCCCACCGGAAGGGCCCTACCCCAGTCAGCGCACGCGACGACCGCGACGTTACCGGGCGCCTGGCCGCCGACCGGGACCGACCCGCCCCACCGACCAGACACCGTACGCGGACCTTGGCCTGAACCGCTTCGCCACGGCGTGATCGTACGGGCCCAGGTTGCCGGGATGTGAAATCTCGCCACGTGCGCGGGGAACCCGCAAGCCGGGCCCCACAGACCCTGGACGCGCGGTCGAGTGCGGAGTTATCTGGCATACGGGGGGAGTGCGAGCGCACGTCACGGGGGCCATGCAAACGGGCACAGAGGTAACTCTCGGCGGATTGGGGCGCTTTCGATGACACCTACGCTCGTGCGGCAGCACCGGACTCACACGGGAGACGCGCCCCGTGTGGACCTGGGTGCACGCGCGCGTGACTGGTCCGAGATCCAGGAGCGGATGCTGGTCCCGCTCTACGAGGCCGTCTACGAGCGACTCGAAGTGGGTTCCGGCACCCGGCTGTTGAGCCTCGGCTGCGGCAGCGGGCTCGCCCTGCTGATGGCGGCGTGCAGAGGAGCCGCGGTCACCGGTGTCGACTCCTCGTCCCCCGAGCGACTGGCCCTCGCGCGGGAGCGGTTGCTGCCCGAGGCGTGGGGCACGCGTGCGCGTGCGGACACCCGGCTCATCGACGGTCACCCAGAGGACGCGGCCGACGCGGAGACGCCCGCGTACAACCTGGTGACCGCTTTCGAGCCCATCGGGTGTCTCGCAGGTGACTCGGAGGGGCTCGCCGGGCTGCTCGCCGCCGCCGCGCCGCTCGTGGAGCGGGGGGCGCCCGTGGTGCTGGCCGGCTGGGGTCCGCCGGAACGCTGCGCCACGTCCTCCGTGCTGCGGGTGGCCACGAAGCTGGCGGATCCGCTGCGCAGCACGGGCAGTTGGCGCCCGGCCCTGCGTGACGACCTGGAGGAAGTCGCCCAGCGGGCGGGCCTGAAGCCGGACGGCTCCGGCCGGGTGGCGTGCCCCTTCGGTTACGCCGACGTGGACAGCGCCCTGCGCGGCCTGCTCTCCACCAGCCTGTTCGACGCGGCGATCTCCGCGACGGACCAGGCGCAGGTCGACAAGGAGGTCACGGAGGCGCTCCACCCGTACCAGCGCAGGGACGGGACGGTGTGGATGCCGAACGTGTTCCGTTACCTGATCGCGCGCGTCCCCTGACACCGGCGCACGGGCCCGGCGGCCACCCTAGGCGTCGTCCTTCGTCAGCCGTGTGATCCCCGCGATCCGGTACGCGTCCGCCTCCTCCAGCGTCTCGTTCTCCAGCAGCGCCTGGGCCAGGGCGTCCAACTGGCCCCGGTGGTCGCGGAGTTTGCGGCAGGCCTCCTCGTAGCAGTCGTCGACGATCCGCCGCATCTCGTCGTCGATCACGTCGAGGGTCTGCGGGGCGGCCGCGAGCCCGTACGCCTGCTGGGCGTCGTTGGGGAGCGCGGACAGCCGGCCCACGCGCTCGCTCATCCCCCACCGCGCCACCATCCCGCGCGCGATGTTGGTGACCTGTTCCAGGTCGTTCTCCGCACCGGTGGTGATCACGCCGTAGACGACCTGCTCGGCCGCCATCCCGCCGAGCGCGCCGATGATCCGGCCGCGCAGGTACTCCTCGGTGTAGGCGTACCGGTCCGCGTCCGGCGTCGACAGCGTGACGCCGAGGGCACGTCCGCGCGGCACGATGGTGATCTTGCGGACGGGGTCGGCCCCCGGCCGGAGCATGCCGAGCAGGGCGTGTCCGCTCTCGTGGTAGGCGGTGCGGCGGCGCTCCTCCTCGGGCATCACCAGCGGCCGTTCGGCGCCCAGTTGGACCTTCTCCAGCGCCTCCGAGAGGTCGGTCTGGGTGACCTCCTCCTGCTTGCGCTTGACGGCCAGCAGCGCCGCCTCGTTGGCGAGGTTGGCCAGTTCGGCGCCGGTCATGCCCGGGGTCGTACGGGCGACCTGGGCCAGGTCGACGCCGGTGGCGAGCGGGATCTCGCGGGTGTGGATCTCCAGGATCGCCTCGCGGCCGCCGCGGTCGGGGGGCGAGACCATGACGACCCGGTCGAAGCGGCCGGGGCGAGTCAGGGCCGGGTCCAGGACGTCGGCGCGGTTGGTCGCCGCGATGACGATGACGCCCTCCGAGCCGGAGAAGCCGTCCATCTCGGTGAGGATCTGGTTGAGCGTCTGTTCGCGCTCGTCGTGGCCGCCCATGCCGGAACCGCCGCCACGCGCGCGTCCGATGGTGTCGATCTCATCGATGAAGATGATGGACGGGGCCACCTTGCGGGCCTCCGCGAACAGTTCACGCACGCGTGAGGCGCCGACGCCCACGATCATCTCGATGAACTCGGAGGCGGACGCCGAGAAGAAGGGCACCCCCGCCTCACCGGCGACCGCGCGCGCGAGCAGCGTCTTGCCGGTACCGGGCGGACCGGCGAGCAGCACACCACGCGGCATCTTGGCGCCCATCCTCCGGTACGCGTCCGGGTTCTTGAGGAAGTCGACGACGTCGTTGAGCTCGCCCTCGACCTCGTCGATGCCCGCCACGTCCTCGAAGGTCGTGCGCCGCTCCCCCGACTCCAGCTCGACCGGTTTCGGCGGCGCCTTGCGGCCCAGCATCCCGCCCGCCCCGCCCATGCCGGCGCGCATCCGCCGCGCGATGAAGATCCACAGCACGATCAGGAGCAGCATCGGGGCGAGGGAGATCAGCAGATTGGCCAGAAAGCTGCGGTGCTGGACGACGGGCTCGGCCGTGACGGTGACCTTGTTCTTGGTCAGGTCGTCCCAGAGCTGGTCGTCGGCGAAGGTGGGCCGCTCGGTGTTGAACTTGGTGTACTTGCCGTCGCCGTCCGGGTCGTCCTGCTCCTTCTTTAGCTGGCCCTGGATCGCGTCGCCCTTGGCGTAGATCTTGGTGACGTTGCCGGCGTCGACCTGCTTGCTGAACTCCGTGTACGAGATCGTCGGCTCGTCGCCGTCGTTGAAGTAGGACAGCACGAGGTTGGCGGCCAGGAACACGATCAGCGCGGTGAGGAGCAGGCTCCACCAGCCCCCGCGCGGCCTGCGCCCGCCCGACGACGGCTTCGGCGGCTCCTCCGGGGTGCCCTCGGTACGCCAGGGCTGGTCGGGAGACTTCCGCGACGGCGCAGGGTTGGTCATATCCGGACGTTACGACAGGAAAGCGGCACGAGCATGTGCGCTTACGTCGCTGGAGGCACCCCCAAGCCCTCGGACATCCCAAGCCGTCCGGCACCCCGCCCCAAAGGGCGCCCCAACCCAAAGGGCGCCCCTCCGAAGAAGGGCGCCCCAAGGACGTACGACAGGCGATGCGGGTCAGCCCATGAACTTCTTGAACTCGTCCGGCAGCTCGAAGTCCTGCGGGGCCTGCTGGCCCGGGACACCGAAGGCGTTGCCGCCCTGGGCGCCGGCGGCCCTGCGCGCGGCCTCCTCGGCCTCCTGCTGCTTGCGCTTCATCGGGTTGCCGGAGCGCTGCTTGCCCTTGGCCTGCTTCGGCTGCTTCTTGGTGCGACCGGCGCCGCCACCCATGCCCGGCATCCCCGGCATGCCGGGCATCCCGCCGCCCTGGGCCATGCGGGACATCATCTTGCGGGCCTCGAAGAACCGCTCGACGAGGTTCTTGACCGCGCTGACCTCGACACCGGAACCCTTGGCGATACGGGCGCGGCGCGAGCCGTTGATGATCGTGGCGTCGGCGCGCTCGGCCGGGGTCATCGACTTGATGATGGCGGCCGTGCGGTCGACGTCCCGCTCGTCGAGGTTGTTGATCTGGTCCTTGATCTGGCCCATGCCGGGCAGCATGCCGAGCAGCTTGGAGATGCTGCCCATCTTCCTGACCTGCTCCATCTGGGCCAGGAAGTCGTCCAGGGTGAAGTCCTGGCCCTTCTTGGACGCCAGCTTGGAGGCCATCTTCTCGGCCTCTTCCTGGCTGAACGTCTTCTCCGCCTGCTCGATCAGGGTGAGCAGGTCACCCATGTCGAGGATGCGGGAAGCCATCCGGTCAGGGTGGAAGGCGTCGAAGTCGTCGAGCTTCTCGCCGTTCGACGCGAACATGATCGGCTTGCCGGTGATCTGCCGGATCGACAGGGCCGCGCCACCGCGGGCGTCACCGTCGAGCTTGGAGAGCACCACGCCGTCGAAGCCGACGCCGTCGCGGAAGGCCTCGGCGGTGTTGACCGCGTCCTGACCGATCATCGCGTCGACGACGAAGAGGATCTCGTCCGGGGAGACCGCGTCCCGGATGTCCGCGGCCTGCCGCATCATGTCCTGGTCGATACCGAGGCGACCCGCGGTGTCGACGATGACGATGTCGTGGACCTTCGCCTTGGCGTGCTCGATGGAGTCCTTGGCGACCTTGACCGGGTCACCGACGCCGTTGCCCGGCTCCGGCGCGAAGACGGCCACGCCCGCGCGGTCGGCGACCACGCTGAGCTGGTTCACGGCGTTCGGGCGCTGGAGGTCGGCGGCGACGAGCAGCGGCGAGTGGCCCTGGCCCTTCAGCCAGTGGCCGAGCTTGCCCGCGAGGGTGGTCTTACCGGCACCCTGGAGACCGGCCAGCATGATCACGGTGGGCGGCTGCTTGGCGAAGCGCAGGCGCCGGGTCTCGCCGCCGAGGATCGTGACGAGCTCGTCGTTGACGATCTTCAGAACCTGCTGGGCGGGGTTCAGCGCCTTGGAGACCTCGGCACCCATCGCGCGCTCCTTGACGTTCTTGATGAACGTCCGCACGACGGGCAGGGCCACGTCCGCTTCGAGGAGTGCGATGCGGATCTCGCGCGCGGTGGCGTCGATGTCCGCCTCGGAGAGCCGTCCTTTGCCGCGCAGGTTCTTGAAAGTCGCTGAGAGGCGATCGGAGAGAGTATCGAACACGGCGCTCGCGGTCCTCGGGGTCGGTGGCAGCTGGGAATCGCCCTCCAGGGTATCCCGGCGGCACGCGTCACCGGGATCCCCGTTCAACCTCGCAGGGTCTCCTCCAGTTTCCGCGCCACGGAAGCCGCTTCCTCACTGGGCAGCGGAGCCCCTTCAGGCCCGGTGACATAGAAGGCGTCGACGGCGTTGGCGCCGAGCGTGGACACATGCGCGCTGCGGACACGCACGCGTGCGTCCTCCAGCGCCCGGCCGATCCGGAACAGCATCCCGGGGGCGTCCTGCGCGCGTACCTCGATGACCGTGGCGAGACGGGAGGCGGCCGGGTGGACCGAGACCCGGGCCGCCGGCGGCACCACACCGCGCCTGCGCGGGTAGGCCGCGTCACGCTCCGCCAGCCGCCCTGCGATGTCCAGGGAGCCGTCCAGGGCCCGTACGAGGTCGGCGCGGAGCCGGGCGGCCTGCGGCAGCGAGCCGTACTCCGCCGCCACCCGCCAGTTCAGCAGCAGCACGGAGCCCTCGACGCCGTCCGGCAGGTCCAGGGCCCGCAGTTCGGCCGTGCGGACCGTCAGTCGGTGCATGGCCAGGACTCCGGCCACCGCGGGCAGGACACGCGGCTGGTCGGGTACGGCGATCAGCAGCTCCACGCCGAGCGGCTCGGGGTCGCCGGGCGGCTGGTCCTCGGCGCGGGCCGGCGCCTCGGTCTGCGCGCGCAGCGACAGCACCGGGCTGCCCGTGGCGACCGCCTCGATGGCGAGCCGCTCCTGCTCGGCGGTGGGTGCGGCGGCCTCGGGCTCGTCGGGTTCGTCCCCGGCGAGCACGGCCGCGACCCGCTTGACCAGGTCGGCGACGAGCGAGCCCCGCCAGGACGACCAGGCGGCCGGTCCGGTGGCGAGCGCGTCCGCCTCGGTCAGCGCGTGCAGCAGCTCCAGGGTCCCCTGCGAGCCGACCGCGTCGGCGACCGACCGGACCGTGGCCGGGTCCTCCAGATCGCGCCGGGTGGCCGTGTCGACGAGCAGCAGATGGTGCCGTACGAGGGAGGCCAGCACCGCCACGTCCTCGCGGTCGAAGCCGATCCGCGCGGCCACGTCCTTGGCGATGATCTCGCCCGCCACGGAGTGGTCGCCGGGCCAGCCCTTGCCGATGTCGTGCAGCAGCGCGGCGACCAGGAGGAGGTCGGGGCGGTGGACGCGGCGGGTGAACTCCGAGGCGCGCACCGCGGTCTCGATGAGGTGCCGGTCGACCGTCCAGATGTGGACCGCGTTTCGCTGCGGCCGGCAGCGCACCCGCTCCCAGTCCGGCAGCAGCCGGGTGATCAGCCCCTCGGCCTCCAGGGCCTCCCAGACGTCGATCGTCGGGCGGCCGGAGCCGAGCAGGGTCACGAGCTGTTCGCGCGCCTCGGCGGGCCAGGGCGTGGGCAGGGGGCGCACGTTGTTGGCCATGCGCCGCACGGCGTGCAGGGAGAGCGGGAGCCCGGCCTGTGCGGCGGCGGCCGCGGCGCGCAGCGGGAGGACGGGATCGCGCTCGGGGCGCGCGGCCCGGGCGAGCACCACCTCGCCGTCCTGCTCGACCACGCCCTCGGCCAGCGGCGAGCGCTCGGCGACCGGCTTGCCGCCGCCCAGCATGGCGCGCAGCCGCGGCCGCACGGCGCGCGACCTGAGCACACGCCCCACTTCACGCCAGGTGACATCACTGGCGTACGAGATGACCCGCGCCGCCTCGTACACCTGCCGCAGCAGGGTGTCCGCGTCGAGGAGTCCGAGCTCGGCGGCGACCTGGTCCTGCTCCTGGAGCGCGAGCCGGTCCGTCGCGCGCCCGGTGGTCAGGTGCAGGGCGTCACGGACGTCGAGGAGGCGGCGCCGGGCGTCGTCGAGTCCTTCGCGCGGGGCGTCGGCCAGCCAGGAGGCGGCGACGGCGCGCAGGGCGGTGGCGTCCCGGAGACCGCCGCGGGCCTCCTTCAGGTCCGGCTCCAGCAGGTACTGGAGCTCGCCCTGGCGCTCGGCGCGCTCGGCGCACAGTTCCTGGAGTTCGGGCAGGCGCTTGGGCGCCTGGTTGCGCCAGTCGGCGAGGACGGCGGTGCGCAGTCCGGCCGTCAGTCCCAGGTCGCCGGCGAGGTGGCGGGCGTCCAGGAGACCGAGTTGGACTTTCAGATCCTCTCCGGCCGTCTTGCGGGCCTCGGCGGGTGTGCGCACGGAGTGGTCGAGGGCGAGGCCCAGGTCCCAGACCGGGTACCAGAGGCGGTCGGCCAGGGCGGCGACCGCTCCGGTGTCGCTGCCGTCGTGCAGCAGGAGCAGGTCCAGGTCGCTGCGCGGGGAGAGCTCACCGCGGCCGTAGCCGCCGACGGCGACCAGGGAGACCCCGCGCAGTCCGTCGGCGCCGGTGTCGAAGAGCCCGGACAGCCAGTCGTCCGTCAGTTCGGAGAGGGCCGAACGGCGCGGCGGCCCGGACCGCGCCCCCTCGGTGAGGAGACGCAGCCGGGCCGCCGCATAGCCGCTGGGTCCCGAGTCTTCTGCTTCTTTACGCACGTCCGTACTCGACACCCAGCAGCTCCTGTTCTTCTTCTGTCAGAGCGCGTCGGGTCCGCGCTCGCCGGTCCGGACCCGTACGGCCGTCTCGACCGGCAGGGACCAGACCTTGCCGTCACCGATCTTGCCGGTGCGGGCGGCCTTGACGATGACGTCGATCAGCTGCTCGGCGTCGTCGTCCTCGGCGAGGACCTCGATGCGGATCTTGGGGACCAGGTCGACGGTGTACTCGGCACCGCGGTAGACCTCGGTGTGACCCCGCTGACGACCGTAACCGCTCGCCTCGGTGACCGTCAGGCCGTGCACTCCGAAGGCCTGGAGGGCTTCCTTGATCTCGTCGAGCCGGTGCGGCTTGACGACTGCGGTGATGAGCTTCATGCGTCCACCTTCTTGCTCGCTCCTGCGGCGGCCGGGGCGGCGACGGCCTTGGCGGCACCGCCACCCGCACCGCTGAAGTCGTATGCGGTCTCGGCGTGCTCGGCCTGGTCGATACCGGCGACCTCTTCGTCCTCGGTGACCCGCATACCGATGGTCTTGTCGAGGATGAAGGCGAGGATCGCGGAGGCGATCAGGGAGTAGGCGAGGACACCGCCGACACCGGCGAGCTGCTTCCAGAGCTGGGTGAAGCTGTGGTCGCCGTAGAAGACACCGGTCGCCTCGGACTGGCCCTTGCCGCTGGCGAAGAAGCCGATCAGGACCGAGCCGGCGATACCGCCGACGAGGTGGACACCGACGACGTCGAGCGAGTCGTCGTAGCCGAACTTGTACTTCAGGCCGACGGCCATGGCGCACAGGACACCGGCGATGGCACCGACCGCGATCGCGCCGATCGGGGTGACCGCACCACCGGACGGGGTGATGGCGACGAGGCCCGCGACCGCGCCGGAGGCGGCGCCCAGCGTGGTGAACGCGCCGTGGCGGATCTTCTCGTAGATGAGCCAGGCCAGCATGGCGGCGGCGGTGGCGACCTGCGTGTTGACGAACATCAGGGTGCCGACGCCGTCGTCGTTGCCGAGCCACGAACCGGCGTTGAAGCCGAACCAGCCGAACCACAGCAGACCGGCGCCGAGCATGACCAGCGGGAGGCTGTGCGGGCGCATCGGGTCCTTCTTGAAGCCGACGCGCTTACCGATCACGAGGATCACACCGAGGGCCGCGGCACCGGCGTTGATGTGCACCGCCGTACCACCGGCGAAGTCGATCACGCCCATGTCGAAGGCCCAGCCGCCGGTGCCCCAGACCCAGTGGGCGACGGGGAAGTAGACGATCGTGGCCCACAGCGCGATGAACAGCGCCCAGGCGGAGAACTTCACACGGTCGGCCAGCGCACCGCTTATCAGGGCGGGCGTGATGATCGCGAACATCAGCTGGAAGACCATGAAGGCCAGCACCGGGATGTTGTAAGGCAGCCAGAGGTCGCCCTTGTCGATGCCACTGAGGCCGACGAAGTCCGACGTCCAGCCGATGAGGCTGCCCTTGTCGGTGCCGAAGGCGAAGGAGAAGCCGTACAACACCCACAGGATGGTGACGATCCCCATGCTGATGAAGCTCATCATCAGCATGTTCAGGGTGCTCTTGACCCTGACCATGCCTCCGTAGAAGAAGGCCAGACCCGGGGTCATGAGCAGCACCAGGGCGGAACAGATGAGCATGAAGCCTGTGTTGGCGGGCGACAGCTCTACGTCTGCCGCCATCGTGATGGCTGGTGCCATCGGCGTCTCCTCGTCGTTGGTACGGCCCCGTGCGGGCGAAGCCTGAGCGGATTGAGGGGTGGGCCGGTTATGCGCCATGAGATTGGCGCAGCGCGGTTTCGTTGGAAGCCCCTCGTTGTTTCGCCGCCGTGACGAAGGCGCCTTGCGTGTTACGCGTCGATGAACTGGCAGATATGGGCCACATCGATCGTTATCGTGGCGCAACCTTCGATGAAGGAATCAAACCGGCCGCGGTCGGCCTTCCGATGACCTGGCATGGGGGAGCCGAGTCGGGCAGTTCGGGAGGGCCGGCCGCGGCCGGGGTTCGGGGAGTTTCAAACCGCCTCGGCGGTCTCCGGGAGTTCCACCGCGAGCTTGTCGGTCAGGTCGATGACCTCGGCTAGATCACCGAAATCGCGTACGGCCGTGTCGACCGTCTTTCGGATACGAGTGTTCACCCGCTCGGAGCGGACCTTCTTGGCGATGTGCATGGCCTGTTCCGCGAGGACCGCGCTCTGCCCGGGCTCGCGCTGGAGCAGGTGCACGGTGGCCATGCCGATCAGATTGAGTGCGTACGACCGCTGGTGCTCGGTGTCCTTGGCGAAGAGGTCCACGGCCCGCTCCATGAGCGGCTCGGCCAGGGAGGCGTAGGTGGGGCTGCGGCCGGCGACATAGGCCAGGTCACGGTAGGAGTGGGAGTTCTCGCCGTACAGCTCGGCCTCGGAGAAGAAGCGGATCCAGTCGGGGTCCGGCTCGTCCCACTCGTCGACGTCGGAGAAGGTGTCCTCGGCCATCCGGACCGCGCGCTTGCACTTGCCGGGCTGTCCCATGTTGGCGTAGGCGCGGGCCTCCATCGCATACAGCATCGACTGGGTGCGCGGGCTCGCGCAGTCCCGGCTGCCGTACTGCGCGAGGTGGATCAGCTCCAGGGCGTCGTCGGGCCGGCCGAGGTGGATCATCTGGCGGCTCATGCTGGACAGGACGTAGGAGCCCAGCGGCTTGTCGCCGGCCTCCTTGGCGGCGTGCAGCGCGAGCACGAAGTACTTCTGCGCGGTCGGCTGGAGCCCCACGTCGTACGACATCCAGCCCGCGAGCTCGGCCAGCTCGGCGGCGACCTTGAACAGCTTGCGGGTGGTGGCCTCGGGCTGGGGTTCCTGGAGGAGGTCGGTCACCTCGTGCAGCTGGCCGACGACCGCCTTGCGGCGCAGACCGCCACCGCACTGGGCGTCCCACTGCCGGAACATCACGGTGGTGGACTCCAGGAGGTCCAGCTCGGGCTTGGACAGCCGGCCGCCCCGGCGGTGCGCGGACTCCGGTTCGTGGTGCGGGGCGGACGGGGAGGGCACGAGCCAGCGCTGCATGGGCTCGATGAGGGACGGGCCCGCGGACAGGGCCAGCGAGGTCCCGAGGAAGCCGCGCCGCGCCAGCATCAGGTCGCTGCGCGAGAACTCGCTGAGCAGGGCCACGGTCTGCGGGCCCGTCCAGGGCAGGTCGACCCCGGACACGGACGGTGACTGGCGCGCGGCGCGCAGCCCGAGATCCTCCACGGAAACCACACAGCCGAACCGCTCGGAGAACAGCTCCGACAGGATCCTGGGGATCGGTTCGCGGGGATTCTCGCCGTCCAGCCAGCGGCGGACGCGCGAGGTGTCGGTGGAGATGTGGTTGGCCCCCAACTGGCGGGCCCGGCGGTTGACTTGGCGGGCGAGCTCGCCCTTCGACCAGCCGCTGCGCACGAACCACGAGGTGAGCAGCTCATTGGGGCGCTTGTCGCCGTTCGCCGCGCTGCCGGCGCCTGTTCCGCTCTCGCCGTTGCCGCTCACTGGAACGCCCCCATCCCTGAGACCACTTGTCGCTGAGTGCGCCAAGCCCTATCAGAATGCCGGTAAATACGGCCGTCCGTCCGGTGGTTCTCACCCTTCGAACGGGATACCGACTTGCCTCCGGCATACCCACAAGTGCATGTGCCCCCAGGACTCGTGCACTCAAAGTAATCCTACGATCACCCCTCCAGCCATGGCGATCCCGGAAACGCCACCATTCGCCACCCCTTCGAATGAACTCACGGTCGCCCACACGCGATTCACTTGACATAGGACAGCCGGGAGTGGGCGGAGCGGAGCATTCAGGGGCGCGCAAGTCCGGGCGCACCACCCGGGGCGCACCCGGGCGCCGAGTGGACACGCGCGAGTGGACACCCGTGACACCGCTCAGGTCACTTTCCGTGCCCGTCTCGTAACCACCGGTGCGTCGGACCCGTTGGAGGGGGCATGGGCTTCACGATCGGCAGCAGTCGGGGCATCCGCGACATCCGGTCCTCCTCGCGTCGCCGCGGCCGCTCGTCGGAGTGCACCGCCGTGGCCGAGTTCACCGGACTCTGGGGCTGGGACGTGGTCCCGGGCGCCCGGGCCGCCGCGGGCGCGTGCTCCTGCGGCCGGGCCGACTGCCGGGCACCGGGCGCGCATCCGCTGGACTTCGCCCCCGAGGTGCCCGCCGGGGCGACGCTGGACGAAGTGACCGGCGCCTGGGCCGAGTTCCCCGGCGCCTCGGTGATGCTCCCGGTCGGCCGGGCCTTCGACGTGATCGAGGTCGCCGAACCCGCCGGGCGCCGCGCCCTGGTCCGCCTGGAGCGCATGGGCCTCCCCCTCGGCCCGGTCACCGCCACCCCCGACGGCCGCGCCCACTTCTTCGTCGCCCCCGGCGCCGCCGCCGAACTCCCCGAACTCCTCTACCGCATGGGCTGGGACGACCCCACCTCCCTCGACCTGCGCGGCCTCGGCCCCGGCACCCACATCACGGCCCCGCCCTCGGACCGCGGCGGCCTGGGCCCCGTGAACTGGCTGCGCCCGCCCGCCCTGGACTCGGCGACGAAACCACCGGCGGCACGCCTGCTGCTCGGGACGCTGGCGTACGTGGCGCACAGGTCGCGCGCGTAGGCGTACACGGCGAAGTGCCCGCTCCCAACTGCACCTTGGGGGCGGGCACTTCTTCGCGCATACGGCCTTTGCGTGTACGTTTCCTCAGTCGCCGATGAGCGCGTCGACGAACGCCTCCGGCTCGAACGGCGCCAGATCGTCCGCCCCCTCACCGAGCCCCACCAGCTTCACCGGTACGCCCAGCTCCCGCTGGACCGCGACCACGATGCCGCCCTTGGCCGTGCCGTCGAGCTTGGTCAGCACGATGCCGGTGATGTCGACGACCTCGGCGAAGACGCGGGCCTGCACCAGACCGTTCTGCCCGGTCGTGGCGTCCAGCACCAGCAGCACCTCGTCGAGCGGCGCCTGCTTCTCCACGACCCGCTTGACCTTGCCGAGTTCGTCCATGAGTCCGGTCTTGGTGTGCAGACGCCCGGCGGTGTCGATCAGCACGACATCGGCACCGATCTCCTTCCCCTCCTTCACCGCGTCGAAGGCGATGGAGGCGGGGTCGCCGCCCTCGGGGCCGCGCACGGTGTGGGCGCCGACCCGGTCGCCCCAGGTCTGGAGCTGGTCGGCGGCGGCGGCACGGAAGGTGTCGGCGGCCCCGAGCACGACGGTGCGCCCGTCGGCCACCAGGACACGCGCGAGCTTGCCGGTGGTGGTGGTCTTCCCGGTGCCGTTGACCCCGACGACCATCACGATGCCGGGCTTGGTGGTCTCGGGCTCGGTCTTCACGGTGCGGTCGAAGTCGGTGCCGACCAGCTTCAGGAGCTCCTCACGCAGCAGCGTGCGCAGCTCCGCGGGGGTCCGGGTGCCGAGCACCTTCACGCGCTCGCGCAGGCCCTCGACCAGTTCCTGGGTGGGGGCGACGCCGACGTCGGCGGTGAGGAGGATGTCCTCGATCTCCTCCCAGGTGTCGTCGTCGAGGTGCTCGCGCGACAGGAGCGTGAGCAGCCCCTTGCCGAGCGCGTTCTGGGAGCGGGAGAGGCGCGCGCGCAGGCGGACAAGCCGTCCGGCCGTGGGCTCGGGGACCTCGATCTCGGGGACTTCGAGGGCGGGCGGTTCCTCGACGACGACCGGGGCCGAGCCGTCCGGGAGGTCCACCTCCTCTATCGTCCGGCGCGGTTCGTCGCGGGGCGTCTCGGCCTCGTCGCCGACATGCGGCTCGGCCGGAGGGGCGGTGATGTCGGGCGCTGCGGGAGGCGGCGGGGGCAGCGGCTTCTTACGTCGGCTGCCGACGACGAGCCCGCCGAGCACACCGAGCACGACCACGGCGATGACTACAGCAAGGATGACGGTTTCCATAACCCGTCCAGTATCGGCCATGGGTCCGGACCGCACCCAGCACGCGTTTCCTCAAAGATCCGCTGGAGCAAACACTGGGACAAAACGCATCAAAGGTCCATTTAGTAGGACTAATGTACGATGGCGCCTCATGAGCGGTCTCGAAACGCACGGCCTGGAGCCGATCCCCCGCTCCGAGCGCACCGCCAGACCCCGCGAACTGTTCCCCACCTGGGTCGCCGCCAACATCAGCGTCCTGCTCCTGACCATGGGAGCGACCCTGTCCGTGTCGTACGGGCTCAACTTCTGGCAGGCCCTGGTGGTCGGCGTCGCGGCGCCGATCGTCTCGTACGGCCTGGTCGGGCTGATCGGTGTCGCCGGCAGGCGCGGCGGCGCCCCCGGTATGGCGCTGTCGCGCGCGGCGTTCGGGCAGCGCGGGAACCTGCTGCCGGGCTCGCTGATCTGGGTGGCCCGCTGGGGCTGGGAGACGATCAACGCGGTGACCGGCGCCTACGCGCTGCTGACGGTCCTGGACATCCTCTTCGGCATCAGGAGCAGCACTCCCCTGATCGTCGTCACGCTGCTGCTCTTCGTGATCACCACGTTCGCGATCTCCGGCCTGGGCATCAACGCCGTGCAGAGGTGCAACAAGTGGGCCACCTGGCTCTTCGGCGGCTTCTCCGTCCTCGTGCTCGGCCATCTGATCGTGGAGACGGACTGGAGCGAGGTCTTCGGGCAGAGTGCCGGACCGACCTCGGCGATGATCACGGGCGTGGGCCTGATCGCGGCGGGCGGCATCAGCTGGGTGCCCTCCGCCCCCGACTTCACGCGCTATCTGCCGGACTCGACACCGGCGGCGGCGATCGTACGCAACACGGTGGGCGGCGCCGGGATCGTCGTACTGCCGATGGTCCTGATGGGTGTGGTGATGGCCGCGTCGACACCCGACCTGGCCTCCGCCGCGGACCCCGTGTCCTTCCTCGGCGAGATCCTCCCGCTCTGGCTCGCGGTGCCCTATCTGCTGATCGCCCTGGTCGGCACGCTGCTGATCAACTCGATGTCCATGTACTCGGCGGGCTTCACCGCCCAGACCCTGGGCTTCCGCATCCCGCGCCACTGGGCGGTCTCGGTCAACGCGGTGATCTCCCTGGTCTTCGGCGGCGTCCTGATGCTCGCCGCGACCGGCTTCATGGGCCCCTTCGTCACCTTCCTCTCCCTGCTCGCGGTGGCCTTCTCGGCCTGGCTCGGCGTCTTCGGCGTCGACATGCTGCGCCGCGAGGAGTACGACGCCGAGGCGCTCCTCGACACAGGCCCCACCAGCGCCTACTGGTACCGGGGCGGTTTCGGCCCGGCGGCGGTCGCGGCCTGGGCGGCCGGCCTCGGCAGCGGGCTGCTCTTCACCGCCTCCGACTGGTTCACCGGCCCGCTGGCCTCGAACAACCCGATCGGCGAGTACGGCCTCGGCTGGGTCGCCACGATCGTCGTCTCGGGCCTGCTGTACGCGGCGCTGCCGAAGCCGGCGGTCCCCGGGAAGACGACCGGGGGCGAGAGGCCCGCGGCCATGGCCATCTGACGTACCGTCAGCTACCGTCCCCCACCACCGACTGAAGGGGGACCCCCATGCCCGTCACGGTCGTCCGCTTCAACCTCGTCGAACCCGGCGCCACCCCCGCCTCCCTGCGCGCCCGCTATCAGGCCGCCCTGGAGATGGCCGCGTACGCCGACGAGCACGGGATCACCACCGTGCAGACCGAGGAGCACCACGGCGTCGCCAACAACTGGCTGCCCTCGCCCTTCGCCTTCGCGGGCGCCGTCTTCGGCGCGACCCGCCGGATCGCGGTCACGGTCTCGGCGATCATCGGCCCGCTGCACGACCCGCTCCGGCTGGCCGAGGAGATCGCCGTACTGGACCTGCTCAGCGGCGGCCGGCTGGTGACGGTCGCCGGGATCGGCTATCGGCCCGAGGAGTACGCCCAGTTCGACGTCGACTGGAAGCGGCGCGGCAAGCTCCAGGACGAGCTCCTGGAGACCCTGCTCAAGGCCTGGACCGGCGAGGAGTTCGAGTACCGCGGCCGTACGGTACGCGTCACCCCGCGCCCCTGCACCGACCCGCACCCCCTGCTCCTGGTCGGCGGTTCCTCCCGGGCCGCCGCGCGCCGCGCCGCACGCCTGGGCCTGCCGTTCTTCCCCAGCGCGCATCTGCCGGAGCTGGAGGCGTACTACAAGGAGCGGCTGGTCGAGTACGGCACCGAGGGCTGGACCATGATGCCCGCCGCCGAGACGCCGCTGCTGCACATCGCCGAGAACCCGGAGGAGGTGTGGGAGTCCTACGGCTCCTGCTTCCTGCACGAGGCCCGGACGTACGCCTCCTGGCAGTCCGGGGACATCCGGTCGGCCGTGAAGTCGGCGGCGACGAGCGTGGACGAGCTGCGCGCCGAGGGCGTCTACCGGATCCTGACGCCGGAGCAGTGCCTGGACCAAGGGCTCGACAACCTCGTACTCCATCCGCTGGCGGGCGGGATGCCGCCGGCGGAGGGCTGGCGGAGCCTCAGGCTGTTCGCGGAGCGGGTGCTGCCCGCGCTGAAGGACTGAGGAGAGCCGTGACGCACCGCCGCCCCGGCTCGGACAGTGGCCGAGCCGGGGCGGCGGCGGGATCCGGGGAGAAGGGCAGCGGGGATGGGCCCGTCCCCCCGAGTTCGTACGGGCGCTCAGCCCATCTCCTCCAGCGCCTTGCCCTTGGTCTCCTTCACGAACTTCAGGACGAAGGGGATGGAGAGCGCGGCGAAGACCGTGTAGATCACGTAGGTCGCGGAGAGGTTCCAGTCGGCCAGCGACGGGAAGCTCGCGGTGATGGCCCAGTTGGCGATCCACTGCGCGGAGGCGGCCACACCCAGGGCGGCGGCGCGGATCCTGTTCGGGAACATCTCGCCGAGGAAGACCCAGACGACCACGCCCCAGGACAGGGCGAAGAAGAGGACGAAGACATGGGCGGCGATCAGGGCGGTCCAGCCCTGCGCGGCCGGCAGCTTGCCGTCGACCAGGTCGAAGGAGAAGGCCCAGGCCTCCAGCGCCAGACCGATCACCATGCCGACCGAGCCGATGAGGGCCAGCGGCTTACGGCCGACACGGTCCACGAAGATCATGGCGATCACGGTGCCGACGATGTTCACGATCGACGTCGTGAACGAGTAGAAGAACGAGTCCGTCGGGTCGACACCGACCGACTGCCACAGCGTCGAGGAGTAGTAGAACGCGACGTTGATGCCGACGAACTGCTGGAAGACCGACAGGCCGATGCCGATCCAGACGATCGGCTTGAAGAAGAAGCTGCCGCCGAGCAGGTCCTTGAAGGTGGACTTGTGCTCGCTGTTCATGGCGTGCTCGATCTCGGTGACCCGGGCGTCCAGGTCGATGTCCTTGCCCTCGACCTCCTCGAGGATCTCGCGGGCGCGCTCGTGCTTGCCGACGGAGATCAGGAAGCGCGGGGACTCGGGGATCGCGAAGGAGAGCAGACCGTAGAGGACGGCCGGGATCACCATGACGCCGAGCATGACCTGCCAGGCCTCGATGCCCATCAGCTTGCCGCGCTGGTCGCCGCCCGCCGCGTTCAGCAGGCCCCAGTTGACCAGCTGCGAGATGGCGATGCCGATGACGATCGCGGCCTGCTGGAAGGAACCGAGGCGACCGCGGTAGGCCGGCGGGGCGACCTCCGCGATGTAGGCGGGGCCGATCACGGAGGCCATGCCGATGGCGAAGCCGCCGACGACCCGCCAGAAGGCGAGGTCCCACAGGGCGAAGGGCAGCGCCGAACCGACCGCGCTGACCGTGAAGAGGACGGCCGAGATCTGCATGCACCGGATGCGTCCGATCCGGTCGGCGATCCGGCCGGCGGTCGCGGCGCCGATGGCACATCCGATCAGGGCGACGGCGATGACCTGGGCCAGCGCCGCGGAGCCGATGTCATAGCGGTCCCGGATGGCCTCGACGGCACCGTTGATCACGGAGCTGTCGTAGCCGAAGAGGAAACCGCCCATCGCGGCCGCCGCCGCGATGAAGATGACGTGCCCGAGATGCTCGGGCTGAGCCGACCTGGCTCCTGACTTGGGTGCCTGCGCTGTGCTGGTCACGTTCAACTCCTAAGGCCATCGGCAACGCTGCCTGAAGGCAAGAACAACGATGCAGACCCTATGCCTTCAAGTTATGAAGTCAACACATGGGACGGTGTGAGAAAACAGGCACCACAGAGGAAGTTGAGTTCAAGGATTGAAGAAGTGAAAACGGGGCAGACGCGCTAACGCAGTCTCTGACTGATGACCTTCGAGACACCGTCGCCCTGCATGGAGACGCCGTACAGCGCGTCGGCGACCTCCATCGTCCGCTTCTGGTGCGTGATCACGATGAGCTGCGACGCCTCCTGAAGCTCCTGCATGATCCGGATCAGTCGCTGGAGGTTGGTGTCGTCGAGCGCGGCCTCGACCTCGTCCATGACGTAGAAGGGGCTCGGCCGGGCCTTGAAGATCGACACCAGCAACGCTACGGCGGTGAGGGAACGCTCGCCACCGGAGAGCAGGCTGAGCCGCTTGACCTTCTTGCCCGGCGGACGCGCCTCGACGTCGACGCCGGTGGTGAGCATGTTGTCGGGGTCGGTGAGAATCAACCGCCCCTCGCCCCCGGGGAACAGCCGGCTGAAGACACCCTCGAACTCCCGTGCGGTGTCCCGATAGGCCTCGGTGAACACCTGCTCGACCCGCTCGTCGACCTCCTTCACCACCTGGAGCAGATCGGCCCGGGTCTTCTTCAGGTCCTCCAGCTGCTCGCTCAGGAACTTGTGCCGCTCCTCCAGCGCCGAGAACTCCTCCAGCGCGAGCGGGTTCACCTTCCCCAGCTGCTGATACGCCCGCTCGGCCGCCCTGAGCCGCTTCTCCTGCTCGGCCCGGTGGAACGGCTTCGGCTGGTTGCGCGGATGCTCCGGATCCTCGGGCAGCTCCTCGCCCTCGGCGGGCGGAGAGGGCGGTACGAGCTGATGGGGCCCGTACTCCGAGACGAGCCCGGCGGGTTCGACGCCCAGCTCCTCCAGCGCCTTGGTCTCCAGCTGCTCGATCCGCATCCGCTTCTCGGCACCGAGCACCTCACCGCGGTGCACCGAGTCGGTCAGCTTGTCCAGCTCGGCCTTGAGGTCGCGGCCGGTGTTACGGGCGACGGTCAGCTCCTGCTCGCGGCGCGCCTTGGCGGCCTCGGCGGCGGCCCGCTCCTCCTGCGCCCGGCCGAGGGACACCTCGACGTGCGCGAGAAGCTGCCGCGCACCGGAGGCGACGGCCTCGGCGACCGTGGCCTCGTGCCGCAACCTCGCGCGCCGCTGCTCGGCACGCGCGCGTGCGTCGCGCTCCGCACGGGCGGCGCGGTCGAGGGAGTCGGCCCGGCCGGCCAGTCCCTTGACCCGCTCCTCGTGCGTACGGACCTGGAGCCGGGCTTCCATCTCGGTCTGCCGCGCGTTCGCCCCGTCCGCGGCGAGCCGGTCCCGTACGGAGGTGTCGGGCTCCTCCTCGACCGGCATCTCCTCGGCCACGGCCAGGCGTTCGGCGAGTTCCTCCACGTCCTGAAGCGCCTTGTCGAGGGACTCCTGTGCGCGGGTGGCCGCCGCGACGGATCGCTCGGCCTCGCCCGCGGCGCCACGTGCCTGCCCGGCCAGGCGACCGAGCTGCTGGGCCACGGTCGACTTCTCCCTGTCGGCGGCCCTACGCCGTTCCCCGAGCTCCTCGACGAGGGCGGCGCTGTTCTTGCGGCGCGCCTGTGCCTCGTGCTGGGCCTCACTCAACTCCTCGCAGCGGACGGCGAGTTGTTCCAGCTCGGCGGCTGCCTCGTCGACGGATGCCTGTACTTCGAGGAGGCTGGGGGCGCCCGCGGAGCCGCCGTGGGCGAAGTGGGCGCCGAGGAGGTCGCCTTCGGCGGTGACCGCGGTGAGGTGGGGGTGGGCGTAGACGAGGTCTTCGGCGTCTTCGAGGGTGCCGACGACGACGATGCGGTGGAGTAGACGGCGGACGGCCGGCATGAGGTCCGAAGGCCCGCGGACGAAATCTGCCGCGTGCTGCTGTGTGGCGTCTGCGGGTTCGTCGTGGCTGGTCGCGCCCCGCGGCGGAGCCGCAGATTGATGCAGCCCCGCGCCCCTTTGGGGCGCGTCTTCGGGGCCGCCTGCCAAAAGGAGTGACGCCCTGCCACCGTCCTGTTTCCGCAGCAAGCGGATCGCGTCCGCCGCCGCCGACGGTGATGTGACCGCCAGCGCGTCCGCCGCCGCTCCGAAAGCCGCCGCCAGTGCGACCTCGTAGCCCGGGGTCACGCTCAGCAGCTCCGCCGCCGGGCCCAGCAGGCCGGTGAGGCGGTCCTTCGCGCCCAGCAGTATCCCCGTCCCGTCCTTCCTGCGCAGCCCCAGCGCGAGCGCCTCGTGCCGTGCCTGGGTCGCCGCTCGCTTTCGCTCGGCAGCCGTGGCCGCCTCCCGAGCCGCCGTGAGAGCCGCCTCCGCCTCCGCCAGCGCCGCCTTCGCCGTGTCGTGCTGCTCCGCCAGTTCCGCGTCACCCGCGTCCAGCCCGTCGACCTCGGCCTGGAGCGTCTCGTACTCCTCCTGCGCGGCGAAGGCCCGCTCCTGGGCCTCGTCCCTCGCGGACGCCAGTCGGTCGATCTCGGCCTGCGCCGAAGCCGCGCGCGAACGGGCCGCGTTGACCTGGCCGTTCAGTCGGGCCAGACCCTCGCGGCGGTCGGCGATGGCGCGGGCGACGTCCTTCAGGCGCCGTTCCTCGTCGGTCAGCGAACGTTCGAGCTCGGCGCGGTGGGCGACCGTGTCCTCCAGAGCGTGCTCGGCCGCCTCCAGAGCCGCCTCCAGCTCGGCCTCCTGCTCGCGGATCCGGGCGGCCTCGCGCTCCATGTCCTCGGGGTCCCGGCCGCGCCGTTCCTCCGGCGGCGCGGAGGTCGCGCTCTTCACCCGGGCGTCGGCGAGCGAGACCGTGCCGCGCACCCGCTCGGCGAGCTGGGAGAGCTCGTACCAGGTCTGCTGGGCCCGCTGAAGCCGTGGCGTGAGCTGCCGTACCTCGTCCTCCAGGAGCGCCTCCCGCTGGAGCGCCTTCTTCAGCTCCAGCTCGGCGGCCTCCTTGCGCTCCTTCAGCGCGGCCTCGTCGGCGATCTCGGACTTGAGCGCCTGGCGCAGTCGTACGAGATCGTCGGCCAGCAGCCGCAGGCGGGCGTCGCGGAGATCGGCCTGGATGACGGCGGCGCGGCGTGCGACCGCGGCCTGGCGGCCCAGGGGCTTCAGTTGTCTGCGCAGCTCGTCCGTCAGGTCCTGCACGCGCGCGAGGTTGGCCTGCATCGCGTCCAGCTTGCGAAGGGCCTTCTCCTTGCGCTTGCGGTGCTTCAACACACCGGCGGCCTCTTCGATGAAGGCCCGGCGGCCCATCGGGTCGGCGTGCAGGACGGAGTCGAGCTGGCCCTGGCCGACGATGACATGCATCTCCCGGCCGATGCCGGAGTCGGAGAGGAGGTCCTGGATGTCCAGGAGACGGCAGGTGTCGCCGTTGATCTGGTACTCGCTGCCGCCGTTGCGGAACATGATCCGCGTGATGGTGACCTCGGCGTACTCGATGGGCAGCGCCCCGTCGGAGTTGTCGATGGTCAGCGACACCTCGGCCCGGCCCAGCGGCGGACGCCCGGTGGTGCCGGCGAAGATGACGTCCTCCATCTTGCCGCCGCGCAGCGACTTGGCGCCCTGCTCGCCCATGACCCAGCTCAGGGCGTCGACGACATTGGACTTCCCCGAGCCGTTCGGGCCGACGACGCACGTGATCCCCGGCTCGAAGCGGAGCGTGGTCGCCGAGGCGAACGACTTGAACCCGCGGAGGGTCAGGGCCTTGAGGTGCACGCCGCCGGACTCTACCTTCCGAGGTTGTCTCACTCCATGAACGCGCTGTTTCCCGCGGTTTCACCCATGAACGTGCAGGGCACATCAGACGTTGAAGAGGGTGGGAGGTCACTCGGGCTCGGGGGAAAGAAAGAAGGGACGCCGAAGCGTCCCTTGCAATGCAACTCTGACAACTTAGCGGTTGATACGGGCAGCCCAACCACTGCTTGTGTCGTGATGCGATGCCGATGCAGTGATCAGGTGAGCGCAGGCTCCGCCTGGTGTGCGTCGATGCTCTCCAGAAGCGAGTCGTGAGAAGCGGCAGCCGCGAGCGCGTCGTTCTCGGCCTGGATCCGTACGAGCTCGGATTCGAGGTCTTGTACGCGCTGCTGGAGCCGTCGCATCTCGGCAATGAGTCGCGGGTCGGAGCCGCCGACGTAACCGAGAAGCGCCTTTGCCATGATGGATGGTCCTCCACACTGAGTGACCGACCGAAGCGGTGTGGGTCGTGAGGGATTCGCACCCGCGATGCTTGGCACTGTTGAGTTTGTGCTGCCGTTCATCCATGCCAAACAGCTAAGGTGCGCGGGGTGCATTCAGCGTCTCACCAAAAAGTTTGACGGTCAACACGATCACGCCCTGTATTGGCGGGCAACCCGGTGCGCGCGGCCGGAAACGGCGGCGCCGCGACTCCTGCGGGGCCCTCAGGGCGGAGCGATCATCCTTAAGTGCGGAGCCTCCCAGGAAAAGCCGTTCTTGGCAACCACCAGGGCCTTTCTGCTTCAGGCAGGTGCCCGTGGCATGTCCCTCCGCTTCCACCTGGCCCGCTTTACAGAACCGGCTCAGCGGATGGCGAACCCGTCGTACCCCCCGCGGGGTGTGTCCCAGATCTCGGTGACGCCGTCCACGCGCCCGGGCGTGTCGTCACCCTCGAGCCAGCCGAGCAGTCCCTCGCACCGCTCGCGCGGCCCCTCGGCGACCACCTGGACCCGTCCGTCCCCCAAATTGAGAGCAAAACCACTCAGCCCGCCGAGCTCCAGGGCCTTGGCCCTGGTGAACCAGCGGAAACCCACACCTTGGACACGTCCTCGCACCCAGGCGACCAGTCGCACATCCTCGCTCATAGGTGCAACCTAACCAACCAATGTCTCTCTGGACTCTCCCTCCCCTGGCGCCATGCGGTACCGTCCCCTGCCAATGAATCTCATACGAAACTCACTCGATCGTGTGAGTTTTGTGAGTTCGGTCCGACCGCTGGGGACGAGTCGGCCACAAAGGACGAGGAAGGCCAGGACACATGGGACGCCACCGACGCTCCGCCGCCGGCCGCGCCGCCACGGGCCGCGCCACGGGGGTCACAGAAACAGACGGCTCATACACGAGCGGCTACGACCCGCAGCACTCGTACGGCTTGGACCAGCAGTTCTCGTACGACTTCGACGCCGATGCCCGGGGTCCGCACACCGGTGAGTACCCCACGGTGGGCATCGCGCCCTATCTGAACCCCGAGGCGCACGCCGCCCGCAGCGACGCCTATCTCTACGCGACGGACGACGACTACGCCCAGTCCACCGGCACCGTGGTGTTCGCGAGCGAGGGTTTCTCGCCGACCGACGGCTCCCGGCGCGGGGGCTCGCGTCGGCGCCGTAAGAAGAGGGTCGTGACGCCGGTCAAGACCGGTCTGCTCGGTGTCTCCGCGGCGGTCGCGATCGGTACGGTCGCGGTGGCCACGGGTGTGGTGCCCGGCCTCGACAACTACAAGATCGGCGGCGGCAACGCCGACAAGGTGCAGGCCGCGGACACGCCGACCAACTCGGCGACCGAACAGGGCGGCACCTCCGGCAGCGCCGACGAGAGCCGGGACGACGAGGCGGCCAGCCGCGACGGCGAGCGCTCGGCCTCGCCCACGCCGTCCGTCTCGGCCTCGACGGCCACGCCGACCGAGACCCCGTCGAAGAAGCCGTCGGCCACGCCCACCAAGAAGCCGGAGACGACGCCGTCCCGTGCGGCCACCAAGGCGCCCTCCAACACCAAGGCTCCGGTCGTGGTCTCCGCGGAGGCCCAGGCCGAGGCCCAGGTGCTGAAGCTGGTGAACGAGGAGCGGGCGAAGGTGGGCTGCAGCCCGGTCGCCGCCAACAGCGCGCTCGGCAAGCTCGCCGAGGACTTCAGCGACGCCATGGCCGCACAGGGCTTCTTCGACCACACCGACCCCAGCGGAAACTCCCCCTGGGACCGGGCAGAGGCGGCCGGCATCACCAGCCTCGGCGGCGAGAACATAGCCAGGGGCCAGGCCGACGCGGCCGCGGTCATGGACGCCTGGATGAACAGCCCCGGCCACAAGGCGAACATCCTGAACTGCGACTTCAAGACACTGGGAGTCGGTGTGCACTTCGGGTCGGGTGGCCCGTGGTGGACGCAGGACTTCGGCTACTAGCCACCGATCGACGGGAGGGAGCGCTAACTCACGGTTAGCACTCCCTTCTGGTTAGCGCTGCGTTCACGTACGCTTGGGGTATGGACACCACGCAGGACTTCGACCTCCCGTACGACGTGTTCGCCAAGGCCTGTCCCTCGCGCGGCACGCTGGAGCATGTGACGGGACGCTGGGGCGCGCTGACGCTCGGCGCCCTGTACGAGGGCTCCCTGCGCTTCAACGAGCTGCGCCGCCGGGTCGACGGCGTCAGCGAGAAGATGCTCTCCCAGACCCTGCACGCGCTGGAGCGCGACGGCCTGGTGCACCGCGAGGCCCAGCCGACCAACCCGCCCCGCGTGGACTACGAACTGACCCCGCTCGGCCGCGGCGTCGCCGAGCGCCTGATCGGCCTGATCCACTTCGTCGAGGGCCGCATGGACGACGTGCTCGCGGCGCGCCAGAGTTACGACGAGACCCGCGGCGCCCGCTGACACTTCGGGCAGAAGTAGCTGGACCGGTTCATCCAGGGCCGTCGGCGCATCGGTGTGGCGCACCGCTTGCAGGGCAGTCCCTCGCGCCCGTACGCGTCGAGCGAGCGGTCGAAGTAGCCCGACTCCCCGTTGACGTTGACATACAGGCTGTCGAAACTCGTGCCGCCCACGGCGAGAGCCGCGTTCATCACATCCCTTACGTGGCCCAGGAGTTCGGCCGTGCGCGGGCGCGTGAACCCGGCGGTCGGGCGCTCGTAGTGGAGACGGGCGCGCCAAAGGGCCTCGTCCGCGTAGATGTTGCCGACTCCGCTGATCAACGACTGGTCGAGCAGGGCCCGTTTGATGGTGCTGCGCTTGCGGCGCAGCGCCTGGTGGAAGGCCTCGTCGTCGAACAGCGGGTCGAGGGGGTCGCGGGCGATGTGCGCGATGACGTCCGGCAGCCCGTCCTCGCTGTTGTCGTGCAACGACAGTCCACCGAAGGTGCGTTGGTCGACGAACCGCAGCTCGGTGCCGAGGCCGTCGGCGAAGCGGACCCGGATGCGCAGGTGCTTCTCGTCGGGGGCCTCGTGCGGCTGGACCAGGAGCTGGCCGCTCATGCCCAGGTGCGCCAGCACCGACTGGTTGGTGTCCTCCAACGGCAGCCACAGGTACTTGCCACGGCGGCTGGGCACACCCACGCGGTGCCCCTTGAGCCGGTGCGTGAAGTCGTCGGCGCCGGCGATGTGCCGGCGTACCGCACGGGGGTGCAGCACCTCGGCCTCGGCGACGGCACGGTGCGCGACCCACCGCTCCAGACCTCGGCGTACGACCTCGACCTCGGGCAACTCGGGCATGGCATCCCCCGGTGTATGAGCGAAGCGCCCGCCCCGGTGCGGGACGGGCGCTCTGCGTACTGCGCTGTTCTCTCAGGCGGAGGCGGGCGTCTCGTCGGCGCCGGCGTCGGCCTCGACGGCCTTCGTGGCAGCCTCGGCACGCTCGTCCGCGGCGGCCCGGATGGACCGCCAGGCGGACTCGGCGGCCTGTTGCTCCGCCTCCTTCTTGCTGCGGCCGGTGCCGGTGCCGTACGAGACGCCTCCGACGCGGGCGGCAGCAGTGAAGGTCTTCTCGTGGTCGGGGCCGGTCTCCGAGACCTGGTACTCGGGCACGCCGAGGCTTTCGGTCGCGGTGAGCTCCTGGAGACTGGTCTTCCAGTCCAGGCCGGCACCGAGGTTGGAGGACTTCTCGATCAGCGGATCGAAGAGCCGGTGGACGAGCTCGCCCGCCGCTTCCAGACCTTGGTCGAGATAGACCGCGCCGATCACCGCTTCCAGGGTGTCGGCGAGGATGGATGCCTTGTCCCGGCCGCCCGTGCCCTCTTCACCGCGGCCGAGCCGGATGAAGGAGCCCAGGTCCAGCCCACGGCCGACCTCCGCCAGCGCACGAGAGTTGACCACCGCGGCCCGCAACTTGGCCAGCTGGCCTTCGGGCAGGTCGGGGTGGGTGCGGTACAGCGTGTCCGTGACCACGAGGCCGAGCACGGAGTCCCCGAGGAACTCCAGACGCTCGTTGGTGGGCAGGCCGCCGTTCTCGTACGCGTAGGACCGGTGGGTCAGCGCACGCACCAGAAGGGCGGACTCGAGTTTGTACCCGAGCCGCCCTTCCAACAGCGTGTGGGACGAGGCCGTGTTGTCCGCAGAGTTCTTCTTCGGAGTGGACACAGTGCCTCTCACCAGCCGCTCAGACCTCGAGGACCTGGCGCTTGTTGTACGTGCCACAAGACGGGCACGCGATGTGCTGCTGCTTGGGCTCGTGGCAGCGCTCGCACGCAACCAGGGGGGTGACCGCAGCCTTCCACTGCGACCGGCGGTGGCGCGTGTTGCTGCGCGACATCTTCCGCTTCGGAACAGCCACGGCTACTTCTCCTGCTTCTCGTCGACGCCCGCTTCCGCTTCGGCGCCGCTCATCTCGTCCTTCTCGCCGTCTCCGAGTGAACCGGCGAGTCCCTGCAGTGCCGCCCAACGAATGTCGGTGGCGTCGTGGTGGTGGTCCGGGTCGTCCGCCAGCCGCGCTCCGCACTCGGAGCACAGGCCGGGGCAGTCGTCCTGGCACACCGGCTGCATCGGCAGGGCAAGCACCACCGCGTCACGCAGCACGGGTTCGAGGTCGAACAGGCCGTCCTCGAGAAAGAGCCTGTCCTCGTCTTCCTCGGCGTCGTCGGCCGGTTCCGCTTTCACACGGCCCCGGTCATCGGCGTCAGGGTACGAGAACATCTCCTGGAAGTCCGCTTCGAGCTCCAGCTCCAGCGGCTCCAGACACCTTACGCACTCCCCCTCGGCCTGTGCACGGGCGGTGCCTGTGACAAGCACCCCTTCCATGACCGACTCGAGCCGGAGTACGAGCTTCACCGGGGCGCCTTCCGGCACTCCGACGACTCCCTGGATACCGAGATCCTTGGGGGCGTCGATCTCGCGGGTCAGGCGCTGCTGCGCGCCAGGACGCCGCCCCAGCTCGTGCGTATCGAACACGAGAGGGTTGCGGTGGTCGAGGCGGGCGTTCAGAGCCATTCCTGCTTTCGATCTTCGAGCTCAGAGGGACGCTGCCCTTCGGTGTTCCCGGGCAGCGCTGATCGCGGACGTACACGCGACCGAAGAGCCAGGATACTGGACCTTTCCCTCATGGCCCAATCCGGTGGTCGCCTACCGGCCGCGCCTACTGCCCGCGACCCTGTTCGTAGGCCCTCAGCTGCTCCGGCGTGATCATGCCGGTGTCGAAGAGGCTGGTCTCGTCGAGGGCGTACGACTGCTGGGCGTGCTGCTCGTGCTGCTGGCCCTGCTGGGCCTGTCCGGCGTCGTAGGGGGCCTGCTGGGCGTCGTAGCCCTGGTAGGCGTAGGGATCGGCCTGCTGGTAGCCGTAGGGGTCCTGCTGCTGGGCGTAGGCCGGCTGCTGTTGCGGGTAGCCGCCGCCGTAGGTGTCGGTCTGCTGGTAGCCGTAGGCCGGCTGCTGCTCGTAGCTCTGCGGTGCGGCCTGCTGTTCGGCCTGGGCCCGGTTGTCCTGCTCGGCCAGGGCCGCGAGGTCGGCGAGGTAGTCGGCGTCGCTGGAGTGCTGGACGGTGCTGGTGTCGTCGGCGAGGGCGCCGAGGTCGTCGGTGGCGATCCGGCCGTGCAGCTTCTGGCGGCCGCGGCCGACGGCCTCCAGGGTCTTGGCGAGGACCGCCTCGAAGGCGCCGAGCTTGACGTCGACGTATTCGTCGGCGTTGCGGCGCAGGGTCTCCGGGTCGTGGCTGCGCTCGGGGGCGTCCTCGTCCTCGTAGCCCTGGTCGTCGACGCCGGGGCCGGTGCCGAGGAGCTTCTCGCGGCCGCGGCCGACCGAGCCGAGGGTCTTGGTGAGGACGACCTCGAAGTTGGCGAGCTTGGAGTCGACGTAGTCGTCGGCCTCCGCGCGGACGTCCTCGGCCTCTTTGCGGGCCTCGCTGAGGATGCGGTCGGCCTCGGCCTGGGAGCGGCGGGCGACCTCGGTGTCGGAGATCAGCGAGCCGCGCTCGGCGTGCGCGGTGGAGATGATCCGCTCGGCTTCCTGGCGGGCCTGCTCGACCATCTGCTCACGGTCGCCGATCAGCTCCTGGGCCTGGGCGAGGGAGCCGGGCAGGGCGGCCCGGACCTCTTCCAGCATCGCGAGCAGTTCGGCGCGGTTGACCACACACGAGGCCGACATGGGCATCGACCGGGCGCCGGAGACCGAGCTGACGATCTCGTCGAGCTTCTTCTGCACGTCCACCTGTGCTCGCCACTCTCTACAGCTGTGTTGGAGACGGACGGGACGACTGTAGCCCCATCAGCCCGGTAGCCCCATCAGTCCTTGCGCAGGCGTTCGTTGAGCGCTTCCAGGACCAGCGGCGGCACCAGGTGGGCGATGTCTCCGCCCCAGGTCGCGACCTCCTTGACGAGCGAGGAGGAGAGGAAGCTGTAGGTGGGGTTGGTGGGCACGAAGAGCGTCTCGACGCCCGACAGGCCGTTGTTCATCTGGGCCATCTGCAACTCGTAGTCGAAGTCGCTGACCGCGCGCAGGCCCTTGACGATGGCCGGGATGTCGCGCTGCTTGCAGTAGTCGACGAGGAGGCCGTGGAAGGCCTCGACCTTGACGTTTCCGTACTCGGCGGTGACCTGGCGGATCAGGTCGATCCGCTCGTCGATCTCGAACAGGCCCTTCTTGGACTTGTTGATCATGACCGCGACGTAGACCTCGTCGTACAGACGGGAGGCGCGGGAAATGATGTCGAGGTGTCCGTTGGTGATCGGGTCGAACGACCCGGGACAGACGGCGCGGCGCACTTGAGATCCCTCGCTCTCCGGTCCGGTCATCGTGCGTCTTCGCACGTAGAGGCGTTGTCGCCCATGGCGGCGCGACCGTACCAAAACGTTCCCTCGCCGTAGCGACGGGCCCTCAGCGGTTCGAAGCCGTCCGGCCACCGGAATTCGCCGCCTCTGGTACTGCGCTCCACGGTGACGAGCGCGTCGGGCGCGAGCCAGCCCTCCGTGCGGAGTGTGAGGAGAATCTCCCGAAGATCGTGATCTGTGACTCGGTACGGGGGGTCGAGGAAGACGATGTCGTACGGATCGGCCGGAGCCGGTGTCCGGATGATCTGCTCCGCTTTGCCCGCCCGCACCTCGGCGCCGGGGAGGCCGAGGCTCTTGACGTTCTCGCGGATGGTGCGGGCGGCGCGGGCGTCGGCCTCGACGAGGAGGGTGTGGCTCGCGCCGCGGGAGAGGGCCTCCAAGCCCACGGCACCTGATCCGGCGTAGAGGTCGAGGACTCGTTCGCCGTCCAGGGGGCCGCCGAGGAGGGACTGCCAGGTGGAGAGGAGGCCCTCGCGCGCGCGGTCGGAGGTGGGGCGGGTTCCGGTGCCTGGGGGAACGGCGAGGCGACGTCCGCCGGCTGCTCCGGCGATCACGCGGGTCATTTTGGGTCCTCGTTAGGGGGTGGCTACGGAATCAGTTTGGCAGCAGGTCCGTGGTGGTTGCTCGCGCAGTTCCCCGCGCCCCTGGGTGGGTTCTGCTCAGCCCTTGTCCAAGTACTGCTCTCTTTCCTCGTCCAGAAGTGCGTCCAGGGCTGTGCGCAGACCGGGAAGTGCCGTCAGTTCCGGGTCCGCCGCCACCACTGCCGTCGCCTCGTCCCTCGCCTCCGCGATGATCTCCTCGTCCTCGATGACGGCGAGGACCTTGAGGGAGGTGCGGGCGCCGGACTGGGCCTGGCCGAGGACGTCGCCCTCGCGGCGTTGTTCGAGGTCGATACGGGAGAGCTCGAAGCCGTCGAGGGTGGCGGCGACGGCGTTGAGGCGCTGGCGGGCGGGGCTGGCCTCGGGCATCTCGGTGACCAGGAGGCAGAGGCCGGCCGCCGAGCCACGGCCGACGCGGCCGCGGAGCTGGTGGAGCTGGGAGACGCCGAAGCGGTCGGCGTCCATGATCACCATGGCGGTGGCGTTCGGGACGTTGACGCCGACCTCGATGACCGTGGTGGCGACCAGGACATGGGTCTCGCCGGCGGCGAAGCGGCGCATGACCGCGTCCTTGTCGTCGGGGTGCATACGGCCGTGCAACACCTCCACCGCCAGGCCCTTCAGCGGGCCCTTGGACAACTGGTCGGCCACGTCCAGGACAGCGAGCGGCGGGCGCTTCTCGGCCTCGTCCTCGGCGGACTTCTTCTTGGGGTCCACCTCCTCGTCGCCGATGCGGGGGCAGACGACGTACGCCTGATGGCCGTTCTCCACCTCCTCGCGCACGCGGTCCCAGGCGCGGGCCAGGAAGTGGGGCTTGTCGGCGGCCGGGACGACATGGCTGGCGATCGGGGAGCGGCCGGCCGGGAGCTGGTCCAGGACCGAGGTCTCCAGATCGCCGAAGACCGTCATCGCGACCGTGCGCGGAATGGGGGTGGCGGTCATGACGAGGAGGTGGGGAGGCTGCTTCCCCTTGCCGCGCAGGGCGTCCCGCTGCTCCACGCCGAAGCGGTGCTGCTCGTCGACCACGACCAGTCCGAGGTCGTGGAACTGCACCTTGTCCTCGATCAACGCGTGCGTGCCGATGACGATCCCGGCCTCGGCGGTGACCAGGTCGAGCAGGGCCTGACGGCGGCCGGCCGCGCCCATGGAACCGGTGAGGAGGGTGACCTTGGTGGCGTGCTCGGCGCCGCCCAGCATGCCGCCCTCGGCCAACTCGCCCATCATCTCGACGATCGAGCGGTGATGCTGCTGGGCGAGCACCTCGGTGGGGGCCAGCATGGCGGCCTGACCGCCCGCGTCGACGACGGCGAGCATGGCGCGCAGGGCCACCATGGTCTTCCCGCTTCCGACCTCTCCCTGGAGCAGCCGGTGCATCGGGTGCTCGGTCGCCAGGTCGTCGAAGATCTCCTTGGAGACCTTCTGCTGGCCCTCGGTGAGGGTGAAGGGGAGGCGGTCGTCGAAGGCGGTCAGGAGGCCGGCCGGCTTGGGCCTGCGGGCCACGGCCGGGAGTTGGGCGTCGGCGTGGCGGCGGCGGGCGAGGGCCACCTGGAGGACGAAGGCCTCGTCCCACTTCAGACGGGCGCGCGCGTCCTCGATGTCGGCCTTGGTGTGCGGGCGGTGGATCTTGAGGAGGGCCTCGGGGAGGGCGACCAGGCCGCGGCCGTCGCGCAGGGAGTCGGGGAGGGGGTCGACCGCCTCCTGGGCGCTGGGCAGGACGGTCTGGACGGCCTTGCCGATCTTCCAGGACTCCAGCTTGCCCGTGGCGGGGTAGATCGGGATCAGGGCGCCGGCCCAGGTCTCGACCGTTTCTTCCGCGTCTCCGCGCAGCAACTCGTAGGCCGGGTGCGCCAGTTGGAGGCGGCGGTTGAAGACCGAGACCTTGCCGGCGAACATCGCGCGGGTGCCCGGCAGCAGCTCCTTGTGGGGCTTGTGGACGCCGGCGCCGAAGAAGACCAGCTGGAGGCGGCCGTTGCCGTCCGTGATGGTCACCTCCAGGCGCTGGCCCTTGCCGCGCGGGGCCTTGGCCGAGGCGAAGGAGTGCAGGCGGGCGTCGGCGACCTGGGCGACCACCGTGACGTGCTCGTCCATGGGGAGGTCGGCCAGGTGGGTGAGCTGGCCCCGCTCCTCGTATCTGCGCGGGTAGTGGTGCAGGAGGTCGCCGACGGTGTGCAGGCCGAGATGCTCGGCCATCACCTTCGCGGTGGCGGGGCCGAGCACTGACTTGAGCGGTTGTTTCAGTGGTTCTTCCAGTGCGGGCACGAGATCCATTGCACACCACCGCACTGACATTGCCGTATACGTCTCGGGAAACCCCTGGTCAGACGGGCTGTTTGGGCTCTAGGATGACGCGCTCCGGCCATCCCGCGGTCACCGCCCCACCGGGACCGCCCGACCCCGCGCCGACGACATCCCCATCCGTGGCGCTGCAGCGATGGACTCCCAGACCTCACAGGCATCCCAGGCATCCCCGTCACCTCACACGTTCCAGGTCGACCTGCGTGGTCTGGTGGACCTGCTGTCCCATCACCTCTACTCCAGTCCGAAGGTCTATCTGCGCGAGCTGCTGCAGAACGCCGTGGACGCCATCACGGCCCGGCGAGCCGAACAGCCCGACGCCCCGGCCAGGGTGAGGCTGTACGCCGAAGGCGGCACCCTGCGGGTCGAGGACTCCGGCGTGGGGCTCACCGAGGCGGACGTGCACACCCTGCTGGCGACCATCGGGCGCAGCTCGAAGCGGACCGACGGACTTCAGGAGGGCCTCCAGGAGGTCCGCTCCGACTTCCTCGGCCAGTTCGGCATCGGGCTGCTCGCCTGTTTCGTGGTGGCCGAGCGGATCCGGGTCGTCAGCCGCAGCGCCCGTACGCCCGAGGCGGCGCCCGTGGAGTGGACGGCGAGCGACGACGGTTCGTACACCGTACGGACGTTGGCGCACAAGGCGCGGCCCGAACCGGGCACCACCGTGCACCTGAAGGCTCGGGCGGGGGCCGGCGAGTGGCTCACGCCCGAGCGGGTGCTCACGCTGGCGCGGGACTTCGGCTCGCTGCTGCCGTACGACGTGCGGGTGGGCGACGAGGCGGTCACCGACCTCCCCGCGCCCTGGGACCGGCCGTACCCCTCCCCCGCCACCCGCAGGGTGGCCCTGGCGCGGCACTGTCACGACCTGTTCGGGTTCACCCCGCTGGACGCGATCGAGCTGAACGTGCCGCTCGCCGGGGTCCGCGGGGTGGCGTACGTGCTGCCCTCGGCGGTCAGTCCGGCCACGCGCGCGACGCACCGCGTCCACCTCAAGGGCATGCTGCTCACCGAGCGCGCCGAACAGCTGCTGCCGGACTGGGCGTTCTTCGTGCGCTGTGTCCTGGACACCGACAGTCTGCGGCCGACGGCGTCGCGCGAGTCGCTGTACGAGGACGAGACGCTGGCCGCCGTACGGGAGACGCTGGGCGAGCGGATCCGGGGCTGGCTGACCGGGCTGGCCGCGGGTGATCCGGAGCGGCTGGCGGCGTTCCTGGCGGTGCACCACCTGGGCGTGAAGTCGCTGGCCCGGCACGACAAGGACATGCTGCGCACGATGCTGCCGTGGCTGCCCTTCGAGACAACCGACGGACAGCTGTCCCTGGAGGAGTTCGCGCGGCGGCATCCGGTCGTGCACTTCACGCGGACCGTGGAGGAGTTCCGGCAGGTCGCGCCGATCGCGTCCGCGCAGGGCGTCGGGGTGGTCAACGGCGGTTACACGTACGACAGCGACCTGGTGGAGGCGCTGCCGTCGGTGCGGCCGGGGACGGTCGTCGCCGAGCTGGACACCGACACCGTGACCGCGCACCTGGACGCGGTCGACCCGGCCGAGGAACTGGCGCTGTCCGGCTTCCTGGCGGCCGCGCGGGCCGCACTCGACCCGCTGGGCTGCGACGTCGTGCTGCGCTCCTTCAGGCCCCTGTCCGTGCCCGCGCTGCACCTGGACGACCGGGCGGCGCGGCACGAGCAGGCGCGCGCGGAGGCCGAGACACAGGCCGACGACCTGTGGGCGGGCATCCTCGGCTCGCTGCGCGGCAGCGCGCCCCGCGCGCGTCTCGTGCTCAACCACCTCAATCCACTGATCCGGCGGATCAGTTCACTGGGCGACCCGGAGCTGATCGGCACCGCCACGGAGTCCCTGTACGGGCAGGCCCTGCTGATGGCCCAGCGCCCCCTGCGGCCCGCCGACTCGGCGCTGCTGAACCGGGCCTTCATCGGCCTTCTGGAGTGGGCCACGAACGGCGAGGAGGGTCGCTGATGGGCGAGCTCACGGACTTCGACGCCCTGCGCCGGGCGATGGCGGAGAACGGCGAACAGCCGGAGGGTCCCGCCCGCAACGCGCGCGCGGAGCAACTGCTGGTGGCGGCCGAGGGGCTGAACATCCCGCTCGCCGTGATCGAGGCGCTCGGACACCAGCTGAAGGTCTACAACTACAGCTCCGAGAAGGACAAGATGTTCGTCCCCTTCGCGCGCCTGCTGCGCATGTGGGACGAGCGGCCCGAGGACTTCGACGAGTACGAGACCCACACCCTGCACTGGGTCTTCAAGTGGGTGTCCTCCGGCATGCTCGACCAGCCGCATGTGCCGCTCGCCTCCGTCGAGAAGTGGCTCGGCGAGATGGAGCACCGCTACCGGCTCGCCGGGCACACGGAACGCGCGGTGCGCGGCGCGGAGTTCAACATCGCCGCGCACACCGGGGACCTGCCGCGCGCGGAGCGGGCGTACGCCGCGTGGCTGGCCGCCGACCGGGACCGGATGGCCGACTGCCACGCGTGCGAGCTGCACGGGCAGGGCTGGTGGCAGGCCGAGCGAGGCCGGGACGCGGAGGCACTCCGGCTGTGGGCGCCGGTCCTGGAGGGCGAGCTCACCTGCGCCCACGAGCCGCACACCACCCTCGCGGCCTCCCTGCTGCCCCTGCTGCGGCTGGGCCGCCACGACGAGGCACGCGCGAACCACCTGCGGGGCTTCCGGCTCGTACGGGCCATGGAGAGCATGCGGGGCGCGTACGCCGACCATGTCGAGTTCTGCGCCCTGAGCGGCAACGAGGCGCGCGCTCTGGAGCTGCTCGCGGAGCGCCCCGCGTACTTCACGGACAGCGGGCAGCCACGCAGCGGGCTGGAGTTCCTGAGCGTGGTGGCGCTGCTGATGGACCGCCTGACCGGGCTGGGCCTCGGCGAGCAGCAGGTGCCGGGACCGGCGGGGCGTTCCTGGACGGCCCGCGAACTCGCCGCGCACGCGCGTGCGGAGGCCCTGGACCTGGCCGGCCGCTTCGACGCGCGCAACGGCACGTCGTACGTCAGCGAGCAGGCACGCGCGCGTATGGCGCAGGAGCCGTTGGTGGAGCGGTTGCCGTTGGGCGTGCGATCGGCGCGGCCCGTCTCCGCGCCCGCGGTCGTGACGCCCGCGGTCGTGGCGCCTCGGGAGGAACCTGATCTGGCCTCGCTGATCGCTGAGGCGCGCCGGCTGTCGGACAGCCTTCGGCCGACCGCCGTGGAGGCGTGGGCGGCGGTCTCGCGGGCCGCCGAGCACGTCGAGCTCGACCCGCGTGACCGTGCCGAGATCGCCGACCACCAGGCGATGGACCTCGGTCCCGAGGGCGCCGAGCTGTTCGAGCGCGCCGCCGAGCTGTACGCGGCGGCGGGCGACCCCGGAGAGGCACTCGCGGCACGCACGCGTGCGGCGTTCGTCCGCGCTCTCACGGGCGACGTCGAGGAGTCCCTGGCTGCGGTCGCCGGACCGTACGACGAGATCCTCGCGCTCTACGCCGAGGACGGCACCGGCGTACGCCAGACGGCGTCGGTGCTGATGGGCCGGGCGCGGATCCTGATGCGGCGGGCGCAGGAGGCCGAGGAGGGCGCCGAGGCGGTTCCGGCCGGTGAGGAGGCGAGCCGCGTCTCCCTCGGCAGCCCTCTGGGAGTGGCCTTCGCCCTGGATGAGTCCGAGGCCGACAGCGTGACGGAGGCCGGGTTCCGCTCCCCGACCCCGGTGCACGCCGAAGCCGAGACCGCCGTACGGGAGCTGCTCGCGCTCGTCGACGGACGGGCCGGGGACGACGTACAGCTGGCTTCGCGGGCCGCCGAGGCGCGGGCGATGCTGGCGGAGCTGGCCGCGGACGCCGGGGAACCGGCGGTGGCCGCAGAGCTGCTCGGGCAGGCCGCGGCAGGGTTCATGGACGCCGGGCTGCCGTGGTTCGCGGTGGAGCACGAGGCCCGGCTGGCCCAGCTCGCACACCATCTCGGCGACGCCGAGGGGACCGAGCGGGCGCTGCGGGCCGCCTTGGAGCACGGCGGGCCGTATCTGGAGCCGGTCGGACGGGCCCAGCTGCACCTTCAGCTCGCCGAGGTGCTGGGCGGCCGTGGGCTGCCGGAGGAGGCCGCCGAGCATGCCCTGGAGGCGGCGCACTGGGCCGACGAGGCCGGTGCGGGGCGGACGCTGGGTGCCTGGGCGCGGCACATGCTCGGCGGGCTGCTGCTGCGGCAGGGGCGCTGGGCCGAGGCCGCGGAGGTGCTGGAGTCGGCGCTGCCGGACCTGAGCGCCGAGACGCACGGCGACGGCGCGGTCGTCCAGGCGCTGTGGTGGCTCGGCGACTGCCTGGGCGAGCTCGGCGAGCACCGCGCGGCGGCCGAACGGCAGCTCCGGGCGGCGGAGCTCGCCAAGCTCTGGCCCGAGCAGCACGACCACGCGACGCTCGCCCACCTCGCCGGCGAATCGCTCGGCAACGCCGGACTGTCCGCCGAGGCGGACCAGGCGTACGCGCGCGCGGGCGACTTGTGGCTGTCCCTGGGCAATGTCCACGGCCTCGTCCGCTCCCTGCGCGCCCGCGCGTGGCTGGCGCTGCGCGCGGAGGACGGGCAGGGCGACGCCCGGGAGTTGATGGACCGCGCGGTGCGGGCGTGCGAGGAGGCGCTGGGCGCGGGCCCCAGCGACGAGGAGGCGCGTCTGCGGCTCGTCGCCGAGCTCGGGCACACGCACCGGCAGTTCGGCGACCTGCTCGCCCGTTCCGCCGCCGAGGACGCCGACGACGACGCCATCCGGGCCACGATGGAGGACGCCCTGTCCCGGATGACCGAGGCCATCGTGGTGTTCGCCTCCCTCGGCGACGAGGCCCTGCACAGCCGTACCGGCGCCGAGCTGGCCGCGGGCTGGCTGGAGGCCGACCTGAGCCGTCCCGACCGGGCGGCGGCACGCGCGCGTGCGGTGCTGACGGCGTACCAGGCGCACGAGGCGTACGAGGGGAGCGACCGGAGCGACGAAGAAACGGTCCAGGCCCGGCGGGCGGAGGCGGAGCAGTTGCTCGAGGTCCTGGCGGACCAGTAGCCGCGCGACCCCTGCTCGACTACTCGACCCCGATGAGCAGCAGCGCTCCCTGCCGTCCGCCCCGGTAGACGACCGTGTCGACGGCGAGGTAGGCCTCACGCACGCGTGCTTCGAGGTGGTCGGCGATGGACTCGGGTGCCTCGTCGCCGAGGACGAGGGTGACGAGCTCGCCGCCCGCCGAGAGCATCCGGTCCAGGACGGACTCGGCGGCGGCGATGACGTCCGAGCCGATCACGGCGACGTCGCCGTCGATGAGGCCGAGGACGTCGCCCGCCTCACAGATGCCGGCCAGCGTCCAGGACTGGCGCTCGGCGACGGTGACCTCGGCGTAGCGGGTCGCGCCTGCGGCCGAGGTCATCGACACGACGTCCTCGTCGAAGCGGCGCTCGGGCTCGTGCACGGCGAGCGCCGCGATGCCCTGGACCGCGGACCGGGTCGGGATGAGGGCGACGCGGATGCCCTCCGCCCGGGCCTGCTCGGCCGCGGCGGCCGCGGTGTGGCGCAGGTCGGCGTCGTTGGGCAGCAGCACGACCTCGCGCGCGTGGGCCCGTCGTACGGCCTCGACCATCTCCCCGCTGGCGGGCGGCTCCCCGGGGCGCGCGAGCACGGTGGTGGCGCCGGCCTCGGTGTACAGCCCGGCCAGCCCCTCGCCGGGCACGACCGCCACGACGGCCCGCTGCACGCGCTCCCGGGGCGCGCGCTCCCCGCCCTGGGTGTGGACGTCGCCGAGCCCGAAGTGGGTGATCCTGATCCGGTACGGCCGCCCGGCCTCGACGCCCGCTTCCACGGCGGCGCCCGCGTCGTCGACGTGCACATGGACGTTCCACAGTCCGTCGCCGCCGACCACCACGAGCGAGTCGCCGAGCGCGTCGAGCCTTCTGCGGAGCCGGGCCACGGCGTCGTCCTCGGCCTCCAGGAGGTAGATGACCTCGAAGGCGGGCCCACCGCCCGCCAGGGGGGCGTCGTCGCACTCGTCGGCGTCCGGGGCGGGCGGCGCGGGGGAATCCACGCGCGCGTGCCCGGCGGCCACCGCCACCACGCCCGGCACCTCCCCCGTGAACGTCTCCACCAGCGCCCCGAGCACCGCCACCAGTCCGCGGCCCCCGGCGTCGACCACCCCGGCCCGCTCCAGCACGGCCAGCTGCCCCGGGGTCGCGGCGAGCGCGGTGCGCGCCCCGTCGTAGGCCACCCGCGCGACGGCTCCGCAGTCGCCCTCGGTCCCGTCGGTCGCCTCGGCGGCGGCCGAGGCGACGGAGAGGACCGTGCCCTCGACCGGGTGGGCCACGGCCTGGCGGGCGGAGTCGGCCGCGTGCCGCAGGGCCAGCCGCAGCCCGGAGCCGTCGGTGTGAGGGGTCTCACTGTCGGCGGCGAGCACCTGGGCCATGCCGCGCAGCAGCTGCGCGAGGATCGTCCCGGAGTTGCCCCGGGCGCCTATGAGCGCGCCGTGCGCCATCGCGCGCGCGGCGTCGGCGAGCGCGGGCTTCCCGACCGCTCCGGGACCGACGGCATGGCCCTCGAACACGGCCTCGACGGCGGCGACGGCGGACTCCATGGTCAAGTACAGGTTGGTGCCGGTGTCCCCGTCGGCGACGGGGTAGACGTTGATCGCGTCGATCTCCTCGCGCGCCCGCCCCAGGGCCGTCAGCGCGAGGCCGCACCAGGTGCGTACCGCGAGAGCATCGAAGAATGTCTGCGGCACCTGCGCCACCTGCGCCTCCTTGAGCTGCCTGGACGTGGGACGCAGCGTAGACCCAGGAGCGGGGTCCGCCGGAAGAGGGCTGGGAGCAGGGCCCTGATCAGCCATGGTAGTTTCGTTCTACTGGCGCAGTCGTTGTATGCTGCTCCGGTTGCCCGATCCTGATCGGGCCATTCCCCCTGGCAGTGCCACTCAGATCTCTGATCCTACGATCTCGATCCCGGCTTGCCGGGATCCAACCGTAAGTGCATCTGAAGTCTTTGGAGTGACCCGTGGCTGCCAACTGCGACGTCTGCGGCAAGGGGCCGGGCTTCGGCAACAACATCTCGCACTCGCACCGCCGTACGTCCCGTCGCTGGAACCCGAACATCCAGCGCGTCCGTACCGTGGTCGGCGGGACGCCGAAGCGCGTGAACGCTTGCACCTCGTGCATCAAGGCCGGCAAGGTCTCGCGCTGACGCACAGCTAAGCGCGCGGCCACTGCTGGTTCGCTGCATCAAGCCGGTCCACCTCAGGGTGGGTCGGCTTTTTGCCGTGCCCGTGAACCGGCCGTGCCCACGGGCTAGCGGAACCGCCATCCATGATCGACGGGGCCGATGCCGCCGCCCAGCGGGAACCCGGCCCTGATCGCCCCGGTGACGTACTCCTTGGCCGCAGCCGCCGCCTCCGGCACGGACCGCCCCTTCGCCAGCTCCGCAGCGATCGCCGAGGCGAGCGTGCAGCCGGTGCCGTGGGTATGGCGGTTGTCGTACCGCTCCGAACGCAGCCAGTGCTCCTCGGAGCCGTCGGTCAGCAGGTCGACCGCGTCCCCGGCCAGATGGCCGCCCTTGATCACGACCCATCGCGGCCCGTACGCCAGCACGGCCGCCGCGGCCCGGCGAAGGTCCTCCTCGGACTCCACCCGCACCCCGGTCAGTTGAACCACCTCGTCGAGGTTCGGCGTGGCCACCGTGGCGACCGGCAGCAGCCTGGTCCGTACGGAGTCCAGCGCGGAGGCCGCGAGCAGCGAGTCGCCGTGCTTCGAGACGCCCACCGGGTCGACGACGGCCGGCGCACCGGTCTCCCCGATCAACTCGGCCACCGCCTCGACGAGTTCGGCCGAGGCCAGCATGCCGGTCTTCACGGCCTGTACGCCGATGTCGTCGACGACACTGCGGTACTGGGCCCGCACGGCCTCCACGGGCAGCTCCCAGGCCCCCTGCACGCCCAGGGAGTTCTGCGCGGTGACGGCCGTGACGACGCTCATGCCGTGCACGCCGAGCGCGAGCATCGTCTTCAGGTCGGCCTGGATGCCCGCGCCGCCGCCGGAGTCGGAGCCCGCGACCGTCAGCACCCGCACCGGCGCGCTCACGACTCGATGTCCCCGAAGTGGTCCCAGCCGCCCTTGCTCGTCCACGGCGCCCCGTCCACCGTCACCTGGGGCAGCGCCGAGGGGTTGAGGACCTCGCCGATGACCTTCCAGCGGGCCGGGAGCTTCACGTCCGGCGGGAAGGTCGCCACGATCGCGTGGTCCTCTCCCCCGGCGAGCACCCACTGCATGGGGTCGACGCCGACGGCCTGACCGATGTCGTTCATCTGCGAGGGGATGTCGATCGCGCCGGAGCGGATGTCGATGCGGACCTTGCTGGCTTCGGCGATGTGTCCGAGGTCGGCGATCAGCCCGTCGCTCACGTCGCACATCGCGGTGGCGCCGAGCCCGGCCGCCGCCGGACCGGCGTGGTACGGCGGTTCGGGGCGCCGGTGCGCCTCCACGAAGGCCCGCGGCGAGCGGAACCCGCGCGACAGCACCGCGTACCCGGCGGCGGACCAGCCCAGCCAGCCGGTCACCGCGACGAGGTCGCCGGGCTGTGCGCCGGCCCGGGTCACGGGCTCCTGGTTGCGCAGGTCGCCGAGCGCGGTGATGGAGACCATGATCGTGTCGCCTCGCACGACGTCCCCGCCCACGACCGAGGCGCCCGCCACCTGGCACTCGTCGCGCAGCCCGTCCATCAGCTCGCTCGGCCAGGTGACCGGGAGTTCGGCGGGGACGACCAGGCCGAGCAGCAGGGCGGTCGGTACCGCGCCCATGGCGGCGATGTCCGCGAGGTTCTGCGCGGCGGCCTTGCGGCCGACGTCGTACGCGGTGGACCAGTCCCGGCGGAAGTGCCGGCCCTCCAGGAGGATGTCGGTGCTGGCCACGACCCGGCGGTCGGGAGCGGCCACCACCGCGGCGTCGTCGCCGGGTCCCACCCGGACCGCCGGGGTGGTGGTGAGACGGGAGGTGAGCTCCCTGATGAGCCCGAACTCCCCGAGCTCACCAACAGTGCCCTTCATTGCCCTTTCGCCCCTTCTGTCCCTTGCTGTGCCCGGTCGCGCGTGACCAGTGTCCTCGATACGGTCGAAGAGACCGTCAACTTCTGTCATGCCTGCACCCCGGCGCGGAGGCCGCGGGCCCCGCAGGTCTCCCCGCGGCGAGCGGCGACGCGATACCGTGGCGTTCCTTTTCCCCACATGATCCTCGTGGCCGCCCTGGAGGTTCCGTGGTACAGGCGTACATCCTGATCCAGACGGAGGTCGGCAAAGCGTCGACCGTCGCCGAGACGATCAGCAAGATTCCTGGGGTGATCCAGGCCGAGGACGTGACAGGACCTTATGACGTGATCGTGCGGGCACAGGCCGACACCGTGGACGACCTGGGCCGGATGGTGGTCGCGAAGGTCCAGCAAGTGGACGGCATCACCCGCACCCTCACCTGCCCGGTCGTCCATCTGTAGCCCCCGTCTACCCTTGGCCGGTGAACTCTTTCCGTCACCGGCACCGCACCTTCGTCGGGCCGCCCGCCCTGGCCCTGCTGATCGTCACCGCAGGGTGCTCCTCAGCAGACGTCAGTGACACGGTGACGGTTCCCAGCCCCACGACGAAGGTCGCGAAGCTGTGCCGGAACCTGGACCGTGTCCTGCCGGACAAGGTCGACGGTCTCGACCGGCGTGATCCCGAGCCCGCGTCCGCGCTGACGGCGGGCTGGGGAAGCCCGGAGATCATACTGCGCTGCGGTGTCACCCGGCCGCCGAAGATGGTGGACCCCAAGGTGGCGACCGGGAGCGACCCCAAGGCGATAGCGGGCGAGGTCAACGGCGTCGAGTGGCTGATGGAGAAGCAGGACGACGGATCGACCCGCTTCACCACGGCCAACCGCAAGGCCTACGTCGAGGTGACGGTGCCCGAGGGACGCGACACCGCGGGGATGCTGACCGACATGGCCGCGTCGATCAAGAAGGCGATCCCCTTCGGGAAGTGAGCCGTACCGCGCCTAAGCGGGCCGGGTGAAGTCCACTGCGGTTCGGCAGCGCCCGAAGGGGCGCGGGGCTGTGTCGATGTGCGGCTGCCGCCGCGTGGGCGCGACCAGCCACGACGTTGCCGCAGACGAACAACAACCTGTCCACCGCCCCGCGGCGGAGCCGCATATCGGCACAGCCAGCGGAGCGCTCAGCGCAGCCCCGTGGAGCGCCGGAGCGCCGCCTGGATCAACCGGTCCACCAGCTCGGGGTATTCGATGCCGCTGGCCTGCCACATCTGCGGGTACATCGAGATCGGGGTGAAGCCCGGCATCGTGTTGATCTCGTTGATCACGAACTCGCCGTCCTCGGTGAGGAAGAAGTCCGCGCGGACCAGTCCCTCGCAGGACGCCGCCTCGAAGGCCTCCACGGCCAGCCGCTGGACCTCCGCGGTCTCCTCCGCGGTGAGCGGGGCCGGCACGATGCCCGGGGTGGAGTCGATGTACTTGGCCTCGAAGTCGTAGTACGCGTGCGCGTCCGGCGGCGGGATCTCCGCGGGCGCCGAGGCGCGCGGACCGTCCTCGAACTCCAGGACACCGCACTCGATCTCGCGGCCGCGCAGCGCCGCCTCGACGAGGATCTTCGGGTCGTGCCGCTGGGCCTCGGCGATCGCCTCGTCCAGCCCGGAGGGGTCGTCGACCTTGGTGATGCCGATCGACGAACCCGCGCGCGCGGGCTTCACGAACAGCGGCCAGCCGTGCTCGCCGGCCAGGTCGACGATCTTCTTGCGGGCGGCCGACTCGTCGCGCTCCCACTCGCGGGGCCGAATCACCACGTACGGACCGACCTTGAGCCCGAAGGAGGTGAACACCCGCTTCATGTACTCCTTGTCCTGGCCGACGGCCGAGGCGAGCACACCCGAGCCGACGTAGGGGACGCCGGAGAGCTCCAGCAGGCCCTGGAGGGTGCCGTCCTCGCCGTAGGGGCCGTGCAGGACGGGGAAGACGACGTCGACCTCGCCGAGCGCCTTGGGCACCGATCCCGGTTCGCTGTAGACGACTTCGCGGTTCGCGGGGTCGACCGGGAGCACCACGCCGCCCTCCGGCGACTCGGCGAGCTCCTCGATGTCCGGCGTACGGCGGTCGGTGATCGCCATGCGGTCCGGTTCGTCGGCGATCAGGGCCCAACGCCCGTCCCTGGTGATGCCGATCGGCAGGACCTCGTACTTGGTCCGGTCGATGGCCTTCAGAACGGCGCCGCCGGTGACCACGGAGATCCCGTGTTCGGAGCTGCGCCCGCCGGACACGACGGCCACGCGCGGCTTGCGAGACGGCTGCTCGGGGCTCTGGGGGAGGTTCTCGGTGCTCATATCGCGTTGAGAGTACCCGTTGGTAGAGCCCCGATACAGCGTCGCTCGACCGGCGTCGCTCAGCGTCGTTCGGGCTTCGCGCTGCGCGACATCAGCTCCTTGACGGCGACCACCGGAGGCTTGCCCTCGTGCACGATGGCGACGACCGTCTCGGTGATCGGCATGTCGACGCCGTGCCGACGGGCCAGATCCAGCACGGACTCACAGGACTTGACGCCCTCGGCGGTCTGCTTGGTGACCGCGATGGTCTCCTGCAGGGTCATGCCCTTGCCGAGGTTGGTGCCGAAGGTGTGGTTGCGGGACAGCGGCGAGGAGCAGGTCGCCACCAGGTCGCCCAGACCGGCGAGTCCGGAGAACGTCAGCGGGTCGGCGCCCATCGCGGCGCCCAGTCGCATCGTCTCGGCGAGACCGCGCGTGATGAGCGAGCCCTTGGTGTTGTCGCCGAGCCCCATGCCGTCCGCGATGCCGACGGCGAGCCCGATGACGTTCTTCACGGCACCGCCCAGCTCGCAACCGATCACGTCCGTCTCGGTGTACGGCCTGAAGTACGGCGTGTGGCAAGCCGCCTGGAGTTTTCGGGCCACCGACTCGTCGGTGCACGCGACGACCGCGGCGGCCGGCATCCGGGCGGCGATCTCGCGCGCGAGGTTGGGTCCGGTGACCACGGCGATGCGGTCGCGGCCGACCTTGGCGACGTCCTCGATCACCTCGCTCATCCGCATGGCGGAGCCGAGTTCGACGCCCTTCATCAGCGAGACGAGCACCGTGTCGGGCGCGAGCAGCGGCACCCACTCGGCGAGGTTGCCGCGCAACGTCTGCGAGGGGATGGCGAGAACGGTGAAGTCGGCGTCGCGCGCGGCCTCCGCGGCGTCGGTCGTCGCCCGCAGGTTCGCCGGGAGTTCGACGCCGGGCAGGTAGTCCGGGTTGGTGTGCGTGGAGTTGACCGCTTCCGCGAGTTCGGCGCGACGGCCCCACAGGGTGACCTCGCAGCCCGCGTCGGCGAGCACCATGCCGAAGGCGGTGCCCCACGATCCGGTGCCGAAGACGGCCGCCTTGACGGACTTGCTCACTTGCTCCGCCCTTCTTCCTGCTCGACCTTCGGCTGAGTCTGCGCGGAGGTCCTGCGCCGCTGCTCGATCCGCTCCTGGCGCGGGTCGTAAGGTGACTCGGGCGCCTTCGCGCCGCGGATCTCCTCCAGCTGGCGGGTGACCGCGGCCATGATGACCTCGGTCGCCTCCTTCAGGAGTTCCGGGCTCATCTCCCGGTCGTAGAAGCGCGAGAGGTCCACCGGGGGGCCCGCGAGGACGTGCGAGGTCTTGCGGGGACGGAGGTTGAGCTTCTTGGCGTACGGCGGCAGCAGTTCGTTGGCGCCCCACTGCGCGACCGGGATCACCGGGCACTTGGTCTGCAGGGCCACGCGCGCGGCGCCGGTCTTGCCGGTCATGGGCCACTGGTCGGGGTCCCGGGTGATGGTGCCCTCGGGGTAGAAGGCGACGCACTCGCCGCGTTCCACGGCGTCGATCGCGGCCCGGAAGGCGCTCAGCGCGTCGGTGGTCTCGCGATAGACGGGGATCTGTCCGGTGCCGCGCATCATGGCGCCGATGAATCCCTTGTTGAAAAGACCACTCTTCGCGAGGAATCGCGGAACGCGGCCGGTGTTGTACTGAAAGTGCGCGTAGGCGAAGGGATCGATGTGCGAATTGTGGTTCACCGCGGTGATAAATCCGCCGTCGGCCGGAATGTTCTCCATTCCGCGCCAGTCCCGCTTGATCAGAACCACCAGCGGCGGTTTGGCGATCACCGCTGCGAGGCGGTACCAGAAGCCGATTCTGCGGCGGGGCACGCGGACACCTTCCTCTAGGGCCTTGAGGGCCGCACAAGTGTCGCCCCAGGCCGCCGGTCTGTCGAGAACACCGTACGCCTAGCGGCGACGGCCGCCAGATGGGCGAGGTGACGGCTGAGTGACAATGCTCGCGACAAGAGAGGGACGGAACGCTCGTGCAGTGGACCTTGGTCATACCCCTGAAGCCCCTGGCGCGGGCCAAGAGCAGGCTCTCGGACACCGCCGCCGACGGACTGCGTCCGGGCCTGGCCCTCGCCTTCGCCCAGGACACGGTGGCAGCGGCGCTGGCCGGCCCCGCCGTCGGGGATGTGGCGGTCGTCACGGACGACGCCCTGGCCGCACGGGAGCTGGCCGCCCTGGGCGCCCGAATCGTCCCCGGCGAGCCGAGAGGGGGCCTGAACGCGGCTTTGGCGTACGGCGCCGAAGTGGTCCGCGCCGCGCACCCGGAAAGCGCGGTGGCGGCCCTGAACGCCGATCTGCCGGCCCTGCGCCCCCTGGAATTGGCCCGGGTACTGGATGCGGCCGCCGAATTCCCGCGCGCTTTTCTCCCGGACGCCGCCGCAATAGGCACGACCTTGCTGGCGGCCCGACCGGGCCAGGAATTGCACCCGCTCTTCGGCACGGATTCCCGGGCCCGGCATCGGGCGTCGGGGGCGGTGGAGCTGCGCCTCGCCGGGGTGGATTCGGTCCGCCAGGACGTGGACACGGGCGAGGACCTGCGGGTGGCGCTGGCACTGGGGGTGGGCCCGCAGACGGCGGCTGCGACGGCGGGACTGTTGATCGGGGGTCAATAGGAGCGCCCCGAAGGGGCGCGGGGAACTGCGCGACCAGCCACGACGCGACCCGCACCCGACGACAACCCATTACCCTGGCGCCCATGCAGGCCACCGCTTACACCTACGACGCCGAGACCCGCACCGGCAGCGTCCTCCTGGACGACGGCACCCCCGTCCCCTTCGACGCCCCGGCGTTCGACGCGGGCGGCCTCAGGCTCCTGCGCCCCGGCCAGCGGGTACGCATCGAACTGGAAGACTCCAAGGTCACCCTCGTGACCCTGCAGACCTTCTGACCTCCCCCTGAACACGCCGCGGGCCGGACTCCACAACGGAGTCCGGCCCGGCGCGTGAGTACCGCTGCGCCCCTACCTCTTGCGGGCGGTGGCCTTCTTGGCGGTGGTCGTGCGAGCCGTCGACTTCTTGGCGGGGGCCTTCTTGGCCGTCGCCTTCTTCGCCGGGGCCTTCTTGGCCGTCGCCTTCTTGGCGGTGGTCTTCTTCGCGGCGGTGGTCTTGGCGGCGCCCGTGGTCTTCTTGGCCGTCGTCTTCTTCGCCGTGGTCTTCTTCGCGGTCGCCGTGGTCTTCTTGGCGGTCGTCTTCTTCGCCGTGGTCTTCTTCGCGGCGGCGGTCGCCCGCTTCGCCGGGGCGGCCTTCTTCGCGGCGGCCTTCTTGACCGTCGCGGAAGCTCCGCCGGTCAGGCTGCCCTTGGGGGCCTTCTTGACGGCCACGTCGTTCTTCGGGAGCTTCTTCGTGCCGCTCACCAGGTCCTTGAAGCCCTGGCCCGCACGGAAGCGCGGAACGGAGGTCTTCTTGACCCGAACCCGCTCGCCCGTCTGGGGGTTGCGGGCGTACCGGGCCGGACGGTCGACCTTCTCGAACGAACCGAAGCCGGTGACCGAGACCCGGTCCCCCGCCACGGTCGCGCGGACGATGGCGTCCAGGACCGCGTCGACCGCTTCGGCGGCCTGCTGGCGGCCACCGACCTTGTCGGCAATCGCTTCTACGAGCTGCGCCTTGTTCACGTCTTCCCCTTCGGAGACATTGCCCGAACGAAACTGTTCAAGCTTTTTCGCACGTTAGGCAGATATATACCGCAAATCAAACACGAAACGGGCTTATCACCCTTGTGCCGCAACGGTTTCGGCTGTCTCGGACTTGTCTCAGCGTTCCTCTTCGGGGAATCGACCCGCGTCGAGGTCCGCCGTGAAGGCCTCCAGACGCCTTGCCGCATCGGCGAGATCGTGCTTGGCCGCGGCCGTAATGACCAGCAGCTTCCGGGTCAGCGCCATCCGTACGCCCTCCGGGACTTGCAGTGCGCGCACTCTTGTGTGCGCTTCCTTGAGTTGGTCCGCGACTGCCGCATAGAGCTCGAGTTGGCCGTCGTGTTCCATGCACAGATTGTGCCATCTGGGGCGAGTTGTCGCCTGCTCAGGGTGCAACTGCCGCCTCAAACGGCCTTCCGGGCGTTTGCGGAAGTCACGGTTACATCAGTCGCGTACCCCGGCAACACCCGTCCTAACGTGGGAAGTTGAGGACGGTCACGGGTGCGCGCAGGGCCGTTCGGGTGCAGACACAGCCGTACCCCCGATCGGGCTGATCGGGGGTACGGCGGGGGTGTTGCGGTGGCCTGAATTCGACCTGTTGGACGGCTCCGGGTCAGACCTCGAGCGTCCGCGGCTTGTACGAGGGGCGCTTGGCCTCGTAGGCGGCGATGTCGTCCGCGTTCTGGAGGGTGATGGAGATGTCGTCCAGCCCGTTCAGCAGCCGCCAGCGGGAGTTCTCGTCCAGCTCGAAGCTCGCGGTGATGCCTTCGGCGCGCACCTCGCGGGCCTCGAGGTCGACCGTGATCTCGGCCTCGGGGTCCTTCTCGGTGAGCTCCTGGAGCGCGTCCACGATCTTCTGCTCCAGAACCACCGTGAGCAGGCCGTTCTTGAGCGAGTTGCCGCGGAAGATGTCGGCGAACCGGGAGGAGATGACGGTCTTGAAGCCGTAGTTCTGCAGCGCCCACACGGCGTGCTCACGGGAGGAGCCGGTGCCGAAGTCGGGGCCGGTGACCAGGACGGTCGCGCCCTTGCGCTCGGGCTGGTTGAGGATGAATTTCTCGTCCTTGCGCCAGGCCTCGAACAGCCCGTCCTCGAAACCGTCCCTGGTCACCTTCTTGAGCCAGTGAGCAGGGATGATCTGGTCGGTGTCGACGTTGGAGCGGCGCAGCGGGACGGCCCGGCCGGTGTGCGTGGTGAATGCTTCCATGACTCTCAGACTCCAGCGGCGACAGGGGCGTCGGACAGGTCGGCGGGCGAGGCCAGGTGGCCCAGCACGGCGGTCGCGGCGGCGACCTGCGGCGAGACCAGGTGCGTACGGCCGCCCTTGCCCTGCCTGCCCTCGAAGTTGCGGTTGGAGGTGGACGCGGAGCGCTCACCGGGGGCCAGCTGGTCGGGGTTCATGCCCAGGCACATCGAGCAGCCCGCGTGCCGCCATTCGGCGCCGGCGTCCTTGAAGACGACGTCCAGGCCCTCGGAGACGGCCTGCAGACCGACCCGCGCGGAGCCGGGGACGACCAGCATCCGTACGCCGTCGGCGACTTTGCGGCCCTTGACGAGCTCGGCGGCGGCGCGCAGGTCCTCGATGCGGCCGTTGGTGCACGAACCTACGAAGACGGTGTCCACCTTGATGGAGCGCAGCGGCTGACCGGCCTCCAACCCCATGTATTCCAGGGCCTTTTCGGCGGCGAGGCGCTCCGAAGCGTCTTCGTACGAAGCAGGATCGGGGACGTTCGCCGAAAGCGGCGCGCCCTGGCCGGGGTTGGTACCCCAGGTGACGAACGGCGACAGCGACGCGGCGTCGATGACGACCTCGGCGTCGAACTCGGCGTCCTCGTCCGTCTTCAGGGTCTTCCAGTACGCGACGGCGGCGTCCCAGTCCTCGCCCTTGGGGGCGTGCGGACGGCCCTCGAGGTAGTCGAAGGTGGTCTGGTCGGGGGCGATCATGCCCGCGCGGGCGCCGGCCTCGATCGACATGTTGCAGATGGTCATGCGGGCTTCCATCGAGAGCTTCTCGATGGCGGAACCGCGGTACTCCAGGACGTAGCCCTGGCCGCCACCCGTACCGATCTTGGCGATGATCGCCAGGATCAGGTCCTTGGCGGTGACGCCGTCGGGCAGCTCGCCGTCGACCGTGATGGCCATGGTCTTCGGGCGGACCAGCGGCAGCGTCTGGGTGGCCAGCACGTGCTCCACCTGGGAGGTGCCGATGCCGAACGCCAGACCGCCGAAGGCGCCGTGCGTGGAGGTGTGGGAGTCGCCGCAGACGACCGTCATACCGGGCTGGGTCAGACCCAGCTGCGGGCCGACGACGTGCACGACGCCCTGCTCGACGTCGCCCAGCGGGTGCAGCCGCACACCGAACTCGGCGGCGTTCTTGCGCAGCGTCTCCAGCTGGACGCGGGAGACCGGGTCCGCGATGGGCTTGTCGATGTCGAGGGTCGGGGTGTTGTGGTCCTCGGTGGCGATGGTCAGGTCGAGCCGGCGCACCTGGCGACCGCTCTTGCGCAGACCGTCGAAGGCCTGCGGGCTGGTCACCTCGTGCAGCAGGTGCAGATCGATGAAGAGGAGGTCGGGCTCGCCCTCGGCGCGCCGGACGACGTGGTCGTCCCAGACCTTCTCCGCGAGTGTCCTACCCATCGCTTTCCCTCCGGCCGGCAAAGGTGCGCCGACCCAACTAGAGATCTTCAGGAAGCGGCGCCCGTGCCCCCTGATGTCCGGGCAGCCGCCGCCAGGCCCGTTGGTCCGCGGGCCGCTGTGTATCCAAGGGTTGCGCGTCTCACGAAAAAAGGAACTTGCGTTTCACAGAGTGAGACGTGAGTATCGTTTCATGGACAACAGTAGCGGCGTCGGCGTCCTGGACAAGGCAGCCCTTGTCCTGAGCGCCCTGGAGTCCGGTCCGGCCACCCTCGCGGGTCTGGTCGCGGCAACCGGACTGGCACGACCCACGGCTCACCGGCTGGCCGTGGCCTTGGAACACCACCGTATGGTGGCGCGCGACATGCAGGGGCGTTTCATTCTCGGCCCCCGCCTCGCGGAACTGGCCGCGGCCGCGGGTGAGGACCGTCTCCTCGCCACCGCGGGGCCGGTGCTCACACATCTGCGCGACATCACGGGCGAGAGCGCGCAGCTCTACCGCCGCCAGGGCGACATGCGCATCTGCGTCGCCGCGGCCGAGCGCCTGTCCGGACTGCGGGACACCGTCCCGGTCGGCTCGACGCTCACCATGAAGGCCGGCTCCTCGGCCCAGATCCTGATGGCCTGGGAGGAGCCCGAGCGCCTGCACCGCGGCCTCCAGGGCGCTCGCTTCACCGCGACCGCCCTCTCGGGCGTACGACGCCGGGGCTGGGCCCAGTCCATCGGCGAGCGCGAGCCGGGCGTCGCGTCCGTCTCCGCGCCCGTACGCGGCCCCTCCAACCGTGTGGTGGCCGCCGTCTCGGTCTCCGGCCCCATCGAGCGCCTGACCCGCCACCCCGGCCGTATGCACGCCCAGGCGGTCATCGACGCCGCCGCCCGCCTCTCCGAGGCCCTGCGCCGCACAGGCTGACACCGGGACACGACAGCGGGAAGGACCTGCCTCAACGCCGCGGCAGGCCCTTCCCGTCCCCCGATCCCCCGTCACCTGGCTTCTTCGGCCACCTTCGCCTTCGCCGACCGGTGCGCGAACCGGTCCTTCGCGGTGCGCCCCCGCCGCTCCAGCGGCACCTGACCAAGCGCCGCCGCCAGCCCGAAGGCCGGCATGTCGAAGTAGATCGACTCGTACGAGCCCTCGGGCACGACGTACGCCTCGTGCCACAGGCCCACGTGCCGCCCGAGCTTCCCCTTCTTCTCCTTGCGGTTGAGCGCCGCCCACGCCCGGCGGTGGAACATGTCCGGCGCGTGCGCGTAGGCGTACAGCTTCTCCTTGGACTCCCAGTACTGGACGACGTAGTACGTCCGCGGCGAGGCCGTCATCAGCACATGGCTGAGCAGTCCGCGCTCGGGCGCCTTCTGCAGCTCGCGCAGCATGCGCGGCATGCCCACGAAGACCGGGAGCCACTGGTGCACGGCCCAGAAGTGGTTGATGCGCATGCCTATCAGCAGGACGACCACATCGCCCTCGGCGTCCGCGGTGGTGCGACCCGGTACCGGCTTGGCGAACATGTCGAGCCCCCGTCTCCCCTGTCGGATAGCGCCACTATCCTTCTGAGTGATGCTTGGATAGTGGCACTCCCCAAGGAAGGGCGCAAGACATGCGGCTGGCTGAACTGAGCGAGCGCAGCGGGGTGTCCACCGCGACGATCAAGTACTACCTGCGCGAAGGGCTGTTGGCGCCCGGCCGGCAGATCAACACGACCACGGCCGAGTACGACGAGGAGCATCTGCGCCGGCTGCGGCTGATCCGCGCGATGATCCAGGTCGGCCGGGTCCCGGTGGCGACGGTCAGGGAGGTACTGGCGCACGTCGACGACGACTCGCTGCCCCGAGCCCTCCGCCTCGGCTCCTCGGTCTGGGCGCTCCCGCAGGTACCGGAGCCTGACGCGGACGACGAGTTCGTACAGGGCGCGAAGGTCGCGATGGAGGAGTTGCTCAGCACGCTGGGCTGGTCCAACGCGCAGTCCCTCGCCCCCCTCTCCCCCTCCTTCCGCTCCCTGGTCGTGGCGGCGGCGGCACTGCGTCGGCTCGGCTACGAGTGGAGCCTCGAAAGCCTCGTGCCCTACGCCCGGTTGATGTACCAAGTGGCGGAGCTGGACATGGAGTTCATGGAGTCCCATGTGTCGGAGGCCGAGAAGGCGGAGGTCGCGGTGCTGGGCGTCGTACTCGTCGAGCCGATGCTCCAGGCGCTGCACCGGCTGGCACAGGAGGAGGAGTCGACGCGGCGGTACGGCTTCGAGTAGGCCCCGCGAGCACGACGAAGGCCCCCCACCGAAGTGGAGGGCCTTCACTCTGCGTACCCCCGACCGGATTCGAACCGGCGCTACCGCCTTGAGAGGGCGGCGTGCTAGGCCGCTACACAACGGGGGCCCTAGCGATCCTGCATGCGTTTGACTTACAACGCCGCAGGTCGAGCTGGTCTACCTGGACTCGAACCAAGAATGACGGTACCAGAAACCGTAGTGTTGCCAATTACACCATAGACCAATGTGGTTTAGACCACTCAGTACCCCCGACCGGATTCGAACCGGCGCTACCGCCTTGAGAGGGCGGCGTGCTAGGCCGCTACACAACGGGGGCCCTAGCGATCCTGCATCGATGATGGTGGGAGCTACCCGAGCCACCTTCGCGGGAAGGATCTGTACCCCCGACCGGATTCGAACCGGCGCTACTGCCTTGAGAGGGCAGCGTGCTAGGCCGCTACACAACGGGGGCTTTGCGGAATTGATCTCCGCGGCGCAGATGAGCTCTGCGAGCTGGCCTACCTGGACTCGAACCAAGACTAACTGAACCAGAATCAGTCGTGCTGCCAATTACACCATAGGCCACTGGAACGCAAGCCCCGAGGGGGATCTTGTTCTAGTTTCGCGCTGTGGGTTTCCGGCCTCTCGGCCCGCTCCCCTCGGCGCAGGAAGAACATTACCCGAAGGTGGACGGGGCTCCAAAACGGGTATCCGCGCCGAGGATCGTGGGGAGTTCGGCGAGGGTGGCGATCCGGTGGAGGCCGATGGGGGCGTCGGCGGCCACGTGGACGCCGTCCCGGTCGATCCAGAAGGAGCGCAGGCCGGCCTCGGCGGCACCGCGGCCGTCGATCTCCGGGTGGTCCCCGACATAGGCGACCTGTTCGGGGGCGAGCTCCAGGGCCTCGCAGGCCGCGTGGAAGGCGCCGGCCTCCGGCTTGGAGACGCCGAGTTCGGCGGCGCACAGGACGGCCTCGAAGCGGTCGTACACACCCAGGGCGCGCAGCTTGCGGTCCTGAACGTGGATGCTGGAGTTGGAGAGCACGGCGTGCCGGTGGCTGGCGGCGAGGGCGTCGAGGACCGGCAGGACGTCCGGGAAGAGGGCCCAGACGGTCTCGTAGTGCGCGATGTACCGCTCGAACCAGGCGTCGGCCTCGGCGTCGGTCAGCTCCGCGTCCAGGAACACCCGTACGCGGTCCCGGCGCTGGCCCTGGAAGTCGACCTCTCCCGCCGAGAACCGCGCCCACTGGACGTCGGTGATCTCCCGCCAGCGCACGATGGCCTGTTCGACCGACTCGTGACGGTCCAGGAGTCCCTCGGCCGCGAGGTGCAGCCGCATTCCGGCGCGGTCGGCACCGGTGTAGTCGAAGAGGGTGTCGTCGACGTCCCAGACCACGGCCAGAATGCTCATGATCCGACGGTAACCCGGCAGTTGCCGCTCTGTCCGGGGTACGGCGACGGGGCGGCCCCGGGGGGTCCGGGGGCCGCCCCTCACATGTGCGTCAGGCGGCGAGCTTCGCCAGGGCCGCGTCGATCCGGGCCAGCGTCGTCTCCTTGCCCAGGACCTCCAGGGACTCGAAGAGGGGCAGGCCGACCGTGCGGCCGGTGACGGCCACGCGGACCGGCGCCTGGGCCTTGCCGAGCTTGAGGCCGTGGGCCTCGCCGGCGGCCAGGACGGCCTCCTTGAGGGACTCGGCCGAGGTCCAGTCCGCGGACTCCAGCTTCGCGCGGGCGGTCGTCAGAAGGGCGTCGGAGCCCTCCTTCATCGCCTTGGTCCAGGACGCCTCGTCGAAGGCCGGCTCCGCCAGGAACAGGAAGTCGACGTTGTCCGTGATCTCCGACAGGACCTTCAGCCGGGTCTGGGCGTGCGGGGCGATCGCGTGCCACTTGGACTCGTCGAAGTCCTCCGGGGCCCAGGGGGCGAACGGGGCCCGGAGCCACGGGGCGCAGCGCTCGGTGAAGTCCTTCACGTCCAGCAGGCGGATGTGGTCGGCGTTGATCGCCTCGCACTTCTTCAGGTCGAAGCGGGCCGGGTTGGGCTGGACGTCCGCGATGTCGAAGGCCGCGACCATCTCGTCGATGGTGAAGATGTCCTTGTCCGCCGAGAGCGACCAGCCGAGCAGGGAAAGGTAGTTGAGCAGGCCCTCGGGCAGGAAGCCGCGCTCGCGGTAGAGGTTGAGCGACGACTCCGGGTCGCGCTTCGACAGCTTCTTGTTGCCCTCGCCCATGACGTACGGGAGGTGCCCGAACTGCGGGGTGTCCTTGGCGATGCCGAGCTCGATCAGCGCCTTGTACAGGGCGATCTGGCGGGGCGTCGACGACAGCAGGTCCTCGCCGCGCAGGACGTGGGTGATCTCCATCAGGGCGTCGTCGACGGGGTTCACGAGCGTGTAGAGGGGCGCTCCGTTGGCTCGTACGATCCCGTAGTCCGGCACGTTCTCCGGCGTGAAGGTCAGTTCGCCGCGGACCAGGTCCGTGAAGGTGATCGTCTCGTCGGGCATGCGGAAGCGGACGATGGGCTCGCGGCCCTCGGCCTGGTACGCCTCGACCTGCTCGGCGCTCAGGTCGCGGCAGTGGCCGTCGTAGCCGGAGGGCTTGCCGGCGGCGCGGGCGGCCTCGCGGCGCTCGTCCAGCTCCGCCTGGGAGCAGTAGCAGCGGTAGGCGTGGCCGGCGTCCAGGAGCTTGGCGGCGACGTCCTTGTAGAGGTCCATCCGCTGCGACTGGCGGTACGGCGCGTGCGGGCCGCCGATCTCGGGGCCCTCGTCCCAGTCGAAGCCCAGCCAGCGCATCGAGTCGAGCAGCTGGTCGTACGACTCCTCGGAGTCGCGGGCCGCGTCGGTGTCCTCGATGCGGAAGACGAGCGTGCCCTGGTGGTGCTTGGCGAACGCCCAGTTGAACAGGGCGGTGCGGACCAGGCCCACATGGGGGTTACCGGTGGGCGAGGGACAGAAACGTACGCGGACGGGTGCGCTAGCCACGCTTGACAACCTTGTTGGTGAGAGTGCCGATGCCTTCGATGGTGACGGCGACCTCGTCGCCGACGGTGAGCGGCCCCACGCCTGCCGGGGTGCCCGTGAGGATCACGTCGCCGGGGAGCAGCGTCATGGCCTCGGAGATGTTGACGATCAGATCCTCGATGCCGTGGATCATCTCGCTGGTGCGGCCGAGCTGGCGCTGCTCGCCGTTGACGGTGAGCTGGATCGTCAGGTCGGAGGCCGTTTCCAGGTCCAGGCCCGTCTCCACCCAGGGGCCCAGCGGGCAGGAGCTGTCGAAGCCCTTCGCACGCGCCCACTGCTTCTCGCGCTTCTGGACGTCACGGGCGGTGATGTCGTTCGCGCAGGTGTAGCCGAAGATCACGTCCTTGACGCGTTCGCGCGGGACCTCGCGGCACATCCGGCCGATGACGACGGCCAGTTCGGCCTCGTGGTGGACGTCCGCGGAGAAGGACGGGTACTGGATCTCGTCGCCGGGGCCGATCACCGAGGTGGAGGGCTTGAAGAAGGCGAACGGGGCGTCGGGGACCTCATTGCCGAGCTCGCGCGCGTGCTCGGCGTAGTTGCGGCCGAAGGCGACGACCTTGTTGGGGAGCACCGGCGGCAGCAGCCGGACCTTGCTCACCGGGACCTTCGTACCCGAGAGCTCGAAGTCCGCGAACGGGATGCCCTTGATGATGTCGAGGACGAGCTCCTCGGGCTTGTCGCCCTCGACCGCGCCGAAGGCGACGTTCCCGTCGATGGAGAATCTGGCGATGCGCACGGGATCCTTGCGCCCCTCACTTGAGCCGTCTGGAGTCTGACGCTCCAGGCTAACGCGGCAAGGTGCGGGCGCCTCGCGCATTGGCGCGGGCGCCCTGAGGGTCGTACGACTGTGATCTACTCGGCGGTGGCGGGGACCGGGATCTCCATCAGGACCGTGCGGCGCGGGTTGGCCGTCTGGGTCGGGAGGTCGACGGAGTGCTCCGGGAGCTCCGGGGTCTGCAGGTCGTCGGCGTCCTCGAGGTGCGCCAGCGTCGTGCGCCGCGGATTGGCTATGTTGCGGAACATCATCGTCGTCTTCACGGTTGTACGGAACCTTGTCGTCGTCGGGCCTCGGGCGGGCGCGGGTTTACAGAGCGTGAGTTCTTGTAAAGCGTCAGGCTAAACATTCAATTCCCCCCGATGGACGCGAAGACCCCATGATCCGCGTGTGAGTTTGCTCACGAGTCTGGACACAAACCGGTCAATTCAGACCCGCAACTCACCCCAACGAAACGGACATTGACCCCCTGAAGCCACCATTCCGCTCCTGATCATGGCGACTGGGACACCCCTCGCGCCGGGGGGATCCGTATGGTTACGTCCAGTTCGAGCTGGTTCACTTTCTACGTCTCGTAACGCGCCCCTCACGTGCTGTCACGGAAGTCACAGCCTGGCCTACGGCCCTTGTTGGAGATCCGGCACTGTGCTGGAATCTCACGGACCGCCGCAGGAACGAGCCGGCGCACAGGGGGCGCACCGCGCGCCGGGTGGCGGCGAGAAGGGGGAGCCAGCGCCGGTCACTCACGACCACCGGGGGGCGTAATTCAGGACGCCCCCTAGTACGCCGACACCGTGTCCCTCCGTTCAAGCGGAGGGGTGCCTGGTCCAGAGGTTGCGACGCTAGTGCAGGGACGTTTCAAGAGGGATGGCAGCGCTTCGGCGGAGCCGGAGCCGCACGGCGGGACTGGCCCCATGAAAGGCGGCTCCGCGCCCCAGCACGCCCAGAACCAGGGCCCGGCGGCCTCCTCCGGCGACGGAGGCGACCGCTCCGGACGCCCCGGCTCGGCGTCCTCGGGACCCGCGAACCCCGCGGCCCCGTCGGTGAAGCCGCCGAAGGGCCCGAGCGGTCCCGGCGCACGAATAGCGCTGCGCAACTGGCGTATCTCCACGCGTCTGGTCTCGCTGCTCGCGCTCCCCGTGGTCGCGGCCACCTCGCTGGGCGCGCTGCGCATCAGCGACAACATGGACGACATCCAGCAGCTCGAGAACATGAAGCTGCTGACGGACATGACCAAGCAGGCGACGGCGCTGGCCGACGCGCTCCAGGCGGAGCGCGACCAGTCGGCCGGACCGCTGGCACACGGCTCCAGCGCGACCGACTACACGATCAAGGGCCTGCGGGACAAGACCGACCGCGCCAGGGAAGACTTCGTCGACGCCTCCGAGGAGATCGACGACAGCAACGACGGCAGCCTCCAGGGCATCCGCGAGAACCTGGTGCTGCTCGTCCACAACCTGAGCGACATCGAGCAGGTCCGTAACTCCGCGTACGAGTCCAAGGGCAACTCCACCCAGACGGTGGAGGCGTACCACCGGCTCATCACGCAGCTGCTCGGTCTGTCGCAGGACATGGCGCAGGCGACCAGCAACCCCGAGATGATCCAGCGCACGCGTGCCCTGGCGGCCTTCTCCGCCGCCAAGGAGTACGCCTCCGTGCAGCGCGCGGTCCTCGCCGCGGCCCTGCCCGCGAACAAGAGCGAATTCGGCGACCTCTCCGAGAACGACCGCCTCTACGGCCAGTCGGCGTTCGAGAACGAGGAAGCCGACACCAAGAGCTTCGTCGCGATCTACGGCAAGAGCAGCGGCGCCGCCGAACTGCTCGACCCGATCAGCGACAACAACGCCACCATCGAGTCCGCCGAGACCTACGCCAGCCGGGCCCTGCGGTCCGAGGACGGTCTGGACAACCTGGACAAGCGGTCGTACAAGGACTGGCTGGACGACAGCTCGACCAAGATCGACCAGATGGGCAAGATCGAGCACACGCTGCTCGAGGAGATGGAGCAGAAGGCCCGCGAGCTGCGCAACGAGTCGGAGCAGGAAGCCATCATCTCCGGTGTGCTGATCCTGCTCGTGCTCGGCATCTCGCTGGTCGGCGCCTTCGTCGTCGCCCGGTCCATGATCCGCTCGCTGCGCCGCCTCGAGGAGACCGCCACCAAGGTCGCCCAGGACCGGCTGCCGGAGCTGGTCAAGGCGCTGTCCGAGTCCGACCCGCAGGACGTCGACACCTCCGTGGAGTCGGTCGGTGTGCACTCCCGGGACGAGATCGGCCGAGTGGCCGCGGCCTTCGACGACGTGCACCGCGAGGCGGTCCGCCTCGCCGCCGAGCAGGCCCTGCTGCGGGGCAACGTCAACGCGATGTTCACCAACCTCTCGCGCCGCTCCCAGGGTCTTATCCAGCGCCAGCTGTCGCTGATCTCCGAGCTCGAGTCCCGTGAGGCCGACCCGGACCAGCTGTCCTCGCTGTTCAAGCTGGACCACCTCGCGACCCGTATGCGCCGTAACGGTGAGAACCTCCTCGTCCTCGCGGGTGAGGAGCCCGGCCGCCGCTGGACCCGCCCGGTCCCGCTGGTCGACGTGCTCCGCGCCGCGGCCTCCGAGGTGGAGCAGTACGAGCGCATCGAGCTGGCCTCGGTGCCGACCACCGAAGTGGCCGGCCGTGTGGTCAACGACCTCGTGCACCTCCTCGCCGAGCTGCTCGAGAACGCGACCTCGTTCTCCTCGCCGCAGACCAAGGTCAAGGTCACCGGTCACGCCCTGCCCGACGGCCGGGTGCTGATCGAGATCCACGACACCGGCATCGGCCTCTCCCCCGAGGACCTCGCCGCGATCAACGAGCGGCTCGCCTCGCCGCCCACCGTGGACGTCTCCGTCTCCCGGCGCATGGGTCTGTTCGTGGTCGGCCGGCTGTCCCAGCGACACGGCATCCGCATCCAGCTGCGCCCGTCCGACTCCGGTGGTACGACCGCGCTGGTCATGCTGCCCGTCGACGTCGCCCAGGGCGGCAAGAAGCCGCAGCCGAAGCCCGGTCAGGGTGCCGGTGGCGCCCCGTCCGCCGCGCAGGCGGCCGCCGGTGTGGCCGCGGCCCGCCGTGGCCCCGGTCAGCAGGGCGGTTCGCTCGGCGCGGGTGCGCCCGCCGGTGGCGGTGTCCTCGGTGCCGGTGCGCAGCCCGGTGGCCGGCTCAGTGCCGGTCAGGGGCCGCGGGCCGCACTGCCGGGCACGGGCAACGGTGGTCGTCCGGGTGCGCCGGGTGGCGCGCGCGGTCCCCAGTCGCCGTCCGCTCCCCCGCAGGGCCGGCCTTCCCCGGCCGGTGCGGGCGCCGGGTTCGGCGGTCAGGCGCCGGGTGCCCCGCAGGGTCTCCAGGCCGCGGGCACGTCCGCGCCGCAGGACGCCTTCGGTGGCGGGCGCGGTCCTGTACCGCCGCAGCAGTCCGCCGCTCCGGGCGGCTCGGGCAACGAGCAGCAGGGTCGTCGCCGTGGGCGTCAGCTCCCGGGCCGTGGCGGTCCGCGGGCCGAGCTGCCCGGCGGCAACCCGCAGCAGCCGCGTACGCCCAGCTGGAGCGACGAGAACGCGCAGCCGCAGATCTCGCACGCCTCGCTGGACGCCCCGCGCGGCCATGACGAGCAGGACCCCTCGCAGACGTCCCGGATGCCGCGGATCGACGACCGGCAGGGTCCGGGCGCGACCACCGAGATGCCCGCGATCCCGCGCTCCGACGGCCGCCAGGGTCCCGGCTCCACCTCGGAGTTCGCCCGCCCCGACTTCGACACGCCGCAGAACACGGGCCAGTTCGCCCGCTCGGACTTCGACGCCCAGCAAAGCGGCACCGGTTCGTTCGTCCGCCCGGACGTCTTCGGCACCCCGGGACAGAACAGCCCCTCCACGACGGGCCAGTTCGCGGCTCCGCAGAGCTACGACAACGGCTCCACAGGCCAGTTCCCGATGCCGGGCCAGAACCCGCAGCACACCGGTCAGTTCGAGCGGCCGCAGACGAACGGTGGACGTGGTCCCGCCGATTTCGGCGCCCCGCTTCCCCCGGTCCCGCAGCGTCCGCAGCGCCCCACCCGTCAGGAGCCCGAGGCACTGCCGCCGGCGCCGGGCGGGGGCGACGGACGGACGCCGCTGTACGACACCCTGGAGACCAACTGGTTCCACGGTCAGCAGGGCCAGCAGGATCACCAGGACCAGCAGGGCAACGTTCCGGCGCAGACTCCGCAGGCGCCGCAGACCCCTGCCGCTCCCCCGCAGCGTCCGGCGGCCAACGCCGGCTGGCGCAGTTCGCCGAACGACGACCTCGTCCGGCAGGCAGAGCGCGTCCGGCAGCCGGCCGCGGGCGGAGTCACCACCTCCGGCCTGCCGCGCCGGGTGCCCCGGGCGAACCTCGTCCCGGGCACGGCTCAGCAGCAACAGCACCAAAGCGGTCCGGCGGTCTCGCGTGCGCCTGATGACGTGCGCGGTCGTCTGACCAATCTCCGTCGGGGTATCGCGCAGGGTCGTCAGGCCGGCACAGGCCAGACGGGCAGCTTCCCGAGCCCCACTCACCAGCAGGAGCGTTAGTTGAGCCCGATGAGCCAGGCGGCACAGAACCTCAACTGGTTGATCACCAACTTCGTGGACAACACCCCCGGGGTGTCCCACACCGTCGTCGTGTCCGCCGACGGCCTTCTGCTGGCGATGTCCGAGGGTTTCCCGCGGGACCGTGCCGACCAGCTGGCGGCCGTCGCGTCGGGTCTGACCTCGCTGACGGCCGGGGCCTCCCGGATCTTCGAGGGCGGCAACGTGGCACAGACGGTCGTCGAGATGGAGCGGGGATTCCTGTTCCTGATGTCCGTCTCGGACGGCTCGTCCCTGGCCGTGCTCGCGCACCCCGAGTGCGACATCGGCCTCGTCGGCTACGAGATGGCGTTGCTCGTCGACCGCGCGGGGGCAGTGCTCACGCCCGATCTCCGCGCCGAACTACAGGGCAGTCTGCTTCACTGACCGGCCCCGGCTCCACCCGTCTCACCAAATCACCGTCCGGCCGCCACAATCCCCCCACCGGCCATGTCAGACGGCTTGACTGACCGACTTGCTGTCCCGCCCGGAGGATTCATGACCCCGCCCACCGCCTCTCATGATCCGTACGCGGAGCCGTACGAGGATGAGGGCGACCAGCCGCTGGTACGTCCGTACGCGATGACCGGCGGCCGGACCCGGCCGCGCTACCAGCTCGCCATAGAGGCCCTGATCAGCACCACGGCCGACCCGGCAGCACTCATGGGCCTGCTCCCGGAGCACCAGCGCATCTGCCACCTGTGCCGCGAGGTGAAGTCGGTGGCCGAGGTGTCGGCGCTGCTGGCGATGCCGCTCGGCGTGGCCCGCATCCTCGTCGCGGACCTCGCCGAGGCGGGTCTCGTCGCCATCCACCAGCCGGGCGGCGACGAGAGCACCGGCGCTCCGGACGTGACACTGCTCGAAAGGGTGCTCAGTGGACTTCGCAAGCTCTGACGGAGGCCGGGCGACCACCTCCGCGAAGATCGTGGTGGCCGGCGGCTTCGGCGTCGGCAAGACCACGTTCGTGGGCGCCGTCTCCGAGATCAACCCGCTGCGCACCGAGGCCGTGATGACCTCGGCGAGCGCGGGGATCGACGACCTCACGCACACCGGAGGCAAGACGACCACCACGGTCGCCATGGACTTCGGCCGTATCACCCTGGACCAGGACCTGATCCTGTACCTCTTCGGTACGCCCGGTCAGGACCGCTTCTGGTTCATGTGGGACGACCTGGTGCGGGGCGCCATCGGCGCGATCGTGCTGGTGGACACCCGCCGTCTCGCCGACTGCTTCCCCGCGGTCGACTACTTCGAGAACAGCGGTCTGCCGTTCGTCGTCGCGCTCAACGGCTTCGAGGGGCACCAGCCGTACGCTCCCGAGGAGGTGCGCGAGGCGCTCCAGATCGGTCCGGACACCCCGATCATCACCACGGACGCCCGGCACCGCTCGGATGCGAAGAGTGCCCTGATCACGCTGGTGGAGCACGCCCTCATGGCACGGCTGCGGTAGCACTCAAATCGTCCGTGCCATACGGAAGTTGTCGTAGACGCCCCGGAGCCGGCTGTGGCCTTTGACACGGTCGGCCCCGGTGTTCATAACGTTTCGGCAGAGGAATCGGGTGGTATGGCCACGCGTCGTTGCCAACCGGTCTCACTGCGCTCACAAAGGCCCCGTCATTTGACGGGGCTCGCTCTTTATGACCGTTTTATCTAGGGCTTACAACGGCGTGCTCCGTACTCTTCCCATGTTTGGAGGACCGTAGCCCGCCATGCTGGAATGCCTGAACTGCCCAATAGTCAAAGACGTACTCACTAGTCGATGGCGCACTGGGCTCTGAGAGACTGCGGCACAACGTTGGTGCCGACCCCGCCGGAAGGTTGTTGGTCGAGTGAGGCGAAGCAAGAACGGTCCCGAGCCGTCGGCCCGGGGCAACTTCACCCCGCCGCCGCGCGGAGCGGCGCCCGCCCCTGTGCCCGGTTCGGAACCGACGGCCGCTCCCGCTCCGAGCGGCGGCCGTCTCTCCCCGCGCAACTGGCGCGTGCCGACGCGGCTGAACGCGATCCTGCTCATACCCGTGCTGGTCGGCCTCGTCATGGGCGGCTTCCAGGTGAAGAGCTCGATCGACACCTGGCAGCAGGCCGAGGACGCGGAGAAGACCGCCCGCCTGGTCCGGGCCGCCCTGACCTACGGCGACGCCCTCTACAACGAGCGTGACACCACCGCCGCCCCGCTGCTCCAGGGCCTGGGCGAGGACGACAAGACGGTGGTCGCCGCCCGCAAGGCCACGGACACCGCCGCCGACGCCTTCGACGAGGCCGCGCAGAACATGCCGCAGACCGCGGGCCTGGAGCGCCGCCTCCAGATCTTCCGCAAGGTGGAGCCGAACCTCCAGAAGCTGCGCGCGGCCGCGTACACCACGAAGCTCCGAGGTGTGCAGACCGAAGAGGGCTACGTCGAGGTCGCGCACCCCTTGATGGAGTTCTCCAACGAGCTCGGTCTCGGCACCGGAAACATCACCAGCTACGGCCGTACCGTCTACGCGATCGCGCTGACCAAGGCCTCGCTGTCGCTCGAGCGCTCCATCGGCATGCACCTGCTGATCAAGCCGGGCCCCGAGGACGCGGACTTCGCCGCCCAGCGCACCGCGCTCACCTCGTACGCCTACCTCGAGGGCATCGCCATCGAGGAGTACATCGGCGGTGGCACCGAGGCCGACGCACAGAAGCTCACGACCCTGCGGAAGCAGGCCACGGCGGACGGCGCGGCGATGGCCCAGCAGGCCAAGCAGAAGAACCCGGACTACGTGCCCCCGCCGTCCGACACGGTCACGATGGTCAAGTACATCGGCTCGCTGGCCTCCACGGACAAGGCCGAGCGGGACGCGATCGCCACGAAGGGTGTCACCGCCGAGAACTGGTGGGCGGTCAACACCCTCAAGTACAAGGCCTACCGCACCATCGAGTCCGACATGGCCGACAAGGCGGTGGACGAGGCCGCGAGCATCGCCGACGACGCCAAGCAGGACGCCCTGATCACCGGTGCCGCCGTCGTGGTCGCGCTGCTCGCCGCGTTCATCCTGGCCGGCATGGTGGCCCGCCAGATGTCCCGCTCGATGCGCCAGCTGCGCAACGCCGCCTTCGGTATCGCCGAGCAGCGGCTGCCGATGCTGGTCGACCAGCTCTCCCGCACCGACCCCGGTCGCGTGGACACCCGGGTCGCGCCGATCCCGATCAACTCGACCGACGAGATCGGCGAGGTCGCCCGCGCCTTCGACCAGGTCCACCGCGAGGCCGTCCGGCTCGCCGCCGAGCAGGCTCTCCTGCGAGGCAACATCAACGCGATCTTCACCAACCTGTCGCGCCGCAACCAGTCGCTGATCGAGGGCCAGCTGACCCTGATCACCGACCTGGAGAACAACGAGGCCGACCCGGACCAGCTGGAGAACCTCTTCCGCCTGGACCACCTCGCGACCCGTATGCGCCGCAACGGCGAGAACCTCCTGGTCCTCGCCGGCGAGGAGCCCGGCCGCCGCTGGGACCAGCCGGTCCCGATGATCGACGTGCTGCGCGCCGCCTCCTCCGAGGTGGAGCAGTACGAGCGCATCGAGCTCTCCGGCGTCCCGGAGGCCGAGATCCACGGCCGTGCCGTGACCGACCTCGTGCACCTGCTGGCCGAGCTCCTGGAGAACGCCACCACGTTCTCCTCCCCGCAGACCAAGGTCCGCGTCACCGCGACCCGCCTCCCCGACGGCCGCGTGATGATCGAGATCCACGACAAGGGCATCGGCCTCACCGCCGAGGACTTCGCGGACATCAACCACAAGCTGGCCAACCCGCCGACCGTGGACGCCGCGATCTCGCAGCGCATGGGTCTGTTCGTGGTCGGCCGGCTGTCCGACCGGCACGGCATCCGCGTCCAGCTGCGCCCCTCGGGCGAGCAGGCCGGTACGACCTCGCTGGTCATGCTGCCGGACGCGATCACCCACGGTGGTGGCGGCGAGCAGCAGCCGGCCGCCGACGAGTTCACCGTCTCGCAGATCATCCCGGAGCAGGGGTACCAGGGCGAGGACTTCAACAACGGCCTGCCGATGCGTACGGCCGCGGAGCTCGGCTTCGACGACAGCCGCTACACCGAGGTCCCGGACGACATACGCGAGCTGGACCCGGTGGGCCGCTCCCTCATGCGTGAGGAGCGCCGCGCGGCCCTGGAGGCCCAGACCCACGGCCAGCCGTCGCTGGAGGGCCCCGAGGGCCAGTCGTACGCCGAGTCCTTCGACGGTGGTCAGCCGACCGGCTACGACAACGGCCACGGCGGCTTCCAGCAGCCCTCGGGCTACGAGGGGCAGCAGCAGTCGCCGTACGCCGAGCCGCAGCGCGCCGCGTACGAGGAGCCGCAGCAGGCGTCGTACGACGAGCAGTACTTCGCGCCGAACGGCGGGGTGCCGCAGAACGACACCTTCGCGCCCGGCGGCGGATACCCCGAGCCGACCGCGCCCGCGTATCCGGAGCCGGTGCAGGAGGCGCCCGCGGGTGCCCACTCCGCCGTACCGGACTCGATTCCGGCGTTCGAGGAGCGGCGTTACCAGGACGACTGGCCGCAGCAGGACGCGTACCAGAACGGGTACCAGGACCAGTACGCTCCCGAAGCGGAATCCGTGCAGGCCGCTGACGTGAACGAGCGTGAGCGCGTAGGCTTCGACCGTCCGGGACCGGCCCCGTCGGCCGCCCACGACCTGACCGAGGCAGGGCTTCCCCGCCGCGGATCCGGCGGGGGCGGAGCGAGTGGCGCGGCCGTTGCGAACGGTACGAACGGCACGGGCACCAAGACCGACATGTTCGGCACCCGGCGTGTGAGCCAGGAGCCGTCGACCTCCGCACCGGAGAGCAACGGCCACGGCAACGGCGACTGGCGCTCGGCCAACGACGAGCGCTGGCAGCAGGCTTCGGCGCTCAAGAAGCCCAAGGCGGGCGGGGTCACCTCCTCCGGTCTGCCGCGGCGGGTACCCAAGGCCAACCTGGTCGAGGGAGCCGCCGAAACCACCCCCCAGGGGGGCCCACAGGTCTCCCGCGCTCCCGAGGACGTCCGAGGCAGGCTGAGCAATCTGCGCCGCGGAGTCCAGCGGGGCCGCAACGCAGGCAGTGAAACGAACGGCCAGGGCCTCGGTCCTGACAGCACCTACAACCAGGAGCGTTAGTGTGAGCCCGATGAGCCAGGCGGCGCAGAACCTGAACTGGTTGATCACCAACTTCGTGGACAACACCCCGGGGGTGTCCCACACGGTGGTGGTCTCCGCCGACGGACTCCTTCTGGCGATGTCCGAAGGCTTTCCGCGCGACCGTGCCGACCAGCTTGCGGCCGTCGCCTCCGGTCTGACCTCTCTGACCGCGGGTGCCTCGCGGATCTTCGAGGGTGGCGCCGTGAACCAGACGGTTGTGGAGATGGAGCGGGGATTCCTCTTCATCATGTCCGTATCCGACGGTTCCTCGCTCGCGGTCCTCGCACATCCGGAGGCGGACATCGGCCTCATCGGGTACGAGATGGCCCTTCTGGTGGACCGTGCCGGTACGGTCCTGACGCCCGATCTGCGTGCGGAGCTCCAGGGCAGCCTGCTCAACTGACAGACAGACGGTGCGTTTTGGCGTCCCGGGGCCGTAAGGTTTCGGGACGCGGCTCCACAGAGATGCGGTGCCCGGCACAGTCGGAGGAGGAGAGAAAGTGGCAACACCCCCAGGCGGTTCATCTGGTAATTGGTCGTACGGCCCTGGCCAGGGCCAGAACGACGGCGGCCAGAACCCGAACCGTTACAACTTCCCCTCCGCACCGAGCCATCGGCAGCCGTACGCGCCCCAGGGCCCCGGCCCCTCGCCGTACGACCAGCCGTCGGCACCGCGCATCCAGCCCGTGCAGCCACAGCGACGTGCCCCTGAGCCGGCGCCCGCAGGGGCGTCGAACAACCCCTTGGTGCGCCCGTACGCCATGACCGGCGGCCGGACGCGCCCCCGCTACCAGCTCGCCATCGAGGCGCTGGTGCACACCACCGCGCAGCCGCACCAGATGCAGGGCCAACTGCCCGAGCATCAGCGGATCTGCAACCTCTGCCGGGAGATCAAGTCGGTGGCCGAGGTCTCGGCCCTGCTGACCATCCCTCTCGGCGTGGCCAGGATCCTCGTCGCCGACTTGGCGGAGGCGGGCCTGGTCGCCATTCATCAGCCCGGCGGCGACGAGAACGCCGGCGGCCAGCCAGACGTGACACTGCTCGAAAGGGTGCTCAGTGGACTTCGCAAGCTCTAGCGGCGGTCCTTCCCGCTCCACCACCTCGGCGAAGATCGTGGTGGCGGGTGGCTTCGGCGTGGGCAAGACCACGTTCGTCGGGGCCGTTTCGGAGATCAACCCGCTGCGCACCGAGGCCGTCATGACGTCCGCTTCCGCGGGCATCGACGACCTCACCCACACCGGAGACAAGACCACCACCACGGTGGCCATGGACTTCGGTCGTATCACCCTGGACCAGGACCTGATCCTGTACCTCTTCGGTACGCCCGGTCAGGACCGCTTCTGGTTCATGTGGGACGACCTGGTGCGCGGCGCCATCGGCGCGATCGTCCTCGTCGACACGAGGCGCCTCGCCGACTGCTTCCCCGCGGTCGACTACTTCGAGAACAGCGGCCTGCCGTTCGTGATCGCCCTCAACGGCTTCGACGGCAACCAGCCGTACAACCCGGACGAGGTCCGCGAGGCCCTTCAGATCGGCCCGGACACCCCGATCATCACCACGGACGCCCGCCACCGCGCGGACGCCAAGTCGGCGCTCATCACGCTGGTGGAACACGCCCTGATGGCACGCCTCCGCTAGGAACGACGCGCGACGGCCCCTGCGACTCCCCCGGGAGACGCGGGGGCCGTTCTGCTACCCGGATTCGAGGGCGGAGGGTCATGACGACCGACGGACAGGCCGCCGAAGCGGCGGAGCTGGTCCGGCACCTGGAACGAATCGCACGGGCCGAGGGTGTCGATCTGGGTCGGATCCGAGCCGTGGCCGGGCAGTACACCGGTGCCGAGGTGGACGCCGAGCGCGGTGCGGTCTTCGTGTACCCGCGCCCGGAGCGGACGTTCCAGGTGCGGATCGCGCTGCACCGCGTCTTCGCCTGGTCGGAGGGGTGGACGGACGACCTCGTCGCGACCGTGCGGGTGGCGGATCTCTGGCGCCGCGGCGCCCGTCTTCGGGAGCTCAACGAGCGGTTCCCGTTCATGAGTTGGAGCGCGCTGGCACAGGGGTTCGAGGACGGTGACCCGGCGGCTGCCAAGTGGCGCGAACTCCTGGGCAGTGACTGGCACTTGCCCGATCGCCCGTTGCTCAGCGCCGGTCACGCCCACCCCGAACTGCGGGCGTTCTACCCGGACATGAGCCACGGCAGCCTGATGCTGTGCCGCCGACCGTTCGAGTTCGAATCAGGGCTCGCGAAGATCATGCCGCTCGACGAGGACCGCTACCGGGTGTCCATGCTGCCTGCCGGGTTCCGACGTGAGGTGTCGTCGCTCGCTGTGGCGCTGGAGCTCGCGGCGCGGTGGTTCAGGGAAACGGAAACCCCGCCCTCCCGGTAGGGAGAGCGGGGCCGTCGGAGCTTGGGTCAGTGCCAGCTGTGCGGGGCGCGGAAGCCGCCCTCGCGCTCCAGGCGGCGCCAGCCGGCCCTGGGGCGGCCGTGGTGGGGCTGGTCGGTTGCGGCCGGCTGGGCGGCGGCTCGGGCGAGGAGGATGGCCGTGATGGCGGCGACTTCCTCGGGCTCGGCGTGGCCCTTCTCGACGCGGATGTCAGGGGAGTTCATAGGTCTCAGTCTCCGTGAGAGAGGTTTCCGCAGCGGTACCTGTGGGTTACTGCGGGGGGTTGCCGTGCTTGCGGGAGGGCAGGTCGGCGTGCTTGGACTGGAGCATCGCCAGGGACTTGACGAGGACCTCGCGGGTCTCCGCCGGGTCGATCACGTCGTCCACCAGGCCGCGCTCGGCCGCGTAGTAGGGGTGCATGAGCTCGGACTTGTACTCCTTGACCATGCGGGCCCGCATGGCCTCGGGGTCCTCCGCGTCGGCGATCTGCCGGCGGAAGATGACGTTCGCGGCGCCCTCGGCGCCCATCACGGCGATCTCGTTCGTCGGCCACGCGTAGGTGAGGTCAGCGCCGATGGACTGGCTGTCCATGACGATGTAGGCACCTCCGTACGCCTTGCGCAGGATCAGCGAGATCCGCGGCACGGTGGCGTTGCAGTACGCGTAGAGCAGCTTCGCACCGTGGCGGATGATGCCGCCGTGCTCCTGGTCGACGCCCGGAAGGAACCCGGGGACGTCCAGGAAAGTGACGATCGGGATGTTAAAAGCGTCACACATCTGGACAAAGCGCGCAGCTTTTTCGCTCGCCTCGATGTCCAGCACTCCGGCCAGGGACTGGGGCTGGTTCGCCACGATGCCGACGGCCTGGCCGTCCAGGCGGGCCAGCGCGCAGATGATGTTCCGCGCCCAGCGCTCGTGGACCTCCAGGTACTCGCCGTCGTCGACGATCTCCTCGATCACCTTGGCCATGTCGTACGGCCGGTTGCCGTCCGCGGGAACCAGGTCGAGCAGGACGTCGCTGCGGCGGTCCGCGGCGTCGGTGGCCTCCACGCGGGGCGGGTTCTCGCGGTTGTTCTGCGGGAGCAGCGACAGGAGGTAGCGCACCTCCGCGATGCAGGTCTCCTCGTCGTCGTACGCGAAGTGACAGACACCGCTGGTCTCGGCGTGCACGTCCGCGCCGCCCAGGCCGTTCTGGGAGATCTCCTCGCCCGTCACGGCCTTGACCACGTCCGGGCCGGTGATGAACATCTGGGAGGTCTCGCGGACCATGAAGACGAAGTCCGTGAGGGCGGGCGAGTAGGCCGCGCCACCGGCGCACGGGCCCAGCATCACCGAGATCTGCGGGATCACCCCGCTCGCCTTGGTGTTGCGCTGGAAGATGCCGCCGTACCCGGCCAGCGCCGAGACGCCTTCCTGGATACGGGCACCGGCACCGTCGTTCAGCGACACCAGGGGCGCGCCGGCCGCGATGGCCATGTCCATGATCTTGTGGATCTTCGTGGCGTGGGCCTCGCCCAGCGCGCCGCCGAAGATCCGGAAGTCGTGCGCGTACACGAAGACCGTGCGGCCCTCGACCGTGCCCCAACCGGTGACGACACCGTCGGTGAACGGCTTCTTGGCCTCCAGACCGAACCCGGACGCCCGGTGCCGGCGCAGCTGCTCGACCTCCTGGAAGGAACCCGCGTCCAGCAGCAGCTCGATGCGCTCCCGGGCGGTCAGCTTGCCCTTGGCGTGCTGCGCCTCGGTCGCCCTCTCACTGGGGCCGGCCAGCGCCTGCGCACGGATCTCGTGCAGCTCGGCCACTCGTCCGCGTGCGTCCGTCGGCTCACCCGGCGCGTCATCCAAAACGGTCATGTAGCGACCTTACGAAGCCCGACAAGGAAACCGGGCCGTCGACTCCGTACAGTCTCCGGCCCGTTTTCCTGGTACCCCTGAACAGAACCTCAAAGGCATGCAGCCGTTCCGACTGCTCAGAGGGCGTCCCGCTTGTAGAGATCACACAAAGCCGTCAGCTGAGAGTCACCTCACATGTCCGCGTGGCGCATGCCCTCCCAGGGGTGACGCGCAGGCGCAGACGGCGGCCCGTGGCGAGGATCTCGACCGAGTCGTCGGCCCGGATCACCGCGCCGACCGGATGCTCCCACGTGGTCTCCAGCGGCTCCCCGGTGCGCGGCGGCTCGCTCACGCAGAGGGTGGCGGTGCGGCCCCGGCGGCGTACCAGCACGCTCGCGCCCGCGGAGGCGGTGAGCGGGCCCGCGGTGCCGGCCTGCCAGAAGTTGGCCGCGGTGAGGCCGAGCGAGGGGACGCGGACCGCCTGGCACACCTCGTCGTTGGCGAGGACCGACAGCCAGCGCCGGTCGGCGGCACGGGCGGCGACCTCCCGGCGGGACGCTCCGGGCAGCAGCAGATAGACGTACGACGCGTCCGTCGGGTCCGTGCCGTGGTCCAGCCACAGGGTCTGCCAGCGGCGGGTGGCCCGCTCCGGCATGCTCAGGGTGTTGATGTCCGCCCAGGCCCCGGTGCGGTCCTCGCGGAGGGTGCGCGGTTCGCCGTACGGCAGCACCCAGCCGCCGTGGCCCTCCAGGTGCGCCCAGCCGTGGCCCCGTACGAAGGTCTGGGTGCCGCCCTCCCCCAGGTTGCGGTTGTCGACGACGGTCTCGACCGGGACGCCGTCGGTGCAGGTGATCCCGGCGCCCAGGCAGATCACCGCGTCCGCCGCGCAGAACCACGACTTGCGGGCCACGAGCGTCGAGCCGAGGCCCTTCAGGTGCTGTCCGATCGCCGCGTACTCGCCGTCGGTGGTGCCGCCGACCCAGCGCACGTCGGGTCTGGGCTCGCCCCACTCGCCGCCGGCTTTGTCGGGCAGGCGCCGCGTGGAGACCGTCGTGCCCGGTAGGCGGTACCAGTCGACCGTCGGCCAGTACCAGTCCGTGTACTGGTCGCCGTTGCCCGCCGCCCACCAGGAGAGCATTCCGGCGCCGGTGTGCCAGCCGCGCGGGTTCTCGCCGTTGCCGCACTCGTAGGACGCGATCCGGTCGCTCGCCATGGCGATGTTCGCGACGAAGCCGGGGCGGCGGTGGACGGCCCGGTCCATGGCGGCGAAGAGGTGGTGGCCGACGGGATCAGGGGCGGCGGGGACGGCTGACTCGGCGACGGTGTGGAGCCGGGCCAGTTCGGCGGTGGTGAACTGACGAGCCGTCAGGATCGGTGCGACGGCGTCCCGTTCGATCCAGCCCTTGATACGGCCGTACCAGCGCTCCCGCTCCGCCTCGCTCGCCGCGTCCGCGAGGAGGGCCATCGCGGCGATGACCCCCTGGCCGTGGAAGTGGTCGCTCCGCATCACGTGCCGGTCGTCGCTCTTGAGGTAACCCCGGCTGATGGCACGGCCGTTGACGCTGTCCATCATCAGGCCGTCGTGGATCAGGGGCGCGTAGGCATGCTCGACGCTGTCGAGGACGATCCGGCGGTTCGGGTCGGTCACCTCCCACTCGGAGCCGGCCAGGAGGGCGAAGAGGCGGCCGAGGCCGTCGAGGAGGACCTGGCCGTAGGTGCCGGAGTAGGCGACCCAGGTGTGCTGGACGAACGAGCCGTCGGCGTAGAGGCCGTCGCCCCGTGTGACGTACGGGAAGACCGGGGAGAGGGCGTCGCGGGCGAGGGCGATCCTGGCGGGCGCCCGGCCGAGGATGCCGCGCAGGGCGACGGAACGGCACAGGTCGACGCGGTTGGCCCCGGTGGAGGTCCCGGAGTACTCGGTGAGCATCGAGTCGGGGATGAAGTGGTCGACGGCGGCGCAGGCCGCTTCGCGCTGGGCGCCGCTGAGGTGGTCGTGCAGGGCGGCCGTGAGGTCCATGAGGAGGCGGGGGCTGCCGATCTGCCATTCCCACCAGTTGCCGTAGCGGGTGGTGCCGGGGTGGTAGATCGTGGCGGAGAGATGGTCGAGGCCGCGCAGGACGTCCGCGAGGAGGGCCTCGTCGCCGGTCGAGCCGGTGCCCGGCTGGACGTAGGCCTGGGCCATGGTCCACAGGCGGCTGTAGCTCTGGGTGATGCCGGCCGGCGGGTCGTAGGGGTGGCCGGGCCAGAGGGAGGTCGCGGTGGGGGTCATGGTCGCGCGGAAGGCTCGGGCCAGGGTGCCGGTCTCGGCGAGGCGGGTCGCGTACGGCTCGGCGGTCGGGTCGTAGCCGGTGCCGAGGGCGATGTCGAGCCAGCGCCGACGCAGGGCGTCGTAGGGGTCCGGGGGGTCGGGGGCCGCGTCGCGGGGGCTCGGGGCGGTCGTGGCGAGGAGCGCGGCGGCGAGGAGAACCGCTCGGCGGGCGGGGCGGACGAGGGCTCTGCGATACGGGTTCACACCCTGGGGATCTACCACCTGAGTGTGATCGGGCCAACACGTTGCGGATGATGTTGAAAGTCGAACGGAATAGGTCTACCGTCACTTCCGTTGAGTAGTTCAAGCTTCAACAACCACTCCCAAGGGGCACACCATGACGAACCTCGACCTGACCACGCTGACCGGCGGCTACTCGATCGACACGGCGCACTCCACGATCGGTTTCACCGTGCGCCACGCGATGGTCACCAACGTCAAGGGCAAGTTCCTGGACTTCAGCGGCTCCCTGCACCTGGACGGCGGCGACCCGTCCGCGTCGACCGCGTCCATCGACGTCAAGATGGACAGCATCGACACCGGGTCCGCCGACCGTGACGGTCACCTGAAGAGCGCGGACTTCTTCAAGATCGAGGAATTCCCGACGATGACCTTCCGGTCCACGTCCGCGGAGGCCCTCGGCGACGAGGACTACCGCATCACCGGCGACCTGACCATCCTCGGCACCACCAAGCCGCTCACCATCGACCTCGAGTTCAACGGCGCCGCGAAGGACCCCTTCGGCAACGAGCGCGTGGGCTTCGAGGGCAAGGCGGAGATCAAGCGCTCCGAGTGGGGCCTGACCTGGAACGCCGCGCTGGAGACGGGTGGCGTGCTGATCTCCGACAAGATCAAGCTGAACTTCGACATCTCCGCGATCAAGAACGCGTGAGTCCGCGGCGACGGCGCCGGTGAGCCCCTCTCGGCTCACCGGCGCTCTCGCAGTCCCTCCAGGACGCGGGCGACCTGAGCGGCGCGGCTCCGCGGGGTCCGGGCACGGAGAAGGTCGAGCATGACGAGGTAGCGGTCGGTCCGGTTCAGCCGCTCGAAGGCCGCCGCGGCCTGCGGATCCCCCTCCAGGGCCGCGCTCAGCTCGTCCGGAACCGCCGCGTTGCGCTGCGACTCGTACGCCGCCTCCCAGCGTCCGTCCGCCTTCGCCGCGTCGACCTCGGCGAGGCCGGCGGGGCGCATCCGGCCGGCCTCGGACAGCTCCGCCACGCGCCGCACGTTCACCATCGACCAGAGGCTTCCGGGCCTGCGGGGCGTGATGCGCTGCACGTAGTACACGGCGTCGGCTCCCTTGCGCTGACCGGTGATCCAGCCGTGGCAGAGGGCGATGTCGTTGACCTCGGCGGCGGTGACCGAGGGGACACCGGTGCCCTTCTTGGCGACCTTCACCCAGAGGCCGGGGCTTGCGCCTGCCTTCGGGGCGGGGTGGGCGGCCAGCCAGGTGTCGAGGGCGTCGGCGGTCTCGAAGGCGAGGGGCTCCGGAGCGGTCATGAGGGCACCGTAGACGGGAAGTAGGACAGGTTCTGTCCTCTGAGTACACCCGCCAGGAGCCTGGCTGATTCACACCCCTTGTGCGGTGTCTCACAGCGTTCTCATAATCCAGCAACAGATTTGACCTGCCCATGCCAGCGGATGGGCGTTTCTTTGCTGCCGGTTTGGCATGCGCACGACATCTCGAGCACTTCCACCCCCCACGGAAGGCATCACGTTGAAGAGACTCCTCACGGCTCTCAAGAGATGCGCGGTTCTCGGCGCCGCCGCCCTCGCGATCGCCAGTCTTCAGCCCGTCTCGGCCGCGCAGGCCGCCCCCGCGCCCGTCGTCGGCGGCACCCGGGCCGCTCAGGGTGAGTTCCCGTTCATGGTGCGGCTCTCCATGGGCTGTGGCGGCGCGCTGTACACGCAGCAGATCGTGCTGACCGCCGCGCACTGTGTGAGCGGTACCGGACCGAACACCAGCATCACCGCGACCGCCGGCGTCGTGGACCTTCAGTCCACCAGCGGCCGGGTCCAGGTCAGGTCGACGTACGTCTACCAGGCACCGGGCTACAACGGCGACGGCAAGGACTGGGCGCTCATCAAGCTCGCCTCGCCGATCAATCTGCCGACGCTGAAGATCGCCACGAACACGCAGTACAACACCGGGACGTTCACCGTCGCCGGGTGGGGTGCGGCCAGGGAGGGCGGTGCTCAGCAGCGGTACATGCTCAAGGCCAACGTGCCGTTCGTGAGCGACGCGACCTGCCGTACCTACAGCGGGTACAGCGGGCTCATCGCGAACGAGGAGATCTGCGCCGGGTTCACGGCGGGTGGCGTCGACACCTGTCAGGGTGACTCCGGTGGTCCGATGTTCCGCCGGGACGCCAACAACGCGTGGATCCAGGTCGGCATCGTCAGCTGGGGCATCGGCTGCGCCCGGGCCAACGCGCCCGGTGTGTACAGCGAGGTGTCGACGTTCGCCTCGGCGATCGCGTCGGCGGCGTCCTCTCTCTGACGTCTCTGACGGGCGGCTCGTCTCGTACGACCTTCCGCGGGTCCGGCGTGTGGTGCGCCGGGCCCGTGTTCGTGCCCCGGGCGGGTCTGCCGGACAGGGGGCTGCTCAGAAGCCTCCGCCGCCGAAGTCGCCTCCCCCTCCGAAATCGCCGCCCCCGCCGAAGTCCCCGCCCCCGAACCCCCCGCTGAAGTCGTCGGAGTTGAAGTCGGCGCCCGAGACGTCGCCGCCCTCGTAGCCGCCGGTGCCGAAGTCGCCGTAGCCGGAGCCGTAGTCGGCGCCGTAGGCGGGGGTGGCCATCATGGTGCCGAGCATGGTGCCGATGAGGAGGCCGGGGAGGATGCCGCCGCCGAAGTAGCCGCCGGCCCAGGGGCCGTAGGCGGGGCCGGCGTCCCAGTAGGGGCGGCGGCCGAGGTCGGTGTCGACCTCGCGCATGACCGGGTCGCGGCCGTCGGCGAGGCGGGTCGCGTCGGCCGCGCAGACCGGGACCTCCCGAGGGGAGCCGCTGGGCGGCGTCCAGGTCGCGTCCGTCGTGGACGGGCCGTGGCGTGGGTCGAAGAAGCAGGGCGGGCGGCGCTCCGGCAGGGCGCGGCCTTCGCGGCGTGCGGCCAGGCGGGCCAGGGAGAAGCGGCCGTCCTCCAGGGACTGGGTGACCGCGCGCACCTCCTCCGGATGCTGGGCGGACGCCATGAACGACTTCGCCTTCTCGTAGGCGTCCAGCGCGTGCTCGTAGTCCTCGCGCATCGCGTCGTCCGCGCCTGGCTCAGCCGGGTGGAAGTCCAGGCGGTCCAGTTCCTCGCCGAACGCGGTGATGTCCTCGTCCACCACGACCCGCAGCTTCTCCAGCGCGGCCCGCTGCTCCTCCGCGTGGCGGCGGCGGTTGCGGCGGACCAGCGCGTACGCGCCCACACCGCCGGCCGCCAGCACGGCGCCGGCCGTCACCAGCGCGCCCGTCGGGACGCCTCCGCCGTCGGAGGACGAGCCCCAGCTCGCGGGCGCCGAGCCGCCCATGTTGGCCAGGGCCTGGTCCGTGAAGTCGTCGAGCTGGGTCTTCGCGTCGCTCTCGCCCTGGACGCTGGTGACGAGGTTGCGCACGGCGGCCGTGGGCAGGACCGAGGAGTCCGCCCCGGCGTCGAAACGGTCACCGACCCGGACCGCGTACAGGCCGGTCACCCCGGTGGCGGTGCGCAGGTTCCGCAGCAGGTTCTCGGTGGGCTGGTCGGCGGGCAGGACCGCCACGAAGAGGGCCTTGTCCGCGTCCTTGATCCGCTCGGCGAGCGCGGCGGCGTCCCCGGAGGACAGCTGCGCGGCGGCCGCCGGATCGACGTAGACCGGGCTCTCGCGGAGCGCCTCGGCGATCCTGGAGACGTCCGTTGCGGCGGAGGCGGGCGCGGGGACCGCCCACAGTACGGTCAGGGCCGCGAGCGCCAGGGCCGCCAGCAGCCCTGGGAGGCTTCGGGTCCGTAGGACGGACTTCATACTTCGAAGCTACCCGAAGCCTCCCAAAACAGCCTCAGCCGGTCGTCAGCCGTCTTCAGCCGGTCGTCGGAGCCGGTCGTCGGTCAGCCGGTCGCCGCCTTGTAGGCCTCCGTCAGCTTCGCCACGGCCGCCGCGTACCGTCCGGTGAGCAGCAGGTGGTCCGCGTCGGCGAAGGGCTTGGCGGACGCCGCCGTGATCTTCTTCTGCTGGACGATCAGCCGTGCCTTGGTCACGATCGCCCGGCCCGCCTCGTCGGCCCCGGCCTTCTCGGCGACCGCCGCCGCGGCACCGAGCGCCCTGAGGGTCGTGGCTCCGCCCTCGGGCACCTTGGTCAGGGTCGTCAGGCCCCAGCCGTACGGGAATTGCGGGTCGTACGACGTGTCGCCGACGTTGATCGGCAGCTGGGCCGCCGACTTGGGCCAGGTGACGGGGAGTTGGCCGGTGAAGGGGCGCTTGCCGTAGAGGACGTCGGCGACGCCGTCGCCCTCGGTGCCCGGTAGCCAGGAGGCGACCAGCGAGTCGATCGCGCCCAGTCGGTCGCCGATCAGCTGGGGCCGCCCGGAGACCATCAGCACCGCGCACTTCATGGCCGCGCAGACCTTGTCGACGGCCGCCCGGTCGGCGGCGCTCAGTTCCAGGTCATGACCGTTGCCGACGTCTCCGATGCCCTCGGCGTAGGGGGTCTCGCCGACGACGACCACGCCGACGTCGTAGCCGCTCAACGGTTCGGACGCGTCCTTGGAGTACGTCAGGTCCGCGGAGTTCTTCCGCATGGCCTCCAGGATGGTCGTGCCGGGGGTGATGTCGCCGGAGGAGCCCTGCCAGGTGACGGTCCAGCCGCCGCTCTGGTTGCCGATGTCGTCGGCGTTGGACCCGGCGACGTACACCTTCTGGGACTTCTTCAGCGGCAGCAGCCCGCCGGCGTTCTTCAGCAGCACCTGCGACTCGGCGGCCGCGCGGCGCGCCACGGCCCGGTGCTCGGCGGAACCGATGGCCGCGGCGCCGCTGGTGTCGGCGTACGGCTTCTCGAAGAGGCCGAGGCGGAACTTCTGCGTGAGGATGCGGGAGACCGCGTCGTCGATGCGCTGGGCGCTGATCCGGCCGGCCCGTGCCTCGTCGACGAGGGTGGTGTGGAAGTCCTTGTAGGCGTACGGAACCATGATCATGTCGAGGCCCGCGTTGACCGAGGTACGGACGTCGGAGGCGCGGTCGCCCGGGATCTGGTCGATGCCGTCCCAGTCGCTGATCACGAAGCCGTCGAAGTCCATACGGCCCTTCAGCACGCCGTTGATCATGTCGGCGCGGGCGTGCATCTTGATGGGCCCCTGTCCGTCGCCGATCAGGTCGAGCGAGGAGTACGAGGGCATGACCGTGCCCACCCCGCGGTCGACGGCGGTCTCGTACGGGGCCAGGTGGACGGCCTCCAGCTGCTGCCGGGTGACCTTGGTGACGCCCTGGTCGATGGTGTACGTGCCGGTGGTGGAGGAGCCGTACTCGGTGCCGCCGTCGGCGACGAAGTGCTTGGCGGTGGCGAGGACCTTGTCGCCGTCCTTCAAGTCCTTGCCGTTAGCAGCGCCTTGGAGGCCCTGGATGACCGTCTCCACGGAGTCGACGAGGGCCGGGTCCTCACCGAAGGACTCGTACGAGCGACCCCAGCGTTCGTCGCGGGTGACGCAGAGGCAGGGAGCGAAGTCCCAGGGGATGCCGGTGGCCCGGACCTCGGCGGCGGTCACCGCGCCGGTGCGCTGGGCGAGTTGGGGGTTGCGGGTGGCCCCGATGCCGATGTTGTGGGGCATGACGGTGGCGCCGACCAGGTTGTTGTGGCCGTGGACGGCGTCGACGCCGTAGATGAGGGGGATCTGGAACCGGGTCGCCTGGGCGCGGAGTTGGAATCCGTCGATCATCTTCGCCCAGGCTTCGGGGGTGTTGGGCGTGGGCGTCGATCCGCCGCCGGAGAGCAGCGAGCCCAGGTCGTAGGCCGCGATGTCCGTCCCGGTCCCGACGGCTCCGCGCTCGGCCTGGGTCATCTGACCGGCCTTCTCAGCGAGGGTCATACGGGAGACGAGGTCGGCCACGCGCTGTTTGACGGGCAGTTTCGCGTTCAGATACGGCAGTCCGTGCGCGTCTACGACGATCTGCGGGGTCTCCGCCGGAGGCTTGGCGCCGGTGACGGTCAGCTTGAGCGGGATGGTCTCGGCGTTCTCGGCGGCCTTGTCCCTGAGAGTGGGCACCCGGAGGGTTCGGGTGGTGCCGGACGCGGTGCCCGCCGGGAAGGTGAACTCGCCCTTGACCGGGGTGTAGTCGGTGTCCGAGGCGGTGCCGCCGGTCGTCTCGTAGGCGACGGTCACCGGTTCGTCGACCGGGGCCGAGCCGGTGGTGGCGAGGGTGACCTCGACGGTGGCCGTGCCGCCCTCCTTGACCGGGTACACGGCGGCGTCGGTCAGGACGCTCGCGCGCAGCGACTGGTCGGCCTTGCCGTACAACTCGACGCCGTCCATGGCGAACTGACCCTTGACCCCGACCGGCAGGGTGACGGCGTACCCCCACATCTCGGTGAGGCCGAGGATGTGGTCGATGCCGCCGACGGGCTGGTAGTCGGTGCGGTACGCGAAGTCGGTGAAGGGGATCTCGATCTGTTTCCAGCCGCTGAAGTCGTCGGTGAAGGACGTCGTCCACAGCTCGGAGGCCTCGCCGTTGGCGCCTCCGTCCTTGAGCTCGAAGGCGATCTTCTTGCCGTTGTCCTGTCCCTCCCACCAGAACCGGATGCCCTTGCGGGCGGACCAGTCGTGGGCGGGCTCGGCGAAGGCGAAGTCGTGGGTGAAGCCGCCGTAGCCGCTGATGTCGTAGGTGCCGGACAGGACCTTTTCGCCCTCGGGGGCGTCATCTCGGGCTGCGAGCCGGAGAGTTGGCGGGTCGTCGTTGTCGCTGCCCCAGGTGAAGATGCCCTCGGCGGGCGGGCTCGCGAAGGGCACCTCGCCTTCGAAGCGGTCGACGGGGACCGGGGCGGGGTCGGCCTGGGTCTCTGCCCGGGCGGCCGCCATCGGCAGCAACGTTGCTAAGAGTGCGACTGAGGCGAGCTGGGCGGTTCTTCGCATGGAGCTTCCCCTTGGCTCTCGTGGGCCACTCATGACTTACCTCACGCCGTGAGTTAACTGAGGCCCCGGAGGGCCGTCAAGAGGGCACCACGGTTCACGGGGCGACTGTCACACGTAGTGACTATCGTGAAGCGGTGAGTGAGGTCGTAGTTCTGATTACTACGGGCCCGCTACGAGGAGTCGGGCCGCGGACGGGGGAAAGGGTCAGCCATGCACACGGCCAAGAAGCCCAAGAAGGTCAGTTCATGGCGTGCGGTGGGGGCACTGCTGGCGCACTGCCGGAGAACGGCCCGCCTCACCCAGGAACAACTCGCCGAGCGGGCGAGCATCAGCGTGGACACGGTGGGGTCGATCGAGCAGGGGCGGCTCGCGCTTCAGCCGGACCGTGCGGAGCAGTTCGATGAACTGCTGGGTACGGGTGGGGTGTTGGCGGTGCTGGTGGAGCAGATGCCGGTGCGGGAGAAGGTGGTGCAGTTCGCGCAGTCGTTGGTGGATCATGAGCAGGAGGCGGTCGGGATCCTGTCGTACCAGAGCCTGGCGGTTCCCGGACTGCTCCAGACGCGGGACTACTGCCGTGCCGTCTTCGGCTACCGGTACCCGGCCATCGGCAGCGAGACGGCCGAGCAGTGGGTCAGTGCGCGTATGGAACGGCAGTTGGTCCTTCAGCGGGAGCGGCCGCCCGTATGCCACTTCATCCTGGAGGAGAGCATCCTGCGCCGGCAGGTGGGCGGTTCGGAGGTGATGCGGGAGCAGTTCCGGCAGATCCTGGAGTACACCGAGCCTGTCCATATGAGCTTTCAGATCGTGCCGATGGATCTCGCTCCGCACGCCTGCCTCGATGGCCCCATGGTGCTGCTGGAAACCCCCGAACACGAGCGCCTGATCTACCTGGAAGTCCAGCGCGCCAGCTTCCTCGTCGAGGATCCCGACGACGTCAGCGACTATCACCTCCAGTATGGAATGCTGCGGTCACAGGCACTCTCGCCGGATGAGAGCGTGCGCTTCTTGCACGGATTGCTAGGAGACCGATGAGCACCGCACTTCAGTGGTTCAAGTCCAGCTACAGCGGCAGCCAGGGCGGCGACTGCGTCGAGGTCGCCACCCAGCCCTCCGCCATCCACGTCCGTGACTCCAAGAACACCGGGCCCACCCTGACCGTGGCGCCCGGTACTTGGGCCGTCTTCCTCCGGCTCGCCTACTCCGCCGGTTCCACCCCGGCCCGCAGCAGACCGTAGGTGTACGCGTCCTCCAGTGCCTGCCAGGACGCCGCGATCACGTTCTCCGCGACGCCCACCGTCGACCACTCCCCCGCGCCGTCGGACGTGGAGATGAGGACGCGGGTCGTGGACTGGGTGCCGTGGACGCCTTCCAGGATGCGGACCTTGTAGTCGACGAGGTCGAGCTTGGCGAGCTGGGGGTAGATCTTCTCGAGGGCTACGCGCAGGGCGCGGTCGAGGGCGTTGACGGGGCCGTTGCCCTCCGCCGTGGCGACGATGCGCTCGCCCTTGGCGAAGAGCTTGACCGTGGCCTCGTTGGCGTGGCTGCCGTCGGGGCGGTCCTCGACGATCGCGCGCCAGGACTCGACCTGGAAGTAGCTCAGCGGCTTGCCCTCGACCTCCGAGCGCAGGAGCAGCTCGAAGGAGGCGTCCGCCGCCTCGTACGTGTAGCCCTTGAGCTCGCGCTCCTTGACCCGCTCCACGACCCGGCCGACCAGTTCGCGGTCGCCGCCCAGGTCGACGCCGAGTTCCTTGCCCTTGAGCTCGATCGAGGCGCGGCCGGCCATGTCGGACACCAGCATGCGCATGGTGTTGCCGACCTGCTCGGGGTCGATGTGCTGGTACAGGTCCGGGTCGACCTTGATCGCCGAGGCGTGCAGGCCGGCCTTGTGGGCGAAGGCCGAGACGCCTACGTAGGGCTGGTGCGTGGAGGGGGTGAGGTTCACTACCTCCGCGATCGCGTGGGAGATGCGCGTCATCTCGCGCAGCCTGCCCTCGGGGAGGACCTTCTTGCCGTACTTCAGCTCCAGGGCCGCGACGACCGGGAAGAGGTTGGCGTTGCCGACCCGCTCGCCGTAGCCGTTCGCCGTGCACTGGACGTGGGTCGCGCCCGCGTCCACCGCGGCGAGGGTGTTGGCGACCGCGCAGCCGGTGTCGTCCTGGGCGTGGATGCCGAGACGGGCGCCGGTGTCGGCGAGGACCGTCGAGACGACCGCCTGGACCTGGGCCGGGAGCATGCCGCCGTTGGTGTCGCAGAGGATGACGACGGACGCGCCCGCCTCCGAGGCCGTCCGGACGACCGCCTTCGCGTACTCGGGGTTGGCGCGGTAGCCGTCGAAGAAGTGCTCGCAGTCGATGAAGACCCGGCGGCCCTGTCCGACCAGGTACGAGACCGTGTCGCGGACCATCTCCAGGTTCTCGTCCAGCGTGGTGCGCAGGGCGAGCTCCACATGCCGGTCGTGCGACTTGGCGACCAGCGTGATCACCGGGGCGCCCGAGTCGAGCAGCGCCTTGACCTGGGGGTCCTCCGCCGCCTTGGCACCGGCCCGGCGGGTGGCGCCGAAGGCGACCAGCTGGGCGTGCCGGAACTCGATCTCCTGCTGGGCGCGGGCGAAGAACTCGGTGTCTCGCGGGTTCGCGCCGGGCCAGCCGCCCTCGATGAAGCCCACGCCGAAGTCGTCCAGGTGCCGTGCGATGGCCAGCTTGTCCGCGACGGTGAGGTTGATGCCCTCGCGCTGGGCGCCGTCGCGCAGGGTGGTGTCGAAGACGTGGAACGAATCGTCGAGTTCGCTGGTTGCGGTCATGGTCTCAAGGCTCCTGAGGATTGGATCTCGGTCTGTACCGGAATGACCGGCTCCACCGTCCCCACATAGTCCCTCGCGCTCTCGCCTCCGGCTGAGGGTGGGCCAGAAAAGCGAAAAACCCCTCGCGGGTGCGAGAGGTCTGCGCGCGGGTCGAGGACGACGGTGTCCGCCCGTACCTGGTCGTACGTGGCGGTCACTGCGGACCGGCGCGCCTGCTGCCAATAATCATGGCGAACGAGAGCACGGGGGCAGTCTGGCACAACTCGCCCCCGCGCTCACCGTCCGTCTCAGGATGCGGTCGATCGCTCCCGGTGGGTCACTTCACGTGGGTCACTTCAGGTGGCGTACGTAGACGTCGGTGGTCGAGCCGGTCTGCCCGGCGTCCTCGGGCACGAGGTCGTTGGCCCAGCTGCTGAAGGCGACGGTACGGCCGTGCCGGTCGATCACCGGGGATCCAGCGGAGTCGGCGCTCGGACCTCCCCGCGCCGCGACACTGACGAGCACCGTGCGGCCGGTGATCAGATCGCGTACGTACACCTGCCGCGCTTCGTTAGAGGACGGGCCGACCGATTCGAACGCCAGATGCCGGCTGTCGGCGCTGAGCTGGGGGTAGCCGGTGTAGTCGGCCGGATCGGCGCCGTCGATCCGGCTCACCGATCCCGTCTTCAGGTTGCGCACGAAGACGTTGTGGCTGCCGTTGGTGTCACCCGGGGTCAGCTGGGAGTCCAGCGAGTTGAAAACCGCGTACCGGCCGTCCGCGCTGACCTGGGGGGACTCGGTGTGTCCGTCGGACACCTTGCCGTCCGGCGCCTTGTCGACCTGGATCAGTTCGCCGCTCGGCACGTCACGGACGTAGGCGTCGCTCCAGTCCCCGCTGGTGGGGAACGGGACGAAGAGCTGGTAGCCGACCCGGCTGCCGTCCGCGCTGATGGACGGGTGGGTACCGGCGGACTTCCAGACACCCTCGCCCGGCACCTGGCTGATGCGGACCCGCTCGCCGGTGACACGGTCGACGCGGTAGATCCGGCTGGACCGGTCGCCATCCGGTGCCTCGTCGCTGGTGCGCAGGGCGACGAAGGCCACGTAGCGGCCGTCGGCGCTGAGCGCGGGGCCGGAGATGCCCGCGTAGCCGGGGGCGATGGTGTCGTCGATCTCCTGGACGGCGCCGGTCTTCAGGTCCTTGATCCAGATGTGGTTGTCGTCGGTGTTGTAGGTGGGGTTGATGGTGTACGCGAGATACCGGCCGTTCGCGCTCAGGGAGACGTTCAGGACGTTGCCGTCCCCGGCGGTGCTCGCCAGGCGGGTGGTGCCGGTCTTCAGGTCGCGGACGAAGGCGTCCGCGGTGCCGTCGGTGTCACCGGCGACCAGGTTGTCGGCGTCGGAACGGAAGGCCACATAGCGGCCGTCCGCGCTGAGGCTCTGGTCGCCGGAGGACCCGCCGGCCTCCGTGCCGTCCGGGGCCACGCTCACCTTCTCGGTGCGCGGGGCCTTGGGCGCGGCGCTCGCGGCCTGGCCGGTCAGGGTCGCTGTGGCGGCGACGGTGACGGCGAGCGCCAGGACTCGCTTGGTGCTGTACATGATGGTTCCCCCGTAGTGGTTGCTGCTGGTCATTGCACTGTCCGCAGGAAGGCGTCCGACACCCCGTTGGTGTCTCCTTCCACCAGATCGGGTGACGCCGACTCGAAGGCGACGACCGTGCCGTCGGCGTTGACGGAAGGATGCCGGGCCGGGAGGTCGTTGCGGCCGCCCCAGCGGTCGACGCTGATCAACTGCCGCTTCCCGGTGGCGAGTTCCCGCAGGTATACGGCGCCGCGCGAGGTGTAGGCCACGTGCGTGCCGTTCCCGGACAGCGAGGGCTGGGTGCCCCTGATCCGGGTGGTCGTACCGGTGTCGAGGTCGCGTACGCGCACCTCGCCACCCTGTTGGAAGGCGACCTTGCGGCCGTCCGCGCTGATCGACGGGGCCGAGCCCGCGCCGAGCGTCGACAGGGTGCCGGTGTCCAGGTCGCGGACACGGACCTCGCCGCCCTGCTCGAAGGCGATGTACCGGCCGTCGTAGTTGATGGACGGGTTGCCCGCAGGCTCGTCCGTGGGCGCGCTGACCACGTCGATGTCGCCGCCGTTGAACTTGAAGCGGTAGAGGCGGGGTTGGGGCGACGGGTCGGCGTCGGTGGCGGGCAGTGTGGCGGCGTAGGTCAGCCATGCGCAGGTCGGGTCGACCTGGGGCTGACCCATCCAGGTGAAGCGGACGCCCTGGTAGGAGCCGATGCTGGTCAGCTTGCCGACCGAGCGGTTGCGGACATGGACCTGCGGACCGCCGTCGGTCTGGGACGGGGCCGTATAGCCGACCATGCGTCCGCTGTAGCAGGGGGTGCCCTCGCGCGAGGGCCCCTGGTCGGTGGAGTCGACCTGGGAGAGGCCGCCGGCCGCGTTGACGAACACGTCGTCACCCGAGGTGAAGGCGACGACCCTGCCCTCCCCCATCACCGGGTCGTACGAGGCCTCCGGTCGCTGCTGACCGTCCCTCGTCATGCTGATCCGCTCGGTGACGGACGGCATCGGGGCCGGGTTCTTCCTCAGTGCGCCCGAGAAGACGAACACGTCGGACTCGCCGTTGGTGTCCCCCGGCACCAGGTGGGACGCCCGCGAACTGAACGTCACCGCACGCCCGTCGGCGCTCAGCGCGTCGTCCCCGGGCTGGGCGTCCGGCGTGAGGGCGGCCCCGCGCAGCCCGGTCCGCAGGTCGCGCACCCGCACCCCGTCCTCGCCCGCGACGACGGCGTACCGGCCGTCCGCGGTGACCGAGGAGGCGGTCCCCTCGGCCACGCGCCGCGCGTCGCCCGTACGGAGGTCCCGGCTGTAGACACCGTTGTCGGCGTTGAAGAGGACGTGGCGGCCGTCCGCGGTGATGCGGATCAGGGAGGCGGGGCCGAAGCCCTTGTCGACCTGGCTGCGCTCGCCCGTCGCCCGGTCCTTGACGAAGAGGTCGACCGGGTCCTCCGGCGTCCCCTTTCCGTGGACGGAGTACGCGACCCGCTCGCCGTCGCCGCTCACCGAGGCCCACGGCTTGTCGCCCTCCTCGGCCGGTGAGATCAGCTCGTCGGTACCGGTGACCGTGTCACGGACGTACAGCAGCCGGAAGTTCGCGTCACCGTTGCGGTTGCCGATGGTGTACGCGATGTGCGTGCCGTCCGGGCTGATCGACTGCACGCGGCCCAACTCGTTGAATCCGGGCGGGTCCTGCGGCCACAGTTTCTCCGCACGGCCGGTGGCGCTGTCGTACAGGTAGGGCGCGAGGAACCGGGTGCCCGCGGAGAAGGCGATACGGCTGCCGTCGGCGCTCGGCACGGGTGAGCTGTAGGTGTAGCCGCCGCCGAGGGCGATCTTGGTGAGCCCGCCGTCGTCCAGGTCCTTCACGAGCAGGCACCGGTCGAAGCGCGCGCAGCCGAAGCTCGGTGCGATGGAGGTGAACGCCACCTTGCGGCCGTCGGCACTGATCGCGGAGCCCGTCGACTCCCCGTCGGCCTGGCTGCCGTCGGCGGCCGTGCTCACGCGCTCGGTACGCGACTCCCGGGGGCCGGCGTGCGCGGCGCCCATCGAGGTCCAGGCGAGACCGATCGCAACCGCCGTGCCCAGCACGGCTCTTGAGAGGCGGGACATCAGCGTGACCTCCACTGGAAGACGTCGTACACGCCGTTGGTGTCACCGGGGACGACATCCGGGTCCTCGGTGGCGTAGACGACCGAGCGGCCGTGGCCGGAGACCGACCGCTCGCCGGCGGAGCCGTGGCCGACGGGGGTCTCGCGTCCGCCGTGCAGGTTCCGCAGGGTCAGGTTCGACTGTCCGTCGCGCAGCAGCAGCCGTTGTCCGTCGGGGCTGACGGCCAGGACGCGGACGCCGGGGAAGTGCTGGACGCGGCCGGTGCGCAGCTCTCGTACATACGAGCCGTCCGCCGAGTCCATCGCCAGGACCCTGCCGTCGGCGCTCAGCTGGACCACCGTGGACGGCGTGCCGTCGTCGGCCTCGGTCTGGGTGCCGGTGGTGCGGTCGGCGACCCAGACGTCACCGGTGCCGTTGTCCTGGTAGGCGACCTGGCGGCCGTCGCCGCTGATGGACGCGTTGCCCATGTCCCGCGCGGAGTCGGCGGGGCCCGCGCTGACCGTCTCGCGGGTGCCGGTCTCCCGGTCGTAGACGTCGATCCGGGTCGGGAACTGCGGGTGCCCGGACCACGTGTAGGCGATGTAGCGGCCGTTCGCGCTGATGTCCGGGGACCCCGCGGTGTCCTGGGCGTCGCCCCCGACCCGGGTTCTGGTGCCGGTGGTCATGTCGGTCAGGAAGACGTTGATCTTGCGCACGCCCCAGTCGGTGTACGTCGCCCAGCGGCCGTCGGCGCTGAGCCGGGGCGTGCTCAGCGCGGCCTCGATCTTGGTGACCTCGCCCGTTCTCAGGTCCCGGATGTACGCGTAGGTGCCCGGGTGGGTGATCCCCTCGGGCACCAAGTTGGTCGCCGACGAACGGAACGCGACGAAGCGGCCGTTCGGTGTGGTCGTGGCGGCGGTGGAGGCGCCGTCGGCCTGGGTGCCGTCGACGGCGGTGCTGACCCTGTGCACCCGTGGCGTGTGCGGCTCGGCACCGGCGGTCGTTCCGGTGAACGCGAGCAGCAACGCCGTACCTAAGGACACGCTGGACACACGTACGACTCTCGACATGTTCCCCCCTGTGTTCCCCGTGGACGCTCTCCCCCGGCCCCGCGCCGAGGGCTCCCCAAGAGGCAAACGCACCGCGGGTCACAGGGTCAATCGGCCTTATTGCGTACAACCCGGGCTCGGGGTCACGCGTCCGCGAGGAGGCTCTCGTCCAGGAACTCCCGTACGTGGCCGAGAATCTGCGCTCGGTCGGTGCCGCGCAGGCCGATGGCCACGTGGATGGAGAAGCCGTCGAGGAGTGCCCGTAGGCGGGCGGCGACGCGGTCCGGGTCGATCGTCCGGAACTCTCCCCTCGACACGCCCTCCGCGAGCAGTGCCACCAGGTCACGGTGCCAGGCGCCCTCGATCGCGGACTGGCGTTCGCGGGCGTCGTCGGCGGCGTTCTGCGAGCGGTTCCAGACCTCGAGCCACAGCGTCCAGTGGGGGTCGCGGTGACCGACCGGGACGTACAGGTCGACGTACGCATCGAGCCGTTCGCGGGCGGTGGCGGTACGGGTGAGGAGGCGGCCGCGCTCGGCGCCGAGCCGTCCCTCGCTCCACTCCAGGGTCTGGAGCAGCAGTTCGTCCTTGGAGTGGAAGTAGTAGAGGAGATGGCCGCTGCTCATGCCGAGCTCACGGCCGAGGGCCGCCATGGTGAGCTTCTCCAGACCCCGCTCGGCGATCATCTCCATGGCGGTGGCGAGTACGTCCCCGCGCGGCGGCGCGTTCCGGCGCGCACCGGCCATTCGTCGGCTCCTAGCTCTTCGGCCGCAAGCTCTTCGGCTGCTGCTGCGTGATGCAGTGGATGCCTCCACCGCCCGCGAAAATGGTACGGGCGTCCACCAGCGTCACCGTCCGCTCGGGGAACAGCCGGCGGAAGATGCCGGCCGCGAGTTCGTCGTTCGGGTCGTCGAAGGCGCAGAGCACCACGCCGCCGTTGCAGAGGTAGTGGTTGATGTAGGAGTAGTCGACCCACTTCCCGTCCTCGTCCTTGAGGACCGTCGGCGCGGGGATCTCGACCACCTCCAGGCGCCGGCCCTTCGCGTCCGTCTGTCCGCGCAGGATCTCGACGTACTCCCGCGAGCGGGCATGGTCGGGGTGGTCCGGGTTCCGCTGGCTGTGGACGACCACGGTGCCGGGCCCGGCGAAGGCCGCGACGATGTCGACGTGGCCCTGGGTGCCGTACGTGCCGTAGTCGCCGGCCAGGCCGTGCGGGAGCCAGATCGCCTTGGTGGTGCCGAGCTTGGCGTGGATCTCCGCCTCGACCCGCTCGCGGGTCCAGTCGGGGTTGCGGTCGGCGCCGAGCTGGACGGTGTCGGTCAGCAGGACCGTGCCCTCGCCGTCGACGTGGATCGCGCCGCCCTCGTTGACCAGCGGTGACGGGAGCACCGCCACGCCCGCCAGGTCCGCCACCTGTGCGGCGATCTTGGAGTCGTGCTCCCAGCGCGCCCAGTCCTGGCCGCCCCAGCCGTTGAACACCCAGTCCACGGCGGCCAGTCGGCCCTCCTGGTCCTGGACGAACGTCGGGCCGATGTCGCGCATCCACGCGTCGTCGAGCTCCCGCTCCACCAACTCGACGCCCGGGCCGAGCAGTTCGCGCGCCGACTCGCCCTGACCGGGGCCGTGCACCATGGTCACCGGCTCGAAGCGGCGTACGGCACGGGCCACGCTCGCCCAGGCGGCGCGGGCCACGGCCAGCTCCTCGTCATCGGTGAAGGTCGGGTTGGGGCCGGGCCAGGCCATCCAGGTGCGTTCGTGCGGGGCCCACTCGGGGGGCATGCGGTAGGTCATCACAGGTCCTCGCAGGTCCTAGAGGAAGTAGAGGCGGTTCAGGGAGACCGAGTCGGCCGGTTCCGAGCGCAGCGGCTCGCCGTCCAGGGTCACCAGTCCCGTGCGCTGGTCCACATCGACCGCTCCGGTACGGGAGTTGAGGCGCAGGTCGGCCGGTCCGATGCCGCGGGTGCCGCGCACGGCGACCCTTCGGCGGCGGGTCGGCATCGAGTCGTTGCCCTGGTCGAGGGCGGCCTGCGCGACGAAGGCCACCGAGATGTCGGCGGGCGTGGCGCCGTACGCGCCGAACTGCGGTCCCAGGACCAGCGGTTCGCAGGTGTCGGTCGCCGCGTTGGGGTCGCCGACCACGCCGTACGCCGGGAAGCCGGACTTCAGGACCAGCTGCGGTTTGGCGCCGAAGTACTCGGGGCTCCACAGCACGATGTCGGCCAGCTTGCCGACCTCGATGGAGCCGACCTCGTGGGAAAGCCCGTGGGCGATGGCCGGGTTGATGGTCAGCTTGGCCATGTAGCGCAGGACGCGTTCGTTGTCGTGGTCGTCGTTCCCGGCGCCGAACTCGGCCTTCATCTTCCCGGCCATCGCGAAGGTGCGGCGGACCGTCTCGCCCGCGCGCCCCATGCCCTGCGCGTCCGAGGAGGTGATGCCGATCGCGCCCAGGTCGTGCAGCACGTCCTCGGCGCCCATGGTCCCGGCGCGGATGCGGTCGCGGGCCATGGCGGCGTCGCCGGGCAGGTCGGTCTTCAGGTCGTGGACGGAGACGATCATGCCGTAGTGCTCGGCGACCGCGTCCCGGCCGAAGGGCAAGGTGGGGTTGGTGGAGGAGCCGATGACGTTGGGGACGCCGGCCATCTTCAGCACGTTCGGGACGTGTCCGCCGCCGCAGCCCTCGATGTGGAAGGCGTGGATGGTGCGGCCGTCCAGGACGCGGAGGGTGTCCTCGACGGACAGGCACTCGTTCAACCCGTCGCTGTGCAGGGCGACTTGGACGTCGTGCTCCTCGGCGACGCGCAGCGCGGTGTCCAGTGCGCGGGTGTGGGCGCCCATGTCCTCGTGCACCTTGAAGCCGCTCGCGCCGCCCTCGGCGAGAGCCTCGACCAGGGGGGCGTCGGAGGAGGACGAACCCCGGCCCAGGAAACCGATGTTGACCGGCCAGGCGTCGAAGGCGTTGAACGTGTGCCGCAGCGCCCAGGGGGAGTTGACCCCGACGCCCCAGACCGGCCCGAACTCCTGGCCGATGACGGTGGTGACGCCGGACGCCAGCGAGGCCTCCATGATCCGCGGCGACAGCAGATGGACATGGGTGTCCACGGCCCCGGCGGTGGCGATGAGCCCCTCGCCGGACACGATGGAGGTGCCGGTGCCCACGACGACGTCGACCCCGTCGAGGGTGTCGGGGTTCCCGGCCCGGCCGATCGAGCAGATTCGCCCCTCGCGGATGCCGATGGACACCTTCCGGATGCCCAGCGCCGCGTCGATGACGACGACGTTGCTGATCACGACGTCGCAGGTGTCCCGCACGGCCGCGGCCTTGAGGTGCAGTCCGTCGCGGGCGGTCTTGCCGAAACCGGCCAGGAACTCGTCGCCGTAGCGCTGCGAGTCGGACTCGACGCGGATCGTCAGACCGGAGTCGCCGAGGCGGATCCGGTCGCCGGCGCGCGGGCCGTGGGTGGCGGCGTACTCGTGGGGCGTGAGGCGGCGGGCCTCGGCGGCGTGGCCTCCTGGGCGGCTCATCGGCGGGTCTCCTCGTCACGTATGCCCAGGTAGCCGCAGGCGGCGGCGCGGCGCAGGGCCTCCTCGCGGGCGCCGGGCGCGTCCAGCGGCCCGTCGACCAGCCCGGCGAAGCCGATCGCGACCCGGGCCCCGCCGATCGGCATCAGGCCGACCTCCAGGGACTCCCCCGGGCCGAAGCGCACGGAGGAGCCGGCGGGGACGGCGAGCCGCATGCCGTAGGCGTCCTCCCGTGCGAACTCCAGGCGCGGGTTGGCCTCGAAGAAGTGGAAGTGGGAGGTGACGGAGACGGGCACGGTCGCGGTGTTGGTGACCGTCAGCCGCAGGACCGCCTCGGGCTCGGCGTGCGCGGGCCCCGGCAGCAGCGCACCCGGCGCCCCGTCGCCCAGCCCGCCGCCGATCGGATCGCTGACCACGGCCAGCCGTGAGCCGTCGCCGAAGACGGCCTCGACATGCACCTCGGTGACGACGTCCGCGACACCGGGCAGCACGTCGTCGGGCCCGAGCACCGCACGGGCCCGCTCGATCGCCTCGGCGAGCCGCGCCCCGTCCCGGGCGGCCTCGCACACGGTGTCGGCGATGAGCGCGGTGGCCTCCGGCACGTTGAGCCGCAGCCCTCGGGCGCGGCGGGCGCGGGCCAGTTCCGCGGCTCCGAAGAGCAGCAGCCGGTCACGCTCGGTGGGGGTGAGCCGCATGTCGTTCCCTTCGTTTAGAGCATCACTCTAAACATGAATGCCCAAAGAAGAAAGCCTTGACGTCTTTCGTCGAGCACCTCACATTGAATGACGTTCTAAGTGCGATGCGAAGGAGCCCGGTATGCCGATGGAACAGCGCGGAGTCGACACCGTCCCCGAGGAGGAACGCACCAGCGGACCCCGCGACCTCGTCTCGATCCTGCTCGGCTCGAACCTCTGCCTGGGCGTGATCGTCTTCGGCTGGCTGCCGCCGTCCTTCGGCCTCGGCTGGTGGGCCTCGGTGAGCTCGATCGTGGCGGGCACCGTGGTCGGGACGCTGCTCACGGCCCCGCTGGCGCTGATCTCGCTGCGCACGGCGACGAACCTGTCCACCTCCTCCGGCGCCCAGTTCGGCGTGCGCGGCAGACTCGTCGGCTCGGTCGTCGGCCTGCTGCTGGCGCTCGGCTACACCACGCTGACCGTCTGGATCGGCGGCGATGTGATGGTCGGCGTGCTGGGCCGGCTGTTCGGGATGCCCGCGAACGGGGTGTCGTACGGCGTCGTCTACGGGCTGCTCGCCGCGGCGACGGTGGCGGGCGCGGTGTACGGGTACCGGGTGCTGCTCGCCATGTCGCGGGTGCTGGCGGTCGGGATGACGGCGCTGCTGGTGCTGGGCGTCGTGGCCTACGCCCCGCACTTCACGACGGGGGCGCTGCCGGAGGCGGGCGGCTATCTGCTGGACGGCTTCTGGCCGACGTGGCTGCTGGCGACGGTGGCGGCGGGGCTGTCGGGACCGATCGCCTTCATCACCCTGCTCGGCGACTACACCCGCTACATCTCACCGGCCCGCCACACCTCCCGCCGGGTGCTGCACGCGACCTGGCTCGGCCTGGTCCTCGGACTGCTGGTGCCGCAGCTCTTCGGCACCTTCACGGCGTACGCGGCCCGCGCGGCCCTGGACTACGCGGGTCCGCTGGTGGACGCCTCCCCCTCCTGGTACCTGCTCCCCCTCCTCCTGGCCGCCTCCGCGGGCTCGGTCGGCAACGCGGGTCTGATGCTCTACTCCATGGGCCTCGACCTGGACGCGATCCTGCCGCGCGCGTCCCGCGCCCAGGCCACCTGCGCGGTCGCGGTGGTCGCGACGGCCTGTGTGTTCGTCGGCCACTACGCCTCGACCGCGCAGGACGCGATGACGTCGTTCGTCCTGCTCCTGACGGCGATCGGCACCCCCTGGGCGGTCATCACCCTCATCGGCTTCGCCCGCTGCCGTGGCGTCTACGACGCGGAGGCCCTCCAGGTCTTCAACCGCCGTGCGCGCGGCGGGATCTACTGGTTCCGCGGCGGCTGGAACATCCCGGCGACGGTGGCGTGGGCGCTGGGCGCGACGGTCGGGCTGCTCGCGGTGTCCCTGCCGTCCTACGAGGGGCCGTTGGTGGCGTGGACGGGCGGCGTGGATTGCAGCTTCCTGCTCTCGGGCGCGGTGGGCGGCCTGGTCTACGGCGCTCTGACCGCGCGGGACGTTCAGGCGCCGGTGCCGTCGTCGGAGGGCACGGAGACCCAGCGGGCCTCGGTGACGTCGTAGCGGAGGGTGTCGTACCGGAACTGTCCGAGGTCCAGCGTGCGCAGTTTCCGGTACGCCTCCTCGTCGGCCTCGGGGCCGAGCACTACGCGGATGCCGGTGGCGGTGTCCTGGAGGACGACCGGGCGCGCGGGGCCGGTGGGCGTGGGGCGTCGGACGAGGTCGCGCAGCTTGCGGTGGCAGTCCTCCGCGAGCCTGCCGCCGAAGCCACCGAGGAAGGCGTGCAGGGGCAGGGCTACCAAGGCCAGCCAGTTCAGGGTCTCGGGGCCGCGGCGGGTGGGCCAGGTGCGGACGCGCAGGGGGACGCCGGGGGCGTTGAAGGCGTCCAGGAGCGGGGTCTCGGTGCCGGGCGGGGTGTCGGGCGTGACGTAGATGTCGATGCCGGGGTCTTCAGTCACGGGGTTTCTCCCGGAGGGGGATCAGCCAGGCCTTGCCGCCACCGACGGTGGCGAGGTGGGTGCCGTCGGGGCTGTAGGCGATCTGGAGGAGGGTCACGTCGCCGAAGTCGTCGGCGAGTTCGAGGAGCGTCCGGCCCGTGGTCAGGTCGAGCAGGGTCACCGTGTGGCCCGCGGCGATCGCGAGGGTGGTGCCGTCGGGGCCGTGGGCCACCCCCCGGACCCGGTCGGGGAGTTGGAGCCGGGTCAGGCAGTCGCCGGTGGTGGTGTCCCAGACCCGGACGGTGTGGTCGAGGGCGCCGGTGACCAGACGGGTGCCGTCGGGGCTGAAGTCGGCGGCGAAGACCATGGGGTGGTAGTCGATGGCCACCGTCGGCTCGCCCGTGCCGATGTCCCATACGCGTACGTGCGAATGACCCGCTGTGGCCAGACGTGTGGCGTCGCCGGTGACGGCGAGGGCGTAGACGGCGTCCTCGTGGTCGAGGGTGCGCAGCCTCGTGGGACGGTCCAGCGACCACAGGCCCACGCTGTGCCGGCTCGCCGCGGCCAGCATGTCGTCACCGCAGTACGTCAGGGCCGTCACGTCGTGCCGGTCGGCCTGGAACTCCGCGACCCGCGACTGGTCGACGGCCTCCCGCAGGACGACCTTGGCACCGTGGCCCACTGCGATCCGCCGGCCGTCGGGCGCGAAGGCGAGGGCCCGCACCGGTCCGCCCACGGTCCTCTCGAAGCCGCGGAACCCGGGCCAGACCCTGGCCGAGCGCCACTCCTGAAGATCAAAAACCCGCACCCAGCCGTTCTTGCCCCCAACGGCGACCCGACCACCGTCCCGGGCCAGCGCAACGGACCAGGCATCGGTGGACGTGGCCAGCCGAACGGCCCGGCCGGGGGCCCCGGACGCGCGGGCCGACTCCCGCACGGGTGCCGTCTCCTCCCGCGGGCCGGGGGTGCGGGGCACATGGGGCGCCTCCCGCGAGCCGGGGATCCCGGACCCACGCGCCGCCTCCCGCACCGGGGGCCGCTGCTCCCCCCGCGAGCCAGAAGAGCCGGCCCCACGGACCGCCTCACGCGAACCGGAGGCCCCGGACCCACCCGGCACTTCCTCCCCCCGCCTGGAGGCCCCGGCCGCACGGCCCGACTCCCGCGAGCCAGAAGCCCCGGCCGCACGGCCCGACTCCCGTTCCGGGGCCGCCTCCCCCCGTGGACCGGGAGTTCCAGCCGTACGCCCCGCCTCCCACCCCGAGACCACCCCCTCCCGCAAACCCGGGGTCCCTGGCCCACCTGGCCCCTCTCGCCCCGGGGGCACCTCCCCCCGCGAGCCAGAAACGCCAGCCTCACGCCCCGACTTCCGCGAGCCGGAGGCCCCAGCCGCACCGCCCGCCTCCCGTCCCGCAGCCGCCTCCTTACGCGGACCCGGGGTCCAGGGCGGGTGCCGCCGCTCTCGTTCCCGCTCCGCCCGGCGCCGGGCCTCGGCCACCACCCCGTCCGGGTCCGCGTCGCCCGGAACCAGGGACGCCAGTCGCTCGCCGACCGCGAGTACCGCCTCCCACTGGCCCGCCGCGTGCAGGGAACGCGCCTCCGCTCTCAGGGACGCCACCTCGGCGCGGGTGCGAGCCACTGCGAGGCGTTCCCGGGCGTCGCGGTAGTCCGGGTCCTCCGTGAGGATCACCGACAGGTGAGCCGCCGCGTCTGTCCACTGCCCGGCCTCCGCGGCTCCGACCGCAGCCGTGTAGAGGTGGTCCAACCGCCGTCCGCGCAACGCCTCTTCGAGCTTGACCGCCGCGTTCTCGTAACCCCGGTCCTGGGCGAGCACCCCGCGGAACGCCGCCACCGCGTCGTTCCACCGGTGGGTGTAGAGCGCGGCCAGCCCCTGGACGTACAGGTCGCCGACCTGGGTCGCCCGGGTCACCGGCGCCCGGCCCTGGTCGATGGCGAAGAGCATGCCGTCCAGCGAGCGCATGTACAGCACCGGCGTGCCCCACTCCAGGGTGCCGGGAAGGGCCAGCCGGACGGACTGGCGGGCCTCGGTCACCGCCGCGTCGACGGTGCGGCCCTGCGCGAGTTCCTCGTAGAAGCTCTGGCTGAGTTCGACGGCCGCCTGGTCGGAGATGGGGTACTGCATGACCAGCGCGGCGGGCAGCCCGGCCCGCATCAGGGCGCCGCCGACGCTGGAGAAGGGGTCCACCGAGCTCGCGCGGCCGGTCTCGCAGGCGTTGAGGACGACGAGCCGCAGGGACGGCTGGCCCTGGAGGACCATCGCGAGGTTCTCGGCGCCGAGTTGGTACGAGCCGCCGGCCCCGTCGTCGAGGGCCAGGGTGCCTTCGCCGGCCGCGCGGTCGAAGCCGCCGTGCCCGATGAAGTGGAAGACGTGCCAGGGCCCGCTCCCCCGCCGCAGTGCCGTCTTCAGCGCGCGCCAGGTCTCACCGCCGACCCAGCCGAGCTCGATCAGCCCGTCGCGCCGCAGCCCTTCCAACGCGGCGCCGAGCCGCTGCCGTTCGGCCTCGACCGCGAGGGTCTCCTGATCCCCGGGGCGGGAGATCATGCACAGCACGCGCAGGGGCGGATCCACCCGCAACGGGCGCTGTGGCACCGCGACTTGGGGGTGCCGGATCAGTGGAGTGGTCGTACAGACGTAACCGCTGTGGGCCGCGTCGAAGAGGAACTCCCAGGGCAGGAAGGCGAGTTCCGGGGGCCTGACGCGCAGTACGAGACGCAGTTGCGCCTCGGCCCGGGCCGCGGCGTGCCGGGCGGCGGCCAGCAGGGCGCGGCCGTCTCCGGCGGTGAGCATGTCGTAGAGGCCGCGGCCGAGGAGCTGGACGGGCTGTTCGTCGGGGCTCGCGCTGCGGCGGACGCGTGCGGAGGAGGCGATGACGGAGTCGGGGATGCGGGCGACGAGGGCGCGCAGCTGGTCCGGGGGCAGCGGCAGGCGCGTGCGGGACGAGGTCTCCGCCCCGTCCGGACCGCGCAGCGTCACTTCGTAGACACCGTGCTCCGCGGCCGCGATCTCGGCCTGGAAATCGAGAACGTCCATGGACGCGCCACCCCCCGTCGGACGCCCCACACAGCTCCCCACACCATCCCACAACGGCACAGGGCCCGCGCCTGTCTTGCAGGCACGGGCCCCGTGAGGCGTCGGCGTGAGGCGTCAGCCCAGCTTGTGCATCCAGCCGTGCTTGTCCTCGGCCGTGCCGCGCTGGATGTCGAGGAGGGCCTGGCGCAGCCGCAGCGTCAGCTCACCGGGCTCACCGCCGCTCTGCTGCCACTCGGCGTCGGCGCGCTTGACCGTGCCGACCGGGGTGATCACGGCGGCGGTGCCGCAGGCGAAGACCTCGGTCAGGGTGCCGTTCTCGGCGTCGCGCTGCCACTGGTCGATGGAGACGCGGCCCTCCTCGGACGCGTAGCCGAGGTCGCGGGCGACCTGGAGGAGGGAGTCGCGCGTCACGCCCTCCAGGATCGAGCCCGTCAGCGCCGGGGTGACGATCCTGTCCCCGTACACGAAGTACAGGTTCATGCCGCCGAGCTCCTCGATCCACTTGTGCTCGACCGCGTCGAGGTAGCAGACCTGGTCGCAGCCCTTGGCGGCGGCCTCGGCCTGGGCGAGGAGGGAGGCCGCGTAGTTGCCGCCCGTCTTCGCGTCGCCCATGCCACCGGGGACGGCGCGGACGCGGTCCTCGGAGAGCCAGATGGAGACCGGCTTGACGCCGCCCGGGAAGTAGGCGCCGGCCGGGGAGGCGATGACCAGGAAGAGGTACTCGTTGGCGGGCTTGACGCCCAGGCCGACCTCGGTCGCGATCATGAAGGGGCGCAGGTAGAGGGACTCCTCGCCGCCGTGCGCCGGGACCCAGGCCTGGTCCTGCTGGACGAGCGCGTCGCAGGCCTCGATGAACGTCTCAACCGGCAGCTCGGGCATGCCGAGGCGGTGCGCGGAACGCTGGAAGCGCTCGGCGTTCTTCTCGGGGCGGAAGGTGGCGACGGTGCCGTCGGGCTGGCGGTACGCCTTGAGGCCCTCGAAGATCTCCTGCGCGTAGTGCAGGACCATCGTCGCGGGGTCGAGCTGGAGCGGGGCGTACGGCACGAGCTGGCCGTCGTGCCAGCCGCGGCCCTCGGTCCACTTGATGACGACCATGTGGTCGGTGAAGTGGCGGCCGAACCCCGGGTTCGCCAGGATCGCGGCGCGCTCGGCGTCGGAAAGTGGCGAGGCTGAGGGCTTGAGCTCGATCGTGGGCGTCGTCATGAGTGGTTGTCCTTCACCGGTTGTGTGTGACGGGCCGCGCTCACGCCCTTTACTGTCAGTTGCCAGTGCTAGGACGTCCGAGCATTCCCTCATTCCGCGGCTCCGCGTTCGATTATCGCGCTACGGAGGCCGTGGAAGAAAACGGCGTGAATGCGACCCAGGGGATGATGGTGGCACCCGGCGGGGACATAAGGAAAGCCGCCGGGTGCGGTTGCGACCCGGCGGCTTCGAGATGTTTCTGGTAGCCGCGGGTCAGCCGGCTACTCGTACGGCCAGCGCGTCGCCGATCTCCGACGTGCTGCGGGCGGGCTTGCCGGTGCGCTCGGCGAGGTCGGTGGAGACCGCCTCGTCGATCCGGGCGGCCTCGGCCTCGTAGCCGAGGTGACGCAGGAGCAGCGCGACGGACAGGACCGTGGCGGTGGGGTCGGCCTTGCCCTGGCCCGCGATGTCGGGGGCCGAGCCGTGGACGGGCTCGAACATCGACGGGAACTCGCCGGAGGGGTTGATGTTGCCGCTCGCCGCGACGCCGATGCCGCCGGAGACGGCCGCGGCGAGGTCGGTGATGATGTCGCCGAAGAGGTTGTCGGTGACGATCACGTCGAACCGGCCCGGGTCGGTGACCAGGTAGATGGTGGCCGCGTCGACGTGGATGTAGTCGGTGGTGACCTCGGGGAACTCCTTCGCCACCTGGTTGAAGACGTTCGTCCACAGGTGACCCGCGAAGGACAGCACGTTGTTCTTGTGGACCAGCGTGAGCTTCTTGCGGGGGCGGGCCTGGGCGCGGGCGAAGGCGTCGCGGACGACACGCTCGACGCCGAAGGCCGTGTTCACGGAGACCTCGGTGGCGACCTCGTGCGGGGTGCCCTTGCGGATGGTGCCGCCGTTGCCGGTGTACGGGCCCTCGGTGCCCTCGCGGACGACCACGAAGTCGATGGCGGGCTCGCCCTTGAGGGGAGTCTCGACACCCGGCAGCAGCTTCGACGGCCGCAGGTTGACGTGGTGGTCGAAGAGGAAGCGGAGCTTGAGCAGGAAGCCGCGCTCCAGGACGCCGGAGGGGACGCTGGGGTCGCCGATGGCGCCGAGGAGGATCGCGTCGTGCTGCTTCAGCGCGTCCACGTCGGCGTCGGTGAGGGTCTCACCGGTGGCGTGGTACCGCTGGGCGCCGAAGTCGTACTCCTTCGTCTCCAGCTTCACATCCTGCGGAAGGACGGCGGAGAGGACCTTCAGGCCTTCGGACACGACCTCCTGGCCGATGCCATCACCCGGAATCACTGCGAGATTGATGCTGCGAGACATGTCCGGCACCCTACTCCCGCGTCCCATGGGATGACACGGCGTGTCCGCCATCCGGACAGCCGCGTACACCTGGGCGTCAGTCCTTCGACTGGCGTTCACCCGCATGTATGGCGGGTGTTGGGATCCGCTGGGAACTTCACCAGCATGGACCTTCCCGACGTCGGCATCCCACCGCAGCTCGCGCGCCGGATGAGCATGGCCGAGCAGTACGAGTATCTGCGCACCAAGCTGACCCGGCGCCGCACCCTGGTGACGGCCGGCGCGGTGGCGGGCGGCCTGCTGACCGGCGGCTGCGCGGGAGACACGCCCTCGCCCTCCTCCCGTACGACCGCCGCCGCGTCCCCCACCACCCAGGTGCACGGCTCGGTCGTCGCCCCCTTCGGCCGCCACCTCGCCTTCGGCGCCGACCCGAAGACGCAGATGCGGATCTCCTGGCAGGTGCCGCTCGCGGTGCGCAAGCCCTACGTCCGGATCGGCACCCGCCCCGACGACCTGAGCCGCAGGATCGAGGCCGAGGTCCGCGCCCTGCACACCCCGGGCGTCACGGGCGTCCGCGCGGCGCTCGACCAGTACTACCTGCACGCCGCCCTGGACGGCCTGCGCCCCGGCACCACGTACTACTACGGCGTCGGCCACGAGGGGCTCGACCCGGCCGCCGCCGGTCACCGCTCGACGATCGCGTCCTTCCGCACCGCCCCGGCGAGCCCGGAGAAGTTCGTCTTCACGGCCTTCGGCGACCAGGGCGTGAGCAAGGCGGCAGCCGGCAACGACCACGTCATCCTGGACCAGAACCCCGCCTTCCATCTCCACGCGGGCGACATCTGCTACGCGGACGTCAACGGCCGGGGCGAGAAGACGGACGGCTACGACCCGGGCTACTGGGACCTGTTCCTCAAACAGAACGAGGAGGTCGCGCGCTCGGTGCCCTGGATGGTGACGACCGGCAACCACGACATGGAGGCCTGGTACTCCCCCGAGGGCTACGGCGGCCAACTCGCCCGCTGGTCACTGCCGGACAGCGGCTTCGACGCGCGCACGGCACCGGGCGTGTACGCCTTCACCTACGGCAACGTCGGCTTCGTGGCACTGGACGCCAACGACGTGTCGTACGAGATCCCCGCCAACCTCGGCTACTCGGGCGGCAAGCAGACGGCCTGGCTGGACGAGAAGCTGGCGGAGCTCAGGCGGTCGGTGGACTTCGTGGTCGTCTTCTTCCACCACTGCGCCTACTCGACCTCCTCGCACGCCTCCGACGGCGGGGTGCGCGAGGAGTGGCTGCCGCTGTTCGCGAAGCACCAGGTGGACCTGGTGATCAACGGGCACAACCACGTCTACGAGCGCACCGACGCCATCAAGGACGGCGCGGTCGGCAGGCGGGTGCCGATCGGCGCGTCGACCGACCCGACGCGGGACGGGACCGTGTACGTGACGGCGGGCGGCGGCGGAAAGGACCTGTACGGGTTCCCGACGGGCGCCAAGGAGAGCTACGAGGGGCATGTGCGCGACGTCGAGTCCGTGGAGACCTTCCAGTGGACGAAGTCGCGGGCCACAGACCACGAGACCGTGGAGTGGTCGCGGGTGCGTTACCGGGGCTTCTCGCTGCTCAAGGTGGAGGCGCAGAGCGGTGGCACGCCGAGGCTCAAGGTGTCGGCGCTGGCGCAGAACGGCGACCGGATCGACCATTTCGAGGTGCGGCGCGGCGCGTGAGTCCGCGCCGCACCCCGGCGGGTGCGGCTCCCGGCTCTGTCAGGTCAGGCAGGTGACTCAGTGGCCGGTCGAGCCGCCGTTGTCACGGCGGTCGAGGGCGCGCTGGAGGGCGGCCGCGGCCTGCTTGCGGTCGGACTCGCTGGTTCGGGCGGTGTGACGGACTCGACGGCGGGCGGTCGTCTCGGCCATGAGAAATCGACTCCTTCGAATTCCTGGAGTGCAGAAAGGGGTTACGAGACGCCGGAAGGGGCGGGGAGCGCTGACCGCAGGGGTTGCCTGCTCGGGGCCCGGCTCACGACCGCCATTCGCTTGATCGAGCGAGACGTTCGGCTTCTACAAAGCTAAGGGAGGGCGGCCGGTCTGTCCCCACAATTACTCGGACTTCCTACTATCTGAGACAGTGCACTGGGTCACATGGCGCTGACCTGCGGTTTCGCATGGCTGCGCAACTCACGGACCAGGGCCCTGACGGCGGCAGTGGCCGCGAGCTCGGGTGTGGTGACGTAACCGATGCGGCGGGTGGGCCGGCCCGGTCCGAGGTCGGTGATCTCCAGACCGGCCGGCGCCGCGGTGAGGGAGAGCGCGGGCATGATCGCCATACCCAGCCCGCTGCCCACCATCGAGAGCACCGCCCCGTCGTCCTCGGCGCGGACGGTCGCGGTAGGGATCCAGTCCTGGGCCGCCCACCAGGCGCGGGTGTAGGAGGAGCAGTTCTCCCTCCAGTCGACCAGTGGCAGGGAGCGCGGGGCGGGGTGACCGGCCGGGTGCACCAGGGCGTACGGCTCCTCGACGAGCACGTCCCCGACCAGTTCCGGTGGGATCGGGGAGCTGGTGCCGAAGGTGGCGATACCGAGGTCGGCCCGCCCCTCGGCCACCTCTCCGGCGGTGCCGGGCCCGATCTCCCGTACGACGGTGACGGTCGGCTCGATCGCGGGGTGCCGGGCGGTGAGGCGTTCGAGGACGGGTGGGAGGAGATGGAGGGCGGCGCTGCGGAAGGCGGCGATCCGGAGCGGGCCGCCGACGCCCTGGGACTCCACGGCCCGCGTCTCTCTGACGAGCGTCTCCAGCAGCCGCAGCACCCGGCGACCGTGGGCCACGGCCCGTGCACCGGCCGCGGTGGGCCGGGCTCCGTACCGTCCGCGCTCGAACAGTACGACCCCCAATTTACGTTCGATGGCGCGTACGGCGTGCGAGACGGCGGACTGGGTCGTGCCGAGCCGACCGGCGGCGGCCGAGAAGCCGCCCTCCTCGGCGACGGCGACGAGGGTACGGAGCTCATGGGGCGCGAGATCGACGCTGTGGCTCACTTTTCGGGTCCCCCACCTGCTGCTATGAGCCAGTGCTCATGGATCGGCCAGTTCCATGAGCGCAACCCTCTGCTCCCCGCCCGCATTCCTCCGTACGGTCGCCTCCCATGACCGACACAGCGATCACCGTGCACCAGACCGCCCGCCCGACGGGTTTCCCGACCCCCGACCACTTCGCCTTCGTGGAGTCCCGGCTCCCCTCCCCCGTTTCCGGCACGGCGCTGGTGGAGAACCTCTACTGGTCGGTCGACCCCTATCACCGCGAAATGATGGACGGGGACTTCGAGTTGAACGCCCCGCTGGAGGGCCGCGCGCTGGGCCGGATCGTGGCATCCCGGCACCCGGCGCTCCCCGAGGGCGAGATCGTCTTCCATCGTCAGGGCTGGCGCACCCACGCGCTGGTGACCCCGCAGGAGGTCAGACGCCTGCCCCTGCACGCGGGCGTCCCCCTGTCCGCGTACCTGAGCGTGCTGGGCGGCACGGGCCTGACCGCGTACGTCGGCCTCACCCGGATCGCGCGACTGCGCGAGGGCGAGGACGTGTTCGTCTCGGCGGCGGCGGGCGGCGTCGGCACGGCCACGGGTCGCTTCGCACGGCTCCTGGGCGCGGGTCGGCTGGTCGGCAGCGCGGGCTCGGCGGAGAAGGTGCGGTATCTGACCGAACGGCTCGGCTACGACGCGGCGTTCGACTACCACACGGGCCCGGTGTCCGACCTGCTGGCCAAGGCCGCCCCGACCGGCATCGACGTCGCTGTCGACAACGTCGGCGGCGACCACCTGAGCGCGGCGATCGGCGCGCTACGGCACCGGGGTCGCGTGGTCCGCGTCGGCACGGTCGGCCAGTACAACACCCCGGACGCGCCCCCGGCCCTCTTCAACCACGCCGACGTGGTCGAGAAGAGCCTGCGCATCGAGGGCTTCCTGGTGCGCGACCACCAGGACGTCCAGGAGGAGCTGTACGAGTTCGCCGTCCCGCACCTGCTCAGCGGAGCGCTCGCGCTGGACGAGACGGTGGTGGAGGGCTTCGAACGGATCGTGGAGGCGTTCCTGTCGATGCTGCGGGGCGGGAACACGGGGAAGATCCTGGTGCGGGCCTAACCACTCAAACAACCTTGACCAGTTGAGGCAGGACGTGCTGCACTGACCTAACCATAAAAAGCACATTCAAAGGTTAGGACCCAACGCCATGCCGACCGTCACCGTCCGCGGCCACCGCATCCACTACGCCGAGGCCGGCCCGGCCGACGCGCCCGTACTCCTGCTGCTGCACGGCTTTCCGAGCAGCTCGCACATGTTCCGGGAGCTGATCCCGCTCCTCGCCGACCGGTACCGCCTGATCGCCCCGGACCACCTCGGCTTCGGCGCCTCGGCGGCGCCGGACGCCGCAGAGTTCCCGTACACCTTCGCCGAACTCGCCGAGATCACCGGTGAGTTCACCGAGCGGCTCGGCCTGACGGAGTACGCCCTCTACATCCAGGACTACGGCGCCCCGATCGGTCTGCGGCTCGCCCTCACCCACCCCGAGCGGGTGACGGCGATCATCACGCAGAACGGCAACGCCTACGAGGAGGGGCTGGGGAAGGAGGCCTGGGCGCCCGTGCTCGCGCTCATCGCCGAGCGGACGCCGGAGACCGAGGCGCCGGTGCGGGAGATCTACTCGCTCGACGGCATCAAGTGGCAGTACCTGCACGGCGTTCCGGAGGACCAGCGGCACCTCGTCGACCCGGTCGCGTACGAGCACGACGCGGCGCTCATCGCCCGCCCCGGCCAGTCGGAGATCCAGCTCGACCTGATCTCCGACTACGGCTCCAACCTCGCCCTCTACCCGGCCTTCCACGACTACTTCCGCACGAGCCAGGTACCCCTACTGGCCGTCTGGGGCGCCCACGACGAGATCTTCGTCCCGGCGGGCGCCCTCGCCTACCAGCGGGACCTCCCCAAGGCCGAGGTCCACCTCCTGCCCACCGGCCACTTCGCGCTGGAGACACACGCGGTCCAGATCGCCGCGCTCATCCGGGACTTCCTCAGCCGGAGCCGCTGAGCGCCGCCCCCACCGCCTCCCGGAACCCCGCCGGATCCTCGACCCACGGCAGATGCCCGGCCCCTTCCAGCACCACCCGCCGCACCCGCGGCAGCGCCCGCTCCAACGAGTCCACCGCCCACCGCGGCCGGATGTCCCGCTCACCGTCGACGATCAGCACGGGCACGTCCAGGCTCTGGCAGGCGGCTTGGAGTTCGGGGGTGCCCCAGCCCTCCTTGGTCTCCGCCCCCAGCGCCTTGTTGCACTCGTAGTTGATCCCGAACCAGGGCTCCGCCATCCGACCGGCGTGCTCCAGTGCCCGTTCCCGGTCCTCGAACTCGACCGACCAGTGCAGCACGGCCCGCTCCCGGTCCCCGTCCGCCAACTCCCGCCACCGGGCGGCCCGTTCGGGCACCTCGTCCAGCCTGGCGAGGAAGTTCTCCTCGAAGGGCCCGCGCCAGGAGGACACCGGGTCGATGCCCGTACCGCTCACGTACACCAGCCCGGCGACCCGCTCCGGGTGGGCCAGCGCATAGCTCAACGCCAGCTGGGCGCCCCAGGAGTGGCCGAGCAGGACCATCCGGTCCAGGCCGAAGTGCCGTCGTACGGCGTCCAGGTCCGCCACGAAACGGTCGGTGGTCCACGGCCCCGCGCAGGGCTCCGAACGACCGCATCCACGCTGGTCCCAGCGGACGACGTCCGCCCGGTCCGCCAGCATCCCGGTCACGTCCTCGAACATGTCCCACAGCCCGGGTCCGCCATGACACAGCACCACGGGCACATCGCCCCGCCCCTGCCGCGCCGCCCAGAGCCGTACACCGTCGTCCGTCGTCACCGTCATGGTCCACAGTGTCCCCGCAACAGCGCGAGGGGCCGGGTGAATCACCCGGCCCCTCACCTGCTCTGACGGCTCGTCAGCCCATGTGCGGGTACGTGTAGTCGGTCGGCGGGACCAGGGTCTCCTTGATGGCGCGGGTCAGGGTCCAGCGCATCAGGTTCTGCGGGGCGCCGGCCTTGTCGTTGGTGCCGGAGGCGCGGCCGCCGCCGAACGGCTGCTGGCCGACGACGGCGCCGGTGGACTTGTCGTTGATGTAGAAGTTGCCGGCCGCGTAGCGGAGCTTGTCCATGGTGTACGCCGCCGCCGCGCGGTCGCCCGCGATGACCGAGCCGGTCAGGGCGTAGTCGGAGACCGACTCCATCTGGGCCAGCATCTCGTCGTAACTGTCGTCCTCGTAGACGTACACGGCGAGGAACGGGCCGAAGTACTCGGTGGTGAAGACCTCGTTCGAGGGGTCCGAACACTCGACGACGGTCGGGCGGACGAAGTAGCCGACCGAGTCGTCGTACGAACCGCCCGCGACGATCGTGCAGTTGGGGTCGGCCTTGGCCCGGTCGATGGCCGCCTTGTTCTTGGCGAACGCGCGCTCGTCGATGACCGCGCCGATGAAGTTCGACAGGTCGGTGACGTCACCCATGGTCAGGTACTCGACCTCGGCCGCGAACTCCTCCTTGAACCCGGAGTTCCAGATCGAGGCGGGGATGTAGGCCCGCGAGGTCGCCGAGCACTTCTGGCCCTGGTACTCGAAGGCACCCCGGGTCAGCGCGGTCTTGAGGATCGCCCGGTCCGCGCTCGGGTGGGCGACGACGAAGTCCTTGCCGCCGGTCTCGCCGACCAGGCGCGGATAGGAGCGGTACTTCTCGATGTTGGCGCCGACCGTCTTCCACAGGTACTGGAAGGTCTTGGTCGAGCCGGTGAAGTGGATGCCCGCGAGGTCACGGTGCTCGAGGGCCACCTTGGAGACCTCGATGCCGTCGCCGGTGACGAGGTTGATGACGCCCTTGGGCAGGCCCGCCTCCTCCAGGATCTGCATCAGCAGCACGGCCGCGTGGGTCTGTGTCGGGGACGGCTTCCAGACCACGACGTTGCCCATGAGGGCCGGCGCGGTCGGCAGGTTGCCCGCGATAGCCGTGAAGTTGAACGGCGTGATCGCGTAGACGAAGCCCTCCAGCGGGCGGTGGTCCAGGCGGTTCCAGACGCCCGGGGAGTTCGCCGGGGGCTGCTCGGCGAGCAGGTCACGGGCGTACTTGACGTTGAAGCGCCAGAAGTCGACCAGCTCGCAGGGGGTGTCGATCTCGGCCTGCTGGGCGGTCTTGGACTGGCCGAGCATGGTGGAGGCGGCCAGCGTCTCGCGCCAGGGGCCGGCGAGCAGTTCGGCGGCGCGCAGGATGATCGCGGCACGGTCGTCGAAGGACATCGCGCGCCAGGCGGGCGCGGCGGCGAGGGCCGCGTCGATCGCGTCCTGGGCGTCGGCCTGCGTGGCGTTGCGGTAAGTGCCCAGTACGGCCTTGTGGTTGTGCGGCTGCACCACCTGGAAGGCGTCGCCGCCGCCGAGCCGCTTCTCGCCGCCGATGGTCATCGGCAGGTCGATCGGGTTCTCGGCCAGCTCCTTCAGCTTGACCTCGAGACGGGCGCGCTCGGGCGAGCCGGGGGCATAGCCGTGCACCGGCTCGTTGACGGGGGTGGGGACCTGGGTCACAGCGTCCATCGGTTACCTCTTCCGAGTGATTCCCGGGCTTCAGCCGGGGGATGCTGAAGCGGTTGCGTATCGTGAGCAGCGGTCAGGGCTTGACCGTCACGGACTCGCCGAGGCGAGCTCGTGAGAAGCCTCCTCGGGGGCGGAGTCACGAGATCCGTAACTCCTTTCGTTTCGGATCTGGGTCCGGCTCAGCCGGCCGCCGGGCCGCGGCTGTTGGCCTCCGGAACTCGTCGGAGACTGACAGCCGCGGCTCATCCAGCACCTCACCCCTTGCTGATCATCGAGCGGACGAAGAAGCGCAGGTTCGCCGGCTTCTCCGCCAGCCGCCGCATGAAGTAGCCGTACCAGTCGGTGCCGTAGGCGGTGTAGACGCGCATGCGGTGGCCTTCGGCGGCGAGCCGCAGGTGCTCGTCGCTCCTGATCCCGTACAGCATCTGGAACTCGTACTCGTCGGGCTTGCGCCCGGCCTGGTGGGCGAGTTCCTGGGCGATGGAGATCAGCCGTGGGTCGTGGGAGCCGATCATCGGGTACCCGGCGCCCTCCATCAGAGTCCTCAGGACCCGGACGTACGCCTTGTCGATCTCGTGTTTCTGCTGGTAGGCGACCTCGGCGGGCTCCTTGTAGGCGCCCTTCACCAGCCGCACCCGGCTGCCGGCCGCGGCGAGGCGGAGGGCGTCGGCCTCGGTGCGGAAGAGGTAGGCCTGGATGACACAGCCGGTCTGCGGGAAGTCCTTCCGCAGCTCCTCGTGGATGGCGAACATCGAGTCGAGGGTGGTGTGGTCCTCGGCGTCCAGGGTCACGGTCGTGCCGATCGCGGCGGCGGCCTCGACGACAGGGCGGACGTTGGCGAGGGCCAGCTCGTGGCCGCCGGGGAGGGCCTGGCCGAACATCGAGAGCTTGACGGACATCTCGGCCCTGGTGCCCAGCTCCAGTTCCGCGAGCCGGTCGACGAGCGCCAGATAGGCGTCGCGGGCGGCTTCGGCCTGCTCAGGGGTGGTGATGTCCTCGCCGACGACGTCCATCGTCAGCTCCAGGCCCCGGCTCGTGAGGTCCCTGATGATCGGGACGATCTCGTCGACCGTCTCGCCCGGGATGAAGCGGTCGACGACCCGCTTGGTCACCGGGGCCGCCGAGATCAGACGGCGCATCCGGTCGCTGCGCGACGCGGCAAGAATCACGGGACCCAGCACGGGGCACCTCCACAAACCAGCAGATAGAACCACCGTGAAACCTAAGGATCCCTCCGATCGTCGGCCATCGACAGCTGTCACGCATCCGTGCCGCAGATCTCAGACAGATGTATGAAGGAGCCGGGTTTTGCGGGAGAATGCCCGAGTGACAGCCGATGCCGCGTCCTTCAACCGAGCCGGTGACTACCAGGAGCTGGTCGACGAGATCTCCGAGCTCCTCGGGGCCCCGGCGACCCTGGAGAACCGCGACTTCGAGCTGATCGCCTTCGGGGCGTACGACAGTGAGGGCGACCTCGATCCCTCGGCCCTGGACCCGGTGCGCACCCGCTCGATCGTGACCCGGCGCTCGACGGCGACGGTCCGGACCTGGTTCGAGGGCTTCGGCATCACCCGCGCGACCGGCCCGGTCAGGATCCCGCCGACCCCGGAGGCGGGGGTGTATCGCGGCCGGATCTGTCTGCCCGTACGCCATCGGGGTGTCGTCCTCGGATACGTGTGGCTCCTGGAGTCCGACCCCGGCCCCACCGACGCCCAGCTGACTGCCGCCATGGAGGTCACCGTCCGCATCGGCGCGCTGCTCGCCGACGAGGCGCAGCACGGGGCCGACCTGAGCCGGGAACTGCGGGCGGTGCTGACCGCCGAGCGGGGCTGGCAGGGCGACATGGCGGTGGCGGCACTGCGGACGGCGCTCGGCCCGCGCGGCGAGGGCACGCACGCGGTGGTGTGCGTCGCGCCCTGGCCGTCGGCCGACCCGGACGACGCCCCTTCCGCGCGTACGGTGCCGCACGCGACGGCCCTGTGCACGGTCCCCTGGGGCACGACCGCCCAGAGCCTCGCGGTGCTGGTCCGGCTGCGCACACCGGAGGTCCGCACCCCGGCACTGGCGGCGGCCCAGCGGCTGCTGGGGGAGGGTGCCCGCGCGGCCGGGGTGGGCGAGGCCCGCAGCGGTCTCACCGACCTGGCCGCGTCCTGGCAGGAGGCCTCGGCCGCGGCCCGCGCGGCACTCGCGGAACCCGCGCTCGGCCCGGTCGCGGAGTGGTCGCACATCGGCCCGTACCGCCTGCTGACCTCGCTCCCCGCGGACACGGCCCAGGACCCCGCCGTACGCCCCCTGCTCTCCCCCGCCCACCGCGAACTCGCCCGTACCGCCGAGATCTACCTGGACTGCGCGGGCCAGGCCGGCCGCACGGCGGCGGAGCTGGGCATCCACCGGCAGACCCTCTACTACCGCCTGTCCCGCGTCGAGCAGCTGACCGGCCTCGACCTGGACGACGGCGAGGACCGGCTGCTGCTGCACATGGCGTTGAAGGGGGCACGGCTCTAGGGCGGACAGCGGCTCCTGGGACACCTCGTCGCTCTAGGCCACCCCGTCGAGCGGCCGCAGGAATCGGCGTTCGTACCGTTTGATGCAGCGCGTGCGGCGGGCCAGTTCGAACGCGTCCTGGCACTCCGGGTCGGTCACGCTGTCCGTGCGGTACCGCTCGTACGCGGCGAGGCTGGGGAACGAGAACAGGGCGTAGGCGATGTCGCTGTCGCCCTCGCTCGGCAGGAAGTAGCCGTGGTGCGTCCCGCCGAACCGGTTGACGAGCCCCACCCAGCGGCGACCGTACTCCTCGAAGTCCGCGATCTTGTCGGCGTCGATCTCGTATGTCAGATGAACGGTGATCATTCCCCCATCATGCAGCGGGCCAGGATCGGACTCGTCCGCTCACCGAGATGATGATTGTTGAAAACGATTGTCATCGTGCTACGGTCAGCGCACCCACTCTTGACCACCCCTTTACCCGGAGGGTCCCGTGCGCCTGCCCGCTCGCCGTCTGCTCCCCGTCACCGCCCTCACGGCGGCGTCCGCCCTGCTCACCGGATGCTTCTCGGGAGGCGACTCCGCCACCGAGGGCGACGGCGACGGCAAGCGCGTCCGTGTCGCGATGATGCAGCCCCCGCGTTCCGCGCTGTCACCGCTGTCCGACGACGCGTTCAAGCTGTCGCGCTGGTCGACGGCCGAGACGCTGGTCAAACTGGACACGGAGGGCGACGCCCGGCCGGCGCTCGCCACCGAGTGGCAGCAGTCCGGAAAGACCTGGACCTTCGAGATACGCGACGGCGTCACCTTCCACGACGGCACGAAGCTGGACGCCGAGGCGGTCGTACGGTCGCTCACGACCGCCGCCACCGCCGCCCCCAAGCCCCGCATCCTCGACGGCGTCGAGCTGACCGCGAAGGCCGCGGACGACGACACCGTCACCGTCACCACGGCGACCGAGGACCCCCTGGTCCCGCAGCGCCTGAGCTCGCCCCAGCTGTCGATCCTCGCCGCGAAGGCGTACCGCGGGAAGACCGTCGATCCCGTCGGCGCCGGTACCGGCGCCTTCGTGCTCAAGAAGGTCGACGGCACCTCCTCCGCCACCCTCGACCGCTACGACGACTACTGGGGCGGCAAGGCCAAGTCCCCCGGTATCGACGTGAAGTTCGTGCCCGACGGCACCGCCCGCGCGGCGGCGCTGCGCAGCGGTGAGGCCGACATCGTCGAGTCGGTGCCGGTGTCGCAGGCCGCGCTGCTCGACGAGCAGCTCATCACCGAGGTGCCGATGCCGCGCACCAACACCCTGTACCTGAACACCGGGAAGGGCACCTTCAAGGACGCCGCGCTGCGGGCCGCCGCCCGCGAGGCGATCGACGCCGAGGCGCTCGTCGACGGGGTGTACGAGGGGCGGGCCGATGTCGCCGAGGGGCTGCTCGGGCCCGCGCTGCCCTGGGCCGCCGAACTGCGTACGGCCGTTCAGCACGCCGAGGCCGGCAAGCCGGACGGCGAGACCGTCACCATCGGCACGTACACCGACCGCTCCGAGATGCCCGAGGTCGCTGCCACGCTGCAACAGCAGCTCCAGAAGGCCGGGTTCAAGGTGAAGCTCGACGTCCGCGAGTACGCCAACATCGAGTCCGACGCCCTCGCGGGCAAGTTCGACGCGTTCGTCCTCTCCCGGGCCACCGTCCTCGACTCCGGCGACCCGGCCGCGTACCTCTACAGCGACTTCGCCTCCGACGGCACCTTCAACCTCGCGCAGTTCTCCGACAAGTCGGTCGACGCCGCGCTGAGGAAGGCCGCCGACGCCAAGGTCGGCGACGCCCGCCGCAAGGCGATCGTGACGGCCGAGGGCGCGATCCTGGCCGCCGACGCCGCCGTCCCGCTGCTGCACGAGCGGGTGATCCAGGGTGACGCCGCCGGTGTCGTGGACGCCGCGCACGACCCGCGCGAGCGGGAACTCGTCACCGTGGGCACCTACGTCAAGTGAAGTCCACCGCACGGAAGTCGGTCAGCCAGGCCGGGCTGACCCGCTTCGTCTGTCTCGTCGCCGTCCTGGCCGTCGTCGGCCTGCTGCCGTGGCTCTCCCACCGGGACCCGGCCCTCACCGTGCTGCGTGCCCGGTCGGCCGAGCAGGAGGCCACCGACGAGGCCCTGTCCGCGATCCGCGCCGACCTCGGCCTGGACGCCGGTCCCCTTTCCCTGTTGGGGAGTTGGGCCTCCGACCTGCTCCACGGCGACCTCGGCACCTCCTGGGTGTCGGGGCACGACGTCCTGCCCTCCGTGGTCGCGGGTCTCCAGGTCTCGCTGGGTCTCATGGGCGCCGCGCTCGGCGTCGCGGTACTGCTGGGCGCCGCGCTGGTGGCGCCGGTGCTGGTGCGCGGGCGCGGCTCGGCCGGTGCGGTCGCCGCGATGCTGGCCGCCGTACCCGAGTTCCTGCTGGCCATCGTGGCGCTGCTGGTGTTCGGGGTGTGGCTGGGCCTGCTGCCGACCTCCGGCTGGCAGGGCCCGGAGTACATGGTCCTTCCCGCGCTCGCCCTCGGTGTCCCGGCGGGCGGGCTGCTCGGACGGCTGGTCGCGGACGCGCTGCCCGCCGTGCTCGACGAGCGGTGGGTGGAGCTGTGGCGGGGCGCCGGGGTGGGCCGGGCGCGGATCGCGGGGGCCGCCCTGCGCCGCGTACTGCCGCCGCTGGTACCGCAGTTCGGGATGGCCGCCGTCGGTCTGGCCGGTGGCGCCGTCGCCGTGGAGCTGGTCTTCGCGGTGCCCGGCATCGGCCGCACCGCCCTCGGCGCGGCCCGCTCCCAGGACCTCCCGCTGCTCCAGGGCTCGGTCCTCGCCCTGCTGCTGCTCGGCCTCACCGCGGGTGCCGTCGCCTCGGTCGTACGACGCCGGCTGCTGGGCCCGGCCCTGCGGGACGCCGGCCTGACGCTGCCGCCGCCGCGCCCGGTCCGTGTGCACCCGGCGGTACCGCTGACGCTCGCCTCCGTGCTGCTGCTCACCATCGGCTGGGGCCTGCTGCGCGACCCGTACGCCGTGAACACCACGGTCCGCCTGGCCGCCCCGTCCTGGACCCATCCGCTCGGCACCGACGCCCTCGGCCGCGACGTGCTGGCCCGGCTCGGTCACGGCGCCGCCTCAACAGTCGGTACGGCCGCCGCCATCTGCCTGCTGGGCCTGCTGATCGGACTCGCGCTCGGCTTCCTGCCCGGCGTCGCGGCCGGCGCGGCGGACATCGCCAACGCCCTGCCCCCGGTGATCGTCGGCATCCTGGTCGCCGCCGCCGTCGGACCCGGCAACGGCGGCGCGGCCCTCGCGGTCGCCCTCATCTCGTGGCCCGCGCTGTCCGCACACGCGGCGGCGCTGGTGCAGGAGGTCAAGGCGTCCTCCTTCCTGATGGCCCAACGCGCCATCGGAGCGACGCCGTTGTGGATCCTGACCCGGCACGTCCTGCCCTCGGTCGCCGGGCCCGTCGCCCGGCACGCCCTGCTACGGCTGCCCGGCATCGCCCTCGCCCTGGCCTCCCTGGGCTTCCTGGGCCTGGGTGCCCAACCGCCCGCCCCGGAGTGGGGCCTGCTCCTCGACGAGTCCCGCGCCTACGTGGAACGCGCCCCCTGGGCCGCCCTCGCCCCGGCAGTGGCACTGGCCCTGCTGGCCGGGCTGGCGGTATCGGGAGCGGCGTACGCGCAGGGCCGGAAGAAGCGAGCGACGACGGTCCCCGCCGAGGGCCGCACATCCATGAAGGAGGCCCCTGTTGGAGTCTGAGGCACGGGAGTCCGAGGCGTTGGAGTCCGAGGCGTTGGAGTCCGAGGCGAGGGAGCCCAGGGTGGCGGCACCCGAGCCGCTGATCTCCGTACGCGACCTGCGTATCGCCTTCGACGGTGTCGAGGCCGTGCGCGGGATCTCCTTCGATGTCCGGCCCCGCGAAGTCCTCGCGATCGTCGGCGAGTCGGGCGCGGGCAAGTCCCTCACGGCCCGAGCGCTCCTCGGCATGCTGCCGCGCGGCGCGGCGACGACGGGGACCGTGCGTCCCGACCTCTCCGCCGAGCGCGGCCGCCGGATCGCCCTGGTCCCGCAGGACGCCCTGTCCGCGCTCTCACCGGTCCACCCCGTGGGCGACCAACTCGCCGCCGCCGTACGGTCGGTGGCCCGCGTCTCGCGCGCGGAGGCCCGGTCCCGTGCGGTGGCGGCGCTCGAGCGGGTGGGCATCCCCGACGCCGCGCGCAAGGCACGTGCCTACCCCCACGAGTTCTCCGGCGGCATGCGGCAGCGCGCCGTCATCGCGATGGCGACCATCAACGACCCGGACGTCCTGGTCGCGGACGAACCCACCACGGCCCTGGACGAGGAGCGCCGGGACCAGGTGCTCCGGGTGCTCGCCGAGCGACGCGAGGCCGTCGGGGCGGCCCTGGTGCTGGTCACGCACGATCTGGACGTCGTACGGGAGCACGCGGACCGGGCGCTGGTCATGTACGCGGGACGGCTGACCGAACTCGGCCCGGCGGCCCAGGTGTTGGAGCGACCGCTGGCCCCGTACACCTCGGGCCTGCTGGCGTCCCTGCCGCAGAACGCCCGTGGGCGCCGCCTCCCCACCTTCCCCGGCACTCCCCCGACGCCGGGCGCGCTCCCCCCGGGCTGCGCCTTCGCCCCACGCTGCCATCTCGCCACGGACGCCTGCCGGGACGAGGAACCGGAACCTCGGCAGGCCGACGGGCGGCTGGTCTCCTGCCACCACTGGGAGAGAGTGTGAGCACCCCCCTTCTCGACGTCCGCGATCTCGTGGTCCGCTACGGCAGCGTCACCGCCGTGGACCACATGTCCTTCACACTGGCCGCCGGCGAGACCCTCGCCCTGAGCGGCCCCTCCGGCTGCGGAAAGTCCTCCACCGCACTGGCGGTGCTCCAGCTGCGCCGCCCGGAGTCCGGTGAAGTCCACTTCGAGGGACGGGAGTTGACGTCCCTCACGGAAGGCGAGCTGCGACCGGTCCGCCCCCGCATGCAGCCCGTCTTCCAGGACCCGTACGGCTCGCTCAGCCCTCGCCACCGCATCCGCGACGCGGTGGCCGAACCGCTCAAGGTCCAGGGCCGCTGGACCGCCGCCGAAGGTCCCGCCCGCGTCGCCGAACTCCTCGACCGGGTCGGCCTGGACCCGTCGTACGGGGACCGCATGCCGCACGAGCTCTCCGGTGGGCAGTGCCAACGGGTGGGAATCGCGCGGGCGTTGGCCTCCGAGCCGCGACTGCTGGTGCTGGACGAGCCGGTGTCGGCGCTGGACCCGTCGGTGCGGGCCGGGGTGCTGAACCTGCTGGCGGACCTCCAGGACGAGCTGGGCCTCGGCTATCTGTTCATCTGCCACGACCAGGCCGTCGTACGGCACTTCGCGGACCGGGTGATCGAGATGCGCGAGGGACGCGTCACGTCCGGTTAGCGGCGTCGATCATCTGGCGCAGCCCCAGGGCGAGTTGGTCCGCGCTCGGCGCGGTCTTCGGATCGAACTGCCACTGCGCGATCACGCCCGTCATCAAGGTCACGTAGAACGCGCCGAGAGTGTCGGCGGTCTCGTCCGACACGTCCTCCTCGCGCCCGCCCATGAGCATCGGGACGAGTCCGCGTCCGGCCTCTCGCTGGGCCTGCGCCAAGTAGTCGCGCACCTCGGGCAGTTGGTCGCCCATGACCACGATCTCCATGCTGAGGTGCCAGATCGAACCGGGCTCCTGCATGGTCGCGATGATGTTCGCCCACACCTCCCGGAACCGCTCCAGAGAACCGGGCTCGGTGGCGCTCAGGGCCGTCCCGTCCCCTTCGAAGGCGTCCCCCATCCCCTCGGCCAGCGCCACGTACGCCTGCGCCAGCAGGGCGTCCTTCGAGCCGTAGTGGTAGCCGATCGAGGCGAGGTTGGTCCCCGACTCCTTGACGATGTCGCGCGCCGTCGTGCGCACGAAACCCTTCGCCAGCAGGCAGCGCTTGGCGCCTTCGAGCAGATCCTCACGGTGTCCCATACGCCCACCCTATCTAGACAAGCGATTTATACAAGCGTCATAGACAGACGTTTAAGACATCCGTATAGTCACCGCCATGACGAACCCGACGAACCCGAAGAGCACATCTCCCGGCTCCCTCGCCGGTCGCCGTGAATGGACCGCCCTCGGCGTGCTGATGCTTCCGCTGCTGCTGGTCTCGATGGACGTCTCCGTCCTCTACTTCGCGGTGCCCTCGATCAGCGCGGACCTGGAGCCGACCGGCACCCAGCAGCTGTGGATCTTCGACATCTACGCGTTCGTGCTGGCCGGCCTGCTGATGACGATGGGCTCGCTCGGCGACCGCATCGGCCACCGCAGGCTCCTGCTGATCGGCGCCGCCGCCTTCGGCACCGCCTCGCTGGTCGCGGCGTACGCGAACAGCGCCGAGACCCTGATCGCGGCCCGCGCGGTCCTCGGCATCGGCGGCGCGACCCTGATGCCCTCCACGATGGCCCTGCTGCGCACGATGTTCACCGACCCCGGACAGCGCGCGAAGGCGATCGGTATGTGGTCCGGCGTGATGACGGCCGGGATCGCACTCGGCTCGGTGATGAGCGGGGTGCTGGTCGAACACTTCTGGTGGGGCTCGGTCTTCCTGGTCAACCTGCCCGCGATGGCACTGCTGCTGCTCCTCGGCCCGGCACTGCTCCCCGAGTCGCGCAACCCCTCCCCCGGCCGCTTCGACTGGCCGAGCGTCCCGCTGTCGATGGCCGCGGTGCTCCCCGTGGTCTACGGCCTGAAGGAGATCCCCTCGGACGGCTGGAACGTCCGCTACGCCGTCTCGATCACCGTCGGCCTGCTCTTCGCGGCCCTCTTCGTCCACCGCCAGCGCACCACGGCCTCACCGATGATCGACCCTGCCCTGTTCCGCGGCCGCGGCTTCGCACCGTCCGTCGTCCTGAACCTGGTCTCGGCGTTCGGGATCATGGGGTCGGCCTACTTCACCACGCAGTACCTCCAGTCGGTGCTCGGCAAGAGCGCGCTGGAGTCCGCCCTGTGGGCCCTGCTGCCGTCGGTGCCGATCGGGGCCGCGGCACCGATCGCGACCACGCTGGTGCAGAAGGGCGTCAACCGCGCCCACGTCGTCACCGCGGGCTTCGCGATCTCCGCGGGCGGCTTCGCGCTGCTGGCCCTGTCCGGTACGGACTCGATGTGGCTGGTGCTGGTCGCCTGCGCGATCCTCGCGGTCGGCGGTGTCACCGTGATGTCCCAGATCATGGACCTCGCGATGGGCACCGCCCCGGCGGAACGCTCCGGCACCGCGTCCTCCCTGATGGAGACCGGCGCGGAGTTCGGCGGGGCGCTGGGCATGGCGGTGCTCGGGTCGATCGGTACGGCGGTCTACCGCCACGAGATGCCGGGCACGGCCCCGGACGTGGCCCGGGAGACGCTGGGCGGAGCGCTGGCGATCGCCGACCGGGTGCCGGGTCTGGCGACGGTGGCCCGGGAGGCGTTCACCAGCGGGATGCAGGGGGCGGCGATCGCCGGCGCAGTGGTGCTCGCGGGGGCGGCGGTACTGGCGGCGGTGACGCTGCGAGGCGTCGAGGTACGGCCGCAGGCATGCGAAACGCCGGACGAGCAGAGCAAGCTCAGCCCGTCCGGCGTTTGAGGACGAGGCCCCTTCAGGGCCGAAGCGGGGGTCTGGGGGCGGCAGCCCCCAGTACCGACCGCGACCTCAGACCAGATTCACCGCACGAGCCGACGTCGCGCCGATCTCCGCGGCCACCTCGGTCAGCACCCCGGCGGGCACCGTGTCGTCCACCGTCAGGACCGCCAGCGCCTCGCCACCGGCGATCGCACGGGACACCTGCATACCGGCGATGTTGATGCCGGCCTCGCCGAAGACGCGGCCGACCGTGCCGACGACACCGGGACGGTCCTCGTACTTGAGGACGACCATGTGGTCGGCGAGGGCCAGGTCGACGTCGTAGTCACCGACGGCCACGATCTTCTGCAGGTGCTTCGGGCCGGCCAGCGTGCCGGAGACCGCGACCTCCTCGCCGTTGCCCAGCGTGCCGCGCACGGTGACGACGTTGCGGTGGTCGGCCGACTCCGAGCTGGTCGTCAGCCGCACCTCGACGCCGCGCTCCTGCGCGAACAGCGGGGCGTTGACGTACGACACGGTCTCGTCGACGACGTCCTCGAAGACACCCTTGAGGGCGCTGAGCTCCAGCACCTTCACGTCGTGCTGGGTGATCTCGCCGTACACCTCGACGTCGAGGCGGACCGCGACCTCGCCCGCGAGGGCGGTGAAGATCCGGCCGAGGCGCTCGGCGAGCGGCAGGCCCGGCTTGACGTCCTCGGCGATGACACCGCCCTGGACGTTGACCGCGTCGGGCACGAGCTCACCGGCGAGGGCGAGACGCACGGACCGCGCGACCGCGATACCGGCCTTCTCCTGGGCCTCGTCGGTGGAGGCGCCGAGGTGCGGGGTGCAGACGACCTCGTCGAGCTCGAAGAGCGGGGAGTCCGTGCAGGGCTCCTTCGCGTACACGTCGAGGCCGGCGCCGGCGACCCGGCCCTCCTTGAGCGCCGAGAACAGTGCGGCCTCGTCGACGATGCCACCGCGCGCGGCGTTGACGATGCGCACGCTCGGCTTGACCTTGTGCAGGGCCTCGTCGCCGATGAGACCGAGGGTCTCGGGGGTCTTGGGCAGGTGCACGGTGATGAAGTCGGAGACCTCGAGGAGCTCGTCCAGCGACAGCACCTTGACGCCCATCTGCGCGGCCCGCGCGGGCTGCACGTAGGGGTCGTAGGCGACGACCTTCATGCCGAAGGCCGACATGCGCTGGGCGACGAGCGCGCCGATGCGGCCGAGGCCGACGACACCGAGGGTCTTCTCCGCGAGCTCGACGCCGGTGTACTTGCTGCGCTTCCACTCGCCGTTCTTCAGGGCGGTGTTGGCCTGCGGGATGTGACGCGCGGTGGCCAGCAGCAGGCCACAGGCCAGCTCGGCGGCGGTCACGATGTTGGAGGTCGGGGCGTTGACGACCATCACGCCGGCCTTGGTGGCGGCGGAGACGTCCACGTTGTCCAGGCCGACGCCGGCTCGTGCGACGACCTTCAGCTTCTTCGCGGCCGCGATCGCCTCCGCGTCCACCTTGGTGGCGGAGCGGATCAGGATCGCGTCGACCTCGGCGATGGCGGGCAGCAGCTCGGCGCGGTCCGCGCCGTTGCAGTGCCGGATCTCGAAGTCGGGGCCAAGCGCGTCGACAGTCGCGGGCGACAGCTCTTCAGCGATGAGTACGACAGGTTTCGAGCTCACGTGAGTCCTCACATGTCCAATGCGGACGGCCGTCCCGACGGCCGCAGGCGGTGGAGGGGCTTGCCGCGTGGAAGACGCACGACGCTGTGGGCCTGACGCGTATGTAGTACGGCAGTGTAGTGGCGCTACCCAGGTGGTCTTACGCCTCTACGGAAGGATCACCCGTCCGTGATGAGACAGGTTGGACAACGGGGCCGGAGCAGAAATGCCCCGGCCCCGTCGTCGAAGGCTTACGCCTCCTCGTCCACCCAGCTCATCAGCTTGCGGAGCTGCTTGCCGGTGGTCTCCAGGAGGTGCTCGGAGTCCTGCTGCTTGTACTCGTTGTACTTCTTCAGACCGCCGTGGTACTCGGCCATCCACTCACGCGCGAAGGTGCCGTCCTGGATCTCGGCGAGGACCTTCTTCATCTCGGCCTTGGTGGCGTCGGTGATGATCCGCGGGCCGGTGACGTAGTCGCCCCACTCGGCGGTCTCGGAGACGGACCAGCGCATCTTCTCCAGGCCGCCCTCGTACATGAGGTCGACGATCAGCTTCAGCTCGTGCAGGCACTCGAAGTACGCGATCTCCGGCTGGTAGCCGGCCTCGGTCAGCGTCTCGAAACCGGCCTTGACCAGCGCGGCCGTACCACCGCAGAGAACGGCCTGCTCGCCGAACAGGTCGGTCTCGGTCTCCTCGGTGAAGGTCGTCTTGATGACGCCCGCGCGGGTGCCGCCGATGCCCTTGGCGTACGACAGGGCGAGCGCGAAGGCGTTGCCCGTGGCGTCCTGCTCGACGGCCGCGATGCAGGGAACGCCGCGACCCTCCTCGTACTGGCGGCGGACGAGGTGGCCCGGGCCCTTGGGGGCGACCATGCAGACGTCGATGCCGGCCGGGGGCTTGATGAAGTCGAAGCGGATGTTCAGACCGTGGCCGAAGAACAGCGCGTCGCCGTCGTTGAGGTTGTCCTTGATGGACTCCTCGTAGACCTGGGCCTGGATCGGGTCCGGCACCAGGATCATGATGACGTCGGCCTCGGCGGCGGCCTCCGACGGCGTCACCACGCGCAGGCCCTGCTCCTCGGCCTTCGCCTTGGACTTGGAGCCCTCGTGCAGGCCGACACGGACGTCGACACCCGAGTCGCGCAGCGACAGCGCGTGGGCGTGGCCCTGGCTGCCGTAACCGATGACCGCGACCTTGCGGCCCTGGATGATGGACAGGTCGGCGTCGGCGTCGTAGAACAGCTCGGCCACTTTGGGTTCTCTCCTTGAGTGCAGGTGTTGCGTCCCACCGTATGACGGCGGGATGGGATGAGGTCTCGGGGTCTCGGTATACGGGCGGCCGGGAGCCGCCCGTACCCCACTACAGCCTTACGCGCTTCGGTCGAGGGCGCGCAGCGAACGGTCCGTGATCGAACGGGCGCCGCGGCCGATCGCGATCGTGCCGGACTGGACGAGCTCCTTGATGCCGAACGGCTCCAGCATCTTCAGCATCGCCTCGAGCTTGTCGGCGCCGCCGGTGGCCTCGATGGTGACGGCCTCCGGGGAGACGTCGACGGTCTTGGCACGGAACAGCTGGACGATCTCGACGATCTGCGAGCGCGTCTCGTTGTCGGCCCGCACCTTCACCAGAACGAGTTCACGCTGAACGGCGCTCGACGGCTCCAGCTCGACGATCTTGAGCACCTCGACGAGCTTGTTGAGCTGCTTGGTGACCTGCTCCAGCGGCAGCGCGTCGACACTCACCACGATGGTGATGCGGGAGATGTCGGCGTGCTCGGTGACACCCACGGCGAGCGAGTCGATGTTGAAGCCGCGGCGGGAGAACAGCGCGGCGATCCGGGCCAGGATGCCCGGCTTGTTCTCCACCAGGACGGAGAGCGTGTGCTTGGACATGATCTTTTACGTCTCTCTCTGCGTCTCTACGTCTGTCTCGCTCAGTCGTCTTCGTTGTCGCCGAAGTCGGGGCGGACGTCCCGGGCGGCCAGGATCTCGTCGTTGGAGGTGCCGGCTGCGACCATCGGCCACACCATCGCGTCCTCGTGGACGATGAAGTCGATGACGACCGGGCGGTCGTTGATCGAGTTCGCCTCTTCGATGGCCTTGTCCAGGTCCTCCGGGGACTCGCAGCGGATCGCGTGGCAGCCCATGGCCTCGGACAGCTTCACGAAGTCCGGGACACGGGTGCCGCGGGCCTGCGGGTTGACGTCGTCGGGCCCGGAGTGCAGCACCGTGTTGGAGTAGCGCTGGTTGTAGAAGAGGGTCTGCCACTGGCGGACCATCCCGAGGGCGCCGTTGTTGATGACGGCGACCTTGATCGGGATGTTGTTCAGGGCGCAGGTGGTGAGCTCCTGGTTGGTCATCTGGAAGCAGCCGTCGCCGTCGATCGCCCAGACCGTCCGGTCCGGGGCACCGGCCTTGGCGCCCATCGCGGCCGGGACCGCGTAGCCCATCGTGCCCGCGCCGCCCGAGTTCAGCCAGGTCGCCGGCTTCTCGTACTGGACGTAGTGCGCGGCCCACATCTGGTGCTGGCCGACGCCCGCGGCGAAGATCGTGCCCTCCGGCGCGAGCTGCCCGATGCGCTCGATGACGTGCTGCGGCGAGAGCGATCCGTTGTCGGGCTGGTCGTAGCCCAGCGGGTACGTCTCGCGCCAGCGGTTCAGGTCCTTCCACCAGGCGGTGTAGTCGCCCCGGTGGCCCTCGCTGTGCTCCTTCTGCACCGCCTGGATCAGGTCGGCGAGGACCTCGCGCGCGTCACCGACGATCGGCACGTCCGCGGCCCGGTTCTTGCCGATCTCGGCCGGGTCGATGTCGGCGTGGACGATCTTGGCGTACGGGGCGAAGCTGTCCAGCTTGCCGGTGACGCGGTCGTCGAAGCGGGCTCCGAGGGCGACGATCAGGTCGGCCTTCTGCAGCGCGGTGACGGCGGTGACCGCACCGTGCATGCCCGGCATTCCCACGTGCAGCTCGTGACTGTCGGGGAATGCGCCGAGCGCCATCAGGGTGGTGGTGACGGGCGCTCCGGTGAGCTCGGCGAGAACCTTGAGCTCGGCGGTGGCCTGGGCCTTGATGACCCCGCCACCGACGTAGAGGACGGGCCGCTTGGCGTTGGTGATGAGCTTCGCGGCCTCGCGGATCTGCTTGGCGTGCGGCTTGGTGACGGGCCGGTAGCCGGGCAGGTCCATGGTGGGCGGCCAGGAGAAGGTGGTCTTCGCCTGGAGGGCGTCCTTGGCGATGTCGACCAGGACGGGGCCCGGGCGGCCGGTGGAGGCGATGTGGAACGCCTGCGCGATGACCCGCGGGATGTCCTCGGCCTTGGTGACCAGGAAGTTGTGCTTGGTGATCGGCATGGTGATGCCGACGATGTCCGCCTCCTGGAAGGCGTCGGTACCGATCGCCTTGGAGGCGACCTGCCCGGTGATCGCGACCATCGGCACGCTGTCCATGTGCGCGTCCGCGATGGGGGTGACCAGGTTGGTGGCGCCGGGTCCCGAGGTCGCCATGCAGACGCCGACCTTGCCGGTGGCCTGCGCGTAGCCGGTGGCCGCGTGACCGGCGCCCTGCTCGTGGCGGACCAGGACGTGGCGCACCCGGGTGGAGTCCATCAGGGGGTCGTACGCGGGAAGGATCGCACCGCCGGGGATGCCGAATACCGTGTCGGCCCCGACCTCCTCGAGAGAGCGGATGAGGGACTGCGCGCCCGTGACGTGCTCGGGGGCGGACTGCTGTCCTCCGGATCGGGGCCGCGGCTGCGGATGGTGGGCCCCGGTGGCCTGCTCGGTCATCGTCATTCTCTTCTCGATGCTGAGGGTTTTTGCGAGGTTTGTGCGGTGTGATGCTTTTTACGCCTGGATCCTGTGCAACAAAAAACCCCTCGTGCCAAGAGGCAAGCGAGGGGAGCGCGCCGGGAGTGGTCGCTGGGAGTTCCGGGTCCGCCCGGACGTCACCAGCTCAGCCGACGCGCTTTCCAAGTACGAGAATTCGGGTGCGCATGGCACAGACCCTCTCCCCGGCGCACACCACGTGTCAAGCGGGTGGGACGGGAGTCTCATTATGTGAGCGAAGGGCACTTCCGCCTCCGAGAACAGCGGGGACACCACTTGTGTACACCCCCGCCCGCTCCTTTGCTCGTTCACCTCTCACACTGCCCGCGAACGCGGGCTCGGCCGGTCCGTGCGGCACCGGATAATGGCCGGAACCGAGCGCCCGGCGCAGCCGGTACTCGTCCAGCGGACCGGAGAACGCCATCCCCTGCCCGTGTGTGCAGCCCATCGCCCGCAGCGCCACGACCTGCTCCGGCAGATCCACGCCATCGGCCACGGACTGCAACCCGAGGTCCCCGGCGATCCTGAGCAGCCCACTGGTGATCTTGTGCAGCCGCGCGGACTCCACGACCCCCTCGACCAGACTGCGGTCGAGTTTGAGTACGTCGACGGGGAGCCTGCGCAGTGCCGTGATCGCCGCGTACCCGCTGCCGAAGCCGTCCAGGGCGATCCGCACGCCGAGTCGGCGCAACGCGCCCAGCCGGCGTTCCAGCTCGTCCAGGGAGACACGGGGATCGGTTTCGGACAGTTCGATCACCAAGGACCCGGACGGCAGCCCGTGCCGGGTCAGCAGGGCCTCGATCGAGCCGAGCGGCAGCGAGCGGTCCAGCAGCCGCCGGGCGCTCATCCGGACCGCCACCGGCACGGACAGCCCGGTCGCGGTGCGCTCGGCGGCCTGCTCGACGGCCTCCTCCAGCATCCAGCGGCCCAGCTCGGCGGTCTTGTCGCTGTCCTCTGCCACCCGCAGGAACTCGGCGGGCGTGAAGAGCACCCCCTGCGAGGAGCGCCAGCGCGCCTGGGCGGCGACGGACGTGATCCGGCCGTCCTCCAGACACACCACGGGCTGGTGCAGCAGCGCGAACTCGCCGTCGTGCAGTGCGGCACGCAGCCGGGTGGCCAGCTCCGCCTTGCGTACGACGTCCTGCTGCATCTGCGGCGCGTACAGCTCGACGCGTCCCTTGCCGGCCGACTTGGCGCGGTACATCGCCAGGTCGGCGTTGCGCAGGATCTCGCCGGCGCCGAGGCCGGGCTCGGAGAAGGCGACGCCGATGGAGGCGGCGACGCGGACATCGTTGCCGTCGATGAGGTAGGGCTGCGAGAGCGTGATCCTGAGGCGGTCGGCGAGCTCCAGGATGTGGCGCTCCCGGGCGGCGCGGTCCCGGGTGCCGTCCCCGACGATCAGGGCCGCGAACTCGTCGCCGCCGAGCCTGGACGCAGTGTCGCCGTACCGGACCGCGTCCTGGAGTCTGCGGGCGGCCTGGACGAGCAGCTCGTCCCCGGCCTGGTGCCCGATCGTGTCGTTGACGGCCTTGAAGCCGTCGAGGTCGATGAAGAGGACGGCGGTGCCGCGGTCCGAGGAGCGGCGGCCGGACAGGGCCTGCTGGACGCGCTTGGTGAACAGGGCGCGGTTGGGCAGGTCGGTGAGCGGGTCGTGCTCGGCGTTGTGCTGGAGCTGCGCCTGCAGGCGCACTCTCTCGGTGACGTCCCGGCTGTTGAAGATGAGGCCGCCGTGATGACGGTTGACGGTGGACTCGACGTTCAGCCAGCCACCGTCGCCGGACCTGAAGCGGCACTCGATGCGTGTGGTGGGTTCGTCGAGGGCGCTGGCGGCGAGGAAGCGGCGCACCTCGTGCACGACGCACCCCAGATCCTCCGGGTGGATGAGATTGGCCAGTTCGGTGCCCACGAGGTCTTCCGCGGGGCGGCCGTAGACGCCCGCCGCGGCCGGTGAGACGTACCGGAGAATGCCGTTGGGCGCGGCGATCATGATGACGTCGCTGGAGCCCTGCACCAGGGAGCGGAAGTGGTTCTCCTTCTGGGCCAGTTCCTGGGTGAGGGTGATGTTGTCGAGCAGCATGATGCCCTGGCGCACCACGAGGGCGAGCACGACGGTGCCACCGGTCAGGAGCACCACACGGTCGACGCTGTGGCCGTCGAGGACGTTGTAGAGGATCCCCAGGGTGCAGACGGCGGCGGCGAGATAGGGCGTGAGCGCGGAGAGGGAACCGACGATGGGCCCGGCGGCCGGATACCGGCTGTGATCACCGCCCTGCGGGGGTGCGTGGTGGTGGATGCCGCCGCGCTGTCCCGGCAGGTGCTCGTGCACCACGCGCGTGTGCCCGGTGCCGTCCTGGCGTGCCCCGTCCGGTCCCTCGGCGGTCGCCGACGCGTGCCGGGGCGCGGCCCAGGGCGCGTAGGCGAGCAGGAGCGAACCGGCGAACCAGCCCGCGTCCAGCAACTGACCGGAGCGGTAGGCGTTCTGCACCAGCGGTGAGGTGAACAGGGCGTCGCACATGACGGTCAGGGCGAGGGCGCCGATCGCGGTGTTGACCGCGGACCGGTTTATCGCCGAGCGCCGGAAGTGCAGCGCCAGCACCATGCTGACCAGGGCGATGTCCAGCAGCGGGTACGCCAGTGACAACGCGGTCTGCGAGACGCTCGAGCCCTCGGACCGTGCCGCCTGGGCGAGGGCCAGGCTCCACGAGAGCGTGAGCAGCGAGCCGCCGATCAGCCAGGCGTCGAGGCCCAGGCAGACCCAACCCGCCTTCGTCACCGGCCGTTTGGCGAGGACCAGCAGGCCCACGATGGCGGGCGGCGCGAAGCACAGGAAGAACCCGTCGGCGTAACTGGGGCTGGGCACCGGCCGTTGCAGAACTACCTCGTACCACCCCCAGACCAGGTTGCCCAGGGACGCCATGGCCGAGGAGAGGGCGAACAGCGTCCAGGCGAGCCGAAAGCGGACCCGGCGGTTACGGGCGTAGAGGAAGCAGGAGACGGCGGCGATGCCCGCCGCGGCACTCAGCCCGAAGTCGCCCATGATCAGCGCGACTTCCTGAGAGCCCCAGCCGAGCGCGGAACCGACGGCGTATCCCGCGCACACCAGGGCCAGTACGAGTTGGTGGACCAGGCTCTTCCGACCGCCGGAGGCCGGCGGCCGGGGGAGCAGCGCCCCTGGCGAAGGCTGTGCCCGCAGCGCTCCGTTGAGGGTGGTCGTGGGAGGCGGCGGCGAGCTCACCGGGTCCTCCCGGTCCGCGCCGCTCCAGGGTCCCGGGAGTCCGGGGTCGCTGGATGCGCATGCTTCCTGCGGCTGCTGTGCCTGCGCTGGTGATGGCTGTGACGGCAGCTGTGGCCGCCGTGGTGACCGCGTCTGCGCGCGGCCGTGCGCCAGGGTCGCCGCCGACGGCTTCGCCGCGTCGGATCGTTCGTCCATAGGCCGTGCATCGCCCGTCGCCCCCCTCACAGTCTGAAATGTCCATCCCCGGCGCCGAACGGTGCGCGGCGCAGCCCCTGTCGGGACGATACACCAGTCTCGTCACTCAGGGACATAGTTCCTCTACGCTCCGTGACGACCAGCGGCGATGCGAGCACGGACCGCGTCCGGAAGGTAGCGGAGGGTACCGGAAACGGATTACACGCCTCTTGCTCCGCGGATCTACGCGGTGGTGGGGCCTGTCGTAAGGATCACGTTGCGCAGGGGCTCCTGGTTCACGAAACGCCCCAACTGGTCCACCAGCAGCCGCTTTGCGCGCGGCAGGAACGCGGATGTCGGTCCGCCCACGTGGGGACTGATGAGCACGCCGGGCGCCTGCCACAACGGGTGCCCCTGGGGCAGTGGTTCGGGGTCGACGACGTCCAGCGCCGCGGTGAGGCGTCCGCTCTCGAGTTCGGCGAGCAGCGCCTTGGTGTCGACGACGCCACCGCGCGCGACGTTCACCAGGAGGGCGCCGTCCTTCATCCGGGCCAGGAACTCCGCGTCCACCAGGCCCCGGGTGGTCTCGTTCAACGGCGTCGAGAGGATGACGACGTCCGCGTCGGGGAGCAGGGCGGGCAGCTCGGTGAGCGGGTGCACCGGTCCGCGCTCCGTAGTGCGCGCGGAGCGCGCGACGCGCGCCACCCGCGCGACCTCGAACGGTACGAGCCGGTCCTCGATGGCGGCGCCGATCGATCCGTAGCCGACGACGAGCACGTTCTTGTCGGCGAGCGCGGGGCGGAAGTCGCCCTGCCAGTGCTCCTGTTGCTGGGCCCGCACGAAGCCGGGGATGCCGCGCAGCGAGGCCAGGGTCAGGGTGAGGGCGAGTTCGGCGGTGCTGGCCTCGTGCACACCGCGCGCGTTGCACAGCGGCACACCGGGGGCGATGTCGTCCAGCCGCGCCAGGACGTCGTCGACGCCCGCCGTGAGCGTCTGGACGAGCCGCAGGTTCCGCATCTCCTTGAGCGGGCGGACCTTCACGGGCTGCCGCTTCATGTAGGGCACGACGTACACCACGCAGTCGGCCGGGTCGCCGGGGTAGGGCTGCCGCCCGTCCTCGCCCCCGTCCCAGAAAAGGTAGTTGGGCCCTTCGGGGAGCCCGGCGATCTCGTCCGGCGGGATGGGGAGCCACACGTCAGCAGCAGTCATGGACACGAGGCTATGTCAGGGGCGTGAGGGCGCAGAGGTTAGGTTGTGGGGTGCCGGAAGAGGGAGGGTCACGAGCAGGTGGAGCGCAGGACGATCGGGGCGGCGGCGCTCGCGGTGGGGGATGTGGGACTCGGGTGCATGCCGATGAGCTGGGCCTACAGCGGGTCGCGGCAGCGCGGCGAGGAGTCGGTCAGGGCCGTGCACCGGGCGCTGGACGTGGGCTCGACACTGCTGGACACGGCGGACATGTACGGCCCGTTCACCAATGAGCTGCTGGTGGGACGGGTGCTGAAGGAGCGGCGCGAGGACGCCTTCGTGTCGACCAAGGTGGGGCTGCTGGTCGGCGAGCAGCACATCGTGGCCAACGGCCGCCCCGGCTATGTGAAGCGGGCGTGCGACGCGTCGCTGCGGCGGCTTCAGACGGACGTGATCGACCTGTACCAGCTCCATCGCGCCGACCCCGAGGTCCCGGTCGAGGAGACCTGGGGGGCGATGGCGGAGCTCGTCCGGGCCGGGAAGGTGCGGTCGCTGGGCCTGTGCGCGATGGGTGCGCGCGGTGGCCGCCGCTCCGGGGCCCGGTTGCACGACGCGACGATCCGCCAGCTCCAGCGGGTCCAGCAGGTCTTCCCGGTGAGCGCGGTGGAGGCGGAGCTGTCGGTGTGGTCGCCGGAGGCCCTGGAGGCGCTGCTGCCGTGGTGCGAGGCGCGCGGCATCGGCTTCCTGGCGGCGATGCCGCTGGGCAACGGCTTCCTCACCGGCACCCTGACCCCCGGCCAGGGCTTCGAACCGGACGACGTCCGCGCCCGCCACCCCCGCTTCACGGCGGAGATGATGGCCGCCAACCAGCCGATCGTCGCCGGTCTGCGCCGCATCGCCGCCCGCCACGGCGACGACGTCACACCCGCCCAGGTGGCCCTGGCCTGGGTGCTGTCCCGGGGCCACCACGTCGTCCCGGTCCCGGGCGCCAAGCGGGAGCGCTGGGTGACGGAGAACGCGGCGGCCGCGGAGCTGCGGCTCACCGCACAGGATCTGGCCGAGGTGGCGAAGCTGCCGGGGGCACAGGGATCCTGGGACTGAGGGGTCGGGGCACGCCTACGGGTCCGGCACCGCGGGAACCCGGGGCGGGGAGCACGTCCGCGCATCGGGTCTCGGAGATCGGGAACCTGTGAGGCGCGAGCGGTGTAAGAACAGTAGAACCCGCCGCGTCGAAGGGACCGAGATCGTGCAACGTCGAGTGGTGACGGCCGTGTTGGCCGTGGGCACGCTCCTGCTGACGGCCGGCTGCTCGTCGGACGACAGCTCGGGAGGAGGCCCCGCGAAAGGCGGGCCGACGCCCAGCAGTACGACGTCCCAGTCCTCCCCCAGCCGGCAGGCGGCCGAGGAGACACCCCCCGCGAAGGGCTCGGCGAAGGTGCTCCGCACCGTGGCCACCGGGCTGAACACGCCCTGGGGCCTGGCCCCGCTGCCCGACGGCGATCTGCTGGTCTCCTCCCGCGACCGGGCGACGATCACCCGGGTCGACGGGGAGAGCGGCAAGAAGACCGAGCTGGGCGAGGTACCGGGAGTCTCCCCGGCCGGCGAGGGCGGGCTCATGGGCCTCGCGCTGTCCCCGGACTACGCCTCGGACCACATGGTCTACGCCTACTTCACCTCGGCCTCGGACAACCGCATCGTGCGCATGCTGTACGAGGAGAAGAAGCCCGCCGGCGAGCAGCTCGGCGCACCCGACACGATCTTCAGGGGCATCCCCAAGGGCTTCATCCACAACGGCGGCCGGATCGCCTTCGGCCCGGACAAGATGCTCTACGCGGGCACGGGCGAGAGCGGCAACACCGGTCTGTCCCAGGACAAGAAGTCCCTGGGCGGCAAGATTCTGCGTCTGACACCGGAGGGCGACCCGGCCCCGGGCAACCCGTTCCCGGACTCCCCGGTGTACTCCTTCGGCCACCGCAATGTGCAGGGCCTGGCCTGGGACGCCAAGCAGCGTCTGTTCGCCTCGGAATTCGGCCAGGACACCTGGGACGAGCTGAACGCGATCAAGCCGGGCGACAACTACGGCTGGCCGAAGGCCGAGGGCAGGACGGACGACGAGGAGTTCCACAGTCCGCTGGCGCAGTGGGCCACGGACGACGCCTCCCCCAGCGGCATCGCCTACGCCGAGGGCTCGATATGGATGGCGGGCCTGAAGGGCCAGCGGCTGTGGCGCATCCCTCTGAAGGGCACGGAGGCCTCGGCCGACCCGCAGGCGTTCCTGGAGGAGGAGTTCGGCCGGCTGCGCACGGTGGTGTCGGCGGGCGGCGACAAGCTGTGGCTGGTCACCAGCAACACGGACGGCAGGGGGGACCCGAAGGACGGGGACGACCGGATCGTGCAGGTGCAGGTGAGCTGACCGGTCACTCCTCGGAGGGCTCGTCCGGCGTGGGTCGGCGTACCACGACCTTGCCGGACGAGAGGTCTATCGGTCCGTGTCCGGGGTCGCTGTCGCCGATGTCCTCCCGTGTCAGTTCCAGCCGGTTCTCTTCGTCCTGGGTGTGTTTTCGGCCAGGGGCGAAGAGTTGCTCAAAGGCGTTGAACACGGGACCTCCCTCGGCCGGCGTCCTTTACAGCGTAAGCCGGGCGCCGCTCTTCCGGATCGTGAGCCCATGGCCCCAGCCGCCGGGACCTCACCCCGCCGTCCGCCCGGTGAGCGTCTCCGCCGGGAACAGCCCCAGCCGGTGCGCCACCGCGGCCGCCTCGCCGCGGCCCGAGACGCCGAGCTTGGCGAGGATGTTCGAGACATGGACGCTGGCCGTCTTAGGGGAGATGAACAGTTCCTCGGCTATCTGACGGTTGGTGCGGCCGGCGGAGACCAGGCGCAGGACGTCGCGTTCCCGGCCGGTGAGGCCCAGTGCCTCGGCGGGATCGGTGGAAGCCGCCGTGGCGAGGGACCGCTTCGGGGTGTGCGTCAGGGGGAGGCGGGCGCGCTGGGCGAGCTGGGTGACGGCGTCGGCCAGCGGTCGGGCGCCGAGGTGGTGGGCGACGGCGTGGGCGAGGCGGAGCAGTTCCGTGGCGCGGTCGCGTTCGTCCTCGCCGCCGGTGGTGAGGAGGGCCTCGGCGAGGCGGTGGCGGACCCGGGCCAGGTCGTAGGGGCGGTCCAGGGACTCGAAGGCGGCGGTCACCTCGGACCAGTCGTCGGGGTCGCTGGTGCCCTCGGCGCGCAGGAGCTCGGCGCGGACCCAGCGTTCGTGGGCCTGCCAGACGGGGACGTTGGTGGCCAGGGGCCTGGCGGCCTGCCGGATGCGTTCCAGGAGCGCGGCGCGGCCGGGGGCGGCGGCGGGCAGGCCCAGGGCGTCGGCCTCCATGGTGGCGGCGGTCAGCAGGAGGGGCCAGGCGTGGCGCTGGGTGTCGGGCGGGAAGCCGATGTCCATGGCGCGTTCGAGTTCGGCGCGGGCGTCCAGGAGGCGGCCCTCGCCGGCGGCGACGGCGATGGTGATGCGGGCGAGGGGGATCTCGTTCTGCGGCGGCCGGTCATGGGTGCCGAAGTGGCCGCGGGAGGCGGCAGCTTGCCGGGCGGCCTCGGCGAGATCGCCGCGGGCGAGGGCGAGTTCGGCGCGCAGGAGGGCGTGGAAGCCGCGGGGCTTGGCGCTCTGCCCGACGCGTTCGGCCGTGGTGGAGATTTCGGTGGCCTCGGCCCAACGGCCGAGGCTGCACAGGGATTCGGCGAGGTTGCCCCAGGCCCAGGACTCGCTGTCCAGGAGGCCGAACCGCCGGGTGTAGGCGATCCCTTCCTCCAGGATGGGCACGGCCTCGGCGGAGCGGCCGACGGCTTCGAGGGCGTCGGGGAGGTTGACATAGACGCGGGCGGCGACGGCGGACAGACCGTGCTCGATCGTCTGCCGCTTCACCTCCAGCATCTCGGCGAGGCCCGTCTCGATGTCACCGGCGTGGACCTTGAGGCTGCCGAGGGTGAGCCGGGCGTTCATCTCGATCTCGCGGACGCCGAGCATGCGCGCGTACTCCACGGCACGCTCGGCCGCGGAGAAGGCGTCGGGGCCGGGGACGTGCACCATGGACCAGTTGGCGACATGGGCGAGGACCTCGGCGTGCACCTCGGAGGGCGGCAGGCCGCGTACCAGGTCCTGGGCGGTGGCCAGTTCCTGCCAGCCGTCGCCCCGGGAGAGCGCCGAAATCAGCCGGGAGCGCTGCACCCAGAACCAGGCGCTGCGCAGTGGATCGCCCTCCTCCTCCAGGAGGTGCAGGGCCCGCTTGGTGATCTTCAGGGCGCGTTCCCGCTCGCCGCACAGCCGGCCGGCGACCGCGGCCTCGGCCATCAGGTCGAGATAGCGCAGCGGGGTGGTGGCGGGGTCGCAGCCGCAGGGCGGGTAGACCTCGGTGTAGTCGACGGGGCGCAGGGCGGCCCGGATGTCCTCGGGGGTGGTGTCCCACAGCTCCATCGCCCGTTCCAGGAGCCGCAGTTGTTCGGAGTAGGCGTGCCTGCGGCGGGCGACGACGGAGGCGTCCAGGACGGCGGGCAGGGCCTTGGCGGGGTCGTGGGCGTGGTACCAGTAGGTAGCCAGGCGCATGACGCGGCCGTCGGCCGCCACGAGCGCCGGGTCGGCCTCCAGGGCCTCGGCGTAGCGGCGGTTGAGGCGGGAGCGTTCGCCGGGCAGCAGGTCGTCGCTGACGGCCTCGCGGACCAGGGAGTGGCGGAAGCGGTAGCCGTCGCCGTCGGGTGCGGCGGTGAGGATGTTGGCGTTCACGGCGGCCCGCAGCGCCTCGATGAGGTCGTCCTCGGCGAGTCCCGCGACGGCGGCGAGCAGCCGGTACTCGACGGTGGAGCCGCCCTCGGCGACCACCCGGGCGACCCGCTGGGTGCTCTCGGGCAGTCCCTCGACGCGGACCAGGAGCAGGTCGCGGAGGGAGTCGGTGAGACCGGCGCAACAGCCCTCGTGGGCGGCGACGGCGAGTTCCTCGACGAAGAAGGCGTTGCCGTCGGAGCGCTCGAAGATGTCGTCGACCTGGGACGGGTCGGGTTCGGAGGCGAGGATGCCGGCGATCTGGCGGCCGACCTCGGTGCGGTTGAAGCGGCCGAGTTCGAGGCGGCGGACGGTGCGCAGCCGGTCGAGTTCGGCGAGCAGGGGGCGCAGCGGGTGACGGCGGTGGATGTCGTCGGCGCGGTAGGTGGCGAGGACGACGAGGCGGCCGGTGCGCAGGGTGCGGAAGAGGTAGGCGAGGAGGTGACGCGTGGAGGCGTCGGCCCAGTGCAGGTCCTCGAGGGCGACGACGACGGTGCGGTCGGCGGCGACGCGCTCCAGGAGGCGGGCGGTGAGTTCGAAGAGGCGGGCCATGCTCTGCTCGTCGTGGCGTCCCGAGGGCGCCTCGCCCAGTTCGGGCAGGAGCCGGGCCAGTTCCTCCTCCTGGCCCGCGGCCGCGGTGGTCATCTCGTCCGGCAGTTCGCGGCGCAGGGCACGCAGGGCGGTGGAGAACGGGGCGAAGGGCAGCCCGTCGGCGCCGATCTCGACGCAGCCGCCGAGCGCGACGACCGCGCCCTGCCGGCCGGCGGCGGTGGCGAACTCCTCGACGAGCCGGGTCTTGCCGACACCGGCCTCGCCGCCGATCAGCAGCGCCTGCGGCTCACCCGCAGCGGCTCGGGCGAGCGCGTCGCTCAAGGTGTTCAGCTCGCCGGTGCGGCCGACGAACACGGGACTGACGGACCTGGTCTCCACGGGCCCGAGCATCGCACGGGGGTACGAGGGCAGGGCACCGGTTTTCGCACGGAGCGCGATCTCGGACGCGTCCCTCGCATACGGAACGACGGCCTCCCGCACCACACCCGTCGACGCCGCCCCGGCATGCGGGGCGGCGTCGGCCTGGTCATCTGTCCCGGTGGTCCGTTTCCCGTGCGGAACGGTGTCCCGTTTCCCGTCCGGGTCGGTGTTCCGGAGGACGGCCGCGATGGTGCTCCCCGTGCGGCCGTCCTCCTCTGTGGCGCTCACGCTGCGCGCAGGAACCGCAGCCGGCGCGGGCGGTCGGTATGCACCCCGCTCTCGGCCTCCTGGCGCACTGCCTCGCGACGGGCGGCGCGGCGGCCACGGACCGCCTCGCGGGCCAGCCGCTCGTTCTCGGCCTGACGGAGGAGTTCTGCGGAACGGAGCTGGGAGAGTTCGTACTCGTACATGGTGTGTCCCTTGTGAGATCCGGTTTCGTGCTTCGCTTTCTGCGATGCCTCTACCTTCGTCTCCAAGGTGGGTCGGTCACATCGGGAGAGTTCCGCATCTTCGGGGGCCGTAGGGGCCTTAGACATGGCTGAGGGGCCTCAGGTGCCGCCGTAAGGTGCTTACGGCCGCCCTAAGACCCCTCGGGACCAGCGGTGATTCAGCTCGTGGAAGGCAACCCGAGCAGGATGTCGGTGTACTTGAGGACGGCCAGGAGCAGGCCGATGACGCCGAGCGAGACACCCGCCCAGGCGACCGACTTGATCCACGGGGCCTGCGGCTTGCCGGGCGCCCCGAAGGCGGGCCGAGCCAGCACGACGACACCGACGATCAGCGCGACGAGCGCGAAGATGCCGCCCCACATCGCGGTGGCGTGCCAGGCATCGCCGTAGATCTCCTTGACCTGGGTGGAGACGGTCGCCGTGGACGCGGTCTCCAGCTGGCCCACGAGGGTCTCGCGGGCGGCGGCGACGGTGCCGATCCAGCCACCCGTGAGGGAGACCAGGCCGAGCCCCACGGACGCGACGGCGGCCGCACCCTGGCCGACGCCGGACGGGCCCTCCGTCTCGTCCTCGGCCAGGCCCTCGAGACCCTCGACCTCGTCGCCCTCCGCGGAGTCGTCGATCTCGGTGTCGGCCCCGGTCACCTCGTCGGCAGCGGCCGCGTCGGTCTTCGTGACGTTCACCTTCTCCTCGTCGGTCTTCGCCTCGGGGCCCGTCTCGGCCCCGGTTTCGTCAACAGTCTTGGTTCCCATACCTCGCACCGTACGGACGCAGTCTGAGAGGTCTCTTAATGATCCTTGTGAGCGGCACGCGCGCGTGCCTCACGCCACTCGGGCGCCAGCACCGACCAAACCTCGAGATCGTGCCGCACCCCACGATAGAGCTGTGCCTCGCGGCGGATACCGTCGCGGGTCATTCCGAGCCGCCGGGCCACGTTCAGGCTGGGGGTGTTGCCGGCCGCGGCGACCCATTCGACGCGGTGGATGCCGCGCTGCTCGATCGCGAAGTCGATGAGCACGCGCATCGCGCGGGTGACCAGTCCGCGCCCGGTACCGGCGGGTTCCAGCCAGCAGCCGACCTCGCAGGCGCCCTGCTCGGCGTCGAAGTTGAGGAAGAGCACCCCGCCCACCAGCTTCCCCTCCAGCCACAGGCCGTGCAGGGAGCCGGTGTCGGCGGCGCGCATGTCGGCGTACCGCTGGAGCACTTCGCGGGCGCCCGCCGCGTCCAGCGCCTTGGAGCCGAAGGGGACGTACTGGTTGATGAACTCGCGGCCCCGCTCCAGATGCGCGAGGAACTCCTCGGCGTGCCACTGCTCCAGGGGCCGCAGCTCGACGTCGTCACCCAGCGATATCGCGTACATCCTCGTCCCGCTCCTTCTCCAGCTCCGCCTCGACGGTGTCCGCCACGACGGCGTCCACCCTTTCATGGGCGGCCCGGCGCTCGGGGGGCTCGATGCTGATGCGCGGCATCCGGCGGTCCAGCCAGCCCGGCAGCCACCAGTTGGCGCCGCCGAGCAGGTGCATGAGGGCGGGGACGAGCAGCGTGCGCAGGACGAAGGCGTCGAGGGCGACGGCGGCGGCGAGCGCGATGCCGAACATGGCGATCACGCGGTCGCCGCTGAGGACGAAGGCGAGGAAGACCGAGATCATGATGACCGCGGCGGAGTTGATCACCCGGCTGGTCTCGGCGAGGCCCACCCGGACGGCCCGCCGGTTGTCGCCGGTCTCCAGCCACTCCTCGTACATCCGGCTGACCAGGAAGACCTGGTAGTCCATGGAGAGCCCGAAGAGCACGGAGACCATGATCACAGGGAGGAAGGGCTCGATGGGGCCCGCCCGGCCGAGGCCCAGGAACTCGCTCCCCCAGCCCCACTGGAAGATCGCGACGACGATCCCGAAGGCGGCGGCGACCGCGGCGACGTTCATCGCGGCGGCCTTCAGCGGGATGCCGACGGACCGGAAGGCGAGCAGGAGCAGCAGACAGCCCAGGCCGATGACGACCCCGACGAACAGGGGCAGCTTGCCGACGATGACCTCGGCGAAGTCGTCGTACGAGGCCGTCACCCCGCCCACCCGGATGTCGAGGGAGGTGCCGGTCTCGGCGCGCGGCAGCACCTCGGAGCGCAGCCGGTCGACCAGGTCGCTGGTCTTCTGGGACTGCGGGGACGAGGTCGGGACGATGGTGAAGTACCCGGTGTCGCCGGCGCTGTTGTAGGTGACCGGCGTGGCCGAGGCGACGCCCTCGGTGGTGCGGATGGTGGCGTCGAGGTTGTCGAGGAGCAGCTTGTCCTCGGCGCCGTCGACCGGGGTCACCAGGGTGAGCGGGCCGTTGACGCCGGGGCCGAAGCCGTCGGCGAGGAGGTCGTAGGCCTGGCGGGTGGTCGAGGTGCTGGGGTTGTTGCCCTGGTCGGAGGTGCCGAGGTGGAGCCCGAGGGTGGGCAGGGCGAGGACGGTCATGACGACCAGGGCGACCGCGCCGAGCAGCTTGGGGTGCCGTTCCACGAACGCCGACCAGCGGGCGGCGAGCCCGGTGGGGAGCTCCGGCTGGGGGCCGTGCTCGTCCAGGTGCCGCCGCTCGCGCCGGCTCAGGGCGCGCATGCCGATGAAGGAGAGCAGGGCGGGCAGCAGGGTGACGGAGGCCGCGACGGTGAGGACGACGGTCAGCGAGGCGGCGATCGCGACGCCGTTCAGGAAGCTCAGCCGGAGGATCAGCATGCCGAGCAGGGCGATGCAAACCGTGGCACCCGCGAAGACGACCGCCCGTCCGGTGGTGGCGACGGCGTTGGCTATGGACTCGTCGACGTCCAGCCCGCGTTTCAGCCCGCGCCGGTGCCGGGTCACGATGAACAGGGCGTAGTCGATGCCGACGCCGAGCCCGATCAGCATGCCGAGCATGGGGGCGAAGTCGGCGACGGTCATGGCGTGCCCGAGCAGCACGATCCCGGCGTACGCGGTGCCGACGCTGACCAGCGCGGTGGCGATGGGCAGCAGCGAGGCCGCGAGCGAGCCGAACGCGAGGAACAGCACGACGGCGGCGACGATCACACCGACCGCCTCGGCGAGGTGCCCGCCCGCGGACTCGGTGAGCGCGATGGCGCTGCCGCCCAGCTCCACCTGGAGCCCGTCGCTCTCGGCGGCCTCGGCGGTGGTGACGACGGCCTGCGCCTCGGCCTTGTCGATGTTCTCGGCCCGGTCGTCGAAGGTGACGGTGGCGTACGCGGTACGGCCGTCCTCGCTGATCTGGGCGGCGCCCCGGTCGTCGTACGGGCTGACGACGGCGGCGACTCCCGGGAGGTCGGCGATCTCGTCGAGGGTCCGGTTCATGGTCTGCTCGACGGCGGAGGCGCGGACCGTGCCGGAGGTGGTGTGCCAGACAACGGTGTCGCTGTCGCCGCCGAGGTCGGGGAAGCCCTCCTGGAGCAGCCGGGTGGCCTGGCCCGACTCGGTGCCGGGGACCTCGTAGTCGTTCGAGTACGCCGAGCCGGTGGCCGCGGCGGCCGCGGTCACCCCGCCGAAGGCGAGGAGCCACAGCAGTACGGCGACGAGGCGGCGCTGGACACACCAGCGTGCGAGGGCTGCCACGAATCGTGCTCCCGGGTGAATTTGTGGATCTTTGACCGGGAACAGTCGTCCATGGTGTGAACGGCCCGCAAAGAACGCATGAGCAATGCGTGGTCCACTCTTGCAGCCAGAAGTGATCGTTTATGCCGTTCGTGGGTTTATTCACAGGAGTGCGAGGCAGATCACAGGACAGTAACGGTCACTCTGTCACATCAGTCGAACTGGTCGCCCAGCGCCATCACCATCACGCCGACGATCAGCAGCCACAGCGCTCTGCGGGTGCGCCCCCGGGAGCCTAGGACCGCCGCGAGCGCGCACACCAGGGCACCGAAGGCGTAGGCGGCCGGGACGAGGCCGGGAGCGGCGCCGCTCAGCCGGAGCGTCGACGCCGCGAGACCCGCGAGGGCCAGCAGCGTCCCGGTGCCGGAGGCCGTCCAGCGGGCCCGCCGGGCATCCAGCAGCTGGTCGTCGTACTCCTCGTGGTCCTCCCGTATGTCGGATGGCTCGGAATTCCCATGTCCGTTCATGGCGCGGGAGCGTAGCGTGTCCGGCTGAGAGATCCCGGGCCCGTCCGGCCCCCGACCCAAGCAGGTGCGTTGTTTGAGCGTCCGACCGAGCTCCGCCGTATCCCTTTTCGTCTCTCAGGACTCAAGGAGCCCGTTCACCGATGTCAGACATCACCGCGAGGATCTCGGATGAGGACCTCACCCGGCGGCTGACCCACGCCCGCTACCCGCGCAGCAACAGCTACGACGTCCGCTGGGTCGTCGAGAACCAGATGGGCCCGAACGCGCTGTGGCTGCTGGAGTGGCTGGCGCCCGCTCTCGGCCTGGACACCCTGCGACCCTGCGCCCGCGTCCTCGACCTCGGCTGCGGCCGGGCGATGACGTCGGTCTTCCTGGCCCGGGAGTACCACGCCCAGGTCACCGCGGCCGATCTGTGGGTCGCGGCCGACGAGAACGCGCGCCGCATCGCCGAGGCCGGCTTTGCCGACCGGGTGCTGCCCGTGCACACCGAGGCGCACGACCTGCCGTTCGCCGAGGCGAGCTTCGACACGATCGTGAGCATCGACGCCTACCAGTACTTCGGCACGAACGATCTGTATCTGCCCACGCTGACCCGCCTGTTGAAGCCGGGCGGGCGGATCGGGATCGTCGTACCGGCGGTGCGGGAGGAGATCGAGGGCGTCGAACCGCCGGAGCATCTCAAGGAGTACTGGGAGCCCGACTGGTGGTGCTTCCACTCCGCCGACTGGTGGCGCCGCCAGTGGACCCGCAGCGGGGCCGTCGAGGTCGAGACGGCCGACTGGCAACCGGACGGCTGGAAGGACTGGCTGTTGTGGTGCGAGGTCGTCGCCGAGGAGAGCCCGGAGGAGTTCCATCGCGCGATGGCCCGACGGGTGGGCGAGGCGGTACGCGCCGATCAGGGCCGGGCGCTGGGTTTCGTACGACTCGTAGGACGCCGAAAGTGAGCAGGTAAGCCTATGGCCCCGGAGGTACTGCCTCCGGGGCCATACGCGCCTGAGAGCGTCAGCCCTCGCTGACGCCCAGCTTCTCCAGGATCAGCTCCTTGACGCGGGCCGCGTCGGCCTGACCGCGGGTGGCCTTCATGACCGCGCCGACCAGGGCGCCGGCCGCGGCGACCTTTCCGGAACGGATCTTGTCGGCGATGCCCGGGTTGCCGGCGATGGCCTCGTCGACGGCGGTGCCGAGGGCACCCTCGTCGGAGACGACCTTCAGACCGCGCTTGTCGACGACCTCGTCCGGGGTGCCTTCGCCCGCGAGGACGCCTTCGATGACCTGACGGGCCAGCTTGTCGTTGAGGTCGCCCTTGGAGACGAGCTCGGTGACCCGCGCGACCTGCGCCGGGGTGATCGCCAGCTCGTCGAGGGCCTTGCCCGACTCGTTGGCGCTGCGGGCCAGTTCGCCCATCCACCACTTGCGGGCGGAGGCCGCGTCGGCACCGGCGTCGATCGTGGCGACGATCAGGTCCAGCGCACCGGCGTTCAGGATCGCCTGCATCTCGGTGGCCGAGATGCCCCACTCCGCGAGGAGCCGGTTACGGCGAACCAGCGGCAGCTCGGGAAGCGCGGCCCGGATCTCCTCGACCCACTCGCGCGAGGGGGCCACGGGGACCAGGTCCGGCTCCGGGAAGTACCGGTAGTCCTCGGCCTCCTCCTTCACTCGGCCCGAGGTCGTGGACCCCGTGTCCTCGTGGAAGTGCCGGGTCTCCTGGATGATCGTCCCGCCGGACGACAGGACGGCCGCGTGCCGCTGGATCTCGAAGCGGGCCGCGCGCTCCACGGACCGCAGCGAGTTGACATTCTTCGTCTCGGAGCGCGTACCGAACTTCTCACGGCCGTGCGGGCGCAGCGACAGGTTCACGTCGCAGCGCATCTGCCCCATCTCCATGCGGGCTTCCGAGACGCCGAGCGCCTTGATGAGCTCGCGCAGCTCACGGACGTACGCCTTGGCGACCTCGGGAGCGCGCTCGCCGGCGCCCTCGATCGGCTTGGTGACGATCTCGATGAGCGGGATGCCGGCGCGGTTGTAGTCCAGCAGCGAGTGCGAGGCGCCGTGGATACGGCCCGTCGCGCCGCCCACGTGGGTCGACTTGCCGGTGTCCTCCTCCATGTGGGCGCGCTCGATCTCCACGCGGAAGGTCTCGCCGTCCTCCAGCTGCACGTCGAGGAAGCCGTTGAAGGCGATCGGCTCGTCGTACTGGGAGGTCTGGAAGTTCTTCGGCATGTCCGGATAGAAGTAGTTCTTCCGGGCGAAGCGGCACCACTCGGCGATCTCGCAGTTCAGCGCGAGACCGATCTTGATCGCCGACTCGACGCCGATCGCGTTGACGACCGGAAGCGCGCCGGGCAGGCCGAGGCAGGTGGGGCAGGTCTGCGTGTTGGCGTCCTGACCGAGCTCGGTCGAACAGCCGCAGAACATCTTGGTCTTGGTGCCGAGTTCGACATGGACCTCGAGGCCCATGACGGGGTCGTACGACGCGAGAGCGTCCTCGTACGACACCAGGTCGGTCGTGGTGGTCACGGTGAAACTTCCCTCTCAGCCCAGCAGGACGTCGTCGTCGCCCAGCCGCTTCAGTTCGCGGTACAGGACCGCGAGGCCGGTGACGACGGCGACGGCGGCCACGGTGGCGTCGATCAGAACCAGCGTGTCGCTCTCGGCGCGCGCCTTCTTGAGCCGCTTGGCGACACCGATGGCGCCGAACGCCGTGGTGGCGATGGACAGGTACGTACCGGACTTGGACTTCTTGAAGTCCTTCGCCTTGGTCAGCTTGCTCACAGCGACGGTGCCTCCTCGAGGAGCGGGTGCCCCCACTTTTCCACGAAGGCGGCCTCGACGGCGGCGCCGACCTTGTAAAGACGGTCGTCCTTCAGCGCCGGAGCGATGATCTGGAGGCCGACCGGGAGGTTGTCCTCCGGGGCGAGCCCGCAGGGCAGCGACATGGCCGAGTTGCCCGCCAGGTTGGTCGGGATGGTGCACAGGTCGGCGAGGTACATCGCCATCGGGTCGTCGGCACGCTCGCCGATCGGGAAGGCGGTGGTGGGCGTGGTGGGAGACACGATCACATCCACCTGCTCGAACGCCTTCTCGAAGTCGCGCGTGATGAGCGTACGGACCTTCTGGGCGCTGCCGTAGTACGCGTCGTAGTAGCCGGAGCTGAGCGCGTACGTGCCGAGCATGATCCGGCGCTTCACCTCGGGGCCGAAGCCCGCCTCACGGGTGATCGACGTGACCGCCTCGGCCGAGTTGGTGCCGTCGTCGCCGGTACGCAGGCCGTAGCGCAGGCCGTCGAAGCGGGCGAGGTTGGACGAGCACTCGGAGGGCGCGATGAGGTAGTACGCCGACAGGGCGAGGTCGAAGGACGGGCAGTCCAGTTCGACGATCTCGGCGCCCAGCTCCTTGAGGAGGGCGACGGACTCGTCGAAGCGCTGGATGACACCGGCCTGGTAGCCCTCGCCGCGGAACTGCTTGACGACGCCGACGCGCATGCCCTCGACGCTGCCGTTGCGGGCGGCCTCGACGACGGGCGGGACGGGCGCGTCAATGGAGGTCGAGTCCAGCGGGTCGTGCCCGGCGATGACCTCGTGCAGCAGCGCCGCGTCCAGGACCGTACGGGCGCAGGGCCCGCCCTGGTCGAGGGAGGAGGAGAAGGCGACCATGCCGTACCGCGAGACGGCCCCGTACGTCGGCTTGACGCCGACCGTGCCGGTGACGGCGGCCGGCTGGCGGATCGAACCGCCGGTGTCGGTGCCGATGGCGAGGGGCGCCATGTGCGCGGCCAGCGCGGCCGAGGAGCCGCCACCGGAGCCGCCGGGGATCCGGGTGAGGTCCCAGGGGTTGCCGGTCGGGCCGTAGGCGCTGTTCTCGGTGGAGGACCCCATGGCGAACTCGTCCATGTTGGTCTTGCCGAGAATGACGACGTCAGCGGCCTTGAGCTTCTTGGTGAGGGTGGCGTCGTACGGCGGAATCCACCCTTCCAGGATCTTCGAACCGACGGTCGTCGGGATGCCCTCGGTGGTGAAGATGTCCTTCAGCGCGAGAGGGACGCCGGCGAGCGGGCCGAGCTTCTCGCCGCGCTCACGCTTCTCGTCGACGGCGCGGGCCTGGGCCAGCGCGCCCTCGCGGTCGACGTGCAGGAAGGCGTGCACCTTCTCGTCGACGGCCTCGATACGGGCCAGGTGGGCCTCGGTGACCTGCACGGCCGTGAGCTCACCGGAGGCGATCTTCGCGGCGGTCTCGGCGGCGGTCAGCTTGATGATGTTGACGTTGTCCGTCATGGCGATTAGTCCTCCCCCAGGATCTGCGGCACCTTGAAACGCTGCTGCTCCTGGGCCGGGGCGCCGGAGAGCGCCTGCTCGGGGGTGAGCGACGGACGTACCTCGTCCGCCCGCATGACGTTCGTCAGCGGGAGCGGGTGCGAGGTCGGCGGTACGTCTTGGTCGGCGACCTCACTGACGCGTGCGACCGCGCCGATGATGTCGTCCAGCTGTCCCGCGAAGTGCACCAGCTCTTCGGGCTTCAGCTCCAGACGCGCCAGCCGTGCGAGGTGGGCGACCTCCTCGCGCGTGATGCCAGGCATGCAGCGATCCTCTGGGGTGAGTGTGTGTGGTTTGGGGCCAATCCTATGGGGCGAGTGCCTCTGGCCGTTAAACGGATTCGGCGGGGGGTGCCTGGAGAGGCCGGTTGGCGGCTGCGGCGCCATCGTGCGCTTGTCGCGCCCGCGCGGCGGAGCCGCACATGGATACAGCCCCGCGCCCCTGAACGGCCCCTACGGGCCGTTCATTCCGCTGCCGGCAACGCTGCCCTCGGCCTCTGCCAGCCCCGCGAACCCCGCGCCCGCAACCACGCCGTCGCCTCCTCCGCCGGCATGGCCGCCGCGACCAGCCAGCCCTGTACGGCGTCGCAGCGCAGGTCCCGCAGTCGCTCCCAGGTCTCGTCGTCCTCGACGCCCTCGGCGACGACGAGCAGGCCCAGGGAATGGGCGAGGTCGACCGTGCAGCGCACGATCTCGGCGTCCTCGGTGTCGACGGCCAGCCGGGCGACGAAGGACCGGTCGATCTTCAGCTCGCTGAACGGCAGACGGCGCAGATGGACCAGCGAGGAGTAGCCGGTGCCGAAGTCGTCCAGGGACATCTTCACGCCGTGCCCGGTCAGGCCGGCGAGGGTGTCGGCGGCGCGCTGCGGGTCCTCGAGCAGCACATGCTCGGTTATCTCCAGCTGGAGCGAGCCCGCGGGAACGCCGTGCCGGGCCAGCCGGGCGGCCACCGAACCGGCGAAACCGGGGGTGTGGACGTCACGCGGGGAGACGTTGACCGCGACCGGGACGTGCAGGCCCTGGGCCCGCCATACGGCGACCTGGGCGAGCGCGGTGTCGAGGACGTACTCCGTGAGGTGCGGCATCAGCCCGGAGGACTCGGCTATGGCGATGAACTCGTCCGGCGGCACCTTCCCGCGCTCCGGGTGCACCCAGCGGACCAGGGCCTCGAGGCCCGCCACCTGTCCGTCGAAGCGGACCTTGGGCTGGTAGTGCAGTTCGACCTCGTGCGCGTCGAGGGCCCTTCTGAGGTCCCCCAGCAGTCCCAGCCGGTCAGGGGTGTTGGAGTCCCGCTTGGACTCGTAGACCTCGACGCCCGTACGGTCGCGCTTCGCCTGGTACATCGCCACGTCGGCCCGGCGCAGCAGCCCCTCGGCGTCCAGGGCGTGGTCGGGGAAGACGGCGACTCCGGCGCTGGCCTCCAGCACGAGGGTGAGTCCGTCGAGGTCGAGCGGGGAGCTGAGGGCCGCGACGAGACTGCGGGCGACGCGGGTCGCGGACGTCGTGGAGTCGGCGACGGGCAGTAACACGGCGAACTCGTCACCGCCGAGCCGTGCGGCCTCCGCCCCGCGCGGCAGGGCCCGCTGGAGCCGGTCGGCTATCTGGAGGAGCAGCCGGTCGCCGGCCAGGTGGCCCAGGGTGTCGTTGACCGAACGGAAGCGGTCGAGGTCGATGAGCATCAGGGCCGACCGGGCGCCGATGCGTTCGGCGTCGTCCAGAGCGGTCCAGATGCGTTCCAGCAGCCACTGCCGGTTGGGCAGCCCGGTCAGCGGGTCGCGCAGCTGCTCCTCCGCCCGGGCCCGGGCTATCCACAGGGTGGAGTCGAGGGCGATCAGCGGAATGGCGAACAGGGGCAGCAGCACCGGCTTGGCGACGGCGACGACGCAGACCAGCGGTGCGATGCCGAGCAGCGCGACCGCGACCAGGCCCTGTCTGAACAGGGCGGTACGGGCCACGGTGGGCAGGCCGCCGGCGCGCGGGGCGTGCAGGTACCACAGCAGGGTGCGGGTGACGGCGAGGTAGGCGGCCGCTACGAGGATCACCTCGGGGGCCGTGTAGAGCGTCCAGGTGTCGGGGTTCCAGGGGTTCTCGACCGACGGGATACGGCCGAAGGCGGCCAGTACGAGGGCGCCGGCCCCGATGCCGAGGATGTCCACCGCGCCGTGCAGGACGCCCTGCCGCCAGCGGTGGCGCCTGGCTATGCCGACCAGGACGACGACGGTGAGGCTGACCATGCCGGCGGGCACCCAGCCGTACAGCATCAGCACGGCGAGGGTGAGGGCGGCGCCCGAGCCGGTGCCGCCCCACCAGCGGGCGCGGCCGAGCGCGACCAGGTGGCCGACGATGACGCCGGTCAGCACGGCCAGGGCCCAGCCGACGGTGCCGGACGGGAAGAGCGCGTGGCTGCCGGTGAAGGCCCGGTAGAACCCGGCGCCGAGGACGAACCCGGCCGCCGCGACGACCGCGGTGGGCAGCGCGGGCCAGGACAGGTGCCGCTCGGGGCCGGTGCCCGGCAGCGCGTGGGTGCGCTCGGCGGTGAGGGGCACCGGGATACGTTCGTCCACCGCGGTGTACGGTCCGGTGACGCGCGCCTCCTCGCCGGGACGCGCCGCTGACCGCGTCGCCCGCAGGCTCCCCCGCCAGGCGGCGGTCAGCCGGCGCAGCCGTGAGTCCGGGGCGGCGCTCTCGGTCGGTTCCATTCCCGTCCCTCTCACAGCCGGCGGTGCCCACGCCACGCGGCCCGTTGCCCGACAAACCCTCTACGGCGCCGCGTTGGAAAGCCCTTCCCCCTGCTCCTGAGGAGCAAGGGGTTGCCCCAACCGCAGCTGGGCACGGCAGGCGCACATCTCAACAGTAGGCCGCAGACGGCTTCCACGGGCAGCGGTCGTCGACGGTTGCCCGAATGCGCCCCGGCCACCCGTATGCATCTGGTATGCGCCGATCGGGTGGCCTTCAACCGCTGCTCCGCCCTACTCCTCGGTCGGTAGCGCGACTTCGGCGGCCGCCTCGGGGCCCTGTTCCAGCAGGACGTCGAAGCCGTCCTCGTTCAGAACCGGCACCTTCAGCTGCATCGCCTTGTCGTACTTCGAACCAGGATTGTCACCCACAACGACGAAAGACGTCTTCTTCGAAACCGAACCGGTCACTTTCGCACCCCGGCTTTGCAGCGCCTCCTTGGCTCCGTCACGGGTGTAGCGCTCCAGGGTGCCGGTGACGACGACGGTCAGGCCCGCCAGCGGACGGGGACCCTCGTCCTCGCCGGAGCCCTCCTCCTCCATGCGGACACCGGCGGCCCGCCACTTGCGGATGATCTCGCGGTGCCAGTCCTCGGCGAACCACTCCTTGACGGCGGCGGCGACGATCGGGCCGACACCGTCGGTGTTCTTCAGCTCCTCCTCGGTCGCCTCGTCGATCCGCTCGATCGAGCGGAACTCGCGGGCCAGCGCCTCGGCGGCGACCGGGCCGACGTGCCGGATCGACAGGCCGGTGAGAAGGCGGGCCAGCGGGCGTTCCTTGGCCGCGGAGATGTGCTCCAGCATCGCGACCGCGTTCTTCTTCGGCTCGCCCTGCTGGTTGGCGAAGACCGTGGCGATCTTCTCCTCGCCCGTCTTCGGGTCGCGCTTGGGCAGACCGGAGTCCTGGTCGAGGACGTACGCCTTGATGGGCAGCAACTGCTCGATGGTGAGGTCGAACAGGTCGCCCTCGTCCTTCAGCGGCGGCTCAGCGGGCTCCAGGGGCTGGGTGAGGGCCGCGGCGGCGACATACCCGAAGTGCTCGATGTCCAGCGACTTGCGGCCCGCCAGATAGAACAGGCGCTCCCGCAACTGGGCGGGACAGCCCTCCGCGTTGGGGCAGCGGAGGTCGATGTCGCCCTCCTTCATCGGCCTGAGAGGGGTCTCGCACTCGGGGCACTTCTCCGGCATGACGAACGGCGTCTCGCTGCCGTCGCGCAGGTCCGCCACCGGACCGAGGATCTCCGGGATGACGTCACCGGCCTTGCGGATCACCACGGTGTCGCCGATCAGCACGCCCTTCGCCTTGACGACGTCCTGGTTGTGCAGGGTGGCGAACTCGACCTCCGAGCCCGCGACCGTGACGGGTTCGACCTGGGCGTACGGCGTGACACGACCGGTGCGACCGACACCGACCTTGATGTCGATCAGCTTGGTGTTCACCTCTTCCGGCGCGTACTTGTACGCGATCGCCCAGCGCGGGGCGCGTGCCGTGGAGCCGAGCCGGCCCTGGAGGCGGATCTCGTCCAGCTTCACGACGGCGCCGTCGATCTCGTGCTCCACCGAGTGCCGGTTCTCGCCGAAGTACGCGATGAACTCCCGTACGCCGTCGAGGTCGTCGACCACCCTGTTGTGCTTGGCGGTGGGCAGACCCCACTCCTTGAGCAGGTCGTACGCCTGGGAGAGGCGCGTCATGCCGTCGAAGCCCTCCAGGGCGCCGATGCCGTGGACGACCATGTGGAGCGGGCGGGTGGCGGTGACGCGCGGGTCCTTCTGGCGCAGGGAACCGGCCGCCGCGTTGCGCGGGTTGGCGAACGGCTTGTCACCGGCCGCGACCAGCCGGGCGTTGAGCCCCTCGAACTTCTCCATCGGGAAGTAGACCTCGCCGCGGATCTCCACGAGGTCGGGCACCTTGTCGCCGGTGAGCCGGTCCGGGATCTCCGCGATGGTCCGGACGTTGGGCGTGATGTCCTCGCCCGTGCGGCCGTCACCGCGGGTCGCCGCACGGACGAGACGGCCGTGCTCGTACGTCAGGTTGACGGCGAGGCCGTCGACCTTCAGCTCGCACAGGAGGTGGTAGTCGGAGGTACCGACGTCCTTGGCGACGCGCTCGGCCCAGGCGACCAACTCCTCGTCGCTGAAGGCGTTGTCGAGGGAGAGCATGCGGGAGCGGTGCTCGACGCTCGTGAACTCCGTCTCGTACGCCCCCGCCACCTTCTGCGTCGGCGAGTCCGGCGTGCGCAGCTCGTCGTACTGTTCCTCCAGCGCTTCCAGGGACCGCAGGAGTTTGTCGAACTCCGCGTCGCTGACGACCGGGGCGTCGTTCACGTAGTACCGGAAGCGGTGCTCCTCGATCTGCTCAGCGAGCTTCGCGTGCTGCTCCCGTGCCTCCGCGGGCACCGTCGTCTCCGCTTGCTTGTCGCCGGCCACCGTGTTGTCCTCCCGTTACTCTGGGTTGTCCGCGAGGGATCTCGCCGCCTGGGCGCAGTGGGCGAGAGCCTTGCGCGCGTACCCCGGGGAGGCCCCCGCGAGTCCGCACGCCGGAGTGACCGTGACCGCCTCCGCGAGAAGCCCCGCATGCAGTCCCAACCTGCGCCACAGCGTCCTGACACCCATGACGCTACCGGCAGGGTCTGACAATGGGCCGTCCGTGCCCGGTACGACACCTGCGAAGAGCCGGGTGCCGCTCTCCACCGCCTCGCCGATCGCGTCGTCGTCACGCTCGGTGAGGAGGCCGAGGTCGAAGGAGATCGCCGCCGCGCCCGCCCGGCGCAGCAGGGCGAACGGGACGTCCGGTGCGCACGAGTGGACCACGACGGGGCCGTCGCCGTGAACCCCGACGACGTCGCGGAGGGTCGCCTCGACGATCTGCCGGTCGACGGCCCGATGGGTCCGGTAGCCGCTGGCGGTCTTGATCTGTCCGCGGAGTACGGCGATGAGGGAGGGTTCGTCGAGCTGGAGGACGATCCGGGCGCCGGGGATGCGGCGCTGTACTTCCGCGAGGTGCTGGCGCAGGCCCTCGGCGAGGGAGCCCGCGAGATCCCGGCAGGCGCCGGGGTCGCCGAGAGCCGCCTCGCCGTTCTTCAGCTCCAGTGCGGCGGCGAGGGTCCAGGGCCCGACGGCCTGCACCTTGAGCTGCCCCTCGTATCCCTGGGTGAACTCCTCGATCGCGTCCAGGTCCTCGCCCAGCCAGGACCGGGCTCGTTTCGTGTCCCGTCCCGGGCGGTCCCCGATCCGCCATCCGCTGGGCTCCACGCGCGCGTACAGCTCCACGAGCATTCCGGCGGTCCGTCCGATCATGTCCGCGCCGGGTCCGCGCGCGGGCAGCTCGGCGAGGAACGGGAAGTCCTCGAAGGAACCGGTGGCGGTCTTGGCGGCCTCCCGGGCGTCGCCGCCGGGCAGGGAGCCGACGCCGGTGGCGGGGGCGAAGGTGAAGTCTGCGGTCACCTGGTGAAGCCTACGTAGGTGTGGAAGCGGAGGTGTCGGGGCGTCCGCTGCCTTTCCTCGCCCCCGCCGCCCCTACCCATTCCCATCCTCCAGGGGCTGCCGCCCCTTCGACCCCGCTTCCAGGGGGCGCTGCCCCCTGGACCCCCGCTCCTCAAACGCCGGAGAGGCTGAGAAACCCAGCCCGTCCGGCGTTTGAGGACGAGGCCCCTTCAGGGCCGAAGCGGGGGTCCGGGGGCGCAGCCCCCGGGATGGGACGGGTAGGGGCGGCGGGGGCGAAAAAAGTCTGGCTCAGCGACCCGGGCGGACCGTCAGGTCGTTGATCTCCGCGTCCCTCGGCAGGTCGATCGCGGTCAGGATCGCCGTCGCCACCGACTCGGGGTCGATCCACCGCGACGCGTCGTACTCCTTGCCCTCCTGCTGGTGGACCTTGGCCTGCATGGGGCTGGCGGTACGGCCGGGGTACACCGAGGTGACCCGGACGCCGTTGCCGTGCTCCTCGTGGCGGAGCGAGTCCGCCAGGGCCTTGAGGCCGTGCTTGGACGCCGCGTACGCGGACCAGTCGGCGTGCGCGTTGAGCCCGGCGCCCGAGTTCACGAACACCACGTGGCCCTGAGAGACCCGGAGTTGGGGCAGGAAGTGCCGGGTCAGCTCCGCCGGGGAGATCAGGTTGACGTTCAGCTGGTGGCGCCAGGTCTTCGGGGTGAGGTCGCCCACCGGGCCCAGGTCGACCACGCCCGCGATGTGGAGAAGCGAGTCGACCCGGTCGGGAAGCGACTGGTGGGAGAAGGCCCAGGACAGCTTGTCCGGGTCGGACAGGTCGCCGACGAGCGTCCGCGCCCCGGGGAACTCCGCCGCCAGCTCCTTCGCCCGGCCCGCGTCACGGGCGTGCAGCACGACCTCGTCCCCACGCGCGTGCAGACGGCGGGCCACCGCCGCGCCGATGCCCGAACCCGCCCCGGTGATCACATGTGTAGCCATGCCGCCATGCTCGCATCACCCGCGGGTCACTCGATGCCCTGGCTCTCCTCCAGGTACGCGAGCGCCCCCACCGGCTCCTCCGCGAAGAACACCAGGTCGGTCAGCGGAAGCGGCAGGAAGCCCTCGTCCTCCATGCGCCGGAACTGTTGCTTCAGGCCGTCGTAGAAGCCCGCGGTGTTGAGCAGGACCACCGGCTTGTCGGTGTGGCCGTGCTTCTTCAGCTCCAGGATCTCGGTGGCCTCGTCGAGCGTGCCGGTGCCACCCACCATGATCACGACCGCGTCGGCCTTCTCCAGGAGCAGCCTCTTGCGTTCGGCGAGATCCTTCGCGATCACCATGGCGTCGACGCCCGGGCGGACCTTGGCGGACAGGAACTCGACGGAGACACCGACGAGCTTGCCGCCCGCCTCCTGCACGCCGTCCGCGACGACCTTCATCAGGCCCACGTCAGAGCCGCCCCACACCAGCGTGTGGCCACCCTTGCCGAGCAGTTCCGCGAACTCCCGCGCGGGACGGGTGTAACGCTCGTCAAGGTCGGCGGCCGAGAGGAAGACGCAGATGTTCATGGACCCACCGTACGGGCCCGCTCCGACATCACGGTCAGGCGGATCTTGGACTGCCGGTGCGGCAGCCGCTCCCAGTCGTCCATGAACCGCGCCTTGAGGCCGTGGCGGGCGGCGAGGGCGGCCAGGGTCCGCGTCCGGTAGTAGAAGTCCTCGTGCAGCACCTGGTGTTCGCGGCCCTCGGTGCGGTTGAAGGTGAGGTCGAAGAAACCACCGGGCGCGAGGATCCGGCCCACATGCGCGAAGCACTGCTCGACGACCTGCCGGGGCGAGTGCGAGAACACGCTGTGCGCGTGCACGACGTCGAAGTACCCGTCGGGCAGGAACTTGAAGGTCAGGTCGTCGACGAGCGCCAGATGCGGCAGCCGGGGCTGGAGATGTTCGCGTACGAGGGTGTCCTGGGCGGCGAGCAGGATGGCCGGCGAGATGTCGATGCCGTAGTAGTGGCCGGTGTCCAGGTGGCCGATGAAGAGGCGGCCCGCGCGGAGGTTCCCGCAGCCGATCTCCAGCATGTGGTGCTCCGGTCGCAGCCCGTGGCCCAGCAGGTAGTCGAACTGCATCCGGCCGAGCTGCGCCCAGCGTTCCGGAGAGGGGTTGTGTCCCACGGCGGCCTCGGGGCTGCGGGCGGCGTCGGCGGCCATCACCGCGCGGTAGTAGGCGATGTGCCCGGGGTGTCGCATACGCAGCCAGGCGTCCCGCGCGGCCCGCCGGGTGTGGGCGGGCACCCGCTCGGGGTGGCGCAGGGCGTAACGGACCCGGTGGACGAGGTTCTGGCGGTCTCTGGACAGATCTGTGGCCCCCATGAGGACCTCCTGACAGAAGCGGACCGGGGAAGAACTCAGGCCCAGCGTGCGCTGCACCTCCACAGACGGCTACCCCGAGGAGGCACGATCGTGACCGCTGGACACCGCATCACTGTCGAGAAGGGCACCGAGCACGTCCGCGTCGTCCACGGATCCCAGGTCCTCGCGGAGACCGAACGCCCGCTCGTACTGCGCGAGACGGGCTCTCCCGTGCGCTACTACATCCCCGCCGAGGACGTACGCCTGGACCTGCTGACACCGTCTGACACCCACACGTACTGCCCGTTCAAGGGCACGGCCTCCTACTGGTCGCTGCCGGACGCGGCCGACCTCGTCTGGGCCTACCCGGACCCCAAGCCGGAGGTGGCCGAGATCAAGGACCACCTCTGCTTCTACGAGGTGACGGTCCTCGATTAGTTCCCCGGCGCGCGGCAGTCTTCACAGGCATGGACAAGAAGACTCTCTCCCGTGACGGCACCCCGATCGCGTACGAAAGCAGCGGTGAGGGCCCCACAGTGATCCTCGTGAGCGGCGCGATGTCGACGGGTGGCACGGTGGCGCCGCTGGCCGTGCCCCTGTCGGACCGGTTCCGGGTTCTGGTGTACGACCGCCGGGGCCGCGGCGAGAGCGGTGACACGGCGCCGTACGCGGTGGAGCGCGAGGTCGAGGACCTCGCGGCGCTGATCGAGGTGGCAGGCGGCGAGGCGTGCCTGTGCGGGATCTCCTCGGGCGGGGCGCTGGTACTGCGGGCGGCGGCGAGCGGGCTGCCGCTGCGCCGGGTCGCGGTGTACGAGACGCCCTTCGCGGACTTCTCCGAACACGGCGCGAAGGAACGCGCGGAGTACACCGAGAACCTCACCGCCGCGCTCGGCGAGGGCCGGCGGGGCGACGCGGTCGAACTGTTCCTCCGGCTCGTCGGCACGCCCGACGAGATGATCCGGGGCGCCCGCCAGTCGCCCATGTGGGGCGGCATGGAGGCCGTGGCACCGACACTGGCGTACGACAACGCCGTCCTGGGCGACGGTCTGGTGCCCCGGGACCGGCTGGCCTCGATCGCCGTCCCGGTGCTGGCCGTCGCGGGCGACGCGAGCCCCGACTGGATGCAGGCGGCCACCAGGGCCGTCGCGGAGGTGGTACCGCAAGGGTCGTACCGGAGCCTGGCGGGTCAGACCCACATGGTGGATCCGAACGCCCTGGCCCCGGTGCTCGCCGAGTTCTTCGCGCCCTGAGCTCAGGAGACCCGGAGCTCAGGAGACCCGGAGCTCAGGAGACCCGGAGCTCAGGAGACCCGGAGCTCAGAGCGCCCTGCACTCAGGCCGTGGCGCCCGCCGTCGCGCGCGTGGTCGAGGCGATCGTCGCCGAACCCACCACGCGCGTGCCGTCGTACAGCACGATCGCCTGGCCGGGGGCGACCCCGCGGACGGGCTCCGTGAAGGACACCTGGAGCTCACCGTCGACCAGTTCCGCGCGGACCTCGGTCTCGCCGCCGTGGGCGCGCAGCTGGGCGGTGTAGGTGCCGGGGCCGGTGGGGGCCGCGCCGCACCAGCGGGGCTTGATCGCGGTGAGGCCGGTGACGTCCAGGGAGGCGGCCGGGCCGACCGTCACCGTGTTGTCGACCGGCGAGATGTCCAGGACGTAGCGCGGCTTGCCGTCGGCGGCGGGCGTGCCGATCCTGAGCCCCTTGCGCTGGCCGATGGTGAAGCCGTACGCGCCCTCGTGGGTGCCGATCTTCGCGCCGACCTCGTCGACGATGTCGCCCTCCGCCTTGCCGAGCCGGTTCGCGAGGAAGCCCTGGGTGTCGCCGTCGGCGATGAAGCAGATGTCGTGGGAGTCGGGCTTCTTGGCCACCGCGAGGCCCCGGCGCTCGGCCTCGGCGCGGATCTCGTCCTTGGTCGTCACGGTGTCGCCGAGCGGGAAGAGCGCGTGCGCGAGCTGCCTGTCGTCCAGGACACCGAGGACGTACGACTGGTCCTTGGCCATGTCGGAGGCGCGGTGCAGTTCGCGGGTGCCGTCCTCACGGACGATCACCTGGGCGTAGTGGCCGGTGCAGACCGCGTCGAAGCCCAGCGCGAGCGCCTTGTCGAGCAGGGCTGCGAACTTGATCTTCTCGTTGCAGCGCAGACACGGGTTCGGGGTGCGGCCGGCCTCGTACTCGGCGACGAAGTCCTCGACCACGTCCTCGCGGAAGCGGTCGGCGAGGTCCCAGACGTAGAACGGGATGCCGATGACGTCGGCGGCGCGGCGGGCGTCGCGGGAGTCCTCGATGGTGCAACAGCCACGCGCGCCCGTGCGGAACGATTGCGGGTTCGCCGAGAGGGCGAGGTGGACACCGGTCACGTCATGGCCGGCTTCCGCGGCGCGGGCGGCGGCGACGGCGGAGTCCACACCGCCGGACATGGCGGCGAGGACACGGAGGGGGCGCTGCGTGGAGTGAGTCATAACCCTTCCAGGGTACGGGGGCGCGGGAACCGGAGCCGCCGGATATCCGTTGACGATCACATGGGGGCGAGAAGAGCATCCGAGGACGGCGACCGGCGCATCGGCCGGCGCGCGCTGATCGTGGGCGGAGCGGCCGCCGCGGTGGGCACGGGTGTGCTGGCCCGGGACGAGCTGGCGCGCCTGTGGTGGCGTACGCCCGGCGTGGAGAAGCCGCGCAAGGAGGGCGAGGTCGACTACACCGGTGCGCGCTGGGTCGCGGCCTCCGACGCGAACTGGCGGCGCGCGGACCGGCCCGACGACTACGGCATAGACATGGTGATCATCCATGTCACCCAGGGCAGCTTCGCGAGCGCGGTGAAGGCCTTCCAGGACCCCGGGCACCAGGCGGCCGCGCACTACATCGTCGGGCGGAACGGCCGCGTCACGCAGATGATCCGCGAGCTCGACGTGGCGTACCACGCGGGCAACCGCGACTACAACGAACGCAGTGTCGGCATCGAGCACGAGGGCTTCGTGGACCGGCCCGAGGACTTCACGGACAAGATGTACGAGGCCTCGGCGCGTCTGGCGGCCCGGATCTGCGCGCGCTACGACATACCCGTGGACCGCGAGCACATCATCGGCCATGTCGAGGTGCCGGGCACGGACCACACCGACCCCGGCGAGGACTGGGACTGGGACCGGTACATGAAGCTCGTACGGCAGGCGCGTACGGCCCTGGCCTGATAAGAGTTCCGGCGGTGGAGATCCGCCCGACATGTTCCTGCCGCCGGCCGTGACCTGCACTCTCCAACTTGGCTTTTCTTCAACGGAGTTGAGTCTCACAGCGGTCGCACGGCGTCCCCGGCCGGCTCCTGGACTCAGCCCAGCGCTTACACAGCTCTTACCTCGAGTCTCCAGCCCATGACACACAGCGCAGAGCCCGACAAGGGCGTCAAGGGCAAGGGTCTGCACCGGCGCAAGTTCCTCGGCGGTATGGCCGGGGTGGGCCTGGGAGCCGTGGCCGTGGCGGGAGCGAGCTTCCCCCTGCTGACCGAGGGCACCCGCAGCAAGGCGGCCGCGGCGGACGGCACGCTCACCGTCCCGGACCTGCTGGAGGGCACCGCCTCCGACGGCACCACCACCTACACCCTGGAGGCACGGACGGGCACCGGCGAGGTGCTCAGCGGCGTCACCAGTACGACGGCCGGCTACAACCAGTCCTACCTCGGCCCGACCATGAAGTGGACCACCGGCGACACGGTCCTGCTGAACATCACCAACAGCCTCGGCGACGACACCACCGTCCACTTCCACGGCGCGCACATCCCCGCCGAGATGGACGGCGGCCCGCAGAACGCCTTCGCGGACGGCACCACATGGTCGCCGACCTTCGAGATCCTCGACGAGGCCAAGACCCTCTGGTACCACCCGCACGCCCTGGGCACCACGGCGGAGCAGGTCGTCCACGGTCTCGCCGGGATGATCATCGTCGAGGACGACTCGGACGTCTCGGCCGCGCTGCCCAGCGAGTACGGCGTCGACGACATCCCGATCATCCTGCAGTGCCTGGCCACCGACAGCGCAGGTGACATCAAGTACGACCTGACCGGCTACCTGTCCAACGGCCTGAGCTTCCCGGTGCTGTGCAACGGCACCAACGTCGACTCGGCCACCCTCGGGTTCACGGCCACCAGGACCCGCACCCGGTTCCGGGTGCTCAACGCCTCCCCGTCCGACATCATGACCGTCCAGCGCTCCGACGGCGGCACGCTCACCCAGATCGCCACCGACCAGGGCTATCTGACCGAGGCCGCCGAGGTGACGTCGATCCGGCTGGTGGCGGGCGCCCGCGCCGAGTTCGTCCTGGACCTCTCCGACGCGGTCACCCTCCAGACGGTCGTCACGACCGGCTGGGTGCGCGGCGGCAGCGGGACGTACGACTTCCTGACCGTGACGCCGGACGCCTCGGACACCCCGGACGACCTGCCCGCCACCCTCAACACCATCACCCGGTACGACACGACGGACTTCACCGCCCGCACGATCACACTGGGGCAGTCGGGGCTCAGCATGACCATCAACGGTTCGGTCGGCACGACCATGGCCGCGATGGCGGAGATCATGACGACGCTGGACGTCGAGGAGATCTGGACGATCACCAACAGCACCCAGCTGGAGCACTCCTTCCATCTGCACGACGTGCCGTTCCAGCTGATCGAGATCAACGGCGAGGAGCCCACCGGGGTCGACCTGGGCTGGTTCGACACCTACGAGGTGGTCGGCGGCGGCTCCATCAAGATCGCGATGAAGTTCACCGACTTCGCCGACGACACGTACATGTACATGCTCCACTGCCATCTGTTGCAGCACGAGGACGAGGGCATGATGGCGGCCCTCATGGTGATGACCGGCTGAGTCCACCGGTCCCGGAGTCCGACCGGTCCCGGAGTCTCCCGCACTCGTGCGGCTAGGTGAGTCCCGCCGCGCGGGCGCGTTCCACCGCCGGGCCGATCGCCTTGGCGACCGCCTCGACGTCGGCCTCGGTGGAGGTGTGGCCCAGCGAGAAGCGCAGGGTGCCGCGGGCGAGGTCGGGATCGGTGCCGGTGGCGAGGAGGACGTGGCTGGGCTGGGCGACGCCCGCGGTGCAGGCGGAGCCGGTGGAGCACTCGATGCCCTGGGCGTCCAGCAGGAGGAGCAGGGAGTCGCCCTCGCAGCCGGGGAAGGTGAAGTGGGCGTTGGCCGGGAGCCGGCCCCCCGGGGCGGGGTCGCCGCCGAGGATCGCGTCCGGGACCGCTGTACGGACCGCTTCGACCAGGGCGTCGCGCAGGGCGCCGATCTCGCGGGCGAACCACTCGCGTTGCTCGGCGGCGAGGCGGCCGGCGACGGCGAAGGAGGCGACGGCGGGGACGTCGAGGGTGCCGGAGCGGACGTGGCGCTCCTGGCCGCCGCCGTGCAGGACGGGGACGGGGGTGTACTCACGGCCCAGCAGGAGGGCGCCGATGCCGTACGGACCGCCGACCTTGTGGCCGGAGACGGTCATCGCGGCGAGGCCGGAGGCGGCGAAGTCGACGGGAACCTGGCCGTAGGCCTGGACCGCGTCGGCGTGCAGCGGGACGCCGAACTCTCCTGCCACGTCGGCCAGTTCACGGACCGGCATGATCGTGCCGATCTCGTTGTTGGCCCACATCACGGTGGCGAGGGCGACGTCGTCGGGGTCGCGGGCGATGGCCTCGCGCAGGGCGTCGGGGTGGACGCGGCCGTACGTGTCGACCGGGAGGTACTCGACCGTGGCGCCCTCGTGTTCGCCGAGCCAGTGCACGGCGTCGAGGACGGCGTGGTGCTCGACGGGGCTGGCCAGGACGCGGGTGCGGGCCGGGTCGGCGTCGCGGCGGGACCAGTACAGGCCCTTCACCGCGAGGTTGTCGGCCTCGGTGCCGCCGGAGGTGAGAACGACCTCGCTGGGGCGGGCGCCCAGGGATTCGGCGAGGGTCTCGCGGGCCTCCTCGACGGTGCGCCGGGCGCGGCGTCCTGATGCGTGGAGGGAGGAGGCGTTGCCGGTGACGGCCAGCTGTGCGGCGAGTGCCTCGACTGCCTCGGGAAGCATCGGGGTCGTCGCGGCGTGGTCGAGGTAAGCCATGGTGAGCCGATTCTACGGGCCCGGTGGCTCGGCCTCGTGTCCGGTCCCGGGCTAGAAGCTCCAGGACACCGTGCTGTCCATCTGCATGAAGGCGACCAGGACGAGCAGGTCGGCGACGCCCAGTCCGAGGCCGAGGAAGGCGCGGCCACGGCGGGCGGTGCCCCGCCACAGGGCCACCGAGGCCAGGGCGATGGCGATCGGGCCGAGGAAGACGTTCAGGACGAGGAGGCCGACGAGGCCGAGGATGAAGGAGGCCACGGCCATGCCGTCGGCGTCGCGGACGCCGCTGCTGCGGGTGGTGGCCTGGGTGTCGGCTCGGGCGGTGAGCTGCATGGTGATCAGTCCCCTGGGACGGTCGGGTCGATTGGGTCGGGTGAGCCGGCGGGTCAGCCGGCCGAGGTGTGCCGGCGGGCGTGCCGCTCGCGGAGCGCGAAGATGCCGAGCCAGGCGGCGATCACGGCGGCGGCGACGGCGGTGAAGGCGAACGGCGCGTGGGCCACGGTGCCCAGCACAGCGCCGAAGAGCAGAAGTGCGGCGACGAGGAACAGCATGGGACGGATCCCCCTCCGAGGTGCGTTACGTTTGGGTGAACAGTTGTAGTAACAGTTGTTCACTGACCACAGAGTCTAGCGCGCCCCGACGACTTCTCAATTCCAGAGAACAGTTGTTTACTGATGACATGAGTCACACCCTCGGCATCCGGCAGGCCCAGAAGCAGAAGACCCGACAGGCGCTCCTCGACGCCGCGTTGGGGCTGCTGGAGGAGCAGAGCCTGAGCAGTCTCGGCCTGCGCGAGGTCACGCGCGCCGTCGGTGTCGCGCCGACCGCCTTCTACCGGCACTTCCGCTCCACCGCCGACCTCGGTGTCGCCCTCGTCGAGGAGGCGCTGGGCAGCCTGCACCCGATGATCCGCACCACGGTCGCCGCGGCCGACACCGCCGACGAACGGATCGTGCGCGCCGTCGAGTTGATCGCCCACCACGTGGCCACGCACCCGGCCCACGTCCGCTTCATCGCCCGTGAGCGGCACGGCGGGGTCCAGCCGGTGCGGGAGGCCATCCGGGGCCAACTGGCCCGGTTCGCCGAGGAGGTGAAGGAGGAGCTCGCCAAGGACCCGGAGTCCGAGGGCTGGAGCGACGACGACCTGCTGATGCTGGCGAACCTCTACGTCGACCAGATGCTGATCACCGCCTCCCTGTTCCTGGAGGCACTGGAGGCCTCGGAGCAGGAGCGGGAGCGGGTCCGGCAGGTCGCCACCAGCCAGATGCGGCTGATCAGCATCGGCCGGGACCACTGGCGCGGCTGAACCGCACCGGCCGTAACGCCCAGGGGCGGCACCCCCGTTCACCGGGAGTGCCGCCCCTGTCGTACGACGTGGCGGGTCAGCTCTTCGTGGCCGACTCCGACGGCTGCCCGCTCGGGGCGCCGCTCGGCGCCGCGCCACCACCGCCGGGACCACCACAGCCGCCGCCCTGGCCGCCACCGGGACCGCCGCCCTGACCGCCACCGCCGGGACCGCCGCTGGGCACACCGCTGGGCATGCCGGAGGGCGCACCGGACGGCTGGGCCGTGCCGTTGGGGGTGGGCGCGCCCGACGGGGCGCCGCTGGGCATGTCCGACGGGTTGCCGCCCGGCGCACCGGACTGACACGACTGCTGCCCGGAGTTGCCGCTGTTCGAGGAGGACGAAGAGTCGCCCGAGCCACAGGCCACCAGGGCGAGGGGCGAGAGCGCCAGCAGGGCCACTGCGGGGACGAGACGCACACGCTTCATGAGAGACAACTCCAAGAAGGATGAGGGAGTTCTGAGGGCTGGAACTCAATCAACGCGGCTTGGGGCTTCCTTGAGTGATCACTGTCCCCGGCCTGTGCGCAGGGCAAAGACCGCCTAAAGGCCCCCGTCTGACCTGCCGTTTCCCCCGGCTCCGTCGCCTGCTCCCTGGTACAGGTCCGTGACAGAGGCGGCCGCCCGGAGCAGTTCCTCGCGCACTTCGGGCGGCGAGAGCACCTCGATCCGGTCGGAGAACTGGAGCAGTTGGCGGGCCTCGCCCAGCACGCCGTACGACAGCCGGGCGGTCACCCACTCGCCCTCGCCCTCCGGAAGGCCGGTCAGCCAGGGGCCGTTGAGCCGGAGGAACAGGTCGAGTCGGTCGCGCCGGACCCGCACGACGACGTCGATCCCGCCGGGACGTTCCTCGACCTCGCGGCGCAACGCCTCCCAGGCGTCGGCGAGTTCGACACCCGGCCGACGCCGGACAGGGTCGTCGAGGACGGTCGCCGTACGCACCCGGTCCGCGCGGAACAGCCGCGGCTTCGCCCGCCGGTCGGCGACCAGGTACCAGACACCCGCCTTGGCGACGAGACCGTAGGGGTCGACGGTGTACGTCCGTGGCTCGCGCTGCCCGCTGTGCCGGTAGCGCAGCCGCAGCCGGCGGTCGGCGAAGACCGCGTCCTGGAGGACGTCCAGGTCGACGAGCGGCCGGGGTCCGCCCTGCCAGCGGGTGGCGTCGACCAGGATGCGGCGGGAGACGACCTCGGCGGCGGGGCGGTGCGGGGCCGGGAGGGCAGCCATCACCTTGCGCAGCGCCGAGCCGAGCGCGGCGTCCAGGCCGAGGGCGGCGTGGGCGCCCTGTGCGGCGAGGACGAACAGGGCGCGGGACTCGTCGGCGGTCAGCCCGGTGACGTCCGTACGGAAGCCCGCGAGGAGTTCGATGCCGCCGTGCCGCCCGCGTTCGGCGTAGACGGGGACGCCCGAGGCGGACAGCGCCTCGATGTCGCGGTAGATCGTGCGTACGGACACCTCCAGGCGGTCCGCGAGTTCGTGCGCGGGGACGCGGCCGCGGGTCTGTAGGAGCAGCAGGATCGACAGCAGGCGGTCGGATTTCACCCTCACAGCATCGCTCGCGCGGGGAAGCCTCCACCAAGAGCATCCGTAAGTACGCAGAGAGGACCGGCCATGACCGACCCGCGCCCCCTGTTCACCCGCGCCACCACCCAGGCCGCCGCGGTCATCGCGACCGTGCGGCCCGAGCAGCTGGACGGGCCCACGCCCTGTACCGACTACGACGTCCGCACGCTGCTAAGCCATGTCGTCGGCGCGCTCACGAGGATCTCGGTGTGCGGGGAACGCGGGGACGGGCTCGACGTACGGATGTTCGTGGACGGCATCGAGGACGACGGCTGGCCACGGGCCTACGACGGCGTCAGGACCCGGGTGCTCGCGGCGTGGGCGAGCGACGAGCGGCTGGCGACGCCGGTGCGGGTGCCCTGGGGGGAGGTCCTGGGCCGGGACGCGCTTCCCCTGTACGTCATGGAGGTCGTGACGCACACCTGGGATCTGTCCGAGGGGCTCGGTCGGCCGCTGGGGCTCGACCCGGAGCTGGCCGAGTACTCGCTCGCCACGGCACAGGCCGCTCTCCCCGCCGGTGACTCACGCGAAGGACGCCCCTTCCGGCCCGCCGTACCGGCCCCCGAGGCGGCCGACTCCTACGGCCGGTTGGCGGCCTGGCTGGGGCGGGAGCCGCTGCTCAGCTGAGCCTGGCGCGGGCGAGCTGGCGGGACTGGGCGACCAGCCGGTCCGCGCTGTCCCAGACCTCGGCGTCCTCCTCGAGGAAGCCGTGGGCGAGGTTGCGGGTGGTGATGGAGACGCGGAGGGGGCCCGGGGCTGGACGGCAGCGGACGTGGACCGTCAGCTCGACCGTGGGCACCCAGCCCTTCAGACCGATCTCGAAGGCGGTGGGCGGGAGGGCGTCGACCGCGAGCAGCAGGGAGAAGGGGTCGGCGTCCCGGCCGTCGGCGAGACCGAACCAGGCCCGCATCTCGCCCTTGCCGGAGGGGGCGCCGAGGGCCCAGCCCAGGGTCGAGGGGTCCAGCTTGAGCATCAGGCGGTCGGCGATGGCGGAGCTGCCGTCGACCGGGGCCGGCCCGTCTTCGGGACCGAAGCACTGGTCCATCGGCGGGAACGCGGGCGGCTTGGCCGTCGTACGGACGTCGTCGGGCAGCGCGTCCAGGTCGCCGTAGGACGCCAGGACGCGGATGCGCTCGATCTCGTTGCCCTGCTCGTCGTACTGGAAGAGCGAGGCCTGGCCGGTCGACAGGGTGCGGCCGGTACGCACCAGGTCGGTGCGGACGACCGCCGGGCCCGGCTGGGACGCCGTCAGGTAGTGCGCGGAGATCGTGAACGGGTCGGCGTGCGGCAGGGCGTCCGCGAGGGCGCGGCCCAGGACGGCCAGAAGGTAGCCGCCGTTGACGGCGCTGATGATCGTCCAGCCGGCGGAGAGGTCGATGTCGTAGACGCCGGGTTCGCGGCGGGTGAGCGCGGTGTCCCGGTCGAACTCGCTGTCGCCGATCGTGGCCTGCGTGGCGGTAGCTGCTTCTGGCATGGCTGAACGCTACAACAGATAACTACTAAGCGGTAGCTTTTCTCTCGTGCCGGCCCAGGTGAGACCGGTGCCACCCCAGGTGAGACCAGGGCAATTTCTCGGTAAGTGTCCGCACTCGTCCGTAAACCAGCGGCCCCTGCCCGCCCTCTCCAGGGACATGAGCCTCACCGGGACGTCGTTCCTCTACACCCTGATCGCGCTGGCCGTGGTCGCCCTCGCCCTGCCGCTCGCGCTGTGGTCACGGCTGCGCGGGCCCAGGGCGCTGCGTGCCGCGGGCCGGGTGCTGATGCTGCTGTTCGCGCAGGGCACCGCCGTCGCCCTGGTCTTCGTACTGGTCAACAACTCCAACAGCCTCTACGACAACTGGTCCGACCTGCTCGGCACCGGCAACCACGTCGAACAGGCCGCCGACCTCGGCGCGAACGGCACCGGCGGCATCGCGCTGAAACGCCTGCCCAAGGTCCGCCAGACCTTCACCGAGGCCGGCGGTCCGGGCCTGCGCGGGGTCCGGGTCACCCAGCTCAAGGGCCGGATCTCGGGGGTGAACGCCGAGGTCTATGTGTGGCTGCCACCGCAGTACCGCTCCCCCGCCTACCGGCATCACCGGTTCCCGGTCGTGGAGCTGCTGCCGGGCTATCCCGGCTCGGCGAAGGCCTGGTTCGGCTCGCTGCACGCCACCGCCCAGCTCGCGCCGCTGATGCGCGAGGGCCGCGTCGCCCCGTTCATCCTGGTCGCGCCGCGCACCAACCTGCTGGCCGGCGTGGACACCGGCTGCGCCAACATCCCGGGCACGGTGAACGCCGACAGCTGGCTCAGCGTCGACGTACCGAAGATGGTCATGGACAACTTCCGGGCCCAGCCCGCGCCCTCCGGCTGGTCGGTCGCCGGGTACTCGGCGGGCGCGCACTGCGCGGCCAAGCTCGCCGTCGCCCACCCCGACCGCTACCGGGCCGCGGTCAGCATGTCCGGCTACAACGACCCGATCGGCGAACGCGCCTCGCTCGCCGCCCAGAACCTCCGGCTGCGCGCGGCCAACAACCCCTATCTGCTGCTCCGGGAGGCCCGCACCCCGCCCCGGATCGCGCTCTACGTCTCCGGTCAGCCGCACGACGGCTACGAGGCCGGCGTCGCCCTGGCACAGACGGCGAAGGCACCGACGACCGTGCACGTGGTGTACATCCCGCTGAGCGCAGGCGGGCACACCATGGCGCTGTGGCGGCCGCAGGTGGTGCCCGCCTTCCGCTGGCTGACCGAGGAGTTGGGCCTCGGCGTCCAGCGGACGGGCGTCACTCCTCGCGCACGGTCGAGCGCCGGTTCCAGGCCCGCGGAGCTCGCCAGTGGTACTTCATCGCCAGCAGCCGCAGTGCGAAGGCGGTGACGACCGCGGCTGTGCTGGTGACCGGGGTGAGGACGTCGTAGCGGATGCAGAGCACGACCATGGTGGCGCCGACGATCGCCGGGACCGCGTACAGGTCGCGGTCCCAGCGCAGCAGCGACGGCACCTCGTTGGCGAGCACGTCCCTGAGCACACCGCCGCCGACCGCGGTGGCGAGACCGAGGGTGGCGGACTGGGTGAGGCCGAGCCCGTAGTCGTACGCCTTCGTCGTCCCGGTGACGCAGAAGAGGCCGAGGCCGGCCGCGTCGAAGACGTTCACGCCGAGCTGGATGCGCTCCACCTGCGGGTGCAGGAAGAAGACCAGGGCGGCGGCGAGCAGCGGGGTGATGAAGTACCCGAGGTCGGTGAAGGCGGCGGGCGGTACGGCGCCGATGATCAGGTCCCGGAAGAGTCCACCGCCCAGCGCCGTGACCTCGGCGAGGACGGCGATGCCGAAGACGTCGAAGTTCTTGCGGACGGCCAGCAGCGCGCCGGAGATGGCGAAGACGAAGATGCCGATCAGATCGAGCGTGTGCTGCACGGAGGGGCTGAACAGGTTCTGGAACACCCGAACATTCTCACCCAGCAGTGAGCCCCCGCCTTACAAATGAAGGCGGGGGCTCGCTGACAGGACTACTTACTTCTCCTTGGAGGGAGCCTCGGGCTCTTCCGTCTCCTCGGCGGCAATCTCGGCGACCTCCGCGGCCACCGCGGCCGACGTCTCGGCCGACTCCGCGAGCACCTCGTCGGCGACCAGCTCGGCCGCCTCCTTGGCGACGGTCAGCAGGACGGTGTCCTGCGGAGCCTGGTCCTCGAAGTTCTCCGGGTGGTGGCAGGCGACCTGCTGGCCGGGCTTCAGCTCGACGAGCTTCGGCTCGGTCGTCGTGCAGATCTGCGTCGCCTTCCAGCACCGGGTGTGGAAGCGGCAGCCGCTCGGCGGGGAGATCGGCGAGGGCACGTCACCCTTGAGCAGGATGCGCTCGCTCTTGGCGTTCTTGCGCCGCGGGTCCGGGATCGGCACCGCCGACATGAGCGCCTTGGTGTACGGGTGCATCGGCGCCTTGTAGAGCGACTCGCGGTCCGCCAGCTCGACGATCTTGCCGAGGTACATCACCGCGATCCGGTCCGAGACGTGCCGGACGACCGAGAGGTCGTGCGCGATGATCACGTACGTCAGTCCGAGCTCCTGCTGGAGGTCGTCCAGCAGGTTCACGACCTGGGCCTGGATCGACACGTCCAGCGCGGAGACCGGCTCGTCCGCCACCACGAGCTTCGGGTTGAGCGCGAGCGCGCGGGCGATGCCGATGCGCTGACGCTGACCGCCGGAGAACTCGTGCGGGTAGCGGTTGTAGTGCTCGGGGTTGAGACCGACCACCGACAGGAGCCGCTGGACCTCGGCCTTGATGCCGCCCTCGGGCGTGACGCCCTGGAGCTTGAAGGGGGCGCCGATGATCGTGCCGATGGTGTGGCGCGGGTTCAGCGACGAGTACGGGTCCTGGAAGATCATCTGTACATCGCGGCGCAGCGGACGCATACCGCCCACCCCGAGGTGCGTGATGTCCTGGCCCTCGAACTCGACCTTGCCCGCGGTCGGCTCCAGCAGCCGGGTGATCAGCCGGCCCATCGTCGACTTGCCGCAGCCCGACTCGCCCACGACACCGAGGGTCTCGCCGGACTTGACCTCGAAGTCGATGCCGTCGACCGCGCGCACCGCGCCGACCTGCCGCTGGAGCAGGCCCTTGCGGATCGGGAAGTGCTTCTGGAGCCCGGTCACCTTCAGCAGGGTCTCACCGGGGGCGGCGTCGCCCTTGGTGATCACCGTGCCTTCGCTCTGCGCAGGGATGCTCACTTTGTCCTCGCTCACAGCTTCGGCGCAATCTCTTCGGTCCAGATACGCTCCCGCTGCTCCTGGGTCATGTGGCAGGCGGCCCAGTGCTGGCTGCCGACCTCGGTCAGGTCGGGACGGACCGTGCGGGTGACGTTGTCCTTGGGGACGTCCGCGTACGGGCAGCGCGGGTTGAAGGCGCAGCCGGACGGGATGTTGATCAGCGAGGGCGGGGAGCCCTTCACCGGGATCAGGCGCTCCTGCTGGTCGCGGTCCAGGCGCGGCATCGAGCCGAGCAGACCCCACGTGTAGGGGTGCCGGGGCTCGTAGAACACCTTCTCCGCCGGACCGCGCTCCACGCAGCGGCCGCCGTACATCACCAGGATGTCGTCGGCGAGCTCGGCGACGACGCCCAGGTCGTGGGTGATGACGATGACCGCGGAGCCGAACTCCTTCTGAAGGTCGCGGATCAGGTCGAGGATCTGCGCCTGGACGGTCACGTCCAGGGCGGTCGTCGGCTCGTCCGCGATCAGCAGTTCGGGGTTGTTGACCAGCGACATCGCGATCATCGCGCGCTGGCGCATACCGCCGGAGAACTCGTGCGGGTAGCTGTCCACCCGCTTGTCCGGCTGCGGGATGCCGACCCGGTCGAGCATCTCCACCGCGCGGCGCTTGGCGGTCTTCTTGTCCACGTTGTGGTGGATGCGGTACGCCTCCACGATCTGCTGCCCGATCGTGTAGTACGGGTGCAGCGCGGACAGCGGGTCCTGGAAGATCATCGCCATCTCACGGCCACGCAGCTTGCGCACGTGGTCGGGGTCGGCGGAGAGCAGCTCGGTGCCGTCCAGCCAGATCTCGCCGGAGATCTGCGCCTTGCGCTTGCCGTACTGCCCTGCGGTGTGCAGGCCCATGATGCCGAGCGAGGTCACCGACTTGCCGGAGCCGGACTCGCCCACGATGCCGAGGGTCTTGCCCTTCTCCAGCTGGAAGCTGAGCCCGTCGACGGACTTGACCAGACCGTCGTCGGTCGGGAAGTGCACCTTCAGGTCGCGCACTTCCAGAAAGGCGGTCGGCGTCGGCGAGGCGGGGGTGGGCTCGCCCACGGCCGCTCCGCTCTTGCTGAGTTCGGTCATGCGAGCCTCACTCGGGGGTCGATCACGGCGTACAGGACGTCCACCACGAGGTTGGCGATCAGCACAGCGACGGAGGTGATCAGGGTGACGCCCAGGATGATGGGCAGGTCCTGGTTCTTGATGCCGTTCAGCACGGCCTGGCCGAGGCCGGGGAGGCTGAACGTGGTCTCGGTCAGGATCGCGCCGCCGATGAGGGCGCCGAGGTCCATGCCGAGCATGGTCAGGATCGGGGTCATCGTGGAGCGCATGGCGTGCTTGCCGATGACGACCTGTTCCTTGAGGCCCTTCGCGCGGGCCGTGCGGATGTAGTCCTCGCCGAGGATCTCCAGCATGGTGGCGCGGGTGATCCGGGCGTACATCGCGGCGTAGAGGAACGCCAGGGTGATCCAGGGCAGGATCATGCCGCCGAGCCAGCCGGAGAAGCTGTCCTCGAGGGGCACGTACTCGCCGTCGATCCATCCCAGACCGTAGGAGAAGATCGCGAGGCTGAGCAGACCGGTGAAGTAGATCGGGAGGGAGACGCCCGAGAGGGCGACGACCATCGCGCTGCGGTCCCACAGGCTGCCCCGCTTGAGCGCGGAGAGCACACCGGCGGCGACACCGAGGATCAGCCAGAGCGCGGCGGCACCGAGCGCGAGACCCAGGGTCACCGGGAAGCGGTCGGTCAGCACCGGCCAGACGGCCTGCTCGCTGCGGAAGGAGTAACCGAAGCACGGCGCGGCGCAGTGCACGGTGTCGCCACCGCCCACATAGGTGCGGCCCGCGAAGATGCCCTTGAAGAACTCCCAGACCTGGGCGTAGATCGGGTCGCCCAGACCCAGCTTCTGCCGCACGCCCTCGACGGCGGCGGGGTCGGCCTGCTTGCCCACGAAGCTCAGGGCGACGTCGACGCCCGCCCACTTGGGGACGAGGAAGAAGATGCCGAAGACCACCATGATGATGACCACGAGCATCACTGCGGCGGCGAACAGCCGCCTGATGAGGTAAGCGAGCACAGCTCTCGGCCCGCCGCGGACCGCGGGCCACCGGAGGTCTTCCGGTGGCCCGCGATCACGCGTCGCCGGCCTTCACCTGCCTTTCGTGCCGTTCGGCGGGTGTGCCGGGATTACTTCGAGGACTTCAGGCCGAGGTTCACGAAGTCGTACATGCCGCTGTAGTTGTCCGACGTGTAGACGTTCGCCAGACGGTTACCGCGCCAGTTCACGAACTTCTCGAAGACGAACGGCAGGTAGTAGCCGCCGTCCATCACCGCGTGGTTGATGTCCTTGGCGATCGAGAGCTTGCCCGCGTCGTCCTGCGTCTTCACGTACGTGTCGAACAGGCCGTTGATCTTCTTGTCGTCGATCATCGCGAAGTTGTTGTTGCCGCTCTCGAGGATGTACTTGCCGTCCCACAGCGGAAGACCGAAGCCCTGGACCGACGGGAAGTCGGCGCCCCAGCCCATGATGATGATGCCGTAGCCCTTCTTCTTCACGTTCGAGGGGCTACCGATGATGCCGGAGGTCTGCGAGCCGTCGTACTGGTCGATGTCGACGTTGATGCCGACCTTCTTCAGCGAGGCCTGGAGGGACTCGGCGGTGGCCACCTCGACCGGCTTGTTGTTACGCACGGCGATGGTGGTCTTGAAGCCGTTCGGCTGACCGCAGGCCTTCAGCTCTTCCTTGGCCTTGGCGACGTTGCCGTTCTTGTTGGCACCGGCGAGCTCGTAGGGGTCGTAGCTCTGGCCCTCGGAACCGGGGACGGTCGGGGGCAGCATGTTGGTGCCGATGTCACCGCCGGCGACCGGGCCACCACGCGCGGTCTGGAGCGAGACGTGGTCGGCGCCGTAGATCACGGCCTTGCGGCAGTGCTCGTTGTCGAACGGCTTCACGGTCTGCGGGAAGACCGCGTACCGGATGTAGCCGGAGACCGGGTTGTCCAGGTTGGCCTTGTGCTCCTGGAGGGCGCTGGTGCGGCCCTGCGGGGACAGACCGGTCTGGTTGATGTCCAGGTCGTAGTCACCGGCGAGCAGACGGGCGTCCAGGTCGTTGGCGTTCGAGAAGAACTTGACCGAGATCTTGTCCGGGTAGGCCTTGCGGATCGGGTCCGAGGCCTGCTTCCACTCGGTGTTGCGGACCAGGACCAGGTCCTTGCCCGGGCTGTACGACTGGAACTTGTACGGGCCGGAGGAGAACGGCTTCAGGCCGTACTTCGACTTGGTGTCCTTGTCCTGGCGGACCGGGGAGGCCGAGACCAGGGCGAGGATCTCCTCGAAGTCGGCGTTGGCCTCCGGCAGGTGGAAGACGATGGTCTTGTCGTCCGGAGTGTCGATCGCCTTCAGGCCGAGCTTGTCGGCGGAGGTGTCCTTGTACGGGCCCTTGTACTCGCCCTTGGGGTCGAGGACGTCCTTCAGGTAGACCGGGCCGCCGGACAGCACGTCCTGCGCCCAGACGCGCTCGATGCCGTACTTGACGTCCTTGGAGGTGATCTCCTTGCCGTCCTCCCACGTGATGCCGTCACGCAGGGTGTACGTGTAGGTCTTGCCGTCGTCGGTGACCTTGGCGAGACCGGTGGCGAGGTCCGGGGTGAGCTCCGTGCCCTTCTCGCCCGGGGCCGCGGCACCCGTCACGAGCTGGCGGCTGTAGTAGCGCGCGAAGTTCCACATGAAGCCGTAGTAACCACGCGTGGTGTCCCACGAGTCGGCGTCCTGGGCACCGGCGAACTTCAGCTCGCCGCCCTTCTTGGCCAGCGAGGCCTGCGCGACCTTGTTGTTCGCGGCGTTGAAGCCGGCCGCGCCCGTGGTCGAGCCCTTGTCGCCGTCGCTGTCACCGCCGCCGCCGCACGCCGCCGTGGTCAGCAGCGCGGCCACCGCGGCGACAGCGGCAAATGCCTGCTTCCGCCGCCCTGAGGTGCGTTGGGTAGTCACGATCTCGGATCCTCCGAATTTGATGAGAGACCCCGTGTCAGTGCCACGGGACGCTTTGGGTACGGCAGTTCAGCGGGAACCCTTCGGGTCCAGCGCGTCTCGCACGCCGTCGCCGAAGAGGTTGAAGGCAAGAACGGTGATGAAGATCGCTACACCGGGGACCACCATGTACGTGGGGTCCGACTTGTAGTAGTCGATCGCGTTCGAGAGCATCTGCCCCCAGGAGGCCGTGGGGGGCTTGACGCCCACGCCCAGGAAGCTGAGCGCCGCCTCGGTGAGGATGTTGGTGGGGATCATCATCGTCGTGTAGACGATGATCGGCGCGACCAGGTTGGGCAGCAGTTCCTTGAACAGGATGTAGAGCCGTCCGGCGCCGAGCGAGCGGGCCGCCTCGACGTATTCGCGCTCCCTCAGCGAGAGCGTCTGGCCGCGCACCACGCGTCCGATGTAGGGCCAGCCGAAGAAGCCGATGACCAGGATCATCACGAACAGGCGCACGCCCGTGCCGGTCAGTCCCAGCATCTCGTTCGGCATGACGGAGACCAGCGCGATGATGAAGAGCAGCTGCGGGAAGGCCAGCAGGCCGTCCATGACCCGGCTGATGGCCGAGTCGACCCAGCCGCCGAAGAAGCCGGCCAGGATGCCCAGGATCGTGCCGAGGACGACGGCGACGATCGCGGACAGGAAGCCGACGAGCAGGGAGATCCGGGCGCCGTACAGGACACGGGCGAAGATGTCGCGGCCGTTGACCGGCTCGACGCCCAGCCAGTGGTCGCCGCTGATGCCGCCGAAGGACCCCTTGGGGGTGCCGAACAGCGGGTCGATCAGGTCCTTGTCGTTGTACGTGTTCGGGTCCTGCCCGTACAGGTTGGTGATCACCGGCGCGAGCAGCGCGACCGCGATCAGGAGCAGCACGACGATTCCGCCCGTGAGGGCAAGCTTGTCCCGCTTCAGGCGCTCCCAGGCGATCCGCCCCAGGGAACGTCCCTGTACGGCCTTGGCGTCGGCGCTGACAAGCGCCGCTTCTTCGGCCGCGCTCGGGGCCGCTTCCGCGGTCGGCTCGTGCAATGGTGCCGTCATCTGGCAGGGGCCCCTCTCAACCGGCGGTAGCCGGCCCTCACTTGCCGCTGTAGCGGCGTGATCAGTCCGTCGTACACAGGGGCGAACCCACCCCTGCTGCGGGAGTCTTCAACGCTTTGGCGATCTGTTGCCAGACTTGGCGGGGAAAGGATGCGTAAACGTGATGCGGGCAGGGGGGTTCCGTTATCCGGACGGCGGGTAACGACGGCCGGACGGGGACCAGTTGGACATTGAGGGCCTCATAGGGGCCTTCTGCCCTCATCTACGCGCGCAGATACACTCCCGTAACAGAAGAGCCTGTGCCGGGATCGGATCAGTAGCCGCCGGGCGCCGGAGGGTAGCCGTACCCGGCCGCGGGAGCCTGGGCGGGGGCGGCCGCGTGAGCCTCGCGGTCGTAGAAGGGGCGGGCACCGGCCCGCATCCACATCGCGACCGGGTCGTACTCGTCGGACATGGCGACGGTCGACACCGGCAGCCCGTCCGGGACCGCGCCGATCGACTGCTGCATCATCGCGCGCACCGAGTCCACGGCGGGCGGGCTGGTGTCGTACACATCCAGGCCGATGGCGAGGTACGGCGCCCCGAGCGCGGGCTGCACCCAGGCCCGGCGCAGCGAGCGGACGGCCGGGGTGCGGTGGGCGTTGTGCGCGATCAGGGCGTAGAACTGCGGGATCTCGATGCCCGGCTCCGACAGCCGGAGCGGGCCGGCCGGCTGGCGCTCCAGGCCGGTGGCGATGCGGCGCAGGTCCAGCCAGGGGATGCCGACGCCGCCACCAGGGGCGTGCGGGTTGAGCCAGAGGCCGAAGTGGTCGGGGTAGAGGGTGCGGGCCACGTCGACTCCGTCGACGACCTCGTAGGAGCGGTTCCAGCCGCTGGCCGACAGCTCCTGGGCCGAGGTCACACAGGGGGCGTAGCCGTAGCCGTCGACCTCCATGTTTCCGTACTGGGCGTCCGGCGAGCCGGACTGGCCGTGCCACAGGAGCATCCACACCTGGCCGGAGGAGGGGGTGGCGAGGGCGCGGAGGAGTGCCTCGTAGGCGTCGTAGCGCCCCGGCGTCACCTGGCGCAGCATGTGCTCGACCGTGCCGGTCGCGGTGCCGCTCGCGCTCACCTTGTATCGCCCTTCGGGAAAGATGCGGGTGTCTGCCGACAGCTTAAGCGGTGACGGCTCGGGGCTTGCGGTGGTCCGCCGGGTGCGGGTAGGTGGGGGCTGGTCGCGCAGTTCCCCGCGCCCCTAGGCGGCTGCCCCTGAGGGCGTCTAGAAGTCCTGCTGATAAAACGGACGTACCTTCTCTTTCATCCAGTGGCCCACCGGGTCGTCCGCCACGTCCAACAGGACCAGGTTCACCGGCCAGGGCGCCGGAGTCCGGCCCAGGGCGCGGCCCAGGGCGTCCATCGGGAGGGTACGCAAGTCGCCTTCCCATTGGGAGAGCTCCACCCCTACGAACATGACCGGGTCGGCCGTCTCGATCGCGGCGAGGCAGCGGCGGGCCGTCAGGACCACGCCCGTCGCGGCGAACTCGGCGGAGGCGGTGGCGAGGAAGTCGACCGGGTCGTCCTGCCAGTCGGGCTCGTAGAGCTTGACGCGGCCACCGGTGTTGGGCCCGTCCAGCGGGGTGCGGCCGATGCGGCAGAGCTCGGCCACCGCGGGCGGCGGGAGCGGGACGCCGACCACGCCGTCCGGGTTCACGGCGATGCCGACCTGCGGGGGCAGACCGCGGGCGAACTCGACCGCGGGCGCGATCGTGTACGCCATGTGCCCGCCGGCGACCTGCCGGAACTGCTCCTCGGAACTGAAGACCGGGACGTAGGCCTGGCCCTCGATCTGCATGCTGGGCAGGTCCAGGGGGCCGCTGTGCGGGCCGCCGCCGTTGGGCAGGGGGATCCAGACGAAGCTGCGGCCCAGGACCTCGATGATCCGGCCGCCCGCCGCGGGCATGCCGAGGGAGGCCGAGAGCACCTCCTCCAGCTCGTTGCCGGGCCAGCCGCCGCCGTGCGGATGGGGGTGTGCCTGTGCCGGGAATGCCATCTGTCCGTCCGCCTGCCGAGAACCGCTGCCTGTGGCTGAAAAGGCTAGCGGGTGCTCAGGCCGCCGGGGTCAGCCCGTGAAACCGATACGGCGCAGGGTGTCGGCCGCGTCCCGGTCGAGCAGCACCGCGGAGCCGACCCCCTGGGGCAGGTCGCCCTTCGCCACGGAGCCGATCAGCCGGGCGGCCGCCGTACGGTGCCGCAGGAACGCGTACCTGGAGACCCCGCGGCCGCGCTCGCGCTGACCGGCCAGCGCGGTGCCCGGTGTGACGTCGAGCAGCAGCAGGTGCAGGGCACCGCCGCGGCGCCGGGCCTCGCGGGCCAGCCAGCCGCGCACCCAGGACTGGGTACCGCAGTCGTGCACCACGACGCCCTTGCCCGAGCGCAGGGCGCGGTACAGGCCCAGGTAGTGGGCGGCCCGGACGAGGGGGCGGTAGACCGCGTACGGCAGGAAGCGGGGCGCCCGCTCGTCCCAGCGGTCGCGGGTGTCCTGGGAGTCGACGCGTATGCCCTTGACCGCGCGCTTCATCAGGGTGGACTTGCCGCTGCCGGGCAGACCGGTGATCACGACCAGGTCGGCCGGGGCGAAGAGCAGGGCGTGCGGGCTGTGGCCGGCGCGCTCGCGCAGGTCGCGGACGACCGGCTGCGGTGCGCACGTCTCGCGGGCCGGGACGGCCGGCTGCGCGGGCAGCGCGACGGCCGAGGTGGTGGCGTACGCAGTGGTCCTGTTCACCGTGATCGTCCTCCCCTGAGGTGGGTCACGAGTGCCCATCCCCGTCGAGTGTAAAGAGAAGGTAATCCGCGCCGCCTCCGGTTTCCGTCCTCTTCTCGCTACAGGCCTGCTACAGCGTGCCGCGAGTGGCCGGGGAGTCCGTGCGGGCCGGGTGGGAGCCGCCCCTGCCGTGCCGGACGGATGCGTGCAATGATGTCCGCGCCAACTGCATACCGGCCGTTTGAATCCGCGCGGGAGAGTTCCGGGCCGTACGTTCTCGTACGAGTGCCCGGGCGCCGAAGGAGCAAGTCCCTCCCTTGAATCTCTCAGGCCCCGTTACCGCGCGGGCGAGGCACATCTGAAAAGCGAGCCGCCCTCCGGCAGCTCCACCCAAGGTGCAAGTCATGTCCCCTGCGGTCATGGCGAACCTCTCAGGTTCCGATGACAGATGGGGAGGAACGACCTCGCCCGTCATGCCTTGGGAGACAACCGTCCGATGAGCAATGAACCCCGCCTGACCGCGCTCGATGCCCTGCATCGCTCGCTCGGCGCGACGATGACCGACTTCGCCGGCTGGGACATGCCCCTGCGCTACGGCTCCGAGCGCGACGAGCACAACGCCGTGCGCACGAAGGCCGGGCTCTTCGACCTCTCGCACATGGGCGAGATCGCGGTCACCGGGCCGCAGGCCGCCCAGCTGCTGAACTTCGCCCTCGTGGGCAACATCGCGAGCGTCGGCGTCGGCCGTGCCCGCTACACCATGATCTGTCGCGAGGACGGCGGCATCCTCGACGACCTGATCGTGTACCGGCTCCAGGAGACCGAGTACATGGTCGTCGCCAACGCCTCCAACGCCCAGGTCGTCCTGGACGCCCTCGTGGAGCGCGCGGCCGGCTTCGACGCCGAGGTCCGTGACGACCGGGACGCGTACGCGCTGCTCGCCGTCCAGGGCCCGGAGTCCCCCGGGATCCTGAAGTCCCTCACCGACGCCGACCTCGACGGCCTGAAGTACTACGCCGGGCTGCCCGGCACCGTCGCGGGCGTCCCCGCGCTGATCGCCCGCACCGGCTACACCGGCGAGGACGGCTTCGAACTGTTCGTGAAGCCCGAGCACGCGGTCGAGCTGTGGCAGGCCCTGACCAAGGCGGGCGAGGGCGTCGGCCTGATCCCCTGCGGCCTGTCCTGCCGGGACACGCTGCGCCTGGAGGCGGGCATGCCGCTGTACGGGCATGAGCTGTCGACCTCCCTGACCCCCTTCGACGCGGGCCTCGGGCGCGTGGTGAAGTTCGAGAAGGAGGGCGACTTCGTGGGCCGCCAGGCCCTGCGCGAGGCCCTGGAGAACCTCAACCACGACATTCCGCGCGTTCTCGTCGGCCTGATCGCCGAGGGCCGCCGGGTCCCCCGCGCCGGGTACGCCGTGGTCGCCGACGGCCAGGTGATCGGCGAGGTCACCTCCGGCGCCCCCTCCCCCACCCTGGGCAAGCCGATCGCCATGGCGTACGTCGACGCCGAGCACGCCGCGCCCGGCACCACCGGCGTCGGTGTGGACATCCGGGGCAGCCATGAGCCCTACGAGGTCGTGGCTCTGCCCTTCTACAAGCGCCAGAAGTAGAGACTGAGCGCAAGGCGTCGCGCGCCCGCGCGTGACCCTGCGCACATTTGCGCTGCTCACACGCGTTTCCAGCAGTCCCCGGCATTCACCATCACCCGCGTACAGGAGAATTCAGGCCATGAGCAACCCCCAGCAGCTGCGCTACAGCAAGGAGCACGAGTGGCTGTCGGGCGCCGAGGACGGCGTCTCGACGGTCGGCATCACGGAGCACGCGGCCAACGCGCTCGGCGATGTCGTCTTCGTGCAGCTTCCCGAGGTCGGTGACACGGTGACCGCGGGCGAGACCTGCGGCGAGCTGGAGTCGACCAAGTCGGTCTCCGACCTGTACTCGCCGGTCTCCGGTGAGATCACCGAGGTCAACGAGGACGTCGTCAACGACCCGTCGCTGGTGAACTCCGCCCCCTTCGAGGGCGGCTGGCTGTTCAAGGTACGCGTCGCGGAGGAGCCGGCCGACCTGCTCTCCGCCGACGAGTACACCGCCTTTTCCGCCGGCTGAGGAGTCCGCACCTGATGTCCGCACTGAACACGCCCCTGCATGAGCTCGACCCGGAGATCGCGGCCGCGGTCGACGCCGAGCTGGACCGTCAGCAGTCCACCCTGGAGATGATCGCCTCCGAGAACTTCGCGCCGCTGGCGGTGATGGAGGCCCAGGGCTCGGTCCTGACCAACAAGTACGCCGAGGGCTACCCCGGCCGGCGCTACTACGGCGGCTGCGAGCACGTCGACGTCGCCGAGCAGATCGCCATCGACCGCGTCAAGGACCTCTTCGGCGCCGAGTACGCCAACGTCCAGCCGCACTCCGGCGCCTCCGCCAACCAGGCCGCCCTGTTCGCGCTGGCCTCCCCCGGCGACACCATCCTGGGCCTGGACCTGGCGCACGGCGGCCACCTCACCCACGGCATGCGCCTGAACTTCTCCGGCAAGCAGTTCAACGTGGTCGCCTACCACGTCGACGCGGCCGGCCTGGTCGACATGGCCGAGGTCGAGCGCCTGGCCAAGGAACACCGCCCCAAGGTCATCATCGCGGGCTGGTCCGCCTACCCCCGCCAACTCGACTTCGCCGAGTTCCGCCGGATCGCCGACGAGGTCGAGGCGTTCTTGTGGGTGGACATGGCGCACTTCGCCGGGCTGGTCGCGGCCGGCCTGCACCCCAACCCGGTCGAGCACGCGGACGTGGTCACCTCCACCACCCACAAGACCCTGGGCGGGCCGCGCGGCGGCATCATCCTCGCGAAGCAGGCGTTCGCGAAGAAGCTGAACTCGTCGGTCTTCCCGGGCTTCCAGGGCGGTCCGCTGGAGCATGTGATCGCCGCGAAGGCGGTGTCGTTCAAGGTCGCCGCGAGCGCGGAGTTCAAGGAGCGCCAGGCGCGTACGGTGGAGGGTGCGCGGATCCTCGCCGGGCGTCTGACGGCCCCGGACGCCCGCGAGGCCGGTGTCAACGTGCTGTCCGGCGGCACCGACGTCCACCTCATCCTGGTGGACCTGCGTGACTCCGAGCTGGACGGGCAGCAGGCCGAGGACCGCCTCCACGAGGTCGGGATCACGGTCAACCGCAACGCCGTCCCCAACGACCCGCGCCCGCCGATGGTGACCTCGGGTCTGCGGATCGGCACCCCGGCCCTGGCCACCCGCGGCTTCACCGCCGAGGACTTCACCGAGGTCGCCGACGTGATCGCCTCGGCACTCAAGCCCTCGTACGACGTCGAGGACCTCAAGGCCCGGGTCAAGGCACTGGCGGACAAGCACCCGCTGTACCCCGGCCTGAACAAGTAGTTCCCTGGTGGGGGCACCCGATGACGTGTGCCCCCACCCTTTCGCAAGGAGTTCCCGTGGCCATCTCGGTCTTCGACCTGTTCTCGATCGGCATCGGCCCGTCGAGCTCGCACACGGTCGGCCCGATGCGTGCGGCCCGCATGTTCGCCCGCCGACTGCGCAACGAGGGCCTGCTGCCCACCGTCGCCTCGGTCCGCTCGGAGCTCTACGGCTCCCTGGGCGCGACCGGTCATGGCCACGGCACCCCCAAGGCGGTGCTGCTGGGACTCGAGGGGGCGTCCCCCCGCACGGTCGACGTGGAGGGGGCGGACGACCGGGTCGCGGCGATCAAGGACTCGGGGCTCCTGAAGCTGCTCGGTGAGCACGAGATCCCGTTCTCCTTCGACGACGACCTGATCCTGCACCGGCGCAAGGCACTCCCGTACCACGCCAACGGCATGACGCTGTGGGCGTACGACGCGGCGGGCACCGAGCTGCTGTCCAAGACGTACTACTCGGTCGGCGGCGGCTTCGTCGTGGACGAGGACGCGGTGGGTGAGGACCGCATCAAGCTGGACGACACGGTCCTGAAGTACTCCTTCCGCACCGGCGACGAGCTCCTGCGCCTCACGAAGGAGACCGGTCTGTCGATCTCCTCGCTGATGCTGGAGAACGAGCGCGCCTGGCGCACCGAGGACGAGATCCGCGCCGGTCTGCTGGAGATCTGGCGGGTCATGCAGGCGTGCGTCTCACGGGGCATGTCACGCGAGGGCATCCTGCCGGGCGGGCTGCGGGTCAAGCGCCGCGCCGCCGTCACGGCACGCCAACTGCGGGCCGAGGGCGACCCGTTGGCGCACGCGATGGAGTGGATCACGCTCTACGCGATGGCGGTGAACGAGGAGAACGCCGCGGGCGGCCGGGTCGTCACCGCCCCGACGAACGGCGCGGCGGGCATCATCCCGGCGGTCCTGCACTACTACATCAACTTCGTGCCGGGCGCCGACGAGGACGGGGTCGTGCGCTTCCTCCTCGCGGCGGGCGCGATCGGCATGCTCTTCAAGGAGAACGCCTCCATCTCCGGCGCCGAGGTCGGCTGCCAGGGCGAGGTCGGCTCCGCCTGCTCGATGGCCGCGGGCGCGCTGGCGGAGGTGCTCGGTGGCTCCCCTGAGCAGGTCGAGAACGCCGCCGAGATCGGCATGGAGCACAATCTGGGCCTCACCTGCGACCCGGTCGGCGGCCTCGTCCAGATCCCCTGCATCGAGCGCAACGGCATGGCCGCGGTCAAGGCGGTCACCGCGGCACGCATGGCGATGCGCGGGGACGGCTCGCACAAGGTGTCCCTCGACAAGGTCATCAAGACCATGAAGGACACCGGCGCGGACATGTCGGTGAAGTACAAGGAGACCGCCCGGGGCGGGCTCGCGGTGAACATCATCGAGTGCTGAACCCGCCTGGTGCCTAAGGTACGGGGTACTCCAACTCCTGTTCCCCCCAACGGCACTTCGAGGAGTCCCCCATGCTGCGCGGCATCGACGTCAGCTCGTACCAGTCCTCCTCCTACGACACGGACGGCCTCTCCTTCGTCTTCATCAAGGCGACGGAGGGCCGCACCTACACCAACCCCAAGCTGGCCGCCCAGACCAAGCGGGCCCGCGACGCCGGCCTGGTCGTCGGCTACTACCACTTCCTGTGGCCCGGCAACCTCACCGCCCAGGCCGAGTACTTCGTGAGCAAGGCGCCGGAGCGGGCGGGCGAGATTCTCGCGGTGGACTGGGAGACGACCGGCGAGGGCACGCACGCGAGCAACGCGGAGAAGGACCGGTTCATACGCAAGGTGAAGGAGCTGCGGCCGAACAACAGGGTCGTCCTCTACTGCAACCGCAACTTTTGGCTGAACATCGACAAGACTGCCTACGACGGCGACGGTCTCTGGATCGCCGACTACGTCACCGCGGGCAAGCCCCGCATCAAGGCGAAGTGGCTCTTCCACCAGTACACCGACGATCCGGTGGACAAGAACGTCGCGGACTTCGCGAGCACGGCCGCCTTGCGGAACTGGGCCGAGCAGGCCTGACCCCCGATTTATGCTGGTCGGCATGGGTGGGACAGTCGCTGCCGTCAGCAGCAATGGGACGTATTCGTTCACCAAGCCGAACCGGGACAGCATCACGCTGATCGCCGGGATCGGGGTCGAGGGGGACGTGCATGCCGGGGAGACCGTGAAGCATCGGTTCCGGATGGAGAAGGATCCTTCGCAGCCGAATCTGCGGCAGGTGCACCTGATTCACGAGGAGCTCTTCGACGAGGTGCGGGAGGCCGGGTTCGAGGTGGGTGCCGGGGAGCTCGGGGAGAACGTCACCACTCGGGGGATCGATCTGCTGGGGCTGCCCGTGGGGACCCGGCTGCACCTCGGGGCGCAGGCCGTTGTCGAGGTGACCGGGCTGCGGAATCCCTGCAAGCAGATCGACACCTTCCAGAAGGGGCTCATGAAGCAGGTCGTCGGGCGGGACGAGAGCGGCGCGGTGCGGTTCAGGTCCGGGATCATGAGCGTCGTTCTCGAAGGCGGCGTCGTGCGGCCCGGGGATGCCCTCAAGGTCGAGCTTCCCGACGGGCCGCACGTGCCGCTGGAGATCGTCTGATCTCAGCCGCGGAAGTCCGGCGTGCGCTCCGGGCTCGCCTCGGCCAGCGCCTTCGTGACCGCCTCGACACCCTGCTGGAGTCCGTACACCGGGGTGTCCGGCTGCTGGCGCCAGGAGTCGTCGAGGCCGCCCGAGTCGACCGTGTCGAAGCCGAGCTCCTCGATGAGGGCGCGGACCTTCGCCTTGGCCGCCGCGTCGTCGCCCGCGACCGGGAGGGCGAGGCGGTCGGGGGCGCCGGCCGGGCGGTGGCGGTCCAGGATGTCCTGGGCGTAGGTGCCGTTGAAGGCCTTGATCACGGGGTGGCCGAGGTGCTGTTCGGTCCAGCGGCTCTCCGTGAGGCCCTCGTCCTCGATCGCGGCGATCCGGCCGTCACGCTGCCGGGGGTAGTAGTTGCCGGTGTCGATGACCGCGACCCCGTCGGCCGCCTCGGCGAAGAGGCCCGAGGGCAGGTCCGGGATCGCCTTCAGCGGGATCGTGACGACGACGATCTCCGCCCCGCGCGCCGCCTCCTCCACCGGGACGGGCGTCGCACCCGTCTCCTTCGCCAGCTCGGTGAGCGTGTGCGGGCCGCGGGAGTTCGCGACGGACACCTCGTGACCGAGAGCCGTGAGCCTCCGGGTCAGGTTGCCGCCGATCTGTCCCGCGCCGATGATGCCGATCTTCATGACAGCCCTCTCAGGTTCGATGCATGTGCATACGTCTGGGCAGGGCAACCTGGGAGGGCCGGAGGGTATTCCGGGTGGCGTCAGATCCGTACGACGATTTTCCCCGTGTGCCGGTTCGACTCCATCAGCCGATGCGCGTCCTGGATACGGTCCAGCCCGTCGAAGACCTCGGCCACCACCGGCCGGAACCCCCCGTCCGCCAGCCCCGCGTTCAGGAACGCCGTGGAGCGGCGGCGGCCTCCCGGTGTCGCGGTGAGGATCAGGTTGGCGTACGTGTGGATCGTGAACGGCCAGTTCCAGGGGATCTCGGCGGGGCGGCGGTCCAGCCGGCCGTAGACCAGGACCGTGCCGCCCTCCGCGAGCGCCTCGGCCAGCGGGCGGAAACCGGGACCGCCGATCGCGTCGAAGATCACCTCGGCACCCCGGCCACCGGTGAGCCGCCTGACCTCCTTGGCCACCGTCTCGGCGTCGCCCCCGGAGACGATCACCTCCGCCGCCCCCGCGTCCAGCAGCCCCTGCCGCTTCTCCTCCGTACGAGTCGTGGCCAGCGGGATCGCGCCGATGCGCCGCGCGACCTGGATCGCCGCGGTGCCGACGCCGCTGGAGGCCCCCGTGATCAGGACGTGGTCGCCGGGCCGCAGACCGGCGGTCTCCAGGAGGCCGCCGTACGCCGTCGTGTACGTCAGCCAGGACGCCGCCCCCGTGACGGCGTCCACGGAGGCGGGGCGGGGCAGCACCGCGCTCTCGGGCAGCACGACCCGCTCCGCGTACACACCCTGGGCGCTCATCTCGATGCCGGGACCGGTCGTCACCGGGTCTCCGACGGTGAGTTCGGTGACGCCCTCGCCGATCGCCTCGACGACGCCGGAGGCCTCGTAGCCGAGGCGGGAGGCCGGGAGGGCGGGCTGGTAGTGGTAGGTGCCCGAGCGGAACAGGGACTCGGCGCGGTTGAGGCCCAACGCCTCTACCCGTACGGCGACTTGACCGGGGCCCGGCGCGGGCACGGTCACGTCCTCGATCCTCAGTACGTCGGGTCCGCCGATTTCATGAAAGAGCACGGTACGTGCGGTGGTTGACATGGCGTCCACGCTAGGAGCGCCGGGCGAGACGATCCATGTCCGCCTGTCTCCCTTTCCTGTCCGTACGTCTTCCTCCCCCAACTCCCGGCTACCGTTGCGGACATGGACGTACTCAGCGACGCGATCGCCGCGATGCGCGCCGGCCGGCCGCACTCGGGGCGCCGGGACAAGTACGCGCCCTGGGGGATGCGGATCGAGGACTCGGAGGGCGCCGGGTTCCATGTGGTGCTGCGGGGGTCGGCCTGGCTGATCCCCGCGGAGGGCGAGCCGGTGGCGCTCGGACCCGGGGACGTGGTGTTCCTGGCACACGGGCGGGGGTACGCGCTGGCGAGCGGCCTGGACGTGGAGCCGGAAATCATCCGGCTGAACCCGGACGGGAGTCCGCTCAAGCCCCCTTCCCCCGCGAGGGAACCCACGGCGCCCCCCGACACCGTGATGCTGTGCGGCGCCTACTGGCTGGACCGCAGCCGGGCGCACCCGCTGCTGTCCGAGTTGCCGGAGGTGGTGCATCTGCCCGCCAGGGTCGGCACCCACCGGTCGCTGCGGGCGGCCGTGGAACTGCTGGGCGCGGAGCTGGCGGAGCCGCAGCCCGGGTCGGACACCATCGTCTCCTCGCTCCTCGACACGCTGCTGCTCTACATCCTGCGCGCCTGGTGGCAGGGCGAGGCGCGCACCGACGGGACCCCCACCGGCTGGGCCGCCGCACTCGCCGACCCCGCGGTCGCGGCGGCGCTCCAGGCCATCCACACCGCCCCGGACCGCCCCTGGACGGTGGAGGAGCTCGGCGCCCACGGTGGCCTGTCCCGCGCGGCCTTCTCCCGGCGGTTCACCGCGCTGGTGGGGCGCCCGCCGCTGACGTATCTGACGTGGTGGCGCATGACCACGGCCGGCCGGCTGCTCCGCGAGGACGACCTGCCTCTGCGCGTGGTGGCCCAACGCACCGGCTACACCTCGGAGTTCGCCTTCGCCAAGGCCTTCAAGAGGGAGTACAAGGTGGCGCCGGGACAGTATCGGAGGACGGCGTCCTAGCCCGCGAAGGGGGCGCCCCGGCCATTGGCGGGGCGCCCCCTTCCGCGCGCGTCACTTGCTCAGGTACGCCCAGAACTCGTCGAAGGACAGCACCTTGTCGCCGTTGAGGTCACGGCTCTTGATGATCACCTCGGCGACCGACTCGGTGACGTTCCAGTCGCCTTCCTGGGCGAGGGCGGTCTTGAACTCGGCAGCGGTGATGAAGCCGTCACCGTCCGTGTCGATCCGCTCGAAATGCTTGCGTGCCTCGTCGATGTCCGCCACCGATCCGCCCCTTTTTCGTCGTTCCTTGCCGTCTTACTGACGGAGGTCAGGTTATCCGGCGGTCCGAGCACGCAGCGCGGCGACCACCCACGCGAACTCCTCCTCGTACGCGGGCTGGGGTTCGAGGCCGTTCACGACGGCCGACAGCTCGCGGTACCGGGCGAGCCGCAGGTTCGTTCCCGCCTCCAGACGCTTGAGCACCTCGGCCCGGTCGGCGTCCCCGAGCAGACCGGCCAGCAGCTCGTCCGCCTCCGGCGCCTCGGGGGCGGTCCCCCGCCGCCGCGCCTCCCCCGCCAGCTGGATGAGCCGGCTCATGAACCACAGGGACGTCCCGGCGGGGACGTCGGGCCCCCGGTCCGCCGCGTTGAACTCGACCGCCCTGCGCATCAGCGCCCGGAACTCCGGGTCCTGGATGAGTTCGGCCAGCTCCACCCACGCGTCCACCTGCTCGGGGCTGGGGTCGTCCGGCAGGTTGGCGGCCCCGGCGAACCGCAGCCGGGTGCGGATGTCGGGATCCGCCGTGTCGAGCCCCTCGAAGATCTCCGCCATGAAGTCCTCGACGATCCTGCGCCGCTCGGCGGCCGACAGCCGCGCCAGTTTGTTCATCAGAGTCATCTCCTCCGCAGTCGACCCGCGCCTCGCAACAGTCGACAGCACCGCCCGGGTCACCCTGAGCGACCGGATCTGCGCGTCCAGCGCCACCACGTGCGCCGTCGCGACCTCGGCCACCGTCCGCTCCCCGTCCAGCACCTTGCGCACGTCCGGCAGGCCGAGGCCCAGCTCGCGCAGGGTGCGGATCAGTTCGAGGCGGGCGACGGACTCCGCGTCGTAGAGGCGGTAGCCGCCCTCCGAGCGGGTCACCGGCGCGAGTACGCCCTCGTCGGACCAGTAACGGATGGTGCGCACGGTCAGGCCGGTGGCCGTCGCCAGTTCGCCGATGGTGAGAAGTCCGGTGCCGTCGTCGATCATGTCTGCGAGTGTGGGCCTTCCAGTGGGTGGAGACTCAAGGAGCGTGTCGGGGTGGCGACCTTGCGGGACATTCTCGACGCGGCGGCCCGTGGCGTCTTCCCTCCCGCCGACGGCGGCACCACCGTCGTGCCGCAGCACTCGCCCCGGGACGCCGGCGTCCTCGCCTTCACCGCGCACTCCGTCGTCTTCACGGACGAGGACCCCGCGTGGGTGTACGAGACCCTGCGCGGCCTGGAGTGCGACCCGCTGGCCGCGACGATGAACCCGCTGTTCCTCGCCGCGCTGATGCGACGCTCGGGACGCAGGACCGAGACGATCGACGCCATGTTGGTCGCCGACCCGCTGCCGGGTGGGCCCCCGGCGTCGCTGCGGGAGATCGAGGACGCCGATCATCCGCGTATCACGTATGCCCGCGGGCGCCGTGACGACGTACGGGCCTGGACGACGGAGGGCGGCGTGCTGGTGACGGGGCGCGGGATCGGCGGGCGGCTGGAGGTCTCGGTCGAGGTGGACGAGGGGGTACGGCACGAGGGACTGGGGCGCTCGCTCGTCGCCGCCGCCCGGCGGCTCGTCGACGAGCCGCTGTGGGCCCAGATCGCCCCGGGGAACGCCCGCAGCACGCGGGCGTTCCTGGCCGCCGGTTACCGTCCGGTCGGCGCGGAGGCGTTGCTGCTCAGTGCCAGGCCTCGTAGTGCGGGTTGCTCTGGCAGCCGCTCATGATCTCGGTCTTGGTGGTCTTGTTCACCGGGCAGACGCCGATGATGTACTTCCGGTGGATCCCGCCGGGGAAGGCGACCTCGACCTGGTCGGCCCACTTGTGGGTGTCGCCGATGGTCCGGTTCACGTCCACGCCGCCCGGGGCGTCGATGTAGTAGTTGTAGCCCGACTTCCACCACGTCTTGTACAGGTCGTGGTCGTAGGTCGTGGAGACGTACGGGGAGGGCTGGTTGACCAGGACGTACTTCTCGATGTCGTACTGCCCGTTCACGACGTCCCTGGGCTTGAAGCCCTCCGCGAAGACGATCTCCGGGCCGCGGCCGTCGCTGCGGTAGAGGGTGCCGCAGGTCTTGCGCCAGACCGGCTCGGGGGTGATGCGGTCGACGTTCACCTCGCGGTTGACGGCGGCCTTGATCGGGTCGTCGTACTGGACGGGGCAGTCGGCGGGGGCGGGAGCCCTGGCCGGTGTCGTGGCGGGTGTCGTGGCGGCCGTCGTGGTGAGGACGGCGGCGAGGGACAGCACGACGGCGGCGACGCGCCGCCGCAGCGGAGTTGTGATCATGGTGAGCACAATTCCGGTTCTGCGGCGGCACGTTGCGGACGTTCACCCGTAAGGCGGCGTGTCAGCGGAAGATGCCGGTGTGGCCCAGCGAGTACCGCCCCGGCTGCGGGTACACCGCGAGCCCGTGCGGGCCGCTGCCCACCGGGATGCGGGCCAGCTGGACGCCGGTGCGGGTGTCGATGGCGTACACCTCGGCGTCGTAACGCCCCGACAGCCACAGCACCTTGCCGTCCGCCGAGACGCCGCCCATGTCGGGGCTGCCGCCGTCGGGGAGGTGCCACTTCTTGGTCACCTTGTTCTGGGCGAAGTCCCAGACGGAGATGGATCCCTCCCCCCGGTTGGAGACGTACATCTCGCGCGAGTCACGGCCGACGTAGAGGCCGTGGGTGCCCTTGCCGGTGGGCAGGAGCTTCGGCTTGTCGAACGTGTCGCCGTCGAGGACCCACATGCCGTCGGCCATCATGTCGGCGACGTAGAACCGCTTGCCGTCGGGTGAGATTTTCACGTCCTGCGGCATCGCCCCGTCGAAGGGGAGCTTCTGCTGTCCGACGACCTTCATCTGCTCGGTGTCCACCTTGAGCAGTTCGCCGCTGAACTCGCAGGAGACGATGAAGTACTTGCCGTCGAGGGAGAAGTCGGCGTGGTTGACGCCGTAGCAGGTGACCGGGACGGTCTTCTTGCGGTCCATGGTGTGCGGGTCGCGGAAGACGAGTTCGCGGTCGAGGGAGGCCATGACGACTGCGTACTTGCCGTTGGGCGTGAAGTAGAGGTTGTACGGGTCGTGCACCTCGACCGCCTTGCCCGCCTTCCCGGTCTTCGGGTCGATGGGGGTGAGGGTGTGGCCGCGGTTGTTGTTGACCCAGAGGGTCTTCATGTCCCAGGAGGGCACGACGTGTTGGGGCTGCCGCCCGACCCGGATCGTCTCGATGATCCGGTACGTCTTCGGGTCGATGACGGAGACCGTGTCGGACTCGGTGTTGGGGACGTAGACCCGGGACGGGAAGTCCTTGACCACCGGGGAGAGCTTGTTGGGCCGGTCGGCGGCGTACACGTCCTGCGGGTCGAGGACCGGCGGCATGCCGGGCAGGCCCTGGACGGGCTTTTTCTTCGGCGGGGCGGGGACGGCGGCCTTGGTGGTGTGGTGTTCGGGGGCGGCTCGGTCCCGGGTCTCGGTGCCGCAGGCGGCGAGCGCGGCGAGTACGGCGCCGGCGACCAGGGTGTGCTTGACGAGGTGGGTGCGGTGCATCAGCTGAACAACTCCGTGGTGGTCACGGCGGCCAGGCCGCGGCGGTCGAGTTCTTCGAGTACGGCGGGGAGGGCGGCGACCGTGTCGGCGTACCCGAAGTGCAGGCTCACCACGGACCCGTTGCGGACCTCGCCCAGGACCTTGCGGGTGACTGCGGGGGCGCCGGGTGAGGTGAAGTCGAGGGAGTCGACGTCGTAGGACAGGACGTGCGGGTAGCCGGTCTCGCGGGCCAGCCGTTCCACGAGCGGGGAGGCCCGGGCGGCGCGGGAGGGCCGGAACCAGCTGCCGATCGATCCGGTCAGGCGTCTGAGGCGCTCGGCGCAGCCGGTGATCTCGGCGCGGGCGTCGGCCTCGGACATGTCGTTGACGCCGAGGTGGTGGAGGGTGTGGTTGCCGAGGTCGTGGCCGCCGTCGAGGATCCGGCGGGCCAGCTCGGGGTGGGCGTCGAGCCAGGTGCCGACGGCGAGCACGGTGATCCGGGCGCCGGCCCGTTCGGCCTCGCCGAGGAGGGCGCGGGCGGTGGCGGGGTCGCCATTGCCGTGGAAGGTGAGGGCCACCCGGGGGTGGGTGCGGGGGCCGTGGTCGAGCTGGGCGGGGCGGCCGGGGAGTCGGCGCGGGCCGGGGGCGGGCGAGGGTCTGGCCGGTGCGCGGGAGCGGGTGGGGTGGGCGACGGCGCCGCTCGTGGCACACCCGGCGGTGAACGCGCCTGCGGTGACGAGCCCCGCGCTGACGCGCAGCACCGTACGGCGATCGGTCGTGGTCACCCGCACCATTTAAGGGGGGTTGGTGGGGAAAACCCCCGATTCACCCGTTCGACGGCCCTACCGGGTCAGCGGTCGGCGACCCGCATCTCGAACCAGGTCGTCTTGCCGCGCGGCAGCAGGTCGACGCCCCATCGGTCGGACAGCTTGTCCACCAGGAACAGTCCCCGGCCGCTGAGGTCCATCTCCTGAACCGGCATCAGACAGGGCAGTCCGCGGGAGGGGTCACGCACCTCGACCCGGATCCACCCGCGGCGGCGGCGCATCCGCAGCCCGAAGACCCGTGCGCCGGTGTGTCGTACGGCGTTCCCCACGAGCTCGGAGACGAGTAAGACGGCGTCCTCGGTCATCTTGGGGGTCAGTCCCCACTGGCGCAGGACGACGACCTGGGTCAACCGGCGGGCGGTGGCGGCGGATTCGGGGCGGCTGGGGAGCGGAACCTCCGCCTCCGTGGGGTTGCCGAACAACTCCAGTGCCTTGAGCGCGTGTTCGTCCTCGACCGTGGGCGACCAGCGCGCCGCGGTCGCACGGCCGTGTCCCCGCGGCTGTTCGATACCCTCCAGCCCCGCCATGCCACCATCATGGCCGCACCGGGCGCCCCGCGGGGCCGTCTCTGCGGAATACGCCCCCTGGAAGCCACCGTTCCGCAGGTTTCGATCGGCATATGCCAGAGGCAGTTCAGTGCCCGCGACAACCTCACTGACCTGCGGCGGAGGCTCGGTTGGAGGCAATCGAAGACTCCCTCGACAAGGCAGAGTTAAGGTTGCCTTAAGGCTCCCATAAACCGCCCCATCGAGGGACCCGGATCAGACATCCCGTCAACAGCAAGTGGTTCGGGCGAGTTTCCTCGACGGAATTCAGCGGCGCCTCAGAGGAACTTCGCCTTGCCGGGACCTTCCTCGACGAAGCTGCGCATACCGGTCTCACGGTCGGCTGTGGCGAACAGGCCCGCGAACCAGTTCCGTTCGACGGCCAGTCCGGTGTCGATGTCCGTCTCCAGACCCGTGTCGATCGACTCCTTCGCGGCCCGCAGGGCGATCGCAGGACCCTGCGCGAGCTTCGCCGCCCAGGCGTGCGCCTCGGTGTACACGTCGGCGGCCGGGACGACCCGGTCCACCAGACCCAGCCGCTCCGCCTCGTCGGCCTTGACCATCCGGCCGGTGAAGATGAGGTCCTTCGCCTTGGACGGGCCGATGAGCCGGGCCAGCCGCTGGGTGCCGCCGGCGCCCGGGATCAGACCGAGCAGGATCTCGGGCTGGCCCAGCTTGGCGTTGTCGGCGGCGATCCGGAAGTCCGCGCACAGCGCGAGTTCGCAGCCGCCGCCCAGCGCGTAGCCGGTGACGGCCGCGACGACCGGCTTGGGGATGCGGGCCACCGCGGTGAAGGAGTCCTGGAGGGCGCGGGCGCGCAGGACCATCGCCGTGTGGTCCATGGCCTGCATCTCCTTGATGTCCGCGCCCGCCGCGAACACCTTCTCCCCGCCGTAGATCACCACGGCCCGCACGTCCTCGCGGCGCGTGGCCTCCTCGGCGAGCTCCTTGAGCCGGTCCTGGACGGCGATGTCCAGCGCGTTCATGGGCGGGCGGTCGAGACGAATGGTGCCAACACCGTCGGCCACTTCGAGAGTCACGGTCATGGCAGCAGGTTAACCACCATTAACGACGGCGGACCCGGTGCCGTTGGTCACAGCACCGGGTCCGTCGCACGCGGGGTCCTACTTGGTCCACTCCGCCCAGGAGAGGTTCCAGCCGTTGAGGCCGTTGGCCGGGTCGACCGTCGGGTCGGTGGAGTTCTTCACCGTCACCACGTCACCGACCATCGAGTGGTTGAAGAACCACGCGGCCGGCGCCGACTTGTCGTAGCCGCCGCGCACATCGCGCAGGCCGATGCAGCCGTGGCTGGCGTTGTAGTTGCCGAAGGCGCCGCCGCCCCAGTAGTTGCCGTGCACGAAGGTGCCGGAGTCGGTCAGCCGCGCGGCGTGCGGGACGTCCTTGATGTCGTACTCGCCGTCGTAGCCGACGGTGTCGCCGTTCATCCGGGTCACCGTGAACTTCTCGCTGATGACCATCTGGCCGTTCCAGGTGGCGTAGCCGGGCTTGCCGGTCGTGACCGGGATGGTCTTGTAGAGCTTGCCGTCCCGCATGACCTTCATCGTGTGCTTCTTGGCGTCCACGATCGACACCTGGCTGCGGCCGATGGTGAAGGACACGGTCTTGGACTGCTTGCCGTACACGCCCTTGCGGCCCTCGACACCGTCCAGGTTCAGCTCGACGGTGACCTTGGTGCCGGACTTCCAGTACTTCTCCGGGCGGAAGTCGAGGCGGTCGTTGCCGAACCAGTGGCCCTGGACGTCGACGGCCGGCTCGGTCTTGACGGTGATGGCCTTCTCGACGGCCTCGGGGCTGGTGATGCCCCGGGTGAAGCGGACCGAGAAGGGCATTCCGACGCCGACCTCGGAGCCGTCCTCCGGTGTGAAGGTGCCGATGAAGGTGTTCTTCGGCGTCAGCGTGGTGAAGCTGGAGTCCTCGGCCGCCTCGCGGCCCTCGGAGTCCTTCGCGACCGCGTGCACCGAGTACTTGGTGGAGGCGGCCAGATGGCTGGACGGCGTCCAGGAGGCGCCGTCCGCGGATATCTTCCCCGCGACCTTCTCGCCCTTGGAGTCCTTGACCTCGACGGTGGTCAGCTTCCCCTTGTCCGCGCTGACCTTGAGGGCGCCACTGGTCTCGACGGACTTCGTGCCGTCCTTGGGCGCGATGGCGACCACCGCCACGGACTGCTTGCTCTGCGCGCTGTCCGAGCTTCCGCCCTTGCCGGCGCCGGGCTTGGCGTCCGAGTCCCCGCCGCCTCCTCCGCACGCGGTGACGGCGGTCAGCGCGACCCCCAGCAGCAACGCGGACAGCCGCTTACGGCCACGTCCGCGTGCGTCAACCGACGCCCCCGATATCGGTCGCACGTTCAAGTCTTCTCTCCCCTCGCAAGGCCCGGTCACAGGCCCGCAACCCCTGGCGCGTCCCGCGCGTCCGGTGATATTAACCGCAAGATCAGGCCCGTCGACGGGGTGCGATTGTCACCGTTCGGTCCCAACTGCACCCGCGCGCCACCGCCCTGACCCGGCCCCCCACCTGGTTACTTCACCGCGCTGCCCGCCTTCCACTCCTTCCAGCCCATATTCCACCCTCCGAGGCCGTTGTCAGGAGCGACCTTTTTGTCATCGCTGTGGACGACCTCGACGACGTCCCCGATGAGGCTGCGGTCGAAGAACCAGCCCGCGGGCGTGTCCGAGCTGCCCCCCTTCACATCCCTCAGACCCACACAGCCGTGGCTGACATTGACCTTGCCGGGGGCGCCCGGCGCCCAGTAGTTGCCGTGCAGGAAGGTGCCGGAGTCGGTGAGGCGCATGGCGTGCGGGACGTCCGGGATGTCGTACTCGCCGCCGAAGCCGACCGTGCGGCTGTTCATCCGGGTCACCTCGAGCATCTCGGAGACGACCATCCTGCCGTTGTACGTGGTCGTCCTGGGCGCGCCCGCCGTGATCGGCACGGTCGCGAGGAGCTCGCCGTCCCGCCTGACCTGCATGGTGTGCTTGGCCGCGTCGACCAGGGAGACCTGGCTGCGGCCGACGGTGAAGGAGAACGTCTTGTACTGGAGCCCGTAGACGCCGGGCGCCCCTTCGACGTCCCGCAGCCGGAGCGCGACGGTGACCTGGGTGCCGGGCTTCCAGTACTGCTCCGGCCGGAAGTCGAGGCGGCCCTTGCCGAACCAGTGCGGGCGGATCTCCACAGGGGGCTTGGCGGTGACGTGGACGGCGCGTTCGACCGCGGCCCGGTTCTCGATCTCCCGGTTGAACTCCAGGGAGACGATCATCCCGGTGCCGACCGTGGAGCGGTTCTCCGGGGCGACGTAGCCGATGAAGCGCTCGTCGGGGACGTACGTCGTGAAGGTGGTGTGCCGTGCGGAGCGGCGTCCGTGGCCGTCCAGGGCGACCACGTCGACGGTGTACTCGGCGGCGAGCGCGAGTCGTGCCTCGTCGGGCTCCCAGCGCAGGCCGTCCTCGGAGACGTGGCCGGGCACCGGGGTGTCCTGCGCGTCCTGGGACTTGACGACCTCCACCGACTCCAGGCGCCCGCTGGGCACCCGGATCCGGAACCTGGTGTCCGGCCGGACCCCCTTGCTGCCGTCGTCCGGCCAGACGCGGATGACGTCCTCGGGTGCGGGGGGTTTGCCGAGCCCGCCGAGATCGATCCCTCCCGTGGCTCCGGAAGTGCAGCCGGCCAGCAGTCCGGCCCATGTCAGTACGGCGGCCAGTGCGGCCCCCGCGCGCCGTGCGCGCCCTTGTACGTGCCTCACACCGCACCCAACGACGGGCCCGCCCTGGGGAAACGTGAGTGCGAGGCAAGCTCTGGGCAGAACAGTGGGGAGAACGACTGGAGAGGGTGTTCGGCCGGGACGCCGTACGCCCTTTTGCCGGTCGTTCCGTGAGCCGTGGGAGGCCTAGGTGTCCAGCGCAGCCGAGCAGGAGGCGGTGGCCGAGGGGACGCGTCCCGCCGCCGTCGTCAATGGCGCGCGGCATGCGGTGCCGCCGCCGGCCGTTCCCGTGTGGCCGGGTGCGTCGACGCCTCTCGGGGCGCGGTTCCGGGTGGGTCCGGACGGGGTCGCGGGCACCAACTTCGCGCTGTGGGCGGGCGGGGCGGAGGGCGTCGAGCTGTGCCTCTTCGACGAGGGCGGCAAGGAGACCCGGGCGCGGCTGACCGAGCTGACGCACGAGATCTGGCACGGCTTCGTACCGGGGGTGATGCCCGGGCAGCGGTACGGCTACCGGGTGCACGGCCGCTGGGATCCGTGGACCGGCGGCCGCTGGAACCCGGCGAAGCTGCTCCTCGACCCGTACGCCCGCGCGGTGGACGGCGACTTCGGGCTGCCGCCGGAGACGTACGGGCATGTCCGTGACTGGCCGCAGCAGCAGGTCGCCGACACCGTGCGCGACGACCGGGACTCGGCGCCGTTCGTCCCCAAGGGTGTGGTCGTCCACGACGACTCCCCCGACGACGAGTGGGAGGACGACCGCCGTCCGAAGACACCGTGGGCGGACTCGGTCATCTACGAACTGCACGTGCGCGGCTTCACCAAGCTGCACCCGGGGATTCCGGAGGAACTGCGCGGCACCTACGCCGGGTTGGCCCACCCGGCGGCGATAGAGCACCTGGTGAAGCTGGGCGTGACGGCGGTGGAGCTGCTCCCCGTCCATCAGTTCGCCCACGAGGACCATCTGTTGAGGCGTGGCCTGAAGAACTACTGGGGCTACAACTCCATCGGCTACTTCGCCCCGCACGCCGCATACGCCGCCTCCGGTACGACCGGCCAGCAGGTCGGCGAGTTCAAGCGGATGGTGCGCGCGCTGCACGCGGCCGGTATCGAGGTCATCCTGGACGTGGTCTACAACCACACCGCGGAGGCGGGCGAGTTGGGCCCCACGCTGTCGCTGAAGGGCATCGACAACCGGGGCTACTACAGGTTGCAGTCGGACGCCCGGCGGTACGCCGACTACACCGGCTGCGGCAACACCCTGCACGTGGTGCAGCCGCACGTCCTCCGTCTCATCACCGACTCGCTGCGCTACTGGGTCACCGAGATGGGCGTGGACGGCTTCCGCTTCGACCTGGCGGCCGCGCTGGCCCGGTCGATGCACGACGTCGACATGCTGTCCCCCTTCTTGGCGGTCATCGCGCAGGACCCGGTGCTGCGCCGGGTGAAGCTGATCGCCGAGCCGTGGGACGTGGGCTCGGGCGGCTACCAGGTCGGCGCCTTCCCACCCCTGTGGACGGAGTGGAACGACCGCTACCGAGGTGCCGTCCGGGACTTCTGGCGGGGCGCGCTGCCGGACGTACGGGATCTCGGCTACCGGCTGTCGGGCTCCAGCGACCTCTACGCCTGGGGCGGGCGCCGCCCGTACGCCTCGGTCAACTTCGTGACGGCGCACGACGGTTTCACGCTGCGGGACATGGTGTCCTACGAGCGCAAGCACAACGAGGCCAACGGCGAGGGCAACCGGGACGGTTCGGACGACAACCGGTCGTGGAACTGCGGGGCCGAGGGCGAGACCGACGACGAGCGGGTACGAGGGCTCAGGCGCCGCCAGCTGCGCAACCTGCTGACGACGCTGCTGCTGTCGACGGGCGTGCCGATGCTGGTCGCGGGCGACGAGCTGGGGCGCACCCAGCGCGGCAACAACAACGCGTACTGCCAGGACAACGAGATCAGCTGGCTGGACTGGGGGCTGCTGGAACAACCCGGCTGGAAGGCCCTGTTCGACCTGACGTCGAGGCTCATCGCGCTGCGGCACGAGCACCCGGTCCTGCGTCGCCGGGCCTTCTTCTCCGGGCGCGCGCACTCCGCGGACGGGCTGCGGGACCTGGCCTGGTTCACGGCCCGGGGCGCGGAGATGACGGAACGGGACTGGTACGCGCCGGCGGGCACGCTCGGCATGTACCTGTCCGGCCGGGACATCCCGGGCCGCGACGAGCGTGGCGCCCCGATCCTCGACGACAGCTTCCTCGCCGTCCTGCACGCCGGCGACCGCCCGACCGGCTTCACCCTGCCGGGACCGCCGTGGGCGGAACGGTACGAGGTGGTCGTGGACACCTCGCGGGAGGAACAGAGCGAGGTACCGGGGGTGGTGCACCGGGCGGGGGCGACGATCACGGTGCCAGCCCGGGCGGTGTTGCTGCTGCGGGTGGCGGGCTAGGCCGTGAGGCCTCAACAGCCGTCGCGCGCAAAGCCGTTCATGGGCTACGGCCGAGCCGGTAGCCTCGCTCCGTGAGCGGACAGATCCAGACTCTTCTGGGTTCCGCGGCCGGTGTCACCGTCGTGGCGGTGGTGCTGTTCGTGGCACGCCCGTACTTCACCACTCTGGCCACCTGGGCCGCGCAGGCGACTCCGCACGCCGTACGCAGGCTGTACCGGCGACTGCGCCCGGTCGGCGGCCGGCGGCTGAAGCGCTACCGCGATCAGGTCCGCGTCGAATGCGCCAACGTACGGATCGGTCTCTCGCCCGCGGACCGGGACGGCGACGAAGGGCGTCCGCCCGGTCTGCGTGACGTCTATGTGCCGTTGCAGTGCGAGCGCGGCGGCGGCCGCTGCGACGCCGCGGGACTGCTGCGCGGCCACCGCCGCACCGTGCTGCTCGGGGAGCCGGGGGCGGGCAAGACACTGCTGCTCAAGCACGAGATGCTGGAGTGGGCGGACGGCGGGGACGACAAGGTCGTACCGGTGATCGTCGAGCTCCACGCGAGCAACCGTCGCAAGGACCCCTTCGAGGAACTCATCACCGAGAAGTTCCAGCAGGCGGGCATCGCCACCGCCGCGGAGATGGTCGAGCGGCGCCTGGACTCCGGTGGGCTGCGGGTCTTCTTCGACGGGCTGGACGAGGTTGGTTCCGAGGAGTTCGAGCGGGTCGTCCGAGAGCTGCACGACTTCGCCGTCCGGCACCCCGACTGCGACATGGTCGTCTCGTGCCGGACCGCCGCCTACGACCAGCAGCTCCAGGGCGTGTTCGACCAGGAGATCCGTATCGCCGAGTTCGACGACGCCTCCATCCTGCGCTTCCTGGCCAAGTGGCCCGACCTCGCCGACCAGGTCACGGCGGCCCGGATCTTCCAGGCACTCCAGGACGACCCGGAGCTGATGGTGCTGGCGCGCAGCCCGCTGATGCTCACCCTGATCGCCTACCTCCAGTCCGGCGACCGTCCCGAGAGCGTCGGCCCGCTGCCCAACTCCCGGGCCCGTTTCTACGACATGGCGGTCGCCCATCTGCTGGACCGGGACCGTCTGCTGAACCGCAGCGAGGCGATCGGCACCTACCACGCGGGCCGCAAGACGCTGGTGCTCCAGCGGCTCGCGCTGCGGCAGCTGAGCGAGTCGTCGGCGCGCGGCGACCAGCAGGAGATCACCCGCGAGCAGTTCGAGTCGGTCATCGAGGAGCTGCTGCCCGGCTTCGACCTGGACCGCAGTCCTCATCTCGAGGGAATGCTGCGGGAGATCGTCAGCCGCAGCGAGCTGATCAAGGACATCGACCGCGGCCGTCACTACCAGTTCACCCACCTCACGCTCCTGGAGTACCTCGCCGCCTGCGAACTGCGGGCCGACGAGCACACGTTGATGCATCACTACCGACGCGACCCGAAGCCGTGGCGGGAGACCGTGCGCATGTGGTGCGCGGTCACCCGCGGCTCGTGCACCCGGGTGGTGCGCGAGGTCTTCGAGGACGCCGACATGTGGCGCAAGGTGCTAGCCCTGCAGTGCCTGGCCGACGCCGTGCACATCGAGGACGAACTGGCCCAGGAGATCCTGACGTTCTTCCTCGACGGGCTCGGCGACCCCGGTGACCAGCACGGGCACATCGCCAAGGGGCTCGGCACCCTGGCGGCCAGCAACAGCCCGCGGGGGCGCCGGGTTCTGGAGGCGCTGGTCGAGACGGCACAGGGTCCCGCCTCGGCGCGGCGGACGGCGGCGCTGCGGGCCCTGACCGTGTCGGGGCGCCAGGAGGCGGCGCAGGCCCTGGCCGGCCAGCAGGACGACGAGGCGCGTACGGCGCTCCAGGCGATGGGCGACGTGGCGGTGTCGTCGCTGGCCCGGCGGGCCGAGCTGGGCGAGATCTGGGCGGTGCGCTCGCTGCGAGCGGTGGGGACACCGACCGCGGCGGTACAGCTGGCGGGGCTGCTGTGGAACGGGCACCCGGTGGTCTTCCCCGTCGCGCGGGCGGCGGCCTGGAACCTGGCGTCGCTGATGAGCAGCCCGGAGGTACGGGACGCGCTGAGCGACTGGACCCCGCCGCCGGACCTGCCGCGCGACCAGCAGTACGGGTGGATCTGGAGCGGGCTGCCGTACAACGGCACGCTGAGGGTGGTCGCGGCGCGGGTGGCGTGGCTGATGGACTGCGGGCGGCTCGACGGGCATCCGGCCTCCGATCTGGCTTCCGACATGGAACCGGCCGGGGGCGTCACGACCGTCCACCCGCATATCGGGATACCTCTGTTCGCCTGTGCCCGGTTTCGTTGGGCGAGGCTGCCCAGCGGGGACGCCACCTGGCGAGAAGTGGACAGCCAGGTCAATGTGGCCTGGGAGACGCTGGAGCTGCCGTCGCACGTCTCCGCCAGGGGTCCGCTGCTCGATCGCCGGCGTCTGTGCGACTTCGCCTTCAAGAGCCCGGCGGCGCCGTCGGGCCGTGGCCGACAGGCTCTGGAGCCGCTGCGCGACGTGCTGCTGAGGATCCACGGCGTGCCACCGACGCAGCAGGCCGTGCTGCGGGCCCTGCCCTGGGCGGTGCAGGTGGAACTCGTCAGGATCCGGTTCGGCGACCCGGCGCACCGGTTCGGCACGCGGCTGCGGCACAGTGCGCGGGACCTGCGGACCCAGTGGTGCCAGATCCAGGAGCAGCCGGATCCGCCACGCGCGCTCAACGCCATGGCCTGGGTCGCGGGAGGTCTGCTGACTCTCCTCGTTGCCGCAACCGGCGGCACGCGCATCGTCTCCCAGATGTTCGGTTGGCACCCGTTCGGTCTCGGCCCCTGGGGACCGACGAATCTGGCCAAGGTGGTGTTCCTCCTCATCCTCTTCGCCGCTGCGGGACTGGTGTTCGTCGCGCGCAGACGCTCCTGGGACGACCCTGACTGGGACGACGTCGTGGATCTGATGGCCACCGCCCTGGGAGTGGTTTTCGTGTCGGTCCTGCTGTGGCTCGCGATCGACACCGGGAAGGAGCTGACAGGCGGCTGGCGGGTCCCCCTCCTCATGGCGGCCGTGCTGACCGGATGCTGCGCCGTGTCGGTCCAGTGGACCTCCCGAATCAACGAGAAACGCAACAACCCCCTGCGCGCCGCCTTCTCCGCCCAGCCGGACCTCGCCCAGAACCGATAGACCCGGGCAACGTTTCAGGTCCATGAACTCCACGCCGGATCGCTGGCCATGGGACGAGGTCCGTTGATCCACTGAGGCACATGCCCGAGATATCCCGCCGTGCCTTCGGTGGTCTCGTCGGCGGCGGTGCCGTGACCGCCGTCGCCGGTACGACGACCACAGCCGAGGCAGCACCCGCCGAGCGCCCCTTCTCGGCCCGCCGGACCGCCGCCCCCGGCAGGCGCCCCAACATCCTGGTCATCCTCGGTGACGACCTCGGCTGGGCCGATCTGTCCTCCTACGGTGCCCCGCACATCAGGACGCCGCATCTGGACCGGCTGGCTCGGCAGGGGGTGCGGTTCACGGATGCGTACTCGGGGTCGGCGACCTGCTCGCCGACGCGGTTCAGCCTCTATACGGGGAGGTACCCCGGCCGGACCAAGGGCGGGCTCGCCGAGCCGATCGCCGACAGGTCGCAGGGGCTCGACCCCAACCATCCGACCCTCGCCTCACTGCTGAGGAAGGCCGGTTACTCCACCGCCCTCATCGGCAAGTGGCACTGCGGCTGGCTGCCCGACTACAGCCCCACCAAGTCCGGCTGGGACGAGTTCTTCGGCAACCACGGCGGCGTGCTGGAGTACTTCTCCAAGCTCGGCCAGCTCGGGGAGTACGACCTCTACGAGGGCGATGCCGAGTACAAGGACCTGCGCTACTACACGGAGGTTCTCACCGAGCGGGCCGTCGAGTACGTGGGCCGCGAGCACGACAAGCCCTGGCTGCTGAACCTCAACTTCACCACCCCGCACTGGCCCTGGCTCGCCGAGGGCGACGCGGAGACCGGCGCCGAGATCGAGGCGAGGATCCGGGACGCGAAGACCCAGGCCGAACGCAGCGTCGCCTTCAACCAGTACGACGGCGGCTCCGTCGCCAAGTACACCGAGATGGTGGAGAGCCTCGACGCGGCCGTCGGCGAGGTGCTCACCGCGCTGCGCCGGTCCGGGCAGCAGGAGAACACCCTCGTCCTGTTCGCCAGTGACAACGGCGGTGAGCGCTGGTCGTACCTGTGGCCGCTGAGCGGCAAGAAGGCCTCGCTCCTGGAAGGCGGCATCCGGGTGCCGACCATCGTGCGCTGGCCCGCCCGCATCGACGGCCACCAGGTCAGCCACGAGCCGAACTTCTCCCCCGACTGGACCGCGACCCTGCTGGAGGTCGGCGGCGCCCGGCCGGACCCGGCGTATCCGCTGGACGGGACGAGTCTCGCCGGATACCTGCTCAAGGACGAGGAACTGCCCGAGCGGGACCTGTTCTGGCGGGTGCGGGCCAACCGGGCGCTCCGGCGCGGCGACTGGAAGTACTACCGGGACGCCGACGGCACCGACCACCTCTACGACCTCGGCGCCGACCAGCGCGAGCAGGCCGATCTCGCCCCGGACAGACCGGAGTTGCTCGCCGAGCTCAAGGCCGCCTGGGAGAAGGTGAACGGCACCCTGCTGCCGTACCCGGCGTCCTGATCAGCCGAGGATGCCCCGCTCGTACGCCGTCGCCACGGCAGCGGCGCGGTCCTTGACGCCCAACTTGCCGTACAGGTGGGTGAGATGGGTCTTCACGGTGGCCTCGCTGATGAAGAGCTCCCGGGCGATCTCGCGGTTGGACGTGCCCCTGGCGACCAGGGCCAGCACCTCGCGTTCGCGCGCGGAGAGCGGCTCGTTGCCGGGGGTGCGCACGGCGGTGACCAGTCGGGTCGCGACCGCCGGGGAGAGGACGGTACGGCCCTCGGCGGCGGCCCGCACGGCGGTGAACAGCTCCTCGCGCGGGGCGTCCTTGAGCAGATAGCCCGTCGCGCCCGCCTCGATCGCGGGCAGGGTGTCGGAGTCGGTGTCGTACGTGGTGAGGACGAGGACCTTGGCGCGGGCGGCGCGCCGGGTCAGTTCCCGGATGGCGTCGACTCCGCCGCCGCCCGGCATGCGCAGGTCCATCAGGATCACGTCGGGGTCGAGCGCGGCGGCCCGCTCCAACGCCTCGACGCCGTTCGACGCCTCGCCGAGGACGGTGAAGCCGGGGGCGCCCGCGAACATGCCGCGCAGACCGTCCCGTACGACGGGATGGTCGTCGACGATCAGCACGGAGATGTCGTCACTGGTCATGGCGGACCAACGGTACGCGAGCCGACAGCGCGGTGCCGTGGCCCGGCTCGGACTCGACCGTGAGGGAGCCGGCGATGCGTTCGGCGCGGGCCCGCATTCCGGCGAGGCCGAAGCCGCCGGCCGGCGTGTGCTCGCGTACGGCGGTCGGGGCGAAGCCGACGCCGTCGTCGCGGATGTCGAGGATCACCTCGTCGCCAAGGAAGGACAGGGTGACGCCCACCCGGGTCGCGGCAGCGTGCCGGGCGGCGTTCGACAGAGCCTCCTGGACGATCCTGAGCAGGGTGGCCGCGACCTCCTCGTGCAGTTGCTCCGCGCGGCCGGTGACCGTGAACTCGGCGCGGACGCCGGTCCGTTCGCCCCATTCGGCGACCGTCTTCTTCAGGGCCTCCGGCAGTCCGGCGTTCTCCAGGGCCACCGGGGCGAGGTTGTGGACCGAGCGGCGGGCCTCGCCGAGGCTGTGCCGGGCCAGGTCCATGGCACGGCTCGCGTGCTCCCGCGCGGTGCTGTCGTCGGGGGCGTTCGCGACGACCTGGAGCTGGGCGATGATGCCGGTCAGGCCCTGGGCGAGGGTGTCGTGGATCTCGGCGGCGAGGCGGCGGCGCTCGTCGGCGACCCCCGCTTCCCGTGCCTGGAGCAGGAGTTGGGTGTGAAGGGCGGCGTTCTCGTCGAGCGCCTGCTGCAGCGCCTCGATGGTCTCGGCGCGCTCCCGGGAGCGCTGCTCCTCCTGCTCGGTGATGTGGGCGACGAAGGCCTGGAGGCCGAAGTTGACGACCAGGAGCCCGGCGAACCCGAGCCACTGGGCGATGCTGCGCACCGGCAGCCCGCCGACCTGCGCGCCCGCCACGGTGATGACGCTCGCGAACAGTCCGAGCCGCCGCCACCTGCCCGGGATCAACTCGTCGGCGTCCATGTAGCCGGCGGCGGCGTAGAACGCGAAGAACGGGTTGATCCAGGTGAGGACGAAGGCGATCGCCCAGCGCACGACGTAGTACGCCGTGCCGGCCCGGGAGGGAGTGCGGCCGCGGTCCGCGCGGCGGTGCCGGGTGGCGTGCCACCACAGCTGGAGCACGATCGCGGCGGCGACCAGGGATCCGGCGGTGTACCACTCGGTGGGGCCGTCCATCAGGTCGGCGGCGACGCCCGAGAGGACGGCCCCGACGCCGAGCAGGGCGTACGGCCCCCAGACGTGCAGCTGTTCCAGGCGCCGCTCGATCTGTGTGTCCGCCGCGGTCATGTGCTCAGTCTGCACGGCCCGGCCCTTACTCCCAGCGGAAGAAGCGCCGCGCGGCGGCCGTGAGCAGCACCGCCCAGGCGACGAGGACGCCCAGGTGGCCCCAGGCGGGCCAGTCGCCGGCCGCCGCCTGGTTCAGGGCCTCGGCGGCCGCGCCGAACGGGGTGTACCCGACGATCCTGGCGAGGACGTCCGGCATGGTCTGCACCGGCGCCCACAGGCCCGCGCAGAACATCGCCGGGAAGAACACCATCGACCCGATGGCACCGGCGATCTTCGTCGTCCGGGACAGGGCGCAGACCACGGCGCCCAGGGCGAGGGCGGCGAGCACGGTCAGGACCAGGGCGAGGACGTATCCGAAGGGCTGCTCGGGCAGTCGTACGCCGAAGACCGCGCGGCCGACGACGAGGGCGAGCAGCGACGACGCCAGGGCGGCACCGCCGTACACCAGCATCTGTGCGGACAGCAGGGCCGACGGGCGTACCGGGGTGGTGGACATCCGGCGCAGGATGCCGCGCTCGCGGTAGCCGGTGAGGGTCTGGGGCATGGCCTGGATGCCGCCGACGATCAGGCCGAGCAGTACGGACACGGGGACGTAGACGTCGATGGTGCTCAGGCCGCCGAGGTCGGCCTGAGCGTCGCGGAAGGAGGGGATCGAGCCGAGGATCACCAGCAGCAGGGTCGGGAACAGCAGGATCCAGAAGACGGCGCCGGGTTCGCGGCCAAAGAGCTTGAGTTCGGTTTTCAGGACGGCGGTGTTCATGCCGTTGCCCCCTCGGTGACGGTGTCGGTGAGGTCCAGGAAGGCGTCGTCCAACGTGGCGTCGGTGACGCGGAGTTGGTGGGCCGTGATGCGGTGGCGGGCCAGCAGTGTGAGGACGGCGTTGACGGTCTCGTCGGTGCCGGAGAGCGTGACGCGGCTGTCCTTGTGCTCGATCGAGGCCAGTGCGGGCAGGGCGGCCAGGTCGTGGTCGTCCAGCGGGGTGGACGGGGTGAAGCTGATGACGGTGGCGCCCGCCGAGCGGCGGATCAGACCGGCCGGGGTGTCGAGGGCGGCGATCCGGCCCTGGTCGATCACGGCGATCCGGTCGCAGAGCCGCTGCGCCTCCTCCATGAAGTGCGTGACGAGCAGGACCGTGACGCCGCTCGCGCGGACCTCCTCGATGAGTTCCCAGGTGTCGCGGCGGGCGCGTGGATCGAGGCCGGTGGTCAGCTCGTCGAGGACGACCACGCGGGGGTTGCCGATGAGGGCGAGCGCGATGAACAGGCGCTGTTTCTGGCCGCCGGACAGCTTGGCGAACCGGGTGCCCAACTTCCCGGTCAGGCCGAGGCGTTCGGCGAGGCGGCGCCAGTCGGCGGGCCGGTCGTGGAAGGCGGCGTACAGCTCCAGGGCCTCGCGGACGGTGAGTTTGGGCTGGAGTTCGCTCTGCTGGAGCTGGGCGCCGAGGACCCGGGCGACCCGCTCGTGGTCGGCGATCGGGTCGAGGCCGGTGACGCGGACGCGGCCGGCGTCGGGGACCCTGAGCCCCTCGACGCACTCGACGGTCGTGGTCTTGCCGGCTCCGTTCGGGCCGAGGACGCCGAAGATCTCGCCCTCCTCGACAACGAAGGAGACACCGTCCACGACGGTCCGGCCGTCGTAGGACTTGCGCAGTTCGGTGACTTCGATGACGGACATGGCATCAGCGTCGCGGTGGGCCGGGGGCGCGCACATCGGCCGTCGCGCTCGAAGCGGCATCAGCCGATCGGTTGACCCGGGGGTACGACGGTGCTGTGCGGCGGGTCGAACGCGCAGGTCGTAGGACCATGGCCCGATCGCGGTCCGGCCAAAACTAGGTCGTCGTCGTCAGTGCCGATCCGTAGGCTCGCTGCTGATGCCCACGACACCCGCACCCGCCCAGAAACGTTCCGCCGTCCGCACCCTGCTGCGCCTGTGGCCGTACGTCCGGCCGATCAAGGCGCGGCTGATCACCGCCGCGGGCGTGGCGATCCTCGCCTCCTGTACGGGGCTGGTGATCCCGCTCGTCCTGAAATGGATGGTGGACGGGCCGGTCGCCGACCAGGACCCGGCGGGTGTGTGGCTCGGCGCGCTCTACCTGCTGCTGCTCGGGCTGGCGGAGGCGCTGCTGTTCGGGCTGCGGCGCTGGCTGGTGGCGCGGCCGCTGTCGCACGTCGAGGCGGAGATGCGGGCGGATCTGTACGGGCATCTCCAGCGGCTGCCGGTGTCCTTCCACGACCGGTGGGCGTCGGGACAGCTGCTGTCCCGGGGCACCACCGACCTGATGCTGCTGCGGATGTTCCTCGCGTTCCCGCTGACGTTCCTGCTGGTCAACGGGGTCACCATCCTCATCGGCGTGATCATCATGCTGCTCCAGGACTGGACGCTGGGGCTGGTGATCCTCGGGCCCGCCCTGCCCGTGATCGTCACCTGTGTCCTCTTCGAGCGGCGCTACTTCCATGTGGCGCGGCTCGCCCAGGACCAGGTCGGCGATCTGACCACGGTCGTCGAGGAGAGCGTGCTCGGCATCCGGATCATCAAGGGCTTCGGACGGCACCGGAGCCAGGCGCGGGCGTTCCGTGAGCTGTCCCGGACCCTGCGCGGCACGGAGCTCCGCAAGGCCCGGCTGCTGGCCTCGATCTGGGGGGTCATCGTGACCCTCCCCGAGATCGCCATCGGGGCCGCGCTGGTCCTCGGCTCGATACAGGTGGCCGACGGGGATCTGTCGGCGGGGACCCTGGTCGCCTTCCTGTCCACGGCGCTGGCGCTGCGCTGGCCCATCGACTCCATAGGCTTCCTGCTGGCGATCAGCCAGGACGCGGCGAGCGCGACCCAGCGGTACTTCGAGGTGCTGGACGAGGTGCCGGAGGACACGACGGTCGCCGTGACCGACGGCACCCGTGAGGACAGCGGGCTCCGGTTCGACCAGGTCGTCTTCCGCTACCCAGACGCCCCATCCGACTCCCCGCCCGTCCTCGACCGTATAGACCTCCACATCCGCCCCGGCGAGTCCATGGCCCTGGTGGGCGCCACCGGCAGCGGCAAGACCACCCTCACCGCCCTCGTCCCCCGCCTGCACGAACTCACCTCCGGCCGGATCACCCTCGACGGCGAGGACATCACCGCCATGTCCCGGGAGGAGCTGCGCTCCAGGGTCGCCGTCGCCTTCGAGGAACCCACCCTCTTCTCCGCGACCGTCGGCGAGAACGTCCTCATGGGCGACGAGGAGGGCGACCTGGACCGCGCCCTGGCCGTCGCCCAGGCCGACTTCGCGCACGACCTCCCTCAGGGCACCCGGACCCAGGTCGGCGAACAGGGCCTGAGCCTGTCCGGTGGACAGCGCCAACGCCTCGCCCTCGCGAGGGCGGTGGTGGGCCGCCCCCGCTTCCTGGTGCTCGACGACCCGCTGTCCGCCCTGGACGTCCACACCGAGGCCGCCGTGGAAGCCGCGCTGCGGGACGTGCTCGCGGAGACCACCGCGCTGATCGTGGCGCACCGGCCCTCGACCGTGCTGCTCGCCGACCGGGTCGCCCTGCTCGCCGACGGCCGTATCACCGCCGTGGGCACCCACCACGAACTGCTGCGCGCCAACGCCGAGTACGCCCACCTCATGGCGGGGTCCGGGGAAACGGAGGACGACCGATGACGGCGCCGACGAAGGCCGCACCCGCCACCGCCGACGACGAACCGGACGTCCAGGGGGAGAAGGGCGACGGCGATCCCTTCGACCGCGACGTCCTGCCCACCCCGCCCCGCGCCACCCGCGACCTGCTGCGCTCCCTGCTCGCGCCGATGCGGGCCCGCGTCCTCGGGGCCGCGCTTCTGCTGCTGCTCCAGCAGGCGGCGGTGCAGGCGGGGCCGCTGCTGGTGGCGTACGCGATCGACAGCGCGGTGCCCGCGTTCCGGGAGGACCGGCACGGGCCGCTGATCGCCGTGGGCGTCGGCTATCTGCTGTGCGCGCTGCTCGCGGGCGGACTCCAGTACGTGTTCATCCTGGTCTCGGCCCGGATCAACCAGGATGTGCTGCTCGACCTGCGCGGCCGGATCTTCCGGCACGCGCAGGCCCTCAGCGTCGACTTCCACGAGCGCTACACCTCGGGCCGGCTGATCTCCCGCTCCACCGCGGACGTCGAGTCGCTGCGCGAACTCCTCAACGAGGGGCTCCAGGAACTCATCACGGTCGTCCTGTCGTTCGTCTTCATCTCGGTGATGCTGCTCTGGCTGGACCTGGGCCTCGGCGCGGTCGCGGTGGCGTCCTTCGTGCCGCTCTACCTGCTCGTCCGGATCTACCAGCGGCGCGCGGGCGAGGTGTACACCCGGCGCTCCACCGCGATCGCCGCCGTCATCGTGAAGTTCGTCGAGACGATGAACGGCATCCGGCCGGTGCGGGCGTTCCGCCGCGAGAAGGCCAACGACGCCGACTTCGCCGTGCTCAACAAGCGGCACGAGCGCACCAACGGCGACGCGCTCCTGGAGATGGCCCGCTATGTCGTCGGCTCCCGGCTGGTCGCCAACACCGCCGTCGCGCTGATCGTGCTGTGGGGCGCCTACCGGGTGGCGGGCGGCACGCTGGAACTCGGTGTGCTGGCCGCGTCGGTGCTGTATCTGCGACGCCTGTACGACCCGATCGACCGGCTCGGGATGTTCCTCAACTCCTACCAGTCGGCGGCGGCCTCCCTGGAGAAGATCGCGGGCCTGCTCGCGCAGACGCCGTCGGTGCCGGAGCCGTCGACGCCCGTCGAGCTGCCCGCGCTGGAGTCGGAGCACCCGGGCCGCGAGGTCGTCTTCGACGGCGTCCGCTTCGCCTACCGCACCGGCGGTGAGGTCCTGCCCCGCTTCGACCTCACCCTGCCGGCCGGCCAGACGGTCGCGGTGGTCGGCTCGACCGGCGCCGGCAAGTCGACCCTCGCCAAGCTCCTCGCCCGCTTCTACGACCCCTCCGAGGGCCGGGTGCTGCTCGACGGGGTCGATCTGCGCGACCTGACCGTGCCCGAACTGCGGCGCGGGGTGGTCATGGTGACGCAGGAGGCCTTCCTGTTCTCCGGCACCGTCGCCGACAACATCGCCATCGGTCGGCCGGACGCGGGCCGGGAGGAGATCGAGCGGGCCGCGAAGGCGATCGGCGCCCATGAGTTCATCAGCGCGCTGCCCGACGGCTACGACACCGACGTCCGCAAGCGCGGTGGCCGGATCTCCGCCGGTCAGCGTCAACTCGTTGCGTTCGCGCGGGCGTTGCTGGCCGATCCGGCGGTGCTGATCCTGGACGAGGCGACCAGCTCGCTGGACATCCCCGGCGAACGGGCCGTGCAGCGTGCGATGTCGACGGTCCTGCACGGCCGTACCGCCGTGGTGATCGCCCACCGGCTCTCCACCGTCGAGATCGCCGACCGGGTGCTGGTGATGGAGCACGGCCGGATCGTCGAGGACGGGCCGCCCGCCGAACTCGTCGCGGGGACGGGCCGGTTCGCGGATCTGCACCGCGCGTGGCGCGACAGCCTGGCGTAGGGGATCGGGGGAACGACAGGTGATCGACGCGTACGAGGATCCCGGCACGCCCGACCGGCGGGGCGGCTGGCGGTATCTGTGGTGGCTCGTGCGGTGCCAGGCGGGGCGTTCGGCCGCCGGGGCGCTGCTGGCCAGCGTGTGGATGGTGCTGCTCGCCGCGACGCCGTTCCTGATGGCCCGCGCCGTGGACGAGGGCCTCCAGAAGGACGACATGGGCGCCCTCGCCCTGTGGACCGGGCTGCTGATCGTGGTCGGGGCGGTCAACGCCTGGCTGAGCATCATGCGGCACCGCACGATGACGCGGGTGCGGATGGACGCCAACTTCCGCACGGTCAAGGTCGTCGTCGGACACGCGGTCCGGCTCGGGGCCGCGCTGCCTCGGCAGATCGGGACCGGGGAGATCGTGACGATCGGCGTGGGGGACGTCAACCAGATCAGCTCCGCGCTGACCGTGGTCGGCCCCGGCGTCGGCGCGGTCGTCGCCTATCTCACGGTCAGCGGACTGCTGCTGACCGTCTCCGTCCGGCTCACCGTGGTGGTGCTGCTCGGGATGCCGCTGATCGCCCTGCTCGTCGGCCCCCTGATGCGCCGGCTCCAGGGCACCGAGACGGAGTACCGGGAACGCCAGGGCATCCTCACCGCCCGCATCGGCGACCTCGCGTGCGGTCTGCGCGTCCTCAACGGGCTCGGCGGCAAGGGCCTGGTCGCCGACGCCTTCCGCCACGACTCGGCCCGGCTGCGCCGCCAGGGCTACCGGGTCGGCTCGGTCACCAGCTGGATGCAGGCCCTCGGCCTGGGCCTGCCGACGCTGTACCTCGCGGTGGTCACCTGGATGGCGGCCCGGATGGCGGCCCAGGGCACCCTCACCGTGGGCGAGCTGGTCTCGGTGTACGGCTATGTCGCGGTCCTGGTGCGCCCGGTGTCGTACTTCGTCGACTGGGGCTACCAGCTCGGCCGGGGCGCGGTGGCCGCGCGGAGAGTCGTAGCGCTGCTGAGGCTGGAACCGGAACCGGAGGACGGCACACGCGAGGCCCCGTCCGAACCATCGGTCCTCCACGACCCCGAGTCGGGCGTACGAGTCCTGCCGGGCCGCCTGACGGCCCTGGTGAGCGCCCGCCCCACGGACGCGACGACGGTGGTGGACCGCCTGGGCCGCTACGAACGGTCGGGCGTGCTGTGGGGAGGCGTGCCGTTGAGCGACATCCCGCTGCCCCAGGTGAGGTCCCGCATCCTGGTGGCTGAGCACGAGGCGGACCTGTTCGCAAACACCCTGTACGAAATGGTGGGCGGCAGGGCAGCGCCCCTCAGGGGCGCGGGGAACTGCGCGACCAGCCACGACGAACCCGCACCCGCCGACGCACTCTCCAACGCGCTCCACACATCCGCGGCCGAAGACATAGTCCAAGCCCTCCCCGACGGCCTCGACTCCCCCATCGACGCCCAGGCCCGCAACCTCTCCGGCGGCCAACGCCAACGCGTCCGCCTGGCAAGAGCCCTGCACGCCGACCCGGAGGTACTGCTCGCCGTGGAACCCACCTCCGCCCTGGACGCACACACCGAGGCAAGGGTGGCCGAACGACTCAGCGCAGCCCGCAAAGGCCGTACGACCGTGATCACCACCACCTCCCCGCTGATGCTCGACCGCATGGACACCGTCGTCTACCTGGTGGACGGCAAGGTCGCGGCCACCGGCACCCACCGACGGCTCCTCGCCGACGACCCCGGCTACCGCGCCCTCGTCGCCCGGGACACCGAGGAGGTCGTGGGATGACCGGCGGCCGACTGCCGATCGCGGAGCCCTCCGACGTACGGAAGGCCTCCGTACGGCTGGTCCGTGCCGACGGCCGCGCCTTCCTCGGCGTCCTCGCCCTGAACGCCGCCGCGGCGGCCGCGGGCCTCGCCGGCCCCTGGCTGCTCGGCCGGATCATCGACCAGGTCCAGGCGGGCGCCGGTGTGGGCGCGGTGGACCGCGCGGCGCTCGGCATCCTCGCCTGCGCGGGGACCCAGCTGCTGCTGGCCCGCTGGGCCCGCTACGCGGGACACCGCTTCGGCGAACGCACCCTCGCCCGGATCCGCGAGGAGTTCGTCGACCGCGCCCTGTCCCTGCCGGCGTCGGTGGTGGAACGGGCCGGGACCGGCGATCTGACGGCCCGGGGGACGGCCGACGTGGCCACCGTCGGCACCACCCTGCGTGACGCCGGGCCCGAGCTGCTGATCAACATCGTGCAGGCGTTGTTCCTGCTCGGCGCGGTCTTTCTCATCGATCCGCTGCTCGGTCTGATCGGCGTGTTCGGCCTGACCCCGATCTGGTTCGTGCTGCGCTGGTATCTGCGGCGGGCCCGGGCCGCCTATCTCGCCGAGGGCGCGGCGACCTCGGACGTCGCCGAGATCCTCGCGGCGACGGCGGCGGGCGCCCGCACGGTGGAGGCGTTCGGGCTGCGGGAGCTGCGGGTCGCGGCGAGCCGCGAGGCGCTGGAGGAGTCCCGGCGCCGGCGGTTTCACACGCTCTTTCTGCGCTCGGTGTTCTTCCCGGTGGTGGAGGTGTCGTATCTCTTCCCGGTGGCGGGTGTGCTGCTGATCGGCGGCGTCCTGCACGCGCACGGCACGGTGAGTCTCGGCGCGGTCGTGGCGGCCGGGCTGTATCTCAGGCAGTTCGAGGGGCCGCTGGACGAGATCCTGGTCCGGATCGAGCAACTCCAGAGCAGCGGTGCCTCGTTCGCCCGGGTGGAGGGGCTGGCGCGGGCCCCGCGGAACCCCCGCGAGGACTCCCCGGCGCCGGTCGGCGACCGTATCGACGTGACCGGCGTGCGCTACTCCTACGGGCGGGGCGGTGACGTGCTGCACGGCGTCGACCTGACCGTGCGGCCCGGGGAGCGACTGGCCGTGGTCGGGCCGTCCGGTGCCGGCAAGACCACCCTGAGCCGACTGCTGGCGGGCGTCGACGCGCCCACCGAGGGCAGCGTGACGGTCGGCGGGGTGCCCGTCGTGGAGCTGGGTCCCGAGCAGCTGCGCCGCCAGGTCGTGCTGGTCACCCAGGAGCACCATGTCTTCCTGGGCTCGGTCCGGGCCAACCTCCTGATCGCCGAACCGTCCGCCGGGGACGCGCGGTTGTGGGCCGCGCTGGAGGCCGTCGGCGCCGATGCCTGGGTACGGGAGCTGACCGAGGGCCTCGACACCGCGCTGGGCGAAGGGGGTTGCCCCACCGACGGTTCCCAGGCACAGCAACTCGCCCTGGCCCGGGTGGTCCTGGCCGACCCGCACACCCTGATCCTCGACGAGGCGACGGCGTTGCTCGATCCGGCCACCGCCCGGCACACCGAGCGCGCCCTGGCCGCCGTACTGGAAGGCCGTACCGTCATCGCGATCGCGCACCGGCTGCACACCGCGCACGACGCGGACCGGGTGGCGGTGATGGAGGACGGGCTGCTGTCCGAACTCGGCTCGCACGAGGAGCTGGTGGCGGCGGACGGCGCGTACGCGGCGCTGTGGCACTCGTGGCACGGGGACCGGCCGTCCTGACCCGGGGGCACCGCGCCAACGGTCCTGACTTTCAGGCAAATTGCCCGTATACCGAACATGACCATCCGGGCAACGGACGATTTCCAGCCAACTTCCTGACGCGGTCCTGACAGAAACCGCAAACTCCTGCCACTCTTCCCACGGCCCCGCCACAGCAACCCCACAGCACCCGCACAGTGCTGTGCCGCGGCCGAACTCCCGCACGCGCAATGCCCGTTCTGCCCGGCCGGCCACACGTGCCGTCCGGTCTCCCCCGGCCGCGCGACCCGCGGCCCGCAGACGCAGGAGTCAGTGTTGAGAGAGAGTTCCTCCCACAGACGCACCTCCCACACCATGCACCGCAAGGCCGCCGCCGTAGCGCTGGTCGGCGTGTCCGCACTGATCGCCGCGGCCGTCCAGTCGGGCGCCGCGTCCGCAGCCCCGGAGAAGGCACCGTCGGCCGCGGGCAAGGTCATTCCGGGCGCGGAGTCGGTCAAGCTCACCCCGGCCCAGCGCGCCGAGCTGCTCCGTACGGCCAACGCCGCCAAGGCGGACACCGCCAAGGAGCTGGGCCTCGGCGCCAAGGAGAAGCTGGTCGTCCGTGACGTCCTCAAGGACGGCAACGGCACGGTCCACACCCGCTACGAGCGCACCTACGACGGTCTGCCCGTCCTCGGCGGCGACCTCGTCGTGGAGTCCACGAAGGCCGACGCGACCGAGGCCGTCGTGAAGGCGACCCGCGCCGCCATCAAGCCGGCCACCACCACGGCCGCCGTGTCCGCCGCCAAGGCCAAGACGCAGGCGCTCAGCGCGGCGAAGGCCGAGGACGCCAAGAGCCCCGACGTCAACCGCGCCCCGCGCAAGGTGATCTGGGCCGCCGACGGCAAGCCGACGCTGGCCTACGAGACGGTCGTGGGCGGCTTCCAGCACGACGGCACCCCGCAGGAGCTGCACGTCGTCACCGACGCCACCACGGGTCAGAAGCTGTACGAGTGGGAGGCCATCGAGACCGGCACCGGCAACACGGTGTACTCGGGCACGGTCACCCTCGGCACCACGCAGTCGGGTTCGACGTACAACCTCACCGACGGCGCGCGCGGCGGCCACAAGACGTACAACCTCAACCGCGGCACCTCCGGCACCGGCACGCTGTTCTCCGGCGCCGACGACATCTGGGGCAACGGCAGCGCCTCCAACCTGGAGTCGGCCGCCGCGGACGCGCACTACGGTGCCGCGCTGACGTGGGACTACTACAAGAACGTGCACGGGCGCAGCGGCATCCGCGGTGACGGCGTCGGGGCGTACTCCCGCGTCCACTACGGCAACAACTACGTCAACGCGTTCTGGTCCGACAGCTGCTTCTGCATGACGTACGGCGACGGCTCGGGCAACACCAACCCGCTGACGTCGATCGACGTGGCCGCGCACGAGATGACGCACGGGCTCACCTCCAACACGGCCGGACTCAACTACAGCGGTGAGTCGGGCGGTCTGAACGAGGCGACCTCGGACATCTTCGGCTCGACCGTCGAGTTCTACGCCAACAACTCCTCCGACGTCGGTGACTACCTCATCGGCGAGGAGATCAACATCAACGGCGACGGCACGCCGCTGCGTTACATGGACAAGCCGAGCAAGGACGGCTCGTCCAAGGACAGCTGGTACTCGGGGATCGGGTCCATCGACGTGCACTACTCGTCGGGCCCCGCCAACCACTTCTTCTACCTGCTGAGCGAGGGCAGCGGCACCAAGACCATCAACGGTGTCAGCTACAACTCGCCGACCGCGGACAACCTCCCGGTCACTGGCATCGGCCGGGACAAGGCGGAGAAGATCTGGTTCCGGGCGCTGACCACGAAGTTCACGTCCACGACCAACTACGCGGCGGCCCGCACCGGCACCCTCGCGGCGACCGGTGAGCTGTACGGCACCACGAGCGCCGAGTACAAGGCCGTGCAGGACGCCTGGGCGGGCGTCGCGGTCGGCGCGCGCTCCGGTGGCGGCGGCGGTGGCGGCACCTCCTTCGAGAACGCGACCGACGTATCGATTCCGGACAACGGCGCCGCGGTGACGTCCTCGATCGCCGTCACGGGCCGTACCGGCAACGCGCCGTCGAACCTCGCGGTGGCGGTCGACATCGTGCACACCTACATAGGTGACCTCCAGGTGCAGCTCGTCGCGCCCGACGGCACGGCGTACACGCTGAAGGCGTACGGCACCGGTGGCAGCACGGACAACCTCAACACCACCTACACGGTGAACGCGTCCTCCGAAGTCGCCAACGGGACCTGGCAGTTGAGGGTCCAGGACAACGCGGCCATCGACACCGGCTACATCAACAGCTGGAAGCTCACCTTCCCGTAGGCCGCACGGCCTACCGGCTTCCCAGGACAGGGCGCCGCCCCGGTGGTTCGACTCCCCGGGGCGGCGCCCTCTTTTTGCCAGCTCCTTGCCGCCCGATTGTTGGGCCTTTGCCGAGGTCAACTCGCTTTACACGGCCGCAATGTTCACGCACCCGTTGGCTTTCGGCCAACATCACGTCGGGGTCATGACATGTACGCGGCGCAGATGTCACTCTTCCTCACACCCGCCGCACAACTTCACAACCACCCCGGCCCGGTTGCCCCACGACCGGACCCGGACTCCCCCACCAAGGAGCTTGTGTGACCCCCGTCTACGCGCGTCACAAGCGCACCACTCTGGCCATCGCCACCGCTGTCGCCGCCGGAGCCCTCCTCGCCACCGGTCTGACCACCGGCACCGCCGCCGCGCAGAGCCCGGCGGAAGCCACGGGCAAGGCCACCCTCGCCGCCGCCCCCCTCCAGCTGTCTCCGGCCGCGCGCACCACGCTCATCAAGCAGCAGCAGGCCGGTGCCTCCGAGACCGCACAGGAGATAGGCCTCGGCGCCAAGGAGAAGCTGGTCGTCAAGGACGTCGTGAAGGACGCCGACGGCACCGTCCACACCCGTTACGAGCGCACCTACGCCGGTCTGCCGGTCCTCGGCGGCGACCTGGTCGTCCACGAGTCGAAGTCCGGCGCGGCCAAGGGCGTCTCCCGGGCGACGACCAAGAGCATCAAGGTCGCCTCCCTGACCCCGAAGCTCACCGTCGCCAAGGCCGAGAAGCAGGCGCTGACCGCCGCCAAGGCCGCGGGCTCGGAGAAGACCGCCGCCGACGGCGCGCGCAAGGTCGTCTGGGCCGGCTCGGGCACCCCCGTCCTCGCCTACGAGACGATCGTCGGCGGCTTCCAGGACGACGGCACCCCGAACCAGCTGCACGTCATCACGGACGCCGCGACCGGCAAGAAGCTCTTCGAGTACCAGGGCATCGAGAACGCGACCGGCACCGGCAAGAGCCTGTACTCGGGCACGGTCAGCCTGACGACCACCCTGTCGGGCTCCACGTACCAGCTGACCGACGGCACGCGCGGCAGCCACAAGACGTACAACAAGGCCCACGGCACCAGCTCCTCCGCGGGCACGCTCTTCACGGACGCCGACAACACGTGGGGCACCGGAGCCGCCTCCAGCTCCACCACCGACCAGACCGCGGCCGTCGACGCCGCCTACGGCGCGGCGACCACCTGGGACTTCTACAAGTCCACCTTCGGCCGCAGCGGCATCAAGAACAACGGTGTCGCGGCCTACTCCCGGGTCCACTACGGCAACGCGTACGTCAACGCGTTCTGGGACGACAGCTGCTTCTGCATGACGTACGGCGACGGCGAGTCCAACACGCACCCGCTGACCTCGCTGGACGTGGCCGGCCACGAGATGAGCCACGGCGTCACCTCGAACACGGCCGGTCTGAACTACAGCGGCGAGTCCGGCGGGCTCAACGAGGCGACCTCCGACATCTTCGGCACGGGTGTGGAGTTCTACGCGGCCAACTCCAACGACGTCGGTGACTACCTCATCGGCGAGGAGATCGACATCAACGGCGACGGCTCCCCGCTGCGCTACATGGACAAGCCCAGCAAGGACGGCGGCTCGGCGGACTCCTGGTCCTCCTCCGTCGGCAACCTGGACGTCCACTACTCGTCCGGCGTCGCGAACCACTTCTTCTACCTCCTCTCGGAGGGCAGCGGCGCGAAGACGATCAACGGCGTGAGCTACAACTCGCCGACGTCCAACGGCTCCACGGTCACCGGCATCGGCCGCGCCAAGGCGCTGCAGATCTGGTACAAGGCGCTGACGACGTACTTCACGTCGACGACCAACTACAAGGCGGCACGCACGGGCACGCTCTCGGCGGCCTCCGCCCTGTACGGCTCGACCAGCACCGAGTACAAGGCGGTCGCCGCGGCCTGGTCCGCGGTCAACGTGAGCTAGCCCGAGGGGGCTCGCCAGGGCGGCACCCGGGACGAAGGCATTCCCGGGCGCCGCCCTACCCTTGACTCCCATGTCCTTCACGTACGACGACGTAGGCGCGACCCGGCAGAACGGTTTCTGCCCTCCCGGCTTCCACCCCCTGCACGTCCGCACCCGCATCGGCGAGGGCGAGCAGGTCTTCCGCCGCGCCTCCGAGGCGGTCCTGACCTGGGAGATGCACCGCGCGATGGGCGTGGGCATCGACGCCACGGCGGACCGCGCCGCCCCCGACGTCGACGTCACCGTCACCCTGGCCGGCGTGATCAAGGCACCCTGCCGCGTGGTCTGGACGGTCGAGGAACACCGCCGCGCCGGCTGGGCCTACGGAACGCTTTCCGGCCATCCCGAATGCGGCGAGGAGTCCTTCGTGGTCGACCGCACCGGAGACGGCACGGTCTGGCTCACCATCTCCGCGTTCAGCCGCGGGGCGAAGTGGTACGCCCGGGCGGGCGGGCCCGCGACCCGCGGCCTCCAGCACGCCTACGCGCGCCGGTGCGGGGTGGTGCTGCGGAAGCTGTGCGGCGGGGAGGAGGACTGAGCCGGACCATCGGCCGGCCCAGTCCCGCACCTCACCGCATCAGCACCCCCGCCGCCTCCACCACATCCTCGGACGGCACCGCCACCAGCCCCAGCTCCGCGCCCGAGGCCAGCAGCCGATGCGCCGGAAGGATCCGCACCGTGTAGCCGAAGGGTCCTGTCCGGTCCAGGGAGAGCGGTCCCTCGTAGACCCATCGCCCTTCAGGATCCGGTCCGCCGACGGGCTTGAGCGGGACCGTCAGCGCGTCCGCGATCCGGTCCTCCTCGTCGACCCGCCCGGACACCGCCTGCACCTCGACGTCCTCGGGACTCAGCTCACCGAGCCCCACCCGGACCCGCAGCCCGAGCGTCGAGCCGAGTTCCGCCGTGGTCGTCGCGACCGACGTCTCTACGTGGTCCACGGTGACCGTCGACCACGCGGCGCGCACCCGGGCCTTCCAGGCGGCGAGTTCGCGCGCCAGGTCCGGGGTCATCGCGCGGTGGGCGTGCGCGGCCGGGGTGTAGAGGCGCTCCACGTAGTCGCGGACCATGCGACCGGCCAGCACCTTCGGGCCGAGCAGGGTCAGGGTCTGGCGGACCATCTCGATCCAGCGGTCGGGCAGACCGCCCTGGCCGCGCTCGTAGAAACGGGGCGTGACCCGCTGTTCCAGCAGGTCGTACAGGGCCGCCGCCTCCACGTCGTCGCGATGGTCCGGATCCGTCCCGGTGCCGTCCGCCGTCGGGATGGCCCAGCCGAAGTCGGGCTGGAACCACTCGTCCCACCAGCCGTCCAGGACCGACAGGTTGAGGCAGCCGTTGAGCGCCGCCTTCATCCCGGACGTCCCGCACGCCTCCAGTGGCCGCAGCGGGTTGTTCAGCCAGATGTCACAGCCGGGGTAGAGCTTCTGCGCCATCGCCATGCCGTAGTCGGGCAGGAACACGATCCGGTGCCGCACCCGCGGATCGTCCGCGAACCGCACCAGCTCCTGCACCAGCCGCTTCCCGCCGTCGTCCGCCGGATGCGCCTTGCCCGCGACCACGATCTGGATCGGCCGCTCGGGATGCAGCAGCAGATCCATCAGCCGGTCCCGGTCGCGGAGCATGAGCGTCAGCCGCTTGTACGACGGGACGCGCCGCGCGAATCCGATCGTCAGCACGTCCGGGTCCAGTACGCCGTCGATCCACCCCAACTCGGCCGTACCCGCGCCCCGTTGCCGCCAGGACACCCGCAGCCGCTCCCGTACCTCCGTCACCAGTTGTTCTCGCAGTACCCGCCGCAGCTCCCAGATGTCCTGGTCGGGGATCTCCCCCACCGCGTCCCAGCGGTCCGAGCCGCCGACGGTGAGCGCGTCCTCGGTGCGCTGGGCGCCGATCTGGCGGGCGCCGAGCCGGAAGACCTCCGGGGCGACCCAGGTCGGGGCGTGCACGCCGTTGGTCACGGAGGTGATCGGGACCTCGTCGGGGTCGAATCCCGGCCAGAGTCCGGAGAACATCTCCCGGCTGACGTGCCCGTGCAGCAGAGAGACCCCGTTGGCGCGCTGCCCCAGCCGCAGGCCCATCACGGCCATGTTGAAGAGGTTGGGCTCGCCTCCGGGATAGGTCTCCATGCCCAGGCGCAGGATGCGTTCGACGTCGATGCGCGGGAGCTCGGCATCGGAGCCGAAGTGGCGGGCGACCAGTTCGCGGTCGAAGCGGTCGATGCCGGCCGGTACCGGGGTGTGGGTGGTGAAGACCGTGCCGGCGCGGACCGACTCCAGACCGGAGTCGAAGTCGAGCCCCGCGTCGCAGAGTTCGGCGATCCGCTCCAGGCCGAGGAAGCCCGCGTGGCCCTCGTTGGTGTGGAAGACCTCGGGGGCGGGGTGGCCGGTGAGGCGGCAGTACGTGCGTACCGCGCGGACCCCGCCGATGCCGAGCAGCATCTCCTGGAGCAGCCGGTGCTCGCTGCCGCCGCCGTAGAGCCGGTCGGTGACGCCGCGTTCGCCGAGGTCGTTCTCCTCGACGTCCGAGTCGAGCATCAGCAGGGGCACGCGGCCGACCTGGGCCAGCCAGATCCGGGCGTGCAGCTGCTTGCCGCCGGGCAGGGCGAGGGAGACCTGCGCCAGGGTGCCGTCGGCCTCCCTGAGCAGGGCCACCGGCAGCTCGTTGGGGTCGAGGACGGGGTAGTGCTCCTGCTGCCAGCCGTCCCTGGAGAGGGACTGGCGGAAGTAGCCGTGCCGGTACAGCAGGCCCACGCCGATGAGCGGGACGCCCAGGTCGCTGGCCGCCTTCAGATGGTCGCCCGCGAGGATTCCGAGGCCGCCGGAGTACTGCGGCAGGGCGGCCGTGATGCCGAACTCGGGCGAGAAGTAGGCGACGGCGGCGGGGAGTTCGCCGGACTGCGCCTGGTACCAGCGCTCGCCGGAGACATAGTCGTGCAGATCGTCGGCGGCTGCCGTGAGACGGCGCAGGAAGCGGCGGTCCTCGGCCAGCTCCGCGAGCCGCCGGGGCGGTACGTCGCCCAGCAGCCGTACGGGGTCGCAGCCCGAAGCGGCCCAGCACTCCGGGTCCACCGACTGGAACAGGTCACGGGTCTCCGCGTGCCAGGACCAGCGCAGATTGCGCGCCAGGTCGCTGAGCGGACGGAGGGGTTCGGGCAGGACGGGTCGGACGGTGAATCGACGGATAGCCTTCACTTGCCACCTCAGCGCGTTCGCTGGAAGACACACGGCGGTGTGCGTCTCGTCGTCTGAGTCGACGGTATCGGTGCGGGAGCGCCGTAACCATGGCGCCGAACCGGACCAGACCGTCCGGAAATCGCCGCAACCTTCACTCACTTCCCATTGCCGATATGGCCGATTCCGCACCTGTAGGCGTCCTTGTGGTGACTTCACACCCCACGAGAGGCTTCAGGTGGCGTACCGGTCACACCGGTCGACTCCCGGTGAACCACGACCGCCGTACGCCGAGTCGAGGAGGGGAACGCAGACCATGGCACGGACGCGACCACGGCGTCTGCGCATGGCGGGGGGCTTGACCGCGGTGACCTGTGCCGCCGCGCTTTCGGCCATCACCCTGCCCGCGCACGCCGCACCGGAGGGGAAGATACTCGGCGCCGGGGAACCCGGTTCCGTCGGCGGAAGTTACCTCGTGACTCTCAAGGGGGGCACAAAGGCTCCGTCATCGGCGGGAAAGACCCTCGCCGAGAAATACGGGGCGAAAATCAGCCATACCTACGGCACGGTTCTCAACGGCTACGCGATCAGGGCGGACGAGAGACAGGCCCGGTTGCTCGCCGCCGACCCCCGTGTGGCGTCGGTCGTCCAGGACACCCGCGTGTCCCTGGAGCACACCCAGAAGAACCCGCCGTCCTGGGGTCTGGACCGCGTCGACCAGCCGAACCTGCCGCTGGACAAGAGCTACACCTGGCCGGAGTCCGCGGGCGCCGGAGCCACGGTCTACGTGATCGACACCGGCATCCGCATCTCGCACAAGGACTTCGGCGGCCGGGCGAGCTACGGCTGGGACTTCGTCGGCGACGACAGGACCGCGAGCGACGGCAACGGCCACGGCACCCATGTCGCCGCCACCGTCGCGGGCACCAAGTACGGCGTCGCCAAGCAGGCGAAGGTGGTCTCCGTGCGGGTCCTCGACAACGCCGGATCGGGGACGACGGCCCAGGTCATCGCGGGTATCGACTGGGTCACCGCGCACGCGAGGAAGCCCGCGGTCGCCAACGTCAGCCTGGGCGGCTATCGCAACGCCCAACTCGACGCCGCCGTACGGAACTCGATCAAGTCCGGTGTCACCTACACGGTCGCGGCGGGCAACGACGGGCTGCCGGCCTCGCTGTACTCGCCCGCGAACGTGAAGCAGGCGATCACGGTCGGCGCGAGCGACCGGACGGACGCCCGCGCGGGCTTCTCCAACTACGGCACGGCCCTGGACCTGTTCGCCCCGGGCGTCGCGATCACCTCGGCGTCCAACAAGGGCGACAGCGCCAAGGCCACCTACTCGGGTACGTCGATGGCGTCGCCGCACGCGGCGGGCACGGCCGCGCTCTATCTGGCCGACCATCCCAAGGCGACACCCGCACAAGTGTCCAAGGCGCTCGCCGCGCAGGCGGCTTCCGGCAAAATCTCTGGCCGCGGACCCAACTCACCGAACAAACTCCTCCAGGTCCCGGCCTCGTAGTGACGGAGTTCAGGCATCGGCCCCGTTCGTCTCGAACGGGGCCGGTCTTGTGTGTAGACATACGCGTGAGTAGTTAACAAAGTGCCGGATTGCCCACCCGAATAGGGTGGGAAGGCTCCTCCGGTACAACCCCCAGCCACAGCACGGGAACACCACGCAGGACCCACCTCCCCACAGCCATCCGCCCACCCACGTTGACGCGGACAGGAGCGGTCATGCCCGCCACGCACCACTCGTCAGCACCCCCGACGGCCGGCACCGAGTCACCCCCCGGACAGCGCCCGGCCGACGCCGGACCCCCGCCCCCGGAGCCACCCTCCACGGGCGACACCATCGGGCGCATACCCGTCCTCGACGTCCGCCCGGTCGTCCAGCGCGGTCGCCGGCCCGCCAAGGCGGTCACCGGAGAGACCTTCGAGGTCTCGGCCACGGTGTTCCGCGAAGGCCATGACGCGGTCGCCGCCAATGTCGTACTGAAGGACCCCGAGGGCCGCCCCGGCCCCTGGACCCCGATGCGTGAACTGGCCCCCGGCACCGACCGCTGGGGCGCCGATGTCACCGCCGGCGAACCCGGCCGGTGGACCTACCAGGTCGAGGCCTGGGGCGACCCGATCACCACCTGGCGTCACCACGCCCAGATCAAGATCCCGGCCGGCATGGACACCGAACTCGTCCTGGAGGAGGGCGCGCGCCTCTACGAGCGGGCCGCTACCGGCATCCCCAAGGGCGAGGGCCTGCGCAAGGTGCTCCGCGCCGCCGTGGAAGCCCTCCGGGACGACACCCGCCCGGCCGCGGTGCGGTTGGCGGGGGCGTTGACGCCGGAGGTGGACGCGGTTTTGGGCCGGTATCCGCTGCGCGATCCGGTCTCGGTCTCGGAGGCGCTGCCGCTGCTGGTGGAGCGGGAGCGGGCGCTGGTGGGGGCCTGGTACGAGTTCTTCCCCCGTTCGGAGGGCACGCCGGAGCGTCCGCACGGCACGTTCCGGACGGCCGCGCGCCGGCTGGAGGCGATCGCGGCGATGGGCTTCGACGTGGTGTATCTGCCGCCGATCCATCCGATCGGGACGACGTTTCGCAAGGGTCCGAACAACACCCTGTCGGCCGGTCCGGACGATCCCGGGGTGCCGTGGGCGATCGGCTCGCCCGAGGGCGGCCATGACGCGGTGCATCCGGATCTGGGGACGATCGAGGACTTCGACTGGTTCGTCTCCCGGGCCCGCGCGCACGATCTGGAGATCGCGCTGGACTTCGCGTTGCAGTGCTCCCCGGACCACCCCTGGGTGCACAAGCATCCGGAGTGGTTCCATCACCGCCCGGACGGCACCATCGCCTATGCGGAGAACCCGCCGAAGAAGTACCAGGACATCTATCCCATCGCCTTCGACGCCGACCTGGACGGGCTGATCGCCGAGACGGTCCGGGTGCTGCGGTTCTGGATGGGACACGGGGTGCGGATCTTCCGGGTGGACAACCCGCACACCAAGCCGGTCGTCTTCTGGCAGCGGGTGATCGCGGACGTGAACGCCACCGACCCGGATGTGATCTTCCTGGCCGAGGCGTTCACCCGGCCGGCGATGATGCACACCCTGGCCCAGATCGGCTTCCAGCAGTCCTACACCTACTTCACCTGGCGCAACACCAAGGAAGAACTCACCGAGTACCTGACCGAACTGTCGGGTGAGGCGGCCGCCTACATGCGGCCCAACTTCTTCGCCAACACCCCCGACATCCTGCACGCCTACCTCCAGAACGGCGGCCGTCCCGCCTTCGAGGTCCGCGCGGTCCTGGCCGCCACCCTCTCCCCCACCTGGGGCATCTACAGCGGCTACGAACTGTGCGAGAACACCCCCCTCAGGGACGGCAGCGAGGAATACCTGAACTCGGAGAAATACCAACTCCGCCCACGGGACTGGGAAACCGCCGACAGCATCACCCCGCTCATCACCCGGCTGAACCGGATCAGGCGGGCCAGCCCCGCCCTGCGTCAGCTGCGTGACCTCCACTTCCACCACGCGGACCAGGAAGCGGTGATCGCGTACTCGAAGCGGAGCGGCTCGAACACGGTTCTGGTGGTCGCCAACCTCGACCCTCACCACACCCAGGAGGCCACGGTCTCGTTGGACATGCCGCAACTCGGCCTGGAATGGCACGAGTCGGTGCCGGTGCGCGACGAGCTCACCGGCGAGACCTATCACTGGGGCAGGAACAACTATGTGCGCCTCGAACCGGGCACTCGCCCCGCGCACATCCTCACCGTCCTGCGACCGTCCACCCCGCAGACCGGAGGGTCACCCACAACATGATCGTCAACGAGCCCGTCCAGGACACCTTCGAGGACACCCCCGCCAAGGACCGGGATCCCGACTGGTTCAAGCGTGCCGTCTTCTACGAGGTACTCGTCCGCTCCTTCCAGGACAGCAACGGCGACGGTGTCGGCGACCTCAAGGGCCTCACCGCCAAGCTCGACTACCTGCAATGGCTGGGCGTCGACTGCCTGTGGCTGCCGCCCTTCTTCAAGTCGCCCCTGCGTGACGGCGGTTACGACGTCTCCGACTACACCGCCGTCCTGCCCGAGTTCGGCGACCTCGCCGACTTCGTGGAGTTCGTCGACGCCGCCCACCAGCGCGGCATGCGCGTCATCATCGACTTCGTCATGAACCACACCAGCGACCAGCACCCGTGGTTCCAGGAGTCGAGAAAGGACCCCGAGGGGCCCTACGGCGACTACTACGTCTGGGCCGACGACGACAAGCAGTACCAGGACGCGCGGATCATCTTCGTCGACACCGAGGCGTCCAACTGGACCTTCGACCCGGTCCGCAAGCAGTACTACTGGCACCGCTTCTTCTCCCACCAGCCGGACCTCAACTACGAGAACCCGGCGGTCCAGGAGGAGATCATCTCCGCCCTGCGCTTCTGGCTGGACCTTGGCATCGACGGCTTCCGGCTCGACGCGGTGCCGTACCTCTACCAGCAGGAGGGCACCAACTGCGAGAACCTCCCGGCGACCCACGAGTTCCTCAAGCGGGTCCGCAAGGAGATCGACGCGCACTACCCGGACACGGTGCTGCTGGCGGAGGCTAACCAGTGGCCCGAGGACGTCGTCGACTACTTCGGCGACTACCAGTCCGGCGGCGACGAATGCCACATGGCGTTCCATTTCCCGGTCATGCCCCGCATCTTCATGGCCGTACGACGGGAGTCGCGGTATCCCGTCTCCGAGATCCTCGCCAAGACCCCGGCCATCCCCTCCAGCTGCCAGTGGGGCATCTTCCTGCGCAACCACGACGAGCTGACCCTGGAGATGGTCACCGACGAAGAACGCGACTACATGTGGGCCGAATACGCCAAAGACCCCCGCATGCGCGCCAACATCGGCATCAGGCGGCGCCTGGCCACCCTCCTCGACAACGACCGCAACCAGATCGAACTCTTCACCGCCCTGCTGCTCTCCCTGCCCGGCTCGCCGATCCTCTACTACGGCGACGAGATCGGCATGGGCGACAACATCTGGCTCGGCGACCGCGACGCCGTCCGCACCCCCATGCAGTGGACCCCGGACCGCAACGCCGGCTTCTCCTCCTGCGACCCCGGCCGCCTCTACCTGCCCACGATCATGGACCCGGTCTACGGCTACCAGGTCACCAACGTCGAGGCGTCGATGTCGTCGCCCTCCTCGCTGCTGCACTGGACCCGCCGCATGATCGAGATCCGCAAACAGAACCCCGCCTTCGGCCTCGGCTCCTACACCGAGCTCCAGTCCTCCAACCCGGCCGTCATCGCGTTCCTGCGCGAGTACGAGGACGACCTCGTCCTGTGCGTGCACAACTTCTCCCGCTTCGCACAGCCGACGGAGCTGGACCTGAGCACGTTCAACGGGCGGCATCCGGTCGAGCTGTTCGGCGGGGTGCGGTTCCCGGCCATCGGCGACCTGCCGTACTTGCTGACGCTGGCAGGGCACGGTTTCTACTGGTTCCGGCTCCGCAAGGACGCCGTCTAAGAGCCCGGCGGGACGGTTTCCCCCGTCCCGCCCTGGGCACGCATCAGTAACACCCCGCCCACCCGGGGAAAGGACGCGACGCCATGTCGGAAGCCGTCACCCGTACTGCCACGACAAGTCCCGCCCTCCTTGCGTCTCTTGATCCACTGCTGCGGGAGTGGCTGCCACGGCAACGGTGGTTCGCGGGCAAGGGCCGTCCGGTCACCGGGTTCTCGCTGGTCGCGGCCACCGAACTGCTCCCCGTCGACGGCAGGCTGGGCCTGTACCACCTGCTGGTGCGGGTCCAGCAGCCCATGACGGCGGGCGACTGCTACCAGCTCCTCATAGGCGTGCGCGAGGCGCTGCCACCCCATCTGGCGCCCGCGCTCATCGGCCACGTGGAGGACGGCCCGCTCGCCGGACGCACGGTGTACGAGGCCCTGTACGACCCCCGGCCCGCCGAGGTGCTCCTGGAGGCGCTGCGCACCCAGGCCCGCATCGGCGGGCTGCGCTTCGAACGGGACCGGAGCCAGGAGATCCGCACCGGTCTGGTGCCCCGTGTGATGACCGCCGAGCAGTCGAACTCGTCGATCGTCTACGGAGATACGTTCATCCTCAAACTGCTCCGCCGGATCGTCCCCGGCGTCAACCCCGACCTGGAGCTGCCCCTGGCGCTGGCCCGCGAGGGCTGCCCGCGAGTCCCGGCGCCCACGGCGTGGCTGCACGCCGATCTCGACGACGGGCCCGGGGAGCCGTACGTCCTCGGAGTGCTCCAGCCCTTCGTCCAGGGCGCGACGGACGGCTGGGAGCTGGCGCTGCGCGAGCTGGCCAAGGGGGAGGACTTCGCCGCGGAGGCCCGGGCGCTCGGGCGGGCCACCGCCGAGGTGCACACCGCGCTGGCCCGGGCGCTGCCCTCGGTGACCCTGGGCGCGGCCCAGCTGCGGCTGCTGGTCGACGGCATGATCGAGCGCCTGGAGGCGGCCGTGCAGGCGGTGCCCTCGCTGCGCCCGTACGGCCCCGGCCTGTACTCGGCGTTCACCGCGCTCGCCGACCTGGCCGCGGAGGGCCGTACCTGGACGGCGCAGCGAGTGCACGGCGATCTGCACCTCGGGCAGTGTCTGCGCTCGCCGACCGGGCAGTGGTCGCTGATCGACTTCGAGGGCGAGCCGTCGAAACCGCTGTCCGAGCGACGGCTGCCGCAGCCGCCGGCGCGGGACGTGGCGGGCATGCTCCGCTCCTTCGACTACGCCGCCCTCTCGGCCGACCCGCCCGCACCGGGCTGGGCCCGGGCCTGCCGGGCCGCGTACTGCGCCGGGTACGCCGAGATCTCCGGCGCCGACCCGCGCACCGACCCGGTGCTGCTGCGCGCGTACGAGACGGACAAGGCGATCTACGAGGTCGTCTACGAGGCCCGCCACCGCCCCGAGTGGCTCCCGGTGCCGATGGCCGCGATCGAGCGGTACGCCACACCCGACCTGATCTGACCTCACGTTCGCCGAGGAGGCGCACCCCGTGACTCCGCCCACGCCCAGCGGTTCGGATCCGAAGAAGAAGCCCGCGAAGAAGGCCGCGGCGAAGAAGGAAGCTGTGAAGAAGGCAGTCGTGAAGAAGACGGCTGCACAGAAGGCCACCGCGAAGAAGGCGATCGCGAAGAAAGCCACCGCGAAGAAGGCAGTGAAGGAAACACCCGTAAAGAAAGCACCCGCGAAGAAGGCGGCCGTGCGGAAGAGCACCGTCGAGCAGGTCGCCGCGCCGGCCCCCGCTCCGCTGCCGGAGGCGTCTCCCGTCATCGACGGCCACGACCGTGACCGGCTCCTCGCCGCCACCCATCACGACCCGCACGGCGTGCTCGGCGCCCACCCGGTGCCCGGCGGCATCGCGTTCCGCGCCTTCAAGCCGTTCGCCCTGTCCGTCACGGTCGTCGCCGGGACCCTGCGCGCGGAGCTGCACGACGACGGCGACGGCTTCTTCTCCGGTCTGGTGCCGCTGCGGGAGGTCCCGGAGTACCGGCTGCTCGTGACGTACGAGGGGAGCGTCCAGGAGACCGAGGACGCGTACCGTTTCCTGCCCGCGCTGGGCGATCTGGACCTGCATCTGATCGGCGAGGGCCGGCACGAGGAGCTGTGGAAGGCGCTCGGCGCCGAGCCGATGACCCACCAGGGCGTGACCGGCACCCGCTTCACGGTGTGGGCGCCGAACGCGCGCGGGGTGAGTCTGGCCGGCACCTTCAACTTCTGGGACGGCACCGGCCATCCGATGCGCTCGCTCGGCTCGTCCGGCATCTGGGAGCTGTTCGTGCCCGGCATCGGCGAGGGTGAGCTGTACAAGTTCCAGATCACCCGGCCCGACGGTTCGAGGACCCTGCGCGCGGACCCGATGGCCCGCCGGACCCAGGCCCCGCCCGAGACCTCGTCGATCGTGCACGCCTCGCGGCACGAGTGGCAGGACGACGCATGGCTGGAGCGGCGCGCGGAGATCCCGGCGCACGAGGGCCCGTTCTCCGTGTACGAGATCCATCTGGCGTCCTGGCGCCCGGGACTGACGTACCGTCAACTGGCCGAGCAGCTCCCGGCGTACGTCAAGGATCTCGGCTTCACGCATGTCGAGTTGATGCCGGTCGCCGAGCACCCCTTCGGCGGCTCCTGGGGTTACCAGGTCACCGGCTTCTACGCGCCGACGGCCCGGCTGGGCACGCCGGACGACTTCAAGTTCCTGGTCGACGCCCTCCATCAGGCCGGTGTCGGGGTGCTGATGGACTGGGTGCCGGCGCACTTCCCGCGGGACGACTGGGCGCTGGCCGAGTTCGACGGGCGGCCCCTGTACGAGCACGAGGATCCGCTGCGGGCCGCGCATCCGGACTGGGGGACGCTGGAGTTCGACTTCGGGCGCCGGGAGGTGCGCAACTTCCTGGTGGCCAACGCCGTGTACTGGTGCGAGGAGTTCCACATCGACGGGCTGCGGGTGGACGCGGTCGCCTCGATGCTCTACCTCGACTACTCGCGCGAGCCGGGCCAGTGGACGCCCAACGAGCACGGCGGGCGGGAGAACCTGGACGCGGTGGCGTTCCTCCAGGAGATGAACGCCACGGTCTACCGGCGGGCGCCGGGCGTGGTGACCATCGCCGAGGAGTCGACGGCCTGGGACGGCGTCACCCGCGCCACCCACCACATCGGCCCCGGCGGCTTCGGGGGCCTCGGCTTCGGGCTGAAGTGGAACATGGGCTGGATGCACGACTCGCTCGGCTATGTGCAGCACGAGCCGGTGCACCGCAGGTACCACCACCACGAGATGACCTTCTCGATGGTGTACGCGTACAGCGAGAACTACGTCCTGCCCATCTCCCACGACGAAGTCGTGCACGGCAAGCGGTCGTTGGTCTCGAAGATGCCCGGCGACTGGTGGCAGCAGCGCGCCACCCACCGCGCCTACCTCGGCTTCATGTGGGCCCACCCGGGCAAGCAACTCCTCTTCATGGGCCAGGAGTTCGCCCAGGGCGCGGAGTGGTCCGAGGCGCACGGCCCGGACTGGTGGCTGCTGGATCCGGCCTACGGCGCGGAGGCCGATCACCGGGGCGTCCGGGACCTGGTCCGCGATCTCAACACCGTCTACCGGCACACACCGGCGCTGTGGCAGCGGGACACCGCGCCCGACGGGTTCCAGTGGGTGGTCGGGGACGCTGCGGACGACAACGTCTTCGCGTTCCTGCGCCTCGACGCCGAGGGAGTCCCCCTCCTCGCGGTCTGCAACTTCTCGCCCGTGGTCCGCTACGACTACCGCCTCGGCGTCCCCGACGACATCCCCGCCTGGTACGAGACCCTCAACACCGACATCGCCAAGTACGGCGGCGGTGACGTCACCAACCCGGACGCCGTGAAACCGGAGGCGACCCCGTGGCACGGCCGCCCGGCGAGCATCCAGCTGACACTGCCGCCCCTGAGCACGGTCTGGCTACGGCCCGCGTAGCCGGGAGCGGCGCTGTCTAAAGTGGTGCGGGTCGATGTCCGTGCTCCACGGGGGAGTTGAGGGACCATGCGATCCGGAAGCATGCGCGGGGCGGCCCTGGCCGCCACGCTCTGCGGACTCGCCGTACTGCTTCTCGGCGCCTGCGGGACCCAGGTGGCCGGCCAGGACGACCCCGCCTCGGCGGCCACCGCGCTCCCCTGGACGCTGTCGGCGCCCACGCGCAGCCAGATCCACGGTGCCGAACTCGGCGCCGATCGACGCACGGTGACCATCGCCGTGGACGTGCCCAGCGGCCCGAACCCGTGTGTGCGCGACCTCGAGGCGAAGCTCACCGAGCCCGTCGGGAACACCGTGCCGGTCCAGGTCACCTTCACCTCGCCGTCCGGGGACCGGTCCTCCGGCTGCTCGAGATCCGTCACGGCGAAAGCCCGTGTCACGCTCCCCGAACCCCTGGGGGACCGCGAGCTGGTGGTCGGCTATCCCGGCGCCGTCTTCACCGCCGACGACGCCCCCCTGCCGCACCTGCGCCTCTGCGGCGACCTGGGCTGCACCCCGCCGGCCACCGGCTGCACCCCCGGCTCCTACGAGCAGGCGGTGAAAGCGGTCGACTCACCCGCGCACACCTACCGGGACGCGGAGCACTGCGACGGCAAATGGCTGGTCCTGGACATCTCCTGGCCCACCGGCCCGGTCTGCGGCGACCCGGAAAGCGGCACCTGCGCGCCTCATCTGGGCGACCGCTGGTTCTACAAGGCCGAGAAGGCGGGCTGGAAGCCGTTCTTCCGGACCTCGGCAGGAGGCTGCCGGGACGTACAGGACCGGGAACCGGCGTTCCCCACCGCCCTGTGCGCGTCCCTGGAGCCCCTGCCCCCGGCCCTGCACCCGACCCACTCCCCCGCGCCCTAGTCGATCAGCGCCTTCGGCAGCCGGCCCGTGTGCAGCACCCCCAGCCGCTGGGTGGCCCGCGTCAGCGCCACGTACAGATCGCTCGTGCCGTACAGCCCCGGCTCGACCACCAGCACGGAGTCGAACTCCAGGCCCTTGGACTGCCGTGGATCGAGGAGTACGACGGTCCGCGTCAGGTCGGGCTCGGCGCCCGCCGTCACCCCGTCCAGCTGGGCCGCCAACCTGCGGTGCAGATGGCGCGGGGCGATGACCGCGAGCCGGCCCTCCTCCGGAGTCAGCTCCTCGACGGCCTTGGCCACGGCGCCGGGCAGGTCGTCGGTCGCGCGCACCCAGGGTCGTACCCCCGTGGACCGCACCGAACTCGGCGGTTCGAAGTCCGGGTCCTCGGCCCGTACGACGGCGGCCGCCAGCTCCATGATCTCGGCGGGCGTGCGGTAGTTGACGCCCAGCCGGGTGTGCTCCCAGCGGTCCTCGACGTACGGCTGGAGGATCTTCCGCCAGGAGCCGACGCCGGCCGCCTCCGCGGTCTGTGCCGGGTCGCCGACCAGGGTCATCGAACGGGTCGGGCTGCGCCGCATGAGCAGCCGCCAGGCCATCGGGGACAGTTCCTGCGCCTCGTCGACGATGATGTGCCCGAACGCCCAGGTGCGGTCGGCTGCGGCGCGCTCGGCGGCGCTGCGGTGGTCGTCCTCCTCCTGCCGTTCGGCGAACCGCTCGGCGTCGATGATGTCGTGCGCCGACAGCACCTCGGAGTCCTCGTCGTCGATGTCCTCGAACTCGTAGGTCCTGGAGGCGTAGGAGACGTCCAGCACGCCCTGCGCGTAGGCGACCTGGGTCTCCCGTTCACGCTCGGCCCGGGCCCGCGCCACCCGCTCGTCCACACCGAGCAGTTCGGCCGCCTCGTCCAGCAGCGGTACGTCCGAGACGGTCCACGCCCGGGTCACCGGGCGCCGGATCGCGGTCGCGTCCTCGTCGGGGAGGTAGCCCACCGGGTCGGCGAGGAAGTCCGCGACCAGCCGCTGCGGGGTCAGCCGGGGCCACAACTGGTCGATGGCGGCCCAGACTTCACGGTTCTCGGCGATCTCGTCGCGGATCTGGGTGACGTCGCTCGGGTCGAGGAGGTTCGTACCGTCGTACGGGTCGGTGCCGACGCGCTCGGCGTACAACTCGGTGAGCGTGTTGAGGATGTGGCCCTCGAAGTGCTCGCGGGCGACGTTGTGCGGCAGCCCGGCGGCGCGGGTGCGCTCCCGGGCGACCCGCACCAGGTCGTCGTCGAGCATCAGGATCTCGCGTTCGTGCTCGATCGCGATCACCGGATCGGGCAGCGACTGCCAGTCCCGTACGGCTGCGGCGAGTACGTCCGCCATGTCGGCGCGGCCCTTCACGGCGGCCGCCGCGCGGGTGTCGGCGGCTTTGGCCTTGACGCCGGGGAACAGCTCGCCGACCGTCGCGAGGAGCACGCCGGTCTCGCCCAGGGCGGGCAGCACCTCGCCGATGTAGCCGAGGAAGGCCGGGTTGGGGCCGACGATCAAAACGGCGCGCTTGGCCAGCAACTCGCGGTGTTCGTAGAGGAGATACGCGGCCCGGTGCAGGGCGACGGCCGTCTTTCCGGTGCCGGGGCCGCCCTCGACCACCAGCACACCGCGGTGCGGGGCGCGGATGATCTCGTCCTGCTCGGCCTGGATGGTCTGCACGATGTCGTGCATCCGGCCGGTGCGCGCGGCGTCCAGCGCGGCGAGCAGCACGGCGTCGCCGGTCGGGTCCTCGTGGCCGGTGCGCCGTTGGTCCCCGAGGTCGAGGATCTCGTCGTGCAGGGCGGTGACCCGGCGGCCCTCGGTGGTGATGTGCCGACGCCGCCTCAGGTCCATCGGGGTGTGGCCGGTGGCCAGGTAGAACGGCCGGGCCACGTCGGCCCGCCAGTCGATCAGGACCGGTGTGCGCTCGGCGTCGTCGGTCCGCAGACCGATACGGCCGATGTGGTGGGTCGCGCCGGAGGTGAGGTCGATCCGGCCGAAGCACAGCGAGCCGTCCACCGCGTTGAGCGCGGCCAGCAGCCCGGAGCGCTCGGCGACCAGGATGTCCCTCTCCAGACGGGCCTGCATGGGCGTGTTGCCCTGGGCGAGCGCGTCGGTGACACCGGTCTCGGTGTCACCGCGCAGGGCGTCCACGCGTGCGTACAGGGTGTCGATGAATTCCTGCTCATCGCGAATTTCACCGCTGTTTGACAATTCCACTCCCACGCCGATATACTGTGCCTACTGAGCTTCCCTGCGACTGAATTCCCGTAAAGTCGCGAACCATTGAGTGTAAGCAAAGAAATCCCCCCGGCGCAATTGCCGAGGGGATTTTTACGTTATGCGGAATCAGATCACATCGGCTCAGATGACGTCGGCCAGTTCCTCCAGCAGACGGCGCTTGGGCCGGGCTCCCACCATGGACTTCACCGGCTCACCACCGCGGAAGACCATGAACGTGGGCATCGAAAGCACCTTGTAGGCGTTCGTGGTCAGCGGATTGTGGTCCACGTTCAACTGCACCACCTTGAACCGGTCGGCCTCCTCGGCGGCGAGGGCACGCAGCACGGGACCCATCTGCCGGCACGGCGGGCACCAGTCGGCCGTGAACTCCACGAGCACCGGCATCTCGGACCCGATCACTTCCGTCGCGAAATCCGCGTCCGTCACATCGATCACAGTTCCTGCCCTCCCAGTTCGCACAACGGTGGTTCGTCCCCGGCCATGGCCGCGAGGCGGACGCCGATCTGCGCCCGCACCGCCTGGAGCTCGCCGATCAGTTCGTCCAGCTCCGTCAGCTTGCGCCGGTAGACGGCGATCGACGCGGGGCACGAGTCACCCTCGGGGTGCCCGGACCGCAGACACTCCAGGAAGGGCCGGGTCTCCTCCAGGTCGAACCCGAAGTCCTGGAGCGTCCTGATCTGCCGCAGCAGCTTCAGATCGCTCTCGTCGTACGCCCGGTGTCCGTTGTCGCCGCGCCGCGCGGGCAGCAGCCCTCGTGACTCGTAGTACCGCAGCGTCCGCGTCGTGGTCCCGGCCCGTGCGGCCAGCTCGCCGATTCGCATGCCTACGAACGTAAGCCTTGACGCCGACGTCAAGGCAACAGGGGTTTGCGCTCCACCGGGGACGTCAGCACGATCGACGTCGTCGTGCGGCCGAGCGCGGAGACCGCTTCGAGCACCTCCTCCAGATGCACCGTGTCGCGGACGGCGACCTTGAGGATCCAGCAGTCCTCGCCGACCACGTGGTGCACCTCGGTGATCTCGGGGCGCTCGATCAGCTCCAGGGTCCTCGGGTGCTTCAGGTTGTAGCCGCCGTGCGGACTGACCCGGATGAACGCCTGGATGCCGTAGCCGAGCCGGCCCGGCACCACATGGGCGCCGTACCCGCTGATCACGCCCGCCGCCTCCAGTCGCCGCACCCGCTCGGTGACCGCCGCCGGACTCAGCCGGACGCGGCGCCCCAGCTCGCTCAGCTTGATCCGGCCGTCGGTCTGGAGCAGCTGGAGGATCTGCCGGTCCAGGGCGTCGAAGGCCGCCGAGGTTTCGTCGGCGGAGGCTCGCAGATGCCGAGGTTCTTTTGGCGCTTCGGCCTGAACTCCCATGGTTCCCCCTTCAGAACGTGGATGTACGCCGGGAGAATTATGGTCATGGAAAAGGCACGAGAGGTACTGGTCATCGGCGGCAACCGCTACTTCGGCAAGCGCCTCATCGCGCGGCTGCTGGCCGCCGGGGACCGGGTGACGGTGCTGAACCGCGGCTCGTCCGCCCCGCCGCCGGGCGCGACGCATCTCGTCGCCGACCGGAACGACGAGCGGTCCCTGACCGAGGCACTCGGCCCCCGCACCTTCGACATCGTGATCGACCAGGTCTGCTACACCCCGCGCCAGGCGGCGATCGCCCGCCGGGTGTTCGCGGGACGGACCGGCCGCTATGTGCTGACGTCGACGGTCGAGGTGTACGAGTACGAGGACTCCATCGCGCCGGTACGGGAGGACGCCGTCGACCCGCTGACCGTGCCCGTCGACCTCGAACTCCCCTGGGAGGACCCGGAGTTCCTCGACGCCCACTACGGCGAGGGCAAGCGGCAGGCGGAGGCGGTGTTCGCGGCCGCGCCGGACTTTCCGTACACGGCCGTCCGGGTGGCCCATGTGCTGGGCGGGGACGACGACTTCACGGGCCGCCTCGACCACTACGCCTCCCGTATCCGGGCCGCCGAGCCGATCGCGGTGCCCTTCTCCAACCAGCCCGCCACCTACATCCACGTCGAGGAGATCGCCGACTTCCTGGCGTGGGCGGCCGGCGAGGAGTTCACGGGGCCCGTCAACGCGGCCTCCCACGACCCGCTGACCACCGTCGACCTGTGCGAGGCGGTCGCCGCGCAGCTGTCCGGGGGCAAGGTCGTGCTCCAGCTCGTCGAGGTCGGCGAGGTCTCGCCGTTCTCCTTCTTCCGTTCTTACGGCATGGACAACTCCCGGGCCGCACGGCTCGGTTTCACCTTCGGCCACGCACGGCAGTGGCTGCCGACCGCGGTCGCCGAGACGCTCGGGAAGGGCGACTGACATGCGCTACCGCACACTTGGCCCGCTGAAGGTCGGCGCCGTCGGCCTCGGCGCGATGCCGCTGTCCCTGGAGGGCCGGCCGGACGAACGGCGCGCCCTCGCCACGGTGCACGCGGCGCTCGACGCGGGCGTCACCCTGCTGGACACGGCGGATTCGTACCACCTGCCGGGCGCCGAACCCGGCCACAACGAACTCCTGCTGGCCCGCGCACTCGCCGCCTACGGCGGTGACACCTCCGACGTACTGGTGGCGACGAAGGGCGGCCGTGGCCGGCCCGCCGACGGCGGCTGGACGGTGACCGGCACGCCCGGGCATCTGAAGGCGGCCGCCGAGGGCTCGCTCAAGCGGCTCGGCGTCGAGGCGATCGGCCTCTACCAGCTGCACAAGCCCGACCCGGCGGTCCCCTTCGAGGAGTCCGTCGGAGCGCTCAGCGGCCTGCTCGACGCGGGGAAGATCCGGCTCGCGGGCGTCTCCAACGTGGACGTCGGGCAGATCCGGGTGGCGCACCGGATCCTGGGCGACCGGCTGGTGTCCGTGCAGAACCGGTACTCGCCGGAAGTACGGGACAGCGAGGCCGAGTTGCTGCTGTGCGCGGAGCTCGGACTCGCGTTCCTGCCGTGGAGCCCGCTGGGCGGTATCTCGCGCAGCGCACTGGACGGGCCGTCGGGGCTGCCCGGCGTGGGGCGCTTCGGCGCCTTCCACGAGATCGCGGCCGAGCGCGGGGTCAGTCCTCAGCAGGTGTGCCTGGCCTGGCTGCTGGCCAGGTCCCCGACGGTGATCCCGATCCCGGGTGCGAGCAGGCCGGAGACGATCCGGGACTCGGCGGGGGCGGCGGAGCTGGTGCTGAGCGCTGCGGAGCTCGCGCGGCTGGAGGGTCAGGGCGCGCTGCCGTAGGCGTGCGTCTCCCCTCCCTCGCTCTCGTCGCCGTCCACCATCCACTCCTCGTCCTCGATGTCCTCGGCGCCCCGCACTCCCAGCAGCCGACGGGTGAGCCGGTCCCCGTCGGACAGCAGCTCGTCGAGGGCCTCACGGACGTCCTGTGGTTCCGTGCGCGACGACTCCCGCTCGGCGGCGACGAGGACCGCGCGGCGCACCAGTTCCTTGGTGAAGGAGGCGGTCGTGCCCTCCGTGCGCGTCACGGCCTCGTCCATGACGTCCTGGTCGAGGCCGAGGCCGCCGCCGTACAGCGCCAGCAGGGCCGCGCGGCCCTCGGCGTCCGGGAGAGGGATCTCGACGGCGAGGTCGATACGGCCGGGGCGCTGCACCAGGGCGGGTTCGAGGAGGTCGGCGCGGTTGGTGGTGAGGAGGAAGGCGACATCGGCGTCGTCGCCGAGGCCGTCCATCTCGTTCAGGACCTGGAAGAGCAGGGGCTGTTGGCCGTTGCCGTAGTCGCGGGCCTCGGCGATCAGGTCGCAGTCCTCCAGGACGACGAGGGCGGGCTGGAGCATCCGGGCCAGGGCGCAGGCCGGACCGATGGCCCCGATGCTCTCGCCGGACAGCACCACCACCGTGAACTGCGGGAGGTGGGACAGGAGATAGCGGATCGTGTGGGTCTTGCCGGTGCCCGGCGGGCCGTACAGCAGCAGGCCCCGGCGCAGGTGCTGGCCGGCCGCGCGCAGCTGTTCGCGGCGCCGGGCCACGCCCACGACCTGGCGCTCCACGCGCTCCAGGAGCCCGGCGGGCAGCACGATGTCGTCGCGGGTGAGGCCGGGGCGGCGGTGGAAGCGGAACGGGCCGAGGCCGTGCCCGAACTCCGAGCTCTCGAAGGACAGGACCTGCCCGCGGAAGACGTTGTGCTCGCGCAGGAGGGAGTCGATCTCGGCGAGGAACCGGTCCCCGAACTCCTTGTCCGCGGCGAGGACTTCGAGCTCGACCTTGTTGCGCCCGTACTCGTCCTGCGGACCGCGCAGCAGGACGGCGAACCGCTCCTCGCCCTCCGTGCCGAGGTAGAAGCCGCAGGACACACAGGCCAGTTCCTCGTCCGGGGAGATGGGCAGATGGGCGTAGTCGACAGCGCCCGTCACGAAGCGGTCGTAGCGGTCGGCGGCCTCGATGATGTCGCCCAGGGTGAGCTCGCCGTGGTGCTGGGCGCCGCGCATGCCGATCAGTTCATGGCCCCGGCCGTCCGCGGCGAACCAGCGTTCCAGGGCGAGGTGGACGTTGGGCAGGTCGAAGGAGGCGTACGCGGCTTTGACCACCGGGCGGTCCGTGGGCGCCGAGCCCAGATGGTCGCGGAGCCGTTTGGCGAGGTCACGGCTGCCGTCGGGGGCGGTGCGCTTCGGGCGGGCGACCGCCATCAGGAACTCCTGGAACAGCTCGCTGATCCGGTCGATCGACAGCGCCGAGGGATCGCGGTCCGCCCCGTAGCGCTTCTCGTACTCGTCCGAGCTGACGATCTCCACCTCGCCGGGCTCCCCCATGTCCGCCTCCATGCCGCTCGCCCTAATCCAAGGCCCTCCAGCGTGGGCCCATCGGACCGACAGGTCAAAGCATTTGGGGCAAGTGGTCGCGAACGGACCGCAAAGGGATGGGACGGTCACGCCGTACTCGGCGACGGGGCGTCAAAGAGCGTCGATCATGGCCAGTTCCTCGTCGGTGACCCGGTCGAAGCAGGCGTCCTCCGTGGCCATGACGGACGTCTGGCTCCAGGCTTGCATGGCGCTGTACCGGGCGTGAAGCGTCCACCCCCGCTTCTTGTACATGGCCAGGAAGTACGTCCCACCCCCGCCGACCTTCTTCTCCTCGGCCGGTCCCGCTCGCTCCCAGTCCCGCTTCCCGAGGCCGGACAGTACGTCGTCCAGCGTGCGGCGCGGCGCGTTCACGTCGGCGCCGGACTCCCCCGCCATGCCCTCGTCGGACCAGGAGACCACGCAGGGCGAGAGCCGGGCGGCGAGGGCGGCCACCTTCCGTTCCTTCTCGGTGGCCGTCGGACCGGCCGATCGCCCGGCCCCGGGGTACCCCGCCTCCGTACGCCCCCGTGGCAGCCCGGCGGCCACCACGGCCGCCTCCAGATCCGCCCGTACCGCTTCCCGACCGAAGGACGCCGAGGGCGAGGGGGCGGCGGAGGGCGCACCGCCACCGCCGCATCCGGCGAGGAGAGCGGTCGCGGCGACGGCGGCCGTGGCCCGTCCGGCCCAGGTCGAGGTGGTGCTCATGTGCTCTTCTCGGTCGCGGAAAGGTCGGCTCCGGATCCTCGCACGGAGCGGGACCGGAGCCACCTTCCCCCGACTCAAACGGTCTTCGGGACCGCGCCTTCCAGCCGTGGGGCCGCCGCTTCGGTGCGCCCCGTCAGCAGGAGCAGCAGCGCGGAGATCGGGCCGCTGATCTCATCGCCCTCGCCCCGCGTCCAGGCGATGTCGGTGGCGACCAGGCGGGCCTTCGGCAGGGGCCACGGTCGGGGCGGGAAGCGCATGGTCCAGACGCGGTCGGCGGAGTCGCGGGCGGCGGCCGGGGGCATCTCCCGTGATCGGCCGAGCGCGAGGGCGATGTCCTGACCGTGGACGAGGAGGTCGATGAGGGGCTCGCGGGGTGAGGTGGTGGGGGCGAGTCGGCGGGAGCCGATGATGGAGCGCAGGTTGCCGACGATCTCGCCGACGGGCCGCTCCCCTTCCCGCACCGCGGAGTCGTGGATCATCCGGTTCCAGTCGCCGCGGGCCCGGAGCATCTCCCGTACGACCTCGCCGTAGCTGAAGCGCGCGGCGAGGGTCAGATGCGCGGCCACGTCCCTGACCCGCCAGTCGCCGCACCGGGTGGGCGTCTCCCACTCCGCGGGGCTCAGCCCCTCAAGGAGGTCGGCCAGGCCGGCGCGCTCCCCGTCGACGATCTGCCAGAGCTCGTCGGTGTCCAGCGCGGCATCCGAGACAGCGCTCACGGAAATCACCCACTCAAGTGGTAAGCTTCTCTGACCAAATTAGTCAGTGACTCTGACCAATGTCAAGCGATACGGACCGGAGGCGTCGACCATGGTGCCGGAGAGCGAGCTCAGTACGGGCGTGCTCCTGTTCCTCCCGTACCGGGCCCTGGAGAACCGCGTCTTCGCCGCGCTCGCCGAGGCCGGCTTCGACGACTTCACGCCCGCCCAGGCCCGGGTCATGCAGCGCATCGGCCCCGACGGCACCCGTCTGACGGAACTGGCCGAACAGGCCCAGATCACCAAGCAGACCGCCGGCTTCCTGGTCGACCAGCTGGAGAAGACGGGCTATGTGACGCGGGTCCCGGACCCGACGGACAGACGCGCCCGCCTGGTCCGCGGCGCGGCGAAGGCCTGGGCGGCGAAGGAGGTCGCCGACGCGGTGGTCGCCGAGGTCGAGAAGGAGTGGGAGGAGCACCTGGGCAAGCGCCGCATGAAACAACTGCGCGAGGCCCTGACCCTGCTGCGGGAGATCACGGACCCTTGGGCGTAGGGAGCCGGGTGGCCAGGGCCTGCCGTTTGGATCAGGTCGGCCGTGAGAAGCAGCGTTTCCGGGCCGGCCCGAGCGGGGGCGATGGGGCCCCTCCCGCCCGAGCGAAGCCGAGCTTCGGCGACCGACGACCACGCGGCAGATACGCGTGCCAGGGCCTGCGACGCCGAGCTGATCCAAACGGCAGGCCCTGGGCGGGCCGGGTGAAGTCCACTGCGGTTCGGCAGCGTCCCGATGGGGCGCGGGGCCGTATCGCTGTGCGGCTGCCGCACTTCCGGCGGAGCGCTCAGGCGGGCACCTTCGCCGCCTCCTCGACCTCCAGCAGGGAGGCGCCGCGCCGTTCCGCCTCGAAGGCGCGGTGGCCGCCGCGCAGGCCGAACAGGCGCTTGGCGAGCAGGATGTACAGCACGGCGAGGATGTTGAGGACCAGGGTGGCGATCTTCAACCAGCTGATGTGCTCGGTGAGTTCGTAGATCTCCAGCGGGAGGAACGCGGCCGTGGCGACGACTGTCAGATACTCCGCCCAGCGCCTGGCGTACCAGAGGCCGACCGCCTCGACGAGTTCGATCACGGCGTAGGCCAGGAGCAGTACGGCCACGAGGACGAGGGTGTCGTGCCGGTAGCCGAAGGTCTTCTGGAGGGTGCCGACGACCGGTGAGTGGTCGAGGTCGTAGTGGAAGTGCCGGAAGACCGGGCGGAAGACGTCCAGGTACTCGTCGAAGAGCCTGCGCACCGCGTCCTGGCTATTACTGAACTTCCAGACCGCCAGGGCCACCAGCACGATGAACACCCCGCGCACCGCCCGCTCGATCGCGAGGAAGCGCAGGACGAACAGGTCCCGCAGGACCTTTCCGCGTGGCACGAGCGGGGCTTCGGAGGCCGGTCCCGAACCGTGCGGCTCGCCGAGCGCGAAGTCGCCGCAGCGCAGACAGCGCCAGACCTCGCCGAGGGCGGTCTCGGCGCGCAGCCGTACCCGCAGCCGGGGGTCGTCCGGCGCGTACGTCACATGCCCGCGGCGCGCACACGTCCGCCGGTCCCAGTCGATCGCCATCCCCCGTGCCTCCACCGATGTGCGTGCCGCGCCTGCACTGGACAGACGCGGCACGCTAGTGGGAAGGGGTAAGAGTTCGGTGAGTCGGGCGGGTCGGGCGAGTCAGCGGCTGCCGGCCAGTTCCTTCTCCGGTGCGGGCTGCTCGGACTGCTCGACGGGCTCCTCGCCCTTCTTCCGCCCCGGCAGCAGCACCGCGACCAGCACCGTGCCGATCCCGAGGACCACGGCCCCGATCAGGCTGGTGTGGGCGACCGCGTCGGAGAAGGAGGAGCCGACCGCGTCGGCCATCTGCCGGGCGCCGGTGGCGAGTTGCTCGGCCTGGGCCTTCAACTGGGCGGCCTGCTGCGGGTCCGTGGCCTTCGCGGCCTGTCCGGCGAGCTGCCGGGCCTGCTCCCCGATGCCCTGCGCCACGGCGTAACCGGCGCCCACCGAGTCCTGCGCGGTGTCGAGCGTGGCCGCGGGGAGCTTGCTGCCGCTCGTGGCGTCGGCCAGGTGACCGGAGTACGACGTCGCCAGCAGCGAGCCGAGGATCGCGATGCCGAGCGAGCCCCCGAGTTCGATCGAGGTGTCGTTCACCGCGCCGCCGACGCCCAGTTCGGACTCCGGGAAGGCGCCCATGATCGCGTCCGTGGCGGGCGAGAGGGCGAGGCCGATCGCGAGGCCCAGGACGACGAGCGGGGCGACGAAATCGCCGTACGACGATCCGGCGTCCACCCGGGTCAGCAGGGCGAGGGCCGCCGTGCCGCCGACCATGCCCGCGGTGACGGTCCACTTCATGCCGACCCGCGGGGTGAGGAAGCCGGTCAGGGCCGAGCCGACGAAGACCGCGCCGGCCAGGGGCAGCATGCGCAGGCCGGTCTCCAGGGCGCTGTAGCCGAGGACGAACTGGAGGTGCTGGGTGAGGTAGTAGAAGGCGCCGAAGACGGCCAGGAAGAACAGGGCGACGGCGAGGTTGGAGCCGGCGAAGCCGCGGTCGGTGAAGCGGCGGACGTCGACGACGGGGCGCGGGTGGCGCAGCTCCCAGACGACGAAGGCCAGCAGCCCGGCGCCGGCGACGACTGCGGCGGCGATCGCCTTCACGCCCCATCCGAAGTGCGGGCCTTCGATGATCATGTAGACGAGGGAGCCGATCCACACGACCGACAGCAGGCCGCCGACGTAGTCGATCCGGCCCTTGGCCGTCGCCTTGGACGGCGGTACGAGGATCAGGGCGCCGACGATCGCGAGCGCGGCGACGGGGACGTTGATGAGGAACGTCGAGGTCCAGTCGTGGTTCTCCAGCAGCGCGCCGGCGACCAGCGGACCGGCGGCGATGGCGACGCCCGAGGTGGCGGTCCACACGGTGATCGCCTTGGCGCGCTCGGCGCGCGGGAAGGTGGCGGCGAGCAGGGAGAGCGTCGCCGGCATGATCATCGCGGCGCCGAGGCCCATCACGGCGCGGGCGGCGATGACCGTCGTAGAGCTGTCCGCGAAGTAGCCGAAGACCGAGCCGCCGCCGAACACGGTCAGTCCGAGGAGGAGGGCGCCGCGGCGGCTGTACTTGTCGCCGATCGCGCCGAGCAGCAGCATCAGCGCGGCGTACGGGACGGTGTAGCCGTCGATGACCCACTGGAGGTCGGCGCTGGACAGACCGAGGTCCTCGGTCATGGCGGGCGCGGCGACCGTGAGGGCGGTGTTCGCCATCACGATGATCAGCAGGCTCAGACACAGGACCAGGAGCGCCCACCAACGCCGGGCGTAGGGGCGGTCCATCCTCTCGACCGGTTCGGTCATGACGAGTCGCATGGCGGGGGTGGCCTTCCTCGGCGTACTGGCTGTGTTCGACGTACGGACTGTGCGCGTACCGGCTGTGTTCGACAGCAGAATTGCACAGTGCTGTGCATTTGCTCAACGCTGTGCAATGTACGCCTGTTGCACAGCACTGTGCAAGTCGAGGGCCGAGGGGGCACAATGGCGTCCATGACCACGGGTAACACCAGCCGCGCCGACGCCAACCGCCGCCGCATCCTCGACGTGGCGCTCGCCGAGCTGCTGCGCGACCCCGACGCGTCCATGGACCAGATCGCGCGCGCCGCGGGTGTCGTACGGCGGACCGTGTACGGCCACTTCCCGAGCCGTGAGGCGCTGGTCGGCACCCTCGTCGACGGTGCCGTGGAGGCGGTGGCGGCCGCGCACGAGGCGGGGCGGGCGGGTACGGACACCGGGGACGCGGCACAGGCGCTGGCCGGGTCCACGCTGGCGATCTGGGAGGTCGCGGACCGCTACCGCATCCTGGTCGCGCTGGCCCAGCGCAGCGTGACGATGCAGGGCATCCGGGAACGTCTCGCGCCGGTGCGCGCGGCCTGTGAGGAACTGCTCGCGCGCGGACTGAAGGAGGGCGTCTTCACCTCCCCGCTGCCCGCGCCGGCTCTGGCGTACGTCCACGAACAGCTGGTGTTCGCGGTGATGGAGGCGGTCAACGACGGCCTCCTGACAGCCGAAGAGGCGGGCCGCTCCGCCGCGGTCACCGTACTGACCGCGGCGGGCGTACCCGCCTCTCGTGCCACCGAGCTGGTGGCGAAGCTGAGCGATTGAGTTGTACTGCCGAGTTGTACTGCCTCTGGTTCCTGCCCGGGCGGCTGAGCGACGGGGGAGTTCCTCAGCCGCCCGGAGTCTGATTCCTCCGCGAGGTCAGGCCTTGGCGAGTTCCTTCTCGCCGCCCTGCTCGGGCACATCCGCGACAGCGGGCCCGTGACCGTCGTCGAGGAGCGTCTTCTCGTCGAAGGGAAGGTGACCGGCGAGGACCTGGTCGACACGCTCGCGGTCGATCTCCTTGGTCCAGGTGCCGATCAGGACCGTGGCGACGGCGTTGCCCGCGAAGTTGGTGAGGGCGCGGGCCTCGCTCATGAAGCGGTCGATGCCGACGATGAGGCCGATGCCGTCCACCAGGGCGGGCTTGTGCGACTGGAGACCACCGGCCAGCGTGGCCAGACCGGCGCCGGTGACACCGGCGGCGCCCTTCGAGGCGACGAACAGGAAGAGCAGCAGCGGGATCTGCTCACCGATCGACATCGGCGTACCCATGGCGTCGGCGATGAACAGCGAGGCCATGGTCATGTAGATCATGGTGCCGTCGAGGTTGAAGGAGTAGCCGGTCGGGACGGTGATGCCGACGACGGGCTTGCTGATGCCCAGGTGCTCCATCTTCGCGATGAGGCGCGGCAGCGCGGACTCGGAGGAGGACGTCGACAGGATCAGCAGGAACTCACGGCCGAGGTACTTGAAGAGCGTGAGGATGTTCATGCCCGCGATGACCCGCAGCAGCGCGCCGAGGACGATGAAGACGAACAGGATGCAGGTGGTGTAGAAGCCGAGCATCAGGATGGCGAGATCCTTGAGCGCGTCCACGCCGGCCGAGCCGACGACGGCGGCGATGGCACCGAAGGCACCGATCGGCGCGGCCCACATGATCATGCCGAGGATGCGGAAGACGAGCCGCTGGATGTGCTCTACGCCCCGCAGGACCGGGGCACCGGCGGAGCCCATGGCCTGGAGCGCGAAGCCGGCGAGCAGGGCGATGAGCAGCGTCTGGAGGACCTCGCCCTCGGTGAACGCGGAGATCATCGTGGTGGGGATGATGCCGAGCAGGAACTCGGTGGTGTCCTTGGCCTCCGCGTCGACCTGCGCGTGGCCGACGTCCTTGACCGCGTCGGTCACGGCGAGGCCGGTGCCCGGGTCGAGGATGTTGCCGACGATCAGGCCGATGCCCAGCGCGACCAGCGACATGACCATGAAGTAGGCGAGCGCGATACCGCCGACCGCGCCGACCTTGGCGGCCTTCCGCACCGAGCCGATACCGAGCACGATCGTGCAGAAGATGATCGGTGAGATCATCATCTTGATGAGGTTCACGAAGCCGGTACCGATCGGCTTCAGCTCGACGGCGAAGTCCGGCGCGACCATGCCGACGACGATGCCGAGGGCGACCGCGACGATCACCGCGATGTACAGATAATGGGTGCGGTCCCGCTTGGCGGGCGCGGCAGATGCGGTCTCGGGGGTGCTGGCGGCCACGGCTGCCCTCCTTTGACGTCTTCGTCGGTTGTCACCGGCGTGCGGCTCACGTCCGGGCTTTAGAGGAATGCCGTGACTATCTCCCGCCCTGTGAGGGCGGTCACCCTTCCGTTCATTTAGTTCACACTTACTGTCGGGGGCACACTGACGACATGCACATCCGCGTCCCCAGACCGCGCAGCCTCGCCGGCCAGCTCTTCGCCATGCAGGCGGTGCTGATAGCGGTGCTCGTGGCCGGGTACGCGCTGTTCACCTACGTCAGCGACCGCGGCCAGGCCGAGGACGCGGCGGGCCGCCAGGCCATGGCCGTGGCGGGCGCGGTGGCGGACTCCCCCTCGGTGCGGGAGGCGATCCACACCTCCGACCCCTCGGCGAAGCTCCAGCCGTACGCGCTGCGGGTGATGCACGACGCCGACGTCGACTTCGTCACGATCATGAATCCGAAGGGCATCCGCTGGACCCACCCGACGGAGACGGAGATCGGCAAGAAGTTCCTCGGCCGGATCGGCCCCGCCCTGGCCGGTGACTCCTTCACCGAGACCTACAAGGGCACCCTCGGCCGTTCGGTCCGCGCGGTCACCCCGATCATGGAGGACGGCCGGGTGGTGGGCCTGGTCAGCGCCGGCATCAAGGTCGAGGCGATCAGTAAGCGGGTCCAGGGCCAGCTCACGGCCCTGCTGGGCGTCGCGGCGGGCGCCCTCGCGCTGGGCGCGGTCGGGACGTACGCCGTCAACGCCCGGCTGCGCCGCCACACCCACGGCATGAACGCCACCGAGCTCAGCCATATGCACGACTACACGCAGGCCGCCCTGCACGCCGTACGCGAAGGGCTGCTGATGCTGGACGGCCAGTACCGGGTGGCGCTGATCAACGACGGTGGTCGCGAGCTGCTGGGTGTGGCCGACGACGTGGTGGGCCGCTCGGTGGCGGAACTCGGGCTCCCCGCCCCCCTGACGGGCGCGCTCCTGGCCTCGGAACCCCGGGTGGACGAAGTGCACCTGACCGCGGACCGTGTGCTGGTGGTCAACACGTCCCCGGTGTCGGGAGGGGACCGCCGGGGCACGATGGTCACGCTCCGGGACGTGACGGAACTCCAGTCCCTGATGGGCGAGTTGAACTCCGAGCGCGGCTTCACCCAGGCCCTGCGCTCCCAGGCGCACGAGGCCGCGAACCGCCTCCACACGGTCGTCTCGCTGATCGAACTGGGCCGCGCCGAGGAGGCCGTCGACTTCGCCACCGCCGAACTGGAACTGGCCCAGGCCCTGACCGACCAGGTCGTCGCGGCGGTGAGCGAACCGGTGCTGGCCGCCCTGCTCCTGGGCAAGACGGCCCAGGCGAACGAGCGCGGCGTGGAGCTGGTGGTGTCGGAGGACAGCCGCCTGGACGACGGCCTGCTCCCACCGTCCCTGCCCTCGCGGGATCTGGTGACGATCCTCGGCAACCTGATCGACAACGCGGTGGACGCGGCACAGGGCAGCGTGGGCGCACGGGTGACGGTGACGGCCTACACGGACGGCTACGGACTGGTCCTACGGGTCTCCGACACCGGCGCGGGCGTGGCCCCGGCGCACGCGGAGGCGGTGTTCGAACGCGGCTTCTCCACGAAACCGGCGGGGCCCGGCGGCCGTGGCCTGGGGCTGGCCCTGGTACGGCAGGCGGTCGCTCGCCACGAGGGGACGCTGACGGTCGCGGAGGCCGCCGGGGGCGGGGCGGAGTTCGAGGTCCGGGTGCCGTTGCGGCGAGGCGGAACGGGGGCCGGGCGTGCGACCGAGGCGGGCGTGACCGAAGATGCGTCGACGACAGGTGCGTCGGTGACAGGTGCGTCGACGGCAGGTGCCGTGGCGGCCGCAGCCGGACCGCCGGGTACCGTGCCGTCGGTCCCGGAGCCGGAGGGCGCCGGTTCGCGGAGCACCGGTGGACGGGGCACCGCTTCTGGAGGCGACGCATGACGACCCAGCCACAGCCGATCCGCGTCCTGGTCGTGGAGGACGACCCGGTCGCCGCGGACGCCCACGTCATGTACGTCAACCGCGTCCAGGGCTTCACGGCCGTCGGCAAGGCGCACACCGGCGCGGAGGCGAGACGCCTGCTGGACCGCACGCCGGTGGACCTGCTGCTGCTGGACCTGCACCTCCCGGACGTGCACGGCCTCCAGTTCGCCCGCTCCCTGCGGGCCGCGGGCCATCAGGCGGACGTGATAGCGGTGACGTCGGCGCGGGACCTGACGGTGGTACGCGAAGGGGTCTCGCTCGGGGTCGTCCAGTACGTCCTGAAGCCCTTCACCTTCGCGACCCTCCGGGACCGCCTGATCCGCTACGCCGAGTTCCACGCGGCGGCGGGCGAGGCGAGCGGCCAGGACGAGGTGGACCGCGCACTGGCCACGCTCCGGGCACCGGGCCCGGCGGCCCTGCCGAAGGGCTTGAGCGCACCGACGCTGGAACGGGTGACGGTGGCGCTGCGCGACTCCGGAGAAGGCCTCACGGCGACGGGCCTGGCGGAGGTCGTGGGCATCTCCCGCATCACCGCGCGCCGTTACCTGGAACACCTGGTGGACGCGGGGCGAGCGGCCCGGGCCCCGCAGTACGGGACGGTGGGGCGGCCGGAGTTGCAGTACCGCTGGGTCAAGGGGCCGTAGGTCCGAACGGCCGCGTGTAGAGCACGACTTGGACCGCGAGCCCGATGACACTGAGCGCCTCGACGAACGACAGCACGAGCAGCCCGGCACTGGTCCCACCCGCCGCCCAGTAGACGGTGAGCCCGGCGAGGGGCACGACACAGAAGGCCAGCAGATCGATCCCGCACTGGATGGCCTTGCGCTGCCGCCGACGGGAGTCGGACCGGTGCGCGGTCTCCCATCCGAACACGCCCTCGGCCTGGGCGAGTTGGGCGAGCCTCGGCCCCAGGTCGTTGCGTATGTGCCTGCCGATCGCGGAGATCTTCTCGTCGTTCATGAGGTACGTCCACCCCAGCACCACACACACCGGCGGCAACGCGAGCAGCATGTCCGGCATCTTCGCCTGCGCGGTGGCGGCGATGACGGCGGCGACGATGGTGAGGGTGACGTAGAGAAGGTTGTCCCGGAAGCCGATACGGGTCTTCTGCTCGTCCTTGACGGTCTGATACTCGGCGAGGAGCAACTGCCCGACCGTCACTCCCTGAGACTCCGTCATACACCCTCCCTAGCGGGTCACTTGCCCGCACCTTAAGGGGTTGCCCGCCGCAGACGCATTGACCTGACTAGACCACTCCCCCTACGTTCACCGGGCAGCCACCCGGCCACCCCCACGTGAGCCCGTAGGAGGTCATGCCCGTGCGCCCCACCGCCGTACTCCCCAAGCTCCTCCCCCCACTCCTCGCCGTCACCCTCACCGCCACCGCCCTCACCGCGTGCAGCTCCGGCTCCGGCAGCGACCCGGACACGCTGAAGGTCTCCTTCAAGCAGTCGACGGACAACTCCGTCAAGGTGATGGACGAGTTCCTGGCCGACATCAAGAGCCAGTTCGAGAAGGCGAACCCCGGCAAGAAGGTCGAGCTCGTCCCGATCAAGGCGCCGGACTCGGAGTACTACACCAAGGTCCAGCAGATGCTCCGCTCCCCCAAGACGGCCCCGGACCTGGTCTACGAGGACACGTTCCTCATCAACTCCGACATCACCAGCGGGTACTTGAAGCCCTTGGACCCCTACCTCGCCAAGTGGCCGGACTGGAACCAGTTCATCGACACGGCGAAGACGGCGGCCAAGGCCGAGGACGGCAAGACGTACGGCGTCCCGGACGGCACGGACACCCGGGGCCTGTGGTTCGACAAGGGCATTTTCGAGAAGGCGGGCCTCCCCACGGACTGGCAGCCGAAGACCTGGGACGAGGTCCTGGACGCGGCCCGCACGATCAAGAGGAAGGTCCCGGAGGTCACCCCCCTCAACGTCTACACGGGCAAGCCCGCAGGCGAAGCAGCCACCATGCAGGGCTTCGAGATGCTGCTCTACGGCACGAACGACGGCACCACGGACCCCCTCTACGACACGGCGTCCAAGAAGTGGATCGCCGGCAGCGAGGCCTTCAAGGACGCCCTCTCCTTCGTCGAGACGGTCTACAGGGAGAAGCTGGGCCCGGACGTCGAAACCGCCCTGGACCCCAACATCCAGACGATCGTCCGGGGCGACCTGCTCCCCGAGGGCAAACTGGCGATCGACCTGGACGGCTCCTGGCTCCCGCAGGACTGGCTGCCCGGCAGCGGTCACGAATGGCCGGAGTGGTCAAAGGAGTTGGGCCTCGCGTACATGCCCACGCAGAACGGCCAGGCCCCCGGCAAGGTGAGCATGTCCGGCGGCTGGACCTGGGCGATCCCCGCCAAGGCGGCCAACCCCGACCTCGCCTTCGACTTCATCAAGACCATGCAGACCAAGGCGAACGCCCAGAAGTGGTACATCGCCAACTCCGGCATCGCGGTCCGCAAGGACGTTGCGGAAGACCCCGCGTACGCCGACGCCCAGCCCGGCATCAAGTTCTTCACGGACCTGGTCGCCAGCACCCATTACCGCCCCGCTTACCCGGCGTACCCGAGGGTCTCCACGGCCATCCAGGAGGCGATGGAGGGCGTCACGACGGGCGACATGTCGGTGGAGGAGGCGGCCAAGGGCTACGACGAGGAGCTGAAAACAGCGGCGGACGGCAAGGTGATCGAGAAGTGAGCCCCCGCGGATGAGGCTCGCCCGGACCCTCCCTCTCCTCCCCTCCGTGATCCTGCTGCTCCTCTTCCTCGGCGGCCCCATCGCCTACTGCGTCTACATCGCCTTCACCGACCTCCAACTCACCGGCCAGGCCCAGGAGTCGTACGTCGGCTTCGAGAACTTCCGTACGGCGTTCGGGGACGAGGCCTTCCTGAACGCGGTGTGGCTGACGCTGGTCTTCACAGTCGTATCGGCGCTGATCGGCCAGAACACGCTGGGTCTGGCACTGGCGGCGCTGATGCGACGGGCGTCGAAGCCGGTGCGCACGATCGTCGGCGCGGTGGTCATCGCGGCGTGGGTCCTCCCGGAGGTCGTCGCCGGCTTCCTCCTCTACGCCTTCTTCCGCCGCGAGGGCACCCTGAACGCCATCCTGGACTGGCTCCAACTCCCCTCCCAGAACTGGCTGTTCACACTCCCGATCCTGGCGGTGTCGTTCGCGAACGTGTGGCGGGGCACGGCGTTCTCCATGCTGGTCTACTCGGCAGCCCTGAACGAGATCCCGAAGGAGATCACGGAGGCGGCCGAGGTCGACGGCGCGGGTGGCTGGCGCCGCATGTGGCACATCACCCTCCCGATGATCCGTCGCTCCATCGGCACGAACCTCATTCTCATCACCCTCCAAACCCTGTCGGTCTTCGGCCTGATCTGGGTGATGACGAGAGGCGGCCCGGGCGGCAAGAGCCAGACCCTGCCGTTGTTCATGTACGAGGAGGCGTTCCAGAAGAGCATGATCGGCTACGGCACGGCGGTGGCGCTGTTGTTGTTGGTGGTGGGCTCGCTGTTCTCGGTGATCTACGTGCGCCTGTTGCGAACGGAGGTCTGACGCGGATGGCATCCCGCTCCCGCAGAACGTCCCGGTCCCGGTCCCAGTCCCATCGCCTGGCTGCCGACGCGGGGTTGTTGCTGGTGGCGGCGACGTTCATGCTCCCGCTGGCGTGGGTGCTCCTGTCGTCGGTGGACCCGGACGCCGACCTGCGGGTGAAGGTGCCCGACGGCGTGACGTTCGACAACTTCGACGCGGTACTGACCCCGGAGATCACCTTCACGCCGCTGCTGAACAGCCTGCTGCTGTGCGGTGGGGGCACGCTGCTGACGGTGGTGTGCGCGGCGTTGGCGGCGTATCCGCTGTCGCGGTTCCGGTCGCGGCTGAACCGGCCGTTCCTGCTGACGATCCTGTTCGCGACGAGCCTGCCGATCACCGCGATCATGGTTCCCGTGTACGCGTTGTTCGTCCAGGTGAACCTGATCGACACTATGCAGGGGACGATCTTCTTCTTCGCCGCGTCCCAACTGCCGTTCGCTATCTGGCTGATGAAGAACTTCATGGACGGCGTACCGAAGGAGTTGGAGGAGGCGGCCTGGACGGACGGCGCGTCGCCCTTCCAGTCCCTGATACGGATCGTGCTGCCGCTGATGGGCCCGGGGTTGGCGGTCGTGACGGTCTTCTCGTTCGTGATGATGTGGGGGAACTTCTTCGTCCCGTTCATGCTGCTGCTTACGCCGGATCAGATGCCGGCTGCGGTGAGCATCAATGAGTTCTTTGGGAATCGGGGGATGGTGGCGTACGGGCAGTTGGCGGCGTTCTCGGTTATCTATTCGACGCCGGTGATTTTGCTTTATGTGGTGGTGGCGCGGCGGTTGGGTGGGGGGTTCGCGTTGGGTGGGGCTGTTAAGGGGTGAGGGTTTCGGCTTGGGCGCGGGCTCGGGCGGCTTGAGCGGGGGCATTGCCTTGGGAGTAGGCGTCGGCGGCCTGGAGGTAGCAGGCGCGGGCCTGGACAAGGCGGTCGCAGTCCTCGTGGGCGAGACCCAGGCTGTAAAGGGTGTCGCCGGTTCCATACCAGTCCTCAAACTCGCGGTAGATCTCCAGGGACTTTCCGCATGCCTCAATCACCTCCTGTACGCGGCCCGCCTGCCTCAGGGCGTTGCTGAGGTTGTTCCACGCCATACCCTCACGGTGGCGGTCCCCGGCGGCCTGGAAGAGATCGCGGGCGCAGGTGAGGGCGCTGATCGCCTCCTCCGTCCGGCCCGCGTACTGCAGGACGATGCCGAGATTGCCCCACGCGCCAGCCTCGCCCCCGCCATCCCCGATCGCCTGGAACAGATCGCGGGCCCGGGCCTGGGCGTCGACTGCCTCATTCGTCCGGCCCGCATCCTGCAGAGCAATGCCGAGGATGGTCCATACGTGGGCCTCGCGACGACGGTTCCCCGCAGCCTGATGCAGGTCAAGGGCCCAGGTGAGAGTCTCGATCGCCTCCTCCGTCCGGTCCGCCTGCTGCAGGGCGATGCCGAGGTTGCTCCACGCGCCGGCCTCGCCCTCGCGGTCCCCGGCCCGGTGGGCGGCCACCAGCGCGGCCCGCGCGACGGCGATCCCGTCATCGAAGTACCGCCGCCACCGCAAATACCCCTCCAGACATGCGGCCAGCCGCACTGCCGGCCCCGCATGCCTTTCCTCGCCCGCCCACTGCACGGCCCCCACCAACCCGGCCCGCTCCCCGTCCAGCCAGTCCAACGCCTGCGCCCGGTCCACGAACCGCTCCGGCTCCGGCCTCCCCGGCAGCCACTCCAAACGGTCATCCGCCGCAGCCGCCCACCGCACGTAGCACCCCAGCAACCGCGCCCGCGCCCGCTCTCCCTCCTCGCGCAGGTCTGCATGCGCAGTCACCAGCCCCATCCCGTACGCCCGCACCAGGTCGTGCAACTGCCACCGCCCACGGCCACTCCCCCGCCCGACGAGGTGAGCACGAGACAACGCGTCCAGGGTTCGAATCGGCGGACGCTCGTCCCCCGTCAGGGCGGTCGCCGCCTCGATCGTCACCTCACTCCCCGGAGCTAGAGAAAGCAGTCGCAGCAACCGGGCCTGATCAGCCGCCAACCGCTGATACGAGAGGTCAAAGGCGGCACGAACGCTGCGCTCACCGTCGTCGAGCTGAGCCAGCCGACCACGGAACTCGGCGAGCTCCGAGGCAAGTTCAGCAACAGCCTTGTCCTGGTCCAGCACAAGCAACGCCGCCGCGATCTGAAGGGCCAGCGGCAGATATCCACACCGCGAGGCAACTTGCGCGGCGGCCTCGGCTTCATCAACAACCCGACTGTCGCCCGGATCGGCAATCCGCAACGCACGGTCGAGAAGCTCGTACGCCTCCTCCGGCGAGAGCTCGTCCAAAGCCAGCAGCCGAGCCCCCAGTTGAGGCAACTTGCCGCGCGAAGTCACCAGCAGCCGATGCCGCCCGTCCCCGGGAAGCAGCGACCGCACCTGATCCGGCGAGGAGGCGTTGTCGGCAAGCACCAGTACGGCACCCCGCTCCCGGCCGCGCTCGGCGAGCACCGACCGATACAACGCCCCCCGCGCATCCACCCCCACCGGAACGTGCTCCGGCTCCACCCCGAGCCCCCGCAGCAACGCCTCCAGCGCCTGCTCCCCCGTCACCGGATCATCGTCATACCCATGCAGATCCAGGAAGAGCACCCCGCCCGGAAACCACCCCCGCCCGCACGCCTCATGCGCAGCCTCCACCGCAAGCGCGGTCTTACCGATGCCCCCGAGCCCGGACAGTGCCGCGACCAGCACCGGTACCGCCCCACCACGCCCCATCGCCGGATCGAAGGCCCGCAGCAGCTCACCCATTTCGTCCCCACGCCCAGTGAACCCGGCGGTCCGCGCAGGCAGCGCATTCAACGCCGTTGGCGCCGCCCCGCGCTCGTAGTACTCCGCCTTCGCGGTGAAGGAACCGTTGAACTCCGCGCCCCTGAAGTCGAAATGGTCCCCGCCATACCCAGCCCCAGTAGCCCTCATGCAGTCCCCCGTGCCGCCGTGCAGCCTCACCTGACATCAAGGTACTGCCGCTCAAGCCCGACCAACCCTCCCTCCGTGCGGCTGACTTGGCAGTACCGTAAAAGCGTGTCGGAAACAGAACCCACGGTCGTGATCCTGACCGCACTTCCCTCGGAGTACGACGCTGTACGGACCCACATCCCGGACGCGGAGGAACGCGTACACGACGAGGGCACGTACGTGGAGTGGGGCCGCCTCCCCGACACCCCCTGGCACGTGGCCATCGCCGAACTGGGCCCGGGCGCCCTCAACGCCGCCGTACTCACCGAGCGGATCGTCAACTGGCTGCACCCGGATGTCCTGCTCTTCGTCGGAGTGGCGGGCAGCCTGAAGAAGAAGGACGTCAAGCTCGGCGACGTCGTCGTAGGCACCAAGGTCTATGGCATCCACGGCGGCAAAGTCACCGCCACCAACGGCTTCGAGGTCCGCCCCGAGGCCTGGCACTCCTCCCACCGCCTGGAGCAAGCCGCCCGCTTCGCCCTACGCGGCAAGGTGCACCTCAAGCCGATCGCGGTCGGCGACGTCGTCTTGGCCGACGCGAAGTCGGACATCGCCGAGCACCTTCGGCAGCACTACGGCGACGCCGCCGCCATCGAGATGGAGGGCTCGGGCGTCGTCCACGCCGCTCACCTCAGCAGCGGGTTGGACGCCCTGGTGATCCGAGGGATCAGCGACTACGCCGACGCGGGCAAGGCACGGGCCGACGCGAAGGGCTCCCAGCCCCGCGCCGCAGACGCGGCAGCCGCAGCGGCGATGGCCATCCTCCGCAAGCACCGTCCGACCAGGGCGAGCAAGGCCGGGACACCCACGCCCGCCGCCTCCGACGACTCCCAGGAGGGCTCCCTTCACCCCTCCACGTACGGCGGCGACCACCTCGACTTCCGAGGCAGCACCTTCAACGCCCCCTTCACCGCCAAGTCGGTCAACCACCGCCGAGACAACACCCAGTAGCCACGGCCCGGTACCGGTGGCAACCGCTGCGCTGCCACCCCGCCCGGCGGGATTCACAGGCCGAGCGGCGGATCTGTCCCGCCTGCTGCCTCACCTCGAACCCACCCCGAACGGTTCGACCGCGCCCCCGCTCCTCATCTTCGCCGTCACCGGCATGGGCGGCATCGGCAAGACGGCATTGGCGTTGGAGGCCGCCCACCAGGCATGTTCGGAGGGGTGGTTCCCCGGCGGAACTCTCTTCGTCGACCTGCGCGGGTACGACGACAACCCCGTCACCGCCGACCAGGCGGTCCTCGCGCTCCTCGACGCACTCCACGTACGGGGGGCTGATCTGCCAAACACGTCGGTACGTCAGTACGACACGTACCGCACCCTGCTCACGGAGCGACGGGAGAGGATGCTGCTGATCCTCGACAACGCCTCGGACCCGTCCCAGTTCCTCCCTCTCCTCCCGGGCACGAACCACCATCGGGTCATCATCACGTCCCGCGACCGCCCGGATTCCCTCCCGGTACGCCTCGTTGACCTTGAGACTCTGGACCCTGCGGAATCCGTCGCCCTCATCACCCGCGCACTTCACGATGCCGACGACCGCGACGACCGCCCGGCCCGCGAGCCGGACGCGCTACGCGAACTAACCGACCTCTGCTGCCACTTGCCCCTCGCCCTCCAGATCTCCGCCGCGATGCTGCGCAGGCGGCGTCGGCGCGGAATCGCCTCGCTGGTGGCGGACATCCACAAGATCGGGAACCCCACGCTCGCACTCGACGGCGGCAACCTGGGAACGGACCAGTACGGCCGCTCCCTCGCCCTCAGACCGGTCCTGGAGGAGTCCTACCGCCGTCTACCGCGCGACCAGGGACGCCTACTGCGCCTGCTCTCACTGGCGCCGAGCGCGGACACCAGCACCGAGGCGGCAGCTGCCCTGGCCGGACTTGACGAGGGTGAGGTCCTACATCTTCTTGAGAGCCTCGCCGCCACCCATCTGGTCACGGAGGGCTGGAACGAGGACGGTGGCTCCGGTTCGGCGGCTCGGTGGCGGTTGCATGACTTGGTGCGGGCGTTCGGGGTGGGCGTGGTGGCGGGGGATGCGGGTTTGCGGGTGGAGGGGGAGGTGGCGCGGGAGAGGATGCTGGGGTTCTACCTGCGGTGGGCGAGGGCGGCGGATGACCGGTTGCGGTGGCTGCCGGGGAAGGCGGAGCCGGAGAGGTTCGCGGATCGAGGGGAGGCGTTGGCGTGGCTGGACGGGGAGCGGGCGGGGCTGGTGGGGGCGGTGTCGTGGGCCCAGGAGGAGCGGTATGCGGATACCGCGGTGCGGCTGGCTCTGTGTCTGGCGGAGTATCTGCAGTGGCGGCGGTACTTCGATGACGGGATCACCGTCTTCGATGAGGCGCGGGAGGCCGCCCACCGTGCCGGGGACAGCCTCGGTGAGGCTGGCGCGTGGAACAACCTCGGCCTCGCCCTGCGGCAGGCAGGCCAGGTGGACGAGGCGATCGAGGTCCTCACCTGCACCCGCGACCTGTTCCAGGCCGCCGGGGACAGCCTCGGTGAGGCTGGCGCGTGGAACAACCTCGGCCTCGCCCTGCGGGAGGTGGGCCGGGTGGACGAGGCGATCGAAGCGCACACCCGCGCCCGCGACGTGTACCAGACCGTAGGAGACCGCCAGGGCGAGGCCACGGCGTGGAACCACCTCGGTATTGCCCTGCGGGAGGTGGGCCGGGTGGACGAGGCGATCGAAGCCCTCACCCGCGCCCGCGACGTGTACCAGACCGTAGGAGACCGCCAGGGCGAGGGGATGGCGTGGAACAACCTCGGCCTCGCCTTGGAACAGGCGGGTCGGGTAGAGGAGGCGATCGAGGCGTACGGCGAGGACCTAGTGATCTGCCGAAAATTCGAGGACTGGTACGGGGCAGGCTTGAGTCTCGACAATCTTGCAGAGGCCCATGAAGCAGCCCACCGCCCCGCCGACGCCCGCGCCGCCTACCTCCAGGCAGCTGACGCCTACACCCAAGCCAACGCCCCCACCGAAGCAGCCACCGCCCGCGCCCGAGCCGAATCCCTCCCCTAACCCACCCATCCCCCCGCCACCCCCACCCTCGGCAAAACCACCCACATCCGCGTCCCACCCCCAGGCTCCCGAGCCTCCCCAAACCCCCACTCCCCCTGACACACCCGCACCACGCACCCCAACACCCGCAACGCAGCCCGCCTCCGCGCATCACACGCCTCCACAAGCCGGGGATGACTGTGCCGCGGATGCCCGTCATAGAGGCTGACCCGCAACGCCCCGTCCCGGAACCGCAGCGACACATACACCTCGGCGCCGGGCGTGAACCGACAAGCACAGGCGGCGAGTTCGGCAACGACCTGCACCGCAGCGTCGGCCATGTCCTCCAGCTCATGCGCCTCAAGCACAACGCGAGTCGCCGCCCGGGCAACGCTCGAACTCATCGGCCCAGCAGGCAAGGTGAGGCTGTACGCAAGCGACTCGGGCGACGGAGGCGCGGCCTCCCGTACGCCGTCGGAGATCGGGCAGGCGGAGAAGGACAGCACGGAAGACATGGCAACTCCCTTGGCGAAAACGGACGTTGGGTGGGCCGGCGACACACCCGGTGGCTTGTCGCACGAGCGCAGGCAGGCTCGCGCGATGCACTTCCGGGCGACATCACGCCGTAAGTGACTCGTCACCGAATGTAGCGCAACATGGGAGTACATGTACTACTCCCCACGGAACTCCCGTTGGACCAGCCCCACACCCCGAAGGCAGACTGACCCCGTCAACAGCCCGACCCGAGGGGACACATGCCGCCGAGGAGCACACCGACGGAACGCCAGCGGCGCCTCGGCGAGGAGTTGCGCAGGTTGCGTATCGCGGCCGGGATGACCACCGAGCACGCCGCCGGACTACTGGGCGTCCCCCGCACCAACGTGCCCAACATGGAGTCCGGCCGCTCCGGCATCAGCCCCGAGCGAGTACGCACACTCGCCGCCAACTACGGCTGCGCCGACGAAGCCCTCGTAGAGTCGCTCGCCGCGATGACAGGAAGCCGCGAGAAGAGCTGGTGGAAGGCGTACCGAGGTCAGCTTCGCGACGGGTTCCTGGACATCGCCGAGTTGGAGTGGCACGCCAAGCGCCTCCGCATCGCCACAACCGTGCACATGCCCGGGCTCCTCCAGACCGAGGAACACGGCCGGGCCGTCTTCGCCGCCGTCATCCCTCCGCTGCCCCAGGCGGAGATCGAACTGCGCACGGCGCACCGCACCGACCGGCAGCAGATCCTCGACCGCTCCGAGCCGCAGCCCCCAACCCTCGACGCGATCATCCACGAGGCGGCCCTCCGCATGGAGTTCGGCGGGCCCTCGGTCGCCAAGGGTCAGTTGGAGCACCTGCTGCGCATGTCCGAGCGGGACGCCGTCACCGTACGGGTCATCCCGTTCAAAGCGGGCGGATTCCCCGGCGCCGGACAGTCCGTGACCTACGCCGAGGCTGCCGTCCCCCGCCTCGACACCGTGCAACTCGACAGCACACACGGCCCGGAGTTCATCGACACAGAAGCTCAACTCGCCAAGTACCGGGCCCAACTCGACGCCGCCGAAGCTGTGGCACTCACCCCGGACGCCTCACGCACCTTCATCCGCACCCTCGCCGACGACCTCTAGGAGCCCCCATGCCGGCCGACATCACCTGGGAAGAACCCTTCTGCGGCGAGGGCGCCAACTGCTTCCGCCTGGGCACCGACCCCCACGGCAACGCCTACATAGCCATCGCCGGCCGCGAGGACGAACCCCTCACCGACACCCGCGAAGCCCTCCGCACCCTCATCCAGGACATCAAGGCTGGCAAAGCCGACCACCTACTCTGACCCACCCCCTGCTCCCGCCTCCGGCAACACCCCAGCCCGAAACGGTTCCACCCCCACAACCCTCCGCACCCGCACCGGCTCGATCAACAACATCACCCGCCGCTCCCCCTCCAGCAACCACGGATACCGCTCCTCCCCGATGTACTTCCGGGTCAGCCGATCCATGGACCGCTCCGCCTCCTCCCCCTCCACGAACCGAACCACCCGCCCCCGGATCTCCACCCGGTCGTAAGGGTTCTCCGGGTCATGGTGGGACAGGGAAACGAACGGATTGCGCCGAAGATTCTCCTCCTTCACGCGCCCGATGGCCGTGTTGACCATGACGTACTCCCCTTCGAGATCCGCCCACATGGGCGAGACCTGCGGAGTCCCGTCCGCGCTCACCGTTGCGAGGTGCCAGAAGTTCGGCGCCAGCAGCCGCTCGCGAATATGCCCCTCTACCTTGCCATTCACCTCGTACACGAAGATCCACGCACCTTCCCGACCGCCCGGACAAGCCACTGCGCGCCATCCTCACCACCGCCCCCGCCCACCCGACAGACGATCTTCGGCCACCCCCACCCGGGGCCGAAACCGTACGTTCCTACAATCCGTGATCCTGGCCGAACAGACCGTAGTCACAGCACCCCAAGACCCCTACGTTGTGCCCGTGCGCCGACCCCCAGCCCTCCCGAACCAGCCAGGCCCTCCCTTCAACGCCCCCGCCGCCCGCCGGCTCCGTGCCGCCCTGAACATGGGGCCCGAGCACGTCGCCTACGGCCTGCGGGCCTCCTACGGGCTCCCCTACGCCACCCCGGACCTCGTCGTCGCCTGGGAACGGGGCGTCGCCAACCCCACCAGCCCCGAGCTCACCGCTCTCGCGGGCGTGCTGTGGTGTTCTCCGGGTGAGCTCATCGGCAAGCCGCGCACCCTGCGCGAGCACCGGATCAGCCGGAGCCTCGCCCCCGAGGACGTCGCCCACGCCCTCGGCCTGGAGCTTCTCGCGTATCTGCGGATGGAGGAGAACAACGACTGGCGTGGCAACGACCGCCAGTCCGCCGCCCTCGCCGAGGTGCTCGACCTGGCCCTGCCGGACTTCGTCACCGTCACCGGGCGGGAGGCGCGGCTCGCGGAATACCTGCGCAGCGCCGTCACCACCCGCTGGCAGGCCTACGTCCGTCCCGTGAGCAAGATCGTGCCCCTGGACCGGCGGCTCCTGGAGGACGCCCTCCAGGAACTGCACCAGGAGTACCAGGGGCAGATGGTCGCCACGCTGAGCTGGGGCGAAGGCAGCGCGGCAGGTGATTCGAGCCACTCCGGCCGAGACTTCCTCGACCGGATCGTCGATCACTTCTGGACGAACGTCCAGACAATCACGGGCTGAAAGCCCCGTGAGGCATGACCTAGAAGACCGACTCCGCCTCGTCCATCCGATCCTTCGGCACCGTCTTCAGCTCGGTCACCGCCTCCGCGAGCGGCACCATCACCACATCCGTCCCGCGCAGCGCCGTCATCCGCCCGAACTCACCCCGGTGCGCCGCCTCCACCGCGTGCCAGCCGAAGCGGGTGGCGAGGACCCGGTCGTACGCCGTCGGCACGCCGCCGCGCTGGACGTGGCCCAGGATGACCGGCTTGGACTCCTTGCCGAGGCGGCGCTCCAGCTCGTACGCCAACGCCGTACCGATGCCCTGGAAGCGCTCGTGGCCGAACTGGTCGATCTCGCCCTTGCCGTAGTCCATGGAGCCCTCGGCGGGGTGGGCGCCCTCAGCCACGCAGATCACCGCGAACTTCTTGCCCCGCGAGAAGCGCTCCTCGACCATCTTCACCAGGTCAGCGGGGTCGAACGGACGCTCCGGCAAGCAGATACCGTGTGCGCCCGCCGCCATGCCCGACTCCAGCGCGATCCAGCCCGCGTGGCGGCCCATGACCTCGACCACCATCACACGCTGATGGGACTCGGCGGTCGTCTTCAGGCGGTCCATCGCCTCCGTGGCGACGCCCACCGCCGTGTCGAAACCGAAAGTCCGGTCCGTCGACGAGATGTCGTTGTCGATCGTCTTCGGGACGCCGACGACCGGCAGGCCCGCGTCGGACAGCATCCGGGCCGCCGTCAGCGTGCCCTCGCCCCCGATCGGGATCAGCGCGTCGATGCCGAAGTCCGCGACCATGTCCTCGGCCCGTTCACAGGCCTCGCGCAGCCGGTCGCGCTCCAGGCGGGAGGAGCCGAGGATGGTGCCGCCGCGGGCCAGGATGCCGCTCACGCTGTCGAGGTCGAGGCCGCGGTAGCGGCCGTCCAGCAGGCCGGAGTAGCCGTCCTCGAAGCCGATGACCTCGTCGCCGTAGTTGTCGACCGCGCGGTGCACGACCGACCGGATCACTGCGTTCAGGCCGGGGCAGTCGCCGCCTGCGGTGAGAACTCCGATACGCATCGTGCTGTGTCTCCTGCTCGCTGTTGATACCGGTGAGCCAGCACGATTGTTTCACGATCCTCAGGTCGATGACGATTCCGTGCGGTCCGCCCCGGGTGCGCTCCCCGAGCCCTCCGGTCCCGCCCCCGAGGCCTCCGGTTCCGCCCCCGGGGCCCTCGGTCCTGACGGGCGCCCTGTCCAGCGGCGGGGGTACCGTCGAGTGGGTTCCGCTCCCCTCGGTGGGCGATTGTCGCGCCACCACATGTGTCACCCCTTTTGTCAGCCCATGTGACCCTCTTTCGAACGGAGAGCACGCGTGACCCGCAGTGTGTACGTGACCGGAATCGACCGCGGCGACGGCCGCCAGGTCGTCGAGCTGGGGGTCATGGAGCTCCTGACCCGGCAGGTCGACCGGGTGGGTGTCTTCCGGCCCCTCGTCCACCACAGTCCCGATCGTCTGTTCGAGCTGCTGCGGGCCCGCTATCGGCTGTCACAGGACCCCGCCACCGTCTACGGCATGGACTACCACGAGGCCTCCGCCCTCCAGGCCGAGCGGGGCACGGACGAGCTGGTCTCCACGCTCGTCGACCGCTTCCATCTCGTCGCGCGGGACTACGACGTCGTCCTGGTCCTGGGGACCGACTTCGCCGACACCCAGGTCCCGGACGAGCTCAACCTCAACGCCCGGCTCGCCAACGAGTTCGGCGCGTCCGTGATCCCCGTCGTGGGCGGGCGCAAGCAGACCGCCGAGTCCGTGCTCGCCGAGACCCGCAACGCCTACCGCGCCTACGACGGCCTGGGCTGCGACGTGCTGGCCATGGTCGCCAACCGGGTCGCCCGCGAGGACCGGGACCTCATCGCCGAGCGCCTCGACTCCTCCCGGCTGCCCGTCCCCTGCTACGTGCTGCCCGACGAGCCCGCCCTCTCCGCGCCGACCGTCTCCCAGATCGGCCAGGCCCTCGGCGCCAAGGTGCTGCTCGGCGACGACTCGGGGCTCGCCCGGGACGCGCTCGGGTTCGTCTTCGGCGGGGCGATGCTGCCGAAGCTCCTCGGCGCCCTGACCCCGGGGTGTCTCGTCGTGACCCCGGGCGACCGCGCCGACCTGGTCGTCGGCTCGCTCGCCGCGCACAGCGCCGGCACCCCGCCGATAGCCGGCGTACTGCTCACCCTCAACGAGGTGCCGAACGACGACGTCCTCACCCTCGCCGCCCGCCTCGCCCCGGGCACCCCGGTCCTCTCGGTCCCGGGCATGAGCTTCCCCACCGCCGAGCAACTCTTCGCCCTGGAAGGGAAGTTGAACGCGGCCACGCCCAGGAAGGCGGAGACCGCGCTCGGGCTCTTCGAGCGGTACGTCGAGACCGGCGACCTGCTCAAGCGGGTCTCCGCGCCGAGCAGCGACCGCGTCACGCCGATGATGTTCGAGCACAAGCTCCTGGAAACGGCCCGTTCCGACAAGCGCCGTGTCGTCCTGCCCGAGGGCACCGAGGCCCGGGTCCTGCACGCCGCCGAGGTGCTGCTGCGCCGCGGGGTCTGCGAGCTCACCCTGCTCGGCCCGGTCGACCAGGTCCGCAAGAAGGCCGCCGACCTCGGCATCGACCTCGGCCACGCCCAGCTGATCGACCCGGCCACCAGCGAGCTGCGCGACTCCTTCGCGGAGAAGTACGCGGCCCTGCGCGCCCACAAGGGCGTGACCGTGGAGCTGGCGTACGACGTCGTCTCCGACGTGAACTACTTCGGGACGCTGATGGTGCAGGAGGGGCTCGCGGACGGCATGGTCTCCGGGTCCGTGCACTCCACCGCCGCGACCATCCGGCCCGCCTTCGAGATCATCAAGACCAAGCCGGACGCCGACATCGTCTCCTCGGTCTTCTTCATGTGCCTCGCCGACAAGGTGCTGGTCTACGGCGACTGCGCCGTGAACCCCGACCCGAACGCCGAGCAGCTGGCCGACATCGCCATCCAGGCGGCCGCCACCGCCGAGCAGTTCGGCGTGGACCCGCGGATCGCGATGCTGTCGTACTCGACGGGTACGTCGGGTTCGGGCGCCGACGTCGACAAGGTGCGCGAGGCGACCGAGCTGGTCCGGCTGCGCCGGCCCGATCTGCGGATCGAGGGGCCGATCCAGTACGACGCCGCCGTCGAGCCGAGTGTCGCCGCGACCAAGCTGCCGGAATCCGAAGTGGCCGGACAGGCAACGGTTCTGATCTTCCCTGACCTCAATACAGGTAACAACACCTACAAGGCCGTGCAGCGTTCGGCCGGCGCGATCGCCGTCGGTCCGGTGCTCCAGGGTCTGCGCAAGCCCGTCAACGACCTGTCCCGGGGCGCGCTCGTCCAGGACATCGTCAACACCGTCGCCATCACGGCGATCCAGGCCCAGTCCCCGATCGAGAAGGCTTTCCAGCAGTGAGCTCGTCCCGCGCGACCCGCGTCCTCGTCCTCAACTCCGGCTCCTCGTCGGTGAAGTACCAGCTGCTCGACATGAGCGACAGCAGCCGGCTGGCCGTGGGGCTCGTCGAACGCATCGGTGAGGAGACCTCCCGGCTCAAGCACACCCATGTCGAAAGCGGCGCCACCAGGGAGTGGACCGGGCCGATCCCCGACCACGAGGCCGCCCTGAAGGCCGTGGCGGAGGAGCTGGCCAAGGACGGGCTCGGGCTCGACTCCCCCGAGCTGGCCGCCATCGGGCACCGGGTCGTGCACGGCGGGCAGACCTTCACCGCGCCGACCGTCGTCGACGACGCCGTGCTCGCCGAGATCGAACGGCTGATCCCGGTGGCCCCGCTGCACAACCCGGCGAACCTCACCGGCATCCGCACCGCCCAGGCGCTGCGCCCCGACCTGCCCCAGGTCGCCGTCTTCGACACCGCGTTCCACACGACGATGCCGGAGTCGGCCGCCCGCTACGCCATCGACGTGGCCACCGCCGACGCGCACCGCATCCGGCGCTACGGCTTCCACGGCACCTCGCACGCGTACGTCGCCCGGGCGACCGCGAAGCTGCTGGGCAGGACTCCGGAGGAGGTGAACGTCATCGTGCTGCACCTGGGCAACGGGGCGTCCGCGTCCGCCGTACGGGCCGGTGTGTGCGTGGACACCTCCATGGGGCTGACGCCTTTGGAGGGACTCGTGATGGGTACGCGATCGGGAGACGTGGATCCGGCCGTCATCTTCCATTTGATGCGTGTTGGCGGAATGTCCACGGACGAGATCGACACTCTTCTCAACAAGAAGAGCGGCTTGATCGGCTTGTGCGGTGACAACGACATGCGGGAGATCCGCCGCCGGGTGGACGAGGGTGACGAACAGGCGCAACTCGCCTTCGACATCTACATTCACCGTTTGAAGAAGTACATCGGCGCCTATTACGCGGTGCTCGGCCGGGTGGACGCGGTCGCCTTCACAGCGGGAGTCGGAGAAAACGCGAGCCCGGTGCGGGACGCTGCGATGGCGGGCCTGGAAGGGCTGGGCCTGTCGGTGGACGGCGAGCGCAACGCCGTACGGAGCGACGAGCCACGGCTGATCTCCCCGGAGTACTCCCGGGTCGCCGTCGCCGTGGTGCCGACCGACGAAGAACTGGAGATCGCCACACAGACCTACGCACTGGTCGGAAGTAATACACAGCAGTAACACGCCTGAGCGCAATGGCGCCCATTTGTATCTTCCACCAGACGGAATATTCCGTAGCGAAACAAACCGATAGGATCGCCCCATGCGCCGTTCGAAAATCGTCTGTACTCTCGGCCCCGCGGTCGACTCCCACGAAATGCTCGTGTCCCTGATCGAAGCCGGCATGAACGTGGCCCGCTTCAACTTCAGCCACGGCTCACACGCCGAACACCAGGGGCGGTACGACCGCGTCCGGGCCGCCGCCAAGGAGACCGGCCGGGCCATCGGAGTGCTCGCCGACCTCCAGGGTCCGAAGATCCGCCTGGAGACCTTCGCCGAGGGCCCGGTCGAGCTGGAGCGCGGTGACGAGTTCGTCATCACGACCGAGGACGTCCCGGGTGACAAGCAGATCTGCGGGACCACCTACAAGGGCCTGCCGGGCGATGTCTCGCGCGGCGACCAGATCCTCATCAACGACGGCAACGTCGAGCTGAAGGTCCTGGACGTCGAGGGCCCGCGGGTCAAGACGATCGTCATCGAGGGCGGTGTCGTCTCCGACCACAAGGGCATCAACCTGCCCGGCGCGGCCGTCAACGTGCCCGCGCTGTCCGAGAAGGACGTCGAGGACCTCCGTTTCGCGCTGCGCATGGGCTGCGACATGGTCGCGCTGTCCTTCGTCCGGGACGCCAAGGACGTGGCCGATGTCCACAAGGTGATGGACGAGGAGGGTCGTCGCGTCCCGGTCATCGCCAAGGTGGAGAAGCCGCAGGCGGTGGCCAACATGGAGGACGTCGTGATGGCGTTCGACGCCGTGATGGTCGCCCGTGGTGACCTCGCCGTCGAATACCCGCTCGAGAAGGTCCCGATGGTGCAGAAGCGCCTCATCGAGCTGTGCCGCCGCAACGCCAAGCCGGTGATCGTGGCGACCCAGATGATGGAGTCGATGATCACCAACTCCCGTCCGACCCGCGCCGAGGCCTCCGACGTGGCCAACGCGATCCTGGACGGCGCCGACGCGGTCATGCTGTCCGCCGAGTCGAGCGTGGGCGCGTACCCGATCGAGACCGTCAAGACGATGTCGAAGATCGTCACCGCGGCCGAGCAGGAGCTGCTCAGCAAGGGCCTGCAGCCGCTCGTGCCCGGCAAGAAGCCGCGCACGCAGGGTGGTTCGATCGCCCGCGCCGCGTGCGAGATCGCCGACTTCCTGGGCGGCCGGGGCCTGGTGGCCTTCACGCAGTCCGGTGACACGGCCCGCCGGCTCTCCCGCTACCGCGCGGCCCAGCCGATCATCGCCTTCACCACCGACGAGAACACCCGCAATCAGCTGGCCCTCAGCTGGGGCGTCGAGTCGCACGTCGTGCCGTTCGTGAACAGCACCGACGAGATGGTCGACCTGGTGGACCAGGAGATCATCAAGCTCAACCGCTTCAACCCGGGCGAGATCGTCATCATCACCGCCGGCTCGCCCCCCGGCGTCCCCGGCACCACCAACATGGTCCGCGTCCACCACCTGGGCGGCGAGAAGTAGCACCACGGGCCCGCCAGGGCCCCTGTACGGCGCTGAGGGCGCCCCCTGGATCAAGGGGGCGCCCTCAGGCGTGTTGCGGCTCCCGAACGGGCCTGTGGGGGCGCTCAGTCGGTGGTGTAGTTGTGCAGCCCGGGCACGTGCAGGGTGCCGCCGAACTGGCCGGCCTGCACGACCGTCACCTTGGTGAAGTAGATCAGCGGGATGTTCAGCGGCGGCGGGCTCTTCGGGCTGAACGTCACGGGTATCAGCCCCAGCAGATTGCCGGAGATGCTCTCCGTGTACATCACCGTGTCGCCGTCACGGATCGTGGAGGTCGAGCCCTTGGCCGCCTGCACGTGGTAGGTCTTGCCGGACTGCTCGTCCTTCACCGTCTGGTGCAGGTCGCCGATGTCGGTGCCGTCGGATATGACGTACTTCAGCACCTCCTTGACGGTGCCGTCGGCCGTGCGCACCTTGACGATGCCCTTGTAGTCGGCGCCCTTCAGCAGCAGCGAGCTGGCGTTCAGGTACCAGGGGTCGGCCGGCAGCGGCACGGCGTTGTCCACGCCGCCCTCCGCGTCGGTGGCGACCGGGCAGTCGTCGACGTCCGTGCTGGAACTCGGCGAGGGGCTGGCGGCGGCCGCCTCGGCCGCCTTCTCCACCGCCTTCGTGGTGTCCTCGGCAGCCTTGGACGCCTCGTCGGTCGTGTCCTTCACGGTGTCCTCGACCGTGTCGGCGACCTTGCCGGTGGTGTCCTTGACGGCGTCGGACGCGTCGTCGCCGGCGTCCTCCGACGCGGAGGCCGAGGCCGACGGCGTCGGACTGGCGCTCGCGGACGGGGCTTCGCTCTCGCCGCCGGTGAAGATGCCCTCGATGGCGTCGCCGATCTCCTCCAGCACGTTCCCGCCGCTCTCGGAGGCCGAGGGCGAGGGCGTGGCGGTGGCACCGGACTGGGCCTCGTTCGAGGAGCTTTCCGAAGCCGAGGGGGACGGCGTGGGCTCGGTCTCGTCGTCGGAACCTGAATCCGACGAGGAGTCGTCGCCCGAGTCGGAGCCCGAGGTCGCGGTCGGCGACGGGGTCGCCTCGGCCTCGTCGTCCTTGGAGTCGGAGTCACTGGCGCTCGCGGACGGCGAGGGCGACGCGGACGCGCCTTCCTCCAGGGCCGCGACGCAGTCCTTGTACTCGTCGGCCGTCAGGCTCTTGGAGGCGGGCTGGTCCTCGGCGTTGGCGAGCGTCGGCGTGAACCCCATTCCCATGAGGACCGCCGTCGGCATCGCGGCCAGGGCTATCGCCTTGCCGGCCGGCATGTGGAACCGGGTGAACAGCGGCTTCTTGGGCGCCGCGTGCCGCGGCCCGGTTCTCGCACGGGACTCCTCCACATCAGTCCCGTGGGTCACCTCGTCAGCCGGCACTGTGCCTCCCGTTCGCCCCGTTCGCCGGGCTCGTTCCTGACAGATCGTTCGGCTCGCCGACGTCGTACGCGTCCTTGGAGAGCGTGGGGACCGCACCCTCGGGCGCGTTGCCCTCGCCCGTGGTGTCCTCCTGGACCGGCTCCTGCACCGGCGGCTCGCCCGGTACCCAGGCCACGGCCATCGCGCCGCCGATGAGGGCGAGCAGGAAGCCGACGAGGAAACCGCCGAGGTTGGACACGGGGATGGAGACCAGGGCCAGCAGGATCGCGGCCACGCCCGCGAAGGTGCGGACGTGCTTCTGGAACCAGAGGCTGACGCCGAGGACGACCAGCAGCACACCGATGATCAGCGATCCGGCGCCGGCCGTGGTGGCCATCGCCAGTGTCAGGTGACCGATCTGGATGTGTGCATAGGGGAAGTACGCGATGGGGAGTCCGCCCAGGAGGACGAACAGGCCGGCCCAGAACGGCCGGTCGCCCCGCCAGACGCGGAACTTCCGCTTGGCGACCCGGAGGTAGTGCTCATCGTGGCCGGGTGCGGCAGGAGTCTCGGCGCTCATGGAAAACAGCTCCCTGGTGCGGCGTTGCTGTGGTGGTGAGTGGTACGGCATGTGAAGAACCGCGCTTCACAGTGGACGGGCGGGGGCGCCACCGGCTCCCCCGCCCGTCAGCGAGTGCTTAGTAGCACTCCTTGACACCTGACGACAGCGACATCTTCAGGCCGCTGAGCTTGAAGGTTCCGGCGGTGGTCGCCCACGCCGTCTGCTTCACGTCGGTCAGCGTGGCCTTGTCGGCCTGCTGGGCGAACCCGAAGGGGTTGGCCTGCTCGTTGCCGCCCTTCATGCCCGGACCCTTGCTGGCGTCCTTGGCGGCAACACCGATGTCGATGTTCTCGAAGGTCGCGTTCGCCTCGAGTTCCTCGACGTCGATGTACAGGTTCTCGGCCTGGACGGGAGTACCGCCGCCGCCCGCCTTCAGGATCAGGCTGACGGAACCGAGGATCGGGATGTTCGGCGTGACCACGGACTGGCACATGCCGGTGATCGAGGCCGACTTGAACGCCGAGACCGCGACGGGGTGAGCCGTCTTCTTGCCGTCGAGGGTGTACCCCGAGTCAAGGGCGCCGTACTGGGAGAAGCCCGTACCCACGAGCTTGTCCGCCGTCACCTTGAACGACTGGCCCGACACACTGAACGACGCGGCGAGAGCGCCCTGCGCGAGGGCGACACCTATCGCGGCCGTGGCGGCCACGCTGGGCACCATCACGACGGCGAACCGCTTCCATCTGGTCCCGCCACGCACCTGGGACTCCATATTTCCTCCTTCTCGGACGTACATCTCCTGACCCTGACTGCCCCTGTCGAACATGACGGCTCAGCCGGGCAGGGATGGGAGAAGTGCTACGTCCTCGGGAAGGGGAGCGCCCGCACTCGGAGGCGCGAACCGCGCACCGATCACCGGCGATCACCCCCGAGCGACAACCACTGGTCGCGCCTGACGCACATCACGCACAACCTTGCTGGACAGGCTTCGCCGGAAGGCGAAGACCCCCCTGTCCAAGAGCCGGCGCCACTGCCGCCGGCTCTGCTCGGTGGGGACCCAAGAGTTCCCGCGGGCCCGACCGGCTGTCGGGGTACGGGAATGGACCGAGCGTCGCCGATCGTGGTGCATTCTCGCCGCCCGCACAAGGGGCTTCGTTACTCGGTAGTAACGGCGGGATAACCGAACAACGACCCGCTGGTCTCGGCCGACGACTGAGGGTGGCCCGGAGGGGGGCGACAAAGTCGTTGATGATCGGACAGAACCCGACAGACCAACGCCCAAAACTTACTTGCAGTAACAGCGGCCGCGATTACCAAGATTTGGTAAAGCGCGGCCGCAGTGGCGTCTCAGCGCCAAATCTTTCACTCGGGCACCACATGCCCGGGTGTTTAGGGACTGGTCAGAACGGGGCTCCCGCCCCGCTCGCGACGCCCCCTCTAGAACAGTGCCCGCGCCAGCGCCCGGCGCGCCGTGACCACCCGCGGATCGTCGGACCCGACGACCTCGAAGAGCTCCAACAGCCGTACACGTACGGCATCCCGGTCGTCACCGAACGTGCGGCGCACGGTCTCGATGAGCCGCCCGAAGGCGTCCTCGACATGCCCGCCCACCAGATCCAGGTCGGCCGCGGCGACCTGCGCCGGTACGTCGGAGGGCTTCTCGGCGGCGTCCTGACGGACCCGCTGCGGGTCCAGGCCCTGCACCCGCTGGAGCAACTCGGCCTGGGCGAGGCCGAGTTTGGCCTCCGTGTTGCCCGGGTCGTCGCTCAGTACGTTCTTGTACGCCTGCACCGCGCCGCCGAAGTCCCCCGCGTCCAGGGCCTGTACGGCGGCCTCGAGAAGCGCGTCATGGGGCCCGGCCGGCATCGCCGGAGCGGCGGCCTGCGCGGCACCGGGCTCGGCGTCCGGGTCCACCACGATCCCGGTGAGCCCGAAGCGCTGCTCGGCGACCTGCACCAGCTGGTCCAGGGTCTGCTGGATCTGCTCCTTGCCGGCGGCGCCCTGGAAGAGCGGCAGCGCCTGTCCGGCGACGACCGCGAACACCGCCGGGATGCCCTGTACGCCGAACTGCTGCATCAGCATCTGGTTGGCGTCGACGTCGATCTTGGCGAGGAGAAGGCGTCCGTTGTACTCGACGACGAGCTGCTCGAGGATCGGGCTCAGCTGCTTGCAGGGCTCGCACCACTCGGCCCAGAAGTCGATGACGACGGGCACCTCGGTGGAGCGCTGCAGGACTTCCCGCTCGAACCCGGCCTCGTCGACGTCGATGACGAGATCGGCCGGGGAGACGGCTCCGGTGCCGCCGCCCTGCCGGGCGGCTTCGGCGCGCGCCTGCTCCGCCTTCGACTTGGCCTCCTGGGCCGCCTTCACCGCGGCGAGGTCGACGACTCCGCTCATGGACATGTTCCGTGGCTGCATGCGTCTATCCTCCCCCGTCCGCGCGTGTAGGTGAAAAGCGTTGTGAAAGCTGGTCAAGCTGTGCGTCGGGTCCCCACCCCACGCCAGTGGTTTCGCTACGAGTCGTAGCGTAATGGCACCGGGTGCCTCCGCGGTACCAGAACCCGGTGATCTCCCTCACGGCCGCACAGGAACCGCCGGTTATGGTCGTGGGATGCAGAGCCGCACTCCCGCCCCACGGGCCACCGGACGCCCCCGCAGCGCCGCCGCGGACGCCGCGATCCTCGGGGCGACGCGGGAGGCCCTGGTGGAGCTGGGCTGGTCCAGGCTCACGCTGGCGGACGTGGCGGTGCGGGCGGGGGTCGCGAAGACCACCATCTACCGTCGCTGGGCGGGCAAGAACGAACTGGTCGTCGACGCGGTGGCGGAGCTCTTCGACGAGCTCGAACTCCCCGACTGCGGCACCCTGGCCGCCGACATCGAGGGCGTGGTCCTTCAGTACGCCGCGATCCTGGCCCGCCCGGAGGCCAAGAGCGGCCTGATGTCGGTCGTGGCCGAGTCGATCCACGACGACGCCCTGCGCGAGCGCATCCGCTCCTCGATCGTCGAACGCCAGAAGCGGCTCGTCCTGGAGGGCCGCGCCCGCGCCGAGGCGCGCGGCGAACTCCCCCCGGAATCAGATCCGGGGGAAGCCGCCCGCACCGTCGACCTCATCTTCGACATGGTCGCCGGCACGGTGGTGCACCGCACCCTGGTCAGCGCGCAACCGGCGGACGAGGAGTGGGTGCGCGGCTTCGCCCGCGTCCTGCTCCTCGGACTCTCCGGCGGTCAGAACCCGGCGGGTTCCGTGTAGACGCCCCACTCGTCGCGCAGCACCCCGCAGATCTCGCCCAGCGTGGCCTCGGCGCGTACGGCGTCCAGCATCGGCTCGATCATGTTGCCGCCGTCGCGCGCGGCCGCGAGCATCGCGTCGAGCGCGGTGCGCACCGCACCCTCGTCCCGCGCGCCCTTCCTGGCCGCCAGCGCCCGTACCTGCTCGCGCTCCACCTCGTGGCTGACGCGCAGGATCTCCAGGTCGCCGGTGACGGAACCGTGGTGGACGTTGACGCCCACGACCCTCTTGTCGCCCTTCTCCAGGGCGCGTTGGTACTGGAACGCGGACTCGGCGATCTCGCCGGTGAACCAGCCGTCCTCGATCCCGCGCAGGATGCCGGAGGTGATGGGCCCGATGGGGTGCCGCCCATCGGGATGCGCCCGCAGCCCCCGCTCCCTGATCTGCTCGAAGATCTTCTCGGCGTCGGCCTCGATACGGTCGGTGAGCTGCTCGACGTACCACGAACCACCCAGCGGGTCGGCCACGTTGGCGACCCCGGTCTCCTCCATGAGCACCTGCTGGGTCCGCAGGGCGATCTCGGCGGCCTGCTCGCTCGGCAGCGCGAGGGTCTCGTCGAGGGCGTTGGTGTGCAGGGAGTTGGTGCCGCCGAGCACGGCGGCGAGTGCCTCGACGGCGGTGCGGACGACGTTGTTGTAGGGCTGCTGGGCGGTCAGCGAGACGCCGGCGGTCTGGGTGTGGAACCGCAGCCACTGCGCCTTCTCGCTCCGCGCCCCGTACACGTCCCGCATCCACCGCGCCCAGATCCTGCGCGCGGCACGGAACTTGGCGATCTCCTCGAAGAAATCGACGTGGGCGTCGAAGAAGAAGGAGAGCCCGGGGGCGAAGACATCCACGTCGAGCCCGCGGCTGAGCCCCAGCTCGACGTACCCGAACCCGTCGGCGAGCGTGTAGGCGAGCTCCTGGGCGGCCGTCGATCCCGCTTCCCGGATGTGGTACCCGGAGACGGAGAGCGGCTTGTACGCGGGAATACCGGCCGCGCAGTACTCCATGAGGTCGCCGATGAGCCGCAGATGGGGCTCGGGCTGGAAGAGCCACTCCTTCTGGGCGATGTACTCCTTGAAGATGTCGGTCTGGAGCGTGCCGTTGAGCACCCCCGGATCGACCCCCTGCCGCTCGGCGGCGACGAGATACATGCAGAAGACCGGAACGGCGGGCCCGCTGATGGTCATGGAGGTCGTGACGTCCCCGAGGGGAATGTCCTTGAACAGCACCTCCATGTCGGCGGCGGAGTCGATGGCGACCCCGCAGTGCCCGACCTCCCCGAGCGAGCGCGGATCGTCGGAGTCCCGCCCCATGAGCGTGGGCATGTCGAAGGCGACGGAGAGCCCACCGCCCCCGTTCCCGAGGATCATCTTGTAGCGCTCGTTGGTCTGCTCGGCGTTCCCGAACCCGGCGAACTGCCGAATGGTCCACGTACGCCCCCGGTACCCGGTCGCGTAGAGCCCGCGGGTGTACGGATACTCCCCCGGCCACCCGATCCGCTCGAACCCCTCGTACCGGTCCCCCTCCCGGGGCCCGTACACCGGCTCCACGGCGTCCCCGGAAAGCGTGCTGAAATCAGCCTCCCGCTTACGCGAGGCGTCGTACCGGGCCTGCCACCGTCGGCGGCCCTCTTCGATGGCGTCAGCGTCCATGCTTCAAATTTACTAGGACGTCCTAGTAAATGTCGACGGCACCCCACCCGTTACTCTCGACGGCATGAAGAAGAGCGTCCTGACCCGCTACCGGGTGATGGCCTACGTCACCGCCGTCCTGCTCATCCTGCTGACGATCGGCGTGATCGGGAAGCGGCTGCTGGACATGGACGGCTTCGACGGTTTCGTCTCCGTGATCGGCATCGCCCACGGCTGGCTGTACCTTCTCTACCTGATCTTCGCCTTCGACCTGGGCAGCAAGGCGAAGATGCCGCTCGGCCGCCTCGCCTGGGTACTCCTCGCCGGCACGGTCCCGACCGCCGCCTTCTTCGTCGAGCGCAAGGTCACCCGTGAGGTCACCCCTCTGGTGAGCGACGACCCCGCCCCCAAGACCGCGGCGGCCTGACCTGTCACTTCGTGGCGAAGTGACACTGCACGGCCCGCGGTCTCAGTCCTCGTCGAAGTCGTGGGCCGCCACCCGCAGGGGGCGCAGCATCGCGAAGAGTTCGGCGCATTCCTCCGCGTCGTAGACGCCGAGGCCGAAGTCCATGGCCATGAGGTCCCGGGTGGCGGATTCGACGACGTCACGGCCCTTGTCGGTGATGACGGCGAGCGTGCCGCGCCCGTCGTTGGGGTTGGGTTTCTTGTCGACGAGGCCGGACTTCACCAGACGGTCGACCGTGTTCGTGACCGACGTGGGATGGACCATCAGCCGTTCGCCGATCTTGGACATGGTCAGCTCACCGGCCTTGGAGAAGGTGAGCAGGACCAGGGCCTCGTAGCGCGCGAAGGTCAGTCCGTACGGCTTGACCACCGCGTCGACCTCGGCGAGGAGGATCTGGTGGGCGCGCATGATCGAGGTGATCGCGGCCATCGACGGGACGTTTCCCCAGCGCCGCTTCCAGAGTTCGTCGGCGCGGGCGATGGGATCGAAGGGAAGACTGAGGGGCTTCGGCACGGAACCAGACCTTACCGGCCGGTCACATGCTGGTCAGCCCCGTCTTGTCATTCGGTCCGACGGGCCGCCACGGCCAGCGCCACACAGGCCGCCGTCCCCACCAGCCCCGCCCCCGTAACGGTCCACGCGACCCCCGCGAACTCCGCCGCCACCCCCGCCAGTGCCATCCCCACGCCCTGGATCGTCATCAGCCCGGCCGTCAGCAACGTCATCGCCCGGCCCCGAAGCTCCTCCGGCACCGCCCGCACGAACCACTGGTCAAGGCCCAGCGTGTACGCCGACCCCGCACCCGACAGCAGCAGAAGCAGCAGGGACACCGCCAGACCGGGCCGCAGCACATAGGCGACGTACGGCAGCAGCGTCAGGCACACGAGCGGCAGCGCGATCCGTTCCCGCGCGGAGGGCCGTAGCCGCGCGCCCGCCCACAGCTCACCCGCGATCGTGCCCACCGGCAGGGCGCACATCAGCAGCCCCAGACCCACCGAACCCGCGCCGAGATCGTCCGCGTACGGCGCCGCCAGCGCCTCCGGCACCACCGAGAACATCGGCGGCACCCAGAAGAGAAGCAGCAGCACCCGGACCCGGCGGTTCGCCAGCACCTTCCTCGCGCCCCTCAGCGACTCCGTCACCAGGGCCGTATCGCTCCCCGCCCGCGCCGGCCGCCGTACCGTCCCGAAGCGCAGCAGCACGGCCGACGCGCAGAACGTGCCCACCGTGATCAGCAGCGCGTGCCGCGGCGAGACGGCCGTCAGGAGCAGGCCGCCCAGGCCGTACCCCACCAGCAGCGCGCTCTGCGACACGATCCGCAGCAGTGAACGGCCCAGTACGAACAGGTCCCCGTCCCCGAGGATGTCGGCGAGCGTCGCCATCCGCGTCCCCTGGAACACCGGCGCCACCACCGCCACACAGCACCGCAGGGCCAGCAGCAAGGCGATCCCCGCCCCGGGCGCCGCCATCGGCAGCACGCACACCGCGCACACCAGGTCGCACACGACCAGCACCCGCCGGGCCGGGAAGCGGTCGGCGATCCCGGCGAGCAGGGTGCCGCCGACGACGTACGGCAGGAAACCGAGCGCGAACGCCAGCGCGCTCAGCAGGGGTGAGCCGGTCAGGTCGTAGACGAGGACCGAGAGCGCGATCTCGCTGACCACCACGCCCAGCAGGGAGAGCAGGTGCGCCACGAAGACCGCGCGGAACTCCCGTACGGCGAAGACGCGGGCGTAGCCGGTGGGCGGCGGGGCCGGGGCCAGGGTGTCCGTGTCGGTGTCCATGTCCGTCATGGGAAGCAGCGTGCCGAGCGGGGTGGCTCCGGCCTAGAGTTTCGGCCACAGCCGAATCTTCCCGGGAAAGGGCGATCCCCATGCCTTCGCGACTGCACTTCGGTGAGGACGACTTTCTCCGGTGCCGTTTCGCGATCTCCCCGCTCTGGGAGACGCAGGAGGTCGTGCGCACCCTCAAGCGGCCCGACCGGCACGGCTATCACGCGCCCTGGCTGCGCCGGGTCCGTAGCGCCGCGGCCGGTCTCGATCTCACGCCGCTGTGGCTGCTCATGCCCCGGCGCGGGCACTCCCCGGACTGGCTGGGGCCGCCCCCGATCGGGCCCGCGGCCACCTTCGAGGAGGAGATCGCGGCCGTGCGGGCGAGCGATCCCCGGGCGGCCCGCGAGGACACCGAGAAGTCGCTCGCGTGCACGCCGGGCGCGCTGGAGTCGGCGCACGGACGGGCCTGGATGCGTGATCCGGTGCGTATGGTCCGGGAGTTGTCCGACGCGGTGGAGGAGGTCTGGCGCACTCTCGTCGCACCGGACTGGCCCCGGCTGCGCGCCCTGCTGGAGGCGGACGTCGCCTTCCACTCGCGGCGGCTGGCGGAGGTGGGGCTCGGCGGGCTGCTGCCGGAGATCAGCCGGCGGTTCGGCTGGGACGCCGGGACGCTGACCGTCGAGCACCGTGGCGAGCACGAGCGGCGACTGGAGGGGACGGGGCTGGTGCTGATGCCCAGCGTCTTCATCTGGCCGGACGTGGTCAGCACCTACGACCCGCCCTGGCAGCCGACCCTCGCGTATCCGGCGCGCGGCATCGGAGGACTGTGGGCCGAGCCCGACGACCGTACGCCCGACTCGCTTCCACGGCTGTTGGGGAGGGGCCGGGCCGCCGTGCTCGCCGCGCTCGACGAACCCGCCACCACGACCGCCCTCGCCCACCGGCTAGGACTCGCGCCCTCGTCGGTCTCCGCGCATCTGACCGTCCTGCGGGAGTCGGGACTGCTGACCGCGCGGCGCTACGGCCATCAGGTGCTGTACGAGCGGACGCCACTGGGGATCGCCCTGGCGTCGGGGCCCGGTGTCGCACCGGGATCGGACATGTGATCCATGTGACGATGGGTGACCAAACGTATAAATCGTCCTAAACACCCCACTCAGGTCACCCCCTCGCGCAAGGGAGCAGCATGTCCCGGCTGACCCACACCCTCGCGGTCCCCGTGGTGCTCGCGGCGCTCGGGCTCGCGGCCGGCTGCACGTCCGCGTCCGACGTCGACGAGGCCTCCGTCGCCGGCGCGGCCAGCAGACAGACCGGCCCGGACCCGGCGTCGCCGTTCTGGGTGGATCCGGGCAGCTCCGCCGCCCAGCAGATCGAGCTCTGGCGGCGGGAGGGCCGTACCCGGGACGCGGCACTGCTCCGGAAGATCGCGGACCGGCCGGCCGCGCTGTGGCCGGCCGGGGAGGTCGACCCGGGTCCGACCGTCCGGGCGGCCAGCGCGTCGGCCACGGCGGAGAACCGTACGGCACTGTTCGTCGCCTACAACATCCCGCACCGGGACTGCGGCCAGCACTCCGCGGGCGGGGCGGCGGACGCGGACACCTACCGGGCGTGGATCGGGAAGTTCGCCGAGGCGCTCGGTGACGCCAAGGCCCTCGTCGTCCTCGAACCCGACGCGGTCGCGCACGTCGTGGACGGCTGCACTCCGGGTGAATACCACGCCGAACGCGAGCAGTTGCTGGGCGAGGCCATCGACCGGCTCAAGCAGCAGCCGCACACCAAGGTGTACCTGGACGCGGGCAACCCGTCCTGGATCCGGCAGCCCGGGAAGCTGGTCGAGCCGCTGAAGCGGGCGGGCGTCGCGAAGGCCGACGGCTTCTCGCTGAACGTCTCCAACTTCCAGACCGACGCCGTCACCAAGAAGTACGGCCGTGACCTCTCCAAGGCCCTCGACGGCAAGCACTTCGTCATCGACAGCAGCCGCAACGGCAACGGACCGCTGCCGGGAGTCTGGTGCAACCCGCCCGGCCGGGCGCTGGGCACCCCGCCGACCACGGACACCGGCGAGGCCGCCCTGGACGCCTACCTGTGGATCAAGCGGCCCGGCGAGTCGGACGGCACCTGCGAGGGCGGCCCGGACGCCGGGCAGTGGTGGCCGGAGTACGCGCTGGCGCTGGCGGGCAACTCGGCCGGGTAGTCGGCTACTTCACCTGGATCCAGTGCGCCCGCGACGGCGTGCCGTCCGCGTCCGTCACGAACAGCATGTACCAGCCGGGCGGCACCAGGGTCGGGTCCTTCGGCACGTCGAGCGTCACGGCGTTCGCGTTCTTCGTGATGCCGAGCTCGATGGAACGCTGCTCGACGTCCGTCGTGTGCGTCACCGCGCTGGGCCGCATCAGCCGGGCCTCGGCGATCCGGTCCGCGTGCTCGGTGCGGAAGGTGACGCGGTGGTTCTGGTCGAGCTCGCGCGGCCCGTCCTTCAGTACGGGGCGGTCGTCGCCGTTGCGGTGCAGGGCGGGCGGCGTGAAGATCTCCATACGCTGCTCGAAGTGGCCGAGCTTGGTGTTCTGCCGGTCGTCGAAGAGCGGGTCGGAGCCGAAGGTGGCGACCCTTCCGTCGGGCAGCAGCAGCGCCTCGGAGTGGTAGTTGCGGCCGACCGTCGGGGACGCCGCCTCGTGGAAGACGTTGCCCTTCGGGTCGTAGAACTGCGCCTTGAGGATGTTGCTGGAGCTGCGGCCGCGGTAGTCCTCGGAGCCGTTGGCGGTGAACACCGTGTCGTCCGGCATGATCACGCTGTTCAGATACCGCGTGCCCTGCGGGAGGTTGGGGCCGTCCTCGAAGACGGGGTTGTCCTTCTTCAGGTCGACGACGGCCGTGCGCGGGGTCGACTTCCTGGACTCGCCGACGCCTCCGCCGCCGAGGATCATCACCTTCTGGTCCTGCGCGGGCGGCAACAGGAGCGAGGCGGAGGTCTCCGTCTCGTCGGCGTCGCGCAGGCCCGGCACCTTCTCGAAGGTGTTCGTCTTCAGATCCCACAGGCCCGGCTCGCGGCCCATCTCGGCAGGCCCGTAACCGGCGTTGGAGGCCGGGTAGAAGAGCTTGCCGCCCTTGGTGAGGAAGAGCGCGGGATAGGTCGGGAAGTAGCGCTTCGGCCCGCGTGACCACTTCTTGGTCTTCGGGTCGTAGATCTCGTTGTCACCCGGGTCGATCACCCCCACGTCGTCCAGGCCGGAGACCGCCAGGACCCGGCCGTCGTCGAGGCCGACCAGGGTCGGGTACCAGCGGGCCTTGTCCATCGGGTCGACCGGGATGTACTTCTCGGCGACCGGGTCGAACTCGTAGGCGGCGCGGATGCCTTGGAAGTCCTGCTTGTCGAAGGTGATCTTCTCCGACAGTCCGTACGTGTTGTCCGCGTCCTTGCCGGACAGGCCCACCACCTCGTACTGGGCCTGCTTCTCGGTGATGGACATCGGCCCCTTCTCCACGGCCTCCACGAAGACGCGCGCCTCGGCGGCCGTCACCTTCGTCTGCCAGGGCTGCATCACGCCGCGGGCGTTGTAGGTGACCTTGAAGGCCTTCTTCGCCTTCGGGACGGTCACGTCGAACCGGCTGACGTACTCCACGCCGGCCGGCGAGCGGAAGCGGGTGCCCTTCTTCAGGAACACCGGCTTGTCGGGGTTCTCGTTCTTGATCCGCATACCGCCGCCGGCCCGGTCGATCTCGCCGTCGAGGAGCTCGTAGCGGGCCGTGCCGCCGGCCACCAGCAGTCTGCCGTCCGGGAGTTGGGCGTGGCCCGAGCAGAAGAAATCGTCCGGCGTGGGGATCTTCTTGAAGGTGTCGGCGGTGGGATCCCAGAGGATCGTGTCGAAGGAACCCTCGTCGAATTTCTTCTGCTCGTTGCCGGAGCCCGCGACGATGAGGACCTTGCCGGTGTGCAGGAGCGCCGCGTGGATGGCGTTGGTGCGGTACTCCGCCGGGATGTCGACCCGGCTCCAACTCCCGTACTTCGCCTTGTACCCGGGCTGGGCGATCTTGTACGCGTGGTACTTGTCGCCGACGAAGTCGAGCGCGGCCGGGGCGTTCAGTCCGACGAGGATCGCGATGCCGCCGATGCCGAGAACGGTCTTCTTGGTGCGCTGGGACGGCTGGTAGGCCATGACCTAGTTGCCTCCTGTCGTGGTGCTGGAGGTGGTGGCGAGGGCGGGCTCGGTGCCGTCGACGGGGCGGGGAGCGGTGGCGGTGGCGGTCGCTGTGGAGCGGTGCGCCTGGCGCTCCCTCAGCCGCGTGGCCAGCCACACCGCTACCGGGGCCAGCGATATCGCCATCGCCAGCACCGCCCAGGTGCGCATCGCCACATGCGTGTGGTCCAGGACGACCGACGCGACCAGCGAGGCCGCGAGAAGCGCCGCCCAGAAGAGGTGGATACGGAAGGTCAGCAGCCGGTCGGGACTGGCGTCGCAGCCCTTCGGTGTCACGACGAAGCGGCTGGGGCGGCGGACGAGGGCCTCGCCGAAGGACTTCAGGTAGATGGGGGCCGACAGGGCCGACATCGCCATGCCCGCGAGACCGCCGGAGCCCTGGGGCTCGTGGGGAGACACGTTGTGCCGGCGGTTCCACAGGTAGAGGCCGATCTGGAGGGCCGCCGCGTCGCTGTAGAGCATCAGCCAGACCGATGCGGCGACCTGGGTGCCGGACGCGCCGAACCAGAGGAAGAGGACGCAGCTCAGAATGCCGAGGAACCAGTTGACGGCCGTCATCGGGTAGTAGACGAGCATCAGCGTGTACGAGAAGAGGCGGCCCGGGGGCATCGTGAACGGGGCCTTCCAGTACTGCTTGAAAAGGGTCTCGTACGTGCCGCGCGACCAGCGCATCTGCTGGGTGAAGAAGTCCGTCCAGGAAGCCGGGCCCTCGCCCACGGCCAGCACGTCGGGGGTGTAGACGCTGCGCCAGTGGTGCCTCGTCCCGGGGTTGCGGTGCCGGTGCAGTTCGAAGCCGGTGGCCATGTCCTCGGTGATCGAGTCGTACAGGCCGCCGATCTGTTTGACGGCCGAGATCCGTACGACGTTGTTGGTGCCGACGAACATCGGTGAGCGGTAGCGGTTGCCGGCCCGCTGGATCAGGGCGTGGAAGAGGAACTGCTGGGACTCGGCCGCCTTGGTGACGGGGTTGTGGTAGTTGCCGTACACCTGCGGGCCCACGACGAAGGCGACGTCCGGGTCTCGGAAGTAGCCCGTCATGCGCTCCAGGAAGTTGGGGAGCGGGACGTGGTCGGTGTCGACCGAGGCGAAGAGGTCGTAGTCGTCGCCGTGCATGGCGATCCAGGCGTTGTAGTTGCCGTGCTTGGTGCGGGCCTTGTGGACGCCCTTGGGTCTGTTCCACTCCGGGACGCCGTTGCGGGTGAAGTGGCGGACGCCGAGTTCGGCGCAGAGGGCCTTCGCCCGGTCGTCGTCGCCCTCATCCAGGAGCCAGACGTCGAGGGGGCCGGTGTGGGTGATCCTCGTCGCGCCTTCGAGGGTGGCCCGGACCATCTCCAGTGGTTCCTTGTCGGGGACGTACGTCGTGAGGAAGGCGACGCGGACGCCGGGCTCGGGGGTGACGGGGACGGGGTCGCGGGCTACGAGGGTGGCGTGGGCCACGGAGGCGACGTTGACGACCATGAACAGTTCGATGAGGCCGATGGCTATGAGCATCGTGATGTCGAGGCCGACCATCCACTGGTCGCCGCCCTCGCGCTCCACCCAGTGGGTGGGCCAGACGAGGTAGACCAGGAGGGCGCCGGTGAGGAGGGGCGCGAGGGTCATCAGGAGGATGGCGCGTATTCGGTGGGGCTCGCCTGCCAGGAGCGAGGTGTACTGCACCCGGTAGTTCGCGGCGGGGGGCTCGGTGAGCGGCCCGGCCAGTCGGCTGTGGGTGTCGTAGTCGTAGCCCTCCGGCCGCACAGCGCCCTCCAGTGATCGAACGTGCCGATAACGACACACAAGTGGAGATTCTCGGGCGTGTCGAACTGGGGGGGTCCAGGTGGGTGGGATGCCTTTCGGTCGTGGGTGGATGCCTGCGGCGGCCCGTGGCCTGTGCGTGGGGGTTCGCGTCGCGCACTTCGGTGCGTTGTGAGTCGGTGCCGCACCGGGGGGTGTCCGTCCTCGGTCGGGCGACACCGTTTCGTCTGGGCTGTGCTGTCGGTTGGACGCCCGACGCTGCGGGCGGACACCCCCCGGTACGTCCCCTTCCCGCCGTTGCGCCAGTGCGGCGCCGTGGGTGCTTCCCTTCCTACAGGCGTGGGGCGCCTGTGACCGACATCATCAGGGAGTAGAGGGTCGTCGATGCCGTGATGAACATGCGGTTGTTCCTGGGGCCGCCGAAAGTGATGTTCGCTACCCGTTCGGGGATCCTCAGCCTGCCGATCAGGGTGCCGTCCTTGGCGTAGCAGTGCACTCCGTCGTCCAGGGCTGCTGCCCAGAGGCGGCCCTGGTCGTCGAAGCGGATGTTGTCGAAATGGACGCCCTTTCTGGCCTCGGCGAAGACCTTGCCGGACGTGAGGGTGCCGTCTGGCTGGACCTCGTACACGTGGATGCGGGCTGCCCTGGAGTCCGAGATGTAGAGGTGTGTCTCGTCCGGGGAGAGGATCACGCCGTTGGGGCCGTCGAAGCCCTCGGCGGCCAGGTGGACCTCGGTGGTGACCGGGTCGATGCGGTAGAGGTTGCACGCGCCGATCTCGGACTCGGCGCGGTGGCCCTCGTAGTCGCTGAGGATGCCGAAGTCCGGGTCGGAGAACCAGATCGTGCCGTCGGAGCGTACGACGGAGTCGTTGGGGCTGTTGAGCTTCTTGCCGGCGTACCGGTCCGCCAGGACCGTGATCGTGCCGTCGGGTTCGGTGCGGGTGACTCGGCGGTTGCCCTGTTCGCAGGTGATCAGGCGGCCCTGACGGTCGAGGGTGTTGCCGTTGCTGTGGCCGGCCGGGGTGCGGAAGACGCCGGTGGTGCCGGTGGCCTCGTCCCAGCGCAGGATGCGGTCGTTGGGGATGTCGCTCCAGATCAGCTGGCGCCAGGCCGGGATGTACAGGGGGCCCTCGGCCCAGCGGGAGTCGGTGTGGAGCACCTCCAGCCTGCTGTCGCCGTTGGTGCAGCCTCCGGTTCGGAAGCGGTCGTCCAGGGTCTCGTACAGGCTTTCGGTGGGCACGGTGTCCTCTCGGGTCGGGGTTGCCTTCGTCAACGGCGGCTGGTGCGCCGCAGGTGGTGGCGTACCGCGCGCTGTGCGACCGGGCCGAGCTCTTCCAACGCGGCCACCAGGACGCCCAGTTGCTCCAGGGCGTCCAGGGCCGCCGTCGCGCCGGGCATGTCGACGCCCTCGTAGAGCTCGATGCCCACGAAGGACGCGGCGACCGCCCTGGCGAGGCCCGCCGGGTCGGTGAACTCCTCGAAGGGGGTGTCGGCCAGGACCCTTCTGAGGACCTTCTCGATCTCGGTGATCCAGGATTCCAGGCCCGCCGCCGTCGCCGCGGCGAGGCTCGGGTGGGTCTGGGCGCCCGCCAGGAGCTGGCCGAGGAGGGCGACATGGCCGCCGGAGCGTTCCTCTTCGTGGATCTGCCTGCCCACGACGAGGAGTTCGGAGAGGGAGCCCACCTCGTCGAAGCGGGGGCGGTAGCGGGAGACCGCCTGTTCCGCGCCGTAACGGCAGGCCGCCGCGAGGAGTTCGTCGACCGAGCCGAAGTGGTAGAAGACCAGCGCCTGGTTGACGCCCGCCGCCGAGGCGATCGTGCGGGCCGAGGTCTTCGCGATGCCCTGGTCGACGAGGGTGCGCAGGGCACCTTCGAGGAGTTTGGTCTTCGTCTCCAGGGACTTCGGTGTCTCGGGGCTCATGCGCGGGACTCCTCGCGGACCGGGCGCAGACCGGGCCGGACTCCGCAGGCGCGGATGTTCGTGTACGTCGCCTCGAAGGTGCCCTCGTAGCCGAAGAGGGGACCGAAGCGCTTGTTGACGACCCTGACCTGGATGCGGAAGCGGTCCGTCTCGTCGTCGTAGGACTCCCGGACCTCCGCCGTCGCCCCGATCAGCTCCGGTACGCGCACGTCCACCACGCCCTCCCGGAAGCGGTGTTCGCCGGAGCGGATCAGGAGGGAGCCGTCGGGCTCGGCGTGCGGGTGCAGGTCGCTGGCCAGGTGCTGGTGGGTGCCGAGGTAGTCGAGGATCCGGTCGCCCTGGGGGCCGAGGACCATCTGGGCGTCGAAGCGCCGGGGGCGGCCGGGGAGGTGGAAGGTGCGCACGAAGCTCACCGTCTCACGGCCGTGGGTGTCGGTGTACGGCACGTTCTCGATGACGAAGGGGACGTTACGGCCGGTGCGCGGGACCAGGATGTTGCGGGTGGCGCCGAGGGCGAGGAACGGCTTGACGAAGGCGCCGCCGTGCCAGACGCGGTCCATGACCCCGCGGCCCGTGCAGGCCTCGCCGCTCGCCAGGCCGACGGAGAAGCGGCGCTGGAGCTGGGGGTGGAGGTCGTCGAAGGCCGGGCCCATGACGGTGCGGAAGATCGAGGTCATCGCGGGGTCTCCAGGGTGCGCAGGAGGCGGGGGGCTCGGGCCCGGGTGGGCGCCTCGCGCAGACAGCGGCGGGCCGCGGGGGTGCAGGGCAGGGGTGACGCGAAGAGGGTCGCGAAGAGGGTCGCGAAGAACGCGACCGTCAGGAACAGGGGCCAGCAGAACGCCATCGGCACGGCCAGGGGGCCGAAGGCGGGCAGTACGGACTGCGTCCACAGGCCCGCGCCGGTGGCTGCCAGGATCAGGGTGCGGGTCAGGAGTTCCAGGAGCCAGTTCCGGCGGGCCCGCTCCGGGGTGATGCCGTACTCCAGCCACAGGCGCAGGCGGTCGAAGGACCAGGCCGTGGCCCAGCCCATCAGGGGGCGCAGGACCAGGCGGTCGGCGAGGGCTCCGAAGGCTCCCCAGCGGGGGCGGTAGTCGTAGCCGGTGAGGAAGCGGACTCCGTCGCCGTCGGGGATGTAGCGCCAGTAGCCGCTGCCCTCGGCGAGGAGGGAGAGCGGGTGCGGGGAGCTGAAGCGCAGGGCGGAGGTGCGGGTGCCGTCGGGGCGCTCCTTCTCGCCGGCCGAGATGCCGGTGCCGGCGATCGTGAGGCCGGGCAGGACACGGGTCGCGTAGCGGAAGTGCTGTGGCTCGTCCGTGGTGCGCGGGAGGAAGTCGATCTCGGTGAAGCGGAGGTCCCAGCGCTGGTGCCGGGACGGTTCCTGGGTGCGGGCCCAGAGGTCGTCCAGGTCGGCTCGGATCCGTGCCTCGATGTACAGCCCCATGCGAGTCCCCCTGCGAACTGGACTTTTGAGCGACTGCTCAAATCTTGTGGGCTGGACGGTACACCTCTTTGAGCGATCGCTCAAATACCGGGTGCGAGAAAACCCCGGTCCGCGCGGGACCGGGGTTCGCCGTGTTGATCGGAGGCCGTGGGCCAGTCGCGATCGGGGACCGTGGGCTACTCGGCGAGGTGTCGCTCCACCGTCGCGACCTTGGAGGTCAGTCCGTCCGTCACGCCGGGGCGGATGTCCGCCTTGAGCACCAGGGACACGCGCGGGGCGCGCTCCTCGACCGCGGCGACGGCACGCTTCACGACGGCCATCACCTCGTCCCAGTCGCCCTCGATCGAGGTGAACATCGCGTCGGTGCGGTTCGGCAGGCCCGACTCGCGGACGACACGGACGGCGTCGGCGACGTACTCCCCCACTTCCTCGCCGACCCCGAGCGGGGTCACGGAGAAGGCGACGATCACGACGTCTTCACCGCCTGCTCCTGGCGGGCACGCGAGGCGATGACCGCGTTCTCGGCCTCCCGCTTGAGCTTGCGCTCGGCGAAGAAGCCGCCGGTGGGCAGGACGGAGAGGACGAAGTAGAGGGCGGCGGTGCCGACGGGCCACTTCGTGCGGTTCCAGGCGTCGGCCCAGAAGATCACGTACAGGATGAAGAGCACGCCGTGGACCATGCCCATCACGGGCACCGCGTTGAAGTCCGTGGTCCGCTTCAGGACCGAGCAGACGAGCAGGAGGATGAACGAGACCGCCTCGGGGGCGGAGACGAGGCGGAGGCGGCGGAGGGCGCTGGCGGTCTTGAGGTCCACGGGTCACCTTCGGTGGAGGGGCGTCGACGCTTTGTGAATGCGTGCACAAACGTTTGTCCATTGTGGCAAACGGCCGAGTGGGACCAGGGTGGGGGGGTCGGTGGTCGACTCGTCGAGGAGGGCGCGTGCAGGTTCTCTTCTTCCTCACCCTGCCGGGGCTGGTGGTGGTGCTCACCGCGCTGGCCTTCGTCGACCAGCTGCTGCTGCGGGCCGGGCGCGCCGGAGTGCTGCCCTGGCGCAACGCCGGGCGGCAGGGGCAGATCTCGGCGACCGGCTTCGAGCAGCTGCACGCCGCCCTCTCCCCCGGCAAGCAGCACGAGCTCGAGGAACGGCAGAGCGCGCTGGTGATGCGGGACGACGAGGAGGACGGGGCACCGCCACGCTCCACCATCGACCTGACCTCGGGGAAGGCCGTCATCCGGCTCCCGGGGGCACGGAACTGACCCCCTAGGGGTGCGGTCAGGGTCGGTCTCCACCCACGGGCTCTGTCGGCAAGTGCTTTCCGCGGGCTACCGTCGCAGCGTGGCGATGTTTCGACTTCAGGGCAGCAAGGTGCTCGCCGTCGAGATGACCGGGGACGCCGTGAAGGCGAAGAACGGCTCGATGGTCGCGTACGACGGACAGATGGCGTTCAAGAAGCTCAGCGGTGGCGGTGAGGGCATCCGAGGGATGGTGACCCGGCGCATCACCGGTGAGCAGATGACGGTGATGGAGGTGAGGGGGCAGGGGACCTGCTGGTTCGCGGACCGCGCGTCCGAGATCAACCTCGTGGGTCTCCAGGGGGACAAGCTGTACGTCGAGTCGAGCAACCTGCTCGCGACCGACGGCGGCCTGCGCACCGGCACGTCCTTCACGGGCCTGCGGGGCGCCTCGCAGGGCAACGGACTGTTCACGACCACCGTCGAGGGACACGGCCAGGCGGCCATCACCTCGGACGGGCCGGCCGTGGTGCTCCGGGTCAGCCCGCAGTACCCGCTGACCGTGGACCCGGGGGCGTACATCGCGCACCAGGGGAATCTGCGGCAGTCCTTCCAGTCCGGTGTGACCTTCCGCACCCTCATGGGCGAGGGCGGCGGTGAGGCCTTCCAGATCCGCTTCGAGGGGGACGGCCTGGTGTACGTCCAGCCCAGCGAGCGGAACACGATCGCGGGGGATGTGTGAGATGGCCTTCCGTGAACTCAACTCGAAGATGGTCGAGGCGACCGTCGTACCCGGGCAGCGGCTGTTCAGCCAGCGCGGGGCGATGCTCGCCTACCGGGGCGAGGTGTCCTTCACCCCCAACATGTCCGGCGGCCAGGGCGGGATCATGTCGATGATCGGACGCCGGGTCGCCAATGAGGCCACCCCGCTGATGACCGTCGAGGGCAGCGGCACCGTCCTGTTCGGGCACGGCGGCCACCACGTCCAGGTGATCAACCTCTCGGGCGACACCCTGTACGTCGAGGCGGACCGCCTCCTCGCCTTCGAGGGCACCCTGGAGCAGGGCACGATGTTCATGGGCTCGCAGGGCGGCGTCATGGGCATGGTCCGCGGCCAGGTCAGCGGTCAGGGGCTGTTCACCACCACCCTCAAGGGACACGGCTCGGTCGCCGTGATGGCGCACGGCGGCGTCATCGAGATCCCGGTCACCCCGCAGCGCCCGGTCCATGTCGACCCCCAGGCCTACGTCGCCCACCACGGCGACGTCCGCAACAAGCTGTCCACCGCGCTCGGCTGGCGCGACATGGTGGGCCGCGGCTCGGGCGAGGCCTTCCAGCTGGAGCTCAGCGGCAACGGAGTGGTGTTCGTCCAGGCATCGGAGGAGAAGCTGTGAGCACCTACCCGGGCCCGGGCCCCACCGTCCACGACCCCTCGACGCTCCCCGTCGACGACAACGTGAACAACTACACCTTCTGCGTGGAGCTCAAGGGGAGCCAGTGGTTCCTGCAGAAGGGGAAGATGATCGCCTACTACGGCTCGATCGACTTCAACGGCATCGGACACGGGCGACTGGACCGGCTTGTCCGTACGTCCTTCCATTCGCCTCTGCACGCGAGCGACTGGGTCGTGGCCGAGGGCTCGGGCAAGATGCTCCTCGCCGACCGGGCCTTCGACGTGAATTCGTATGACTTGGAAGACGGCAACCTGACCATTCGCTCAGGCAACCTGCTCGCTTTTCAGCCAAGTCTTGCTCTCAAACAATCGATCGTGCCGGGTTTTCTGACCCTCATCGGAACCGGAAAGTTCGTGGCGGCATCCAACGGCCCGGTGGTGTTCATGGAACCCCCGATCCGGGTGGACCCGCAGGCGCTCGTCGGCTGGGCCGACTGCCCGTCGCCGTGCCATCACTACGACCACGGCTACATGACCGGCCTGATGGGCGGTCTACGTGCGATGACAGGCCTCGGCGGGGCATCCGGGGAGGAGCATCAGTTCGAGTTCGTGGGGGCCGGCTCCGTGCTGCTCCAGTCCTCCGAGGTGCTCATGGCGGAGCAGGCGACAGGGGCGGTTCCACAGCAGGCCGGAGTACCTGGTTCCGGGGTACCTTCCACAGGCCCTTCACAGCATGCGGGCACACCGCGCCTTCCCGGACAGCTGGGAGACCTCCAGCGTCGCTTCGGGCTGTGAGCGGTAGTCTGCGGAGTGTGACGTCGAACGTGTGCGCGCCGTCACCGGAAAACCCTCACTAGTTCGCCTTTCAACTTCTTAGGTAGACTTCATTCATGGAGACCGAGACGGCCACGCGCTGGCTGACCGATGCGGAGCAGTGCGCCTGGCGCACCCACCTGGAGGTCAACAGGCTGTTGACGTACCAGCTCGAGAGGGACCTCCAGCCGTTCGGCCTGACAATGAACGACTACGAGATCCTGGTGAATCTCTCCGAGTCGGAGGACGTACGGATGCGGATGAGCGACCTCGCGTCCGCCACCCTCCAGTCCAAGAGCCGCCTCTCGCACCAGATCACGCGCATGGAGAACGCGGACCTGGTGCGCCGGGAGAACTGCGAGTCGGACCGCCGCGGTCTGTACGCGGTCCTCACCGAGCACGGCATGGAGACGATGAAGAAGGTCGCGCCACACCACGTGGCGTCCGTGCGGCGGCACTTCATCGACCTGCTGAACCCCGACTCGATGGCGGAGCTCGACAAATCCCTCAAGCCGATCGCGGAGCACCTGCGCGGGCAGCGCGGGCGCCCCTGACCACCGACGACAGGCCCTAGGCGAGCGGCAGGCGGAGTTCGAACAGGGCTCCGCCTGCCGGTGCGTCGCGGACCGTGAGCGTGCCGCCGTGGCGGGCGGCGACGTCCCTGGCGATGGCGAGCCCCAGCCCGGCACCGCCGTCGTCGCGGCTGCGGGCCTCGTCGAGCCGTACGAACCGCTCGAAGATCCGCTCCCGGTCGGCCACGGCCACCCCGTCCCCGTCGTCGGCGACCTCGACCACGGCCCACGCCCCGTCCCGCCGCACGCTCACGCCGATGGCCGAACGGGCGTGCCGCTGCGCGTTGTCGAGCAGGTTGCCGATCACCCGCTCCAGCTGGCTCCGGGATCCGGCCACCTCCACGTCCGCCGCCTCGACACTCACCCCGTCCCGGCCCCGCGCCTCCCGCCGCGCCACCTCACCGAGGTCGAGCCGCTTGTCTCCGGGCCCCTCCCCCGCGTCCAGGCGGGCGAGCAGCAGCAGGTCGGCGGCGAGCCGCTGGAGCCGTACGGTGTCCTCGACCGCGCCCGGTACATCCAGCAGCTCCGGGTGGGCGGCGCCCACTTCGAGCTGGGTGCGGAGCGAGGCGATGGGGCTGCGCAGTTCGTGCGAGGCGTCGGCGACGAAGCGGCGCTGGCGCTCCACCGAGCTCTCCAGCGCGGCCAGCGTCTCGTTGGTGGTGCGGGCGAGCCGGGCCACCTCGTCGTGGGTGTCCGGTTCCGGCACCCGGCGCGCGAGGTCCTCGGAGGCGGTGATCGCGGCCATCTCACGCCGGATGCCCTCGACGGGGCGCAGGGCGCGGCGGGTGACCAGCCAGGTGACGGCGGCGACGACGGCGAGGAGCAGGGGGAAGCCGACGAGCATGGCGGAGGTCGCGGTGTCCACGGCGTCCTGCTCGGCGTCCAGGGAACCGCCGGCGTAGACGGTCAGCTCACCCCGGTCCTCGGTCTCCACCGGAACGGCGGCGAACCGGTAGTCGGCGCTCTCGCCGCCGATCGTCGCGGTGCCGTCGGTGAAGTCCGCCTCACCGATCTCGGCGGCTTCCCGGGCGGCCGTGTCGTCGTCCGCGTCGTCGTCGGAGTCGTCCTCGGACGTACCGCCCGTGCCACCCGTACCGCCGCTCTGCGTCTTCGCCTTGACCTGGTCGGTGGCGGTGCCGCTGATCCGCTCCAGGCCCTCGCTGACCGCCACCAGGGTCCCGTTCGCGTCGACGACCTGGACCGGCACGTCGTCCCCCAGGTCCAAGCGGCCGTACGCCGTCCCGGCGGCGAGCTCGGAGGCGACGTTCTGTGCCTCGCGTTCCGCCTTGTTGCCCGCCTGGTCGACCAGGTTGGACCGCAGCGACAGCAGCACCGCCGCCCCCGCCGCCACCAGGGCCACGGCGACGACGAGCGTGGCGCCGAGGGTCGCCCGGGCCCGGACCGACCCGAAGAGCCTTCTCATCGTTCCGCCTCCAGCCGGTATCCGGCGCCGCGGACCGTCTTGATGAGCCCGGAGCGCAGCTTGCGCCTGAGGGCGCTGACGTAGACCTCGACGATGTTGGGGTCGCCGTCGTAGGCGAAGTCCCAGACGTGGTCCAGGATCTGCGCCTTGGAGACGACCTCGCCGGCCCGGGTGACGAGCTGCTCCAGGACCGCGAACTCCTTCGCGGTGAGCGTCACCTCGGCGTCGGCGAGGAAGACCCGGCGGGCAGCGGTGTCGACCCTGAGGTCGCCGTACGTCAGCACGGGCGAGGCGCCGCCGCCCTGGCCCCGGCGGCGCAGCAGCGCCTTCACGCGAGCCACGAGGACGACGTAGGAGAAGGGTTTGGTGAGGTAGTCGTCGGCGCCCGTGTCCAGGCCCTCCGCCTCGTCGTACTCGCCGTCCTTCGCGGTGAGCATCAGGATCGGCACGTCGTGGCCGGCGGCGCGCAGGGCGGCGCAGACCTTGTAGCCGTTGAGCCCGGGCAACATGATGTCGAGGATCACGAGGTCGTACGTCCCCTCGGTGGCCCGGTGCAGGCCCTCCCGGCCGTCGTGGACCACGTCCACGGCGTATCCCTCGGCGGTCAGACCCTTCGCGAGCGACAGGGCCAGCCGCTTCTCGTCCTCCACGATCAACAGGCGCATGCGTAAAGGTTCGCAAAACCAAGCTGAAGATCCCTTCAGGTGACTTCAGCTTCCCCTCAGCGTCGGTCGGCGATGTTTGTTGACGTCGAAAGCGAGCGAATCGCTGAAACCGAGCGAAAACGACTCAAGGGGAAGGAACCCTCATGAAGCGCAACATCGTCATCGCCACCCTGACCGCCGCCGCCCTGGCCGCCGGCGGCACCGTCGCGGCCTTCGCCGCGGGCGACGACGAGCCTGCGGCGCAGCGCCAGAGCGGTGCCGGCACGCAGGTGGTCGCCGACCGCGACGACGCGGACGACAGGGCGGACGACCGGGCCGACGACGCCGACGACCGGGCGGACGACGTCAACGACGACGCCGAGGACCGTGCGGCGGTCGCGAAGGGCGATGTCTCCGCCGCCGAGGCGATCGCGGCCGCGCTGAAGAGCACCCCGGGCACCGCCGTCTCCGCCGACCTCGACGACGAGGACGACAACGGCAAGGTCGTGTGGAACGTCGACGTGCTGGGCGCCGGCGACACCTGGCACAGCGTCCTGATCGACCCCGCCACCGGCAAGGTCCTCGGCTCGCACACCGAGCAGGAGGATGACACCGCCCAGGTACGGGCCGCCCTGAAGGGTTCGTCCGTGACGGCCGCGGAGGCTGCGGAGGCGGCCGCCGCCAAGGGCACCGTGACGTCCGTGGACCTCGACGACGACGGCGCCTCGCGGGCCTGGGACGTGGAGACCCGCGCCGGTGCCGGTCAGGCCGACGAGGACTGGCACGTCGGCCTGGACACCGCCAAGGTCACCGCGGACCGCTCGGACGGCCGCGCGGACGACGACCAGGACTGACGTACGTCAGAGCAGGCGCACCTCGGTCGACGAGGGCGAGGCGGTCGTACGCACCGGCGTACGGCCGCCTCGCCGTGTCCCGGCCAGGGCAGCGACCAGCGCCGCCGCCAGTGCGACCGTCCCCGCCGCCGCGAAGCACACGCCCAGCGGCAGCCGCTCCACCAGCAGCCCCGCCGTCGCCGCTCCCGTCGAACTCCCGGCGTTGAACGCCGTGTTGACCCAGGCACCGGCCCGGGTGCGGAAGCCCGGCGGGGCGGCCTCGTCGGCGATCAGATACGCCGTGATCAGGGTCGGGGCGACGAACAGGCCGGTCAGGGCCGCCGCGAGGGCCAGGGTCCCGGTGCCGGGGGCCAGGCCCGCGGCGGCCACGGTGAGGCCCAGGCAGGCGGCGAGGAGCGGGAGTCGGAGCCGGGCGGGCAGCCGCCAGTCGACGGCGCCGTTGAGCAGTCCGCCCACCGCGCTGCCCGCGGCCAGTGCCGCGAGGACCCAGGCGACGGTGTCGTCGCCCTGGTCCCGGGCCGCGGCGAAGGCGACGACCAGGAGATCGAGCGCGGCCAGCGACAGTCCCAGGCCCGCCACGACGACCACCGGTTGGACCAGCGGCCCACGCGGCAGTGAACCGGCAGTGGACGGCCCGGACTTGGGGCGTCCGGCGGGACGTACCGCCGCGACCGCGGGCGAGCCGACGAAGGCGAGGGTGCCCGCGGAGACGAGCAGCGCGCCCAGCAGGACCCCTACGGTCGGCGAGGCGACGCCGATCACCACGCCGACCAGCAACGGGCCGGTGACGTACAGGAGTTCCTCGGCGACGCCGTCGAGGCTGTAGGCACGCTGCAACAGCCGCCGGTCACCGACGAGTTCGCCCCACACCGTGCGCATCGCGGGACCGAGCGGGGGCGCACAGGCGCCTGTGACGGCGGCGGTCGCGCCGAGCACCACCGCGGACGCGCCCGGCTGCCGGCTGACCATCGCGAGGGCGGCCAGCAGGCCCGCGTAGAGCAGGGCCATGGGGGTCAGGGCCCGCCGGGGGCCGTACCGGTCGACGAGTGCCGCCCGGTACGGCGACAGCAGCACGCCGAAGGCGCCGAACAGCGCCATCACGACACCGGCCACGGCGTACGACCCGGTCGCCCGGGTCACGGCGAGCATCAGGGCGAGCGGGGCCGTCCCGTAGGACAGCCGGCCGAGGAGGGCCGCCAGGAAGGTGCGGCGGGCATGGGGGACACGGAGCACGGCGGCGTACGAAGGCCGCCGCGAGGGCGCGGACATGGAGAAGTTCCTCTACTGGAGGCATGAGCGAGGGACGCCGAGGGGCCGCGGCGGCTTTCCGTCAGCCGGTCGCGGTCCGGGGCGTGCGCTATGCCAAGAGGAGGAACATGCGGATCAACGTACCAAGGTCGCGCGAAAGTTGACCAGGGCGGGATGCGTGAGGCCGTATCGATGTACGGCTCCGCCGCGTGGGCGCGACCGGCCACGAACCACCCGCAGCCGCACGGCGTAGCAGACCCGTCCGGCGGTGGCGCCGTGCGTCAGCCCTGCGTCAGCCCCGTCACCAGTTCGTCCGCCGCGCGGTAGGGGTCCAGTTCGCCGGCGACGATCCTCTCCGCCAGGGCGTCCAGTCGTCGGTCGCCGTGCAGGTCGCCGATGCGTTCGCGCAGGGCGGTGACCGCGATGGTCTCGACCTCGCGGGCGGCGCGGGCGCGGCGGCGTTCGGCGAGGACTCCGCGCTCCTCCATCCAGGCGCGGTGCTTCTCCAGCGCCTCGACGACCTCGTCGATGCCCTCGGCCCGGGCGGCGACCGTCTTCACGATCGGCGGGCGCCAGTCGCCGGGGCCGCGGGACTCGCCGAGGCCCAGCATGTGGTTGAGCTCACGTGCGGTGGCGTCGGCGCCGTCCCGGTCGGCCTTGTTGACGACGTACACGTCGCCGATCTCCAGGATTCCGGCCTTGGCGGCCTGGATGCCGTCGCCCATGCCCGGGGCGAGGAGCACGACGGAGGTGTCCGCCTGGGAGGCGATCTCGACCTCGGACTGACCGACGCCGACGGTCTCGACGAGGACCACGTCGCAGCCCGCCGCGTCCAGGACCCGGATCGCCTGCGGGGCCGACCAGGCGAGGCCGCCGAGGTGACCGCGGGTGGCCATCGAGCGGATGTAGACGCCGGGGTCGGAGGCGTGGTCCGACATGCGCACCCGGTCGCCCAGCAGGGCGCCGCCGGAGAAGGGCGAGGACGGGTCGACGGCCAGGACGCCGACCCGCTTGCCCTGTTTGCGGTACGCGGTGACCAGCGCGGACGTGGACGTCGACTTGCCGACGCCCGGCGAGCCGGTCAGGCCCACGACGTACGCGTTGCCCGTGAGCGGGGCGAGCGCCGCCATGACCTCCCTGAGCTGCGGGGACGCCCCCTCCACCAGGGAGATCAGCCGGGCCACCGCACGTGGCCTGCCCTCCCTCGCCTGGGCCACCAGAGAGGAGACGTCCTGCATCACAGCTCCGTTCAGCTAGAAAAACGCGACGATTCTCAGACCTTGGGTACCCGCACGATGAGCGCGTCACCCTGACCGCCGCCACCGCACAGCGCGGCCGCGCCGACACCACCGCCGCGCCGCTTCAGCTCCAGCGCCAGGTGCAGCACCAGACGGGCGCCGGACATGCCGATCGGGTGGCCCAGGGCGATGGCACCACCGTTGACGTTCACCGTTTCGGAGGACACGCCGAGGTCCTTCATTGACTGGACCGCGACGGCGGCGAAGGCCTCGTTGATCTCGATCAGGTCGAGGTCGGAGACGTCCAGGCCCTCCTTCTTCAGGGCGTGGAGGATGGCGTTGGACGGCTGGGACTGGAGGGAGTTGTCCGGTCCGGCCACGTTGCCGTGGGCGCCGATCTCGGCGATCCACTCCAGGCCGAGCTCCTGTGCCTTGGTCTTGCTCATCACGACCACGGCGGCGGCACCGTCGGAGATCTGCGAGGACGTGCCCGCCGTGATCGTGCCGTCGCGGGTGAAGGCGGGGCGCAGCTTGCCCAGGGACTCCGCGGTCGTCTCCGCGCGGATGCCCTCGTCCTTGCTGAAGACGACCGGCTCGCCCTTGCGCTGCGGAATCTCGATCGGGGTGATCTCGGCCTCGAAGACGCCGTTCTTCTGGGCGGCCGCGGCCCGCTGGTGGGACAGGGCGGCGACCTCGTCCTGCGCGGCGCGCTGGATGCCGAGGCGGGTGTTGTGCTTCTCGGTCGACTCGCCCATGGGGATGTTCTCCCAGGGGTCGGTCAGTCCGTCGTGGGCCATGGCGTCGAGCATCTCGATGGCGCCGTACTTGAAGCCCTCGCGGGACTTCGGGAGCAGGTGGGGAGCGTTGGTCATGGACTCCTGGCCACCGGCGACGATCACGTCGAACTCGCCCGCGCGGATCAGCTGGTCGGCCAGCGCGATGGCGTCGAGGCCCGACAGACAGACCTTGTTGATGGTGAGCGCGGGGACGCCCATCGGGATGCCGGCCTTGACCGCGGCCTGGCGCGCCGGGATCTGGCCCGCCCCGGCCTGGAGCACCTGGCCCATGATCACGTACTGCACCTGGTCGCCGCCGATCCCCGCACGGTCGAGGGCGGCCTTGATCGCGAAGCCGCCGAGGTCGGCTCCGGAGAAGGACTTCAGGGAGCCGAGCAACCGCCCCATCGGGGTGCGGGCACCCGCGACGATGACGGACGTCGTGCTGTTCGAACCAGACATGAGGTGCGATCCCCTTTCAGCTGCACAGCTGAGGAGTGAACGAGGGTTTACTTCGAATGTACTGAGTGGCACTCCGTGCCGTCACCGGGCCGTCGGTGTGATCGCGCGCACGTTGCGTAACCACCCCAGGAGCGCTGCACTGAGTTCCATGCTGACGCGAATCGACCACATCGGGATCGCCTGTTTCGACCTCGACAAGACCGTCGAGTTCTACCGGGCCACGTACGGCTTCGAGGTCCACCACTCCGAGGTCAACGAGGAGCAGGGCGTGCGCGAGGCCATGCTCAAGATCAACGACACTTCCGACGGCGGGGCCTCCTACCTGCAGCTTCTGGAGCCGACCCGCGAGGACTCCACCGTCGCGAAGTGGCTCGCCAAGAACGGCGAGGGCGTGCACCACATCGCTTTCGGTACGGCCGATGTGGACGCCGAGTCCGCCGACATCCGCGACAAGGGCGTACGCGTTCTGTACGAGGAGCCGCGACGCGGCTCCATGGGGTCACGGATCACCTTCCTGCACCCCAAGGATTGCCATGGCGTACTGACAGAACTGGTCACTTCGGCGCCTGTTGAGTCACCTGAGCACTGACCCCCGTACATATGGGCCGGTAGGGTTGGGGGCGGTCGCCGCTCCACCCAGGGCGACCGGGTCCTGCTCTTTCGGCAGGACCGCGCCGGGGTCCGGGTTTGCGGGGGACGAGCGTCGGGGCTGAAGCCCATGCTCCGCCGTTGATCTGACACCATTCCCCGGGGGCCCCGTTCGGAGGACGGACGGAGCTCGTTTGGCCAGACATGCGACCAGGGGACGGATGGGACCGCGCAGTGCGGGGCTACGAAAGCCAGGAGCGAGTGCCGGCGGCTGACGTCGACCATCTCTCTCGGTTCGAGGCCGAGATGGATCGGCTGAAGACCGAGCGGGAGAAGGCGATCCAGCACGCCGAGGACCTCGGCTACCAGGTCGAGGTGCTGCGCGCCAAGTTGCACGAGGCGCGGCGCACCCTCATGTCCCGACCGTCCTACGACGGCGGCGACATCGGCTATCAGGCCGAACAGATGCTCCGCAACGCCCAGATCCAGGCCGATCAGCTGCGCCAGGACGCCGAGCGCGAGCTGAGCCAGGCGAGGGCGCAGACCCAGCGCATCCTCCAGGAGCACGCCGAGAACGCGGCGCGGCTCCAGGCGGAGCTGCACCAGGAGGCGGTCACCCGTCGCCAGCAGCTGGACCAGGAGCTCGCCGAGCGCCGGCAGACCGTCGAGTCGCACGTCAACGAGAACGTGGCGTGGGCCGAGCAGCTGCGCGCCCGCAGCGAGGCGCAGGCCCGTCGGCTCCTGGAGGAGTCCCGCGCGGAGGCCGAGCAGGCCATGGCCGCGGCCCGCGCCGAGGCCGAGCGGGTCGCCGCCGAGGCCAGGCAGCGGCTCCAGAGCGAGGCCGAGGCGGCTCGCAGCGAGGCCGAGCAGTTGCTGCGCCGCGCCCGCACGGACGCCGAGCGGCTGCTCAACGCCGCGTCCACCCAGGCGCAGGAGGCCACCGACCACGCCGAGCAGCTGCGCAACTCCACGGCGACCGAGTCGGACAGCGCCCGCCGTCAGGCGACCGAGCTGAGCCGTGCCGCCGAGGAGCGGATGGCGGAGGCCGAGGAGGCGCTGCGCAAGGCGCAGTCCGAGGCCGAGAAGCTCGTCGCCGAGGCCAAGTCGGCCGCCGAGAAGGCCGTGGCGAGCGCCGAGTCGACGAACGAACAGCGCACCCGTACGGCCAAGGAGCAGGTCGCCCGGCTGGTCAGCGAGGCCACCAAGGAGGCCGAGGCGACCAAGGCGGCCGCCGAGGAGGCCGTCGCGGACGCCCGCGCCGAGGCCGAGCGGATCGTGGAGGAGGCCTCCGAGAAGGCCCGCACGATCACCGCCGAGGAGAGCGCGACCCAGCTGTCGAAGGCGGCCAAGACCGCCGAGGACGTCCTCAACAAGGCGCAGGAGGACGCGCAGAACACCACCAAGGCGGCCTCCGAGGAGGCCGAGCGGATCCGCCGCGAGGCGGAGGCCGAGGCGGATCGGCTGCGCTCCGAGGCGCACGACATCTCCGAGCAGCTCAAGGGCTCGGCGAAGGACGACACCAAGGAGTACCGCGCCAAGACGGTCGAGCTTCAGGAGGAGGCGCGCCGGCTGCGGGGCGAGGCCGAGCAGCTGCGGGCCGACGCGGTGGCCGAGGGCGAGAAGATCCGCGCGGAGGCCCGCAAGGAGGCCGTCCAGCAGATCGAGGAGGCGGCCAAGACCGCCGAGGAGCTGCTGGCCAAGGCCAGGACGGACGCCGACGAGCTGCGCCAGACGGCCACGACGGACAGCGAGAAGGTCCGTACCGAGGCCATCGAGCGCGCCACCACGCTGCGCCGGCAGGCCGAGGAGACCCTGGAGCGCACCCGCCAGGAGGCCGAGCGGCACCGCGCGGAGATCGTCGAGCAGTCCGAGGGCATCAAGGCCGACGCCGAGCGGGCCGCCCTGGAGCTGCGCGAGGAGACCGAGCGCGCCATAGAGGCCCGCCGCGCGGAGGCCGCCGACGAGCTCACCCGGCTCCAGACGGAGGCCCAGGAGCGCCTGGCCGCCGCCGAGCAGGCGCTGACGGAGGCCCGTGAGGAGGCCGCGCGGATCCGCCGCGAGGCCGCCGAGGAGACCGACCGGCTGCGCACCGAGGCCGCGGAGCGGATCCGCTCCCTTCAGCAGCAGGCCGAGGCCGAGGCCGACCGGCTGCGCACCGAGGCCGCTGCGGACGCGTCCGCGTCCCGGGCCGAGGGCGAGGCCGTCGCCGTACGTCTGCGGTCGGAGGCCGCGGCCGAGGCGGAGCGGCTGAAGTCGGAGGCGCAGGACACCGCCGACCGGGTCCGGGCGGAGGCGCAGGCCGCCGCCGAGCGGCTGGCGACGGAGGCGTCCGAGACGCTGGCCGCCGCCCAGGAGGAGGCCGTCCGGCGTCGCCGTGAGGCCGAGGAGACCCTGGGTTCGGCGCGTCAGGAGGCCGACCAGGAGCGGGAGCGGGCGCGCGAGCAGAGCGACGAGCTGCTGGCCGCGGCGCGCAGCCGGGTCGAGGACGCGCAGGCCGAGGCGGTACGTCTGGTCGAGGAGGCCGACCGGCGCGCCACGGAGATGGTGTCCGCGGCCGAGCAGCACGCCCAGCAGGTACGCGACTCGGTGGCCGGGCTGCACGAGCAGGCCCAGGAGGAGATCACCGGTCTGCGCAGTGCCGCCGAGCACGCCGCGGACCGCACCCGTCGGGAGGCCGAGGAGGAGGCGGACCGGGTCCGTTCCGACGCCTATGCCGAGCGGGAGCGGGCCAGCGAGGACGCGAGCCGTGTCCGGCGCGAGGCGAACGAGGAGTCGGAGGCCGCCAAGGCGCTCGCCGAGCGGACCGTCGGGGACGCCATCGCGGAGTCGGAGCGGCTGCGGTCGGAGGCCGCCGAGCACGCCCAGCGGGTGCGTACGGAGGTCTCGGACGCCCTCGCCGAGGCGGACCAGGCCGCGGCGCGTACCCGGGCGGACGCCCGGGAGGACGCCAACCGGATCCGTTCGGACGCCGCCTCGCAGGCCGACACCCTCATCACCGAGGCGCGCAACGAGGCGGAGCGGCTCACCACCGAGACGATCACCGACACCGACCGGCTGCGGCAGGACACGGTCGCCGAGGCGGAGCGGTTGCGCCAGGAGACCGTCGCCGAGGCGGAGCGCGTGCGGGCCGAGGCGATCGCCAAGGCCGAGAAGCTGATCGCGGACGCCACCGGGGACGCCGAGCGGCTGCGGGCCGAGGCCGCCGACACGGTCGGTTCCGCGCAGCAGCACGCCGAGCGGGTCCGCGCCGACTCCGAGCGCGTCAAGGCCGATGCCCTGGCCGAGGCCGACCGGGTCACCGCGGCCGCGCGCGAGGAGGCCGAGCACACCCTGGACGAGGCCCGCAAGGACGCGAACAAGCGGCGTCAGGACGTGGCCGAGCAGGTCGACACGCTCATCACGGAGACCACGGCCGAGGCGGACAAGCTGCTGACCGAGGCGCAGCAGCAGGCCCACAAGACCACCGCGGACGCGGAGGCGCAGGCCGACTCGATGGTGGGCGCGGCCCGCACGGAGGCCGACCGGCTGGTCTCCGAGGCGACGGTCGAGGGCAACTCCCGGGTCGAGAAGGCCCGTACGGACGCGGACGAGCTGCTCGTCGGTGCCCGCCGGGACGCCACCGCCATAAGGGAGCGTGCCGAGGAGCTGCGCGACCGGATCACGGCCGAGATCGAGGATCTGCACGAGCGGGCCCGCCGCGAGGCCGCCGAGACGATGAAGTCGACGGGCGACCGTTGCGACGCGCTCATCAAGGCGTCCGAGGAGCAGCTGGCGAAGGCGCAGGCGAAGGCCAAGGAGCTGGTCTCGGAGGCGAACTCGGAGGCGGGCAAGGTCCGTATCGCCGCCGTGAAGAAGGCCGAGGGGCTCCTGAAAGAGGCCGAGCAGAAGAAGTCGGCGCTCATCAGGGAGGCCGAGGAGCTCAAGGCGGAGGCGATCCGCGAGGCCAGGCGCACGGTCGAGGAGGGCAAGCGGGAGCTGGAGGTCCTGGTGCGCCGGCGCGAGGACATCAACGCCGAGATCTCCCGTGTCCAGGACGTCCTGGAAGCGTTGGAATCCTTCGAGGCCCCGGCGGCGGGCAAGGACGGCGTCGTCAAGGCGGGCGTCTCGGTCGGCGCCCCTCGTTCGGGTGGCAAGTCCTCAGACAGTTAGGCGACGGACAGCTGACCGATGGCTGGCCGACAGGTTGAATTCCGGTGCCGTCTGCGGCCTTTGACCAAGTTTTTGGCAAGCCGTCCAACGGTTAGCCACTCAAAAGGGGTGTCATTCTCCAGATCAAACCCGTATCCGCTCGATGACACACCGCTTCGGCCCCTAGGATTCCCCCTATCACCTCACCGGTCTCATTTGACAGGAACCCCATGAGCGACACTTCCCCCTACGGCTTCGAGCTTGTGCGGCGTGGGTACGACCGCGCGCAGGTGGACGAACGCATCTCCAAGCTCGTCTCCGACCGTGACAGCGCTCTCTCCCGCATCACCGCTCTGGAAAAGCGCATCGAGGAGCTCCACCTCGAGACGCAGAACGCCGCGGCCCAGGTAAGCGACGCCGAGCCGTCGTACGCCGGTCTCGGCGCGCGTGTCGAGAAGATCCTCCGCCTCGCCGAGGAAGAGGCCAAGGATCTGCGCGAGGAGGCCCGTCGCGCGGCGGAGCAGCACCGTGAGCTCGCCGAGTCGGCGGCCCAGCAGGTGCGTAACGACGCGGAGTCGTTCGCCGCGGAGCGCAAGGCCAAGGCCGAGGACGAAGGCGTCCGGATCGTCGAGAAGGCCAAGAGCGACTCCTCCCAGCTGCGCCAGGAGGCGCAGAAGGACGCGCAGCAGAAGCGCGAGGAGGCCGACGCCCTCTTCGAGGAGACCCGCGCCAAGGCCGCCCAGGCCGCCGCGGACTTCGAGACGAACCTCGCCAAGCGTCGCGAGCAGTCCGAGCGCGACCTGGCGTCCCGTCAGCAGAAGGCCGAGAAGCGCCTCGCGGAGATCGAGCACCGCGCGGAGCAGCTGCGTCTCGAGGCCGAGAAGCTGCGCACGGACGCCGAGCGTCGGGCCCGTCAGACGGTGGAGACGGCGCAGCGCCAGGCCGAGGACATCGTGGCCGACGCCAACGCCAAGGCCGACCGCATCCGTTCGGAATCCGAGCGCGAGCTCGCGGCGCTGACCAACCGCCGCGACTCGATCAACGCCCAGCTGACGAACGTGCGCGAGATGCTCGCCACGCTCACGGGCGCCGCGGTGGCCGCGGCCGGTTCGCCGGCCACGGACGACGAGCCGATCTCCCGTGGGGTCCCGGCTCAGCAGTCCCGGTAGTCAGTAGCGCGCTCAGAGGCCCGTACCGTCTCCCCCGAAGGTGCGGGCCTCTGGCGTGCCCGGGTGACGAGCGGCAGGAACACCTCGTCGACGATCTCTTCGAGTGTCGCCCGAGCCACGGGCTCCCGGCTCAGCAGGATTTCGTGGCGGAGCAGGTCGGCGGGGAGCGTGAGGACCCGTGGGGGTAGATCCGCCGTCGGGATCTCGCCCCGCTCGGCGGCCCGTTCGACGACCGTCCGCAGCACGCCCCGCATGATGCCGAAGAAGGACGGGTCCACGTCCCGTGCCTCCGCCAGCAGCCCGTGCAGCGTGTCAGGGCCGATCTGCCGCTGCCGCTCGGCTCCGGCCCGCAGCACCTCCAGTACGTCCGCGCGCAGCGTCCCCGTGTCCGGCACCCGGTCGGCGATCGACCCCGTGCGGTGCCGCAGGGCGGCGATGACCAGCTCCGCGCGGTTGCCCCAGCGCCGGTACAGGACCTGCTTGCCGGTACGCGCGCGTGCCGCGACGCCCTCCATGGTGAGCTTCGCGTAGCCGACCGCGGCGAGCTCGGCCCAGGCCGCGTCGAGGAGGTCGGCCTCCAGGGCGGCACCGCGCCGCCGTGTGTTCTCCACGGACGCCTCCTTAAGAGACCTTAAGAGACCTTGCGTCTCCTACCGGCGCAAGCCTATCGTCGACTTTAGAGACGTGGCGTCTCTTAAGGAGTTCCCATGCCTTCAAGCGTGTACAGACTCGCCGGCATCCTCGTCCTCGGAGCCATGGCACCGCTCCTGGACAGCACGATCGTCTCCCTCGCCCTCCACACCCTCGGCCATGACCTCCGCACCTCCACGACGGGCGTCCAGTGGGTGAGCACGGCCTACCTGCTCGCCCTCGCCGCGGTCGTCCCGGTCTCCGGCTGGGCCGTCGAGCGCTACGGCGCCCGGCGCGTGTGGCTGGGCTCGCTGAGCCTCTTCCTCGCCGGTTCGATGCTGTGCGGGCTCGCCTGGAACATCGGCTCGCTGGTCGTCTTCCGGATCGTGCAGGGCGTCGGCGGCGGGGTCCTGCTCCCTGTCCTCCAGACGCTCGTGATGCGGGCCGCGGGCGGCCGCGACCTCGGCCGCCTCATGGCGGTGATCACCCTGCCCGCACTGCTCGGCCCGATCCTCGGCCCGGTCCTCGGCGGCCTGATCGTCGGCCACCTCAGCTGGCGCTGGATCTTCTACGTCAACCTGCCCCTGTGCCTGCTCGCCCTCGCCCTGGCCTGGCGCGGCATCCCGAAAGACGGCCCCGGCACCGCCCACCGCCTCGACACGACCGGCCTGCTGCTCCTCTCCCCCGGCCTGGCAGCGCTCGTCTACGGCCTCTCGCAGGACGGCACCGTCCGGGCGACGTCGATCCCCCTGGGCGCCCTCCTCGTCGCCCTCTTCACCGCCCACGCCCTGCGCTCTCCCGCACCCCTCGTCGACCTCCGCCTCTTCCGGGACCGTGCCTTCGCCGTCTCCTCGACGCTGATGTTCCTGAACGGCCTCGCCCTGTACGGCGGGATGTTCCTGCTGCCCCTCTACTACCAGCAGGCGCGCGGCGAGGGCGTGGTCGCCGCCGGGCTGCTGCTGGCGCCGCAGGGCCTGGGCAGCCTGCTGTCCCGGGCGACGGGCCCCCTCACCGACCGCGTCGGCCCCCGCCCGGTGGTCCTCACGGGCCTGCTGCTGTCGGCGCTGGGCACCCTCCCCTTCGCCCTCCCCCACCCCGCGGCCGCCCTCCTTCCCCTCGCCCTCGTCGTCCGGGGCCTCGGTATGAGCGCCGCCAACCTCGCCGTGAACGTCGGCGCCTACCAGGGCCTCGGCCCCGACCGCATCCCGCACGGCAGCACCACCGTCCGGATCGTGCAGCAGCTCGGCGGCTCCGTCGGCACCGCCGTCCTGGCCGCCGTACTCGCCGAAGGCGGCTTCTCGCACGCCTTCCTCTGGTCGACGGCGTTCACGGGGGTCGCCGCCCTCACCGCCCTCCGCCTGCCCGCTCAAGTGGCAGCCCCCGAACGCCCGTCTTAGCGTGGCCGCATGATCGAGCTCGAGGGCCTGACCAAGCGCTACGGCGAGAAGGTGGCGGTCAACAACCTCACCTTCACCGTCCGACCGGGCATCGTCACGGGCTTCCTCGGGCCCAACGGCGCCGGCAAGTCCACGACGATGCGGATGATGCTCGGCCTCGACCGCCCCACCGCCGGGGACGTCCGCATCGACGGACAGCACTACGACCACCTCAAGGACCCGCTGAAGTACATCGGCGCCCTGCTGGACGCCAAGGCCATGCACGGCGGCCGCAGCGCCTTCAACCACCTCCTCTGCCTCGCCCAGAGCAACGGCGTCCCCCGCAAACGGGTCGCCGAGGTCCTCGACACCGTCGGGCTGACCGCGGTGGCGAAGAAGAAGGCCAAGGGGTTCTCGCTCGGCATGGGCCAGCGGCTCGGCATCGCGGGCGCGCTCCTCGGCGACCCTCGGATCCTGATGTTCGACGAGCCGGTCAACGGGCTCGACCCCGAGGGCATCCACTGGATCCGCAACCTGATGAAATCGCTGGCCGCGCAGGGCCGTACGGTCTTCGTCTCCTCCCACCTCATGAGCGAGATGGCGCTGACCGCCGACCACCTCGTCGTCATCGGACAGGGCCGGCTGCTCGCCGACACCTCCATGGCCGAGTTCATCGAGCAGAACTCACGGTCGTACGTCCGGATCCGCTCGCCCCAGCGCGAGCGGCTGCTCGATGTGCTGCACGGGGCCGGGATCACGGTCGTGGAGACCGGGAACGGCACGCTGGAGGTCGACGGCGGCAAGCCCGAGCAGATCGGGGAGCTGGCCGCGCAGGCCCAGATCGTGCTGCACGAGCTGAGCCCTCAGCAGGCCTCCCTGGAGGAGGCGTTCATGCAGCTGACCGCCGAGTCGGTCGAGTACCACGCGCACTCCGACACACCCGCGGCACAGGAGCCGCCACCGCGGCAGGCGCAGCAGTGGGGCGACGACTGGAAGGGGAACTGACCATGGCGGCGATCCAGGTCGTACGGTCCGAGTGGACCAAGATCCGGTCGGTGGCCTCCACCGTGTGGACGCTCTCCCTCGCCGTGGTCGTCACCCTCGCCCTCGGCATGCTGATCGCGGCTCTGTCGAAGAACGAGTTCGACAAGATGAGCCGCAACGACCAGCTCTCCTTCGACCCCACCTTCATCAGCTTCGCCGGGATGGGCCTCGGCCAGCTCGTGATGATCGTGTTCGGGGTGCTCGTGGTGTCGAACGAGTACAGCACCGGCATGATCCGGACCTCGCTGGCCGCCGTACCGCAGCGCGGCACCTTCCTGTTCAGCAAGATCGCGGTGGCGGCCGGCCTCTGCCTCGTCGTCGGACTCGTCACCAGCTTCGTCACCTTCTTCCTCGGGCAGGCCATGCTCGGCTCGCACCGGGCCGAGATCGGCGACCCGGGAGTGCTGCGCGCGGTCATCGGCGGCGGGCTCTACATGACCCTCATCGCGGTGTTCTCCATGGGCGTGGCCACGATGCTGCGCTCACCGATGCTGTCGCTGGGCATCCTGATGCCGTTCTTCTTCCTGATCTCCAACATCCTCGGCAACGTCTCGGCGACCAAGAAGATCGGCCAGTACCTGCCCGACCAGGCCGGCAGCAAGATCATGCAGGTGGTCACCCCGATCGACGACGACACTCCGTACGGTCCCTGGGGCGGGTTCGGGATCATGGTGCTGTGGGTGGTCGCGGCGGTCGCGGGAGGATATGTCCTGCTGAAGAAGCGGGACGCATGACACCCCGGAGCTTTGCTCGGTCTTGAGTGGAACCGTCAGCGCCCCGATAAGCTCCTAACCCTTACGGGGGCGTGTGCCCTGCTGTCCTGAACCTTTCGATGGGTGCGGAGCATGATCGAGGCAGTCGGCCTGACCAAGCAATATGGCGACAAGACCGCTGTGTACAACCTTTCCTTCCAGGTACGGCCCGGTGCCGTCACCGGCTTCCTGGGCCCCAACGGCTCCGGCAAGTCGACGACGATGCGGATGATCCTCGGTCTGGACAACCCCACGTCGGGTCAGGTGACGATCGGCGGTTACCCGTACCGCAAGCTCCCCAACGCCCCCCGCCAGGTGGGCGCGCTGCTCGACGCCAAGGCGGTGCACGGCGGCCGGCACGCCCGCAACCACCTGCTCTGCCTCGCCCAGCTCTCCGGCATCCCGGCCCGCCGGGTGGACGAGGTGCTCGGTGTGGTCGGGCTCCAGGACGTGGCGCGGAAGCGGTCCAAGGGCTTCTCCCTCGGCATGGGCCAGCGGCTCGGCATCGCCGCCGCGCTGCTCGGCGACCCCCAGGTGCTGCTGTTCGACGAGCCGGTCAACGGCCTCGACCCCGAGGGCATCCTCTGGGTCCGCAACCTGATGAAGTCCCTCGCCGCGGAGGGCCGTACGGTCTTCGTCTCCTCGCACCTCATGAGCGAGATGGCGCTGACCGCCGACCACCTGATCGTGATCGGGCGCGGACAGCTGCTGGCCGACATGGGCGTGCAGGACTTCATCGCCGCGAACTCGGCGGGCTTCGCGCGCGTGCGCACCCCCGACACCGACCCGCAGCTGCGCGAGAAGCTGACGTCCGCGCTGACGGAGGCGGGGGGCCACGTCATGCCCGAGCAGGACGGCGCGCTGCGCATCACCGGACTGCCGCTCCCCCGCATCAGCGACATCGCCCACGACACGGACGTACGGCTGTGGGAGCTCTCCCCGCACCAGGCCTCGCTCGAGGAGGCGTACATGCGGATGACCCAGGGCGCCGTCGACTACCGCTCGACGACCGACCAGAAGGCCGGTCTCCAGCAGCCGTTGCCGCCCGGCGCCCAGCCGCCGATGCCGGTCCCCGGTCAGGGGCAGCCCGGCTGGTACGCGCCCCCGCCGCCGCAGCAGGGCGGCCAGCCCTTCGCACCGCCGCAGGGCGCACCGGGCCCCTACGGCGCGGGACAGCCCCCGGCGGCCCCGTACAGCGCCCCGGCGGCCCCCGGCGCGGGCGACCCCAACCCGTACGCCCAGGACGCGCCCCAGGCGCCCCAGGCGCCTCAGACGCCCGCCCCGGTGAGCGCCCCGGCGCCCGCCCCGGCTGCCGCCCCTGCGGCCGCGCCGCAGCCCCCGGTCGCCGCGCCCGCCGCGAGCGCCCCGCAGCCCGCCGCCGACCTGACCAAGCCCGAGGACGCCCGATGAGCACGCCCCAGCCCCCGATGCCGCAGGCCGCCGCACCCGAGTGGCAGGCGGCGCCCGCCCCTTCGTACGCCACGTACACCTCGCCGATCCCGGTGGTGCGCACGCATCTCGGGCACGCGCTCGCCTCGGAGTGGACGAAGATCCGGTCGGTGCGCTCGACGATGTGGACGCTGGGCGTGTTCGTGCTGCTCGTCGTCGGCATCGGACTGCTCGCCGCCGTGGTGGTGTCGAGCAGCGCCGGCGACGCCGACCTGTCCGGTGAGAACCCGCTGTCGTTCGGCTTCTTCGGGCTGCTGCTCGGCTCGATGTGCATCATCACGCTCGGCGTGCTGACCACCGCCTCCGAGTACGGCACCGGCATGATCCGCACCACGATGACCGCGTGCCCGAGCCGTGGCCGGGTGCTGACCGCGAAGGCCATCGTGTTCTTCCTGGTCGCCTTCGTCGTCACGTTCGCGTCGGCCCTGCTGGTGGCTCTCGCGGACGTGGCGCTGCTGGACGGCACCGGCGCCCGGGAGCCCTCCGGCCAGGAATGGCTGAAGGGCACGTTCGGCATCTCGTTCTACATCGCGATGCTCGGTCTGCTCTCGCTGATCATCGGCTCGATCATCCGGCACTCGGCCGGCGCCATCACCATCATGATCGGTGTCGTGCTGGCCCCGCTGGTCATCGCGCTCTTCATGTTCGCGGAGACGCTGTCGGGCCTGCGCGAGGCCCTGTTCGAGTACTCGATCCCGAACCAGCTGAGCGTCTTCTACGCCAACTCGCTCACCGAGTCCGGCCCGTCCGGCTGGGACCCGCTGTGGATCATCATCGGTGTGACGGCCGCCGCCTTCGCCGGCGCGCTGGCGCTGCTGAACCAGCGGGACGTGTAGAACCCGGGCCGGGAGACAAAAGCCTAGAACCGAGGCGCGTTACGGGACCGCTGCACCCGCGAGGTGCGGCGGTCCTTCGCGTTCCAGCAGGCCTTGTGCCAGTGCCGGCGCTCGTCGACGCCCGAGTGCTCCGGCCAGGCCACCACGTGCGGGACACCGTCGGGGATCAACTGGTCGCAGCCCGGGCAGCGGTAGGCCTTGCCCTGGGCACTCGCCCCCGCCACATGGCGGACGTTCCACTCCTCGCCCTGCCAGCTCTCCGTCGACTGGAAGCCGCCGTAACGGCCCGAGCGGTCGTCCCCACCCGGGTCTGACGAGTCGGCTCCCTTGGGTCGGTTGCGACGCGGGGACACAGAACACCTCACGGGGCTATACAGGAAGCACGGGCCGTGTCCAGCCTACGCGGCGCGGAGCGGGGTACGCGTAGGGGACCAACCCCCACAAGTGCCTCTGCGTGCCGACTCATTCTGAAGACAATCCGCAAATCTCTTCGCCAAGCCGTGTCCTCGGCACGTGTCAGACGGTTATGCCCGGTGGGGGAGCTCCGCGTCGGAGCCAAGGAAGCAGGAAAAGCACTATGCGCGTTGGAAGTTTCGTGTTGGCGGCCCAGTTCCCGGGGCAGGGCCAGGGGGAGGCACTGCACCGCGCGGTCCGCTCCGCCGAGCTGGCCGAGGAAGCGGGTCTGGACTCGGTCTGGCTGGCCGAGCACCACTTCGTGCCGTACGGCACCTGCCCGTCGGCCATCACCCTGGCAGCGTTACTGCTCGGCCGCACCCGCAGGCTGCGCGTCGGGACGGCGGTCAGCGTGCTGCCCACCGTCCACCCGGTCGCCCTGGGCGAGCAGGCCGCGCTGCTGCACATCACCTCCGGCGGACGGTTCTCGCTGGGCGTGGGACGCGGCGGACCGTGGGTCGACCTGGAGGTCTTCGGCTCGGGCCTGGAGGCGTACGAGACGGGGTTCCCGGAATCACTCGATCTGCTGGTGCGCTGGCTGCGCGAACCCTCGGTCGGGGCCTCCGGCGGGCGTTTCGACTTCCGGGAAGTGCCCGTCGTACCGCGTCCGTCGGAGTCCCTGTCGGAGGAGCCCGGCCCCGAGGTGGTCGTCGCGTGCACGTCCCCGGCGAGTGTGCGCCTGGCCGCCGAGCGCGGGCTGCCGATGCTGCTCGGAATGCATGTCGGGGACGAGGAGAAGGCGGAGATGGTCGCCCTGTGGCGCACCCACGCGCGCGCGGCGGGGTATGCGCCGGAGGAGGTCCTGGACGCGGCCCATGTCTCGGCCGGTGTCTGCCAGATCGCGGACCGGCGGACGGACGCGGTGGAGACCCTGGTGAAGGCGATGCCGGGCTGGTTGCGCCAGGGGCTGGAGGCCCATGTGACGGTCGACGGCCGGCAGCGCTCGATGCGCGACCCGGTGGCGTACACCGAACTGCTCTGCGGGCTGCACCCGGTGGGCACTCCGCGGCTGTGCGCCGACCGGCTCGCCGCGACCAGCGAGCGGACCGGTATCTCCCGCTTCGCCCTGCTCGTGGAGGGCTCGGGAGACCTGGCGGCGACCGAGGAGAACGTACGGCGGCTGGGCGCCGAGGTGCTCCCCCACCTCGGCTGAACCGTGCCGCGCCCGACGTGCTTGCCGCTCCGGTACTGAATGCACCTCCCGCGTACGGAGCGGCAAGCGACGACCCGCTGACTCAGCAGTCCCGGAACTCCGGCGACTGGTTGAGCAGCTGACTACGAACCGAGGTGAAGCGGGCCAGCTTCTCGTCGACCGAACCGTCCAACGGGAACACCGCCACACGGTGGCAGTTCTGGAAGGCCAGTCGCACCCCGAAGTGCCGTTGCAGCGCGCCGCGTATCGCGTCACTCGCAAGCGCACGCAGCAGCTGACCGCGTGCCTGCTCGTCCGGCGGAGGCGTCTGGTTGTCGGCGAACGAGCCGCCGTCGACCTTCAGCTGGGCCACCAGGGAGCTGATCATCTCCCATGCGTAGGGCAGGGAGGTCCGGACGCAGTCGACGAATTCCGCTTCGTCGACCTCGCCTCGCTCGGCCTTCTCGAGTAGGGCCGGTGAGACGTCGAGCGACATGGGTTCTCCTCTCGCACCCCCGAACAGCGATTCAGGGGTTGCCGGACAGGTAAGGGAGTTCGCGAATCCGAACACGCTGAGTGCACGCATCGCGACCTCCCGTTTACTACGGTAAGCAACGGACGGTGACCGCACCAGGAAAACGCGTACAAAGAGAGTCCTGGTTAGGGACACAATCGGCCACAAACGAACATCGCGTTTCTGGGGCGAATCGCGTGGACCCAGGCCCGTCGAGTAGCGTTGCCGACCATGCGTCTCGTCATTGCCCGGTGCTCCGTGGACTACGCGGGCCGGCTCACCGCCCACCTCCCGTCCGCCCCCCGTCTCATCCTGGTCAAGGCGGACGGCAGCGTGTCGATCCACGCGGACGACCGGGCCTACAAGCCCCTGAACTGGATGTCGCCGCCCTGCACTTTGAAGGAGGGTGCGGGGGACGAGGACGGCGTCTGGACCGTCGTCAACAAAGGCGGCGAGAAGCTGATCATCACGATGGAGGAGATCCTCCACGATTCCTCGCACGAACTGGGCGTGGATCCCGGCCTGATCAAGGACGGCGTGGAAGCACACCTCCAGGAGCTGCTCGCCGACCGCATCGAAACCCTCGGCGACGGCTACACGTTGATCCGCCGCGAGTACATGACCGCCATCGGCCCGGTCGACATCCTGTGCCGGGACGCCGAGGGCCAGACGGTCGCGGTCGAGATCAAGCGGCGCGGCGAGATCGACGGCGTGGAGCAACTCACGCGCTACCTCGAGCTGTTGAACCGCGACCCTCATCTCGCCCCGGTCCGCGGCGTCTTCGCGGCCCAGGAGATCAAGCCCCAGGCCCGCGTCCTCGCCACCGACCGCGGCATCGGCTGCACGGTCCTCGACTACGACGCCCTGCGCGGCATCGAGGACGACAAGCTGCGCCTGTTCTGACGGTCACTTCTCGCACGGCTTCTTCCACGACGACGAGGGCCGGGTCCCGTTTCCAGGACCCGGCCTTCTTGTGTGCCGTGTGACAGTGCCGCCGAGCGTCTCAGATCACGGCGCCCGAACCGCTCGGCGAACCCGCACCGCTGCTCTCCGGCGCGCTGGCGGAGGTGCTGGCCGGTGCGCTGGAGGAGGCCGGTCCACTGGCCGAGTCGGAGGTGGACGGTTCTTCCGAAGGCTCCGGAGTCGGGCTGGTCGTGGGCGACGGCGGCTCCGAGGTCTCGGTCGGTGTCGGAGTCGGCGTGGGCGTCGACGAGGTAGGCGGCTTCGATGTCGACGTCGGCGGCTTCGACGTGGGCGTCTGGCTCGGCGAGTTCGACGGCCTCTTCGTCCCGCTCGGGTCGTCCGAAGGCTCCGCGGTGTCCGTGGGCGTCGGGTCGTCCGACGTGCCGTAGGTGCCGTCGGGGCCCGGGTCGGTGGGCCTGCTGGTCGCGGTGCCGGTGTCGCCGGAGCCGTCGTCGTTCTTCGGCAGGTCGGCGCCGAGGCTGCCGTCGTCCGCGCCCTGGCTGGCCGACGGGTTGGGGCCGACCTTGTTGGACGGGGCGTTGGGATCGTTGTCGGAGGTGGCGCCGAGCGTCACGACCGTACCGAGCACGGCGGCGAGCAAGGCGCCCGCACCGGCCGCGACGAGGTTGCGTCGGGCCAGGCCCCGCAGACCGCCCCGGGCCTTGCGGTTCGGGACGGGGGCCGCCGGTACCCGGTTGGTGACCAGGGTCGAGCTGTCGAACGGCGACTGGAGCGGCGGGAAGGCGGCCGGGACGCCACCGGGCGGCGACTGCGACTCCTCGTACCGGGCGTCGGGCACCTCCTCGCCGGCGGTTGCGGCTATGCCGAGCGGCATGCCGGAGCGGTCGGCGACCAGGGCGAGGGCTCGCCGGCCCGCGACGGTGCCCCGCTTGTCGGCGAGGGCGCCGCGCAGCCCGATGGAGGCCTCCAGCTCGGAGCGAGCCTGGTCGAGCTGTCCGGTGCAGAGCGCGAGGATGCCCAACTCGTGGTGGAAGTAGGCCCGTTCGCCGACCTCACCGGCAATCCGGGCGGCCTCGGCGCCGAACCGCAGGGTCCGCTCCCAGGCACTCCAGTGCAGCCCGGCGGCGAAGGCGGGCGCCGCCGTGCGGGCCAGCTGGACGGTGACGCTCTCCTCGTCGTCCTCGACGGGCGGCAGGGCCACCGGTACGAGGACGCCGAGGGCGGCGAGCACGGCGTCCGCCTCGGCGCACACCCGCTCGGGCGTGACCGAGGGGTGGCCGGCCCACCAGGCGTAGTGCTGGGCCGCGGCAAGCGCCTTGGCCTCGACGTCGTCGCCGTATCCGGCGGCCTCCAGCTGAGCCTTCACGCCGGCGGCGAGCCGGTAGCGGGAGCCGACCGGGGAGACGAGCGCACAGCCCAGCAGTTCACCGAGGGCGGCGTCCGCGTGGGTGTCGCCGACGAGGGCGGGCAGGTGCGCCTGGTGCGGCACCTCGCCGCCGAGCGCCACGGCGAACCGTAGCGCGGCGCGCGCCGAGTCGCTGAGGCGGGCGGCGAGCAGGGCTGCGGGCGCGGCGCCCTCGGCGAGCGAGGGCAGGGGTACGTCATGGCCGTCGCCGGCCTCGAAGGGCGCGTCGACCTGGGCGTCCTGGAAGACCCCGAACTCGTCGAAGGCGTCCGCGCTGGCCCGCAGTTCGTCGCGCTGCCGGAGCAGGGCGCCGGCCTGGACGAAGCGCAGCGGCAGGCCCTCGGACTCGAACCAGAGGTCGCCGGCCCAGTTGGCCTCGTCCTCGGTGAGGACCCGGCCGACGCCGCGCTCCAGGAGCTCGACACCGCCGGCCCGGTCCAGGCCGCTGAGGAAGACCTCCTCCAGGCCCGACCCGGCGGACGGCGCGGGCACCTCGGGCGTCGCGGCGACCAGGAAGGCGCACTCGGGGGTGGCGTCGAGGAGAGCTTCGAGCGCGGCACCGCCGAACTCGATGTCGTCCAGGACGACGACCGCGCCGATCTGCCGGACGTACCCGAGCAGTTCCTCGTGGTCGGGCCGGTGCAGGGGGGCGCCGAAGACGGCGTAGAAGAGGTCGTACAGCAGGTCGTCGGCGGTGCGGTCGAAGCCGCTGAGCCGGACCACGCCGTCGGGGGCGAGGTCCGAGCAGTCCTCGGCGACGAGGTCGAGCAGGCTGGTGCGACCGGATCCGGCGGCGCCGGTCAGGCGTACGGAACGGCCTCGGGCGAGCAGGCGCACCAGACGTTCGCGTTCGTCCTGGCGGGCCAGGAGGTGCAGGGTGGGACGGGTGAGGCCGGCCGGGACGGGCGGTTTGCCCGCGCGGTCGACTTCGGCGCGTTCGGCGGCGCTGAGCTTTTGGGGCCGCGAGGGCCGTTCGCCGGGCGGGCAGGCCTCTATCTCGCTGCCGTCGACGGGGTTGACGGTGAGCAGGTGGTCACCGGAGACCAGCTGCACCGTGCGGGCCAGAGCGGGCGCGCTGTGGCCGAAGTCGGGTGTGAGGGGGTCCCTGGGCGGGCGCTGGCGCGGCTGGTCGCCGTCACCGTCATGGCCGTACTCCTCGGGTCCCCGGTTGTTCGGGTCCATAGGTTCAAGCCCCCCAAAAGCGTCGTGTGCCGAGCCCCTCCCGGCCTTGCTGCACACCGCGCTGTCGCTTCTGGTCCGGGCCCGCTCATTCAGGGAATTCACTCAGCGGGCGACCGAACCCTAAACCTTCGCACAGTATCTACGACAGCCCGGGGTACCGCGCCGTCCGAGACGTCACAGTCTCGTGAGTATTGTGCGCGACGTGCGTTTCACCATCGACACACCCGGCCCTCACACCGCATCCACATGAGGGGTCACACCCGGGGCAGGGACTCCACCCCGATACCGCCCTCGATCGCCAGGATCCGGTGCAGCCGGGTGGCCACCAGCAGGCGCTGCATCTGCGGCGGTACGTCGCGCAGCACCAGGCGTCGGCCGCAGCGGCCGGCCCTGCGGTGGGCCCCCATGATCACCCCGAGTCCGGTGGCGTCCCAGGAGTCGAGCTCGGACAGGTCCAGCACCAGATCGCCGACTCCGTCGTCGACGGCCGTGTGCAGGACCGTACGGGCGTCCGCCGCGCTGCGGACGTCGAGGCGGCCCCCGACGACCAGCTCGACGTGGTCGCCCCTGATGAACATATGCGCTCCCCGTGGTGCGTCTGGTGCTCCGCGAATGTGATGTCCGGTGATGCAACCTCTGACTGCCTTGAAGGGTCAGAGGTTGCCGTCTGTAAGCGAACCGATACCGAATTCACCCCTGGGTGTGAGACTCCAGGGGCCTGTGCGGTTTCAGTGCCTGGTTCAGTGCTTGTAGAAGCCCTGCCCGCTCTTGCGCCCGATGTCACCGGCGTCAACCATCCGGCGCATCAGCTCCGGCGGGGCGAACTTCTCGTCCTGGGTCTCGGTGTAGATGTTGCCGGTGGCGTGCAGCAGGATGTCGACGCCGGTCAGGTCCGCCGTGGCGAGGGGGCCCATGGCGTGGCCGAAGCCCAGCTTGCAGGCGAGGTCGATGTCCTCGGCGCTCGCGACACCGGACTCGTAGAGCTTGGTCGCCTCGACGACGAGGGCGGAGATGAGTCGGGTGGTCACGAAGCCCGCCACGTCCCGGTTGACGACGATGCAGGTCTTGCCGACGGACTCGGCGAACTCCCGGGCGGTGGCGAGGGTTTCGTCGCTCGTCTTGTAGCCGCGGACGAGCTCGACGAGCTGCATCATCGGCACCGGCGAGAAGAAGTGCACGCCGACGACCCGCTCGGGGCGCTCGGTGGCCGCCGCGATCTTGGTGATCGGGATGGCGGAGGTGTTGGAGGCGAGCACGGCGTCGTCCCGCACGATCTTGTCGAGCGTGCGGAAGATCTCGTGTTTGACCTCGAGCTTCTCGAAGACGGCCTCGACGACGACGTCGGCGTCCGCGGCGGCGTCCAGATCGGTGGTCGCGGTGATCCGGGCGAGGGCGGTGTCGGCGTCGTGCGCCTCCATCTTCCCCTTGCTCACGAACTTGTCGTACGAGGCCTTGATGCCGTCGGTGCCACGCTTGAGTGCCTCGTCGGTGACGTCCCGCAGGACGACGTCCCAGCCCGCCTGTGCGGAGACCTGGGCGATCCCGGAACCCATCAAGCCGGCGCCGATGACGGCAAGCTTCCGTGCCACTGTGCGACTCCCCTTTGAAACGCCTTGTCCGCTGTTGACATTGCCTCTTCGGCGGACCTTAGCGTTCGTGAGGTGCTGTGTGACCGGTAAGTAATGCGCGTCACGTCTCATCTGACGGACATCACACCGGTGCCGGTCATCAGTGGTCTCGTACGGCGTAGTTGAGCACGTTCTCGCTCAACAGCTCCTCGATGTCGTCGAGAAGCGCCAGCACCTCTCGTGACACTTCGTCCGGATTGCGCCCGGCGACCATCTCACGCCCGATGTGGACGAACACCTCCGAGTGGACCCAGCTGATCTGACCGGCGATCAACCCCGGCAGCGGGTCCGCGTCGACGGCGCCGGTCGCCTCCCTCAGGGTCGCTTCGAGGTGGTCGTGGATCTCCTGCTGGAGACTCCACAGCCGGGAACGGAGCGGCGGCGCCTCGTGGATGCAGCGCATGAAACGGTCGTAGCCCTCCATGAGGCCGACCCGGGGCGAGACCGCCTCCACGTCCGCGCGCAGCTCGCGCAGCACGGCCCGCGCGGCGGACTCCCCCACGTCCCGGCCGCGCACCCAGCGGGAGAGCTGTTCGACGACACCGGAGGAGCGGTCGAAGAAGAGGTCCTCCTTCGCCGGGAAGTAGTTGTAGACGGTGTTCACGGAGACATCGGCGGCCTCCGCCACCTCCGCGATGGTCACGGTCACGAACCCGTGCGGGTGCCTCCGGCGGTAAAGCGGCGTGAGGGCCGCGGCGTACAGCGCCGGGCACCTCGCAAAAGGGGCGACACCAGGGAACCAACGGTGCCCGACCGACCACCCTCCGCCACCCTTCCACGGCTCAGCCGCCCGGCAGGGCCCCGTGGACGCCGTGCGCGGTATCGACCTGAGCGTCCGCGAGGGCGAGATCCTCGGCTTCCTGGGGCCGCCACCGTCGCCGGCCACGACCTCGCCACCGACCCGGCCGGAGTGCGCCGGGCCTGCGGATACGTGGCCCAGGCAGGCGGCGTCGACCCGCAGATCAGCGTGCGCGAGGAGCTGGTCACCCAGGGTCGGCTCTACCGGCTGACGAAACCCCGGGCCCGCGACCGCGCCGAGGTGTTGGCCCGCGACCTCGGCCTGACCGAGCTGCTCGACCGCAAGTGCGGGGAGCTGTCCGGCGGCCAGCGCCGGCGCCTCGACATCGCGATGGCGCTCACCCATCGCCCGAAGGTGCTGTTCCTCGACGAACCGACCACCGGACTCGACCCCGGCAGCCGCGCCGACCTGTGGGACCTGATCCGGCGCCTGCGCGCCGAGCACGGCACGACCGTCTTCCTCACCACCCACCACCTCGACGAGGCCGACGCCCTCGCCGACCGCCTGGTGATCGTCGACCGGGGCGTGGTCGTGGCCGAGGGCACGCCGAGCGCGCTCAAGCTGGAGTACGGCGGCTCGATCGACGCCACCCTCCAGGACACGTCCCTCGCCATCACCGGCCGCAGCGCGACGCCGGCCGACGCCGCCCCCGTAGCCGTATAGGACCCGCGACATGCTGATCCACGACACCGCACTCATCTACGGCCGCTATCTGCGCCAGTCCCTGCGCTCGCGCTTCGCGCTGCTCTTCGGGGTGCTGATGCCGCTGCTGTATCTGCTCTTCTTCGGTCCCCTGCTGACCGATCTGCCGCTCGGCGGACAGGGCAGCTCATGGCAGGTGCTGGTGCCCGGGCTGCTGCTGCAACCCGGGCTGTTCGGGGCCCTGTTCGCGGGATCCATGATCATCCTGGAGAAGGGGTCGGGCATCGTCGACCGGATGCGGGTCACGCCGGTGAGCCGGCTCGGGCTGCTCCTTGGCCGGGTGCTGCGGGACGCGACGGTCTTCGTCTTCCAGGCCGTGCTGCTGGTGCTGGCCGCGCTGGCGATGGGGCTCAGGGCGCCGCTCTCCGGCATCCTGATCAGCTTCGCGTTCGTCGGGCTGCTCACGGTCTCGCTCGCCTCGCTGTCCTACGCGGTGGCGATGAAGGTCCGCACACCCCAGGAGTTCGGCCCGCTCATCAACGCCGTGTCGATGCCGTCCATGCTGCTCTCCGGCCTGATGCTCCCGATGGCCCTCGGCCCGGGCTGGCTGGACGTCCTCTCGCACTTCATGCCGTTCCGCTATCTGGTGGACGCCATGCGCGACGCCTACGTCGGCCGGTACGCGACGGACCACATGCTGTACGGCGCCCTGGCCGCCCTGGCCCTCACCGCCCTGTCCGTGACGGTGGGCACACGGGTCTTCCGGACGTCGGGCGCGTAATTAGGCTGACCTCATGGTCAATCTGACGCGCATCTACACCAAGACCGGCGACAAGGGCACCACCAACCTCGGCGACATGAGCCGGGTCGCCAAGACCGACCTGCGGATCGCCGCGTACGCCGACGCCAACGAGGCGAACGCGGTGATCGGCACGGCGATCGCGCTGGGCGGGCTCGACGAGGAGGTCGTGAAGGTCCTCACCCGGGTGCAGAACGACCTGTTCGACGTCGGAGCCGACCTGTCCACGCCCGTCGTGCAGAACCCGGAGTTCCCGCCCCTGCGGGTCGAGGAGTTCTACGTGGACAAGCTGGAGGCGGACTGCGACCACTTCAACGAGCGGTTGGAGAAACTCCGGTCGTTCATCCTGCCCGGCGGCACCCCGGGCGCGGCCCTGCTGCACCAGGCCTGCACGGTCGTACGCCGCGCCGAGCGCTCGACGTGGGCGGCGATGGAGGCCCACGGGGACACCATGAACCCCCTCACCGCCACCTACCTCAACCGGCTGTCGGACCTGCTGTTCATCCTCGCCCGGACGGCCAACAAGGCCGAGGGCGACGTCCTGTGGGTCCCGGGCGGGGAGCGTTAGCTCTCGCGTTTGGGGAACAGGGTGTAGCTGCCGGCGATCAGCAGGTTGATGCCGATCAACCACAGCATGCGCTGCTGCCAGTCCCGCAGCGAGCCGGTCTCGCCGGCGCCGCCGACGTACCAGGCGGCGGCCTGCAACAGCGCGATGGCGACCAGCGCGGCGAGGATCCAGCGGCCCGCGACCTTCCATTCGTGGACGGCGCGGGCCGTTCCGTACTTCGGTGGCCGGACCGGCGGCGGACCGTCCGCGAAACGGTGGGCGAAGCGGGCGTCGGCCCAGCGGATCGTGGAGTGGCCGAGGCCCACGGTGAAGCCGATGTAGACGGCGGCCAGGCCGTGCTTCCAGTCCGGCTCGGCGCCGCCCCGCAGGTCCACCGCCGTGACCGTGAACAGCACCAGCTCCAGAAGCGGCTCGCACAACAGCAGGGCCATCCCGACCCGTGGCATCTTCAGCGGGTACCGGAACGTCAGTCCCGCGGCCAGCAGTACCCAGAACGCCACCTCGCAGGCGACGATCAGCCCGACGATCACCGTTCGCTCCCTTCGCTCACCTTTCCAGGCTCGCGTCGGGACCGGCCGCTTTCGTCGTCGGCGGTGACGAAGTGGCGGTACATCGAAGGATGCAGTCCCGAACCGTTCGCGGGGATCAGGCGGAGCGTGGCCCTCGCGTGTTGGATGGGGTCATGGCCGTACGACTCCCCCGCCCGCACCGCTTCGACGTGTACATCGCGGTCGGCGGGCTGCTCGGCGGGCTGCTGCTCGTCCTCGCGGGCCTCGGCACCCGACGGTCCGACGACCCGATCACCCTCCTCGACGGCCCCTGGCCGGTGCTGGTGCCGCTCACCGTGCTGGCCGGCTGCGAGCTGCTGCGCCGCACGGCGCCCCGCACGGCCCTGCTGACCGGCACGGTCGCGATCTGCGCGGACCTGCTGACCCAGGGCAGCCTCGCGTCGGTGCTGATGTTCACCGACGTCGTCTACGCGGCCGTCCTGTACGGCCCGCTCGCCTCCGCCCGCCGCATCCAGTGGATCACCGGACTGCTCACGGTGGCCGGGACGCTGGTGCCGTTCGCGGTGTGGCGGGTGCCGGAGGCGCTGCTGATCGGCGTGGTCGTCGGTGTCGTGGCGTACGGGCCCGCCGCCACCGGCTGGATCGTCCGCAACCACCGCGACGCGGCCGAGGCCGCGCGCCTGCGCGCCGAACAGACCGCGCTGCTCGCCGAGATGGACCGCGCCCAGGCCGTCGTCGCCGAACGCGCCAGGATGGCACGGGAGTTGCACGACATGGTCGCCAACCACCTCTCGGCGATCGCGATCCACTCCACCGCCGCTCTGTCGCTGGACGATCCGGAGACGTCCCGACAGGCCCTCGGCGTCATCCGCGAGAACAGCGTCAAGGGACTCGAGGAGATGCGCCGGCTGATCGGCATCCTGCGGGACGGCGACAGTGAACCCAGCGCTGTCCCGACCCTCGACGGCCTCGGCGTCCTGGTCGACGACGCCCGCGCCAACGGCCTCGACGTCACGCTGGACGCCGAGCACGACACGACCCTGCCGGCCCCCGTCGAGCTCGCCGCCTATCGGATCGTCCAGGAATCCCTGACCAACGCCCTCAAGCACGCCTGCCCCGGGCTCGTCACGGTGACCCTGCGCCAGCCCGACGGCTCCCTCACCATCGCCGTGACCAGCCCGTACGGCGACCGCGACGGCCCGAGCGCGCCTGGTTCGGGGGCCGGTCTGGTGGGTATGCGGGAGCGGGCCGCGCTGCTCGGCGGCTCCTTCGAGTCCGGCCCCGAGAGCTCCCCGGGCGGCAAGGTCTGGGCCGTGCGCGCCGTCCTCCCCGTCAACCTCGACATCACCGAAGGAGACCTCGCATGAGCCGGCCCGTCCGCGTGCTCGTCGCCGAGGACCAGTCCGCCGTACGCGCGGGGCTGGTCCTGATCCTGCGCAGCGCGCCCGACGTCGAGGTGGTCGGCGAGGCCGCCGACGGGGAGCAGGCGGTGGCGCTGGCCCGGGAACTGCGGCCCGACCTGGTGCTGATGGACGTACAGATGCCGCGTCTGGACGGGGTGTCGGCGACCCGGAAGGTCACCGAGGAAGGGCTCGCGGACGTCCTGGTGCTGACCACCTTCGACCTCGACGAGTACGTGTTCGGGGCCCTGCGGGCGGGGGCCTGCGGTTTCCTGCTGAAGAACACCGAGGCCAAGGACCTCATCGCGGCCGTGCGGACGGTGGCGCGCGGCGAGGGCATCGTCGCCCCGGCCGTCACCCGGCGCCTGATCGCCGAGTTCGCCGCCAAGCCCGTACGGCAGCCGAGTGTCGACCCGGCGGTCCTCGACGCCCTCACCCGCCGCGAGCGCGAGGTGCTGTCCTGTCTGGGCGAGGGGCTGTCCAACGCGGACATCGCGACCCGGCTGGACATGGCGGAGGCGACGGTGAAGACGCACGTCAGCCGACTGCTGGGGAAGCTGGAGCTGCGCAGCCGGGTGCAAGCGGCGGTGCTGGCGCAAGAGTTGGGCATCTGAGCGGCCGCGTACTCCTTTGCATACAGAGTGGTCCAGACCTATTGACCTGTGGTCCAGACCTTTCTATTCTCGCCGCACCGTGGCGTGAAGGCTCAGTCACGCCCCAACCCCCAAGGAGGCGCGGCATGCGCTTCAGACACAGAGTCGCGGCAGGGATCGCGACCCTGGTGCTCCCCTTCGCCGGCCTCGTCGGCCTGGCGAGCCCCGCCCAGGCGGCGACGTCGGCGACCGCCACGTACGTCAAGTCGCAGGACTGGGGTACCGGGTTCGAAGGCAAGTGGACCGTCAAGAACACCGGCACCACCAGTCTCAGTTCCTGGACGGTCGAGTGGGACTTCCCCTCCGGGACCTCCGTCACCTCCGCCTGGGACGCCGACGTCACCTCCTCCGGCACCCACTGGACCGCCAAGAACAAGTCCTGGAACGGCACCCTCGCCCCCGGCGCCTCCGTCTCCTTCGGCTTCAACGGCAGCGGCTCCGGCTCCCCCGGCAACTGCAAGCTCAACGGCGGCAGTTGTGACGGCGGCACCACGAACCCGGGCGACAACGCGCCGAGCGCCCCCGGCACCCCCACCGCCTCCGACATCACCGACACCTCGGTGAAGCTGTCCTGGAGCGCGGCCACCGACGACAACGGCGTCAAGAACTACGACGTCCTGCGCGACGGCACCAAGGTCGCGACGGTGACCACGACCTCGTACACCAACACCGGCCTGACCGCCGGCACCAGTTACTCCTACACGGTCCAGGCCCGCGACACCGCCGACCAGACCGGCCCGGTCAGCGGCTCGGTCGCCGTCAAGACCACCGGCGGCACCACCGACCCGCCGCCCACCGGCGACAAGGTCAAGCTCGGCTACTTCACCGAGTGGGGCGTCTACGGCCGCAACTACCACGTCAAGAACCTGGTCAGCTCGGGCTCCGCGGCGAAGATCACCCACATCAACTACGCGTTCGGCAACGTCAAGAACGGTCAGTGCACCGTCGACGACACCTACGCCGCCTACGACAAGGCCTACACCGCCGACCAGTCCGTCAGCGGCACCGCCGACACCTGGGACCAGCCGCTGCGCGGCAACTTCAACCAGCTGCGCCAGCTGAAGGCCAAGTACCCGCACATCAAGGTGCTGTACTCCTTCGGCGGCTGGACCTACTCCGGCGGCTTCGGCCAGGCCGCGCAGAACCCGGCCGCCTTCGCCAAGTCCTGCAAGGCCGTCGTGGAGGACCCGCGCTGGGCCGATGTCTTCGACGGCATCGACATCGACTGGGAGTACCCGAACGCCTGCGGTCTGACCTGCGACACCTCGGGCGCCGCGGCCTTCAAGAACCTGATGTCGGCGCTGCGCACCGAGTTCGGCTCCAACTACCTGGTCACCGCGGCCATCACGGCCGACGGCTCCTCCGGCGGCAAGATCGACGCGGCCGACTACGGCGGCGCCTCGGCCTCGGTCGACTGGTACAACGTGATGACGTACGACTACTTCGGCGCCTTCAACGCGCAGGGCCCGACCGCCCCGCACTCGCCGCTGACCTCGTACTCCGGCATCCCGCAGGCGGGCTTCAACTCCGCCGACGCGATCGCGAAGCTGAAGTCGAAGGGCGTCGCCTCGAAGAAGCTGCTGCTCGGCATCGGCTTCTACGGCCGCGGCTGGACCGGTGTCACCCAGGCCGCCCCCGGCGGCACGGCGACCGGCGCGGCCCCCGGCACCTACGAGGCGGGCATCGAGGACTACAAGATCCTCAAGAACTCCTGCCCCGCCACCGGCACCATCGCGGGCACGGCGTACGCCTACTGCGGCAACAACTGGTGGTCCTACGACACCCCGGCCACCATCGGCACCAAGATGACCTGGGCCAAGAACCAGGGTCTGGGCGGCGCCTTCTTCTGGGAGTTCAGCGGTGACACCGGCAACGGTGAGCTGGTCAGCGCCATCAACAACGGGCTCAGCTGACAGCGGTAGCGAGCAGCACTAATCAGCAGTACTAGGCGACATTGACGCGCTGACCGGGCGGGGCTGCCTCCAGCCACGCGAGGAAACCGGTCAGCGCGTCTTCGCTCATGGCGAGCTCCAGACGCGTGCCCCGGTGCAGACAGGTGAGGATGACCGCGTCGGAGAGCAGCGCCAGCTCCTCCTCGCCCTCGGGCAGCCGGCGCCCGGCGACCTCGATCGCGGCGCGCTCCAGGACCCGGCGGGGGCGGTAGGCGTAGGAGAAGACGCGGTACCACTCGATGCGGTCGCCGTTGTAGCGGGCGACGCCGTAGCTCCAGCCCTTGCCGTTGGTATCCGGTTTCTCGGGTACGTCCCAGCGCAGCGAACAGTCGAAGGTGCCACCGGACCGCTGGATGAGTCTGCGGCGCAGGCCGAAGACGAACAGCCCCACCACCACAAGGGCCACGACCAATCCGCACACAGTCAGAGCGAGGACCATCGACACCGACCTCCTCGTCTACTCGGTAACGGAATGGAAAAAACTTCCACATTTGCCTCAGCCGCGACCAGGGCCGGATTCCTCCGGTCCCAGCCGCGGCTGAGTGACGTCATACGGTCTCGCGCAGGCTAGCGCGTCGCCGCCGCACGGATTCGTACATCCGCGCGGCGCTCGGCGGCGGCGTCACCCTCCGCCTTCGCGCGCTCCAGCTCACGCTCCGCGCGCTGGACATCGATCTCGTCCGACAGCTCGGCGATCTCGGCCAGCAGCGACAGCTTGTTGTCCGCGAACGAGACGAAACCGCCGTGCACCGCGGCGACGACCGTTCCACCATCACTCGTACGGATGGTCACCGGGCCCGACTCCAGCACACCGAGCAGCGGCTGGTGACCGGGCATGACGCCGATGTCGCCGGACGTGGTGCGCGCGACGACCAGGGTGGCCTCGCCGGACCAGACCTCTCGGTCGGCCGCGACCAGCGCGACGTGCAGCTCAGCAGCCAAGGTGGCTCCTCGGGTCACCACCCGACGTTCTAATGCCGGGTGTTGTTGGCAAGTCTAGTAGGGCGCCGAGCGGCAATGTGTCGGGGCCCGCCCCGGGGTACGGCCGGGGGTCTGGGGGTTGCCCCCAGGGGATGCAGCAGTAGGCGTGAAAGAGGGGGCGGGACGCACCCCGCCCCCTCAGACGTGAGCCACGGGGCTCACTTCGAACTCAGTGAGTTCAGGAGACGCCGAGCTCCTTGGCGTTGGCCTTCAGGTCCTCGATGCCACCGCACAGGAAGAACGCCTGCTCCGGGAAGTGGTCGTAGTCGCCGTCGATGATCGCGTTGAACGCGGTGATCGACTCGTCCAGCGGCACGTCCGACCCGTCGACGCCGGTGAACTGCTTGGCGACGTGGGTGTTCTGGGACAGGAAGCGCTCCACGCGACGGGCACGGTGGACGACGAGCTTGTCCTCTTCGCCCAGCTCGTCGATACCGAGGATCGCGATGATGTCCTGAAGGTCCTTGTACTTCTGCAGGACCGTCTTGACGCGCATCGCGGTGTTGTAGTGGTCCGCCGCGATGTACCGGGGGTCGAGGATGCGGGACGTCGAGTCCAGCGGGTCCACGGCCGGGTAGATGCCCTTCTCGGAGATCGGACGGGACAGAACCGTCGTCGCGTCGAGGTGGGCGAAGGTGGTCGCCGGGGCCGGGTCGGTCAGGTCGTCCGCGGGGACGTAGATCGCCTGCATCGAGGTGATCGAGTGACCACGGGTCGAGGTGATGCGCTCCTGGAGGAGACCCATCTCGTCGGCCAGGTTCGGCTGGTAACCCACCGCGGAGGGCATACGGCCGAGCAGGGTCGAGACCTCGGAACCGGCCTGCGTGAAGCGGAAGATGTTGTCGATGAAGAACAGCACGTCCTGCTTCTGCACATCGCGGAAGTACTCCGCCATGGTCAGACCGGCCAGGGCCACACGAAGACGGGTGCCCGGGGGCTCGTCCATCTGACCGAAGACCAGGGCGGTCTTGTCGATGACGCCCGACTCGGCCATCTCCTCGATGAGGTCGTTGCCCTCACGGGTGCGCTCACCGACACCGGCGAACACGGAGACACCGTCGTGGTTGTTGGCGACGCGGTAGATCATCTCCTGGATGAGCACCGTCTTGCCGACGCCGGCACCACCGAACAGACCGATCTTTCCACCCTTGACGTACGGGGTGAGAAGGTCGATGACCTTGACGCCGGTCTCGAACATCTCGGTCTTCGACTCGAGCTCGTCGAAGTTCGGGGCCTTGCGGTGGATGCCCCAGCGCTCGCCCGTGTACTGCTCGTCGGTGTTCAGCACCTCACCGAGGGTGTTGAACACCTTGCCCTTGGTGAAGTCGCCGACCGGCACGGTGATGGAGGCACCGGTGTCGGTCACCGGGGCCTGGCGGACCAGACCGTCGGTGGGCTGCATCGAGATGGTGCGGACCAGGCCGTCACCCAGGTGCTGGGCGACCTCCAGGGTCAGCGTCTTCTTCGCGCCGTCCTGGGCCGGGTCGGCCACCTCGACGTGAAGGGCGTTGTAGATGTCGGGCATGGCGTCGACGGGGAATTCCACGTCGACGACCGGGCCGATGACCCGGGCGACGCGGCCCGTGGCAGCGGCCGTCTCAACTGTCGTCGTCATTACCTGTCACTCCCCGCGGTCGCGTCGGCCAGGGCTGCGGAGCCACCGACGATCTCGCTGATTTCCTGGGTGATTTCGGCCTGGCGGGCCGCGTTGGCAAGACGGGAGAGCGTGGTGATCAGCTCGCCCGCGTTGTCGGTCGCCGACTTCATCGCGCGCCGCGTGGCGGCGTGCTTCGAAGCGGCCGACTGGAGAAGCGCGTTGTAGATACGGCTCTCCACGTAGCGCGGCAGAAGGGCGTCGAGGACGTCCTCCGCCGAGGGCTCGAAGTCGTACAGCGGGAGGATCTCGCCCTTGGGGGCGGCCTCCTTCGCGACCTCTTCGAGGCTGAGCGGCAGCAGACGGTCGTCGAGCGCCGTCTGCGTCATCATCGACACGAACTCGGTGAAGACGATGTGGAGTTCATCCACGCCACCCTCGGCCGTGTCCTTCTCGATGGCCTCGATCAGCGGACCCGCGACCTTCTTCGCGTCCGCGTACGTGGGCTCGTCGGTGAAGCCCGACCACGACTCCACGACCTTGCGCTCGCGGAAGTTGTAGTGGGCCAGACCGCGGCGGCCGACGATGTACGTGTCGACCTCCTTGCCCTCGGCCTCGAGACGCGCGGTCAGCTGCTCCGCCACCTTGATGGCGTTGGAGTTGAAGGCGCCGGCGAGACCACGGTCGCTCGTCAGGAGCAGCACCGCGGACCGCACGACCGTCTCGGCCTGCGTGGTCAGCGGGTGCTTCGTGTTCGAGCCGGTTCCGACCGCCGTGACCGCGCGGGTGAGCTCGGTCGCGTACGGCGTGGAGGCCGCCACCTTGCGCTGCGCCTTGACGACACGCGAGGCGGCGATCATCTCCATCGCCTTCGTGATCTTCTTGGTCGCGGTGACGGATCGGATGCGACGCTTGTAGACCCGGAGCTGGGCTCCCATGAGTCAGGTCCCTTCCGTCGTCACTTGGCCGCGGCGGGCGCGTCTTCGCCGAGAAGCTTGCCGTCCGAGGTCTCGAACTGCTTCTTGAAGTCCGCGATGCCGTCGGCGATGGCGGTGAGCGTGTCGTCCGACATCTTGCCGCCCTCCTTGATGGAGGTCATGAGGCCCTGCTCCTTGCGGTGCAGGTACTCCAGGAGCTCCTTCTCGAAGCGGCGGATGTCGGCGACCGGGACGTCGTCCATCTTGCCGGTGGTACCGGCCCACACGGAGACGACCTGGTCCTCGGTCGGCATCGGCTGGTACTGCGGCTGCTTGAGCAGCTCGACCAGACGCTGACCACGCTCCAGCTGCGACTTCGACGCGGCGTCCAGGTCGGAACCGAAGGCGGCGAACGCCTCCAGCTCGCGGTACTGGGCCAGGTCCAGACGCAGACGGCCGGAGACCTGCTTCATCGCCTTGTGCTGCGCGGAACCACCGACTCGGGAGACGGAGATACCGACGTTCAGCGCGGGGCGCTGACCGGCGTTGAAGAGGTCCGACTCCAGGAAGCACTGGCCGTCGGTGATGGAGATGACGTTGGTCGGGATGAACGCCGAGACGTCGTTGGCCTTCGTCTCGACGATCGGCAGACCCGTCATCGAACCGGCGCCCAGCTCGTCGGAGAGCTTCGCGCAGCGCTCGAGGAGACGGGAGTGCAGGTAGAAGACGTCACCCGGGTAGGCCTCACGCCCCGGCGGGCGGCGCAGCAGCAGGGACACGGCGCGGTAGGCGTCGGCCTGCTTCGAGAGGTCGTCGAAGATGATGAGGACGTGCTTGCCCTCGTACATCCACTGCTGACCGATGGCCGAACCGGTGTACGGCGCCAGGTACTTGAAGCCGGCCGGGTCGGACGCCGGGGCGGCGACGATGGTCGTGTACTCCAGCGCGCCGGCCTCGTCGAGGGCGCCACGCACGGAGGCGATGGTCGAGCCCTTCTGGCCGATGGCGACGTAGACGCAGCGGACCTGCTTCTTCGGGTCGCCGGAGCGCCAGTTGTCACGCTGGTTGATGATCGTGTCGACGGCCAGGGCGGTCTTGCCGGTCTGACGGTCACCGATGACCAGCTGACGCTGGCCACGGCCGATCGGGGTCATCGCGTCGACGGCCTTGTAGCCGGTCTCCATCGGCTCGTGCACCGACTTACGGGCCATGACGCCCGGAGCCTGCAGCTCGAGGGCGCGACGACCGCTGGTCTCGATCTCGCCGAGGCCGTCGATCGGGTTGCCGAGGGGGTCGACGACACGGCCGAGGTAGCCCTCGCCCACGGCGACCGACAGGACCTCGCCGGTACGCGTGACCGGCTGACCCTCCTCGATGCCGCTGAACTCACCGAGGACGATGGCGCCGATCTCGCGCTCTTCCAGGTTGAGCGCGAGGCCGAGGGTGCCGTCCTCGAACTTCAGCAGTTCGTTGGCCATGGCCGAGGGGAGACCCTCGACCTTCGCGATGCCGTCGCCGGCAAGGGTGACCGTACCGACCTCCTCGCGCGAGGCCGCGTCCGGCTTGTACGACTGGACGAAGTTCTCCAGCGCGTCCCGGATCTCCTCCGGCCGGATCGTGAGCTCCGCCATCTGGGTTCCCTGCTCTCCTTGTTGGGCCCGAAGTTTCACTTTGGGGGTCTGGGGGCGACCCCCAGGAATCCTCTGCACGGCCCAACCGGGCCGTCTGTACGTACTGCTTATGAAGTTGCTGCTAGCCCGCCAGGCGGCGGCCGGCGTCCTCGATACGGTCCGCGAGGGAGCCGTTGATGACCTCGTCACCGACCTGCACCCGGATCCCGCCGAGGACCTCGGGGTCCACGTCGATGTTGAGGTGCATCGTGTGGCCGTAGAGCTTCGCGAGGGCGGCGCCCAGGCGCTGCCGCTGCGTGTCGCTCAGCGGCACCGCCGAGGTGACGACCGCGACCAGGCGGTCCCGGCGCTCGGCGGCGAGCTTGGACAGGGACTCCAGTCCCGACTCCAGGCTACGTCCCCGAGGCGCGGCCACAAGACGCGTCACCAGACGCTCGGTGGTCGCGTGGGCTCGGCCGCCGAGGAGGCTGCGCAGCAGCTCGCTCTTGGCCGACACCGTCGCGGCGCGGTCGGTCAGCGCGGCACGCAGACCGGTGTTGGAAGAGACGATCCGGCTGAACCGGAACAGCTCGTCCTCGACGTCGTCGAGCGCGTCCGCCTGCTGTGCGGCGGTGAGGTCGGCGATGTTCGCCAGCTCCTCGAGGGCGTCCGCGAGGTCGCGCGACTGCGACCAGCGGGAGCGCACCATGCCGGACACCAGATCGGCGCTCTCGCCGCCGACCTGCCCTCCGAGGAGGCGCTGGGCCAGTTCGGCCTTGGCCTCGCCGGCCTGCGCCGGGTCGGTCAGGACCCGACGCAGCGACACCTCGCGGTCGAGCAGCGCGGTGACGGCGGCCAGCTCGTCGGCGAGCGTGCCGGCGTTCACGGACGTGTTGTCCGTCAGCGCGTCGAGACGCTCACGTGCGGCTGCCAGGGCCTCGCGGCTCGCTCCGTTCATCGCGCGGCCTCGGCCTTCTCCTCGAGCTCGTCGAGGAAGCGGTCGATCACGCGGCTCTGTCGGGCGTGGTCCTCGAGGGACTCGCCGACGAGCTTGCCGGCCAGGTCGGTGGCGAGCTTGCCGACGTCCTGACGCAGCGCGGAGGACGCGGCCTTGCGGTCGGCCTCGATCTGCGCGTGACCCGCGGCGACGATCTCCTCGCGCTGCCGCTGGCCTTCCGCGCGCATCTCGGCGATGAGCGTGGCGCCCTGCTCCTGCGCCTCCTGGCGCAGACGCGCGGCCTCGTGCCGGGCCTCGGCGAGCTGAGCCTTGTACTGCTCAAGGACGCTCTGAGCCTCGACCTGCGCGGCCTCGGCCTTCTCGATTCCGCCTTCGATCGCCTCGCGGCGCTCTTCCAGAACCTTGTTGATGTTCGGAAGCAGCTTCTTCCAGAAGAAGAAGAACACGATGGCGAAGGCGATGGTGCCGACGAGCAGCTCGGGGCCCGGAGGAATGAGCGGGTTCTGCTCTTCCTCGGCCGCCAGCTGTACCCAATTGGCGATCACATCAGTGCCTTTCGTCGAAACGTGTCAGGTAAGCGGTAATTACTTACCGAACACGAACGGCATGACGATGCCGATGAGGGCGAGCGCCTCACAGAAGGCGAAGCCCAGGATCTGGTTGGCGCGGATCAGGCCGGCGGCCTCGGGCTGACGGGCGAGGGCCTGGGTGCCGTTACCGAAGATGATGCCGACGCCGACGCCGGGGCCGATGGCGGCGAGGCCGTAGCCGATGGAGCCGAGCGAACCGGAGACAGCGGCGAGGGTCTCAGTGGCAGCCATGCTGATTCTTCCTTCTCTTTCTTGGACCGGCGGGGGTTGGCCACCGGACGTTCTGGGGCTTGGGGGTAGGGGCTCAGTGGTGCTCGGCGAGAGCGCCCTGAATGTACGAGCAGGCCAGCAGCACGAAGACGTACGCCTGGACGGCCTGCACGAAGAGCTCGAAGAGGATCATGACCATGGTCATGACGAAGGAGACACCGGCCGCCGGGATCATCGCGCCGTTCAGCAGGTACCAGGAGGCGACGGTGAACATGACCAGCATCAGGTGGCCGGCGAACATGTTGGCGAAGAGCCGGACCGCGTGCGTGAAGGGGCGGACGAACAGGTTCGACAGGAACTCGATGATCATCACGAGCGGCAGCACGGCGCCGAGCGACTTGTCGTAGCCCGTCACGTTCTTGAAGAAGCCCACGAAGCCGTGACGCTTGAACGTCAGACCGACCCAGAGGATCCAGACGAGGCCGGCGAGCACCACCGGGAAGGCGAAGACCGAGGCCACCGGGAACTGGGCCAGCGGGATCACGGACCAGATGTTCATGATCCAGATGAAGAAGAAGAGGGACACCATGAGAGGCACCCACTTCTCGCCTTCCTTCTTGCCGAGCGTCTCGTAGACGATGCCGCGGCGCACGAAGTCGTAGCCGGCCTCGCCGACCATCTGGAGCTTGCCCGGGACGACCTTGGCCTTGCCGAACGCGGCATAGAAGAAGGTGATGACGAGCAGCGTGGTGATGAGGGCGAGCAGCATCACCTTGTTGAACTCGAACCCGCCGACCGTGGCGATCGGCTGGAACAGGAACGAGTGCAGGCCCGGAGCCGGGAAGCCACACCCGTTGTCGGACATGATCCGACAACTCCAGTCAAAGGCGAGCTGGGTCTGGTCAGCACTCACCACGGGCTCCTTCGGCGTGACGCATGGGTACGGCTACCTCGTTGTGTCGGCGCGGCGCGCAGCCGCTGGTCGGCACCGGACAGGTGTTACGGATGTGGGGGCGGCTGGGGGGCATCAAGCCTCGCGATTGAGCAGGCGTCAGCTCAGATGCCCGCGCCCGCGATGCCGCAGTTGGCACCGGACGATAGCAGGAGTTCTTCCCACCCTTTATCCCGGCCCTACCCCTCACGACGACGACCCTGACTTCTCCGACTTCCCGCTCTTTTCGGAGTCCGGGTCGACGTAGAAGATCTTGGCCTTCATGTGGGCTCGGGCCTGTGCGCCCATCCACACGACGGTCGCGACGACGAGTGCGGCCGCGAACGCCTTCGGGTTGAAGAGAGAGGTGTCCTGGAAAAGGGCGACGAAGATCAGAAGCAACAGGAGTTGGGCGACATAGAGCATCAGCCCCATGGCCTGGAACAACTGCGGGAGCGTTTTTGCCGTCCATTGCAGGACGTACAGACCGATTCCCATGAAGAGGATGGCCAGTACCGTGCCGACGGCCGCCCCGATGGCCCCCTTGCCGCCCGCGACCACGCCACTGACGGCAACGGTGACCGCGCCGACCGCCGCTGTAGGTACAGCGGTCTGCATGAGGTTCCGGGCGTCATTGGACGGCATGGCGGCAACTCCGCTTTCACAGGGGGGCAGGTGTCGTCATGGACGAGCGTAGTCCCGGATGGAGAGCTTGAGTCTCACGCCAATGGACCGTCGCACTGCGGTCCTTCGACTCTGTCCGGGGTTCTCGTGAACCGTATCACAAACTATTTGATGAGGTCTTTACCTGGAAGGTGTGCTCGGTGTCACACATGAGAGTGACAGTGCGCGTCTGTGCAGAAACGCCGCCCACTTGTCTGGTATTGGGGCGCTTTGCGGCCCCAACCCACTCCCACGACTTGGCAATGCTCTAGTCAGATTCTTACCTTGCCGCGTCAGCGCGACGTTCCGGCTTTCCGCCTGTCCGAGAAGCGCGAACGGACGCCGAGGGCCGTCGCACCGTTGACGCCGGAGACACCGACGGCCACCGGAGTGCGCTCGTCCGCGTCCTCCGACTCGGCGTCCGCGGCGGCCTGTTGCGCGGCCGCTGCGGATTCCGCAACGGCCCTGCGACGGCGGTACCGCGGCGGCACGAAGGCCTGTGCCCAGACGGGGGCTCGCGGCGTGAAGCGCGGCAGCAGGAGCAGGAGCAGGCCGATCGCGGAGAGGAACACCACACTCAGCACGATCCACATGGACGCCGAGTTCACGGAGTAGGCGAGCGCGCCGAACGCGATCAGCGCCGACCAGAAGTACATGATCAGCACCGCGCGGCTGTGCGAGTGCCCGATCTCCAGGAGCCGGTGGTGCAGATGACCGCGGTCGGCGGCGAACGGCGACTGACCGCGCCAGGTGCGCCGCACGATCGCGAGGATCAGGTCGGCGGCCGGGATCGCGATGATCGTGAGCGGCAGCAGCAGCGGGATGTAGACCGGCACCGTCTGGTGCACGGCCGCCTTCTCGGACCCGGCGAACAGCTTCAGCGCGTCCGGGTCGACCTGCCCGGTGATGGAGATCGCGCCGGCCGCCAGCACCAGGCCGATGAGCATCGAGCCGGAGTCGCCCATGAAGATCCGGGCGGGGTGCATGTTGTGCGGCAGGAAGCCCAGGCACATGCCCATCAGGATCGCCGAGAACAGCGTGGCCGGGGCGGCGGCCTCGATGCCGTACGAGACCCAGACGCGGTAGGCGTAGAGGAAGAACGCCGCCGAGGCGATGCACACCATGCCCGCCGCGAGGCCGTCGAGGCCGTCGACGAAGTTCACTGCGTTGATGGTGATGACGACGAGCGCCACCGTCAGCAGGGTGCCCTGCCACTGGGTCAGCGCCACGTTGCCCACGGTGGGGATCGGCAGCCACAGGATCGTCAGACCCTGCATGACCATGACGCCGGCGGCGATCATCTGGCCGCCCAGCTTGATCAGGGCGTCGATCTCGAACTTGTCGTCCAGGACGCCGATCAGCCAGATGAGGGCGGCGCCGGACAGCAGCGCGCGCGGCTCGTTGGACTTGTCGAAGACCTGACTGAGGTTGGTGAGGTGGTCGGCGACCAGCAGTCCCGCGCACAGTCCGAAGAACATGGCGATACCGCCGAGCCGCGGAGTCGGTTCCCGGTGCACGTCACGGGCCCTGATCTCCGGCATCGCTCCTGCCACGATCGCGAACTTCCGTACCGGCCCTGTCAGCAGATACGTCACCGCGGCCGTGATGCAGAGCGTCAGCAGGTATTCACGCACGGGCTTCCCCACAGGTCTCGCTGGCCATCACAGCCCCACACACTAGCGATGGACGCATATGGATGGGGACTTCCGGGTAGCGACGATGGTTGCACGTGTGGCTGTGCACTCAGGTGTACGCAGGGGCGTCTACCCCCGCTCAACCCGGATACGGCGGAAATCCCCCGACCAGCTCCCGCACTTCTTCACGAGCCTTCTGCGTCTCGTTCTCCCCTCGGAGCACCCCCGCGAGCAGTACGGCGATCCGCGCCATCTCCACCTCGCCCATCCCCTGTGTGGTCACGGCCGCCGTGCCCAGCCGCAGGCCACGGGCGTCCGCGTGCGGCAGCGCACAGCAGTCGAGCACCAGGCCCGCCGCCGCGAGCCGCCCCCGCGCCGTGCGTCCGTCGACGCCGAGCGGGGCCGGATCGGCGGTGACCAGATGGGTGTCCGTGCCGCCGGTGGTGACGACCAGCCCCTCGGCGGCCAGGCCCGCGGCGAGAACCCTCGCATTGGCGACCACCTGATGGGCGTACGCCGTGAAGGCCGGGGTTGCCGCCTCGCCGAACGCGACGGCCTTGGCGGCGATGGTGTGCATCTGCGCACCGCCCTGGGTGAACGGGAAGACGGCCCGGTCCACGCGCTCGGCCAGGTCCGCGCCGCACAGGATCATGCCGCCGCGGGGTCCGCGCAGCACCTTGTGTGTGGTGGCGCAGACGACATCGGCGTACGGCACCGGGCTGGGCGCGGCTCCCCCGGCGACGAGCCCGATGGGGTGGGCGGCGTCGGCGATGAGATAAGCCCCGACCTCGTCGGCGACCTCGCGGAAGAAGGCGTAGTCGATGTGCCGGGGGTAGGCGATCGACCCGCACACGATCGCCTTGGGCCGGTGGGTGAGGGCGAGGGCGCGCACCTGGTCGTAGTCGACGAGACCTGTCTCCGCGTCCACGCCGTACGGCACGAAGTCGAACCAGCGGCCGGAGAAGTTGGCGGGCGAGCCGTGGGTGAGGTGACCGCCGTAGGGCAGGCCGAGGGCGAGGACGGTGTCGCCGGGGCGCAGCAGCGCGGCGTACGCGGCGAGTACGGCGGACGAGCCGGAGTGGGCCTGCACGTTGGCGTGCTCGGCGCCGAACAGCGCCTTCGCGCGGTCCACGGCGATCCGCTCGGCGACGTCGACGATCTCGCAGCCGCCGTGGTGCCGGGCACCCGGATACCCCTCGGCGTACTTGTTCGCCAGCGGCGACCCCAGCGCCGCCAGCACGGCCGGCGAGCTGAAGTTCTCGGCGGCGATCAGCTGGAGCGACGTCGACTGCCGAGCGAGCTCCCCGAGCAGGATCTCGGCCAGCTCGGGATCCTGCCGTCGCAGGATGTCGGCGGTCTCGGGGGCATGGGTGACCGACATGGTGGACTCCGGGGCGTCGACGGTGACGTACGTCCAATGTAGGCCCGCCACCGACGGCCTGCTCGGCCATCACGCCCACCCGGCTACTCCCCCAGGCCCCACACCCCCCAAGCCCACCCACCCTCACATCCGAGCATGCACCCCCGTCAACGCCGTCACCACCGAATCCACCGCCTGGTGCAGCCCATCCCGGACGCGGTCCCCGCCCGGACTCACATCCGCGCAGGAACACCCGTCAGAGCCGTCACCACCGGATCCACCGCCTGGTGTATCTCGTCGCCGATCGAGCGGAAGAACGGCAGGGGGGCGCCGTAGGGGTCGTAGACCTCGTCCGCCTCTGCCGTCGGGGCCAGGAGCCACCCGCGTAGAGCCGCCGCGGCACGGACCAGGGCACGGGCTCGGGCGACCACGCCGTCGTCCAGGGGTGGCAGCGTTGTCGGGTCTATGGCTCGGACCAGGCGGGTGAACTCCTTCAGGGTGAAGGTGCGCAGGCCCGCCGAGTGGCCCATGGAGATGACCTGCTGGCGGTGGTCGCGGGTGGCGGTGAGGACGAGGTCAGCCATGATGACGTGCTCGTCGAGGAGTTCGCGGCCGGTGAAGCCGGAGGCGTCCGCGCCGAAGTCGGCCAGGACCGCCTCCGCGTTGGCCTCCATGGGCGCCCCCTCGTGGCCCCAGGTCCCCGCGCTCTCCACGACCAGGCCGCCCCACAGCGGGTCGCCCAGCCGGTCCGCCAGGGCATGCCGGGTCAGCCGCTCGGTGATCGGTGAGCGGCACACGTTGCCGGTGCTGACGTGGAGGATGCGGAAGGTGTCACGCGGAAGCCCTGTGAACGTCCGCGTCTCTTCCGGGTCCCATATGCCACGCCCCGCGTCAGGGGCCGTCAATTCGCCACCTCGAGGTCGGGTACGACCTTCCTCAGCTCGTCCGCGGTGAGGGCGCCCTCACGCAGCAGCAGCGGCACCTCACGCGTGACGTCGACGATCGACGACGGGACGATGCCGGGGGTCGGGCCGCCGTCCAGGTAGACCGAGACGGAGTCGCCGAGCATCTCCTGGGCGGCGTCGCAGTCCTCGGGCGCCGGGTGTCCCGTGAGGTTCGCCGAGGAGACCGCCATGGGGCCGACCTCCGTCAGCAGCTCGATCGCCACCGGGTGCAGCGGCATCCGTACGGCCACCGTGCCCCTCGTGTCGCCCAGGTCCCACTGGAGGGACGGCTGGTGCTTGGCGACGAGGGTCAGCGCGCCGGGCCAGAAGGCGTCGACGAGTTCCCAGGCCAGCTCGGAGAAGTCCGTGACGAGGCCGTGCAGGGTGTTCGGGGAGCCGATGAGGACGGGCGTGGGCATGTTGCGGCCCCGCCCCTTGGCCTCCAGCAGGTCGTGGACGGCCTCCGAGGAGAACGCGTCGGCGCCGATGCCGTACACCGTGTCGGTCGGGAGGACCACGAGCTCGCCACGGCGGACGGCGGACGCGGCTTCGCGCAGACCGGTCGAGCGGTCGGTCGCGTCGTTGGTGTCGTATCGCCGTGCCATTTAGCGGGCCTCCTCGTACACGTACATCTGAAAGAGAGTCTTCGGGCTGCTCACGGCATCGCCTTGCGAGCGGTCGCGAAACGCGGGCGGTTGTTGAGGTCGGGGTGGTCGGCCGCGTCGGCCCAGCCCCGCTCCTCGGTGAAGATCCACGGCACCTGGCCGCCCTGGGTGTCGGCGTGTTCGATGACGACGACGCCGCCGGGGCGCAGGAGCCGGTGTGCGGTCCGTTCCAGGCCGCGGATGAGGTCGAGGCCGTCCTCCCCTGAGAACAGGGCGAGTTCGGGATCGTAGTCCCGCGCCTCGGGAGCGACGTACTCCCACTCGGTCAGCGGGATGTAGGGCGGGTTGGAGATGACCAGGTCGACCTGGCCGTCGAGGTCCGGGAAGGCGTCCAGGGCGTTGCCCTGACGCAGGTCGACCCTGGACCCCTCGACGTTCTTGCGCGTCCACTGGAGGGCGTCCTCGGACAGCTCCACGGCGTGCACCCGGGAGCGCGGGACCTCCTGGGCGAGGGCGAGCGCGATGGCGCCGGAGCCGGTGCACAGGTCGACGATGCACGGCTCCACGACGTCCATGGCGCGTACGGCGTCTATCGCCCACCCGACCACGGACTCGGTCTCCGGACGGGGGACGAAGACGCCCGGGCCGACCTGGAGTTCCAGGTACCGGAAGAAGGCCCGTCCGGTGATGTGCTGGAGCGGCTCGCGCTGCTCACGGCGGGCGATGACCTCCCAGTACCGGGCGTCGAAGTCCGAGTCCTTCACGGAGTGCAGCGCGCCCCGCTTCACGCCGTGCACGAACGCGGCGAGCTCCTCCGCGTCGTTGCGCGGCGAGGGCACGCCGGCGTCGGCCAGCCGCTGGGTGGCCTGGGCCACCTCTGCGAGCAGCAGGTTCACGCAAGTCCTCCGTGTCGTACTCGGTACTGCGTACGTGCCTCTTTCGCGGCCTTTAGGCAGCTGCCAGCTTCGCCGCCGAGTCCGCGTCGACGCAGGCCTGGATCATTGCGTCGAGGTCGCCGTCCAGGACCTGGTCCAGGTTGTACGCCTTGAAGCCGACGCGGTGGTCCGAGATGCGGTTCTCCGGGAAGTTGTACGTACGGATCTTCTCGGAGCGGTCGACGGTGCGGACCTGGCTGCGGCGGGCGTCGGCGGCATTCTTCTCCGCCTCCTCCTGCGCCGCGGCGAGCAGCCTGGAGCGCAGGATACGCAGTGCCTGCTCCTTGTTCTGAAGCTGGCTCTTCTCGTTCTGGCAGGAGGCGACGACTCCGGTGGGAATGTGCGTGATGCGTACGGCGGAGTCGGTCGTGTTGACGGACTGGCCGCCGGGACCGGAGGAGCGGTAGACGTCGATGCGGAGGTCGTTCGGGTTGATCTCGACGTCGACCTCCTCCGCCTCGGGCGTCACGAGGACACCGGCCGCGGAGGTGTGGATACGGCCCTGGGACTCGGTCGCCGGCACACGCTGCACGCGGTGCACGCCGCCCTCGTACTTCAGGCGGGCCCAGACGCCCTGTCCGGGCTCGGTGGCTCCCTGGCCGCCCTTGGTCTTCACGGCGACCTGGACGTCCTTGTAGCCGCCCAGCTCGGACTCGGTGGCGTCGATGATCTCGGTCTTCCAGCCGACCCGCTCGGCGTACCGCAGGTACATGCGCAGGAGGTCGCCGGCGAACAGGGCGGACTCGTCGCCGCCCGCGCCGGCCTTGATCTCGAGGATGACGTCCTTGTCGTCGCTGGGGTCGCGCGGGACGAGGAGGAGGCGGAGCTTCTCGGTGAGCTCCTCGCGGCTCTTCTCCAGGTCCTTGACCTCGGCGGCGAAGTCGGGGTCGTCGGCGGCGAGCTCCTTGGCGGTGCCGATGTCGTCGCCGGTCTGCTTCCAGGAGCGGTACGTGGCGACGATCGGGGTGAGCTCGGCGTAGCGCTTGTTCAGCTTGCGCGCGTTGGCCTGGTCGGAGTGGACCGACGGGTCGGCGAGCTTCTTCTCCAGGTCGGCGTGCTCACCGACGAGTTCCTCGACGGCCTCGAACATCTCTGGCTCCTGTACTGCGGATGAAGGGGGAAGGCGGGCGACCAAAAACGCCGGTCCCGGCGCACTCCGAGGAGTGCGACGCGGACCGGCGCTGGTGGCTCGCTACTTCTTGGCAGCAGCCTTGCCGAAGCGGGCCTCGAAGCGGGCCACGCGGCCACCGGTGTCGAGGATCTTCTGCTTGCCCGTGTAGAACGGGTGGCACTCGGAGCAGACCTCGGCGCGGATGGTGCCGCTGGAGATCGTGCTGCGGGTGGTGAACGACGCGCCACAGGTGCAGCTGACCTGCGTCTCGACGTACTCGGGGTGGATGTCGCGCTTCAAGGTGTCTCCTAGTTTCGGGAGGGCACCGGGTCGCCGTCCGCGGGCTGCGGGGGCGTGAACCGGGGCCGACGTACCAGTCTGCCAGGACTGGCCGCATCCCCCAAAACCGGGGGCCGCGGCGATCTATTCCCGGCGGTCCGCTACGACGTCACGACACCCTTCGCCTGGCCCGTCGCCGTGCCCTCGGTGGCCGACTTCGGGATCGCCTGGTCGTTCTCCAGGGCCTTCCAGACCAGTGCGGCCTTGTCCTTGTCGATGAGGACCCGGTTGCCGTCCTGCGGGTCGTACTGGACCGGCATGGTGACCATGGTCATGTTCTTCGAGCTGATGCCCTTGAGACCGTTCGCGAAGGACATGAGCTTGTTGACCGAGCCGAGGTCGGAGTCGGTGGTGACGGCCTTGGTGGCCGTGTTGGCGAGGTTGAAGAGCTTCTTCGGGCTGTCGAAGAGGTCGACCGTCTTGACCTGGTTGATCAGCGCCTTGATGAACGCCTGCTGGAGCTGGATGCGCCCGAGGTCGGAGCCGTCGCCGACGCCGTGCCGGGTGCGGACGAGGCCGAGGGCCTGCTCGCCGGTGAGCGTGTGCGTGCCGGCCTTCAGGTTCAGGTGGCTCTCGGAGTCCTTGATGCTCTTGGTGGTGGTGACCTGCACGCCGCCGAGCTCGTCGATGAGCTTCTGGAAGCCCGAGAAGTCGACCTCCAGATAGTGGTCCATGCGGATGTCGGTGATCGACTCGACGGTCTTCACCGCGCAGGCGGCGCCGCCCGTGGAGTACGCGGAGTTGAACATCACGCCGCTCGCGGCGTCATGCACGGTGCCGTCGGAGTCGGTGCACTCGGGGCGGTCGACGAGGGTGTCGCGGGGGACGGAGACCACGCTGGCCTTCTTGTGGCCCTCGTAGACGTGCACGATCATCGCCGTGTCGGAGCGGGCGCTGCCGTCGTCGGTGCCGCCGCCCAGCTTCTTGTTGGAGCCGGAGCGGGTGTCGGAGCCGAGGACGAGGATGTTCTCCGAGCCGTTGTCGACCTTCGTGGGCCGGTCGGTGCCGAGGGCCTGGTCGATGTCGACGCTCTTGATGTTGCCGTTGAGCTTGAAGTACAGGTAACCGGCTCCGGTGCCGCCCAGCACGACGATGCCCGCGGCGGTCCAGGCCGTGATCATCAGGCCCTTGCGCTTGCCGCGGGTCTTGCGGCGACGGCCCTTGGCGCGGTGACGCGGGCCCGTGGTGTCGGACTCCTCGGCTATGCCGGGGTCCGGTGTGCTCTCGGCGGTCATCTGCTCCTCGTTCTCGTCCGGTCGGTTACCCCCTGCTTTCAGGGTCAGACGTGGTCGTTACGACCCGAACCTCACCATGGTCGCTCCGTCCGGTCAGACGGGTAAACCGGAGAAAGGGTTGCACAACGCACTGTGCCCACCCGGTGGACGGGTGGGCACAGTGCGTAGTCGTGTCAACGGGGTCGCACCCCGCTCACCTGCTATTTCATCCGAAGATGTCGTACTGCTTGAAATCGGTACCGACGGAGATCCTTGTGGCGAAGATCTCGCTGGTGGCCTTGCCGGTGCCCTTGTACAGGTACAGGGTGCCGCCGGGCGTACGGGCCAGGAAGTCGGCCTTGCCGTCACCGGTCATGTCACCGATGGCGTCGAAGGCGTTGTACGTGGTGTTGCTCCAGGTGCGGACCTTCACACGGGCGGAGAAGGGGCTGGAGGCCTTGCCGGTGCCCTTGTAGAGGTAGAGGGCGCCGGTGCTCTTGTTACGGGCGAGCAGGTCGGCCTTGCCGTCACCGTTGAAGTCGCCCTTGCCGCGCACCATGTTGTAGGCGTTCCAGCCGGTGCCGGTGCCGATCTGCACACGGGACGAGAAGGTGCCGTCGCCCTTGCCCGGGTAGAGCCACGCCTTGCCGGCGGAGTCCACGGAGACCAGGTCGGGCTTGTAGTCGCCGGTCAGGTCGCCCGGGGTGATGATGCGGGTGCGGGTCTTCCAGTTGTCGAAGACCTTCTTCTCGGCCCAGTCCTCGTTGGCCCACGAGTAGTACGACCGGTAGACGTCGCCGGTGGAGCTCTGGCGGAACAGGATGTCCTGGACGCTGTCCCGGTCGAGGTCCGTCTGGACGACGAGGTTGACGCCGCCCCAGTCGCCCAGGGACTGGCGGGCGCCGAACGAGGTGCCCTTGGAGTTCTTCTGGTAGGCCGTCTTCGTGGACGCGTTGCGCACGAAGAGGTCGGCCTTGGCGTCGGTGTAGCTCATGTTGGCGTCGTCGACCTGCGCGTAGGCGGCGCCGAGGTACGTCTTCACCTTCGAGAAGACGCTGTACGCGCCCTTCTCGACACAGTCCACGACACCCCAGGACACGACACCCACGATGCGGCCGTTCACGACGAGCGGGCCGCCGGAGTCGCCGTTGCACGCGGACGTCGTACCGGCGTCGCTGCCGCTGGCGGGCTTGCCCGCGCAGACCATGTGGCCCTTGACGAAGTCCGTGCCGTAGTAGCCGGCGCAGGTGCTGTCCGACTGGATCGGCAGCGTGGCCGTCTTCAGGGTGTTGGAGACGTCCTCGCTGGTGGAGCTGGTGCGGCCCCAGCCGTAGACCTTCGCGCTGGTGCCGGCGGCGTACGACGCGGTGTCCGTGGACGTCGTCATACGGATCGGCGTCGACTTGGTCGGGGTCGCCAGGGTGAGGACGGCGATGTCGTTGTCGATGGTCCGCGAGCTGTACGACGGGTGGGTCCACTGACGGACCACACCGGAGACCGCGCCGGTGGTGTTGCCGGCGTCGTCGGGCAGCGTCGTGGCGCCGGTGACGATCGCGCCGTACTTCGCCCAGTCGTAGCCCTTGGCGCAGTGCGCGGCGGTGAGGATCTTCGTCGGCGAGACGACCGCGCCACCGCAGAAGAACCCGGTGTCGGTGGTGTCGTCGTAGTACCAGAGCTGGGCCATCCACGGCGCCGAGGTGATCGTCGTGGTGGAACCGCCGATGATCTTCGGGTCGACGGTGCCGCCGCTGGTGCTCGAGCTCAGGGACGACTTCGAGGTCGTCTCCCCCGCGACGTCGTCACCGGCGACCGCGCCCGCGACCCGCTTCTCCAGCTCGGCCTGCGACACCGTGCTGATGGCCGGCTTGACCGTCGGCTTCGGAAGCGCGGTCGCGGCATCGGCCGACGTGGTCAGCAGAGCGGCGGCGACGGCGGCCGCGATACCGGCCGCGCCGATGGGCAGGGCGATCCGCATCCGGCGTCTGTGGCGACCGCCCCCGGACATGGCTGTACCCACTCAAGTCCCCCCTCGGGATCAGAAGTTCACAGGTCGAAAAAGTGACCGAAGAGCGCGATCGTACACCGGCAACAAGACGCGAAAAGGGCCACCCCTGTCACAGGAGTGGCCCTTTACTGAAGACTTACGTCAGTCGCCGTTACCGGGGGTAGGCGTCGTCTTCTGGATCTGCATCAGGAACTCGGCGTTCGACTTCGTCTGCTTCATCTTGTCGAGAAGCAGCTCCACCGCCTGCTGCTGGTCGAGGGCGTGCAGCACCCGGCGCAGCTTCCAGACGATGGCGAGCTCGTCGCTGGCCAGCAGGATCTCTTCCTTACGGGTACCGGACGCGTCGACGTCCACCGCCGGGAAGATGCGCTTGTCGGCGAGCTTCCGGTCGAGCTTGAGCTCGGCGTTGCCGGTGCCCTTGAACTCCTCGAAGATGACCTCGTCCATGCGGGACCCGGTGTCCACCAGCGCGGTGGCGAGGATGGTCAGCGAGCCGCCGTCCTCGATGTTGCGGGCCGCACCGAAGAAGCGCTTCGGCGGGTACAGGGCGGTCGAGTCGACACCACCGGACAGGATGCGGCCGGAGGCGGGCGCGGCGAGGTTGTACGCACGGCCCAGACGCGTGATCGAGTCGAGCAGGACGACCACGTCGTGACCCAGCTCCACCAGACGCTTGGCGCGCTCGATGGCGAGCTCGGCGACCGTGGTGTGGTCCTCGGCCGGACGGTCGAAGGTCGAGGAGATGACCTCGCCCTTGACCGACCGCTGCATGTCGGTGACCTCTTCCGGACGCTCGTCGACCAGGACGACCATCAGGTGGCACTCGGGGTTGTTGTGCGTGATCGCGTTGGCGATGGCCTGCATGATCATGGTCTTGCCGGTCTTCGGCGGGGCCACGATCAGACCGCGCTGGCCCTTACCGATCGGCGCGACGAGGTCGATGATGCGGGTGGTGAGGACGCCCGGGTCCGTCTCCAGACGGAGGCGGTCCTGCGGGTACAGCGGCGTCAGCTTGTTGAACTCCGGTCGCCCGCGCCCGGAGTCGGGCGCCATGCCGTTCTGGGAGTCCAGGCGGACCAACGCGTTGAACTTCTCGCGGCGCTCGCCGTCCTTGGGCTGGCGGACCGCACCGGTGACGTGGTCGCCCTTGCGCAGGCCGTTCTTACGGACCTGGGCGAGGGAGACGTACACGTCGTTGGGACCCGGCAGGTAACCCGACGTACGGATGAAGGCGTAGTTGTCGAGGATGTCCAGGATGCCCGCGACGGGGATCAGGACGTCGTCGTCGGCGAGCTGCGGCTCGGGGCCGCCCATCTCGTCGCGCCCACGGCGGCCACGGCGGTCCCGGTAACGGCCGCGACGGCCGCGACGGCCACCGTCGAAGTCGTCGTCGTCCTGCGGACCGGCGTTGCGCTCCTGGCGGCCGCCGCCCTGCTGCTGGCTCTGCTGCTGACCGCGCTGGCCGCCGCCCTGCTGCTCGTCGCCCTTGCCGCGACGGTCGCGGTCCCGGCCGCCACGCTCACGGTCACCGCGGTCGCCCCGGTCACCACGCTCGCCGCGGTCCCGGCGGTCGCGACGGCCCTGACGGCCCTCGGCGTCACCGGCGTCGCCCTGCGCCTGGGCGGGCGTCTCGGCCTTCGGCTCGCTCTTCGCCTCGGCGGCCACCGTCTCGGGGCTGCCGGCCTCGGCCGTGGCACGGCGACGACGGCGCTCCGCCGGGGCGTCCTCTCCCCCACGCTCGGCTTCGCTCGCGCGGGAGGGGCCCCCAGCCGGCTGGCCGGGGATCTCGATCTGCTGCTGGGCCACGGCCTTCTCGGCCTTGGCGGGCGCTTCGGCCTTGGCCTCGGCCTTCGCCTCGGCGGCCTCGCCGGTACGAGCCTTGGAGGTGGCGCGGCGCTTGGGCTTGGTCTCGGCGGCGGCCTCGGCCTTCGCCGGGGCACCACCACCTCCGGCCTGCGCCTCCTTGATGACCTCGATCAGCTGGCTCTTGCGCATACGCGCGGTGCCCCTGATGCCGAGGCCGGATGCGACCTGCTGAAGCTCGGCCAGCACCATGCCGTCGAGGCCGGTACCGCGGCGCCGCCGGGAGCCGGCACCGCTGGCAGGCGCGGAGGCGTCCGTGGCGGGCGCGGCAGCGGTCTCCTCGACACGTGCGCCCATCAGATCGGTGGTGTCGCTCACGAAGGGTCCTTCCCTGGAGCGGACGTCGGCCTGTCTGGCTCGGCGACCGTTTGTGCTGTCCGACGTCGGTCCCATCCTTGTGGACCGAGCCGGGGCGGTGGTCCGCCTGGGCGGCGGAGGAAATTTCTGGTGATGGCGCTTCCCAGAGCGGTGACACCGACTGGCTGTGTCACGTGGCTCGGTCGCACCGGTTCCGGAGCGTGCCCGGCAAGTCGCTCAGTGCTCGCGTACGAGGTACTGCCCGCGTACGTCGTACGAAACACAGTGCGGCTTGGGAGGCTCCCGGAAGAATGTCTGTCCCGGACGGGGACGTGAAGCACCTCGCCATGGTGGGGTCGGGTGCAGACTTGAGGTTAACACTACCGGATCCAACAAACATTCCCCCTCTCCAAAACCGACAACGGCCGGCTTCAGATGTCAGTGGCGGTGGAAGCGAGCGGTAGTACGCACGCCCCCTGTGCATCGAGTTCGAGCCTGTTCGCGGCCCAGCCCGGGCCCGCCAGATGGGCCACCTTGTCCGCGCTGTCCTCGTCGGCCAGCGCCAGAACCGTCGGTCCCGCTCCGGAGATCACGGCCGGAACTCCGTCCGCCCTCAAGCGCTCCACGAGCGCTGCGCTCTCCGGCATGGCCGGAGCCCGGTACTCCTGGTGCAGCCGGTCCTCGGTCGCGGGCAGCAGCAGCTCGGGGCGCCGGGTGAGGGCCTCGACGAGCAGTGCGGCGCGGCCCGCGTTGGCGGCGGCGTCGACGTGCGGCACGGTGCGCGGGAGAAGACCGCGCGCGGTCTCCGTCAGAACCGGCTTACCGGGCACGAAAACCACCGGAACGATGGAATCGCCGGGCTCCAGCCTGATCGCCCGCGCGGCACCGGCCTCCATCCAGGCGATGGTGAAGCCGCCGAGCAGACACGGGGCCACGTTGTCGGGGTGGCCCTCGATCTCGGTCGCGAGCTCCAGGAGCGCGGCGTCGTCGAGCCGGGACTCGCCGCCTATGGTCACGGCACGCGCGGCGACGATGCCGGCCACGATGGCGGCCGAGGAGGAGCCGAGGCCACGGCCGTGCGGGATGCGGTTGGCGCACACGATCTCGAGGCCGCGCGGCTGTCCGCCGAGCAGGTCGAAGGCGGTGCGCAGGGACCGTACGAGCAGGTGCTTCTCGTCGCGCGGGAGGGTCTCGCTGCCCTCACCCGCGATGTCGATGTGCAGCCCGGAGTCGGCCACCCGGACGACGACGTCGTCGTAGAGCCCCAGCGACAGGCCCAGGGCGTCGAAGCCCGGACCGAGGTTGGCGCTGGTGGCGGGGACGCGCACCCGTACGGCGGCGGCGCGGAACGCTGGACCGGCCATCGCTCGATGACTCTCCTTGAGCTGCGTGATTGTCGAATGACATTCGATACGTACGTGGAGACCCTCTGCGCACTGTCGACGGGCCCTGTAAGACCGCTGTCGACGGCGCGGCTCCGCGGCATATGCGGCGGGCGGGTTCGGTACAGCCTATCGAAGGAAGGTTCTGTGGCGACATAGGGCGCACAGGAGGCGCACGATGCGTGTCGTAAGCCCCCTGTGCACCCCCTTTAGGGACGCCCCAGGTGTACTGCGTTTACGCCAAGTTCTTCAGGCGGTTCTACGCCAGACCCAGGCGCTCGGCGGCCGTCGCCGCGTCGACCGGGACGGTGACCGGCTGCGGGGCGCCGGCGACGGCCCAGTCGGGGTCCTTCAGGCCGTTGCCGGTGACGGTGCAGACGATGCGCTGCCCCGGGTCGACCAGGCCCTGCTCGGCGGCCTTCAGCAGACCGGCCACCGACGCGGCGGAGGCGGGCTCGACGAAGACGCCCTCCTGCGAGGCCAACAGCCGGTAGGCGCGCAGGATCTCACGGTCCGTCACCTCGTCGATGAGGCCGCCGGACTCGTCCCGCGCCGCGAGCGCGTAGTTCCAGGACGCCGGGTTGCCGATGCGGATGGCGGTGGCGATCGTCGACGGGTCCTTGACGACCTCGCCGCGCACGATCGGGGCACTGCCGGACGCCTGGAAGCCCCACATACGGGGGGTCCTGGCGGCGATGCCGTCGGCGGCGTACTCCTTGTAGCCCTTCCAGTACGCGGTGATGTTGCCCGCGTTGCCGACCGGGAGGACGTGGATGTCGGGAGCGTCGCCGAGCATGTCGACAATCTCGAACGCGGCGGTCTTCTGGCCCTCGATACGCACCGGGTTGACCGAGTTGACCAGCGCCACGGGGTAATTGTCGCTCAGGGCGCGGGCGAGGGTGAGGCAGTCGTCGAAGTTGCCGTCGACCTGGAGGATCTTCGCGCCGTGGATGAGCGCCTGACCCATCTTGCCGAGCGCGATCTTGCCCTGCGGCACGAGCACGGCGGAGACCATGCCGGCGCGCACGGCGTACGCGGCCGCGGAGGCGGAGGTGTTGCCGGTGGAGGCGCAGATGACCGCCTTCGCGCCCTCCTCCTTGGCCCGGGTGATGGCCATGGTCATACCGCGGTCCTTGAAGGACCCCGTCGGGTTCGCGCCCTCCACCTTGAGGTGGACCTCGCAGCCCGTGCGCTCGGAGAGCACCTGCGCGGGCACGAGGGGCGTGCCGCCCTCGCGGAGCGTCACGACCGGCGTGGTGTCGGATACCGGCAGCCGGTCCCGGTACTCCTCGATGATTCCGCGCCACTGGTGGGTCATTGCTGGTTACTCTCCTTCAACCCGCATGATGCTGGCGACACCGCGCACGGTGTCGAGCTTGCGCAGCGCCTCGACGGTCCCGGAGAGGGAGGCGTCGGAGGCCCGGTGGGTGACGACGACGAGGGAGGCCTCGCCGTCCTTACCCTGCTGGCGAACCGTATCGATGGAAACCCCGTGCTCGGCGAACACGGTCGCGACCTGGGCGAGAACACCCGGTTTGTCCGCGACATCGAGACTGATGTGATACCGCGTGACAACCTCACCCATGCCCGACACGGGCAGGGCGGCGTACGCGGACTCGCCGGGACCGGTCGCACCGTTGAGCCGGTTCCGACAGACGGCGACGAGGTCGCCGAGCACGGCCGAGGCGGTGGGGGCACCACCGGCGCCGGGGCCGTAGAACATGAGCTGGCCGGCGGCGTCGGACTCGACGAAGACGGCGTTGTAGGCGCCGCGCACGGAGGCCAGCGGGTGGCTGAGCGGGATCATCGCGGGGTGCACGCGCGCGGTGACGGACCCGCCGTCCTCGGCGCGCTCGCAGATGGCGAGCAGCTTGATGGTGCAGCCCATGTTCTTCGCGGAGGCGAAGTCGGCGGCGGTGACCTCGGTCATGCCCTCGCGGTAGACGTCGTCGAGACGCACGCGCGTGTGGAAGGCGATACCGGCGAGGATGGCGGCCTTGGCGGCGGCGTCGAACCCCTCGACGTCGGCGGTCGGGTCGGCTTCCGCGTATCCCAGGGCGGTGGCCTCGTCGAGGGCCTCCTGATACCCCGCCCCCGTGCTGTCCATCTTGTCGAGGATGAAGTTGGTCGTCCCGTTGACGATGCCCAGCACCCGGTTGACCTTGTCACCGGCGAGGGACTCGCGCAGCGGGCGGATCAGCGGGATGGCACCGGCGACGGCGGCCTCGTAGTAGAGGTCCGCGTCGTGCTCCTCCGCGGCGGCGTGCAGGGCGGCGCCGTCCTGGGCGAGGAGCGCCTTGTTGGCGGAGACCACGGAGGCGCCGTGCTCGAAGGCGGTGGTGATGAGCGAGCGGGCGGGCTCGATGCCGCCGATGACCTCGACGACGACGTCGATGTCCCCGCGTTTGACCAGCGCGGTGGCGTCGGTGGTGACGAGCTCGGCGGGGATGCCCTCACGCACCTTGGAGGGCCGCCGTACCGCGACCCCCGCGAGCTCGACGGGGGCGCCGATCCTGGCGGCGAGGTCGTCGGCGTGCGTCGTCATGATGCGCGCCACCTCTGAGCCGACAACCCCACAGCCCAGCAGCGCCACCTTCAGCGGACGCGTACGCATCATCCGACCTCGTTTCCTCATACCGTCTACGGTTGGACCAGTCTCACTCACCGGACGGGAGTTTCTACCCTTCGTCCGGATCGTGAGACATCTATTTCATTTGTACGGGGCCGGAAGACAGGAGATCTTCCTTCCCCGGGCTGACCGCGCCGACCTGCTATCCGACGTCGAGACGCAGGAGATCCTCCTCCGTCTCACGGCGGACGATGACCCGGGACTCACCGTCGTTCACGGCGACGACCGGCGGCCGCAGCACATGGTTGTAGTTGCTGGCCATGGAACGGCAGTACGCGCCGGTGGCCGGTACCGCGATCAGGTCCCCCGGCGCGATGTCGGCCGGCAGGAACGCGTCCCTGACCACGATGTCCCCGCTCTCGCAGTGCTTGCCGACGACCCGGGCGAGCATGGGCTCGGCGTCCGAGGTCCTCGACACCAGCGCGACGCTGTACTCGGCGTCGTACAGCGCGGTCCGGATGTTGTCGGACATGCCGCCGTCGACGGAGACGTAGGTGCGCAGCCCGTCGAGCGGCTTGGTGGTGCCGACCTCGTAGAGCGTGAAGGCGGTGGGCCCGACGATCGCGCGCCCCGGCTCGACGGAGATCCGGGGCGTGCGCAGCTTCGCGCCCTCGCACTCCCGGGTGACGATCTCGGTGAGCGCCTTGGCGATCTCGTGCGGCTCACGCGGGTCGTCGTCGGAGGTGTACGCGATCCCGAGCCCGCCCCCGAGGTCGATCTCGGGCAGCTCGACCCCGTGCTCGTCACGGATGTCCTTCAGCAGCCCGACCACCCGGTGGGCGGCGACCTCGAACCCGGACATGTCGAAGATCTGCGACCCGATGTGGGAGTGGATCCCGATGAGCTCGAGCGAGTCGAGCTGAAGGGCCCGCCGCACCGCCTCGGCGGCCTGTCCCCCGGCGAGCGGAATCCCGAACTTCTGGTCTTCATGGGCGGTGGCGATGAACTCGTGCGTATGAGCCTCGACGCCGACGGTGATACGGATCTGGACCCGCTGCCGCCTGCCCAGTTCCTGGGCGATGTGCGCGACCCGGACGATCTCCTGGAAGGAGTCGAGGACGATACGGCCGACACCGTTCTCGACGGCCCGGGTGATCTCTTCCTTGGACTTGTTGTTGCCGTGGAAGGCGATGCGGTCGGCGGGCATGCCGGCGGAGAGCGCGGTGGCGAGCTCGCCGCCGGAGCACACGTCGAGGTTGAGCCCCTCCTCGTGCAGCCAGCGCACGACGGCCCGGGACAGGAACGCCTTGCCGGCGTAGAAGACGTCGGCGTCGGTACCGAAGGCGGAACGCCAGGCACGCGCCCGGGCCCGGAAGTCCGTCTCGTCGATGACGTAGGCGGGCGTGCCGTGCTGCTCGGCGAGGGTCTTGACATCGATCCCACCGACGGTGACGACACCGTCCTCGCCACGGCTGACCGTCTGGGCCCAGACCTTGGGGTCGAGGGTGTTGAGGTCGGCCGGCGGAGCGGAGTAGTGCCCCTCGGGAAGGACGTCGGCGTGACGGGGCCCGGCGGGGTGTGCGGAACGGCTCATCTTCTTGGCTGGCTCTCTGTTCGCTGTCTCAGAGGTGTTCGGGTGCGTCGATGCCGAGCAGGGTCAGGCCACCGGCCAGCACCGTCCCGGCGGCTTCGGCGAGCGCGAGCCGGGCGCGGTGGGCGGCCGAGGGTTTCTCGTCGCCGTACGGGAGGACGGTGGGCACAAACGCGAGCGTGGCATCCGCGACGGTGACGAGATGCCGGGCAAGCCGATCCGGACTGCGGTGTGCCGCGGCTTGGGCGAGGACGCGGGGGTGGTCGGCGAGGGGGGTGATGAGGGGGGCGGGGGCGGGGTTGGTGACGCGGGCGAGGGGGGTGTGGGTGGCTTGCGCGTCTCCCGGCTGTACGCCCTCGGCGTGTACGTCGTCTGCGTGTACGGCAGCTGCGCGTACGGCGTCTTCATTCACGTCGTCGGCGGGGGCCTGGGTGCTGCTGAACCCCAGGTCGGCGGCGTTGCGGGTGAGAGCCCGGGTGCGGGCGTGGGCGTACCGGACGCGGAAGAGAGGGTTGCTCTCACGCTGGACGAGGTGCTCGTCGGTGATCCGGGGCCGGTCGCGGGGGGCCGGGTGGAGAAGGGCCCAGCGGGCGGCGTCGCGGCCGAGGGGGGTGGGGTCGGCGGGAGCGGGGACCGGGCGGACGTCGACGTCGAGGGGGGCGGGCGCGTCGGGGGTGCCGTGCGCGTCGACCCGGGCGCCGAGGATGTCGGTCCAATCCGGTTCGGGGCGGACCGTACAGGAGGTGCGGACGAGGGCGCCCTGGGAGCGCAGGATGCGGGCGGTGGCGTCCATGACGACGACAGCGCGGACCTCGTAGGGCGCGTGCAGCTGCACGAGCTGCCCGGTGGGGTGGTCGACCATGCCGTACCGCGGGCCTCGCCGCAGGATCTCCTCGACGAGGGCGGCGGAGGTGTCCGCACTCCGCAGGCTGATGTTGAGGAATCCGGGGCCGGTGACGACGACGTCGGCGATGCCGGGGGCGCCGAGCAGATGGGGCCGGAGGATCGCGGCGACCTCGGCCGATGGCCGGCCGGCGGGTCGGGCGAGCTGGAGGGCGACGTTGGTGGCGTAGTCACCACACCCGCCGGGACCGGGGGGCGTGACGACGGCCCGTCCGGGAACGGTCACGCTCAGCTCCCCACCGTCGACAGCGCGACGGACCGCGCGCAGCACGGTGCGGGAGAGCTCGACGGGGGTCACGGGACAAGCGTATGGGAGGAGGGGGGTGGGTAGGCGAGTCGGTTTGGCGGAAGGTCCGGGATGTGGACGGGGTGGGGGTTGGGAGGGGCGGAGGTGGGGGTGGGGCGCGGATGGGAGGGCTGAGGTGGCGGGAGCGCGGGCAAGGGGGCTGGGCGTGGGAGGGGCCGGGCACAGCGGGGCTGGGCGGGGACCGGCTGCGGGCTGGGTGGGGGTACGGCTCAGCCGACGGTGCGGCCGGCGGTGCGTCCGGCAATCCGCTCGGCCTCGTCGGCGCCGAGGACGCGCCCGAAGATGTCGTCGTCACCGGGGTCGCCAGGGTCACCGGGGTCGCCGGCGTCGTCGACCTCCTCGGCCGGGGCCCCGTGGTGCTTGCGCTCGATCAACTGCCGCACCAGCTGCACCAGTTCGGCAGGCTCGAAGGGCTTGGCGAGGAAGGCGTCGACACCGACGTCCAGTCCACTCTCGACCTCGTGCTGAGTGCAGGCGCTGACGATGGCGAGGGGGAGATCACGAGTCCGCGGATCGGAGCGCAACCGAGCGGCGGTACGGAGCCCGTCAAGTCGGGGCATAACGACATCAAGGGTCACCACATCGGGGCGCACCTGATGCACGACTTCCAGACACTCGGCACCATCGGCCGCGGTCACGACCTCGATGCCCTCCAGCTCGAGATTGACCCTGATCAACTGCCGGATGACCTTGTTGTCGTCCACAACAAGCACTCGGCCCGACGCGCCTGGCACAACTCGAGAGTAGGTCCGGACCGGCCACCGCGTCCGGGTTTTGCCTACTTCCGCCCCACGCGAGGGAACGACACCGAGATCACCGACCAAGACAGCCCCTCCGACGAGGCCCGCGACCCCGCAAAACCCGTTCATGAACACCCCGACAGAGCTGGTAGTGTTCTACCCGTCGCCGCGAGCAACGCGACCGACACGCCCCCGTAGCTCAGGGGATAGAGCAACGGCCTCCGGAGCCGTGTGCGCAGGTTCGAATCCTGCCGGGGGCACTCGCCAGTCAGGCTGTAGCGATCAAGCTCTGATCTGGGCGGATGCCGACTTGAGAGAGCGGGAGTCAGTTTTACTGGCTCCCGCTCTTTCGTTTGTTCGGTGGTGCTTAGTGCGGGAACGAGTCCGTTCCGTACGTCTCGTGGCGTTGTCTCGCTACCTTGAGCAGGGTTTCGCGTAGGGAAGCGCGGGTGCTGCCTCGGGTTTTGATTGCGTGGCAGTTGGGGCAGAGGGCGATCATCTGGTTGGGGTGGTCGCGGCCGCCCAGGGCCAGGTCCAGGACGTGGTCGATTTCGAGTGTGGGTAGGTGGCGGTCGGTCACGTCGGCGGGCTGGCCTGTGCAGTGGGGGTTCTCGCAGTTGCCGCGGCTGCGGCGGAGTACGAGGTAGCGGGCCGCGCGGGAGCGGCGGGGGGCCTGTGTGGTCCGGGGGACGCGCTCGGGGTCGGTCTTCGCTTCCCGCTCCTCTATGAGCCGGCAGCCGCGTTCGTACTCGGCGGCCGTCATCAGCCACTCCTCCGGCTCGGTTCCCGTCGCCGAGTCGGTCAGGCCCACGTCGGCGAGGAGGGGCCCCGGGTCCAGGTCGTCGAAGTAGGTGCTGAGGAGGTCGTCGAGTACGGCCAGGCGGGTTGCCGTGGAGTGCCGGAAGAGGGTGTGCAGCGGCTCGGCCAGGCCTCCGCGTGGCTGGTTGGCGGTGAACCAGCGGAGCGGTTCCGCGTCGCCGTGCGCCGTGGGCACCGTGCCCTCGTAGTCCTGCAACGTCCAGATGCCGGCGCGGTGCAGGGAGGCCACGGGGTAGTCGGGGCGCGGTCGCTCTCCTCTCGTGCCGTGTCGTTCGAGGAGGGTTCTGAGGGCGCGCTCGGTCTCCACCCAAGGAAGCAGGCGGGGTTCGGCTCTGAGGGCTCGGCCCATGGACCACAGCAGGGTGATGGGTTGGTACAGGGCGGGGTGGCCGGAGGAACGGTTCACCTTGAGGTGGGTGACTCGGTGGAGGAGGTCGGCTTGGGACGGGGCCGGCGCCGGGAGATCCGCCACGACCGCGAAACCGAGGTTCTCCAGGAGTGCGGCGGCGTGGGCCGCGCCGCCCGAGAAGTCGCGTGCCGGCAGGGGTGATTGTCCGGGCACGTGGCCGTGCGCGGCTCCGATGATCGCCTTGGAGTCGTAGGGCCTGCCCTCGTGCAGCAGCAGGTAGCGGCGGGCACGGCGGAAGCCGTAGGCCTTGAGGAAGGTGTCGCGGCCGAGCCGGTCGCACTCCTCGATCGCCTTCTCCACCTCGCGGCGGGTGATGTCCGTCAGCGCCATGCCGGAACCCTACGTGAGCAGCACATGTGCAGCCGTGACCTTGCCCACAGATCGTCCGGGAGGGGTGGGACAACTCGGATGGCGGCGTGGGTTGTTGATGGGGTGTCGGGGTGGTCTTTCGTTTGCGGAGGGCAAGGGGGCGGGCATGTTTTCCTTTCAACAATGGCCTTTTCGGCTTTCGTCCAGTTCACTCGGGACGACCTGCCGCCAGGTGGTTCGCGGCAGTTGAAGGTAGTTCGAGGTAGTTCGGTCCACAGGAAGCATGTGCGGATATGTCCAAATCGTCCGAGATATCGCAAGTGCCGATAAATCCCCACCCTGTTAGTGCCGCCGAGGTCATCCCGGGAGACCTCGTCGCGTTGTCGGCGGAGGATGTCGCGCGGCCTCGGTGGTACGTCGTCACGCACACGTTGCCCGAGTCGCCGGAGACGATCCGGGTGACGTTGCGGCCGCCGTTGGGCGGGGTGGATCGCGATGAGGTGCTCGGGCGGGAGCGGCTGGTGACCGTCGCGTGCCGGCGGATGGATGTGACCGGGGTGCCTCGGCTGTCGTCGGCGCCCCTCGGCGACGTCGAGTTCCGGGACGGGGACCGGGTGGGGTCCTTGCGGGCCGTCGATCCGGGTGCCGTCGAGGTGACCTTCGTACGGCGTTGGGGGGTCTGGCACCGGGATCTCGACGTCTGCGACGACCCGGTCGTGTCCGACGGTGACGTGCGACGGTGGGCCGCCGACGCGGACCGGGACGGGTATGTCGTACGGCATCACCCTCGGGCCGTGCGTGAGGCCGCTGCCGGTGGGCCTCGGCGGGTCGTCGTCACCGGGCTCGGGGCCGTCACTCCGCTCGGGGTCGGGGTCGGTGAGCTGTGGCAGGGATTGCTCGACGGGCGGCACGGGATACGGGAGTTGGTGGGCGAGGAGTTCGACGAGCTGCCGGTGCGGGTGGCCGGGACCGTGCCCGTCGATCCCGCCGAACTGCTGCCCCGGGCCGCCGCCCGGCGGATGAACCGGGCCGCCCAGTTCGCCGTGCTCGCCGCGCGGGAGGCCTGGGGGGACGCCGGGTTCATGGAGGGCGGGACCGTGGAGAGCGGGCTCGATCCCGCTCGGGTGGGCGTGAGTCTCGGGGCCATCCTCGGGGACGCCTCCGTCCTGGTCGGCGGGGACCGCAAGCTCAGGGAGAAGGGGCCGCGCGGGGTCTCACCACTGACCACCCCCATGACCGTGCCGTCGCAGGCCGCCTCCCAGGTCTCCCTCGATCTGCACATCACCGGCGAGGCACGGACCGTCACCAGTGCCTGTGCCTCCGGGACCGAGGCGATCGGACAGGCCATCGACCGCATACGGTACGGCCGGGTCGACGTCGCTCTCGCGGGCGGCGCGGAGGCTGTCGTCACGCCGGCGATCATGGCCTCGTTCGCCTCCATGCGGGCCCTGTCCCAGGCGGGGGTCGCGGAGGGGTCGCCCTCACGGCCGTTCGCCAAGGACCGGGACGGGTTCGTGAACGGGGAAGGCGCGGGGGTGCTCGTCCTGGAGGCCGAGGAACACGCCCTGGCCCGTGGGGCGCGGATCTACTGCGAGGCCGCCGGATGGGGGCTGTCCGCCGACGCGCATCACATGGCCGCGCCGGATCCCTCCGGCAGCGGGGTCGCGCTCGCGCTGCGGCGGGCGGTCCGGGACGCGGGCGGGCACGTGGTGGACGTCGTACACGTGAACGCGCATGCGACGGCGACCGTGGAGGGGGATCTCGCCGAGGCCGGGGCCCTGCGGGCGGTGCTGGGGCGGCGGTCCGTGCCGGTGACCGCCCTGAAGGGACACCTCGGGCATCTCCAGGGCGCCGCGGGTGGGGTCGAGGCGGTCGCGGCCGTGCTGACCCTGCATCACGGGGTGGTGCCGCCGACCGTGGGGTGCCGGGACGTCGACGACGCGGTCGGGCTGGACGTGGTGACCGGCGAGCCCCGGGAGCTGCCGGGAGACGGCGATCTGGCGCTCAGCAACTCGTTCGGGTTCGGGGGGCACAACGCGGTGCTGGCGTTGCGGCGGCTCGGGGCCGGGATCGGAGTCGGGATCGGGTAGTCGGGCGGTACGGACGCGAGCAGCCCGGCGGCACGGACGCGGGTAGCCATGGCGGCGCGGACGCGAGCAGCCCGGCGGCACGGACGCGTGCCGTGAAGGTGGCGGCGGTCCGCAAACTCGCTCAGGCCGAGCGTTTGCGTGCCGCCGTCTTCTTCGCTCCGGTCGTGGACTTCGACGCCGTCTTCTTCGCCGTCGACTTGGCCGCCGTCCTCGACGTCGACTTCGCTGTCGTCGACTTGGCTGCCGTTGACCTCGCGGTCGTTGACTTCGCCGCCGTCTTCTTCGCCCCGGTCGTGGACTTCGACGCCGTCTTCTTCGCGGTGCCGCTCGCTGTCGACTTCTTCGCCGACCCCGCCGTCTTCTTCGTGGTTCCGCTCGCCGTCGACTTCTTGCCTCCGGTCTGCTTCGGCGCGGCCCGTGCCGACTTGCGCTGTGGGAGGGGGGTGACCTTGGCCGGTTCCTCGCCCCGGGACTCCTTCGCCTCGCGGACGCTCTTCTCCAGGGCGGCCATGAGGTCGAGGACCTTGCCGCCCTTCGACGGTTCCGGGGCCTCGGGCGGCGTCTCGCCGGCGGCCTTCGCGGCGACGACCTCTTCCAGGGCCTCGCGGTACTCGTCGTGGAGGTCCTCGAGGTCGATCTCGCCCAGGGTGTCCATCAGGGCGTCCGCGAGGTCGAGTTCCTTGTCGTTCACGGTGACCTTGGTGTCCGGGGCCACGCCCTGCGGGGCGCGGACCTCGTCCGGCCACAACAGGCCGTGCATGGCGATGGCGTCCTCCACCACTCGCAGCATGCCGAGCCGTTCCTTGCCGCGGAGCGCGAATTTCGCGATGGCGACCTTGTTGCTGCGCTTCAGCGCCTCCCGCAGCAGGGTGTACGGCTTCGCGGCCGGCGCGCCCCCGGCGGCGAGGTAGTACGCCGCGTCCATCTGGAGGGGGTCGATGCGGTCGGCGGGTACGAAGGCGACGATCTCGATCGTCTTGGCCGTGGGGAGCGGGAGGTGGGCCAGGTCCTCGTCCGTGATGGGGATGATCGTGCCGTCGGCGTCCTCGTAGCCCTTGCCGATCTCGGCCGAGCCGACCTCTTTCTCCTCCAGCTCGCAGACCTTGCGGTAGCGGATCCGGCCGCCGTCCTCCAGATGGATCTGGCGGAAGGAGATCGAGTGGCTCTCGGTGGCGTTGACCAGCTTGATCGGAATGCTGACCAGGCCGAAGGAGATGGCGCCGTTCCATATGGATCGCACGAGCAGCACCCTTTCGGACGATAAGTACTATATCTACCCATTTCCATGGGATTCTCATCGTATGACGCCGATCACCGAGGTGGACGGGCACCGGCTCGCGCTCAGCAACCTGGACAAGGTGCTGTATCCCGCGACCGGGTTCACCAAGGGTGAGGTGCTGCACTACTACGCGACCGTCGCCGACGTCCTGCTCCCCCATCTGCGGGACCGGTCCGTGTCCTTCCTGCGGTATCCGGACGGCCCCGACGGTCAGGTGTTCTTCGCCAAGAACGTGCCGCCGGGTACGCCCGACTGGGTCACCACCGCCGAGGTGCCGAGGTCCGAGGGGCCGTCGCGGATGGTGCTGGTCCAGGATCTGGCGAGCCTGATGTGGGCCGCGAACCTCGTCACCGAGTTCCATACGCACCAGTGGGTCGTCCAGGACCCGGACAGGGCCGACCGGCTCGTCTTCGATCTCGACCCCGGTCCGCCCGCCACCGTCGTCGACTGCTGCGAGGTCGCGCTGTGGCTGCGGGAGCGTCTCACCGAGGACGGGATCGGCGCGTACGCCAAGACGTCCGGGTCCAAGGGGCTGCATCTGGTCGCCGCTCTTCAGCCGACCGCGTCCTCCGAACAGGTGACTGACTACGCGAAGCAGCTCGCCGTCACCGCCGAGCGGACCATGCCCGGGCTCGTCGTGCACCGGATGACCAGGAGCCTGCGGCCCGGGAAGGTCTTCGTCGACTGGAGTCAGAACGCCGCCCGGAAGACCACGGCCACCCCCTACACCCTGCGGGCGCGACAGGAGCCGACCGTCTCCGCGCCCGTCACCTGGGAGGAGGTCGAGGAGTGCCGGTCACCCGGCCAACTGACCTTCCTGGCACCGGACATCGCCCCCAGGGTCCAGGACCACGGCGATCTGCTGGCCCCGCTCTTCGATCACCGGTCCGCCGGTCGGCTGCCCTAGCGTCGATGCCCGCCCCAATGGGCACAGTTCGTGATCAACAGGGGTATATCTCCCCACCCGAGCAAGGAGCGGCGATCGGCAATGCGAGCACGGCCCACGTCACCACGGCCCACGTCACCACCGCCCACGTCACCGTCGGAACCGTCGGAATCCCGACCCGCCTCCCGCCCCCTCTGCCGCACCCTCCTCACCGGCCTCGCCACCCTCACGGCCCTCTCCCTCGCCGCCGCCCCCTGGGCCTCCGCGGCGGACCCCGGGCGGGCTCCGGACGGCGAGGTGATCACCGACTGGAACCTGACCGCCGTCCAGGTGATCGCCGGGGACGCCGCGCGGCCCACCGCCGAGCCGTTCCTCTGGTACGGCTTCGTCTCGGCCGCCGTCTACAACGCGGTCGTCGGCATCGAGGGCCGGTACACCGCGTACAAGTGGAACGTACGAGGGCCCCGGCACGCCTCCTCCGAGGCCGCCGCCGCGACCGCCGCGCGGCGGGTGCTGCTGACGTACTTCCCGGCGTCGAGGAAGCGCATCGAGGCCGCGTACGCCGACTCGCTCGCGAAGATCCCGGACGGGACGGCCGAGGAGCAGGGCGTGCGGTTCGGGGAGCGGGCCGCGGCGCGGATCGTCGAGCTGCGGGAGGACGACGGACGGGACAGCCGGGTGACGTTCGACCCGGCACCCGGTCCCGGGGTCTGGCAGCCCGCGCCGCCCGACCACCGGCCGGCCCAGCTGCCATGGCTCGCCCAGGTGCGGCCGATGCTCTTCGACTCACCGGACAGGTTCGTGCCGGGGCCGCCGCCCGCGCTGACCTCCGAGACGTACACGAGGGATCTTGCCGAGGTGAAGTCGGTCGGCGCGAAGGACAGCGTCACCCGGACCGCGTGGCAGACCGAGACCGCGCGGTTCTTCTCGCACCCGCTGCCGCAGCAGCTCCAGGCCGGGTACCGGGACCACGCCGAGCGGCACGGGCTGGACATCGTCGAGGCCGCCCGGTACTTCGCCGCCGCCAACACCGCCTCCGCCGACGCGACGATCACCACCTGGAACTCCAAGTTCGGCTACGCCTTCTGGCGCCCCGTCACCGCCGTACGGCAGGCCGACACCGACGGCAACCCGGCCACCGAGGCCGACCCGGACTGGCTGCCGCTGCTCAACACGCCGCCCTACCCGGAGTACATGGGCGGCCACTGCGCCAACGACGGTGCCGTGATGGCAGTGCTGGACCGCCTCACCGACGGGGACATCGACCTTCGGCTGTCGTCGACGCCGACCGGCACGACCCGGACGTACACGGACTCGGCCGACTACATGCGGGACGTGATCGACGCGCGGGTGTGGAGCGGGATCCACTTCCGCACCGCCGACCTCGTCGGCAGCCGGGTCGGACGGGACATCGGGAACTGGGCGCTCGACCACTACTTCCGGCCGCTGCGCTGACCGCGACGCCGTGGCGATCCGTCACAAGGGTCCTAGACCCGGCTCCAGGTGTGGCGGTCGCGGGCCATCGCGTGCAGTGCCTCCACGTCCGCCGGTTTGAGGACTCCGCCGGTCCGGGCCAGGTTCGCCACGTCGATGTCCGTGAGGACGCGGACCTCGCGCGGGGGCGCGGTGATCCGGACGTCCGTCGGGCCGACGAGGGCGAGGACCGGGTGGACCTCGGCGGTCAGGGCGTAGGAGGCGCGGTCGGCGTCGGCGCGGACGCGGCGCAGCAGGGGGTAGGGGTCGCGGCGCCCCAGGGTGACCATGGGGTCGGCGACCGTCACCCGCTGCTTGCGGGCGTACAGCGTGTGGACGGCGAAGAGGCCGCCGGGGCCGATCGCGAGGTGGTGGACGCGGTCGCCGCCGGGGAGCGGGACGGAGTGCAGGACGTGCCAGCCGACCCCGTCCAGGCGGTCCAGGGCCTCCCCCACCGTCTGCTCGGCGAGCAGGGCCTTGCGGCGCGGGTCGGCGCGGAGCCGGTGCGGTGGTCCGGGGTCGCGGTCGAGGGCGATCTGGAGGGCCTCGCCGGGTCGGTTGGGCGCCAGGTCGTCGTCGGGGTGGAGGGTCAGGCGGGCGAGTTCCGCCGGGGTCGGCACCGGGGGCGGGCCGACCGCCACCGGGCCCGTCAGAAAGGGCCCGAGCGCTTCCAGTACGTCGTCCCTGCGGTCCTCGCTCAGCAGATTGACGCGAGCCGCCTCACGGTCGTACCAGGCGACGTTCCTCCCGTCCGTAAGGCACACATACAGCCGCTCCTGGCCGTGCCGCCAGGTCGGTATGACGCGCAGTCCGTTCATGCACCATCACCCCTTGACCATGGGAACAGGCGGGGTGCTCCAGGGGCAAGAAGGCGGTTACCTTTGTGAGGAGTTGGGCCTGCCCGGCGGATCAGGTCGCAGGTGAGCCGCGGCGCCGATCGACGCAGGTGAACGGGGTCTGGTGCGTGCAGCCGCAAGGCGGCTGGGGGTCCCCCTCCGGGGGGGCGCGTGCCAGGCCCCGCGCCTGCGGCATGATCCGCCGGGGAGGCCCTGGGTGGGAGTTGGGGAGGCGTGATTGCGTACCCGCAGGAAGCAGCCCGACGTACCGGCCCCGGAGAGTCCATGGAATGAGATCGTGCCCGGATTGTGGATGGGTGGGCACGAGTTCAGGGGGCACTCGGGGCAACTGGAGTTCGCCGTCGTTCGGGACGAGTTCGATCTCGTCCTGACCCTGTTGAGGTTGCCGGGGCACGGGCCCGACCCCGGCGTGGAGCACCATGTGTGGCCGATACCCGACGGGCCTCTGGACGGAACCCAGCTCGCGGGCGTGATCCGTCTGGCACGGGCCGCGAGTGAGGCACTGGACGAGGGCCGCAAGGTCCTCGTCCGCTGTTACCACGGCTACAACCGCTCGGGACTGGTGATCGCGCACACGCTGGTCCGTGGCGGGCGCTCCGCGGAGGAGGCGATCCGGACGATCCGGACCCGCCGCTCGCCGTGGGCGCTGCACAACGACCTGTTCGTCGACTATCTACGGGCGGGCCTGCCGACCGCTCGGCTGCTGGAGGAGCTGGCAGATTGACATGCTCCTTGCCCTGAAGGGTGAGGATTTCGGCCTTCTCGACTGGTTGCCGTGCCGCTACGCGGCACGGTTTCCGGTGGAGAATCCGTGGCTTCCTGTTTCTTCGCGCTGCGCCAGAACAGGTTCTGGTCTTACCGGCGCTCCGCAGGCTGATACCGCCAGTCCGGCGGCCGTCTTCACGTTGAGTGCGGCGTTGTGGTCCCGGTCGTGGAGAGTGCCGCACGCGGTACACGTCCACTCCCGGATGTGCAGCGGCTGGGGACCGTCTTTGACCCCGCAGGTGGAACAGACCTGGCTGCTCGGCTCGAACCGGCCGATCTTGACCAGGGTGCGCCCGTACCGTTGCGCTTTGTATTCCAGCATGTTCACGAACGCCGTCCAGCCCGCGTCGTGGACGGACTTGGCCAGCCGGGTACGCGCCAGTCCCGCCACCGCCAGGCTCTCCACGGCGATTCCTTGGTTCTCGGAGATCAGCCGGGTGGAAAGCTGGTGGTGGAACTCTTTGCGGGCGTCGGCGACCTTGGCATGGGCGCGGGCGACCTTGAGACGGGCCCTGGCGCGGTTGTTCGATCCCTGCTGTTTGCGGGACAGCTCTCGCTGGGCCTTCTTCAGCTTCTTCTCGGCCCGGCGCAGGAACCGCGGGGAGTCGATCTTCTCGCCGGTGGACAGGACGGCGAAGTGGGTGAGGCCGAGGTCGATGCCGATGCTCTGGCCGGTGGCGGGCATCCGGCTCGCGTCGGCCGCGAGGTCGGTGCCGATGACGAACGAGGCGAAGTATCTGCCCGCACTGTCCTTGATGACGGTGACCGAGGAGGGGGTGGCGGGCAGGGTGCGGGACCACTTCACCTTCACCGCCCCGATCTTCGGCAGGTTCAGCCGTCCGCTGTCGGTGATGTTCCAGCGGGCGTTGACGGTGAACCGGATCGACTGCCGGGCATCCTTGCGGGACTTGAACCGGGGTGCACCCAGTTTCGGACCCTTGCGGGCGCCCTTGAGGGAGGCGAAGAAGTTTTTGTAGGCACTCTCGGCATCCCGCAGGGACTGCTGCAGCACGACCGCGGAGACCTCGCCCAGCCAGGACCGCTCCACACTCCGTTTCGCCTCGGTGATCAGACGAACGGACAGCTCGCCCGCCTTCGGGAAGGGCCTGCCCGCCTTGCGGGCGTCCTCACGGGCGCGCACCGCGTCGTTGAACACGACGCGAGCGCACCCGAACGCCCTGGCCAACGCGATCCGCTGACCGGCATCCGGGTACAGGCGAAACGCATACCGGAGCTGCATGACGATCACACTAGACAGGTCGAACGAGTACCGTCACCGGGAACAATCGAGCGAACCTTCACCGTCACCGCAGGACAGTCCGGCTCCGCAGGTTTGAGATTCGCTTCACGCCCGGGCTGAACCCCGGAGCTGCGAATGAATCCCGGAAGCCGGTACGCGACCCCGGCCAGGTGCGCAAAAAGGACTTCCGTACGAATAAGGTGTACGGGCCGGTCATCGCCCGCCTGTACGCCCCTGGAGCACAGTGCCACGCCCCCTCCGCACCGCCCTCGTCACCGCGCTGCTGCTGGCGTCCGCCACGGCCTGCGGTGACGCGGGCGGGCTGGAAGGGGCCGGTGCCACGCCGACCGCGACCAGCCCGGCCCGGCTCTGGCCGGAAATGACCCCCGCCTCCAGCCCGGCCTGGAACTACGACGACGGCGAGTCCGAGGTCATGAAGGGCATCACCGCGGCCGGCGACGATGTCCGCAAGGTGGATCCGGTGGCCGTGGTGAAGGCGGAGATCGCCCAGCACCCGGACGAGTACTCCGGCTCCAAGGCGCCGTACTACGAGACGGCCCGCCGCATGGTGGACTGCGGGGAGCAGTCGGCGAGCGGCAGGTGTCCCGTGCTCAAGGCCTACTACCGCGACCTCACCGGTGACGGGCACGAGGACCTGACCCTGGGCTTCCGGTTGCTGCCGGGCAATCAGACGGCGGTACGCGTCTACACCTTCGAGGGCGGCCGGCTGGTGCAGGTCATGGCCAACGACGACGCCGTGAGCGGGGTCGAGCTGGCCGGGCGCTCCGTGATCATCCACGCGCCGTCCGACCTGGCCGACTACGAGTACCGGTTCCAGTGGACCTGGGACCCGGACCAGCACGTCATGCTGCTCACGCACGACGAGATGCTGCGCGTCGGCAAGGCCCCGTCCCCCTCGGCCTCCGCGGGCGCCTCCTCCGCCGCCTCGCCCTCCCGCACGCCCTCCCCCTCGGCGAGCTCGCGATGAGACTCGTGCTCCCGCGGTGGGCCGGCGCCCTCGCCGTGAAGGCCGCCGTCTTCATCACGGTGATGTGCTGCGCGCTCGCCGCGCTGCTCGGCGTCCTGGTGCATGTCTCGGTGACCAACCACACCGTCGGCCAGGCCCGCGAACTGGCGCTCCAGCGGCTCGAGGACGCGACCTCGGCGTACGAGGCCGGCGACAGCCTGGGCCCGTTCGCGGGCGTCGACACACCGGGGCTGCCGGACTCCCTGCGGGACCTGGCCGTGGCGGGCGAGCGCGGCACGATCGTCGCCGAACGGGACGGCTATCCCACGATGTGGGCGGCCGGTCCGGCCGACGGGAACCGGGCCCTCGCGGTCCGGGTCGACTACCGCCAGCAGGCCCGCACCATCGACGCCCTCGACCGGTCGATCCTGTGGTCCTCGCTGCTGGCCATCGGGGCGACCCTGCTGGTCGGGGCGTTCGCGGTGACGCGGGTGACGCGGCGGCTGCACGCCACCGCGCGGGTGGCCCGGCGGATCAGCGGGGGTGACCTGGACGCCCGGGTCGACGATCCCCGGACGAAGGATCCGTCGCGGCCGCAGGACGAGGTGGCCGCCGTCGCCGCGGCGCTGGACTCCATGGCGGCCTCGTTGCAGAGGAAGCTGCTGAGCGAGCAGCGGTTCACGGCGGACGTGGCGCACGAGTTGCGGACGCCGCTCACCGGCCTGCACGCGGCGGCGGAGCTGCTGCCGCCGGGCCGGCCGACGGAGTTGGTGCGGAACCGGGTGGGGGCGTTGCGGACGCTGACCGAGGATCTGCTGGAGATCTCCCGGCTGGACACCGGGCGGGAGCGGGTCGAGCTGGACACCGAGCCGCTCGGGGCGTTGGCCTCGCGGGTGGTGCGGGCGTCGGGGACCGGGACCGAGGTGGTCGTCGTACGGGATGTGTCCGTGGAGACGGATCGGCGGCGGCTGGAGCGGGTGCTGGGGAATCTGGTGGCCAACGCGCATCGGCATGGGCGGGCGCCGGTGACTCTGACGGTCGACGGACCGGTCGTGACGGTGCGGGATCACGGGGACGGGTTTCCGGAGTATCTCGTCGAGCACGGGCCGCAGCGGTTTCGGACGGAGGGGGGTTCGAAGGGGCATGGGCTGGGGTTGACGATCGCGCTGGGGCAGGCGGAGGTGTTGGGGGCGCGGCTGCGTTTCGAGAACGCGGTGGGTGGCGGGGCGGTGGCGACGTTGGTGCTTCCCTGAGGGGAGCCGGTTCGCGCTCCTATGGCCCAGCGTGGCGCGCGCCCCTCCGGCGGCGCTCCTAATGTGGCGAATAGTCAAGTTCGCCCCATACGTGGAGGTCTCCCCCATGTCCCTGCGTTCCCGTCTCTCCATAACCGTGGCCGCCGGCGCCCTGCTCGCCGCAGCCGCCGCCACTCCCGCCGTCGCGAACGACGACTGGGACGACCAGCGCGGCGACTGGGGTCACCACCAGCAGCACCCGCGCCTGTACAAGGGCGTGGTCACGGCGAGCACGCTGAATCTGCGCAGTGCGCCGAACCGCGGGTCACAGATCATCCGGACCGCCCACAAGGGCGAGATCGTGTCGATCTTCTGCAAGACCGGCGGCCAGACCATCGGGGGCAACCCCCTCTGGTACCTCCTCACGGACGGCACCTGGGCCTGGGGGGCGGCCCGGTACATCGACAACATCGGGGCCGCGCCACGCTGGTGCTGATGTCACCGGCACAGAGGTAAGACAACCTGCCCCATTTGGGTAAGTTCCGGACATGACCAAGGCCGGAACCACCGTGGCTCAAGCGGATCGCCCCGCTCCCGCTGTGCGCCTCCCCCGGCGCCGTGGCATCGAACTCGCCCTCATCGTCCTCGCCGTCCTGCTCTCCGTGTACGGCTACTGCGACGTGGGCCTCGCCACCCACGGCACCGTCCCGCCCGGCGCCGCCGGTTACGGCGCCGGGCTCGGCGTGCTCGCGCTGGTCGCGCATCTCGCGGTCCGCTACCGGGCGCCGTACGCCGATCCGCTGCTGCTGCCGATCGGCGTCCTGCTCAACGGGCTCGGCCTGGTCCTGATCTACCGCCTCGACCTGGAGACGCCCGGCGACCGGGCGGCCCCCACCCAACTCGTGTGGTCCACGGTCGGCGTGGCCCTGTTCATCGTGACCGTGCTGCTGCTGCGCGACTACCGCGTCCTTCACCGGTACGCCTACGTCTGTGTGGCCGCCGCCCTCGTCCTGCTCACCCTGCCGATCTTCTTCCCCTCCGTGAACGGTGCCCGGATCTGGATCCGGATCGCCGGATTCTCCATCCAGCCGGGCGAGTTCGCGAAGGTGCTCCTCGCGGTGTTCTTCGCCGCCTACCTCGCGGCCAACCGCAACGCGCTCGCCTACGCCGGCCGCCGGGTGTGGCGGCTCCAGCTGCCGACCGGCCGCGTCCTCGGCCCGATCGTCGCGATCTGGCTGCTGAGCGTCTGCGTACTGGTCCTGGAGCGCGACCTCGGGACCTCGCTGCTGTTCTTCGGACTCTTCGTGATCCTGCTCTACGTCGCCACCGGGCGCACCGGCTGGATCGCCGTGGGCCTGCTGCTGGCCTCCCTCGGCGCGGTCGCCGTCGGCTGGCTGGAGCCGCATGTGCACAGCAGGGTGGAGGACTGGCTGCATCCGTTCGCGTCGATCGAGGCCGGACAGGGCCCCAACCAGCTCGCGCAGTCGCTCTTCGCCTTCGCCGCCGGCGGCATGCTCGGCACCGGGCTCGGGCTCGGGCACTCGATCCTCATCGGGTTCGCGGCCAAGTCGGACTTCATCCTGGCGACGGCGGGCGAGGAGCTGGGGCTCGCCGGACTGTCGGCGATCTTCCTGCTCTACGCCCTGCTGGTGGAGCGCGGGATCCGGGCCGGCCTGTCCCTGCGCGACCCCTTCGGGCGGCTGCTCGCCGTGGGACTGGCCTCGATCGTGGCGCTCCAGGTCTTCGTCATCGCGGGCGGAGTGACCGGGCTGATCCCGCTGACCGGGATGGCGATGCCGTTCCTGGCCCAGGGCGGTTCCTCGGTCGTCACCAACTGGGCGATCGTGGCCCTGCTGATCCGGGTGAGCGACTCGGCCCGCAGCCAGTACGACGGGGAGGTCGCCCCGTGACCCGGTACATCCGCCACGCCGCCTGCTTCTGCGCCCTGCTGCTCGTGGCGCTGCTCGTCAACGCCACCCGCGTCCAGGTCTTCGAGGCCCGCTCCTACGACGACAACCCCGCCAACCGCCGTTCCTCCATCGCCCGTTACGGCCAGCCGCGCGGCGACATCCTGGTCGGCGGCAGGTCGGTCACCGGCTCGCAGGACACCGACGGGCGGCTGCGCTACGAACGGACGTATCCGAAGGGCCCGTTGTACGCGCCCGTCACCGGGTTCGCCTCGCAGATCTACGGCACGACGTTCCTGGAGCACACCGAGGACGGCATCCTGTCCGGGAGCGACCCGATGCTCTCGGCGTTCCCGCTGTGGAACGACTTCGTCCGGGCCCGCAGCCCCGGCGGGAACGTGGTCACGACCCTCGACAAGGACGCCCAGGAGGCCGCCTACGCGGGGCTCGCGGGCCGGAAGGGCGCGGTGGCGGCCGTCGAGCCGTCGAGCGGCCGGATCCTGGCCCTGGTGTCGAGTCCGTCGTACGACCCCGGGGTGCTGTCCGGGAACGACGTGTCCGTGAAGCGGTCCTGGGCGGGGCTGAACGAGGACCCGGACAAGCCGATGCTCAACCGGGCGATCCGGCAGACCTATCCGCCGGGTTCGACGTTCAAGGTGGTCACCGCGGCGGCCGCGCTGGACGCGGGGGTGGTGACGGACGTGGACGAGCCGACCGACTCGCCGGACCCGTACACCCTGCCCGGGACGTCGACCTCGCTGGTGAACGAGGCGACGGGGTGCGAGGACGCCTCGGTGCGGGCGGCCTTCGAGTGGTCGTGCAACACGGTGTTCGCCAAGCTGGGTGTGCGGGTCGGCGTGACGGACATGGCGGCCACGGCGGCGGGGTTCGGCTTCAACGACCAGGGGCTGGGCATCCCGTTCTCGGTCGCCGAGAGCACCTTCGACGTCTCCGTCGACAAGGCGCAGCTCGCGCTGTCCTCGATCGGGCAGTACAACACCCGGGCCACACCGCTCCAGATGGCGATGGTGTCGGCGGCTGTCGCGAACGGGGGTCAGGTGCGCCCGCCGTATCTGGTGGAGCGTACGACCCGCTCGGGCGGCGCCACGGTGGCGACGTCCGGCGGTCGGCCGGTGCGGCAGGCGATGCACCCGGCGACCGCGGTGCGTCTGAAGGAGCTGATGGAGGGCGTGGTGCGGGAGGGCACCGGCACCAACGCCGCGATCCGCGGCGCGACCGTCGGCGGCAAGACCGGCACCGCCCAGCACGGGATCGGCAACTCCGGTACGCCGTACGCCTGGTTCATCTCCTGGGCGCAGGGCGAGCGTGACATGGAGCCGAGGGTCGCGGTCGCGGTGGTGGTGGAGGACGCGGCGGCGGACCGGGGGGAGATCAGCGGCGGCGGGGACGCGGCGCCGATCGCGCGGGCGGTGATGGAGGCGGTTCTCAACTCCTGAGACGGGTCTACCGAGACGCCCAACTCCCGACCTACCGTTCGGTACATGACGTCAGCCGCAGCGTACGAACTCGCCCAGGTCAACATCTCACGTCTCAAGTTCCCTTTGGATTCACCGGAGTTGAAGGACTTCGTCGACGCGCTCGATCCGGTCAACGCCTCCGCGGAGGCCGCCGACGGTTATGTCTGGCGGCTTCAGTCCGAGGGGGGCGACGCGACCGACATCAAGGTCTTCGGCGACGACTGGCTGATCATCAACCTGACGGTGTGGCGCGACCCGAACGCCCTGACCGCGTTCATGTACCAGGGACAGCACCGCGAACTGCTCTCCCGCCGCCGGGAGTGGTTCGAGAAGGTCGCGGAGGCGATGACGGCCCTGTGGTGGGTGCCGGTCGGCCACCGTCCGACGGTCGCCGAGGCCGAGTCCCGCCTGCTGCATCTGCGCGCCAACGGCCCCACGCCGTACGCCTTCACCCTGCGTACGTCCTTCCCGGCCCAGGGCGCCGAGCCGGTGTCGTTCGCGGTGCCGGAGGACCTGGGCTGCTCGGTCTAGGACGGCGCGCCCGGGACGGCCTCCCGGCGCCGCAGCCACCCCGCCGGCACCGCAGCCACACCCGTGCGGGCGGCGACGATGCCGCCCGTGATGGCGCAGGTGGTGTCGACGTCGCCGAAGCCCTCGGCGGTGGTCCACAGTGCGGAGACGAGGTCGTCGGGGTGACGGGCGGCGGACCAGACGGCGAACGGCACGGTGTCGTCGGCGCGGATCCGCTGCCCGTTGCCCAGCAGGTCGGCGGCCTTCCACGGCTCGGTGGCGAAGGGGACCTCGGCGGCGCGCAGCAGCCCTTCCCGTACCGCGCTCTTCGGAGTCAGCGCGGCCACCGCGGCCGGTGTCAGTTCCCGCTGCGCGGACAGGGCCGCCGCGACGGCCACCGCGACCGCGCCCGCGATGCCCTCGGGGTGGGCGTGGGTGACCTCGGCCGACAGCGTGGCCTGCTCGACGACCCGGGACACGTCGGTGTGGAACCACGCGCCCAACGGTGCCACCCGCATCGCGGCGCCGTTGCCGAGGCTGCCCTCGCCGCCGAAGAGCTCGCGGGCGAACTCGGGCCAGCGGGAGGGTTCCTGGAGCAGCCGGGGCAGCAACTCGTGCATGCCGTGGCCGTATCCGCGGGCCGGGTCGACGTCGTAGGCCAGCGCGAAGGCCTGGGCCAGCTCGGTCTGCCGTATCTCCCCGAACTGGTCGAGCACCCGGACGACGCCGAGCGCCATGGCGGTGTCGTCGGTCCAGTGCCAGTCGGCCTCCTGCGGCATCCGCCGGGCGCGGACCTCGTCGTAGGCCTGCCGGGGCTCGCGGAAGAGCGGGAACCAGCGCTCGCCGAACGCGTCCCCGAGGGCGAGGCCCTCAAGGCTGCGGCGGGCGGCGACACGGTCCGCGGTGATGGTCACTCGGTGGCTCCCAGCTCGATCGACTGCCGCACCTCCGCGACCCGCTCATGCTCCTCCGCCGCGAACCGCTCCGCATCCAGTTTCTCGGCGATCTCCTCGTCCTGGGCCATCAGCAGATCGAGATTGGAGTCCCCCATCTCGAAGACACCCATGTCGACGTACGCCTGCTGGAGCCGCTTGCCCCACAGCCCGATGTCCTTGACGCACGGCACGATCCGCGAGAACAGCAACTGGCGGAACAGCGCGAGGAATTCGGACTGCTCGCTGAACTCCTCGGCCTCCGCGGTCGGTATCCCGAAGTTCTCCAGCACCTCCACGCCCCGGAGCCGGTCCCGCATCAGATAGCAGCCCTCGATGACGAACTCCTCGCGCTCGCGGAGTTCGGCGTCGCCGAGCTGCTTGTAGTAGTCCCGCAGCGCCATCCGTCCGAAGGCCACGTGCCGGGCCTCGTCCTGCATGACGTAGGCCAGGATCTGCTTGGGCAGCGGCTTGTCGGTGGTGTCGCGGATCATCCCGAAGGCGGCGAGGGCGAGTCCCTCGATGAGGACCTGCATACCGAGGTAGGGCATGTCCCAGCGGCTGTCCCGGAGCGTGTCGCCCAGCAGGGACTGGAGGTTGTCGTTGATCGGGTAGAGCATCCCGATCTTCTCGTGCAGGAAGCGTCCGTAGATCTCCGCGTGCCGGGCCTCGTCCATCACCTGGGTCGCGGAGTAGAGCTTGGCGTCCAGGTCGGGCACGGACTCCACGATCCGCGCGGCGCAGACCATGGCGCCCTGCTCACCGTGCAGGAACTGGCTGAACTGCCAGGAGGCGTAGTGCTTGCGCAGCTCTCCCTTGTCCCGGTCGGTCATCTTGGCCCAGTACTTGGTGCCGTACAGGGACATGGCCTCGTCGGGGGTGCCGAGCGGGTCGTCGGGGTCGACCTCCAGCTCCCACTCGATGCGCTTCTGCCCGTCCCACTGCTTGTCCTTGCCCTTCTGGTAGAGGGCGAGCAGACGCTCCCGTCCGTCGTCGTACTCCCAGCTGAAGCGCGCCGCGCCGGTCGCCGGCACCTGCCAGTGGGGGTCTCCCGGATCTGTGGCGTACAGGTCGAAAGTCGGCATGTCCCGCAGGCTCACACGTGGTAGACGCCGGGTCAACAAGTTGCGCGAGAGGGATTGACGGGCTTGCTGACAAGCAGTCTCATAACACCATGACGACGCTGACGGACGCCGACGCGCTCGCGGGACTGCGTGATGCGCTCGGCCTGCTCAAGGACCGGGAGCAGGTGGCCCAGCGGCTGCTGGACTCCTCCGCGAAGCACTCCTTCGACCCCGACAAGGAGCTGGACTGGAACGCGCCCTTCGAGGAGGGCAAGTGGTTCTGGCCGCCCGAGCTGGTGTCGCTGTACGACACCCCGATGTGGCGGCGGATGAGCGAGGAGCAGCGGATCCTGCTGTCCCAGCACGAGGCGGCGGCCCTGGCCTCCCTCGGCATCTGGTTCGAGCTCATCCTCATGCAGCTGCTCGTACGGCACATCTACGACAAGGCGGCGACGAGCGCGCACGTCCGCTACGCGCTGACCGAGATCGAGGACGAGTGCCGGCACTCCAAGATGTTCGCCCGGCTGATCTCCCACGGGGACACTCCGTGGTACCCGGTGAGCCGGACGCACCAGAATCTGGGGCGCCTCTTCAAGACGATCTCGACGACTCCCGGATCCTTCACCGCGACGCTGCTCGGCGAGGAGGTCCTCGACTGGATGCAGCGGCTCACGTTCCCGGACGAGCGGGTCCAGCCGCTGATCCGGGGCGTGACCCGGATCCACGTGGTCGAGGAGGCCCGCCATGTGCGCTACGCCCGTGAGGAGCTGCGGCGCCAGATGGTGACGGCGCCGCGCTGGTCGCAGGAGTTCACGCGGGTCACCTCCGGTGAGTTCGCGCGGGTGTTCTCGGTGGCGTTCGTGAATCCCGAGGTCTACACGAACGTGGGGCTGGACCGGCGGGAGGCGATGGCCCAGGTGAAGGCGAGCGGGCATCGGCGGGAGGTCATGCAGACGGGGGCGAAGAAGCTGACGGACTTCTTGGACGACATCGGTGTGCTGCGGGGTGTCGGGCGGCGGTTGTGGAGGGCTTCGGGGTTGCTGGCCTGATATTTGTCCGCGGGCGAGTGGGGGCTGGTCGCGCCCACGCGGCGGAGCCGCAAATCGATACAGCCCCGCGCCCCTAAAGGGGCGCGTCCGCTGGACCCACCTGTTTTTCAGGGGCGCGGGGAACTGCGCGACCAGCCACGACGCGCCCGCAGCCGCCCATTACGCTGCACCCATGACCCCTGCCGCGCCCGCCTACCGCCGTCTCAGCGTCGAGGAGCGACGCAGTCAGCTCCTCGAAGCCGCACTGACCCTCTTCGCGCACCGTGCGCCCGAGGACGTGTCCCTCGACGACGTGGCCGAGGCGGCCGGGGTCTCCCGCCCCCTGGTGTACCGGTACTTCCCCGGCGGCAAGCAGCAGCTGTACGAGGCCGCTCTCAGGTCCGCCGCAGACGAGCTGGAGCAGTGCTTCGACGAGCCCCGCGAAGGACCGCTGCTCACCCGCCTCTCCCGGGCCCTGGACCGCTACCTCGCCTTCGTCGACCAGCACGACGCCGGTTTCAGCGCGCTCCTCCAGGGCGGGAGCGTGGTGGAGACGTCCCGTACGACGGCGATCGTGGACGGGGTGAGGCGGGCCGCGGCGGAGCACATCCTCAGCCACCTCGGAGCCACCGAGCCGGGACCCCGGCTGCGGATGACCGTGCGGATGTGGATCACGGCGGTGGAGGCGGCCTCCCTCATCTGGCTCGACGAGGACAAGCAGCCCCCGCTCGACGAACTGCGGGACTGGCTGGTGGAGCAGTTCGTCGCCGTGCTGTCGGTGACCGCCCGGCGCGACCCCCAGACGGCCACGCTGGCGCAGGCCCTCGCGGCGGATGTCTGACACTGGTCCGGTGAAGAGCGAAGACACCCCCTTCGAGGGCGGCCCGATGGACGGCCGCGTCCTCCCCGTCCTCCTGGGCCCCACCGGGCACCCGCCCAAGCAGTACCGCATCCCGGTCCCCGCCCCGGACGGCGGCCCGCCCACCGTGCTGGTCTACAAGCGCGTCCCGCGAGGCCAGAGCAAACGTCTCGGGCTCCAGCAGGGCTGGAAGTACGAGTACGACCCCGAGGGCCGGCCGAGCCGCGTGCGCTGGCCGTGGTCGAAGCCGGACGCCGGGCCGGACGCCACGCCGGGCGGCAAGCGGGAGGACACCGACGGGTGACGTGATTGCGCCGGACCGCCCACACCCGGCGCGCGCGTGCCGCCGACCCGTCCCATGCTCGCCGTGCGGAACAGAGGGGCTGTCCCGCACCGGAGGTGATGACGTGTCAGGAAGGCTGCTGCGTCTGGTGTGTACGGCGGCGCTGGCGGCCGGCGCGGTCCTCGCACCCGTGCCCGCGACCGCCGTACCGGAGCCGGACGACCGCGAACGCACCGTCGCCGAACTGCTGACGGACCTTCAGCGCCTGTACCGGGAGGCCGAGCAGGCCACCGAGACGTACAACGCGACCGAGGAAAAGCTGCGGAAGCAGCAGGCCGAGGTACGGCGCCTCGACACCGCGCTCGCCCGCGCCCGGCTCTCCCTCCACGACAGCAGGGGCGCGGCCGGCCGGCTGGCCCGCCAGCAGTACCAGAACAGCACCGACATCTCGCCGTACGTCCGTCTGCTGCTGGCCCGCGATCCGCAGCGCGCGCTCGACCAGGGCCATGTCATCGGCCAGTTGGCGCGGGAGCGGGCCGAGACGGTGGGCCGGCTGACCGGCAGCGAGAGGAAGGCGGACGGGCTGGCACGCGAGGCGCGCGAGGCCCTCGACAAGCGGCTCGGCCTCGCGGCCCGGCAGAAGAAGGACCGGGACGGCGTACGCGAGAAACTGCACGCGGTCGAGGAACTGCTCGCCTCCCTGACCCCGGAACAGCTCGACGCGGTCTCCGAGTTGGAGCGCACCGACATCGCACGGGCCCAGCAGGACCTGGTCGCCTCGGGCGCCCTGAGCAGCGACGAGGACGAACCCACCCGGGAGGCCGACCGGGCGCTGCGCTACGCCGTGCAGCAGCTGGGCAAGCCGTACAAGTGGGGCGCCGAGGGGCCCGAGTCGTACGACTGCTCGGGGCTGACGTCGGAAGCCTGGGGCCACGCGGGCCGGGTGATCCCCCGCACCAGCCAGGAACAGTGGGCCCGGTTGCCGAGAATCCCCCTGCGGGACCTGCGCCCCGGAGACCTGGTGATCTACTTCCCCGACGCGACCCACGTCGCCCTGTACCTGGGCGAGGGCAAGATCGTCCAGGCCCCGAGAACAGGCGAGGACGTCAAGGTCTCCCCCCTCGCCTCGAACCCGATCCTCGGAGCGGTACGACCCGACCTACGGCCCGAGCCACACCGTCCGGCAGAGAGGGACCACGGCGCGGCCGAATGACGTCAACTTCCCGCGGGGGAAGTACGGGCGTCCGACAAGCGGTACTGACCCACCTCCGGGTCGGCGGGACCGTCCATTCCGAGGTCTCTGCGCATGGCTTCTCGGAGCTGGGCGTTGTCCCGCCAGAGTTCGGCGCGACAGGCTCGATAGGAGTCGCCTCGGATGTTCGGCTCCTCTATGAGCCGGTCGCGCATCGACGTCAAGGCGTCGCAGGCGGACTCGGCGAGGTGGATGATGTCGGCCGAGGCGGTGAGTGACAGGCTCTGTCTCAGGCGCCAGATGCCGGCGCTGTCGAGGGCCTGATGCAGCTCGCCGTAGAGGGCGTCGCCGGACGGGCGGTCGGTCCGCAGAACGATGCCTCGCATGTCGGAGTGGCCGCGACTCAGAGCCATCAGGAACTCCGAGTACACGGCCCTGCGCGTCTGCGCCGCCTCGCGCTCCTGGTCACGGTGCCAGCGGAGCCGCTCGGCGACCAACGCGGCCCCTACACCCACCACGGCTCCCGCCAGAGTGCTCAGCGAAGATATCCAGTCCACCGGTAGGTGCTACCCACACGTCCGATATCCGCTAACGCCGCGGGCGTCGCCAGTGGGCGCGGCGCCAGCCCGTCACGCCTCGGAGAACGAGGACAGGTAGGCCGCGGTCCGGTCCGGCTCGTAGAAGAAGTTCTCGAAGTCGGAGGGGTCGTTGAAGGCGTTGGCGAACCGATTCGCCACTGGCTGTAGCTGGCCTGCGGCGCCGATGAGGTTGAGGATGTGCTCCGGCGGAGGCGCGAGCATCGCGTTGGTCCACTTGGTGACGTGCTGAGCCGTGTCCCAGTAGCGGTCGAACGTGCCCTGCATCCACTCCTCGTCGAACTCCTTCTCGCCGCGCTCGAGGATCGAGTCGAGGTAGGAGGCGGCGCACTTGGCGGCGGAGTTGGAGCCCTGCCCGGTGATCGGGTCGTTGGCGACGACGACGTCGGCGACGCCCAGGACCAGACCGCCGCCCGGGAGGCGACCGATCGGGTTGCGCACCGTCGGGGCGTAGCGGCCGGCCAACGTGCCACCGGCGTCGGTGAGTTCGACCTGCGTGGCCCGCGAGTACTCCCACGGCGTGAACGTCTCCATGAGTTCCAGGGTCAGGGAGAGGTGCTCGGCCGGGTCCTTGACGCCCTTGAAGACGTCGAGCGGGCCGCCGGGTATGCCCTCCCAGAACAGGATGTCCGCGCGGCCGGAGGTGGTGAGCGTCGGCATGATGAACAACTCGCCGACCCCGGGCACGAGGTTGCAGCGGACCGCGTCGTACTCGGGGTGCTCGGGGCGCGGGCCGAGACCGTGCACGTAGGAGACGGCGAGGGCGCGCTGCGGTTCGCTGTACGGGGAGCGCTCCGCGTCCCGGCCGAACATCGAGACCAGCTCGCCCTTGCCCGCCGACACCAGCACCAGGTCGTACGTACGGGAGAAGTAGTCGAGGTCGGAGACCGCCGCGCCGTGGATGACGAGCTGACCGCCGCGCTGGGCGAAGGTCTCCATCCAGCCGGCCATCTTCACTCGCTGGTCGACCGACTGCGCGTACCCGTCGAGCTTGCCCACCCAGTCGATGGCACGGGCCGCGTGACCCTCGGCCCAGGAGCCGGGGGCCGCGACCGAGACGCCGAGTCCTTCGATCTTCGGGGCCTGGGACTCCCAGAAGTTCAGCTGGAGATCGCGCTCGTGCTGCAGTGCCGTGTGGAACATGCACTGCGTCGACATGACCCGGCCGGAGCGGATCTCGTCCGCCGTCCGGTTCGACATCAGGGTGACCTCGTACCCGTTCGACTGGAGTCCGAGGGCGAGCTGGAGACCGGACTGGCCGGCTCCGACGACGAGTATCTTCCGCATACGGGGCTGTTCTCCTACTCGGGGATCTACTCGGGTGTTTCGTCCAGCGCGTGCCCGACCAGGGACAGCAGGGTCTCGATCACCGAGATCCGGCGCCGCGCGTCCATGATCATGACAGGTATGTGCGCGGGGACGGTCAATGCCTCCCGCACGTCGTCCGGGTCGAACAGCTCACTGTCGTCGAAGTGGTTGACCGCGACGACGTACGGCAGTCCGCAGCTCTCGAAGTAGTCGAGCGCGGGGAAGCAGTCCTTCAGACGGCGGGTGTCGGCCAGTACGACCGCGCCGATCGCGCCGCGTACCAGGTCGTCCCACATGAACCAGAACCGCTGCTGGCCGGGCGTGCCGAACAGATAGAGGACCAGGTCGTCGTCGAGCGTGAGACGGCCGAAGTCCATGGCCACGGTGGTGGTGAGCTTGCCCGGGGTGGCGGTGAGGTCGTCGGTCTCCTCGCTCGCCTCGGTCATCAGCGCCTCGGTCTGCAGGGGCGTGATCTCCGAGACGGCCGATACGAGCGTGGTCTTGCCCACGCCGAAGCCGCCGGCCACGACTATCTTCGTCGCGATCGGGGCCCGGGTGCGGTCCGTCTGCCAGGACCTGAGGTTGTCGTCGGCTTCGATGTCGACGAGCGGGGCGACGCCGCGAGCGGCGTCAGAGACGACGGAGTCCACTCAGCACCCTTTCGAGCAGAGCGCGGTCCGGGCGGCCGGTGCCGTGACCGGTGCCGGTGCCGTACACACGGATCTTTCCCTGGTCCGCGAGGTCGCTCAGGAGCACGCGGACCACGCCGAGCGGCATCTTCAGCAGCGCGGCGATCTCGGCCACCGTGCGCATCCGGCGGCAGAGTTCGACGATGGCCCGCATCTCCGGCATGACCCGGGTGTTGAGGGAACCATTCGTCAGTTCCTTGCGCTCCTCGGGTGCCTCCAGAGCCGCGACGAACGTCTCCACGAGGAGGACGTGGCCGAAGCGGGTGCGGCCGCCGGTGAGCGAGTAGGGGCGGACGCGGGCGGGCTTGCGGTCGCCGCCGCGTACGGGAAGGTTCGGGCGCTCGGTCATCGCGTGCCCCCGGCGGTCTCGGACTCCAGTGACTGCCGTAGCTCACTGCGGAGTTCGGGGGTCAGGACGTGGCCGGCCCGGCCGACGAACAACGCCATGTGGTACGCCACGACGCTCATGTCGCAGTCCGCGGAGCCGTGGACGCCGAGCAGCGAGCCGTCGCTGATCGACATCACGAACAGGCTGCCCTCGTCCATCGCGACCATCGTGTGCTTCACCCCGCCGAACTCCATGAGCCTGGCGGCGCCGATGGTGAGGCTGCCGATGCCGGAGACGATCGTGGCGAGGTCCGCGGAGGAGCCGCGGGGGCCTTTCGGGGTGGCGCGGGTCTGACGGGCCTCGTCGTTCTGGCCGGGGTCGGAGGAGAGCAGGAGCAGGCCGTCGGAGGAGACGACCGCGACTGACTGGATGCCCGGCACCTCCTCGACCAGGTTCGTCAGCAACCAATGCAGGTTGCGGGCTTCACTGCTCAGTCCGAAGGTACTGGGCGCGGTCAACTGCTTGCCTCCTCGGGAGTGCCCCCCGTGGCTTCTTCGGCTGGTGCGGGTGTCCTCGTCTGACCCGTCTGTTCGGCGATCTCGGTCTCCACGTCGCGGTAGCCCGCCTCCGCCCCCCGGCGGAAGCCGCCGAGCCTCCGGCGGAGGGCTTCGGCATCCACGGATGCGGTGCGCTGACGCGGTGCGGTCTCGGTTGCGGTGATCTTCGGGGTGCGCTTGGGGAGGCCCTTCGCGGTGAGCTGGTCCTCGTCCGGGGTGCGCGTGTGTTCCGTCTCGGCTTCGCCTTCGACGGAGTCGTTCCCACCGGCGCCGCTCGTGCCGCTCTCGTCGTCGGGTGCGGATGGCCCCTGTGGGGGTTCCCCGCCGTCGGCGACCGCGGGTTCGGGGGCGGGTTCCGGAGTCTCCGTCACCGGTACCAGCAGCTCCATCGTCGTCTCCGCGGGAGACTCCTCCCGCTTGCGTACCGCCTCCTCCGCGAGAGCCACCAGGGCGTCCCCGGCCGTGGAGCGGCTCGGCAGGACGTTGGAGTTGGCCTCCGCGTCGGCGCCCGGGAAGGTGAAGGTGGGGGCGGTGCCGGAGAGCGGGGTGGCGGACGGGACCGCCGCGGACGGGGCCGGGGCCAGCAGGGTCTTCGGCAGGACGACCACCGCCGCGATGCCACCCTGCTTCTGCTCGCGGAGCTGGACGCGGACGCCGTGCCGGTGGGCGAGACGGGCGACGACGTACAGGCCGAGGCCGAGCCCCTCCTCGCCCTCCTGGTCGTAGGGGGAGTCCGGGTCGAAGTCGGCGAGGCGGGAGTTGAAGCGGGTCAGCCGCTCGTCGGTCACGCCGATGCCCTCGTCCTGGACGGAGAGCATGACCTCGCCGCTTTCGAGGAGCCAGCCGGAGACCTCGACGGGCATGTCCGGCGGGGAGAACGACGTGGCGTTCTCCATCAGTTCGGCCAGGAGGTGGGAGAGGTCGTCGGCCGCGAAGCCCGCGACGTGCGCGTGCGGGGGCAGGGCGGCGATCCGGACCCGCTCGTACCGCTCGATCTCGCTCACCGCGGCCCGTACGACGTCCACCAGCGGGACCGGTCCGGCGTGCTGCTGGACGTGTTCGGTGCCGGCGAGGACCAGGAGGTTCTCGCTGTGGCGGCGCATGACCGTGGCGAAGTGGTCCAGCTTGAAGAGGGTGGCGAGCCGGTCGGGGTCCTGTTCGCGCTCCTCCAGGCCCTCGATGACGGCCAGTTGGCGTTCGACCAGGCCGAGGGTGCGCAGGGCGAGGTTGACGAAGGTGCCGCCGATGCTCTCCCGCAGTCGGCCCAACTGGGCGGCGGACTCGGCGAGTTCGGCCCGCAGCTCCTCGCGGGCGTCGGCCATCTTCTGGCGCTGCCCGACCAGGTGCTTGCGGTCGGACTCCAGGGTGCCGACGCGTTCCTGGACCGCGACGGCGTGCGCGTGCAGGGCGTTGACGGAGCGGACGACCTGGGCGAACTCGTCGTTGCGGCCGGTGAACCTGACCGGCTCCTCCGCGGTGAGCTCCTCGGCCTGCGCGAGCCGGGCGGAGCCGCGGCGCAGGACCGAGAGCGGCCGGGTCAGGGTGCGGGCCATGGCGGTGGCGACACCGACGGCGAGCAGCATGAGGGCGCCGAGGATCGCGACCCGCAGCTCCAGCGCGGTGACGTCGTCGTCGCGGAGCTGGGCGAGGTCCTTGGTGCGCTGGTGGTAGAGGGCGGACTCCACACCGCGCATCAGGTCGACGCGGGCGGAGAGGGCGGCGTCGGCCTTCTTGGTGCTGGTGCCGAGTTCGCCGTCGGAGAGCGTGGCCTGGTCGGTGAGCGTGGCGAGGTACTTCTCGGCGGAGTTGACCTCGGGGCCGGTGACCGTGGAGTCGTAGCTGTTCTTCGCCGTGTCGGGGGCCGTGTCGTGGAAGTCCGCGAGGGCGGCGTCGGAGCGCAGCCGGGCCTGCTGGGCGGCGGCGCTGAGGGCGGCGCGCTGCTTGGCGTCCGCCTCCGAGGAGGTGACGACGGTGGAGGCGATCCCGGTGATCGGGTCGGTGACCGTCTGGGTGGTGCGGGGCACGTTGAGGGCCGCGAGGAGCAGTCCGCGGGCGGCGGCGGCCTGCTGTACGGCGGAGTCCAGCTCGGCGAGCGCATGGGCGCCGGAGCCGGCCCGGGGCGGCATCTGCTCTGCCAGCCGCTCGGCGAGGCGGTGCAGTTCGGTGATGGCCGCGGAGTAGGACTGGTGGACTTCGAGGGCGGTGCTCTTGCCGGTGAGCGCGGCGCGGCGCAGGGCGGCGACGCCGTCGAGGTCTTCCCGCAGATCGGCCGGGGTGTCGGTGTCGGCGCGCAGTTCCTCGACCTGGCGGTCGACGCGGGCGCTGCGCTGCTCGGAGGGCGCCTTGGACTTGGTGCGGCCGGCGGAGACGTACGAGGTGACCTCGTCGCGCTCGTCGGCGAGCGAGTGGGCGAGGGCGAGCGCGTCCTGGGTCTGCTCGGCGAGCGTCACGAGGTCCTGGGAGTCGCTGAGTTCCCCGGAGGCGGCGAGCACGGAGGGGGCCCCGGCCGCGGCGATGGCGGCGGCCACGACGGCGACGGCGACGATCAGCCGGTTGCGTACATGGGTGGGGCGGCCCTTGCCGGCGGCGGAACCGTCGGCGGTGGTGGGATCGGCGGGGGCCGTCTGCTTGCTCGTACGACGAGGCCGCGTCTTCTGCACCGGTGCTCGCATTCCTGACTCGTGTACCCATGGGCCCGGGTGACGCTCCGTCAACTGGAGTCACACACCGGGTACGTTTCCCGACCCTCCCAGTGCCGCTGGGCAGCGGGCGCGCATCACCCGACCCGCCACCCGAAGGAGTGAACCCCGGACGGGAGTTGGCGAGCAAGTTCCGGTGGCATGGTCAGGGACCTTGCGCGGCCTGCCGGTTGGACGTCGTCGCCGACCGATGGCATTATCCGCCACCACGCCTTCCCGGAGTGAACCAATCCACCCCAAACCAGGCGCCTGACCTGCGCGACTGCGCCCATCCGGCAACCATTGCCAGCCTTTCGCGAACCTTGTGAAGGGCTCGTGCAGACTGGCCGAATGCGTACGGAACTTATCTCGGAGCCCGGCGACCCGGCCCGCCCCGACGAGGACTTCGCGAGTGTCGCCCTTCCGGCCTCCGGACAGGGCGGGGCGCTCGTGGTCCTGGACGGTGTCACGCCACCGGCCGGGGAGACGGGGTGTCTGCATTCCGTCCCCTGGTTCACCGCACGCCTGGGTGGCGCGCTGACCGAACTGACCGTTTCACTCCCCGATGTTCCGCTGCCGGAGACTCTGTCCCGCGCTCTCACACGTACCTCCGAGTCCCACGCGCACACCTGTGACCTTTCTCACCCACGAACACCGCAGGCGACGGTGGTCGTCGCGCGCTGGTCGGCGGAGTCGGTGGAGTACCTGGTCCTGTCGGATTCGGCGCTGCTGGTGGAGTCGCCGTCCGGCGCGGTGACGCCCGTCCTGGACGACCGCCTCTCCCGCCTCCCCCGCTCCGCCCTGGCGACCGACGCCCTGGTCGACTCGACGGTCCGCAACAAGGAGGGCGGCTTCTTCACAGCCGCGGCGGATCCGTCGGTGGCGGCACGCGCGGTGACGGGCGTACTGCCACGGTCCTCCGTACGGTCACTGGTCGCGTTGACGGACGGGGCGACCCGCTGGGTGGAGAAGTTCCGCGAGGGCGACTGGACGGACTGCTTCACCTTCGTACGCAAGGAGGGGGCGGGGGCGCTGGTGGCGCGGGTACGGGAACTGGAGGCCGGGGACGCGGAGTCGCGGGTGTTCCTGGGCCGGAGCAAGACACACGACGACGCGACGGTGGTGTTCGCGGAGCTGTGAGGCGGCGAGGCTCGCGGGGCCGTCAGGCGATGGCTCGCTGGGGCGTGCGGCCTACTTCTCCATCCCCCGGTTCAACTGGTGCAGCAGCCGCGCCAGTTCGCCGACCTCCCCCGCGTCCCAGTCCGCCAGTCGGCCTGCGTAGCGTGCGCGGCGGGCGTCGCGTACGCGGCCCACTCGGGAGCGGCCCTCCGTCGTGAGTTCGACCAGCCAGGCGCGGCCGTCCGCGGGGTCGGGGGCTCGGGTGACGAGGCCGAGGGTCTCCAGGGCGCGGAGCTGGCGGGACATGGTGGCCTTGCCGACGCCGATGTAGGCGGCGAGTTCCGTGGCGCGCTGTTGGCCGCACTCGTCCAGGCGTACCAGGAGGCCGTACGCGGAGGACTCCAGGTCGGGGTGGACCTCGCGGGCCATCTCGCCCTGGTTGGCCCGGGCGCGCCGTAGCAGCACGGTCAACTCCCGTTCCAGTGCCAGGAATTCGGGCTGGTCCACACCGCTCCCGGCCATGCCGGACCCGACTCCGTGTCCGCCGTCGTTGCCCTCTTCGCGCACGTCAGTCCCTGCCTCGGTTTTCCCGGTACTGAAAGTTTCCGCCAAATTGCGCCGTCACCGCAGCTCGGTAAGTATTTCGCAGGGCTAGACCAACGGCAGCAACCGGTCCCTCTTCCCACCCGCTTGTCGACGTGCGTAGCTTCTGGACCAGGCGATGTCTGGCATGCCCACGCCATACACCCCGGCCGGGTGTTCCCCCACCGAGCATCACCAAGCCCTCGGAGGCCCGCCATGCCCGCCCCCAGACCCGGATCACCCCGCCCGCGGCGCCTGCTCCTCGCCGGGGCCCTCATAGCCGTATGCGCGCTGCTGCCTCCGGGCGCGGCGTCGGCCGTCGAGTCGCCCGACGCCGAAGCCACCGCCACACCGGCCCGCGGTACCGCCCACATGGGCATGGGCGTCGTCGCCCACGACGGACAGGGCGGCCTGCCCACCCGCACCCGCGCCGCCCGGACCGAGGGCGTCGACGTGGCCAGCTACCAGGGCAACGTCGCCTGGACGACCCTCCGGAACAGCGGGGTCCGGTGGGCCTACACCAAGGCGAGCGAGGGGACGTACTACACGAACCCCTACTTCTCCCAGCAGTACAGCGGCTCCTACAGCGTCGGCATGATCCGCGGCGCTTACCACTTCGCGACCCCGGACACCACGACCGGCGCAACGCAGGCCAACTATTTCGTCGACCACGGCGGCGGCTGGTCCGCCGACGGCAGGACCCTGCCCGGCACGCTCGACATCGAGTGGAACCCGTACGGCGACTCCTGCTACGGCAAGACCCAGAGCGCGATGGTGAGCTGGATCCGGGACTTCCTGAACCGGTACAAGGCCCGCACCGGCCGCGACGCCGTCATCTACACCTCCACCAGCTGGTGGAGCCAGTGCACCGGCAACTACGCCGGCTTCTCCGCCAACCCGCTGTGGATCGCCCGCTACGCCTCGACCCCGGGGACGCTGCCGGCCGGGTGGAGCACCTACACCATGTGGCAGTACACCTCGTCCGGGCCGACGGTCGGCGACCACGACCGGTTCAACGGGGCCCTCGACCGGGTCGTCGCCCTGGCCAACGGCTGACACTCGGGCGTACGGCGAAGGCCCGGGCCTCCCTCACGAGAACCCGGGCCTTCACCTCATCCGGTGCCGTCCGTCACGCCGCCACCGGAACCTCCGACGCCGCCCCGTTCGTCGCCGGGGACAGCGCCAGCTCCAGCACCTGGCGGACGTCCGTCACGGCGTGGACGTCGAGCTTGTCCAGCACCTCGGCGGGGACGTCGTCCAGGTCGGGCTCGTTGCGCTTGGGGATGATGACGGTCGTGACGCCCGCCCGGTGCGCGGCGAGCAGCTTCTGCTTCACACCGCCGATGGGCAGCACGCGACCCGTCAGCGAGACCTCGCCGGTCATCGCGACGTCGGTCCGCACCAGTCGCCCGCTCAGCAGCGACGCCAGTGCCGTCGTCATCGTGATGCCCGCGCTCGGGCCGTCCTTGGGCACCGCGCCCGCCGGGAAGTGGATGTGCGCGCCCCGGTCCTTCAGGTCGCCCACCGGCAGCTCCAGTTCGGCGCCGTGCGAGCGCAGGAACGACAGGGCGATCTGCGCGCTCTCCTTCATCACGTCCCCGAGCTGCCCGGTCAGCGTCAGGCCCGCCGCACCCGTCTCCGGGTCCGCCAGGGACGCCTCGACGAAGAGCACGTCACCGCCGGCTCCGGTGACCGCGAGGCCGGTCGCCACACCCGGCACCGCGGTGCGGCGCTCCGCCGGGTCCTGGGCGGACTCGGGCACGTGGTGCGGGCGCCCGATCAGGCCGCGCAGTTCCTCGTCCGTGACCGTGAACGGCAGCTTCCGCTCACCCAGTTCGTGCTGGGCCGCGACCTTGCGCAGCAGCCGTGCGATGGACCGCTCCAGGGTGCGGACGCCCGCCTCGCGGGTGTACTCGCCGGCGAGCTTGCGCAGGGCGCTCTCGTCGAGCGTCACCTCGTCCTTGTCGAGGCCGGCCCGCTCCAGCTGGCGCGGGAGCAGGTGATCGCGGGCGATGACGACCTTCTCGTCCTCGGTGTAGCCGTCGAGGCGGACCAGTTCCATACGGTCGAGCAGGGCCTCGGGGATGGCATCCAGGACGTTGGCCGTGGCGAGGAAGACCACGTCCGACAGGTCGAGTTCGACCTCCAGGTAGTGGTCGCGGAAGGTGTGGTTCTGCGCCGGGTCGAGGACCTCCAGGAGGGCCGCCGCCGGGTCGCCCCGGTAGTCGGACCCCACCTTGTCGATCTCGTCGAGCAGGACCACCGGGTTCATCGACCCGGCCTCCTTGATGGCGCGGACGATCCGGCCGGGCAGCGCGCCGACGTACGTACGCCGGTGACCGCGGATCTCCGCCTCGTCCCGCACACCGCCGAGGGCCACGCGGACGAACTTGCGGCCCATGGCGTGCGCGACCGACTCACCCAGCGAGGTCTTGCCGACGCCGGGCGGGCCGACGAGCGCCAGTACGGCACCGCCGCGCCGGCCGCCGACCACGCCGAGCCCCCGCTCGTCGCGCCGCTTGCGCACCGCCAGGTACTCGGTGATCCGCTCCTTCACGTCCTCCAGGCCGGCGTGCTCGGCGTCCAGGACCGCCTTGGCGCCCTGGATGTCGTACGCGTCCTCGGTGCGCTCGGTCCACGGGAGTTCGAGCACGGTGTCCAGCCAGGTCCGTATCCACGACCCCTCGGGCGACTGGTCGCTGGACCGCTCCAGCTTGTCGACCTCCTTGAGCGCGGCCTCGCGCACCTTCTCCGGCAGGTCGGCGGCCTCCACCCGCGCGCGGTAGTCGTCGGACTCCTCGCCGTCCTGTTCGCCGTTGAGTTCGCGCAGTTCCTTGCGTACGGCCTCCAGCTGGCGGCGGAGCAGGAACTCGCGCTGCTGCTTGTCGACGCCCTCCTGGACGTCCTTGGCGATGGTCTCGGCGACGTCCTGCTCGGCGAGGTGGTCGCGGAGCTGCTGGGTGGCGAGCTTGAGGCGGGTGACCGGGTCGGCGGTCTCGAGCAGCTCGACCTTCTGGTCGGTGCTCAGGAAGGGCGAGTACCCGGAGTTGTCGGCGAGCGCGGAGACGTCGTCGATGGCCTGGACCCGGTCCACGACCTGCCAGGCGCCGCGCTTGCGCAGCCAGGCGGTGGCGAGGGCCTTGTACTCCTTGACCAGTTCGGTGACATGGCCCGGCAGCGGCTCGGGCACGGTCTCGTCGACACGGGTGCCCTCGACCCAGAGGGCGGCACCCGGTCCGGTCGTCCCGGCACCGATCTTCACCCGGCCCCGGCCGCGGATCAGGGCGCCCGGGTCGCCGTCGGCCAGCCGGCCGACCTGCTCGACGGTGCCGAGCACACCGGTGCCCGGGTAGGTGCCGTCGATGCGTGGCACGAGCAGCACCCTGGGCTTCCCCGGCTCCGACCGGGCGGCGGCCTGGGCGGCCTCCACCGCGGCGCGTACGTCGGGGTCGTTCAGGTCGAGCGGGACCACCATTCCGGGCAGCACGACCTCGTCGTCGAGCGGCAGCACAGGCAGAGTGAGCGGTGTGGACGTCGAAGCCATGATCTCCCCTTCGGCATTCAAGTTGAGCTATGCCGACTCAATGCACGTGAGCCTCCGAATGTTCCCCAAGGGGCGTTCGCTGTGAGCGATCACCTCTGCCGGGACTCGTGACGCTGCTGATGTAGTAACCATCAACAGCTTTCACTTGTTACCAGCGAAGGGCCTCGGCATGGACCGGATCGTGCGGGCGTGGGTGGACGGGTGGGTCGTCTCGCGCGGGGCGGCCCCGCCGGTGGTCGAGCCGTGGGGTTGCACGATCGACATGGGGATGGACGGCCATGTCGCCCGGCACGTGCTGGGCGCGACCGGGGACGATGTCGAGGAGACGGTCGTCCGCAAGGTGGCCGGGGCGGTCACGGGTGCCGGGGTGTGGCTCAAGGTGTTCCGGGATCCGGCCGTGGTCGGCGACTGGCTGGGCGAGGGCTGGTGGATCGATCCGGAGCCCGGCTGCCTGATGACGCTCCCTCTGACGACACTGCCCACGACGACACCCGCCGACGAACCGCCGGTCCCGGACGGCTACCGCCGGCGCACCTGGTCCCGCGGCGGCCTCGTCCGCACGATGATCGCCGCCCCCGACGGCTCCTGGGCGGCCCGCGGCCAGCTCGCCCCGACCGGTGCGACGGCGGTCGTCGACCAGGTCGCCACGTCCCCGGCCCACCAACGCAAGGGGCTCGGCACCCTCGTCATGCACACACTCCAGCGAGCCGCGACGGAACAGGGCGCCGAGACCTGCGTACTGGCGGGCACACCGGCCGGGAAGGGCCTGTACGAGTCACTGGGCTGGACGGTGTCGGCTCCGCTGACCAGCGCGAGGTTCACGGGGCACGGGACGCCGTAGAGAAACGGTCGTCTCCGCTTGCACATACTTGCTGTGGATGCCGTTGCGGAGACCGTTCGGGACGGTGGAGCAGCGCGGGCCCGGGCGGCGCGCGCTGATCACGGGGGCGACGGTTCCGGTTCGTCGCCAGGGTCGGCGACTCCGGCGCGGGCGGCGAGGCCCCCGCTGCGAACGAGGTACGTATGGCCGCCCCTGAGGCGAGCCATGTCCCGAGCCGCACCGCCTGTGGCTGGTCCTCACCGACGACCAGCCGAAGGAGACGGGCTGGGCGCTGCCGCCGACCCTCGACTGATTCGGCGGCGACGGCACGACCTTCGCGCGCACGCCATCACCACCGTCGTCAAGAACCACGCCCTCGACTTCATCGACCGGTCCCGCACCGACGGCCGCCCCTGGTTCGCGTACGTCGCCACGCGCTCCGCGCACGAGGTGAACGCCCCGGAGCGGAAGTAGGCCCACGCGCGCGTGCCCGAGTGGCGGGGCCGGCTGGACAACACCCTCGTGCTGTTCACCAGCGACCATGGTCTGCGCTGGGGCCACCACGGCCGGCTGCGCAAGTCGGTGCCGTACCGCCCGAGTCTGGAGGTCCCCTTCCACCTCTCCTGGTCGGCCGGCGGCCTCGGCACCGCCCGCACCGACGACCGCCTCACGGGCCACGTCGACATCAGCCGCCCGCACGGCGACGGCCGGGTCCTCTTCCGGGAGTACTACGACCTGCGCGCCGATCCCTACCAGCTCAGGAACCGCCTGGACCGGGGCGGGGTCCTCGCCCAGCGGCGGACCCACGGCCACGTGGCCGTCCCCAAGGTCAGAGCCATCAGGTGCCCCCACTCGGTCATCGGGTCGGTGAAGGCGAGCAGGTCCTGGAGCAGCATGCCGGCGAACAGGGCCAGCAACGGCCAGCGGAGCCAAGGGGAGAGCAGCCCGGCCAGCGCGCCCGTGCCCGCGGCGACGCCGAAGCTGATGCCGTAGTCGAGGCGGTGCAGGGAGCTGTCGGGCAGGTGACCGACCAGGACGGCGAGTCCGACGGGGAGTTCGGTCGCGAGAGTGGCCAGGACATGGCCGAGGAGGAAGACACCGGCCGCGCGCAGTCCGCCGATCCGACGCTCCAGCGCGGTCATGACCAGCAGAAAGCCCAGCACGTACGGCGACACGATGCCGCCCGCTACCCACAGCGCGCTGGCCACCAGGACGAGCACGGGCGTGCGCACGAGGTGGGCCACGTCGGTGCTGGAGCCCTGGAGCAGGGAGTGGACGAGGGTGGGGTCGGCGTACTCGGTGACGAGCGAGGTGACGGCCAGGACAACGGCGTAACCGAAGGTGAACGGCGTCCCGGTGGGGGTGGGGAGCAGACGCCAGGGGCGCAACCGGCGCCGGGGGTCGGCGACTTCAGGGGCTTCAGTGGCTTCGGTGACTTCGGGCGTCTTGTCGGCGACGGGGACGGGTGCCGGTCCGCGCTGGCCCGGTACCGCGTCGAGCAGTCCGGCGACGTCGGGGAAGCAGGCGTCGGCAGGAGCGTGCGGCGCGTCTGCCGACTTCGCGGTCCGTTCCACCGTGAGTCGCTCCTTCCGTTTCGCCCCAGCCTTCGCGCTCACCCACCCCGCTGTCTGTGACCGGCGCCACGCGAACCCCGATTCACAGGCACTTCTCAAGAACCGCCCCTCGGTACCGGGGGCTGAACGTCGGCCGAAATCTCGGTGCACCCCGCACCGGACTGCCAGGATGGGCCGATGCCCATCTCGTACGACATTCCCGAAGTCCTGGACCGTCGCGAGGGCCCGCACGGCGAGGTCGTGCTGCGCCGGCACGGTGAGTTGTTGCAGATCATCGCCAACGGGTGCTTCCTGATGGACACCTCCGACGGCCGCTCGGAGCGGCTGCTGGTGGACGTGGCGCTCGACGCGCTGGACGGGCGGCCCGGGCCGAGCGTGCTGATCGGCGGGCTCGGGGTGGGGTTCTCGCTCACCCATGCCACCGCGGATTCGCGCTGGGGCCGGATCGCCGTCGTGGAGCGGGAACCGGCCATCATCGACTGGCATCGCCACGGCCCGCTGTCCGCATTGTCGGCGGCGGCGCTCGCCGATCCACGCACCGAGATTCTGGAAACGGATCTAGTCACTTATGTGAATGAGACATGGGACACGTATGACGCGCTGTGCCTGGACATCGACAACGGGCCCGACTGGACCGTCACCGAGGGCAACGACGGGCTGTATTCGGCGGCCGGACTCGCCAGCTGCGCAAGGGTGTTGAGGCCCGGCGGGGTGCTCGCGGTGTGGTCGGCGCAGCCTTCTCCGGAATTTGAAGGAACCCTACGGAATGCCGGGTTCCAGCAGGTGCGTACCGAAGAGGTGCCGGTTGCCCGGGGCGTTCCGGACGTCGTGCACGTCGGTGTCCGACCTGGATAGCCGTGGCGTGGTGACTCCCCGTACTCTGCTTCCCTGGCGCAGATCATTCAAGCGTCAATCGCAAGCATGCGCAGGCATAAGCCAGTAAGCGGGATCACCCCACTGATTCCGGAAAGCAACCCTTGGGGCGGGCGATGGAGCAGACACACACCTCCCAGACCGGCACGGCTACGGCCACCCCCGGCGCGCAGCGCCGGGTGCTGGTGGTCGAGGACGACCCGACGATCGTGGAGGCCATCGCGACCCGTCTGCGTGCCGAGGGATTCCTCGTGCAAACCGCGGGCGACGGTCCGGCGGCGGTCGACACGGCCGAGGCCTGGCAGCCCGACCTGCTGATCCTCGACATCATGCTGCCCGGCTTCGACGGTCTGGAGGTCTGCCGCCGCGTGCAGGCCGCCCGGCCGGTGCCGGTGCTGATGCTCACCGCGCGCGACGACGAGACCGACATGCTGGTCGGGCTCGGGGTCGGCGCCGACGACTACATGACCAAGCCGTTCTCGATGCGGGAGCTGGCCGCGCGCGTGCATGTGCTGCTGCGCCGGGTGGAGCGGGCCGCGCTGGCCGCCGCGACGCCCAGAAGCGGCATCCTGCGCCTGGGCGAGCTGGAGATCGACCACGCGCAGCGCCGGGTGCGGGTGCGCAGTGAGGACGTCCACCTCACCCCGACCGAGTTCGACCTCCTGGTGTGCCTGGCGAACACCCCGCGCGCGGTGCTCTCCCGCGAGCAGCTCCTCGCCGAGGTCTGGGACTGGGCGGACGCCTCCGGCACCCGCACGGTCGACAGCCACATCAAGGCGCTGCGCCGGAAGATCGGCGCCGAGCGGATCCGCACGGTGCACGGCGTGGGCTACGCCCTGGAGACGCCGACGCCATGAGCGGCGGCCCGCCCGGACGGAGAGGCCCCTGGGAGCCCTGGGGCGGCGTGCGCCCGTTCTCGATCAAGACCAAGCTGGGGGCGCTCGTCGTCACCTCGGTCCTGATCACCACGGGCCTGTCGATGATCGCGGTGCGCACCAAGACGGAGCTGCGCTTCATCACGGTGTTCTCGATGATCGCCACACTGCTCATTACGCAGTTCGTGGCGCATTCGCTCACGGCCCCGCTGGACGAGATGAACGCGGTCGCCCGCTCGATCTCGCACGGTGACTACACGCGCCGGGTGCGGGAGAACCGCCGGGACGAGCTGGGCGACCTCGCCGAGACGATCAACCGGATGGCCGACGACCTGGAAGCCCAGGAACAGCAGCGCAAGGAGCTCGTGGCAAATGTCTCCCACGAGCTCAGAACCCCCATCGCGGGGCTCAGGGCGGTGCTGGAGAACATCGTGGACGGGGTCTCGCCCGCGGACCCCGAGACGATGCGTACGGCCCTGAAGCAGACGGAGCGGCTCGGCCGGCTGGTCGAGACGCTGCTCGACCTCTCCCGCCTCGACAACGGCGTCGTACCGCTGAAGACGCGCCGTTTCGAGGTGTGGCCGTATCTGTCGGGCGTGCTGAAGGAGGCCAACATGGTCTCCTCGGCGCGCGCGGGCATCGCCTCCGGATCCGGCAGCCACACGCGTACCGACGTGCATCTGCACCTGGACGTGTCCCCGCCGGAGTTGACCGCGCAGGCGGACCCGGAGCGGATCCACCAGGTGGTGGCCAACCTGATCGACAACGCCGTCAAGCACAGCCCGCCGCACGGGCGCGTGACGGTGAAGGCCAGGCGCGGATCCGTGCCGGACTCCCTGGAGCTGGAGGTCCTCGACGAGGGCCCCGGCATTCCGCGCTCCGAGTGGCACCGCGTCTTCGAGCGGTTCAACCGGGGGGCCGTGAACCGGCCGCACGGTCCGGGCAGCGACGGCGGTACCGGGCTCGGCCTGGCGATCGCCCGCTGGGCGGTGGATCTGCACGGCGGCCGGATCGGTGTGGCCGAATCCGAGCGGGGCTGCCGGATTCTTGTCACCCTTCCGGGACTTCCATCTCTGCCAAGTTGACGTAAAGTTCGAACCGGAGCCACAAGATCCACCGCGGTCCGCGCTGACGGACACGTGTGATCACGGGTGATCCGCCACAGGCCCGCGCCATCGGCGTCCCGGGGCCGTGCTCACCCCTTCCCATCCAACGCTGTGAGAAGCGGAACCACGCTTGTTTCCCGCCATTTCTGGCCCCGAAACACGCTTTCCGATGTGACTTACGCGACGATGACCTTGCCCGGCCTGACCTTCCCGGCCATGGGGGCGTAGCCTTTATTCCCGCTGTCCATCACCTTGTGAAGCGGAAGAGGGCGGTTGCCGCCGTGTCGCCACAGTCCCCCAGTAACTCGAGCATCTCGACCGACACCGACCAAGCGGGGAAGAACCCCGCTGCCGCGTTCGGTGCCAATGAGTGGCTCGTCGACGAGATCTATCAGCAGTACCTCCAGGACCCGAATTCGGTAGACCGAGCCTGGTGGGACTTCTTCGCCGACTACAAGCCGGGCGCCGCCGCCCCGGCTGCGGCCGCTGCTCCGGCCCCGGCGGCCCCCGCCGCGCCCGCCCAGGCGGCTCCCGCGGCTCCTGCGGTGCCCGCGCCGGCTCCGGCGGCCCCCGCCGCCGCGAAGCCCGCGGCCGCCGCCCCGGCGCCCGCCAAGGCCGCCGCCCCGGCTCCGGCCGCGGCGAAGCCGAAGGTCGAGCCGGCCCCCGCGGCCGCGGACGGCCCGGAGCTGGTCACGCTGCGCGGCCCCGCCGCCGCGGTGGCGAAGAACATGAACGCCTCGATCGAGGTGCCCACGGCCACGTCCGTGCGCGCGGTCCCGGTGAAGCTGCTCTTCGACAACCGCATCGTGATCAACAACCACCTGAAGCGTGCCCGCGGCGGGAAGATCTCCTTCACCCACCTCATCGGCTACGCGATGGTGCAGGCCATCAAGGCCATGCCGTCGATGAACTACTCCTTCACGGAGAAGGACGGCAAGCCGACCCTGGTCAAGCCGGAGCACATCAACTTCGGCCTCGCCATCGACCTGGTGAAGCCCAACGGCGACCGCCAGCTGGTCGTCGCGGGCATCAAGAAGGCCGAGACGCTGAACTTCTTCGAGTTCTGGCAGGCCTACGAGGACATCGTCCGCCGCGCCCGTGACGGCAAGCTGACGATGGACGACTTCTCCGGGGTCACGGTCTCCCTGACCAACCCCGGCGGCCTCGGCACCGTCCACTCGGTCCCGCGTCTGATGCCCGGACAGTCGGTCATCATGGGCGTCGGCTCCATGGACTACCCGGCGGAGTTCCAGGGCACCTCCCAGGACACCCTGAACAAGCTCGGCATCTCGAAGGTCATGACGCTCACGTCGACCTACGACCACCGGGTCATCCAGGGCGCCGCCTCCGGCGAGTTCCTGCGCGTCGTCGCGAACTACCTCCTCGGCGAGAACGGCTTCTACGACGACATCTTCGAGGCCCTGCGCATCCCCTACGAGCCGGTCCGCTGGCTCAAGGACATCGACGCCTCGCACGACGACGACGTCACCAAGGCCGCGCGGGTCTTCGAGCTGATCCACTCCTACCGGGTCCGCGGCCACGTCATGGCCGACACCGACCCGCTGGAGTACCGCCAGCGCAAGCACCCCGACCTGGACATCACCGAGCACGGGCTCACCCTGTGGGACCTGGAGCGCGAGTTCGCGGTCGGCGGTTTCGCGGGCAAGTCCCTGATGAAGCTGCGCGACATCCTCGGTGTGCTGCGCGACTCGTACTGCCGCACCACCGGCGTCGAGTTCATGCACATCCAGGACCCCAAGCAGCGCAAGTGGATCCAGGACCGCATCGAGCGCGCGCACTCCAAGCCGGAGCGCGAGGAGCAGCTGCGCATCCTGCGCCGACTGAACGCGGCGGAGGCCTTCGAGACCTTCCTCCAGACGAAGTACGTCGGCCAGAAGCGCTTCTCCCTGGAGGGCGGCGAGTCCGTCATCCCGCTGCTGGACGCGGTCATCGACTCGGCGGCGGAGTCCCGCCTGGACGAGGTCGTCATCGGCATGGCCCACCGCGGCCGCCTGAACGTCCTCGCCAACATCGTGGGCAAGTCGTACGCCCAGATCTTCCGCGAGTTCGAGGGCAACCTCGACCCGAAGTCCATGCACGGCTCCGGCGACGTGAAGTACCACCTGGGCGCCCAGGGCACCTTCACGGGCCTCGACGGCGAGCAGATCACCGTCTCACTGGCCGCGAACCCGTCCCACCTGGAGACGGTCGACCCGGTCATCGAGGGCATCGCCCGCGCCAAGCAGGACATCATCAACAAGGGCGGCACGGACTTCACGGTCCTGCCGGTCGCCCTGCACGGTGACGCGGCCTTCGCGGGCCAGGGCGTGGTGGCCGAGACGCTCAACATGTCGCAGCTGCGCGGCTACCGCACCGGCGGCACGGTCCACATCGTCATCAACAACCAGGTCGGCTTCACCGCCGCCCCGGAGTCCTCGCGCTCCTCGATGTACGCCACCGACGTGGCCCGCATGATCGAGGCGCCGATCTTCCACGTGAACGGCGACGACCCCGAGGCCGTCGTCCGCGTCGCTCGCCTGGCCTTCGAGTTCCGTCAGGCGTTCAACAAGGACGTCGTGATCGACCTCATCTGCTACCGCCGCCGCGGTCACAACGAGTCGGACAACCCGGCCTTCACCCAGCCGCTGATGTACGACCTGATCGACAAGAAGCGCTCGGTGCGCAAGCTCTACACCGAGTCCCTCATCGGTCGCGGCGACATCACCCTGGAAGAGGCCGAGCAGGCGCTCCAGGACTACCAGGGCCAGCTGGAGAAGGTCTTCACCGAGGTCCGCGAGGCCGCCTCCCAGCAGGTCACCGGCCCGGTGTCGGACCCGCAGGCGGAGTTCCCGGTCGCCGTGAACACCGCGATCTCCTCGGAGGTCGTCAAGCGGATCGCCGAGTCCCAGGTCAACATCCCCGACACCTTCCACGTCCACCCGCGTCTGCTGCCGCAGCTGCAGCGCCGGGCGACGATGGTCGAGGACGGGACGATCGACTGGGGCATGGGCGAGACGCTGGCCGTCGGCTCCCTGCTCCTGGAGGGCACCCCGGTCCGGCTGTCCGGCCAGGACTCCCAGCGCGGCACCTTCGGCCAGCGCCACGCGGTCCTCATCAACCGCGAGACCGGCGAGGAGCACACCCCGCTCCAGTACCTCGCCGAGGACCAGGCCCGCTACAACGTCTACAACTCCCTGCTCTCCGAGTACGCGGTCATGGGCTTCGAGTACGGCTACTCGCTGGCCCGCCCCGACGCGCTCGTGATGTGGGAGGCGCAGTTCGGCGACTTCGTCAACGGCGCGCAGACGGTGGTCGACGAGTACATCTCGGCGGCCGAGCAGAAGTGGGGCCAGACGTCCGGCGTCACCCTGCTCCTGCCGCACGGCTACGAGGGCCAGGGCCCGGACCACTCCTCGGCCCGTGTCGAGCGGTTCCTCCAGCTCTGCGCCCAGAACAACATGACGGTCGCGATGCCGACCCTGCCGTCGAACTACTTCCACCTCCTGCGCTGGCAGGTGCACAACCCGCACCACAAGCCGCTGGTGGTCTTCACCCCGAAGTCGATGCTGCGCCTCAAGGCCGCCGCGTCGAAGACGGAGGAGTTCACGTCGGGTCAGTTCCGCCCAGTGATCGGTGACGCGTCGGTGGACGCGGCAGCGGTCAAGAAGGTCGTCTTCTGCGCCGGCAAGGTCTACTACGACCTCGACGCCGAGCGTCAGAAGCGCGGTATCACGGACACGGCGATCATCCGCGTCGAGCGCCTGTACCCCCTCCCGGGTGCCGAGCTCCAGGCCGAGATCGCCAAGTACCCGAACGCCGAGAAGTACCTGTGGGCCCAGGAGGAGCCGGCGAACCAGGGCGCGTGGCCCTTCATCGCCCTCAACCTGATCGACCACCTGGACCTGGCCGTCGGCGCGGACATCCCGCACGGCGAGCGCCTGCGCCGCATCTCGCGTCCGCACGGCTCGTCGCCGGCGGTGGGTTCGGCCAAGCGTCACCAGGCCGAGCAGGAGCAGCTGGTGCGTGAGGTGTTCGAGGCCTAGGTCTCGGAACAGCTGATCAATTGATCGCAGAAGGGCCCGACCCCGTCCGGGGGCCGGGCCCTTCCCGCTACGGGGGTGTATCGATGGGCAAGCGCCACATACGCAAGATGCTGCGCCGGATGGGCACCGGTGAACCCGTCCACGCCTCCACCGGCCTGGGGACCACCAAGGGGCTCGCGCGACTGGCCTTCTACGCCGAGCAGTTCGGGTACGAGTACGCGGGCGCTCATCAACTCGGCAAGAAGTACGTGATCCGGGTCGTGCCCGCCCACGACCCCGAGGCCCGCGCGCGGGCGGCGGAGAACTGGGTGAGATACCCGGGTGCCGCCTCGAGAGGCGCGCTGCCGCAGCTGGACGAGGACGCGGTAGCGGTGTTCAACGCGCGGATCGGTTTCGAGCTGGCCACCCGCTTCACCGAGAAGCAGATGCTGGGGCTCACCACGTTCGGCTTCACCGGGCTGGCCCTCGGACCCTGGATCAAGTTCGGCCTCGTCGTCGGCGGCACCTTCTGGCTGGCCCTGATGGCCCTCGTCCCGATCCTGCTCGTCGCCAACCGGCGCTACCGGGCCAAGAACGCCGCCCTGCTGAAGGCCGCGGGATTCACCCCGGTGACCGACCGGGACGGGCAGCCGCGGTATCTGCCACCGGCCGCCGACCCGCGGGACTGACCAACTGACTACTCGTCCCGACTACTCGTCGTCCTCGTCGTCGTCCAGCCGCGCCAGCCACGTGGCCAGCCGCTCGACCGGCACCTCGAAGTCGGGGTTGAGATCGACGAACGTCCGCAGCTGCTCGGCGAGCCACTCGAAGGTGACCTCCTCCTCGCCGCGCCGCTTCGCCAGTTCCTCGATGCCACGGTCGGTGAAGTACAACTCTCGCTCCTGATACGGACGGGACGAACCCTCGGGCCTACTCCCTCAGGGTATGCCGTACATCAGTCACGCGGATGTGCGAGGTCGTACGCCAGTCCCAGCACCCCGTGCGCCAGCAGCAGGGCTCCGGCGGCGAGCCAGCCGCCGCTGCGGCGCCGTAGGCCCCAGGCCGCGAGGGGGAGGCCGGTGGCGACCTGGGCGAGGCAGAGGGCACGGGCCCTGGAGTCGCCGGACCAGGGCAGCCAGGGGGTCAGACGGCGGCCGGCGACCGTCTCGAGCTCGCCGCGGACCGTCTCGCGCCAGCCCTCCCATTCGACGGCTCGGGCGTCGGGCTGGACGCGGGCGACCTCGCGGAGGCGGTCGGCGGGTTCGCCGGGGGCGAGTCCGGTGGGGAGGGTCAGACCCGCGCGGCTGAGGACGGCGAGGAGTCCGCGCAGCCGGGCCCGGGCGTCGGCCGCGGTGTCCGGTTTGGTGAGGGCGTCCAGGGACTCGACGTCCAGGACGGGGTCGAGGCCGAGGCGGGCGGCGAAGGTGCGCATGGCCTCGTCCTCGCCGGCCGGGGTGCCGGCCGCGAGCCAGACGTAGCCGACGGGACGGCGGAAGCCGGAGGCGAGGGTGTAGCCGCTGCGGTCGGCGTCCCACCACAGCGCGAGGACGGGCCAGGGGGCGCCGACGGCGAGTGCCGTGGCCCAGCCGGTGAGGACGCGGTCGACCGGCTCCTCACCGTGCCGCCAGGGCTTTCCCTCGGGGACGAGGACGCTCCACTGCGGGCCCGCGCTCGTGAGCAGCATGCGTTCGCGCAGCAGCTGGGCGGCCGGGGCGACGGAGTCGGGTTCCGCGCGGCAGAGCAGCAGGGCGCCCGGGGCGGGGCCGGTACGAGGGGCACCGGGGCGTGGGGCTTCCGTCGGCGACATGCTCACACGCTAGGTGGATTTGGGCGCTTTGGTCATTTTGAGGGACGTGAACATCCCCAGAACGGGTGTCTTGACTTTCCGTGGCCGCGATATATCGTGAATAGCGGAAGACGCGATATGGCGTGTGTGGTGTCACGGGGAGGTCTGCACCATGTCCGAGTGGTCCGTGTCGGAGCCGAGGAAGCTCACGTTCGACGAGCCGGTGAGCCGACTCCATGTACGCATCGTCAACGGAACGGTGAACGTGGTGGGCACCGACGAAGGTTCCGCCCGCCTGGAGGTCTCCGAGCTGGAGGGACCACCCCTGACGGTGACCCAGGAGGGCGGCACCCTCACGGTGGCCTACGACGACCTGCCCTGGAAGGGCTTCCTCAAGTGGCTGGACCGCAAGGGCTGGCGACGCAGTGCCGTCGTCTCGCTGGCCGTGCCGGCCGACACCCTGGTCGAGGTCGGGGTGGTGGGCGCCGCGGCCGTGGTCTCGGGCATCGACGGACGTGCGGAGGTGAAGGGGGTCACCGGCGACACGACACTGGTGGGGCTGACCGGCAGCGTCCGCGCCGACACCGTCTCGGGCAGCCTGGAGGCACAGGCCCTGCGCGGCGACCTCCGCTTCAACTCCGTCTCCGGGGACCTGACCGTGGTGGAGGCGGGTTCCTCGGTCAAGGCGGACTCGGTGAGCGGTTCGATGATCGTCGACCTCGATCCGACGAGCCGCCCGACCGACATCAACCTCACGAGCGTCTCCGGTGAGATCGCCATCCGCCTCCCCCACCCGGCGGACGCGGAGGTGGAGGCGAACACCGCGAGCGGATCGGTCTCCAACGCCTTCGAGGACCTGCGCGTCGGCGGCCAGTGGGGCGCCAAGCGGATCACCGGCCGGCTCGGCACGGGCAACGGCAGCCTCAAGGCGACCACCGTCTCGGGCTCGATCGCCCTGCTGCGCCGCCCGCCGGCCGAGGAGGAGCCGTGGGACGTGGACCCGGTGGACCCGGCGGACCCCGTGGACGTGGAGGACGGGGGCCCGGTGGCCGATGGGCCGGGCGACTCGGGGGACAATTCCGTTTCCGGTCCGGGTGACGGCACAGCCGGCGCCCCGGCCGACGGCACGACCGACAAGAAGGTGCTCTGACATGCCTCCCGTCTTCGCCCACGGCCGCCTCCGCCTCTACCTGCTGAAGCTGCTCGACGAGGCCCCGCGCCACGGCTACGAGGTGATCCGGCTGCTGGAGGAGCGTTTCCAGGGGCTGTACGCACCGTCGGCCGGCACCGTCTACCCCCGCCTCGCCAAGCTGGAGGCCGAGGGCCTGGTCACCCACACCACCGAGGGCGGCCGCAAGGTGTACGCCATCACGGACGCGGGCCGCGCCGAACTGGCCGACCGCAGCGGGGAGCTGGCCGACCTGGAGCTGGAGATCCGCGAGTCGGTCGCCGAGCTCGCCGCCGAGATCCGGGCCGATGTGCGTGGCGCGGCGGGCGACCTGCGGCGCGAGATGCGGGCGGCCGCCTCGGAGGCCCGTCGCGGTGGCGGGGCCGAACAGGACGGCCCCGTGGGGGACTTCGGGGACCACGCCGACAAGGAGGCGTGGCGGGCGGCCAAGGAGGAGATGCGCCGCGTCAAGCAGGAGTGGAAGGAGCAGGCCCGGCGCGCCAAGGACGAGAGCCGCCGGGCCCGCGAGGAGGCCCAGCGGGCCCGGCGCCAGGCCAAGGAGGCTCAGGAGCGGGCACGGGTCCAGGCCCAGGAGGAGGTCCAGCGCATCGCACGGCGGGTCCAGGAACAGGTCCAGGACCACTTCGCGCGGGGCGACTGGCCGACGGGGGTGCGCGAGGGCCTGACGGAACTGGCCAAGGAGTTCGGCGACTTCGGGCGGGACTACGGCAGGGAGTTCGGCAAGGACTTCGGCTTCGGCCACGGCCACGGCCACGGCCACGCGGAGAAGGTCGACCCGAAGTCGGCGCCGAGCACACCCGAGTACACGCAGACCCCGGAGGACTTCCCCGCCGACTACGAACCCTCCTGGGCCCACGAGGACGGCACCGGCGACCCGACCCGCGATCTGGACCGCCTCCTCGACCGCTTCCGGGACGACATCCGCGACACGGCCCGAGACCACGGCGTCACCCCGGACCAACTCCGAGCCGCCCGCCACCACCTCTCGACAGCGGCAGCACACATCGGGTCACTGCTGCGAACGCCGAAGGCCTGAGGGGCAGAGGCCTGCGGCGAAAGCGTGGGGCTGGAAGGCCGGGACCGGGGGCCGAGAGCCGAGGGCCGGGACCGGGGGCCAAGGGCCGGGAGCCGGAGGCCGGGAGCCGAGGGCCGGAGGCCGGGAGCCGGAGGCCGGGAGCCGAGGGCCGGAGGCCGGGAGCCGGGAGCCGGAGGCCGGGAGCCGAGGGCCGGAGGCCGGGAGCCGGGGGCTGAGACTGGAGGGCCTGGGACCCCAGAACTCGGGGCTCGATGCCTGAGGCGCGAAGGCCTGAAGACCGCGTGGCGGAAGCCTGAGGCTGGAAGACCTGAGCCCGGGAGTCGGGGCCGAGGCCCGGAGCCTGGGCACGGACCCCGGACCCCGGACCCCGGAGCCCGAGCCCGAGCCCGAGCCCGGAGCCCAAGCCCTGCACCCCGAGAGCGGTCCGTTCAGCCGGCCTTCGCCTCGGTCTCGCCCTCACCCCCGCCCTCGCCGTAGAGCACGCGGGTCAGGGCCTCGTGGGTGACTCCGTGGTCGGCGAGTACCTCGCCCGGTACGCCGGGGCGGGTGGTGAGGGCGAGGAGGATGTGTTCGTCGCCGATGTGCCGGTCGCGGCGGGCTACGGCGGTGCGCAGGGAGCGTTCCAGGACGTCCTTGGCGTCTCGGCCGAAGGTGCGGCGACCGGACGACCACCAGCCCTTGTCCTTGCGGTCACCGGACATCGCGCCGACGCCGTGCACCTCCTCGACGCGGGCGACGATCTCCGCGACGTCGATGCCGAGTCCGGCGAGGGCGTCCGCCTCGGCCTGGGAGAGGCCGGCGCGGCGCCGGGCCTCGGCCAGGGACTGCCGTACCGACTCCTTCCGTTCCGCCGTGAGGCCCAGCGAAGCCAGCGCGAAGGACCCGCGGCTCGCCTCGCGGTCGAGCAGCGCGAGCAGCAGGTGCTCGGCTTCGACGGTGGCCGCGCCCGTCGCCTCGGCCTGCCCGACCGCCGTCTGCACGACTGCGCGGGCGTCCTTCGTGAACCGCTCCAACATCAATGCCTCCCGTACTTCTTGTGCACGGCCTGCCTGCTCACACCTAGTTCCGCGGCGATCTCCTGCCACGACCAGCCCTGGTTGCGCGCGCTGCGCACCTGTACCGACTCCAGCTGCTCCAGCAGCCGGCGCAGTGCGGCGACGGCCCGCAGACCCACCCGTGGGTCACGGTCGCCCGCCCGCTGGGCGAGATCTGTTGCTTCGGTCATGACGTCAACCTACGTTGACACCCTCGGCATGTCAACCAAAGTTGACGCACCGGGCACGGAAAAGGCGGGCCCGGCGATCCGGACCCGCCCCACTCCCCCCACGTCAGGAATGCGTGAGCACGATCTTGCCGAACTGCTCGCCCGACGCCAGCCGTTCGAAGCCCTCCCGGGCCCGGTCCAGCGGCAGCACCTCGTCGATCACGGGCCTGACCCCCGTGGCGGCACAGAAGGACAACAGGTCCTCCAGCTCGTCCTTGGTCCCCATGGTCGAGCCGACCACCTTGAGCTCCAGAAAGAAGATCCGGGTCAGCTCGGCATGCGAGGGCCGGTCACCGCTGGTCGCGCCGGAGATGACCAGCGTGCCGCCGGGCTTCAGCGACTTCACCGAGTGGGACCAGGTGGCCGCGCCGACGGTCTCGATGACGGCGTCCACCCGCTGCGGCAGCCGCGCCCCCGACTCCAGCGCCTCCACGGCACCGAGTTCGATGGCCCGCTTCCGCTTGGCCTCGTCCCGGCTGGTGGCGAAGACCCGCAGACCCGCGGCCTTGCCGAGCACGATCGCGGCCGTGGCGACACCGCCGCCGGCGCCCTGCACCAGGACGGAGTCGCCGGGGCGTACACCGGCGTTGGTGAAGAGCATCCGGTACGCCGTCAGCCACGCGGTGGGCAGACAGGCGGCCTCCGCGAAGGAGAGCTCCTTCGGCTTGGGCAGGATGTTCCAGGTCGGCACGGCGACCTGCTCGGCGAAGGTGCCCTGGTAGTGCTCGGTGAGGATCGACCGGGGCTCCTTGGGCCCGACGCCGTGGCCGGACTGACCGATCACGGAGTGCAGCACGACCTCGTTGCCGTCCTGGTCCACTCCGGCGGCGTCACAGCCGAGGATCATCGGCAGCTTGTCCTCGGACAGCCCGACACCCTTCAGGGACCAGAGATCGTGATGGTTGAGGGAAGCGGCCCTGACGTCGATCACACTCCAGCCCGGGCGGACCTCGGGAGCCGGACGCTCCCCCAACTCGAGGCCGTTGAGCGGCTGATCACGGTCGATGCGGGCGGCGTAGGCAGCGAACATGATGTTGACGATAGGGTCCGACGCGGCTCGGGGGAACCGCGGACCCCTGTGACACACGCCCTCTTGCGCTCGAGCAAATTCAGCCCGTCCGGCGTTTGAGGACAAGGCCCCTCAAGGGCCGACGGGGGTCCAGGGGGCGGAGCCCCCTGGAGGATGGGACGGGTAGGGGCGGCGGGGGCGAGGAAACCACCCGGACAGCCCTGCCCCCGGGTAAAGAAATGGCCCCGCCCGGAAAGAACCCGGACGGGGCCACCTAGGCACAGGTCACCTCAACGGCGAGCCACACCCTCCGCACGAGCCGCGGCAGCAACCGCCGCGGTCACCGCCGGAGCCACCCGCTCGTCGAACGGCGACGGAATCACGTAGTCCGCAGCGAGGTCGTCACCGACGACCGCCGCCAGCGCCTCCGCCGCCGCGATCTTCATGCCCTCGGTGATCCGGGACGCCCGCACCTGGAGCGCACCGGCGAAGATGCCGGGGAACGCCAGGACGTTGTTGATCTGGTTCGGGAAGTCGGACCGGCCCGTCGCCACGACCGCCGCGTACTTGTGCGCGACGTCCGGGTGCACCTCGGGGTTCGGGTTGGCCATGGCGAAGACGAACGCGCCCTCGGCCATCGACGCCACCGCCTCCTCCGGCACCGTGCCACCGGAGACGCCGATGAAGACGTCGGCGCCTTCGAGGGCGGCCTCCAGGGACCCGCTGATGCCGGCCTTGTTGGTGAACCCGGCGAGCTCCCGCTTGACCGGGGTCAGGTCGTCCCGGTCCGCCGACACCACGCCCTTGCGGTCGGCGACGGCGACGTCCCCGATCCCGGCGTCGACGAGGATCTTCGCGATGGCGACACCGGCCGCGCCGGCACCCGAGATGACCGCCCGCAGCTCACCGAGCCCACGCCCGGTCAGCCGCGCGGCGTTGCGCAGGGCCGCCAGCGTCACGACGGCCGTGCCGTGCTGGTCGTCGTGGAAGATCGGGATGTCGAGCGCGTCCTGGAGACGCTTCTCGATCTCGAAGCACCGGGGCGCCGAGATGTCCTCCAGGTTCACACCACCGAAGGACGGGGCGAGCCGGACCACGGTCTCGACGATCTCGTCGACGTCCGTGCAGGCCAGCGCGATCGGCACCGCGTCCACGCCGCCGAACTGCTTGAAGAGGATGGCCTTGCCTTCCATGACCGGAAGGGAGGCCTCGGGCCCGATGTCACCGAGTCCGAGCACCGCCGTACCGTCCGTGACGACGGCGACGACCGAGGACTTCCATGTGTAGTCGTGGACCAGGTCGGGCTGCTCGGCGATGGCGCTGCACACCTTCGCCACGCCGGGCGTGTACGCGAGGGACAGGTCGTCCTTGTCACGGACGGGCACGGTGGCCTGCACGGCCATCTTGCCGCCGCGGTGCAGGGCGAAGGCCGGGTCGAAGGAATCGAGGGGCTCCGCCCCGCCGTCGTGACCCGTATCGCTGTCGCTGCGAGGATTGACGATCTCCGCTGCCACTTTGTTCTACCCCTTAGATATTCATGGTTTGAGGGTGGCCACTCCTGGTTGAGAAGTGGGCGGGCACCGCGCATGGTCCAGATCGGTGATGCGTACGAGCCATGCGCGACGGGCGCGCCGCACACGCGCCCTGAGCCCCGGATGAGGGGTGTAAAGAACCTTCTTACCGGACGGACGGCACCTGCGACGAGTCCATAAGTGCAAGGTCACATGACGGGCCCCGTGGGCCCCCGGTCGGTGACATGAATCATGGCCAAATATGCGGACACGCCCTCGACCGTCTCTTGACACGGACTCGAACAGAGGCCGAGCCGTCAAGGTGTCGCTCACATCGTGAGATATGCCGAAGATCCTCCGGCCGGAACGACTGATTCCCGCAGAAGGTGCGGTCGTGATGTCCGTCCTGATGCGGTTCGGGGGTCACCCGTTATCTGATTTTGACATGACGGGTCCCCTGAATGGCTCAGTCCGAATGGCAAGATGCCGTAATCACACGAGGTCGCGACACTCGAAGACGTGTGTTCTCGTCGACCCACGGCACTGTCGATCCCGTCGGCAGCGCCCCGCCCCATCGGCAACTCCACCCATCCGCCGGAGGAACCCACCATGACCGCAAGCTCCACCCGTCGTACGACCACCGCGCGTTCCAGGATTGCCGCGGTAGGTGCGATCGCGGTCGCTGGCGCCCTGATTCTCACCGGTTGCGGTGACCAGACGGAGGGCTCCAACGAGTCGGCGTCGACGAACGACGCCCCGCTCTTCGACAAGCTGCCCGCCAAGATCCAGAAGGCGGGTGTCATCAAGGTCGGCACCAACGCCGAGTACGCGCCCATGGAGTACCAGGAGGGCGGCAAGATCGTCGGTGTCGACCCGGACATCGCCGCCGCGCTGGGCAAGCAGCTGGGCGTGGAGTTCAAGTTCACCTCCGGCTCCTTCGACGGTCTGATCACCTCCCTCAACTCCGGCCGCTACGACGCCGCCATGTCCTCCATCACGGACACCAAGGCGCGCCAGGAGGGTCTGGACGACAAGGGCAAGAAGCTCGGCCCGGGTGTCGACTTCGTCGACTACTTCACGGCCGGTACCGCCGTGTACGTCCAGAAGGGCAACCCGAAGAAGATCAACTCGATCGCCGACCTCTGCGGCCAGACGGCCGCGGTGCAGCGGGGCACGACGTACGAGCAGGCGCTGAAGGACCAGTCCAAGAAGTGCACGGACGGCGGTGACAAGAAGATCACCATCGAGCCGTTCGAGAACGACACCGAGGCCCAGACCCGTGTGAAGTCCGGTGGCGCGGTCGCCGGCGTCAACGACTACCCGGTCGCCATCGACATGGCCCGCAAGGCCGACGGCGGCAACGCCTTCGAGGTCGTCGGCGAGCAGGTCGACGCCGGTCCGTTCGGCATCGCGGTGAACAAGGACAACAAGGAGCTCGCCTCCGCTCTCGAGGAAGCCGTCAACGCGATCATCAAGGACGGCACGTACAAGAAGATCCTGGAGAAGTGGGGCGCCGAGAGCGGTGCCATCGACAAGGCCGCGATCAACGGCGGCAAGTGACCGTCCCGTAACGCTGAAGGGCAGTCACTGTGACTGACAAGTTCGACAAGGAGCCGGCGGACTCGACTCCGCCGGTCTCCAAGGAGGCCTCCGTCCCGCCGGAGGCGATCAAGGCCATCCCGGTCCGCCACTACGGCCGCTACGTCAGCGCCGTCGTGGTCCTGGCGCTGGTGGGCCTGCTGGTCAACGCGTTCGCCACCGCCAAGAAGATCCAGTGGAGCGCGGTCGGTGACACCGTCTTCGACTCCACGGTCATCGCGGGCGCCGGCCGCACCCTGCTGATCAGCGTCCTGGCGATGATCCTGGGCGTGGTCCTCGGCATCGTGCTGGCCGTCATGCGGCTCTCCAAGAACCCGGTGACGAGCTGGGTGGCCTGGGTCTACATCTGGTTCTTCCGCGGGACGCCGGTCTACGTCCAGCTCCTGCTGTGGTTCAACCTGGCGCTGATCTTCCCGATGCTGAATCTCGGTCCGATCTACAAGGACGAGATGACGGACGTCATGACCCCGTTCATGTGCGCCCTGCTCGGACTGGGCCTGAACGAGGCGGCGTACATGGCGGAGATCTGCCGCGCCGGTCTGATGGCCGTGGACGAGGGCCAGACCGAGGCCTCGCACGCGCTCGGCATGAGCCACGCCAAGACGCTGCGCCGGATCGTCATCCCGCAGGCGATGCGGGTGATCGTGCCGCCGACCGGCAACGAGTTCATCAACATGCTGAAGACCTCGTCGCTGGTGTACGCGGTGACGTACAACGAGCTGCTGCGCGCCACGTCGACGATCGGTTCCACGTCGTACGCGGTGATGGAGCTGCTCTTCGTGGCCTCCATCTGGTACCTGGTCATGACCAGCGTGTTCAGCGTCTTCCAGTACTACCTGGAGCGGCGCTACGCGCGCGGTACGACGCGTCAGCTGCCGTCGACGCCGTGGCAGAAGGTCAAGGCGAACATGCTGTCGCTCGGCCGCGAAAGGGGTGCGGCATGACCGCGATGGTGAAGTCCGAGGGCGTCCACAAGTCCTTCGGCCCCGTGGAGGTCCTCAAGGGCATCGACCTGGAGGTCAGGCAGGGCGAGGTGTTCTGCCTCATCGGCCCCTCCGGCTCCGGCAAGTCGACGTTCCTGCGGTGCATCAACCACCTGGAGAAGATCAACGCCGGTCGGCTGTACGTCGACGGCGAGCTGGTCGGCTACCGCCAGAAGGGCGACAAGCTGTACGAGCTCAAGGACAGCGAGGTCGCGCTCCAGCGCCGGGACATCGGCATGGTGTTCCAGCGGTTCAACCTGTTCCCGCACATGACGGCCCTGGAGAACGTCATGGAGGCGCCGATCCAGGTCAAGGGCGTCGGCAAGGCCCAGGCCAGGGAGCGGGCGGGCGAGCTGCTAGAGCGGGTCGGCCTCGCCGACAAGGCGAAGAACTACCCCTCGCAGCTCTCCGGCGGCCAGCAGCAGCGCGTCGCCATCGCCCGGGCCCTCGCCATGGACCCGAAGCTGATGCTCTTCGACGAGCCCACCTCGGCCCTCGACCCGGAGCTGGTCGGTGACGTCCTCGACGTCATGCGCGACCTCGCCGAGTCCGGCATGACGATGGTCGTCGTCACCCACGAGATGGGCTTCGCCCGCGAGGTCGGCGACAGCCTGGTCTTCATGGACGGCGGCGTGGTCGTCGAGTCCGGCAACCCGCGCGAGGTCCTGACGAACCCGCAGCACGAACGGACACAGGCCTTCCTCTCCAAGGTGCTCTGACCGTCGTACGACGACGAAGGGGCGGTACGGGATTCCCGTACCGCCCCTTCGTCGTTCCCCCGCGCTGCCGCGCTACTTCACCGCGAGCAGGAGTGTGTCCGAGGGTGAGCACCACACCGGGCGCGCCTCCCCGAAGCCCTTCTCGCGCAGTACGCGCGCGTGCCAGGCCGCCGAGGGCATGTCGCCGTCGGCGTGGTCGCCGTAGATCTCGAAGCGGCGGGCCGTCGGCTCGGCCAGCGCCGGGTCCTTGGCGGCGACCTGCCACCACTCGGACCAGTCGAGGGCGCCGTCCGCCTTGGCCTGATCCATACGGGCGTGGCGCTGGGCGCGTTCGGCCGCGTTGATCCGGGGCGTGGTCTCGTCGATCATGTGGTCCGCGTTCATGAAGACACCGCCGTCGCGGACCAGCCCCGCGACCTGACCGTAGAGGGCCGCGAGGGGTTCGCTGTGCAGCCAGTGCAGGGCCGTGGCGGTCAGGACGGCGTCGTAGGACTCGTACGGCAGCCCGGCCGGCCAGTCCGGGTCCTTGAGGTCGGCCGTCACGAAGGTGACCCGGTCGTCGCCGGCGAAGGTGCCCTCGGCGATGGCCAGGAGCGCCGGGTCGAGGTCGACGCCGGTGCTGGTGGCCTCCGGGAACCGCGCGAGCAGCCGGGCCATGATACTTCCCGTGCCGCACGCGAGGTCCAGCACGCGCGGGCGGGGTCCGACGAGGGCCTCGACCATGTCGAGCATGATCCGGAAGCGTTCCTCGCGGTCGGGCATGTACCACTCCTGCTGCCGGTCCCAGCTCTCCTGCCAGGCCTGCCAGTCGGTTCCGGTACTGGTGGTCATGGGAGCCCCCTCTTCAGACGCCAACGTAATACCCTGGAAGCACGATCAGCTGTTACCCGGACCGCACGACGACCATAGAACGCCTCCGTAAGGACTACAAGTGGAACTGGCCTATTACTCGGACTACGCCGTGCGTCTCGTCAACAGCGAGGACCCGGCCCGGGGCAAGGAGTCACTGACCTCGGTCGAGGCCGTTCGCGAGCTCTTCGGCGCCAGTCAGGACGCGGGCCGGCGCGCCACCGAGGCCGACGTCAGCCGGTTCCGCTCGGTCCGCGCTCGGCTGCGGGCCGTCTTCGAGGCCGCGGACGGCGGCGACGAGACCCTCTCGGTGAACCTGCTGAACTCGCTGCTGCTGGAGTTCCCGGTCAGCCCCCAGATCTCCGGGCACGACCACCGCGACGACGACGGCCGCCCGCTGTGGCACATGCACCTGGCGGACCATCCCTCCAACGCCACCGCCGGCTACGCGGCCATCGCCGCGATGGGCCTGGCCTTCCACATGACGGAGTACGGCGTGGACCGCCTCGGCCTGTGCGAGGCGTCGCCGTGCCGCAACGCCTATCTGGACACCTCCACGAACCGCTCCCGGCGCTACTGCTCGGACCGCTGCGCCACCCGCGCCAACGTGGCCGCCTACCGCGCCCGCAAGCGCCTGGAGGCCGACCGGTCGGAGAAGACCGGCCTCGCGGCCGACAGAGCCCAGCGCGCGACGGCGAACGGCGAACGCTGACCGGGCTTGCGCGGCCGGTGCCGGAAGCGCACCCGGCCCAGGATCAACTCGACGGGCACGACCCCGTAGTCGGTGCTGTCGCCGCCCGCGTACGCGTTGTCCCCGAGCACCCACCAGCCGCCCTCGCGGCGTTCCGCGGCCCGTTTCACGACCAGCAGGTCCTGTTGGAACGGATGGCGCAGGACCACCACGTCACCCGGCCGGATCCGAGCGCCGTACTGCACGACGAGCCGGTCGCCGTGGTGCAGCGTGGGCACCATCGACGGTCCGGTCACCTCGGCCAGCCCGAAGGGCAGGAGCGCCCCTCTCTGCTCGGTCTCCTGCGACAGCTCCGGCATCCCCGGCACCTCCCCGGTCCGTTCCTCCACCAGTCTGAGTCCGACCCTGGACTTTTGTCCTAAGCCCATGGGGGCACTCGCGAAAACCCGTCTCGCAGGGAGTAATGTCCCACCTGAGAAGACGATCACGAGGAAGGAATGCTCCATGCTTTCCCGCCTGTTTGCCCCCAAGGTCAAGGTCAGCGCACACTGCGACCTGCCCTGCGGTGTGTACGACCCGGCCCAGGCCCGCATCGAGGCGGAGTCGGTGAAGGCCGTCCAGGACAAGATGGCCGCCAACGACGACCCTCACTTCCAGGCTCGCGCCACGGTCATCAAGGAGCAGCGCGCCGAGCTCGCGAAGCACCACGTTTCCGTGCTCTGGAGCGACTACTTCAAGCCCCCGCACTTCGAGAAGTACCCGGAGCTGCACCAGCTGGTCAACGACGCCCTCAAGGCCCTCTCGGCCGCCAAGGCCTCGACCGACCCGGCCACCGGCCAGAAGGCTCTGGACTACATCGCCCAGATCGACAAGATCTTCTGGGAGACCAAGAAGGCCTGAGCCTCACCAAGTCTCGCCGTACGGCGGCGCAGTGATACATATCACTGCGCCGCCGTCGCGTATATCCAGCGTGTTCCTCCCGATTGATGGCCTTTTAGTCGTTTACGTTCCGCATACCTTCCTTTCACGAAAGGTGTGCGCGCCGAGATGAGACGTCGTTGGTGGAGGACGGCCGCGTTGACGGCCTCCGCGGTGACCGGGGCACTGCTCGTCCAGGGCGCGACCGGGCGTCCGGCCCAGGGCGCTTCGGACGACGGGAAGCCACCGCCCGTCGAGACCAGCACCCGCACGGCGCGGCTCTCCGTGGCCGCCGACGGCACCTCGGCGAGGCTCGGCCGGCGCGACACCGCGGTCTTCAGCCTGCTCGGCCTCACCTGGTCCGACCCGTCCGCGCGGGTGGACGCCACGATCGAGGCCCGTACCCGGGACGCCGGGACCGGCATGTGGTCGACGTGGCGGACGCTGGAGGACGGCGGCGAGGGTGACCCGGGCGCCACCCGCGGCGGGACCGAGCCGGTCTGGGCCGGGGCCTCCGACGGCGTGGAGGTACGGGTGGACGTCGCGTCCTCGGCCGAGCTGCCGGAGGGGCTGCGCCTCGACATGGTCGACCCGGGCACCGGCACGGTGTCCGGCCTGGAACCGACCGCCTTCCCGAGGGACGCCACCGAGTCGCCGTCCACCGCGCCGAAACCGCCGATCACCTCGCGGGCCGGCTGGGGCGCCGACGAGTCGATCAGCCCGCAGTCTCCGGCGTATCTGCCGGGCGGGAAGATCAAGGCGGTCACGGTCCACCACACCGTCAACTCCAACGACTACACCTGTGACCAGGCGCCGGCCGTCGTCCGGGGCATCTACGCGTACCACGTGAAGACGCTGGGCTGGAAGGACATCGGCTACAACTTCCTCGTCGACAAGTGCGGCACGGTCTACGAGGGCCGCAAGGGCGGCGTCGGCCTCCCGGTGCTGGGCGCGCACACCTACGGCTTCAACGGCCAGACCACCGGCGTCTCGGTGCTAGGCACCTACACGCGGAACGCCCCGTCCACGGCGGCGATGACCTCGGTCGCCCGGCTCGCGGCGTGGAAGCTCGGCCTGTACGGGGTCGACCCGAACGGCACGACCACGCTGACGGCGGGTGCGGACGGCAAGAACTACTTCGGCACGTCCTGGACGGCGGGCACGCGGTTGACGTACCCGACGATCATCGGCCACCGCGACGGCTACAACACCGAATGCCCGGGTGAGGCGTTCTACGCCCAACTGCCCGCGGTCCGCGCCCACGCGGCCGACCCCGCCGCCGGCCTCGCCCTCCCGCCCGGGTGAGCGAAGGCCTTACCGGGAATGCCAGCCTCCGTGCGATGCTGACGAGGTGAACCGTGACGATCTGGTGAGGCTGCGGCAGGCGCGCGACCGCATGGACCGCGAGTACACCGAGCCCCTCGACGTGACGGCCCTCGCCCGCACCGCCCTGATGTCCCCGGGCCACTTCCAGCGCAGCTTCAAGGAGGCGTACGGCGAGACCCCGTACGGCTATCTGATGACCCGCCGCGTCGAACGCGCCAAGGCCCTGCTGCGTCGCGGCGACCTCTCCGTGACCGATGTCTGCATGGCGGTCGGCTGTACCTCGCTCGGCTCCTTCAGCTCCCGGTTCACCGAACTGGTGGGCGAGACGCCGAGCTCCTACCGGGCCCGCTCGCACGAGGAGAGCGCGGAGATCCCGCCCTGCGTGGTGCGGGCGTACACGCGTCCGAGACGGGCATAGGGCGGGCTTTCGCCTTAGGTTGGCCCCATGGACCTGAAACTCCACACCTGTTTCATCGCCGTCGACGACCATGACAAGGCGATCGCGTTCTACTGCGACGTGCTGGGCCTGGAGATCCGCAACGACGTGAAGTACGAGGGCATGCGGTGGACGACCGTCGGCTCGCCGCTCCAGCCGGACGTCTCGATCGTCCTGGAGCCGCCCGCGGCCAACCCCGATCTCTCCCCCGCCGACCGGGAGGCGATGGACCAGCTGCTGGCCAAGGGCGTGCTGCGCGGGGTCAACTTCACCACCGAGGACTGCGACGCCCTCTTCGCCCGGGTCCGGGAGTCCGGCGCCGAGGTGCTCCAGGAACCGACGGACATGCCGTACGGCGTGCGGGACTGCGCGTTCCGGGACCCCGCCGGAAATATGCTGCGGTTCATGCAGGCCGGCTGACCTACGATCGCCGGCATGAGCATCCGCTGGACCTACGCCTTCGTCGACCGCCCCGCCGAACTCCTCGGCCAGGCGCAGGAGTTCTGGACGGCGGTCACGGACACCCGGCTGTCCGCGCCACGCGGCCCGCGCGACGAGTTCGCGACCCTGGTGCCGGCCGACGCCGACGCCTGCGTCAAGATCCAGGGGGTCTACGAGGGCGGCGGCGCCCATCTGGACTTCTCCGTGGACGACGTGTCGGGGTTCGTGAAGACGGCCCTGCGGCTGGGCGCGACCATGGCCGCCGAGCACGAGGGCTGGGCCGTACTGCGCTCCCCCGCCGGGCAGTTGTTCTGCGCGGTGCCCTGGCACGGCGAGTCGGTCCGCCCACCCGTCGTCCACGGCAGCCGCCTCGACCAGGTCTGCCTCGACCTCGCGCCCTCGGCCTACGACGCCGAAGTGGCCTTCTGGACCGCCCTGTTGCCGGACTGGACGTCCCGCCCGGGCTCCCTCCCGGAGTTCCACGTGCTCGTGCCACCGCCCGGGTTCCCGGTCCGCGTCCTGCTCCAGCGGCTCGACGAGGAGCGCGCGGCCTCCGCCCACCTCGACCTGGCCTGCGCGGACATCGAGGCGACCCGGGCCCGGCACGAGGAGCTGGGTGCCGTGACGGTCTCCCACGGCACCCACTGGACGGTGCTGCGCGACCCGGCCGGCGGCACGTACTGCCTGACCGGCCGGGACCCGGAGACCGGTGGGCTCCCTAGCGCGTCCTGATGAAGCAGAGGGCGTCGCCCTCCCGCGGGTCGGCCGTGTCGAGCCCGCACTGCTCCTGCCACCCCTCGGGGAGCGAGGGCGTCGGACTGGCCTCCTCCCAGCCGTACGGCCCGCCGGGCTCCGCCGAGTCCTGGAGCCACCAGGTGAGGCCGCCGCCGACGGCCACGGCGACGACCCACACGATCAGGATCCACCGCCATAACCGAGGCCGTCGCGTCACGCCCACGCCTCCACGTCGACCACGGCAGCCACCGGGAGCGGCCCGTAGATGTGCGGGAACTCCTCGGCACCCGGCTTCGGGGCCTCGTACCGCAGCGGGACATCGAGCCGGTCCGGGTCGATGACCAGGAGCACCAGCTCGTCGGGGCCGTCGTAGGAGCCGTAGAGGAAGGCCGCGACCTTGGGGAGCTGCTCGCGCGTCGAGCAGTGGATGAAGCCCTCCTCCTGGAGGGTCTTGCCGCGGGTCGACATCTCGTATGTGCCGCGGGCGCGGGCGGCTTCCCAGAGGGGGCGTTCGGTCAGGTGCACGATGGGCGTGGACATGGGCTCACGTTAAGGCCTCAGCCGCGCCGCCCGCCTTCGCAAATAGCGCTGCTCGGGCAGGCTCAGCGTCTGCCCGGCCGCCGACTCGTAGGCGGCGCGGGCCTCGTCGTACGACCCGGCGCGCTCCAGCAGATGCGCCCGTACGGCATCCCGCCGGTGCCCCAACTCGCCGTCCAGGGCGTCCACTTCGGTGAGGCCCGCCGCGGGTCCGTGGACCATGGCGACGGCGACGGCCCGGTTGAGGCGCTCGACGGGACCGGGGACGAGACGGACCAGGACGTCGTAGAGGCCGAGGATCTCCCGCCAGTCGGTGCCGTCCGCGGACGGCGCCTCGTCGTGTACGGCGGCGATGGCGGCGCGCAGTTGGTAGGGGCCGACCGGTCCGCTGCTCAGGGCATGGGTGATCAGGGCGACGCCCTCCTCGATCGCGGCCCGGTCCCAGCGGTCGCGGTCCTGTTCGTCGAGGGGGACGAGGTCGCCGTGCGGGCCGGTGCGGGCCTCGCGGCGGGCGTCGGTGAGCAGCATCAGGGCGAGCAGGCCGGTGACCTCGCCGGTGTCCGGGAGGAGCCGGTGGACGGCGCGGGTCAGCCGGATCGCCTCGCCGGCGAGGTCGCGGCGCTGGAGGGCGGGGCCGGAGGTCGCCGTATAGCCCTCGTTGAAGATCAGGTACAGCGTGTGGAGGACGGCCGGCAGCCGCTCCACCCAGTTGTCGGGCCGCCCGAACCGCACGCCCCGCAGCTTCTGTTTGGCGCGGCTGATCCGCTGGGCCATGGTCGGCTCGGGCACCAGGTAGGCGCGGGCGATCTCGGTGGTGGTCAGACCGCCGACCGCGCGGAGGGTGAGGGCGATCTGCGCGGGCGGGGGCAGGTCGGGGTGGCAGCACAGGAAGAGCAGGGAGAGGGTGTCGTCCTCCTGCGGCAGCCGTTCCGGTCCCGGCGGGAGGGCGAGGGCCACCGCCCGTTCCTCCCGGGCCCGGCGCGCGTCCTCCGCCCGCAGCGCGTCCACCAGCCGCCGCGAGGCCACCTTGATGAGCCAGCCGCGTGGATTGTCCGGCACCCCGCTCTCCGGCCACTGCCCGGCCGCGGCGAGCAGCGCCTCCTGTACGGCGTCCTCGGCGCTGTCGAAATGCCCGTACCGCCTGACCAGCGCGCCGAGGACCTGCGGCGCGTGCAGGCGCAGCAGGTCCTCGACGTCGGTGGTGCGTCCCACGGATCTCAGATGTCCCCGCCGCCGTCCAGGATGGGGCGGATCACCACGGGGTACGTGGGGGCGCCCGCGGGCTGCGGGCAGCGGGCGACGCGCTCGGCGATCTCCGTGACCCGCTCCAGGCTCGCGCAGTCCAGCACCCAGTAGCCGGCCATCAGCTCCTTGGTCTCGCTGTACGGTCCGTCGGTGATCACGGCCTTGCCGTCGTCGCCGAGGCCGACGTGCCGGATCTTCGCGGGCTCGGCGAGGCCCTGCCCGTCGACGATCTCGCCGGTCTCGGCCAGGTCGTCGTTGATCGCGCCCATGTAGGCGAACATCGCCTGCATGTCCTGCTCGCTCCAGGCCGGGGAGCCCGGGGAGCCCTTGCCGCGCATGGCCTCGTAGTCGATCTGTGTTCCCTGTACCAGGACCAGGTACTTCATGAGTCCGCTCCTTCGGCTCCGGCCACCCCTCCTGGGCGGCTCTCACCGGGAACGTCGGAGCCGGGCCGGGGTTCTCGACAGGGTTCAGGTTTTTTTCGCGGCGCTTTTTCTGCCGATCTTCTTCGCGCGCTCGTCCCCGGGCTCGGCGCCCTCCTCGACGTAGGACTCGCACTTCGGATTGCGGCACGGTCCGGCCACCCAGACCGGAACCCACGCACCCAGCGTCTTGTGGCGCTTGACCACCGTCTCGACCGACTGCCCACAGGCGGGACAGGCGCGTTTTTCGCTGTCCATGCCTTCAGAGTAGGGCGACGGGGGCCTCAGCGCTTCCTGCTGTACGTCCGCACGAAGATGCCGTTGCCGAACGCGCGGAAGTCGTCGAGTCCGAACATGGTGAACGAGAAGGCGGAGCGGAACATCGGCATGCCCGTGCCGAGGGTGATCGGGTAGGTCTTGACGACGATCTCGTCGATCTCGTCGAACAGTTCACCGGCGATCTGGGCCCCGCCGCACAGGTAGATCCCCAACCCGCCCTCTTCGGCCTTGAGTTCGCGGACCCTGCCGACCAGGTCGTCGCCGATGATCTCGACGTTCGGGTCGGGCGACTCGGTCAGGGTGCGGGAGGCGACGTACTCGCGCAGGTGGGCGTAGGGGCTGGTGACGCCGTCCTTCAACGCCAGGTCGTAGCTGGCGCGGCCCTGGATGACGGTGTCGAACTTCCGGTTCGGCAGGTCGTCGATGCCGAGGGGCCGGCGGCCGTGGGTGGGCAGGGTCTCCGGGTATTCGGTCTTCAGGTACTCGAAGAACTCCTCGTCGACGAGCGGGATCATGAACGCCGCGTCGCCGCTCTCGTCGCCGATGAAGCCGTCGATCGAACAGGCGATGAAGTACGTGAGCTTTCGCAAGCTGGTCTCTTTCCGTCGGCTGCCGGTTGCCTCTGTCAGTTGAACGACTTCAGTTGTAGTGCTTCACTTGTAGTGGTTGCAAGGCGTTTTCGGGAACCGGCGGAAGTAGGAGAGGGGATTCCGTATGGCGAGCAATCCGGAGCGACGGGCGGCGCTGGTCGACGCGGGGGTGGAGGTGCTGTCACGGGAGGGGGCGCGAGGGCTGACCTTCCGCGCGGTGGACGCGGCGGCGGGGGTGCCCGTGGGGACCTCCTCCAACTACTTCACCGGGCGCGACGACCTGCTCCGCCAGATGGACGCCCGGCTCCATGTCCGGCTGGCGCCCGACCCCGCCGTGCTCGCCGAGCTGATGACGAGACCGAAGGACCGCGCACTGGTCACGGCGTTCATGCACGACCTCATGGCCCGCGCGACCCACGACCGCACCGGCTACCTCGCCCTCCTGGAGATGCGCCTCGAAGCCACCCGGCGCCCCGAACTCCGCGCGTCCTACACCAAGTCGGTGCGCGGGGACCTGGAGTACGGCATGGAGTTCCACCGGGACGCGGGGCTGCCCGGCGGCGACGAGACGGTCACGGTCCTCTACCTCGCCATGCTCGGCCTCCTCCTGGAACACCTGACCCTGCCGGGGGTGCTGGAGGGGGTGCTGCCGGGGGTGGGAGTGCCGGAGGGGATGGTGGAGCGGATCGTGCGGGCTGTGGTGCCGGAGGGGTGAGACGGGGGCGTGCGGGCGGGGTGCAGGGGGCCTGGGCCGAGGGGCGTGCCTGGGTTGAGAGTCTGCCGGGGGCTCGGGATGGTTCGGCTCGGAGACCCGCCCCAGGAGCTCAGGGGCATGCCTGACCCGGAGACCTGCTTGAGGGGCTCAGGGGCGTGCCGGTATGGCCTCAGTTGCCGTGGGGGCGGGCGTGGCTCGGGGGCGCCTGGGCGGGCGGCCCGGAGACGGCCCGGGCGGGGCTGTGGCGCGGGCGGATCAGTTCCGGGGGTCGCGCCACATCGGCCACATCCGGGGGCCGTCGGGGAGGGTCAGGGCGGGGCCGACGGGGTTGAAGCCGAGGCGTTCGTAGAGGGCTCGGCTGCGGGCGCTGCTCGCCTCCAGGTAGGCGGACAGCCCCTCGCGGTCGCAGCGGTCGAGGACCGAGGCGATGAGCGCGGTGCCAAGGCCCTGGCCCTGGTGGTCCGGGGCCACGCCGATCATCCAGAGGTACTCGTGAGCCCGGCCGGCGGGGTGGACGTCCGCCGTCAGCCGGCCGATCAGCTCCACGCGTTCGTTGTCCGGGTCGATCTCCGCCCGCAGTTCGGCGGGGCCGTCGGCAGCCGCCTCGTCCTCGTCCCCGTGCTCGCCCTCGGGCACCGGCAGCCACAGCGCACAGGCCGTACCGTCCTCGGTGACGTCGACGCGCCCCTCGGCCAGCACGATGTCGGTGAAGGCGGCCATCAGCCGGGGGTGGGTCGTACGGCGGTGCTCGTCGCCCGGGAACACCCAGCGGCTGACCGGGTCGTCCTGGAACGCCGCGTCCAGCAGTCCGACGACCAGCTCACGGTCCCCTTCGCCCGCCGTCCGGATCGCCACACCCATGTTCCGCCGCCCCTCGTGTCAACTGACGTTGATCGTACGGGCGTTGAGACTAGCCGGTGCGTAGGGATCAGTGGGACGGGGGCGGCACAAGAAGGCTCGGTACAGGAAGGCGGGGCCCGCACACCGTGGGGATGTGCGGGACCCGCCGGCCGGAGCCCCTCGGGGCGCGCGGGGTCAGGAACCGCACGCCCCCAGAGGTCCGGGGTCTTGATCGGCCGCTTCCGGAGTCGTCCCCTTCCGGAGTCGTCCCCTTCCGGAGAGCAGTACGGCCCTTCACCATCCCAGCGCTCAACTGCTGCGCCGTGTCACAAACTCCGCGAGCGCCAGCAGCCCCTCCGCCGCCTCCGGCTCGGGCACCGCACGGGACAGCTCCCGCATCGCGCGGGCCATCCGGTCGGCCGCCTCGGTCTGCGCCCAGTCGCGCCCGCCGGCCTCCTCGACGGCGCGTGCCGTCCGGTCCAGCTCCCCCTTCACGTACGGCGCCGCGTAGAGCGCCGCCAGTTCCGCGGCCGCCGGCGTGCCGGAGGCCAGCGCGGCCACCACCGGCAGCGACTTCTTGCGGACGGCGAGGTCGGCGCCGGCCGGCTTGCCGGTACGGGCCGGGTCGCCCCATATGCCGATCACGTCGTCGATGAGCTGGAAGGCGAGCCCGGCCTCCCGGCCGAACGCGTCCAGCGCCTCGACGTCCCCCTCCGGCGCGCCCGCGTACAGCGCGCCCAGCGCACAGGCGCACCCGAGCAGGGCGCCCGTCTTGGCCTCGGCCATGGCCAGGACCTCGTCGAGGGTGACCTCTCCGGGGCCCAGCTTCTCCATCGCCGTGTCCGCCTGCTGACCGGCGCACAGCTCGACGACACAGGCCGCGAGCCGGACGGCGGCGGCCCCGGCCGCCGGGTGCGGATCCTCGGCGAGCAGCCCGAGCGCGAGTGCCTGGAGCGCGTCCCCGGCGAGGATCGCGTCGGCCTCGCCGAACACGGTCCACGCGGTGGGCCGGTGCCGACGGGTGGTGTCCCGGTCCATCACGTCGTCGTGGAGCAAGGTGAAGTTGTGGACCAGCTCCACCGCCGCGGCCACCCGTACCGCCGCTTCCCGCGCCTGAGCTCCCCCCAGGGCGTCGGCCGCGGTCAGGACGAGCGCGGGCCGTATGGCCTTGCCCGCGTTGCCCGCCGCCGGGGTCCCGTCGGCGTGCTCCCAGCCGAAGTGGTAGAGCGCGATCCGGCGCATGGACCCGGGCAGCGAGTCGATCGCCGCGCGCAGCACGGGGTCGACCGACACCCGGGCCCGCTCCAGGATCACCGCCGCCTCGTGCCCGTCGAGCGGGTCCGTCCCCGCCGGGTGCTGTTTCGCCTCCGTCGTGAACTCGGCCATGGGGTTCCCCTCGGAGGGTCCGCGGACGGTGGCGGTTCCGCCGCGACTGGGCGCGTACGACCGGGGTGTACCCGCCCGTGGGGGCGGGAACACGGTTCCCAGCTGGAGAAACGTCACCTCCAGCGGCCGATCTCGACGTTCTCCAGCACGCCGAGCGCGTCGGGCACCAGGACCGCGGCCGAGTAGTAGGCGGTCACGAGGTACTTGATGATGGCCTGTTCGTTGATGCCCATGAACCGCACCGACAGGCTCGGCTCGATCTCGTCGGGGATGCCGGCCTGCTGGAGACCGATCACGCCCTGCTCGGCCTCCCCGGTGCGCATCGCGATGATGGAGGTCGTACGGGCCTCGGTCACCGGGATCTTGTTGCACGGGTAGATCGGCACACCGCGCCAGGTGGGGATGCGGTTGCCGCCCACGTCGATGGTCTCGGGGACGAGTCCGCGCTTGTTGAGCTCACGGCCGATCGCGGAGATCGCGCGCGGATGGGCGAGCAGCAGCTTGGTGCCGCGCCGCCTGCTGAGCAGTTCGTCCAAGTCGTCGGGGCTCGGCACACCGTCGTGCGGCTGGAGGCGCTGGTCGTACTCGCAGTTGCTGAGCAGCCCGAACTCCCGGTTGTTGACCAGCTCGTGCTCCTGGCGCTCCTTCAACGCCTCCACGGTCAGCCGGAGCTGCTGCTCGGTCTGGTTCATCGGCTGGTTGTAGAGGTCGGCCACGCGCGAGTGGATGCGCAGCACGGTCTGGGCGACGCTCAGTTCGTACTCGCGCGGCCGGGCCTCGTAGTCGACGAAGGTGTGCGGGATGTCCGGTTCGCCGCTGTGGCCGGCGGCGAGGTCGATCGCCTTCTCACCGTATTTGTTGGTGCTCTGCTCGGGGGTCGAACGCAGCGCTTGGAGGTGCTCGCCCAGGGTGTCGGTGCGCTCCGCTACCTGGTCGACGTCGTTCCGCGGCAGGACGAGCACCGTGCAGGCGGTGACCGCGCGCGCGGTGTACTCCCAGATGGCGTCGGGGTCGAGCAGCGCGTGGTCGCCGAAGTAGGCGCCGTCGGCGAGGACTCCGAGAACCGCGTCGTCGCCGTAGGGCCCCGTGCCGATCTTCTCCACCCTGCCGTGCGCCAGCAGGAACACCTCGTCGGCCTGGCTGCCGAACGAGGCGATCACGTCGCCCGGGGCGAACTCGCGCTGCTGGCAACGCCGGGAGAGCTCGGTGAGCACCTCCTCGTCCTCGTAGGACCGCAGCGCCGGCAGTTCGCACAGCTCCTCCGGGATGACCTCGACCCGGTCGCCCGTCTTCACGAAGGTGACCCGGCCGTCCCCCACGGCGTAGGTCAGCCGCCGGTTCACGCGGTACGTACCGCCTTGAACGTTCACCCAGGGCAGCGTGCGCAGCAGCCAGCGGGAGCTGATCTCCTGCATCTGGGGTGCGGACTTGGTCGTGGTGGCCAGGTTCCGCGCGGCCGCCGTACCGAGACTCTGCTGCGGCCGGCCCTGCTCAGTGCGGACCTCTTCGCCTACCGACATATGAGAATTGCCCTCCCGGTCATGCTCCCGCGCCGGTCTGCGCCGGGGCATCGATCTGCGGGCAAGCCTTCCATCACGGAGTGTGCTGGTGCTATTACACGAAAGAGTTGGAATGGATCTTCGATAACTGGGCAATACCGAGATCTCGCACATGGTTCCCGGCCCGGTGTCCGAAACAGCTCGCACACCGTACGAACCAGGTAGTCCCGGTCCGCCCGCCTCCGGTACAAGCAGCAATATCAGGCGAGCCGCGAAGGAGCGGCCGTCGCGCACGTGAAGGAGGCGGCATGGCCCCACCCATGTCCGCGAACGCTTTCCTGGAGGCTCTCCAGGACGAGGGCGTCACCGTCGTCCAGGTCGGCGACTGGAGACACCACAACCGCAACCACAAGGGCCCCTGGGGCCCGGTGCACGGCGTGATGATCCACCACACGGTGACCAAGGGCAGCGCGCGCACGGTCGAGCTGTGCCGGGACGGCTACGCGGACCTCCCCGGCCCGCTCTGCCACGGCGTGATCACCAAGGACGGCCGCGTCCACCTCGTCGGCTACGGCCGCGCCAACCACGCGGGGCTCGGCGACGACGACGTCCTGCGCGCCGTGATCGCCGAGAAGGCCCTCCCCCACGACAACGAGGCGAACACCGACGGCAACCGGCACTTCTACGGCTTCGAGTGCGAGAACCTCGGCGACGGCCAGGACCCGTGGCCGGCGGCCCAGCTGGAGGCGATCGAGCGGGTCGCCGCGGCGATCTGCCGCCACCACGGCTGGACGGAACGGTCGGTCATCGGCCATCTGGAGTGGCAGTCGGGGAAGGTGGATCCGCGCGGTTTCACGATGGCGTCGATGCGGGAGCGCGTTCGGGACCGCCTGAAGTGACACCGCCGCCCCCGCGGTGACAATGGAACGGTGTCCAACCCCGGCTCCCCCGACCTCAGCGCCCTGCGCCCGCGACTTCCGTCGCCGCTCCAGGAGGTCGAGGACGACCGTTTCACCCGCCGGGGCGTGCGTCTGCTGCTGAAACGCGACGACCTGATCCACCCCGACCTGATCGGCAACAAGTGGCGCAAACTGGCGCCGAACCTCACGGCGGCGGCCGGTCGTCCGATCCTCACCTTCGGTGGCGCGTACTCCAACCATCTGCGCGCCACCGCCGCCGCGGGGCGGTTGCTGGGGCTGCCGACGGTCGGGGTGGTCCGCGGCGACGAGCTCTCCGACCGCCCGCTGAATCCTTCCCTCACCCGCTGTGTGTCCGACGGCATGCGCCTCCACTTCGTCGACAGATCGACGTACCGCCGCAAGACCGACCCCTCGGTCCTGGAGGCGATCGGGCGCGCGGCCGGGGCGCCTGACGCGTACGTCGTCCCCGAGGGCGGCAGCAACGCCCTCGCGGTCCGCGGGTGCGTGACGCTCGGCGAGGAGCTCCGGGGCCGGGCCGACGTCGTCGCGGTCGCCTGCGGCACGGGCGGCACGTTCGCGGGACTGGCCGCGGGACTGGGGCCCGGGCAGCGGGCGTTGGGGATACCGGTGCTCAAGGGCGGCTTCCTGACGGCCGACATAGAGGCCCTTCAGCGGGAGGCCTTCGGCGACCGCCGCGGCGACTGGTCCCTGGACGACCGCTTCCAATTCGGCGGCTACGCCCGCACGACCCCCGAACTCGACACCTTCGCGAAGGACTTCGAGGAACGGCACGGGGTGGGGGTGGAGCGGCTGTATGTCGCCAAGTTGCTGTATGGACTTGTCGCGTCGGTGGAGGAGGGGGCGTTCGAGACGGGGGCCAGGGTGGTCGCGGTGACCACCGGGGCACCGTTCGCCGGGTGATCAGCGGGACTTCTTGCCGAACCGGCGTTTGGTCCCCTGCTTCGCAGTCAGTTTCTGGGCTTTGCGGTGCATTCCGATCTGCCTGTAGGCCGCGGCCAAGGAACTGAGAGTGGCCTGAGTGCGCTTGTGGTCGACCCCGAGGGTGCGGCGCTCCCGGGCAAGTGTGTCCTCGAGCAGCGCCACGGCTTCCGGGAAGCAGCGGAGCTTGCACAGGGTGACGCCGAGGTTGTGAGCCGTGTTGAGGGTGTCGCGGTGCTCGTCACCGAGGACACGGCGGCGCCGGGCGAGCGTGTCCTCGAGCAGACGGCGGTCCTCTTCGTATTCCCGCAACCCGTGCAGGGCGGCAGCGAGAACGTGCATGGACGCCAGGGTCTCAGGGTTGTCCTGGCCCAACACCCTTCGCTGCCAGTCGACGACTTCCACGAGGAGCCGCCGGGCCTCTTCGTATTCCTCCAGTCTGTCCAGGACATCAGCCAGAGCGATCGCGGATCTCATTGTGTCGGGGTGGTCGTCCCCGTTGGCGTCGCGGCGCCGGGCCAGAATGTCCTCGATCATGCTCCGGGCCTCGTCGTATCTGCCCATCTCCTGCAAAGTGCGGGCCAGGTGCTGAGAGGCCTCAAGGGTCAGAGAGTGCTCGTCGCCGAGTGTGCTCCTGCACAGCGCCCAGGCCTCCTCGTGCAGTCGGCAGGCTTCGGCCACCGCGCCGAGCAGCATGAAGACGTCTCCGAGGTTGAGCATCGACTGAAGCGTGTCCGGGTGCCCGTCCCCGAGAACGCGACGCCGACGCGTCAGGGTGTCCTCCTCCAGCGCCCGCGACGCGGCACGGTCTCCCAGCACGTTGAGAGAGACGGCCATGTTGCTGGCTGACTGGAGCGTGTCGGGGTGGTCGTCGCCCAGCACACGACGACGGCGCTCCAGGGTGTCCTCGCTCATGCGCACCGACTCCTCGTTCACACCGAGGTTGGCGAGGATCGCGGCGAGGTCGTTGGCGGAGTGCAGCGTGTCGGGGTGGTCCTCGCCCAGTGTCCGTCGGCGACGGGTGAACGCGTCCTCGATGATCGGCCGGGCGTCCTGAATGGCACCCAGGTCCGACGTCGCGTGACCGAGATACTGCGTGCAGGTGAGCACTTCCGGGTGATCGGGGCCGAGCTGTGCGGTCCAGGCGTCGCGCAGTACGGCGGCGAGGTCGGCGGCGGGCCGCGGCCGGGCACTGCGGATGAGGAAGCGCAATGCGTCGCGGAGCACCGGGCGCAACTCGGGCCGAGTGGTGACGTCGATGTGCTGTGAGACCAGGTGCGAGGTCAGACTCGCCCATGCGGGCCAGTCGGCCGGATCCTGCGGATCTCCGGGCGCGACGGAGGCCAGGACCATGGCCACGTCGTCGCTGATCGCCGCGGTCCGCACCGCGTCCACCTGGTCACGAAGCACCGCCTGCGTCAGCCGATGCACCTGAAAAGCCCCGCCGTCGATCCGGACGAGGCTGTATCGGCGCAGGGGTTCGAGCGTGGACCTCATCCACGTCAGCTCGTCCGCGTGGGCCGGAATCGTGGTCAGCCGGGCGCGCGCGTCCACCAGCCACTCGGTGGGGATCGGATCCGGGCCCAGGAACGCCGTGAGCCGGAGGAGGGCCGCCGCGTCGGGGTGCTCGGCGGCCAGATCCTCCGCGGCGATGCCGACCGCGGCCGCGAGCGGCACCGGATAGTCCGGGTCCTCGCCCTCCCGCAGGATCCGCGTGCTGTCGCGCAGCAGCCGCAGGTACAGCGCGGCATGCGTGCCCTTCTCGATCATGTCCGCGGCCTGGGCGAGCGCGAGGGGAAGGTCGCCGAGTTCGGACGCCAGCGCGTCGGCCTCGTCCTCGGTCGTGCTCGGGACCCGGTTCTTGAAGTACGCCAGTGAGTCGGCCCGGGTGAACACGTCCAGTGCCACCGGCCGGGCGATCCGGCGCCAGTTGGGGTTGCGGGACGTGATCAGGACGTGTCCGCGGCCCTCGGGCAGCCAGCGTCCGATCAACTCGGGATCCTCGGCGTTGTCGAGGATGATCAGCCAGCGCCGCCGCTCGCGCAGCTTCGTCAGCAGCGTACGGGCGTTGTGCTCGGCGCCGGCCTCCTTGACGGCGATACCCAGGCGGTCGGCCAGTTCCGTGTAGTGGACCGGGATCTGGTCGGACTGTTCGGCGTCGATCCACCACACCAGGTCGTACTCGTCGGCGAACCGGTACGCGTACTCCAGGGCGATCTGCGACTTGCCGATGCCGCCCATCCCGTACAGCGCCACGACGGAGTGTTCGTCGGTGGGGAGGCCTTCGCGGAGTTGGGCGAGCTGGGTCTCCCGGCCGGAGAAGTCGAGGTTGCGGCGGCGGCTCACGTTCCACACGCCGGACTCGCCGGTGCCACCGGTGCCGGGCAGCGGGGGCTTCGGACCGTGCGGTACGACCGGCTCCTGGGGCGTCTCAGGGGTGTTCCCCGGGAACGCGGGGCGTTCGGTCGGGCGCCGGGCCCCGTTCACCGCAGCCCGCAGCGCCTCGACGGCGGCCCTCTCGTCCAGCCCGTGCAGGTTCTTGCGGATCTTCCCGTCGAGCATCGCGGGTACGTCCGCGCCGGTCAGCGGCTCCACGGCCAGCGGTATCAGCCGCTCCCGCCGGGCGACCACGGCCGACCACTCCTCCTGCGTCCAACGGCCGCGCTCGAAGTACGACTTGGAGAACAGGGCGACCACCGCGTCCGCCCGCCCGAGCCCCTCGTCCATGCGCTGGACGAAGTCGTCCCCGGTGTCCCAGTCCCACACGTCGAGGACCGTCTCGTGGCCGTCCTCCTCGAGATGCCACGCCACCCACTCGGCCCAGAGCCGGTCCGCTCCCGCGTAACTGATGAAGTAGGTGTCGGCCACGCTGCCCCCCGAGTCACCCTGTGCCGATCGTGTCCCGCCTATGATCCCCCGTCAGACCGCCGCGGGAGTACGGAAGTCCTCACGCCGCCTCCCGGTACGCCGCCGCCTCCTCCAGGTCCAGCCTGCGCAGCAGGGTCCGCAGCATCTCGTCGTCGATGTGCCGCGCGTCCCGGAGTTTCACGAACACCTCGCGTTCGGCGCTGATCATCTCGCGGGACAGCCGGCTGTAGGTGTCGTCGACGGTCTCGCCGGTCACCGGGTTCACCGAGCCGAGACGCTCCCAGACGGCGTTGCGGCGGCGCTCCAGGACCGTGCGGAGGCGGTCGGCGAGCGGGGGCGGGAGGGTGTTGCGTTCGTCGGACAGGAGCTCGTCCAGGCGGCGTTCGGCGGCCCTGGAGGCCTGCGCCTGGGCGTTGGCCTCGGCGAGGGTCTCTGCCTGGGCGTCGCGGCCGGGGAGCTTCAGCGCGCGGATCAGCGGGGGGAGGGTGACGCCCTGGACGACGAGGGTGCCGATGACGGTGGTGAAGGTCAGGAAGAGGATGAGGTTACGGCCGGGGAAGGGCTCGCCGTTGTGCAGGGTCTCGGGGATGGAGAAGGCGATCGCCAGCGAGACCACACCGCGCATCCCGGCCCAGGCGATGACGAAGGGGCCCTTCCAGGTGGGGTCGTCCTCGCGTTCCCGGATGCGGGCGGACAGCAGGCGGGGCAGGAACGTCGCCGGGTAGACCCACACGAACCTCGACACCACCACCACGAGGAAGACCGCGACCGCGTACCAGGCGGCGCTGGCGCCCTCGTACTCCCCGAGGCCCTTCACCACGAAGCGCAGTTGCAGGCCGATGAGGGCGAAGACCGACGACTCCAGGACGAAGGCGACCATCTTCCAGACGGCGTCCTCCTGGAGGCGGGTGGCGAAGTCGACCTCCCACGCGCGGTGCCCGAGGAACAGGGCCACGACGACCACCGCGAGGACTCCGGAGGCGTGGAACTGCTCGGCGGAGGCGTAGGCGACGAAGGGGATCAGCAGGGAGAGGGTGTTCTGGAGCAGCGGTTCCTTGAGGTGGGTGCGCAGCCAGTGGATCGGGACCATCAGGATCAGACCGACCGCGACGCCGCCGACCGCCGCGAGCAGGAACTCGCCGATGCCGCCCGCCCAGGACGCGCCCTCGCCGACCGCGGCCGCGAGGGCGACCCGGTAGGCGGTGATCGCGGTCGCGTCGTTCACCAGGGACTCGCCCTGGAGGATCGTGGTGATCCGGGACGGCAGCCCCACCCGGCGCGCGACCGCCGTCGCCGCGACCGCGTCCGGCGGCGCCACCACCGCGCCCAGCACGAGCGCCCCGGTCAGGGACAGGCCCGGCACGATCTGGTAGGCGGCCCAGCCGACGACGAAGGTCGCGAAGAGCACGTACCCGACGGACAGCAGCGCGACGGGCCGCAGTTGTGCCCGCAGGTCGAGGTAGGAGCTGTCGGTGGCCGCCGAGTGCAGCAGCGGAGGCAGCACCAGCGGCAGCACGATGTCGGGGTCCAGGGTGTAGTCCGGGACGCCCGGGACGTACGAGCACACCAGCCCGACGGCGACCAGCAGCAGGGGCGCCGGAACCGGGGTGCGCCGGGCGGCCGCGGCGACCGCGGCACTCCCCGCCACCAGCAACAGCAGTGGCATCACGTCCATGACCTTCGCCCACCCTCGTTTTTCCGCGCGGGCTTCCGCGCAGCCGTCGTAATCTGGCAATCATGAAACAGTGCACGCATGCCGACGCGCTGCCGCACCCGGAACCCGCGCCCTTGAGCGACACCTGTACGGAGTGTCTGCGCGAGGGCCGGCACCCGGTGCAGCTACGGCTCTGCCTCACCTGCGGTCACGTCGGCTGCTGCGACTCCTCGCCGGGGAGGCACGCCACCGAGCACCACAAGGATTCCGGTCATCCGATCATGCGCACCTTCGAACCCGGTGAGAGCTGGCGTTGGTGCTTCGTCGATCACGTACTCGTGTGACTCCCGACGACTCCGGTTCTGGACGGTTCGACCGTCTGACGTCTGGGTACGTCAACCCGGCGCGCGTTCTTCCCAATTGGAGCCGCAGACCCCTAGACACGGAGCGTGTCCACAGTTTTACTGTGAGTGACGCCGAGGGGTTGGGGTCCTGGGGACAGGAAAGTTGAGAGCGCGATAGCGTCACCGCTGAACCACACTTCGCGTTACCCCGGGGGGCGACCCTCGGCCCCGAAAAGCTTGTACCACCTTGGAGGTGAGGGTGTCCCAGATCGCAGGCGAGCCCGCGACCCAGGACTTCGTGGAAGTCCGGCTGCCGGCCGCGGGTGCCTACCTGTCGGTGCTGCGTACGGCGACTGCCGGTCTCGCGGCCCGTTTGGACTTCACCCTCGACGAGATCGAGGACCTGCGCATCGCGGTGGACGAGGCCTGCGCGATCCTGCTTCAGCAGGCCGTGCCGGGCTCGGTGCTCAGCTGTGTCTTCCGACTCGTCGACGACTCACTCGAGGTCACCGTCTCGGCGCCGACCACGGACGGTCACGCCCCCGCGCGTGACACCTTCGCCTGGACCGTCCTGTCCGCACTCGCGGGCAAGGTCTCTTCCGCCGTGGACGACGACAAAACCGTTTCGATCAGCCTCTACAAACAGCGCGGCGCCGGACCCGGTCCGGCGTGAGGACAGGGGACGGGCCGGTGCGTGACGAAGAGCGCGGCACACGGGAGCTGCCGGCCGAGGGCACAGGCGGGTCCCGACGCATGGGGGACGGAGTCGACGGCATCCCCGAACAGGCCCGGCCGCATCCGGAGGACGACTCGCCGGAGGCCGGCTTCCTGGACGACGGGCAGCGGGATCAGGAAGGTGCCGTGCGGAGCGTGTCTCTGGACGGACGGATCGGGGTCTCCCCTGTCCGAGCAGAGACGAGGGCTCGGGGAAGGGCGACGGGCGGGACGATGAGCGAGCACGAGCGAGACGATCAGCAGGGCGCGCAGAGCGGGCAGGCCGCTCAGCACAACCCTCAGGACCGCAGCGGAGCGCGCGCGATGTTCGTCGAGCTGCGCAAGCTGGACGACGGCAGCACGGAGTACGCGGACCTGCGCAACCGCCTGGTCCGTATGCACCTGCCGCTCGTCGAGCACCTCGCGCGCCGCTTCCGCAACCGCGGTGAGCCGCTGGACGACCTGACCCAGGTCGCCACCATCGGCCTGATCAAGTCGGTCGACCGTTTCGATCCGGAGCGGGGCGTCGAGTTCTCGACGTACGCGACCCCGACGGTGGTCGGCGAGATCAAGCGGCACTTCCGGGACAAGGGCTGGGCGGTCCGCGTCCCGCGCAGGCTCCAGGAACTGCGCCTCGCGCTCACCACGGCGACGGCGGAGCTCTCGCAGCTGCACGGCCGCTCCCCCACGGTCCACGAGCTGGCCGAGAAGCTGGGCATCTCGGAGGAGGAGGTCCTGGAGGGCCTGGAGTCCGCCAACGCGTACTCCACCCTCTCCCTGGACGTCCCCGACACCGACGACGAGTCGCCGGCGGTGGCGGACACGCTGGGCGCGGAGGACGAGGCGCTGGAGGGCGTCGAGTACCGCGAGTCCCTCAAGCCGCTCCTGGAGGACCTGCCGCCGCGCGAGAAGCGGATCCTGCTGCTGCGTTTCTTCGGCAACATGACGCAGTCGCAGATCGCGCAGGAGGTCGGCATCTCCCAGATGCACGTGTCCCGGCTGCTGGCGCGGACGCTGGCACAGCTGCGGGAGAAACTCCTGGTGGAGGAGTAGTCGCGCGGTCGTAGGCGCCGGTCGAGACGTGGTGGCGGAGCCGGGGCTACTTCTCGGCGCCGCCGGCGTTGCCGGGTCCGCGGATTCCGAGGGCCCGGGTCGTCTCGCCGTTGACCAGCAGCACGAGCGCGGTGACCGCGACGACCGCGAGCACGATGCCCACCGGGATGGCCACGCTGTCGGCCTGGAGCAGGTTGTAGGCCACCGGCAGCGCCAGGATCTGTGTGATGACCGCGGGACCGCGGCTCCAGCTGCGGCGGGCGAGCAGCCCGCGGGCGGCGAGCAGCGGCAGCAGGGCGAGGACGATGACCGTGATGCCGCCGGTGACGGCGGTCTGCCGGTGGTCCGCATCGCCCGTGAACCCCTCCACGAGCATCCAGACGCCCCCGACGACCAGCGCGAGCCCCTCCAGTCCGGCCAGTACGGCGGCGTAGGTCAGCCGCCGCGGACGCGGACCGGCGGTCTCCTCGGATGCGGGCGTCTGCTCACTGGTCACCCCAGAAGGGTATCCAGGACCCCACCGACCCGGCCGCCGGGTTCAAGCGCGTCTACGACGGTCCCGGACCCCTTTCCTGGCAGTCCCGTGGCTCCCGGCGGAGGCACCGGCGGATCCGGGTGCGCCGGGCGGTTGAGGGGGCGCTTCGTGGTGAGGTTCACGTGGGATCTCTTACTTGATCCCTACCTCGGCCTGTGCCGAGTACCACCCAGTAGGTACGCTGCAACTCATGCGTGCACTTCTCGTGGTCAATCCGGCAGCTACCACCACAAGCGCACGTACGCGCGATGTGCTGATCCACGCGCTCGCGAGCGAGATGAAGCTCGAGGCGGTCACCACCGAGTACCGCGGCCATGCGCGCGACCTGGGCCGGCAGGCGGCGGAGAGCCGGGACGTCGACCTGGTGGTCGCCCTCGGCGGCGACGGCACGGTCAACGAGGTCGTGAACGGCCTGCTGCACGCCGGGCCCGACCCGGAGGGACTCCCCGGCCTCGCCGTGGTCCCCGGCGGGTCCACCAACGTCTTCGCCCGCGCCCTGGGCCTGCCCAACGACGCCGTCGAGGCGACCGGCGTCCTGCTGGACGCCCTGCGCGAGGGCCGCGAGCGGACCGTCGGTCTGGGCCTGACCTCCGGCACCCCCGGCACCGAGGACGAGGCCGTCCCCTCCCGCTGGTTCACCTTCAACGCCGGCCTCGGTTTCGACGCCGGTGTCGTCGGCCGGGTCGAGCAGCAGCGCGAGCGGGGCAGGAAATCCACCCACGCGCTCTACGTCCGCCAGGCCCTGCGCCAGTTCTTCGGCGAGGCGCACCGCCGCCACGGCACGATCACGCTGGAACAGCAAGGCGCCGATCCGGTGACGGATCTCGTGCTGTCCATAGTGTCGAACACCTCTCCGTGGACGTTCCTGGGCAATCACCCGATGTACGCGTCACCTAAGGCCTCGTTCGATAAAGGCCTCGACGTACTCGGTCTCAGCCGAATGACGACGACCGCTGTCGCCCGGTATGGCACCCAGTTGCTCACTTCGTCCCCCGAACGCGGCCCGCACGGCAAGCACGCGGTCTCCCTGCACGACCTGGACCAGTTCACCTTGCATTCGAAGGTGCCCCTGCCCCTTCAGATGGACGGCGACCACCTCGGACTGCGCACCAGCGTGACGTTCACAGGCGTACGCCGGGCACTGCGTGTGATTGTGTGAGCAGAAAGGGCTGAAGTCCTTTCACTCGAACGTTTAGGCCAGGGTCCACCCCATGGAAGTACGGCTGTGACCTAGTCGACACCGAGGAATCAAAAAAAACTTTCCAGAAGGGGTTGTATCCGCCGCTGAGGTTTGCGAGTCTCTACGTGGCGATCGGGACAGCCCGCAACACCGGCTCCACAGATCACCGGAACCCCTCTTCAAAACCAGGACCACGCCAGGGAAACCTGTCGGTCGGCCCTTCACTTGTTGAGGGATTCGTGAAAGCGTTCACATTCACAAGCAACTTGCACGTAATACCAAGGAGAGGTAGCAGCCATGGACTGGCGTCACAACGCCGTTTGCCGCGAGGAAGACCCCGAGCTCTTCTTCCCCATCGGCAACACCGGTCCTGCGCTGCTGCAGATCGAGGAAGCCAAGGCCGTCTGCCGCCGCTGCCCCGTCATGGAGCAGTGCCTGCAGTGGGCGCTCGAGTCCGGCCAGGACTCCGGCGTCTGGGGTGGTCTCAGCGAGGACGAGCGTCGCGCGATGAAGCGCCGTGCCGCCCGCAACCGGGCCCGTCAGGCTTCTGCCTGACACACCCACCCCGCCTGAGCTTGGCGGCGCGTACAGCGAGTACGCATCTCCCGCCCCCGAGCCGCAGCGCGCAGTACCCCCGATGCGCAGCACAAGCTGGCAACGAGCATTCGAGCCCCGGACCACTTCAGGTCCGGGGCTTCTTGCTGTGCCCGATTACTGAACACAGCGCGTTTCAGACCTACTTGTTCGCACGCACCGGGACGTCCAGGATCACCCGGGTGCCGCCCTCCGGTGCCGGAACCATGTCGAACGTTCCGCCCAACTCGCCCTCCACCAGCGTCCGTACGATCTGGAGACCGAGGTTGCCCGCGGTGTGCGGGTCGAAGCCCTCGGGCAGGCCGACCCCGTCGTCCTGGACGGTGACGAGCAGCCGGGCCTCCTTCGTCGTACCGCCACGGACGGCCGAGACCTCGACCGTGCCGGTTTCGCCCTCACGAAAGCCGTGTTCCAGGGCGTTCTGGAGGATCTCGGTCAGCACCATCGAGAGCGGGGTGGCGACCTCGGCGTCGAGGATGCCGAAACGGCCGGTGCGCCGGCCGGTCACCTTGCCGGGCGAGATCTCGGCGACCATCGCCAGCACGCGGTCGGCGATCTCGTCGAACTCCACGCGTTCGTCCAGGTTCTGAGACAGCGTCTCGTGCACGATCGCGATCGATCCGACCCGGCGCACCGCCTCCTCCAGAGCCTCACGGCCGCGGTCGGACTCGATCCGGCGGGCCTGGAGGCGCAGCAGGGCGGCGACGGTCTGGAGGTTGTTCTTCACCCGGTGGTGGATCTCCCGGATGGTGGCGTCCTTGGTGATCAACTCGCGCTCACGGCGCCGCAGTTCGGTGACGTCCCGGAGCAGGACCAGCGAACCGATACGGGTGCCCTTGGGCTTGAGCGGAATCGCCCTGAACTGGATGACCCCGTCGCCGGACTCGATCTCGAACTCGCGCGGGGCCCAGCCGCTGGCGACCTTGGCCAGCGCCTCGTCCACCGGGCCGTGGGTCGGGGCGAGTTCGGCCGTGGTCTTGCCGAGGTGGTGGCCGACGAGGTCGGAGGCGAGGCCGAGGCGGTGGTACGCGGAGAGCGCGTTCGGGGAGGCGTACTGGACGACACCGTCGGCGTCGAGCCGGATCAGGCCGTCGCCGACGCGCGGAGCGGCGTCCAGGTCGATCTGCTGGTTCGCGAACGGGAAGGAGCCGGCCGCGATCATCTGCGCGAGGTCCGACGCGCTCTGGAGATAGGTCAGTTCGAGGCGGCTGGGGGTGCGCACGGTGAGCAGGTTGGTGTTGCGCGCGATGACTCCGAGGACGCGCCCGTCCCGTCGTACGGGGATCGACTCGACCCGTACGGGGACCTCTTCGCGCCACTCGGGGTCGCCCTCGCGCACGATCCGGCCCTCGTCCAGGGCGGCGTCCAGGAGGGGACGGCGGCCGCGCGGGACGAGGTGGCCGACCATGTCGTCCTGGTAGGAGGTGGGGCCGGTGTTGGGCCGCATCTGGGCCACGGAGACATAGCGCGCGCCGTCCCGGGTGGGTACCCACAGGACGAGGTCGGCGAAGGAGAGGTCGGAGAGCAGCTGCCACTCGGACACCAGCAGATGGAGCCACTCGAGGTCGGAGTCGTCGAGGGCGGTGTGCTGGCGGACCAGTTCGTTCATGGAGGGCACGTGTGCGAGCGTACCTGGCGGTATGTGAGTGGCCTAAAAACACCCGCGGGCCGCGGCGCCTGAGAGGGACCCTCAGCCCTCTCGGCACCGCAGCCCGGAGCAATATCGGCCGCGGGGTGTGCGGTCCCGGTCGGCCGAAGGATGAGGAGCCGGAGCAGTCAGGGCAGAGAGCACCGGTTCCTCGGTCCGCCTTCCTGTGCGGGGAAGACGGAAGTTTGTGTTTTCAGTTCTCTTAACGCATTGTGGACTAGACCACTCTGTGTGTCCATGCGTTCGAGGCTGTTTGTTGTTGTCAGTTCTCCGAGGGTGTCCGAAGTGCCTCGACCCCCGCTGGAGAACTGATCGGACGCCCTAGCATCCACCACGCAGCCTAACCCGTGTGGGTTCATGTGCGGGGCCAGTTGGCCATGGCAATTTCCGCGAGCGCCACCGGTTCCTGTCGGCTCGCCCGCCTCAGCGGGTCTCCGTGACCTTCGCCAGGGCGCGTGGGGCGTCCGGGTCCTGGCCGCGGGCGATCGTGACCTCGTAGGCGAGGAGCTGCAGCGGGATGATCTCCAGGACGGGCTGGAGTTCCTCGGCGAGGCCCCGGGTGGGCAGGACGAAACCGGCCGAGGCCTGCTCTACCTGGTCGGCGGGGCCGATGACGACCAGGTCGGCGCCCCGGCCGCGCAGTCGGTCGAGGACGGGCTGGAGGGCCTGGCCGCCCTTGCCGTCGGTGACGACCGCGATGACCGGGGACACGTTGTCGACCATGGCGAGGGGGCCGTGCAGCAGGTCCGCGCCGGAGTAGGAGAGGGCGGGGATGTAGCTGGTCTCCATCAGCTTGAGGGCGGCCTCCTTGGCGGTGGGATAGCCGTAGCCGCGCGAGGTGATCACCATGCGCTCGGCGAAGCGGTAGCGGGCGGCGAGGGCGCGGACCTCGTCCTGCCGGGCGAGGAGTCGCTCGGCGAGATCCGGCAGCGACTTGGCGGGGGCGCCGTCGCCGCCGCGCAGGCCCTCGACGAAGAGGTAGAGCGCCAGGAGCGAGGCGGTGTAGGTCTTGGTCGCGGGGAGGGCCTTCTCCGGTCCGGCCATGATGTCGACGTGGTACTCGGAGACGGCGGCCAGCGGTGAGTCGGGGTTGTTGGTCACGGCGAGGGTGATCGCGCCGGCCTCGCGGGCGGCCCTGGTCGAGGCGACGAGGTCCGGGGAGCCGCCGGACTGGCTCACGGTGATCACCAGGACGTCGGTGAGGTCGGGGCGGGCGCCGTAGGCGGTGGTGGTCGACATCGAGGTCAGACCGCAGGGCAGGCCGAGGCGGATCTCCAGCAGGTACTTGGCGTAGAGCGCGGCGCTGTCGGAGGTGCCGCGGGCGGCAAGCAGGACGAACCGGGGCTTGCGGGCGGCGATCTCCTGCGCGACCTGCCGGATGCCGGGGGCGCCCTCCTCCAGGATCCGGCGCAGTACGGCCGGCTGCTCGGCCATCTCGCGGGCCATGATCCGGCCGGGGAGTTCACTCTGCGGGGCCGATGTCGTGGCGGTCATGCGGGGTCCTCCCGGGTGGGCCGTGCGTCGTGTCGTACGCCGGTGGGCTGGTCGGCTGCCTCTATTCCACTCCCCCGGGCGCGGGGGCGCCTGCGCGGGGTGCGGCCCCGCTCCTCGGCACCTCCTCCACACCCGGTCCTGGCCGTCCCGTACGGGCCGCCCGGGACGGGCCGCCTGACCTGGGCAGGGCAGGCCCGTTCTGTTAAATTGGTCTAAACCACACAGTCCACTTAGCGCACACAGCCCTTTCAGATCGGCAGGCCCAGCGTGGAAGTTGTCATCGTTCCGGACGCCAAGTCGGGCGGCGAGCTCATCGCCGAGGCCATGGCACGGCTGCTGCGGCGCAAGCCGGACGCGCTGCTCGGTGTGGCCACCGGCTCGACGCCGCTGCCGATCTACCAGGCGCTGACGGCGCAGGTGCGGGCCGGTGCGGTGGACGCCTCGCGGGCCCGGATCGCGCAGCTCGACGAGTATGTGGGGCTGCCGGCCGAGCATCCGGAGTCGTACCGGTCGGTGCTGCGGCGCGAGGTGCTGGAGCCGCTGGGCATAGGGATGGACGCGTTCATGGGGCCGGACGGTACGGCCGAGGACGTGCAGGGGGCCTGCGAGGCGTACGACGCGGCGCTGGCGGAGGCCGGGGGCGTGGACCTCCAGTTGCTGGGGATCGGGACCGACGGGCACATCGGGTTCAACGAGCCGTGTTCCTCGCTGGCCTCGCGGACGCGGATCAAGACGCTGACCGAGCAGACCCGGGTGGACAACGCGCGGTTCTTCGACGGGGACATCGCCCAGGTGCCGCATCACGTCATCACCCAGGGGATCGGGACGATCCTGGAGGCCCGGCACCTGGTGCTGCTCGCCACGGGTGAGGGCAAGGCGGACGCGGTGGCGGCGACCGTGGAGGGGCCGGTGGCCGCGGTGTGTCCCGCGTCGGCGTTGCAGTTGCATCCGCATGCGACGGTCGTCGTCGACGAGGGAGCCGCCTCGAAGCTGAAGCTGGCGGAATACTTCCGGCACACCTTCGCCAACAAGCCGGAGTGGCAGGGGATCTGAGAGCGCGGTACGCGACAGGCGCCGGTTCCCCCGGAGGGGACCGGCGCCTGTCGTGTCGTATCCGCTACTCCCCCGCGATGACCTCCGCCGCCGCCCGGCCGCAGACCCTCGCCGCGCCGTGCGTCGCGATGTGCAGGGTGCCGCGCGGTGGGGCCTGGGGGACGCCCATCTCGACCACGATCGTGTCGGGACGGCTGCGCAGGACGCTGTCCAGGGCCGCCGTCATCCAGGGGTGCCGGTGCTCGTCGCGGACCACGGCGACGATACGGCGGGGGCCCGCCGCGGCGAGGGCGGCCATGCCGGCGCCCTCCTCGACGAAGCTGCCGGTCTCCGTGCCGGGCAGGAGGCGGGACAGTTCCGCGGCCACGCCCCACGGGGTCTCGTCGCCCACCGCGAAGTTGGCGACCGGGGTGAGGGCGGCGACATAGGGCGCCTCGGTGAGCGGGGTGAAGTCGCCGGCCCCTGTCAGCCGCACCGCCCGGCGGGCCGCTCGCAGGCCCACCTCCGGGTCCGCCGCCGCCTCCGGGTCGGCCACCGCCGCGGCCGCCGTCCAGCGGGCCAGGGAGCGTACGCGGTCCGCCGCGTCCGCGAGGCGCTCCTCGGGGAGTTCGCCCGAGCGGACCGCCGAGACCAGCGCGTCGCGCAGGCGTCGTACCGTCTCGTCGTCGGCGAGGCCGCCGCCCACGCAGATCGCGTCGGCGCCGGCGGCGATCGCGAGGACGCTGCCGCGCTCGATGCCGTAGGTGCCGGCGATGGCCTGCATCTCCATGCCGTCGGTGACGATCAGGCCTTCGTAGCCGAGTTCGCCGCGCAGGAGGTCGGTCAGCACCTTGTGGGACAACGTCGCCGGGCGGTCGGGGTCCAGGGCCGGGACCAGGATGTGGGCGCTCATCACCGCGCGGGTGCCGGCGGCGATCGCGGCGCGGAACGGGGACAGTTCGCGTTCCAGGAGGACCGCGGCGTCCGCGTCGATGCGGGGCAGGGCGTGGTGGGAGTCGACGGCCGTGTCGCCGTGGCCCGGGAAGTGCTTGGTGCAGGCGGCGACCCCGGCCGACTGGAGGCCGGTGACGTAGGCCGCGGTGTGCCGGGCGACCAGGTCCGCGGAGGCGCCGAAGGAGCGGACGCCGATCACGGGGTTCGAGGGGTTGGAGTTCACGTCGGCGGACGGGGCCCAGTTGAGGTTGACCCCGCAGGCGGCGAGGCGGCGGCCCAGTTCGGAGGCGACCTCGCGCGTGAGGTCCACGTCGTCCACCGCGCCCAGCGCGTGGTTGCCCGGGAAGGAGGAGCCGGTGCGCACCTCCAGTCGGGTCACGTCACCGCCCTCCTCGTCGATGGCGACCAGGACGTCGTCGCGTTCGGCGCGCAACTGGGCCGTGAGGGCGGCCAGTTGGTCCGGGGTGGCGATGTTGCGGCCGAACAGGCCGACCGAGGCGAGCCCCTCCCCCAGGCGGCGCAGCAGCCAGTCGGGGGCGGTGGTGCCGGTGAAGCCGGGCTGGAGGACGGTCAGGGCGTCACGGGTCAGCGTGTCGGTGCTGCCGCTGGTGAAAGTCGTCATCGGGTGGCGTTATCCCTTCACCGCGCCCGCGGTCAGGCCCGCGGCCATCTTGCGCTGGACGAGCAGGAACAGGACGACGATCGGCACGGCCATCAGGGTGGAGCCGGCCATCATCGGGGCGTATTCGGTGCCGTGCTTGGTGGTGAAGTTGCCCAGCCACACGGTCGCGGTCTGGTTCTCCTGGCTGAGCAGCATGAGGGCGTAGAGGTACTCGTTCCAGGCCTGGATGAAGCCGTAGACCGAGGTGGCGACCATGCCGGGGGCGAGGAGGGGGAAGACCACGCGGATGAAGGCGGTGGTGCGGGAGCAGCCGTCCACCATCGCCGCCTCCTCCAGCTCCTTCGGGATGTTGACGATGAAGCCGCGCAGCGTCCACACCGTGAAGGGGAGGATGAAGGTCAGGTAGGTGAGGACCAGGCCGGACAGCTTGTCGTACTGGCCAAGGTCGTTGAGGAGCAGGAAGACCGGGATGATCATCGCGACCAGCGGGACCATCTGGACCGCCAGGATGCCGACGATCACGATCTTCCGGCCGCGGAAGGCGAACCGGGAGATGGCGAGCGCGGCCAGCAGACCGATGACGACGCCGATCGCCACCACCGAGAGGGACACGATCAGGCTGCGGCCGACCGGGCCCCAGAAGTCGGCGATGTTCAGCGCCCGGTCGAAGTTCGAGAACGTGATGCCGGTGGGCAGCAGGCTCGGGTCCGGGTCGATGGCGTCCTTGGCCGGCTTGAACGCCGTGTTGAGCATCCAGTAGACGGGGAAGCCGGCGGTGACGAACACCAGGAGTCCGAGGAGGTTCCAGCCGAGCTTGGACCTGCCCCGCCCCTGCGCGGTCGCCGTACTCATGGCACTCATTCGACTTCCCCGATCTTCAGCATCTGGCGCATGTAGACCGCGACCACGCCGAGCAGGAGCAGCACGGTGAGCAGGGCGATCGCCGAGCCCTGGGCGTAGTCGTTGACCACGAAGGCACGGTCGTAGGAGTACGTGGTGAGGAGCTGGAACTCGGCCTCGGGATGCCCGTTGCGCATCACGAAGACCTGCGGGAAGACGCCCATGTCCCAGATGACCGACAGGGTCGTGAGCATCACGATGATCGGCTTGAGGATGGGGAGGGTGACGAACCGGAAGACGCCCCAGGCGCCCGCGCCGTCGAGGCGGGCCGCCTCCTCCAGCTCGGCCGGGACCTGGGTGAGTCCGGCGCTGAGGGTGATGACGACGAAGGGGACGGCTCCCCAGACCACCAGGAGCATGATCACGGCCAGGCCCTGCGGTCCGCTGGCGAACCAGTTGTGGCCGACCATCTCGACCCCGGGGAGCTTGCTGAGCAGCGCGTTGAGGATGCCGTAGTCCGCGTCGAACAGCCACTTGAAGACGGTCGTGGCGACGATGATCGGCATGCCCCAGCTGGCCACCAGCGCGATGTTGACGAGGGTCTTCACCCAGCCGGAGACCCGCTGGAGCAGCAGCGCGATCAGCATGCCGGCGACCATCGTGAAGATGACGCAGCCGGCCGCGAAGACGATCGTGCGGACGACGACCGCCCAGAACTCGCTGTCGCCCAGCACCTTGGTGAAGTTGTCGAACCCGACCGACTCGGCCGGCTGGAAGCCCCACAGCTGGGACTGCCCGAACTTCTGGAAGGACAGCGTGACCAGGCGGACCAGCGGATAGCCGAGGACGAGCGCCAGGATCAGCAGGCAGGGGGCGAGCAGCAGCCAGGGCGTCCCGGCGCCCGAACCCCGGCCTCTGGATGGCTTCTTCGCCACGGCCGGCGCCGGCGGTGGCGACTGCCGCGTCGGCGGCACTTTGGCAGTGGTCGTGTCTGCGGCACTCATCCGCGCGCTCCTCAGCGGTCCCTCAGGTCGTACGAGAAGCAGGGCCCCGTCACGCTCGACGGGGCCCCGCCGGTGGTCACTTGGTGTTGATGACCTCGTCGATCGCGGCGTCCGCTTCCTTCGCGGCGTCCTCGACCGACTTCTTGCCGGTGCCGATGGACTGGAGCATGGTCTGGAGGACCTGGGCCTTCTCGACCTGGCCCCAGCCCGGCGCCATGGGCACGAACCAGTTGGACTCGGCCGCGGTGGCCGGGACCGCCGTCGCCGGGTCGTTCTTCAGGGTGGCGAGGTCGGTCTTGTTGTTGGGCAGGTTGCCCTTGGCCATCAGGCCCTTCTGGCCGGTGGAGCCGGTGAAGGCGTTGATCCACTCGGCGGCGACGGCCTGCGCGTCGGACTTGGTCGGGACGGCGAGGTCGGAGCCGCCGAGGAAGACCGGGAGGTTCTTGCCGGACGGGCCGGGCATCACGAAGTTCTCGACGTGGTTCGCGAGCTTGCCGGTCTTGTCGTTCTCCTTGGCCGCGGCGGTCGCGCCCTCCCAGGCGGGGGCGAAGATCATGCCGGACTTGCCCTGGCCGTAGACGATGTAGCGGTCGGACTCGTCCTTGGTCTTGTCGCCGTGCATGTACTTGTCGACGACGTTCTGGAACGCCTTGAGGCCCTTGATGGACTCGGGCGAGGAGAGGTTGGCCTTCCACTGGCCGCCGGACTCGACGGCGATGGAGCCGCCGGCGTCGTAGACGAAGGACATGGCCGCGTACCAGTCACGGGTGGGCTGGTACCAGGCGCTGAACTTGTCGCCCTCCTTCTTCTGGACCTTGTCCAGGGCGGAGGTGAGCTCGGCGTAGGTCTTCGGGGCGGACTTGACGCCGACCGAGGCGAAGAGGTCCTTGCGCCAGTTGGCGACGCGGCCACCGGCGTAGTAGGGGACGCCGTAGGTCTTGCCGTCGTAGGTCACCGAGGCCTTGAGGCCGTCGAGCCAGGCGCCGGAGTTGTCGAACTTGGCCGCGTCGACGGGGGCGAAGGCACCCTTGACCATGTAGCCGAGCATCTCGGTGTTGCCCATCTCGACCACGTCGGGGGCCTTGTCGGTGGCGAGGACCGCGTCGAGCTTGGCGTTCTTGTCCGGCCAGCCGTAGTACTCGTGCTTGATCTTGATGCCGGGGTGCTTCTTGGTCACCGCCGCGTCGGCGGCCTTGACCAGCTCGGGCCAGTTGTTCTGCGCGTCCACGGTGAGCCAGACGGTCAGTTCCTTGGCGTCGGCGCCGCTGTTGTCCGAGCTTCCGCTGTCACTGTCGCCACACGCCGCGATGGAGACCATCATGCCCGCGATACCGATCGCGGCTATCAGCTTGCGCTTCACGCCACCCTCCTCAGGGATGCCCACACCCCCCACCCATGGAGCTGGGATCTGGACCAATGGTGTAGACCAGTACCGGGAGCTTGGCCCAGACCACGGGACCTGTCAAGGGTGGTCGAATACGCCCTGACCAGCCGTTATGCGACCTACATATGCAGGAACCTTTAAGTAAGAAGGCAGCGAAAAGGCCGCCGCCGGAGTACTCTCGTCCGCTAGACCACTTACCTCTGTGGACTAGACCAAAAGAGGCGGCGACGGTATACAGAAGGGATCACGAGGTGACCCGCATCCGGAGCCGGGAAGGCAGACCATGAGCACCGACGTCAGCAGTGCTGAGAACGAGGGCGGGGCGGGCGTCCGTACCGCGCGCGTGCCCAAGTACTACCGTCTGAAGAAGCACCTGCTCGACATGACGGAGACCCAGTCGCCCGGCACCCCGGTACCACCCGAGCGCACGCTCGCCGCCGAGTTCGACACCTCGCGCACCACCGTCCGCCAGGCCCTCCAGGAGCTCGTCGTCGAGGGCCGCCTGGAGCGCATCCAGGGCAAGGGCACCTTCGTCGCCAAGCCGAAGGTCTCCCAGGCGCTCCAACTCACCTCGTACACCGAGGACATGCGGGCCCAGGGCCTCGAACCCACCTCGCAGCTCCTGGACATCGGCTACATCACCGCCGATGACCGCCTCGCCGAGCTCCTCGACATCACCGCCGGCGGCCGGGTGCTGCGCATCGAGCGGCTGCGCATGGCGAACGCCGAGCCGATGGCCATCGAGACGACCCACCTGAGCGCCAAGCGCTTCCCTGCCCTCCGGCGCAGTCTCGTGAAGTACACGTCCCTCTACACGGCGTTGGCCGAGGTCTACGACGTCCATCTCGCCGAGGCCGAGGAGACCATCGAGACCTCGCTGGCCACCCCGCGCGAGGCCGGCCTCCTCGGCACCGACGTGGGCCTGCCCATGCTGATGCTGTCCCGGCACTCCTTCGACAAGAAGGGCGAGCCGGTGGAGTGGGTGCGATCGGTGTACCGCGGGGACCGGTACAAGTTCGTGGCACGCCTGAAAAGGCCGGTTGACTAGGAGCGCCCGAAGGGGCGCGGGGAACTGCGCGACCAGCCACGACGAGGCCGCAGCCGCACGACGGCCCCACGGTCCCCCCAGCGGAGCGTTACCGCTCGCGGTGTAGCGCAACCGGCGCTCCTGCTCTACGGTCCTCCCGTCTCCGTATGGACGGGAGGACCGCGCTGTGCGTACCGCGAACGTCCGAACCATCGCCATCTGGACCCTTGTCGCATTGATCGGCGCCACCGGCTGGGCCGTGCTCGCGCTCTCCCGCGGTGAGGACGTCTCCGCCGCCTGGATGGTCGCGGCGGCCCTCGGCACCTACGCCATCGCGTACCGCTTCTACGCGAAGTTCATCGCGTACAAGGTCCTCAAGGTCGACGGGACCCGGGCCACCCCCGCCGAACGCCTCGACAACGGCATCGACTTCCACCCCACCGACCGCCGCGTCCTGCTCGGCCACCACTTCGCCGCGATCGCCGGCGCCGGACCGCTCGTCGGACCCGTACTGGCCGCGCAGATGGGCTATCTGCCGGGCACGATCTGGATCATCGCGGGCGTCGTCTTCGCGGGCGCCGTCCAGGACATGGTGGTGCTGTTCTTCTCGACCCGGCGCGACGGGCGCTCCCTCGGCCAGATGGCGCGCGAGGAGATCGGCCCGTTCGGCGGCGCGGCGGCGCTCATCGCCGCGTTCGCCATCATGATCATCCTGCTCGGGGTGCTGGCCCTGGTCATCGTCAACGCCCTCGCGCAGTCGCCCTGGGGCACCTTCTCCATCGCGATGACCATCCCGATCGCCCTGCTGATGGGCTTCTACCTGCGCGTCCTGCGCCCCGGCCGGGTCGCCGAGGTCTCGCTCATCGGCGTGGCGCTGCTGCTGTTCGCGCTGATCGCGGGGCGCTGGGTCGCCGAGTCCTCCTGGGCCGACACCTTCACCCTCGCGCCCTCGACACTGGTCGTCTGGCTGGTGGCGTACGGCTTCATCGCCTCGATCCTGCCGGTGTGGATGCTGCTCGCGCCGCGCGACTACCTCTCCACCTTCATGAAGATCGGCACGATCTTCCTGCTCGCGCTCGGCGTGGTCGTCGCGCTGCCGACGCTGAAGATGGACCCGGTGACGGACTTCGCCTCACGCGGCAACGGCCCGGTCTTCGCGGGCTCGCTCTTCCCCTTCGTCTTCATCACCATCGCCTGCGGCGCGCTGTCCGGCTTCCACTCGCTCATCTCGAGCGGTACGACGCCGAAGATGATCCAGAAGGAGACGCAGGTCCGCATGATCGGCTACGGCTCCATGCTGATGGAGTCGTCCGTCGCCGTGATGGCGCTGGTCGCGGCGAGCATCATCGACCCGGGCCTGTACTTCGCGATGAACGCGCCCTCCGGGGCGATCGGCACCACCGTGCAGGAGGCCTCGCGGGTGGTGACCGGGTGGGGCTACGCCATCTCCCCCGACGACCTCGCGCGGGCTGCCGAACGGGTCGAGGAGTCCTCCCTGCTGTCCAGGACCGGTGGTGCGCCGACCCTGGCCATCGGGGTCTCGGAGATCTTCTCCAAGGTCACCGGCGGGAGCCTCAGGGCCTTCTGGTATCACTTCGCGATCATGTTCGAGGCGCTGTTCATCCTGACCGCGCTCGACGCCGGCACGCGCGTGGGCCGGTTCATGCTCCAGGACATGCTGGGCAACGTCATCAAGCCCTTCAGGAACATCAGCTGGAAGCCCGGCCTGGTCATCACCAGCGCGATCGTGTGCGGACTGTGGGGGTACTTCCTCTGGGTCGGCGTCCACGAACCGCTCGGCGGGATCAACCAGCTCTTCCCGATCTTCGGCATCTCCAACCAGCTCCTCGCGGCCGTCGCCCTCGCCGTCTGCACCACCCTGCTGGTGAAGTCCGGACGCCTCAAGTGGGCCTGGATCACCGGGATCCCGCTCGCCTGGGACGCCACGGTCACCCTGACCGCGAGCTGGCAGAAGGTGTTCTCCAGCGACCCCAAGGTCGGCTTCTTCAAGCAGCGCCAGGTCTTCCAGGACGCCATCGACCGGGGCGAGGTGCTGCCGCCCGCCAAGAGCATGGACGACATGCGCACCGTGGTCACCAACTCCACCGTGGACGGCGTCCTCACCGCCGTCCTCGCCCTGCTGATCGTGGTGGTCATCGCCGACGCCCTGCGGGTCTGCGTCCGGCACGTACGCCGCCCCGCGCTCTCCTCGCTCAGCGAGTCGCCGTACGTCGAATCGAGGATCGTCGCCCCGGCCGGGCTGATCCCGACCCGGCAGGAGAAGGAGGAGGCACGCCATGAGGTCGGCACTTCGGCGGGCCCTTAGGGGCGTGCGCTGGTACGTCCGCGAGCTGACCGACGAGTCGGCGTACGACCGCTATGTCGCGCACGTCCGCCGGGACCACCCACAGGCGGACGTGCCGACCCGGCGGGCGTTCGAACGGATGCGGACGGACCGCCAGGAGGCGGACCCGCGCCAGGGGTTCCGCTGCTGCTGACACCGATGTCGGACTCGATGCCGGACCCGATGCCGGACCTTCACCGAATCGACATACCGATATGCGGACGAGGTCTTCCACTCCTGTCACACCGTGACCTAGATTGCCTGCGCGTTACACGGTGATCAGTGAGGGGATCGGAGCCGCCGTATGTCATCAGAATCGCCCGAGGCCAGACCACCGGTGGTGACACCGGTCCGGGTGGTCATCGCCCTGTGCCTCTTCGCGCCCTTCGTGGCGATGCTGTGGGTGGGCTCCTATGCGAAGGTCGACCCGACCCTCGCGGGCATCCCGTTCTTCTACTGGTACCAGATGCTCTGGGTGCTCGTCTCCACGGCACTGACGATGATCGCGTACAAGCTGTGGCAGCGTGACCAGCGCGCCCGCAAGGGGGGTGGCGCGAAGTGAAGAACGACGTGAACGGCGTGGCACTCGCCGTCTTCATCTTCTTCTTCCTGGCCGTCACGGTCATGGGCTTCCTGGCCTCGCGCTGGCGCAAGGCCGAGAACGAGCACACCCTGGACGAATGGGGCCTGGGCGGCCGCTCGTTCGGCACCTGGATCACCTGGTTCCTGCTCGGCGGCGACCTCTACACGGCGTACACCTTCGTCGCCGTCCCCGCGGCGATCTACGCGGCGGGCGCGGCCGGCTTCTTCGCGGTGCCGTACACGATCCTCGTCTACCCGCTGATCTTCACCTTCCTGCCCCGCCTCTGGTCGGTCTCGCACAAGCACGGCTATGTGACGACCTCCGACTTCGTGCGCGGCCGCTGGGGCTCCAAGGGCCTGTCGCTCGCGGTCGCCGTCACCGGCATCCTGGCGACGATGCCGTACATCGCCCTCCAACTCGTCGGCATCCAGGCGGTGCTGGACGTGATGGGCGTCGGCGGTGGCGAGAACACCAACTGGTTCGTCAAGGACCTTCCGCTGCTGATCGCGTTCGGCGTGCTGGCGGCGTACACCTACTCCTCGGGGCTGCGCGCCCCGGCGATGATCGCGTTCGTGAAGGACACGCTGATCTACATCGTCATCGCGGTGGCGATCATCTACATCCCGATCAAGCTGGGCGGCTTCGACGAGATCTTCGGCGCGGCGAACGAGAAGTACACCGCCGCCAAGGCGGGCGGCCTGGTGCCGCCCGAGGCGGGCCAGTGGACGTACGCCACGCTGGCGTTGGGCTCGGCGCTCGCGCTGTTCATGTACCCGCACTCGATCACCGCGACGCTCTCCTCCCGCAGCCGTGAGGTGATCCGCCGCAACACCACGATCCTGCCGCTGTACTCGCTGATGCTGGGCCTGCTCGCGCTGCTCGGGTTCATGGCGATCGCGGCCGGAACCACGGTCACCAACCCCCAGTTGGCGATCCCGCAGCTCTTCGAGGACATGTTCCCGGACTGGTTCGCGGGCGTGGCCTTCGCGGCGATCGGCATCGGCGCGCTGGTGCCGGCGGCCATCATGTCCATCGCGGCCGCGAACCTCTTCACCCGCAACATCTACAAGGACTTCATCAAGCCGGACGCGACGCCCCAGCAGGAGACCAAGATCTCCAAGCTGGTCTCGCTGCTGGTGAAGGTGGGCGCGCTGGTCTTCGTCCTCACCATGGACAAGACGGTCGCCATCAACTTCCAGCTCCTGGGCGGCATCTGGATCCTCCAGACCTTCCCGGCCCTGGTCGGCGGCCTGTTCACCCGCTGGTTCCACCGCTGGGCACTGCTCGGCGGCTGGGCGGTCGGCATGCTCTACGGCACGCTCGCCGCGTACGGTGTGGCCTCCCCGACCCAGAAGCACTTCGGCGGCTCGTCGAAGGAGATCCCGGGCATCGGCGAGATCGGCTACATCGGCCTGACGGCCTTCGTCCTCAACGTCGTCGTCACGGTGGTCCTCACGTTCGTCCTGCGGGCGGCCAAGGCCCCCGAGGGCGTCGACGAGACCAAGCCCGAGGACTACACGGCGGACGCGGGCGACCCGGGCGTCGAGGTGGAGCTGCCGCCGGCGACGGCGGGCACTTCGCACTGAGGGTTGCGGTGACCAACGGGCCGTCGGGAAATCCGGCGGCCCGTCGTCGTGCCGGTCGGGCACACTCGCCCTCATGGACATCGAGATCCGGGCGGCGGACCCGACCGAATACGCCACCATCGGCGAGATCACGGCCCAGGCCTACCTCCTGGACGACCTCCTCGCCTTCGGCGAGAGCGACTGGTACCTCGGCGAGTTGAGGGACGTGGCCAAGCGCGCGGCCGCGGCCGAGGTCCTCGTGGCACTCCTCGGCGGCGAGCCCGTCGGCACCGTCACCTACGTCGGCTCGGCCGGCGGTCTCATGACCAACCTCGCCCGCCCCGGCGAGGCCGAGATCCGCATGCTCGCCGTCGCCCGGGCGGCCCGCGGCAGAGGCGCCGGGGAGGCCCTCGTACGCGCCTGCCTCGACCGCGCCAGGGCCACCGAGGACTGCACCGGCGTGGTGCTGTCGACCCAGCCGGTCATGCACGCCGCCCACCGCATCTACGAGCGCCTCGGCTTCGTCCGCGCCCCCGAGCGCGACTGGCGGCCGATCGAGGGCGACGACTTCACTCTCGTCACCTATGAGTTGACGTTCTGACACGCTCCGAAGTCACCTCGACACTACATCTGGGGGTGCCACCCGAACCCGGCACAAGATGTATGCTCATGCTCGCTGTCGCCGCAGGGGAATCCGGTGCGAATCCGGAACTGTCCCGCAACGGTGTACTCATGCGCGCATAGACGTATTTGTCCGCGCACGTGAGAGTCAGTCCGAGGACCTGTCGACAGTGTGCCCAGGCCGCCGTGGCCCGGGTGCCATGACGTCCGGGCCTCGTGGAGTGGGCCGGTGGACGCGACGCCCCGTGCGCTCGTGCTGCCCCCTGCCCTCCGCAAGGCCCCGTGCCGAGCGAGGGAGAGCCCCACGTGACCATCGCGCCAGCCGACCCGGCTTCAGTGACCCAGCTGGAGACCGACGGTCCCGGAACCGCGCTGCTGCGGACCCTGACCGAGCTGACCGCCGACCTCCCCGACGCCGACCCCGGACGGGTCGCCGCCGCCGCGCTGCGCGGCCGGTCCGCACGGGCCGACGAGTCGGAGCTGCGCGAACTGGCGACCGAGGCGGCCGCCGGTCTGATCTCCGAGGACCCGGCCTACTCCCGGCTGGCCGCCAGGCTGCTGACCATCAGCATCGCCGCCGAGGCCGCCTCCCAGGGCGTCACGACGTTCACCGAGTCGGTCGCGGTCGGCCACCGCGAGGGCCTGGTCGCCGACCGCACGGCGGAGTTCGTACGCGTGCACGCGGCCCGCCTCGACGCGCTGATCGACCCGGCCGGCGACGACCGCTTCGGCTACTTCGGCCTGCGCACCCTGCACAGCCGCTATCTGCTCCGGCACCCGATCACCCGCCAGGTCATCGAGACACCCCAGCACTTCATGCTGCGCGTGGCGTCCGGCCTCGCCGAGGACGACACCAGCCGTTCGGTGGACGAAGTCGCCGCGCTCTACGGGCTCATGAGCCGCCTCGACTACCTCCCGTCCTCCCCCACCCTCTTCAACTCCGGCACCCGGCACCCCCAGATGTCGTCCTGCTACCTCCTCGACTCCCCGCTCGACGAGCTGGACTCCATCTACGACCGCTACCACCAGGTGGCACGGCTGTCGAAGCACGCCGGTGGCATCGGACTGTCGTACAGCAGGATTCGTTCTCGCGGCTCCCTCATCCGCGGCACCAACGGGCACTCCAACGGCATCGTCCCGTTCCTGAAGACCCTCGACGCCTCGGTGGCCGCCGTGAACCAGGGCGGCCGGCGCAAGGGCGCGGCCGCGGTCTACCTGGAGACCTGGCACTCCGACATCGAGGAGTTCCTGGAGCTGCGGGACAACACCGGTGAGGACGCCCGGCGTACGCACAACCTGAACCTCGCGCACTGGATCCCGGACGAGTTCATGCGCCGCGTGAACGCCGACGCCGAGTGGTCCCTCTTCTCCCCCGCCGACGTGCCCGAGCTGGTCGACCTGTGGGGCGAGGAGTTCGACGCGGCGTACCGCAAGGCGGAGGCGAACGGCCTCGCCAGGAAGACCATCCCGGCCCGTGACCTCTACGGCCGCATGATGCGCACCCTCGCGCAGACCGGCAACGGCTGGATGACCTTCAAGGACGCCGCCAACCGCACCGCCAACCAGACGGCCGAGGCGGGCCATGTCGTCCACTCGTCCAACCTGTGCACGGAGATCCTGGAGGTGACCGACGACGGGGAGACGGCGGTCTGCAACCTGGGCTCGGTGAACCTGGGCGCGTTCGTGGTCGGTCAGGAGATCGACTGGGAGCGGCTGGACGAGACCGTCCGCACGGCCGTCACCTTCCTGGACCGGGTCGTCGACATCAACTTCTACCCGACCGAGCAGGCGGGCCGTTCCAACTCCCGCTGGCGCCCGGTGGGCCTGGGCGCGATGGGCCTCCAGGACGTCTTCTTCAAGCTGCGCCTGCCCTTCGACTCGCCCGAGGCCAAGGCCCTCTCCACGCGGATCGCCGAGCGCATCATGCTCGCCGCGTACGAGGCCTCCGCCGACCTCGCCGAGCGCAACGGTCCGCTGCCGGCCTGGGAGAAGACCCGCACCGCGCGGGGCGTCCTGCACCCCGACCACTACGGCGTCGAACTGACCTGGCCGGAGCGCTGGGCGGCACTGCGCGAGCGGATCGCGACGGTCGGCATGCGCAACAGCCTCCTCCTCGCCATCGCCCCCACCGCGACCATCGCCTCGATCGCCGGCGTCTACGAGTGCATCGAGCCGCAGGTCTCGAACCTCTTCAAGCGCGAGACGCTGTCCGGCGAGTTCCTCCAGGTCAACTCCTACCTGGTGGCCGAGCTGAAGAAGCTCGGCGTCTGGGACGCGCAGACCCGGGAGGCGCTGCGCGAGTCCAACGGCTCGGTGCAGGGCTTCACCTGGGTCCCGCAGGACGTCCGCGACCTGTACCGCACGGCGTGGGAGATCCCGCAGCGCGGCCTGATCGACATGGCGGCGGACCGGACCCCGTTCCTCGACCAGTCGCAGTCCCTGAACCTGTTCCTGGAGACGCCGACCATCGGCAAGCTCTCCTCGATGTACGCGTACGCCTGGAAGCAGGGCCTGAAGACGACGTACTACCTGCGCTCGCGCCCGGCGACGAGGATCGCCCGCGCGGCCCAAGCCACTGTCCCCGTACAGCAGGCCGCCGACCCCGAGGCCGTCGCCTGCTCCCTGGAAAACCCCGAGTCCTGCGAGGCCTGCCAGTAATGCCCAACCAGAACCTGCTCGACCCCGGCTTCGAGCTGACTCTGCGCCCCATGCGCTACCCGGACTTCTACGAGCGCTACCGGGACGCCATCAAGAACACCTGGACCGTCGAGGAGGTCGACCTCCACTCGGACGTCGCCGACCTGGCGAAGCTGTCCGAGGGCGAGCAGCACATGATCGGCCGGCTGGTCGCGTTCTTCGCGACGGGCGACTCGATCGTGGCGAACAACCTGGTGCTGACCCTCTACAAGCACATCAACTCCCCCGAGGCACGGCTCTACTTGAGCCGCCAGCTCTTCGAGGAGGCCGTGCACGTCCAGTTCTATCTGACCCTCCTGGACACCTACCTCCCCGACCCGGAGGACCGCGCGGCCGCGTTCGCGGCGGTGGAGAACATCCCCTCCATCCGCGAGAAGGCCGAGTTCTGCTTCAAGTGGATGGACTCGGTCGAGAAGCTGGACCGCCTGGAGACCAAGGCCGACCGCCGCCGCTTCCTCCTCAACCTCATCTGCTTCGCGGCCTGCATCGAGGGCCTGTTCTTCTACGGCGCCTTCGCGTACGTCTACTGGTTCCGCAGCCGGGGCCTGCTGCACGGCCTGGCGACCGGCACCAACTGGGTGTTCCGGGACGAGACCATGCACATGTCCTTCGCGTTCGAGGTGGTCGACACCGTCCGCAAGGAGGAGCCGGAGCTCTTCGACGACGAGCTGCGCCAGCAGGTCACCGACATGCTGAAGGAGGCCGTCGAGGCCGAGCTCCAGTTCGGACGCGACCTGTGCGGCGACGGCCTGCCGGGCATGAACACCGAGTCCATGCGGCAGTACCTCGAGTGCGTCGCCGACCAGCGCCTCGCCCGCCTCGGCTTCGCCCCGATCTACGGCTCCGAGAACCCCTTCTCCTTCATGGAGCTCCAGGGCGTCCAGGAACTGACCAACTTCTTCGAGCGCCGCCCGTCCGCGTACCAGGTCGCCGTGGAGGGCACGGTCGACCTGGACGAGGACTTCTGACCGTAGGTCGTGGATCCCTCCTCGCCGCTGTTACGTCAGAGCGGTGAGGAGGGATTCGTCATGCGCCGTACCACGACTCTCGTCGTCGCAGCCCTGCTGCTGGCCGGGTGCGGAACCCAGGCCGGCGGCGACAGCGACGCCGTGGCACCGTCCGACACCGTGTCGCCGTCGTCTTCCGGCTGTACGTCCGTATCGGAGCTGCACGCCTCCGACAGCGGCCGCACGGTGTGTCTGGCGGTGGGCGACACGGTCCGGGTCGCCCTGGACGGGGTGAAGAACAGGCCCTGGAAACCGGTCACCGCCGAGGGTCACGGGCTGGAGGCCGGCAACAGCGGCATCGTGCTGCTGCCGGGGGACGCGAACGCCGCGTTCGAGGCGGTGTCCAAGGGCACCGTCCGGCTCGCTTCGTCCCGCCCGCTGTGCGCCACGGAGCCCGGCCGGGTCGCGTGCCAGGGGATTCAGGAGTGGTGGGTCACCGTGGAGGTGAAGTAGCGCCGCTGCCGCTGCGTGTTGCGGATCTCGCGGTCGATCCGCCGGTCGCGGAGGATGCCGACCACTGCGGGGGCGACGAGCAGAACCAGGATTCCGAGAACGGTGAGCATTCCGATCAGTCCTTGTGTCTGTGCGGTAGTCATGACACCACTCTCGCGCCGGACGCTCCTTACAAACAGTGGCAGGACTGCCGCACACCCTCGATTTACTGCCATGTCCGAGGCACACTGGAAACATGCTGAAGAACGTGGTGGCTGTCCTGCTCGACGGTGTGCACCCCTTTGAACTGGGGGTGGTCTGCGAGGTGTTCGGCATCGATCGCAGTGACGAGGGACTGCCGACGTACGACTTCGCGGTGGCCTCCGCCGAGGGGCCCTCGCTCAGCACCCACGTCGGTGGCCTCACCGTGGGCACGCCGTACGGGCTGGAGCGGCTGGAGGAGGCCGATCTGATCGCCGTGCCGGCGGGGGCGGACTACGTCGTGCGCGACTATCCGCCCGAGCTGCTGGACGCGCTCACCAGGGCCGTGGACCGCGGTGCCCGGGTGCTCAGCGTCTGCTCCGGGGTCTTCGTGCTCGGCGCCGCGGGGCTGCTCGACGGGCGGCGGTGCAGTGTGCACTGGCGGCAGGCGGACGAGCTCGCCGTACGCAATCCGCGGGCGCTCATCGAGCCCGACGTGCTCTACGTCGACGAGGACCCGGTGATCACCTCCGCCGGTACCGCGGCCGGGATCGACGCCTGTCTGCACATCGTGCGCAAGGAGCAGGGACCCGAGGTCGCCAACAAGATCGCCCGGCGGATGGTCGTACCGCCGCACCGGGACGGCGGTCAGGCGCAGTACATCGAGCGGCCGCTGCCCAGCTCCCCGTGCGACACCGTCGGCGAGGTGCTGGTGTGGATGGAGCAGCACCTCGACGAGGAGGTCACCGTCGAGCAGCTCGCCGCCCGCGCCCTCATGTCCCCGCGCACCTTCGCCCGCCGCTTCCAGCAGGAGACCGGCACCACGCCGTACCGCTGGATCCTGCGCCAGCGCGTGCTGCTGGCCCAGCACCTGCTGGAGGCCACGGACGAGACGGTCGACGCGGTCGCGGGTCGAACGGGGTTCGGCACCGCGGCCGCACTGCGTCACCAGTTCGTACGGGCGCTGGGGACCACCCCGAACGCCTATCGGCGGGCGTTCAGGGGACCCGAGGCGGCCTGAGCCTCACCTCGCGATCGGCCGCAGCAGCAGTTTGTGCGGGCGCAGCGTGATGCCCACCCGGGTTCCGTCGTCGGAGCCCTTCACCTGCTCGAAGCGGTACCTGGTCGCGATGGCGGCCGTGATCAGCGACAGCTGCGCCATGGAGAAGTGGTCGCTCGGGCACTTGCGGTTGCCGACGCTGAAGGGGCTCATGGCGTATTTCGGCACCTCCTTGACCCGGTCCGGAAGCCAGCGGTCGGGGTCGAACTCCAGGTTGCCCTTGTACGACTTGGCGTCGCGCTGGATCGCGTACGGGCTGTAGACGATGTCGGCACCGGCCGGAATGCGGTACCCACCGAGTTCCGTGTCGGTGACCGCCCGGCGCGTCAATATCCACACGGCGGGGCGCAAACGCATGGCCTCGACGACGACATTGTTCGTGTGGGTGAGCGCCCGGACATCCTCGAATGCGACAGGACGGCCGCCCGTTACGGATTGCACCTCTTCGCACACCCTGTCCGCGTGTTCCGGGTGTTCCGCGAGCACTTGGAGCAGCCACATGATCGTGGAGGCCACCGTTTCACTGCCGGGGGTGAGTATGGCGACGACCTGGTCGTGGATCTCCTGTTCCCCGATGGGGTCGCCATTGTCGTCCTTCGCCTCCAGCAATGCCGTCAGCAAATCGTCCGGCTTTTGACCAGACGCACGGCGCTCGGCGACGATCTCGTCGACGAGGAGATGCAAATCGGCCAAGGCCGCGTTGAATTTGCGGTTGGGCGGCAGCGGCAGCTTGTACAGCGGTCCGAGGGGGACGACCATCCGTCGGTACATACCGCGGAAGACGGTGGCGAGCGCGACGCACAGCCGCTCGGCGCGCTCGTCCATGAAGTCGCCGCGCAGCAGACAGCGGGCCGCGATGCGCACGGCCACCCGGAAGGACTCCGAGGTGCAGTCGATGGTCTCGCCGGGCTGCCAGCGCTCGGTGAGTGCGTGCGCCTCCTCCTCCATGATCGGCCCGTACCCGGGGATCGCGTCCAGCCGGAACGCGGGCTGGATGGTGCGCCGCTGGCGCCGGTGCCGTGGGCCGTTGGCGGTGGCCACGCCCTCCTTGCCGAGCAGGCCCTCCAGGGACTGCCAGAGCGGGCCGTCGATGACGTAGTCGGGGTTGAGCGCCATGGCCCCGGTGAGGGCCGGCGTGGTGACGGCGTACACCGTCTTGGGGCCGAGCTTGAGGCGTACGACGTCGCCGTGGTCGCGGAGTGCGGACATGAAGGCCAGCGGGTCACGCAGCAGCCTCAGGCCGTGGCCGAGCAGGGGGACTCCCCCGCCCGCGAGCACCGGCTCACGCAGCCCGGAGGCCGGGGTCACCGGGGTCTCGGGCTTCACAGACTCGACGGTCATTTCTCACCTGCCGCTTCGTTGTTGACGTACGGGGGCGTGGACCGGTCGTCCCAGCTGTCGACCATGTAGCGGCCGGACTCGTGGTGGAACCAGTAGACGGTGCTGAACCAGTTGCGCATATTGCCGACACAGGCCCGCACGGCGGCGCTCAGGTCTTTTCCGCGCACCGTTCCGTCGTCGAGTGTTTCGGCCAACCGCAGGGCGGACTTCTCGGCGACGAGGAATTCGTCGACGCATTCCTCGACCCGTCGCCTGACTTCCACGACCGCCTGCTCGAGCGTCAGCCCCTCGTGTTTGATGAGGCTGATTCCGAGATTGTGGACCTCGTCGCCCGCTATTTCCTTCGGCAGCGAACAGAGGTCGTTGTACCAGGCGGCGAATTCCTGGCTCAGCAGTGCCGCCCGCCGATATGCCGGGTGTTTCCGCACCCGGTCCGGGAGTTCCCGGCCCGCGCTCGGCTCCAGCAGATCGGTCCAGATCCAGTGCGCGAAAGTGAGGCGGCGCAGTGCGAGGTATTCCTCGACGGTCGGCACGACGCCTTCGGTGCGATTGTGGAATTCCCGGTCGTACGCCTCGATCACCGTGTGGAAGTGCCGGGCGAACCGCGCGTTCCAGGTGCCGGGCAGGAACGCGTACAGCCGCACCATGGAGTCGGCGAACGCGGCGACCAGCGGGTCCTCGTGGTGCAGGTGCTCCTCGGGGGAGTCGAGTGCCGCGTGCAGCCGGTACCTGAGCCGGCGCCAGGCGGCGGGGCGGTGGTGGACGATGTCGCGGTCGTGCCGGTCGTCCCAGACGAAGAACCACGCGCTGTAGTCCGCTATCGCCTGGAGGACCTCGTCGGGGGCGCCCAGGTAGTAGCCCGCCATGAGGTCGGTGTAGCAAAGACCGTCGGCATATTCCTCCACCTTGTCCGCCGGCATGAGCCGCTTTTCCAGCAGCCAGGTGCGTGTCTTCTCCTGGAGCTGGGGCCAATACGAGTGGAGTTGCCGGGGAAACGCCGCCTCGATCACCGGGAGATGGAGCGACGGTGGGACCGCGATCGCTGTCGGTGTCGATGTGGTGCCGTGTGAGAAAGCATGCACGAACTAACCCCTCTCAGCCGCCAGTTGCGCACACCCCTCCCGCTGTGCCGGGCGTGCGCCGTTGCGTATCCCCGCACTTCCCATTCAGCACCACAACTGACCGATCTGGGAACGGATTTGCACCATTCACTACCCCACAGTGCCGAGAATCTCCCCTTGTGTGACTGATTCTGGATCACTAAGGGAGCACATCCGATCGAACGTGCGACGGACAGGCGAACGGCGCCTGGTCAGCGAGGGGAACCTGAACAGACGCCGTGCGTAAGGGACTTGTGGGGCCCTGTGCGATCTCAGTCGTTGGCGACCACGGGGTAGCGGGGCTCGTTCTCGGCCATCTGCCGCAGCGCGTCCTTGCGTTCACGCTTGGAGAGCCGGTCGATGTAGAGGTAGCCGTAGAGGTGATCGGTCTCGTGCTGCAAACACCGAGCGAAGTACCCGCCACCGCGGACCTTGATCGGGTTGCCCTTCTCGTCCTGCCCGGTCACCTCGGCGTAGTCGGGCCGGGCGAGCGGCGCGTACGCGGTCGGCACGGACAGACAGCCCTCGTTGCTGTCGTCCAGCCGGCGCTTCTCCGCGGGCAGCTCGACGATCTTGGGGTTGCAGACCACACCGACGTGCCGCTTGCCCTCGTCGTCCATGCAGTCGTAGACGAAGACCTTCAGGTCGACACCGATCTGGTTGGCGGCCAGGCCCACACCCTCGGCGGTGCGCTGCGAGGCGAACATGTCCGCGACCAGCTGGTCCAGCTCCGCGCCGAACTCGGTGACGTCCTTGCACTCCTTGTGCAGCACCGGGTTGCCGACGACGGTGATGGGCCGCGAGGTACCCCGCTCCCGCCAGCCGTTCTCCCGCTCCTCGGTCTCCTCGGTGTCGATGACGAAGCCCTCGTCGTCCACGGGAAGCACGCCCACGTGCTGCTGATCGGTGTCCTGCTGCGCCATGACCGACGATGCCTTCCTCAAACCAAAACAGGGGGTAGATGCTGATACAGGGTAAGGGGGGCGCGCCCTGAAGGGGCGCGGGGCTGTGTCTGATATGCGGCTTCCGCCGCGTGGGCGCGACCAGCCACAACGGACCGGCACCCGAAAGACGACCTAGCAGACCTCTTCCAAATCCCGCCAGTCACGAGAATCCGGGCTGTCCGCAACCCACCCGTCCAGCAACCCCCGAACCAGCGCAGCCGGCGCAGCCACCCCGCACTCCCGCTCCGGCACCCACAACTGCCCGTCCGTCCGATGCCCCAGCGGCCCAGGATGCCCCGGCTCACTGTGATCGTGCGGATCGAGATGCTCCCCGTCACCTTCGTCGGACGGCATCCGCGACTCGGAACACATCCGACAGAGCAGCCGGACCGAGGAGGACCAGTCCTCCGCAGCGAACCCCGCGTCGGAGGCGAGCTGCTCCAACGCATCCCGGTCAGCCTCGGTGGCAGCCTCCAGCAGCACCACCCACGTAGGCACCGGCGACGGCGCCCACAGCTCGATCTCGTCGAACACGGGATACGAGTGCCCGGCAGCGGTGGTCCGCTCGCCGTGCGGCACCCCATCGTGGAGGACGACCTCGCCCCACCGCCGCCCGGAGGACGGCAACGGAATCGACAGCACCTCGATGCGAGCGGGGTCGAGACGGCGCCCCCAGACCACCTCGGCCTCCCCCTCCGGCGACAGCCGCACCGCGGCGCTGCCGAGGTCCATGCCGACCGGCTCACCGGAGTCCGCGGCGCCGCCCGGCACCCGCAGCCCGTACGCCTGCCAGGCCCGCCGGGCCAGCGGCCAGTCCTGGAGGGCGGTGGCCGCGATGCCGACGTTCCACCAGTCGGGTGCGCCCGTCTCCCGGTCGAGCAGGGCGACGGCCCGGAGCCCGGCCGCGCGGGCCTGCTCCCAGTCGTGCCGGAACTTGTGCAGCAGGGCGAGGTTGAACCAGGACTCGGACAGCCAGGGCTCCAGGTCGGCGGCCCGCGTCAGCAGCGCGCCCGCGTCCTCGTACCGACCGTCGCCGATCAGCGTGAACGCGCGGTCTGTGGCCTGCCGCCAGGAGGCGGAGGGCCGGTGCCGTCCCTTGCCGAAGATCCTCACGATTCCCGCCTGCCAGTTCCGTTCAGTGGGCTGGCTGCCCCCGGACACCCTCTTCTTCGCATCCAACCATGCGCGGCTGGAAGGGCGCTCATTACCCATGGGTTACCCAGCCGAGGGGAGGGTCAGACAGTCTCTCGCCAGCACCCGGGCCAGCGCCTCGACGACCTCGGGCGCGTGCTCCCCCGCGGTGGCGAGCCGCAGCTCCTCCAGTGCGGTGAGGGGCCCACCGGGCCCGGCGTCCCGTGCCTTCTCCTCGTAGGCGTTGACCGTCCGCACGATCCGCGCGGCGACCGGTTGCTGCCGAAAGGGGTCGGCCTGCCGCTCCACGACCACCGCGACCGCGCCGGCCACCCCCGTCTGCCGTACGACGGCCCCGCCGAGCAGCGCGATCCGCCGCTGCTCCTCGGCGGGCAGCCCCGCGGTGGCCCCGGCGGGCACCGGGTCGACCAGGCTGAGCTGCCCGATGTCGTGCATCAGGGCCGCGTACTCCAGGACGGTGAGATCGGGCCCGGAAAGGCCCAGGTCCCGCCCGACGGCCTTGCTGAGCTCGGCGACCCGGCGGGCGTGCCCTGCGGGGGTGTACCCGGCTATCTCGGTGGCCCGGGCGAGGGAGGCGATGGTCTGCCGGTAGGTGGTCCGTACCGCCGCGTACCGCCGGAAGGCCAGCTGGGTGAGGAGCAGCGGCAGCGAGAAGACGGGCAGCGCCCACAGGCCGACGACGGCGACCGCGAGGGCCATCACCGCGCCGGTCGCGCAGACCGCGGATCCGATGCCGAGCAGGGCGCGCAGCTCGTGCCGCAGCAGCGGGGCGAACGGCCAGCGGGTGCGGGAGTGGGCGAGCGCGGCGGCGAGCACGGCGTCGCACAGCGCGGTGAGGGCGAGGAGCGCGAGCAGCACCAGCGCGTACGCCGGTCCGCCCCACGCGTCGAAGACGCCCCGGTTGTAGAGGGGCTGGAAGCAGACGGCGGCGAAGGCGGTGCTGAGCAGGCGCCGGGCGAGGTGGTCGACCATCGGGCCCTGTCCGCGCGCGATGTGCGGCACGCTGCCGAGGAGCGCGGCGGCGAGCACGACGGTGACCACCTGGAGGACGCCGTGGTGGGTGGGCCGCCCGGCGTCGGCACCGAGCAGCGCGTACGCCAGTGCCCCGGCGGCCCCGAGCGGCGCGGCCTCCCGGACCCGGGCGCCGGTCCAGCGGGCGAGCTCCCCGACGGCTATCAGGACCCCGAAGGCGAGCGCGGCGCCGCGCTCCTCCAGGCCGGTCCAGAGGATGACGGCGAGCGAGACGAGGGCGAGGAGGGCGGCCGAGCCGTGCACGAGCAGGCGGGGCCATCTCATCGGCGTGCTCCGGGCCGGCTGGAGACCGGCAGCCGGGGGCGGGGAGGGCTCTCCTCGTCGGCGGTCACGGCGGGGTGCCAGCCGTGTCTGCCGAGCGCTCGGACGAGAGCGGTCACCATCCGCGGGTCGAACTGCGATCCCGCGCACCGCTCCAGTTCCTCCAGCGCGGCGGGAACGGGCCGGGCCCGCCGGTAGGACCGGGTCGAGGTCATGGCGTCGAAGGCGTCGGCGACCGCCACCACCCGCGCCGACTCCGGGATCTGACTCCCCATCAGCCCATACGGGTAGCCGCTGCCGTCCAGCCGCTCGTGGTGGTGCAGTACGGCCGCCCGCGCCTCCCCGAGGAAGGAGATGCCGCGGACCATCTCGTGTCCGTACTCGGGATGCAGTTCGATGACGCGCCGCTCCTCGGGCGTGAGCGGGCCGTCCTTGCGCAGCAGCCGGGTCGGTACGCCCAGCTTGCCGACGTCGTGCAGGATCCCGGCGAAGCGGAGCACCTCGGTGCGGCCCTCGTCCATGCCGAGTTCGCGCGCGATCATCATGGAGGCCTGTCCGACGCGTTCGCTGTGCCCGCGGGTGTACTCGTCCTTGATGTCGACGGCCTGCACGAGGGCGCGGATGGTGGCCTGATGGGCGGCCTGTTCCCGGTGGTACTGGGCGAACGCCCACCAGGACACGCACATCGGCAGCAGCACCAGCAGCGCGGCGACGGGGCCGTAGGGACTGCGCCACAGCACGGCCATCATGAGCCCGGCGAGCCCGTGCACGGCGATCGGCGCGAGGGAGCGTCCGAACAGGCCCCGCCAGGCCAGTCGTGGCGGCACCCGCTCGGCGAGCGCCAGGATGCCCCCGTCCAGCGCGGTCAGCACCAGGCAGAAGACGAGGACGGCGGCCCCGGCCGGGACGAGCGCGTACGGGAAGTCGGAGGCCACGACGGCGTCCCGGCCGCCCAGCGCCCAGTGCACGCGGGACGCCGCCCAGACGGTGACGGCGAGTTGGGCGGCCCGCCAGATCCGCCGGATCGTGCGCGGCCCCTGGTCGACCGGGGCCAGCAGCGCTCCCGGCACCGCGACGAGCGCGGCGGCGGGGGGCGGCAGCAGGAAGGCCCCGGCGAGGAGCACGGGATGGAAGGTGCCGGAGAACCGCTCGCCCCCGGCGTAGAGGGCGGCGAGCAGGGCCACCGCCCACCAGGGGCTGGTCACGGACGGCAGTGCGTGTACGCAGTACACGGCACCGAGGACGACACAGACCACGTACACGCGCGCCTGTGCCGGTATCCCCTCCATGACGCCCCTTTAGATCTTCCGAGCCAGCTCAGCTCCGGAGCCTAGGGGGGCGTAAGGGGGTCCCGTGGGTCGATTACCCGCGGATTAGCACGTTCGAGTGACGACCGTGCGTTCAGGATTCCTGCGGGGTCACCGTGATGTCGTGCTCGGGCACGGCCTGCCCGGAGCGGATCAGGTCGAGCCGCCCGAGGACCTTGGAGCGCAGGTCGGTCGGTACGTCGTCCTGTCCGCAGCACCGCTTGACCAGCTTCTTCACGGCCTCTTCCAGGCCGTACTTCTCCAGGCACGGCGAGCACTCCGTGAAGTGCTGCTTGAACTTGTCGCGGTCGACGTCCGGCATCTCACTGTCGAGGAACTCGTAGAGATGATCGAGTACCTCACTGCAGTCCGTCTCGTGCGGCTCTCCGCAGCTCATGAGCCCGAACCTTTCACTTCGTTCGACTCCCCGGCGCCGGCCGGGACCAGCCCGCGCTCACGGGCGTAGTCCTCGAGCATGCCGCGCAGTTGGCGACGGCCCCGGTGCAGCCGGGACATCACCGTACCGATGGGTGTCCCCATGATGTCCGCGATCTCCTTGTAGGCAAAGCCCTCGACGTCCGCCAGATAGACGGCGATACGGAATTCCTCGGGGATCGCCTGCAGTGCTTCCTTCACGTCCGAGTCGGGCAGGTGGTCGAGCGCCTGCGACTCGGCTGAGCGCAGACCGGTCGACATGTGCGACTCGGCGCGCGCGAGCTGCCAGTCCTCGATCTCCTCGGCCGCGGAGCGCTGGGGTTCACGCTGCTTCTTGCGGTACGAGTTGATGAAGGTGTTGGTCAGGATCCGGTACAGCCACGCCTTCAGGTTGGTGCCCTCGCGGAACTGGTGGAAGGACGCGTACGCCTTGGCGTACGTCTCCTGCACCAGGTCCTCGGCGTCGGCCGGGTTGCGCGTCATGCGCAGGGCGGCCGAGTACATCTGGTCGAGGAATTCGAGCGCGTCCCGCTCGAAGCGCGCGCTGCGCTCCGCGGTGGTCTCCGCGCTGACGCCCTGGCCCTCGGGCTGCTCCGCCTGGCCGTGTTCGGTCCCTGCGTCGGTACCGGGAACCGGACCCACCTCCTCAAGATTCCGGGCAGCACCGAAGCCGGTACCACCAGAATCGGAGGATAGACGACTACCCGTTCCCGCCGCCCCTCGAATAGGTGCGGCCTTTGTCGCGTGCAGCACCGTCCAGTCCAGGTCAGCGCGGCTGCTGCGGCTCGGGCAGATGGTCGAACCCATGCGGCGGACTTCCTCTCTACGACGGTCGGTGCCGGTTCTTCAGCACTTCTGTCCGCCACAACAGAGCTCCGCGGCTCAACATTCCCGAGCCTTTACCCGAGTGACCCGGCCCACTTCACGACCGCGTCGGTGATGAGTGTCACGGCCTGCTCCTGATCGATCGGGGCCTTCTTCGGCACCGCGAATCCATGATCGCCGTACGGCACCTCGACCAGTTCGTGAGTGCCGCCCTCCGGGAACTCCGCCGGCTTCCCGAAGGGGTCGTTGCCGCCCTGTACGACGAGCGTGGGCACCCCGGATCCGAGCAGTTCGGCGGCGCGGGACTTCTCAGGGCTGCCGGGCGGGTGCAGCGGGAAGCTGAGCGCGAGGACGGCGTGGGCCCCGAGCTCGACGGCGGTACGGCAGGCCACGCGCGCTCCGGCGCTGCGCCCACCGGAGACGACGGGCAGTCCCGGCCGGGCCACGGCGGGCCAGATCCCCCGCCACCCGATGTCCAGGGTCTTGGGCGCGGGCGCCAGCTTCTTCCCGGCCACCCGCCAGGGCTGTTCGACGAGGGCGACGCTCACGCCGTGTCCGGGCAGGACCTGGGCGAGGGCCCGCAGGTCCCGCGCCTCGATGCCGCCTCCGGCCCCGTGGCTGACCGCCAGCACGAGCCGCGCCCGCTTCGCCCGGTGCCAGGTGACGCGGGCGTCCCCGGCGTCCGTGCCGATGATCTCGATGCTTTCCGTGCTCTCTTCCGTCACGTCAGAAGAGTGTGCCCTCTTCGGGCCCCTCCAGCTCGGTCAGCAGCTCCGGTCCGTTGTTGCGGACGTTGCTGACGGCCGTGGAGACCGGGTAGGCCCGCATGAGCCCCTCGGGCGGGGGCACGAGCAGCGAGCGCAGGTCCTCCACGTCCGTGCGGGAGGGGTCGAGCCAGGAGTCCCAGCGGTCGGGGGTGAGCATGAGGGGCATGCGGGGGTGGATGTCGGCGAGGGCATACGGGCCGTCCTCCGGCGCCACGGCCAGCGGAGTCGTCTCGGCCTCGGTGGTGATGACCGAGCAGGTGACCCACCAGGCCTGCGGGTGGTCGTCGGGGAGGGTCTTGTCCCGCCAGAACTCGTAGAGCCCGGCCATCGCGAACACCGATCCGTCGGCGGGGAGCACGAAGTACGGCTGCTTGCGCGGCCGCTTCTTCTTGCCCTCGACCTCCAGATCCCGCTCGGCCTTGGCGGTGACCCACTCGTAGTAGCCGTCGGCGGGGATGATGCAGCGCCGGCTGGAGAAGGCCCGCTTGTACGACGGCTTCTCGTGGACGGTCTCGGCGCGGGCGTTGATCATCCGGGCGCCGCCCTCGGGCGTCTTCGACCAGCTCGGCACCAGTCCCCACTTGAGCCTGCGCAGCTGCCGAACCGGGCGGGGGTCGTCGGTGTCCTTGAGGGGACGGTCGAGGACGGCGTAGACCTCTTTGGTCGGGGCCACGTTGTAGTCGGGGGCGAGAGTCTCCTCGGGCTCCCACTTCTCGATCTCGAATATCCCTGCGAGATCCTCGGGCCGACGACTCGCCGCATACCGTCCGCACACCTGAACCACCCCTCCGACCTGCGAAAACGCATCCACCACCCCACTTCCAGTGGTGGCACCAACCGTAACGGACCAGGTCTCAGTGCGGGTGCGGGCATCGCCCTCTGCCCCGGGCGCGGGCCTGGTCGTCGAGATGGAAGTTGGGGCGCAGCTCGGCTTCGTCGTAGTAGCGGTGGAAGACCGGGGTGATGCCGCCGGAGACCGGGGGGACGATCCAGCTCCAGTCCGCGGGCACCGTGCGGCCATTGCGTTCTTCCCTGGCCAGGTGGGTGAGGAAGTGGCGCGATTCGGTGTGATGGTCGCTGATCTTGACGCCGGCGGCGTGGAAGGAGTGCAGGACGGCGACGTTGAGCTCGACCAACGCACGGTCGCGCCACAGGCCGGCTTCGTTGCCGGTGTCCAGGCCCAGGCACCCCGCGATGACGGGGAGCAGGTTGTAGCGGTCCACGTCGACCAGGTTGCGGGCGCCGATCTCGGTGCCCATGTACCACCCGTTGAACGGGGCGAGGGGGTAGTCGATTCCTCCGATGCGCAGGCGCATGTTGGAGATCGCCGGAACGGCGTGCCAGCGCAACGCCAGGTCGGCGATCTGCGGGTGGTCGGGGTGGGTGATGGGGACTTCGAGGACCAGGTCGCGGGGAAGCTCGAAGAGCTGCGGTTTGTCGTCGGCGGTTTCGATGATCAGCGGTAGGACGTCGAAGGGGCCTTCGGGGGCGTGCCAGCCCAGGTCGCGGGCGAAATCGGTGAAGTCGGTGTGAGCCGGGTCACCGAGTACGGTGCCGTCGTCCCGGCGATAGCCGGCGTAGCGAATGAGCTGGTCGTTCCAGACTCTGGGGGCGGGCTGTTCCGGTGTGTCGGGAGCGAAGACGGAGATGACGGGGCGAATACGCCCGAGGTTGGTCGCCTGACGCAGGTGCTCGCACAGGTGCCGGTGGATTTCCTCGGGGGCCTTGGCGTCGCGGCGGTCCAGAACACGAAGGCTGTTCCAGTACAACCGCCCTATGCAGCGGCTGGAGTTGCGCCAAGCCACCCGGGCACCGAAGGCGAGTTCATCAGAGGTCTGGTCATAGGTGCCGGTGGTGTCGATGCCGGCGTGAATCTGTTCGAGACGCTCGACGAGCGGGGTGGCCTGGTCAGGCTGCTCGGTGTAGTACTGGCGGAGGAATTCTTCTGCTTCGTCCCGGTCGGCGGCGCGGCCGGATTCTGGTCCGGAACGTGCCAGGAGCGCTTCGGTTTCCATGGAACTCCTCGCGGGTAGCGTGCTTTTCTGCGTCAGCCGAGGCTCAGCGGCAGAGATCGCAGGGAGCGGAATTCAAGGTTCGAGTTCCATTCGGGATCGCCCGCCGGCCGGATCATCGGAAAGCGCGCGAACAGCGCGACGAAGAACCACTTGATTTCGAGGCTGGCTATCTGCCGCCCAAGGCATGCGTGCGGCCCGAATCCGAACGAGAGGTGCTTGCCGCTGTTCGGCCGGTCGAGGTCGAACTTGTCAGGCTGGTCGAACACGTTCGGGTCCCGGTTCGCGGCCCCCAGGAACAGGGCGACCCGCTGCCCTTCCAGGATCCGGACATCACCCATGTCGATGTCTGCGGCGGCGACGCGCCATGTGAACTGGTTCGACGCGTTGTACCGGACCACCTCGTTGGCGGTGTTGTCGACGCACGCGGGGCTGTCCAGGAAGCGGGTGATCTGGTCGGGGTTCTTCGCGAAGGCGAGCATGCCACTGCCGACGGACCCCGGTGTGGTGGGTGCGAACAACGCGATGAGCAGGAGCACCAGTTGATGCACGGTCTGTTCCAGCGTGACCTCGGTCTGCTCCTCCTGGCCGGCGGCGAGGCGCGCGATGACCGTGTCCGGGAGGACCGTGCCCCGCTTGCCCTGGACGAGTTCGAGTGCGTAGGTGTGCAGGTCCGTGAGGTGCTTGAGCAGATGGTCGAGCTCCAGCGGCTGGTCCTGGGGCCCTGACCAGTAGGTCATCACCGCGTCCACACTCGGCACGACGTCACCCAGGTCCTCCTCCGGGACCCCGAATGCGTGGACCGCGGCGTTCACGGGGAGTTTCGCCGCCAGCGCCGAGACGGCGTCGATCTCCTGCACGCCTTCCGGAAGGGTGGCGACCAGATCGTGGGCGACGCGCTGGATGACGTCGCTGTAGAACTCGTGGGCCTCGCGGGTGAAACCCCCGTGCGTGGATTTCCGCAACGCGGTGTGGCGAGGAGCGTCCGTGTACATCATGACGTTCTTGGTGAACCGGTGATAGATGTTGTCCGCGGGCAGTGACTGGCCGTCGAATTTACCGCTCAGAACCTCTTCCATGCGTTCGGCTTTGAAGCGCGGATCCTTCAGCATGCTCACGCAGTCCGCGTGCCTCATCACGGCCCAGGCGTTGAGTCCTTCGTCCCAGTAGACCGGCTCGCGCTGTGCGAGATCCGCGTAGACGGGATAGGGGTTGGAGACGATTTCGGGGTCCGAAAGCGGTGACAGATTACGCATGAGAAGCTCCTTTTACTGTTCGCTGAACAGATGCGCTGAGAGATGCGAGGAAAGGACCGGCCAAAGTGCGCGGAGTGCGTTTTTGGGCGCGAGGATCCTATGAATCCGTCGAAAACGAAGGGAATGGACTGCGCCGTGGAATGACCACTCGATCGAAGAGTTCGGCAGTCCTGTCAGACAATCAGGAGGTTACCCGCGAATGCACGCTTGAATGAATGGTTTACCTATGAAGTTATCGTTTCGTGATGCCTTGAATTAGTCGGTCGGCGGGTCCCGGAAAACCGGGTTGTCCGGACGGTAGGGCACCTCCAGCGCCACCGATACGACACAGAGGTGTTCGGGCGCCGTATCGACGAAGCGCAGGACGTACTCCACCGAACTGTCCCGCGGAGGGCGGCACCGTCCCCGGGCCACGGCCTGCCGTTGCGCGGCGAGTCGAGCCGGGCTGCGGGCGCGCAACCGTGCTTCGCGGCCGGGTCCGTCGGCCATGCCGAGCCCGAGCCCGACGGGGAAGCGACAGATCGCGTACACGATGAGATCGCCTCGCCCGACAGCGGCGAAGTGCAGTCGGCGGCCGGCCGGGGAGCTCGCGGCGAGGTCATGGGGCCGACCGCAGTGCGGACACGGGCCGTCGTGGAGGACGACAGCCCGTGGGTCGGCGTCCAGCGTCTGCCCGAGGAACAGCCGCAGCCCCGCACGGACCATGAGGAGGCTCTCTCCTTCAGGGCCCGCCGTCTGCGCTGCGAGGCGGGCGCGTTCCTCGGGAGCGAGCCTTTCAAGCAGTGTTCGACGGTCTTCGGGCGACAGCGCCGCCACCACCAACGTGCGCAGTGCGAGGGGGTCGGGTCCCCCGTCGCACTGCGCGGGGTCGAGGCCGAGCGGGGGCGCGGGCAGCGGAGTCCGCCGCGCACCCCAGCCGCCGTCGGGGTTGGTCGCAGGCACGATGGGAAATGACGCGGACAGGGCGGTGTGATCCGGCTCCACGGGTTCCATCGGCTCTGTCACTCCCTCCGTCGGCTCTGTGTCCAGGCTAGTCGGGCCGGGCCTCGCCGATCTCCTCCATCAACACGAAGAACTGCCGCATGTTGGGGTCGTCGAAGCGCGGGGACGCCATGAACTTGGCCCCGTCGTTGATGCTGTTGAGGCCGCCGATGAAGCCGGCGCCGGTTTCCTGGTTGAAGTTCAGGAGCCAGGGCCCTCCGCTCGATCCCGGTTTCATGTTGGGGCACTCCACCTCCCACATGTTCCTGGGCGGAGCGGAGGGTTCCACCAACTCCTGGCAGAACTCCTGGTGTTTGCCGTCGTAGGGGGGCCCGGAGTATCCGATGAGGGAGGCCTGGTTGCCGGCCCGCATGTCGTTCGCGATCTGGTAGCCGCCCGCCTTGTCGAAGACGGTGTCGCCTTTGGCGTCGTCGTTGACCACGACGATGCCGTAGTCGTGCTCGTAGTCGGCCGTGCTGCCGCTGCTCCACAACGACGAGGTTCCGATGGTCCACGCCGTGAAGCCGCCGTAGGGACCGCTCCCGTCGTGGTACGCCGGGAAGAAGACCTGGTTCTTGGTCCAGGTCCCGCCCGGGCCCTCGTGCAGACAGTGCGCCGCTGTCAGGACCAGCACTTCGGACTCGCTGTTGACGACGGTGCCGGTGCAGGCGTCCGGAGTCCCGTTGGCGTGGTCGAAGAAGAGTTTGCCGACGGCGGTGGAGTACGGGCCGCCCGCCGCTTCGTCGGCCGTGGACTTCAGGGACTGGACACTCCCTGACCGGGCCCCCTGCTCCTTGCCCAGAGCTTCGGCCATCCGCTCGGGGCTCCAGTGGGCCAGCAGGGCTCGCTGTGCGGCCGGCCCCGTCCCGCCCGAGGTGCCGGGTACGTCGACGACGGCTCGATGCTGGACCGCGGCCGGCTCGTCCGCGGTGGCCGTGCCCGCGGTCGAGCCGACGGTGGCGAGCGCGGTCAGGGCCAGGGCCATCAGGGACGCTCGCAGGCGTCTGCGGCCGACGGGCACCGCTGAGGATAGGGAAGACAAGCGTTCACTCCGATCGTTCCGGGGATCACAGGTGTGGATCACTGGTTCGGTGGGGCTTGTTGGGTGAGGTGTGGCGCGCGGGTGCGTCAGGCCGGCGCGGGCTGCAGTTCGTCCAGCCTCTCCAGCTCGACGGTCAGGCCGCGGTAGCCCTGCACGAGGTTGGAGCGCATCCACTGCGGCTCGCCCACGACGGCGACGGACCGCGCCTCCTCGGCCAACACCTCCAGCAGACCTTCCAGTTCGGCCCGGGCCAGGGCGGCGCCGAGGCAGTGGTGGGGACCGTGTCCGAAGCCGAGATGGCGGTTGGGGGTGCGATCCGGGACGAACACGTCAGGGCGGTCGAAGACCCGCTCGTCCCGGTTGGCCGCGGGGAGCCAGGCCACCACCGCCTCACCGCGGCCGACCGGTTGGCCGGCGACGGTGGTGTCGGCGGTGGCGATCCGCAGGACGTGCATCGCCGGGGAGGTCCACCGGATCATCTCCTCCACCACGGTGGGCAGCAGACCGGGGTCCCGGCGCAGCGCGTCGAGGGTGTCCGGGGCGGTGGCGAGCGCGTGCAAGCAGCCGGTGAGCGCGTGCCGGGTCGTCTCGTTGCCGCCGACCAGGACGTTGTCGCAGTTGACCAGCACGTCCTTGACGGACAAGTCCTCCTCCGCGAGGAGAACGCTCACCAGGTCGCCGCCGGGCCGCCGACGCCGCTCGGCGATCAGCTCCCAGAAGTACATGAGGATCTCCGAGTGCGCTTCGGAGGGCGTCATCGCGTCGAAGGCGCTGTCCTCACCGCCGAAGGCGTGGTTGGTCAGCTCGATCAGGCGGCCGCGGTCGACGGCGGGCACGCCGAGCACCTCGCAGACGACCGCGGCCGGCAGCCGCGGCCCGATCGCCACCGCCGCGTCCACCGCGCCGCCGGTCCGCAGCGGGCGGGAGAGGAGGCTGCGGACCTCCTGTCGGATGAAGTCCCGCAACGTGGACGCCATCGCGCGTGACAGGAAGGGGGCCACGACCTTCCGCAGCCGGCTGTGGTGGTGGCCGTCGGTGACCACCAGCATCCGGCCGCCGGAGCGGTCGCGGTGGTCGGCGTCGAAGCCGATCATCATGCCGTACTCGGAGGTGAACGGCGCGGTCGGCGCGAGCACCTCACGACAGGCGCCGTGGGAGAAGACCGACCAGAAACCGCTGGGAGAGGAACCCGGACCACTGTGGACGGCACGGTCGGTGAGCGCATGCTCCCGCCACATCGCGTACCGGTCGGGCGTGGTGTACAGGTCCGCGTCGCCGAGATCGCGGCCCATCAACTGCTCGCCGCGGCCGCGTCCATGGCTTCGGCGAGGCTGCGGGGCCGCATGTCGGTCCAGGTGGCCTCGATGTGGTCCAGGCAGGCCTGCCGACTCTCCTCGCCGAAGGAGGCCGACCAGCCCGCCGGGACCTCGATGGAGGCCGGCCAGAGCGAGTGCTGGCCCTCGTCGTTGACCAGCACCAGGTAGCGGGCCTCGTCGTTCTCGAAGGGGTTCGTGGTGGTCATCGGTGGGCTCCCATCATCGTGTGGTTCGACTGCGAGTCGGCTGCGGTGGCCTGCGGGATCCGCTCGGCCAGCAGGGGCCCGAACTCCGCGACGGCTGCGGGATCGAGCATGGTCTCGTGACGGCACGGCACCTCGTGGACGTCGACGGTGCCCTTGAGGTACGGCCGCCAGGCCTCCGGCGTCGCCCAGCTCTGGGCGGGTCGTGCGTTGGCGGTCAGCAGCAGGGCGGGGCCCTCGAACGGAACGGGTTCGTACAGGGCGGCGAGGCGGCCCGTGTTGACCATCACGTCGAGGACGGCGGAGCGCCCGCGCTCGTCGAAGTGGCGCAGTTCGCTGGTGCTCCGGCCCATGTAGGCCAGGACGGACCGGCGCAGCGCGGCCCGGTCGGGGGGCGTGGCGGGTGCGTCGCCGTAGGCGTCGCGGTAGCCGGCGTGGATCTCGGCCAGGACCTGGTCGGCACCGCGAGGTCCGCGGTGGGCGGGGTCCACGGGGTAGGAGTCGAGCAGTGCGAGCAGTCCCACCTCCTGGCCCTGCCGCTGGAGGGTGGTGGCGAGCGCCTGGGCCAGATTGCCGCCCAGTGACCAGCCGAGGAGGTGGTACGGGCCGACCGGCTGTACCCGACGGATCCGCTCGGCGTACTCGGCCACCATCTCCTCGATGGAGGAGGGCGGTTCACCGCCGCCGCGGTCCGGGTCCAGGCCCCGGGCCTGCACCCCGTACACGGGATGGTCGGTGCCGAGGGCGCGCAGCAGGCCGGTGTAGCGCCAGGCGGTTCCGCCCACGGGATGGAAGCAGAACAGCGGGAAGCGCTCACCGCCGGTCCGCAGGGGCAGCAGGACGTCCCACGCCCGCGCGGCCTCGGCGGCGGGGTCGCCGGAGGAGAGGGCCGCCAGGAGGGCAGCCGGGGTCGGGGCCCCGAAGAGGCCGGCCACCGGCAGCCTGGCACCGAGGACGGCGCGGATCCGGCCGACGAGCTGGGCGGCGAGCATGGAATGCCCGCCGTGTTCGAAGAAGTTGTCGTCGGGGCCGACGGGCTCACCGAGCACCTCGCCGAAGAGGTCGCACAGCAACTCCTCGCGCGGCGAACGCGGCGAACGGCCACCGGATGGCCGGTGCGTCGCCGGCTCGGGGGCGGGCAGCGCGGCGCGGTCGAGCTTCCCGTGGGGCGTCAACGGCAGCGCGTCGAGCGGGACGAACGCGCTCGGCACCATGTGGTCGGGCAGCGTGGCGGCGATCCGGGACCGCAGCGCGGCCGGGTCCAGCGGTTCCGGCGGCTCGGCAGTGCCGCGGGCGGGGACCACGTAGGCGACGAGCCGCCGGTCTCCGGGGCGGTCCTCGCGTACGACGACAGCGGCGTCCGCGACGTCCGGCTGCTGCCGCAGCACGGCCCGGATCTCCCCCGGTTCGACGCGGAAGCCGCGCACCTTCACCTGGTCGTCGACCCGGCCGAGGAAGACGAGCCGGCCGTCGGGGCACCATCGCGCGAGGTCGCCGGTCCGGTACATGCGGGTGCCGGCCGGGCCGAACGGATCGGCCACGAATCGCTGGGCGGTGGTGCCGGGATCGTTCCGGTAGCCGCGTGCCACACCGGGACCGGCCAGGTACAGCTCGCCCGCCACTCCCGGTGGCACGGGACACAGTGCCGCATCGAGCACATAGCTGCGCGCCCCGGGGACGGGGCGGCCGATGGACGGCGGTCCGGCGGCCGACTCGTCGTCGCCGGTCGGGGACAGCACGTCGAAAGTGGCGTCGACGGTGGCCTCCGTCGGACCGTAGGCGTTGACCATCAGCCGCCCGGCGGACCAGAAGTCCGTCACATCGCGCGGGCAGACCTCCGCACCGGTGATCACGGTCCGCAGCTCGGGCAGGTCGACGCGGGGCAAGGTGGCGAGCACCGTGGGCGGCAGGCAGACGTGGGTGATGCGCTGGTCGGCCAGCAGGGCGGCGAGGTCGGTGCCCACCACGGGGCGTTCCGGGACGACGAGGCAGCCGCCGGAGAGCAGGGCCATGCACAGTTCCGCGACGGCGACGTCGAAGCCCGGCGAGACGAACTGAAGCACCCTGCTGTGCCGGTCCACGCCGTAGGCGGCTCTCTGGTGCGCGGCCAGTTCGGCCAGTCCGGCGTGCGTGACGGCGACGCCGCGCGGTCGTCCGGTGGAGCCGGAGGTGAAGACGACGTACGCCACGCCCTCCGTGCCGGTGCGGCCCCGGATCGCGGCCCGGGGGCGCGGGCGGCGCTCGGCATCGGCCCGCGCGGGCGCGTCGAGGACGAGGAGCGGCACGTCGGTGCTCGGCAGGGAAGGGGCGATGTCCGTCAGGGTCACCACCAGCGACGGTGCGGCGTCGTCCAGCATCCCGGCGATCCGGCGCGCGGGGTGCGCGATGTCCAGCGGCATCGAGGCGGCCTGGGCCTTGGCCACGGCGAGGCCGGCGACGACCAGCTCGACGGAGCGCGGCAGCGCCAGGGCGACGACGTCGTCGAAACCGACGCCGAGTCCCGTCAGGGTCCCGGCCAGCCGCTCGGCCCGGGCGTCGAGCTCCGCGTAGGTGACCGTCGTGCCGGGCCGGCCGGGTCGGCCGGGGGTCTCGACGGCGATCGCGTCGGGCGTGCGCCGCACCTGTGCGCTGAACAGTTCGGCCCAGGTCTGTCGCGGAACCGTGGCGGCGGGGCCGTTCCACTCCGTCAGCAGCGTCCCCCGCTCGCCGGGCAGCAGCACTTCCAGTGCGCTCAGAGAGGTGCCGGGTGCTTCGGCGACGGCGGTGAGCAGGGCGACCAAACGGTCGGCGAGGCGTGTGGCACCGCCGTGGTCGAGGCGGACGGTGGCGTACTCCAGCAGGCCTTCGATGCCCCCGGAGGGCGCGCCGGCGGGGCCGCGCTCGCGCAGGCTGAAGGCGAGGTCGAGGCGCGCGACCCCGCCGGGTTGCCCCTCGGCCGTCACCTTGAGGCCCGGCATGTCGGCCGCCGCGCCCGCCGTGTCCTGGAAGGCGAGCATGACCTGGAACAGGGGCTGGGCGGCCGTCGCCGGGCGCTGCGGGTTCAGGTCCGCCACCAAGTGCTGGAACGGCAGGTCCTGATGGGCGTAGGCGCTCAGGTCGGCTTCGCGGACCCGGGTCAGGAGTTCGCCGAAGGTGGGATCACCGGAGGTGTCGGTGCGCAGCACGAGCGCGTTGACGAAGCATCCGACCAGCTCGTCCAGGGCCTCGTCGTCGCGGCCGGCGACCACGGTTCCGATGGGGACGTCGGTGCCGGCGCCGAGGCGGGTGAGCAGGGCGGCGAGGGCGGACTGGACGACCATGAAGAGTGTCGCTCCGTGCCGGGCTGCCACCTGGGCGAGGCGGGCGTGGACCTCGGTGGCCAGCTCGAACCGGACGGCGCCGCCGGCGGGGGCGGCGCCCGGACCGGGTGCGCGGTCGAGGGGCAGCTCCAGACGTTCCGGCAGTCCCTCCAGCGCTGTGCTCCAGTACGCGGACTGCAGGGCCAGCGGGCTGTCCGGGTCCTGCCTGCTCCCCAGCACCTCGCGCTGCCATCGGGCGTGGTCGGCGTACGTGACCGGCAGCGGTGCCCAGGCCGGGGGGCGGCCGGCGAGGCGGGCGGTGTACGCGGCGGACAGGTCGCGTATCAACGGTGCGGTGGACCAGCCGTCGATGGCGATGTGGTGGACGAGCAGGAGCAGCACGTGTTCACGGGAGCCCAGCGCGAAGAGCCGCACCCGCAGCGGGAGTTCCGACGTGAGGTCGAAGCCGCGCCGAGCAGCCGCGCGCACCTCCCGGTCGAGCGTGTTCTCGTCGGCTTCGGTCACCGGCAGGGTGGTCTCGGCCTCCTCGGCCGAGCGGATCCGCTGGTAAGGCTCTCCGCCCTCGGTGATCCCGACGACGGTTCGCAGCGGCTCGTGCCGTGCCACGACGTCGTGGATCGCCGCCTCCAGGGCGGCGCGATCGAGGTCGCCGGCCAGCCGCAGCATCACGGGCACGTTGTACGAGGCGTCGGCGGCACCGGAGTCGACGAACCAGAGCCGCTGCTGGGCGAAGGAGAGCGGAGCCGGGCCCTCGGTGGCCGGACGCGGTCCGAGGGGCGCGCGGGACGGGCTCGCACCGCCGAGCCGGCTCGCCAGGCCGCGCGGCGTGGGCGTCTCGAAGACGGCGCGGATCGGCAGCTCCACTCCGAGCGTCGAGCGGATCTGGCCGAGGAGCCGGACCGCGGAGAGCGACTGACCGCCGAGTGCGAAGAAGTCCTCGTCGGGACCGACCTGGTCGCGGCCGAGCACGGTGGCGAAAAGTCCGCGCAGGATCTCCTGCTGAGGTCCGTCCGGGCCTCGTCCGGGTCCGCGCGAGGCCGGACGGGAGGACGGTGACGACGCGGTCCGCGCGGAGTCCCGCAACGGCACGGTGCCGTCGGCGGCCGGCGGCACGAGCTCCCCGACGGGACGGTCCGGTTCCGTGACGACGGCCCGCAGGACGTCGGCCACCAGTCCCGCGAGGCGCTCCGCGGTGGCCTGGTCGAACAGGTCCTCGCGGTACTCCAGCTCCATCACCAGTCGGTCACCGCTCTCCAGGCCGGCGACGAGCCGCAGCGGGTAGTGGGCGGCGTCGTGGCCGGAGACCCGCTCCAGCCGCAGGCCGGCGGAGGCCAGCGCGCTGCCGTCGTCGCCGGGGTAGTTCTCGAAGACGACGAAGGTGTCGAAGAGGTCGCCGTGGCCGACGCCGCGCTGGATCCGGCCGAGTCGGACATGGTGATGGGGGGTGAGCCGCGCCTGCTCGTCCTGGAGGGCCGCCAGACAGGACAGGACCGATGTCCGACGGTCGAGCCGTACGCGGACCGGGACGGTGTTGAGGAACATGCCGACCATCCGCTCGACGTGCCCCAGCTCCGGCGGCCGGCCGGAGACGAGGGTGCCGAACACGACGTCGTCGCGGCCGGTGAGGTGGGCCAGCAGCATGGCCCAGGCGCCTTGGACGAACGTGTTGGCGGTCAGTCCGGACGCGAGCGACGCCTGCCGCACGACGGGACCGAGGTCGTCGGGCAGCGGCACGGTCACCCGCGCGGGGCGCGCCATGGGCCGGCCGGGATCGGGTGGGGCGAGCAGGGTCGGTCCGGACAGCCCGTCCAGTGCCCGCTGCCAGGCGGTCTCGGCGGCGGGCACGTCCTGGCGGGCCAGCCATGTCAGGTACGTGCGGAGCGGTGCGACGGGGGGCAGTACCGCGGCGGTGCCGCCCGCGTAGTGGGTGAAGAGCTCCCCGACGAGCACGGCGACCGACCAGCCGTCGAGCAGGACGTGGTGGTTGGACAGGACGAGGCAGTGCAGGTCGTGAGCGAGGCGGACCAGGGTCAGACGCAGCAGCGGCGGGCGGGTCAGGTCGAACGGTGCGGCACGGTCGGCGGCGAGGAAGCGCTCCAGCTCGGGCTCGCGCTCGGTCGCCGCGTGCCCGGACAGGTCCAGGTCCCGCCAGGGCAGGGCGACATCGCGGTGGATGACCTGGATGGCCTCCCCGGACCGGCGCTGGCGAAAGCTCGCGCGGAGGGCGGCGTGCCGTGCCAGGAGGGCGCTCGCCGCTTCGCGCAGGGCGGCCGCGTCGAGCGGGCCGGCCAGACGCAGCACGAGCTGAGCCTGGTAGACATCGGCTTCCGGGGAGTCGGTGAGGGTGTGGGACAGGGAGTGGAAGAACAAGCCTTCCTGGAGCGGCGAGAGCGGCAGGACGTCGTCGAGGCCGGAGGCGCCCGCGCCTGTCGTCGCGCCGCTCATGGTGGTGCTACCGCTCATCGTGGGCTCCTCAGTTCGTTCTCCAGGTCGTCGATCTCGTCCTGGTCGAGGGCGAGAAGGAGATCGGACGGGGTGTGGCCGCCGGCCGCCGTACCGGCCGCGTGGCGGGCGAGTCCGTCAAGCGCCTCGAACCACAACGCGGCCAGGCGGGCGACGTCCGCCTCGGCGAGGACGCCGTCCGGCCAGCACCAGGTGACCGACAGCCGCGGCCCGTCGGGGTGGTCCCTGGTCACCGCGTTGATCTCCAGGGAGTGCGGCAGCGGCATGTCGGAGTCACGCGGCGCGGGCCCCGCGACGTCGGTGCAGATGGTCCACTCCCCCGGCTCCCGGGCCTCGGCGTCCCCACCGGTGCCGGCGAACCGGCCGAGGTAGTTGAAGCCGATCTGGGGCACCGGGGCTTGCCGCAGTGCGGCGGCCGTCCGCGGGTTGAGGTAGCGCAGCAGCCCGAAGCCGGCGCCGTTGTCGGGGAGAGCGCGCAGTTGCTCCTTGACGCGTTTGAGCGCGACGCCCAGCGCGGGACCGCCGGCTCGCACCTCGGCCCAGGCCGGGTCGCCGGGGTCGAGCCGCACGGGGAAGAGGCTGGTGAACCAGCCGACCGTCCGCGACGGGTCGAGTCCGGTGAGGGCCTCCTCCCGGCCGTGTCCCTCCAGGTCCAGGAGGACTCCCGGGGTGTGCGGCGCGCCGCCGCGACGGCGCCACTCGGCGAAGGCCAGTGCGAGCGCGGTGAGCAGCACGTCGTTGACCCCGGCGTGGTACATACCGGGAACTCGGGTGAGCAGTGGCCGGGTGCGGTCCGGCGGCAGCGTCCGGGACAGCAGGCGCGCGGTGTCGGCGCGGTCGCGTCCCGGGTCGAGGGGGCGTACGCCGAGGGGCGGTTCGGGGTCGCCGGCCAGCATCCCGGTCCAGAACTCCAGCTCGGCCTGCCGTCCGGGCGCGGACGCGGCCTCGACGAGCCGCCGCGACCAGGCGGCGTGCGAGGTGGTCACCGGGTCGAGGGCCGGTGTGGCACCCTTCGCCGCCGCACGCCAGGCGGCGGCCAGGTCGGGCAGCAGAATCCGCCAGGAGACGCCGTCCACGGCCAGGTGGTGCAGCACCAGCAGCAGCCGTCCCGACCGCCCCAAACCGGCGTCGAACCACACCAGGCGCACCAGCGCACCCGTGTCGGGGGCGAGGGCGCGGCGGGCGGCCTCGCCCTCCCGCGCCACCACGGCGGCCCACGAGTCCCGGTCCAGGCCGGCCACCTCGACGCGGGTGACGCACTCGGCGGCCGTCACCTTCCCCGGGGCAAGAACCTCCAACCGCCACTCCTCGCCGGTCCGGTCCAGGCGCAGCCGTAGCGCGTCGTGGTGGTCGAGCCACGCCTGTACGGCGTCGACGAGTTGTTGCTCGTCCAGGCCGGCGGGTACGGCGACGGCCATCGACTGGTTCAGTCCGTCGATGGGGCCGCCCAGCTCGCGCTGCCAGTGGACGATCGGGGTCAGCGGTGTCGGCCCGATGTCCGCCACGTGTTCCGTCGCCGCGTCACGGGTCTCGCGTGCCACGCCGGCCAGCGCTGCCACCGTCCGGTGCTCGAAGACCTCGCGCACGGCAAGTTCCAGGTTCTCCCGGCGGGCCGCCGCGATGAGCTGGATGGAGCTGATGCTGTCGCCGCCGAGTTCGAAGAAACTGTCGTCCACACCGACCGAGGCGTGCCCCAGTACCTCGGCGAAGAGGCCGGCGAGCACCTCTTCACGCCGCGAGGACGGTTTCCTGCCAGTGCTGGTGGCACCGAAGTCCGGCTGGGCCAGCGCTTTGCGGTCCACCTTGCCGTTGGGCGTCAGCGGCAGCGCGTCCAACAGCACGAAGGCGGCCGGAACGAGGTACTCGGGCAGGGTGGCCGCCAGTCGCTCCCGCAGCTCGGCCGGATCGGGGCGCTTCCCGTCGTCCGGCACGACGTAGCCGACGAGTCGCCGGGTGCCGCGTTCGTCGTCGATGACGGCGGCCGATGCGTGGGCCACGCCGGGGTGGGAGGAGAGTGCCGCCTCGATCTCACCGAGCTCGATACGGAATCCCCGCACCTTCACCTGGTCGTCGACACGGCCCGTGTACTCGAGTTGGCCCTGGCTGTTCCACCGCGCCAGATCCCCGGTCCGGTACATCCGCCCACCCGGCGCACCCGACGGATCCGCCACGAAACGTTCGGCCGTCAGCCCCGGCAACCCCAGATACCCGCGTGCGAGGCCGTCGCCCGCGACGTACAACTCCCCCATCACGCCTCGGGGAACAGGCCGCAGCCCGGCGTCCAGCACGGCCACCCGGGTCCCGGCCACGGGCCGGCCCACCGGCGGCACCACCTCACCCGCGAGCGGTTCACTGATCGTGGCGCACACGGTCGTCTCGGTGGGGCCGTAGGCGTTGAACATCGCCCGTCCGGCCGACCACCGGCCAACCAGCGCCGGCGGGCACGCCTCACCGGCGACCACCAACGTCGTGTCCTCGGGCAGCCCGTCGGCGGGCAGTACGGCGAGTGCGGTCGGCGGCAACGTCACATGCGTGACCCCATGACGACGAGCGGTCTGCGCCAGTGCCTCCCCCGGCAGCAGCCGATCCGCCGGAGCCAGGACGAGACACGCGCCCGTCAACAGCCCCATGCACACCTCCCAGGCCGCCGCGTCGAAACTCAACGAGGCGAACTGAAGAACCCGGCTCCCGGGCCCCACCCCGAACACCGCCGTCTGGGTCGCCACCAGAGGGGCGACCCCCGCATGGGAGACCACCACGCCCTTCGGCCGCCCCGTCGACCCCGACGTGTAGATGACATACGCCGGACTGGCCGCATCGAGCGGAGCGCACCGGTCCGCGTCGGTGAGGGGGGCGGGCGGGGCGGTCCGCACGGACTCCTGGACGAACGGGTCGTCGAGCAGCAGCTGGACCGTGTCCGCCGCCTCGGGGAGGCGTTCGCCGATGGCACGGTCGGTGAGGACGAAGGCCGGCCGGGCGTCGTCGAGCATGTAGGCGATGCGGTCCGCCGGGTAGTCGGGGTCGATCGGCAGATAGGCGGCGCCCGCCTTGGCCACGGCGGTGAGCGCGGTGACCAGTTCGAGCGAGCGAGGCAGCGCGACGGCGACGAAGCTCTCGGGTCCGACGCCTCGTTGGCGAAGGTACCGAGCCAGCCGGTTGGCGCCCCGGTCGAGCTCGGCGTAGGTGAGGGTCTCGTCCTCGAAACGGACGGCGGGGGCCTCCGGCTGCCGCCCGGCCCACGTCTCGAACTGCTCCGGCCAGGTGGCCTGCGACTGTGGCCCACGCGGACCTTTCCCGTCGGCGAGCAGCTGGTCGCGCTCTGCGGCGCCGGTGATGTCGAGGGCGCTGACCGGCAGCGCCGGATCGTCGGCCGCCGAGCGCAGCAGCCGAGCGAGCCGGGTGGCCAGCGCCTCGACCGTCGCACGATCGAAGAGTTCGGTCGCGTAGTCGACGACGCCCCCGATGCCGGCCGGACGGCCGTCGGCGTCGTGGGACTCCCGTAGTCCGAAGGACAGATCGAGCTTGGCCACACCTGTGTGCACGAGGGCCGGGGAAACCCGCAGGCCGGGGAGGTCGGGCAGCCGTTCGGCCTGGTTGGCGAAGGTGAGCGTCACCTGGACCAGGGGGTGCCGGGCGAGCGAGCGCACCGGGTTGAGCAGCTCGACGAGGCGGTCGAAGGGCACGTCCTGGTGGGCGTAGGCAGCGAGGTTCGACCGGCGCACCCTGTCGAGCAGTTCGGCGAAGGTGGGGTCGCCCGAGATGTCGTTCCGCAGCACGAGGGTGTTGACGAAGCAGCCGACCATGTCGTCCAGGACCGCGTCGGCGCGGCTCGCGATCGGGCTGCCGATCGGTACGTCGTCGCCCGCTCCGAGCCTGCTCAGCAGTGCCGCCAGGCCCGCCTGCACGACCATGAACAGGGTGCTCCCGCTCCGGCCGGCCAGTGTCCTCAAATCGCGGTGCAGCTCCGCGCCGAGGGCGAAGGGCACCGTGTCGCCGAGGTGCCCGGCAACGGCGGGGCGGGGCCGGTCCGTCGGCAGCCGGAGCTGCTCGGGCAGGCCGGCCAGCGCCCGTTGCCAGTAGGCGACTTGTGAGGCGATGGCGCTCTCGGGGTCGTTCTCACCGCCGAGCACCCGCTGCTGCCACAGGGCGTAGTCGGCGTACTGAACCGGTAGCGGGTCCCCATCGGGCGCCCGGCCGGCCAGGCGGGCTGTGTACGCGGTGGCCAGATCGGCGCCGAGCGGTCCGACCGACAACCCGTCGGCCGCGATGTGGTGCAGGAGCAGCAGGAGGACGTGTTCCGTGTCGGCGTGTTCCGTGTCGTCCGCCGTGATCAGCCAGGTCCGGACCGGGGGCTGGCCGGTCAGGTCGAAGGCGTGCCGGGCGGCGCCGGCCACGGTCTCGTCGAGGTCCGCGGACGCGACGCGCAGTTCGGTCAGCGGGACCGGTGCATCGCTCGGATCCAGGATCACCTGGAAGGCGATGTCGTCGGCGTCCGGTGCGTCGGACTCCGGGAAGACGGTCCGCAGACTCTCGTGGCGGGCCATCACGTCGGCGAGGGCGGCCCGCAGCGCCGTGCGGTCCAGGGTGCCCGTCAGTCGCCAGGCCAGCGGCACGTTGTACGTGTGGCTCGGCCCCTCCATGCGGTTGACGAACCACAACCGGCGCTGGGCGTACGACAGCGGGATCCGGGCGGGACGGGTGGCGCGTGCCAGTGCCGGGCGGGGCTGCTCGGCAAGCTCCAGCCGGGCGACGAGTTCGGCCGCGGTCGGCGACTCGAACACCGCCCGCATGGGCAGTTCCCGACCGAACACCGTGTGGATGCGGTTGATCACCCTCATGACCAGCAGTGAGTGGCCGCCGAGCGCGAAGAAGTTGTCGTCGGCTCCGGCCGCGGGCAGACCGAGTACCTCGGCGAAGACCTGGCACATCAGCTCCTCGCGCGGTGTGCGCGGGGACCGGCCGCCGACGGCTGGGGCCTGCCCCGGCGCGGGGGCGGGCAACTGCTTGCGGTCCACCTTGCCGTTGGGCGTCAGCGGCAGCGCGTCCAACAGCACGAAGGCGGCCGGAACCAGATGGGCCGGCAGCACGGTTGCCAGGTGTGCGCGCAGACCGGACGGGTCGGGCTTCCGGATGTCGGCGGTCGGCACGGCGTAGGCGACGAGCCGCTTGTCGCCCGCCTGGTCCTCGCGCACCGTCACGGCGGCCTGGGCGATGTCGGGGTGGGTGGTGAGTGCCGCCTCGATCTCACCGAGCTCGATACGGAACCCGCGCACCTTCACCTGGTCGTCGACCCGGCCCACGTACTCCAACTGACCCTGGCCGTTCCACCGCGCCAGATCCCCCGTGCGATACATCCGCCCGCCCGGCACACCGAACGGATCAGCCACAAAACGCTCAGCCGTCAGCCCCGGCAGCCCCAGATAACCGCGAGCCAGGCCCTCACCCGCGACATACAGCTCCCCCACCACACCCCGCGGCACCGGCCGCAGGCCCCCGTCCAGCACAGCCACCCGAGCACCGGCCACCGGCCGCCCCACCGGCGGCACCACCTCACCCGCGAGCGGCTCACTGATCGTGGCGCACACCGTCGTCTCGGTAGGACCGTAGGCGTTGAACATCGCCCGCCCCACCGACCACCGGCCCACCAACGCCGGCGAACACGCCTCGCCCGCCACCACCAACGTCGCACCCTCGGGCAACCCGTCGACAGGCAGCACGGCCAACGCCGTCGGCGGCAGCGTCACATGCGTGACCCCATGACGACGAGCCGTCTCCGCCAGCGCCACCCCCGGCAACAAACCATCCGCCGGAGCCACCACCAGACACGCACCCGTCAGCAACCCCATGCACAGCTCCCACGCCGCCGCATCGAAACTGAGCGACGCGAACTGAAGAACCCGGCTCCCCGGCCCCACCCCCAACACCGCCACCTGAGTCGCCACCAGGGCGGCGACACCCGCGTGAGAAACCACCACCCCCTTCGGGCGCCCCGTCGAACCCGACGTGTAAATGACGTACGCCGGACTGGCCACACCGAGCGGAGCACGCCGATCCGCGTCGACCGGGTCGTGGTGGGGACGGGCGGCCACCTCGTCGAGGGTGCCGGGGGCGTCGAGAAGGAGCCGGGCCACCTCGATGTCCGATGAGTCGGGCAGGGCGGCCTCGGTGGCGGCTGTGGTGACCAGCAGCGCGGGCCGGCTGTCCGACAGCATGTGCGCGATCCGCTGTGCGGGATAGTCGGGGTCGATCGGCAGGTAGGCGGCGCCCGCCTTGTGGACGGCGAGCAGCGCCACGGGCAGGTCCAGCGAACGTGGCACGGCCACCGCCACCAGTTGTTCGGGGCCGGCTCCTGCCGCGATGAGCTGATGGGCCAGCCGGTTGGCGCGCGCGTTCAACTCGGCGTAGCTGAGGCTCTCGTCGCCGAGGACGACGGCCGGGGCTCCTGGCGTACGGGAGACCTGGGCGGCGAAGAGCGCCGGGAGTGTGGCCGGGGCCGGCGCGGCGGCTCCGGCCGCGACGTCGTCCCCGCCCGTGGCGGCCGCGTGGCGCTCCTCCCGGGACTCGAGGCGGCTCAGCGGGGTGTCGGGGCCGGCGACGGCGGCGCGCAGCAGCCGAGCGAGCCGGGTGGCCAGCGCCTCGACGGTGGCCTCGTCGAAGAGCGCGGCCGCGTACTGGACCTCTCCGACGAGGCCGGCCGGGGCGCCGGCCTCGTCGCGGGTCTCCTGCAGAAAGAACGTCAGGTCGACCTTGGCCACGCCGGTGGGCACCTCGGCGGTCGTGACCCGCAGGCCGGGCATGGTGTAGCCCCCGGTGTCGTTGCCCTGCAGCGTCAGGATCACCTGGAAGAGCGGGTGGTGGGAGAGCGATCTGACCGGGTTGACCGCCTCGACGAGCTGCTCGAACGGCAGGTCCTGGTGGGCGAAGGCGTCCAGGTCGGCCTCGCGCACACGGGCCAGCAACTCGGTGAAGCTCGGGTCGCCCGAGGTGTCCGTGCGAAGCACCAGAGTGTTGACGAAGAAGCCGATCAGGTCGGTGAGGGCCTCGTCGGAGCGCCCGGCCACGGCGGTGCCGATCGGGATGTCGGTGCCGGCGCCGTGTCGGCTCAGCAGCGCGGCGACGGCGGCCTGGAGCACCATGAAGACGCTGGTCCCGCTCCGCGCGGCCAGCGTGGCGATGTCCCGGTGGAGCGCGGCGTCGAGTCGCATCTCGACCTGTCGGCCCTCGCCGTCCGCGGTCGCGGGGCGGGGCCGGTCGAGCGGCAGGTCCAGCAGCTCGGGGGCACCGGCCAGCTCCTGCCGCCAGAACACGAGTTGCCGGGCGGCCTGACTTCCGGGGTCGGCCGGGTCGCCGAGCAGCTCGCGCTGCCATTGCGCGTAGTCGGCGTACTGCACGGGCAGCGGCGCGAAGTCGGGCGCCGTGCCGGCGCAGCGGGCGGTGTACGCCTGCGAGAGGTCCTGGGCCAGCGGGCGCAGTGACCAGCCGTCGGCGGCGATGTGGTGGAGGAGGAGCAGCAGTACGTGCTCGCGCGGGCCGACGGTGAAGAGAGTGGCGCGCAGGGGCGGTTCGGCCGCCAGGTCGAAGGGATACCGGGCGGCGTCGGCGAGGGCGGCGGCCAGGTCCCCGGGCCGGACCTCGACGGTGTGCAGCAGCGGAGGCTCGCCGATGATCACCTGGTGCGGCGTGCCCTCGGTCTCGGCGATCCGGGTCCGCAGCACCTCGTGCCGCGCGACCACGTCACCGAGCGCCCGCTCCATCCGGGCGCGGTCCAGGTCGCCGGTGAGCGTCAGCGCGAGCGGCACGTTGTACGTGGCGTTCGGCCCTTCCAGCCGGTGGATGAACCACAGCCGCGCTTGCGCGAACGACAACGGGATCACTACTGCCTCCTCAAGAGGGCGTGGACGTGTGCTGCCGCCGGAGCAACGCGGGCCGGGCAGGTGCGGCGCTGTCGAGCCGGGAGTCCAGCTCGGCCACGGTGGGCTGCTCGAACACGTCGCGGACCGACACCTCCACGCCGCAGGCCGAGCGGATCCTGCTGACCAGTCGCATGGCCAGCAGCGAATGGCCGCCGGTGTCGAAGAAGTTGTCGTCGATGCCGATGGCCGGCGCACCGAGCAGCTCGGCGAAGATCTCGCGGAGGGTCTCCTGCCGGGGGGAGAGGGGGGCCCGGCGGGCGGGGGCGGCGGGGTCATCGGCGCCGGTCTGCGGCACCGGCAGCCGGCTTCGGTCCAGCTTCCCGCTGCTGTTGAGCGGCAGCGCGTCCAGCAGGACGAAGGCCGCGGGCAGCATGTACCGGGGCAGGACGGACGCCAGGTACTCCCGCAGTTCGGCGGCCGTGGGCCGGGCGGCCCCGTCGGCGGGCACGGCGTAGGCGACGATCCGTCTGCCGCCGGGCCGGTCCTCGCGGACGACGACGGTGACCTGTGCGAGGCCGGGGTGGTTGCCCAGGGCCGCCTCGATCTCGCCCGGCTCGATCCGGAAGCCGCGCAGCTTGAACTGGTGGTCCGCCCGGCCGAGGTACTCGATCCGGCCGTCGCGGTCGAAGCGGACGAGGTCCCCGGTGCGGTACATGCGGCTGCCGTCGGCGGCGAACGGGTCGGCGACGAACCGCTCGGCCGTGCCGGCGCGTCGGCCGAGGTAGCCCCGGGCGAGGCCGGCACCGCCGAGGTAGAGCTCGCCCGCGACACCGTCCGCCACGGGACGCAGTCCGTTGTCGAGGACATAGGCCCGCACCCCGTCCATGGGGTCTCCGATGGGGACGGTGCCGTTGACCGGGTGCGGATGGCGAAGCGGCACGCAGGTCGCGAACGCGGTGGTCTCCGTGGGCCCGTACACATGGACGACATCCGTTTCGGGGCAGGCGGCCAGGACCCTGCCGAAGGCCTCGGCCGAGACCTGCTCCCCGCCGGTCCACACCTCGCGCAGCGGGGCGAAGCAGTCCGGCTGTTCCTCGGCGACGAGGTTGAAGAGCGCGGTGGTGAGAAAGACCGCGGTCGGCTCGCCTTCGCGAATGAGCCGATCGAGCGCCGGCACGTCGAGGTCCCCGGCGGGGGCGACGAGGACGGTGCCGCCGTTGAGCAGGGGCACCCACATCTCGTACGTCGAGGCGTCGAAGGCGTACGAGGAGTGCATCAGGACCCTGGCATGGGCGCTCTCGCCGAGCCGGCCCCACCGGTGGTCCGCGGCGAGGGCGACCACGTCCCGCTGGGTGACGGCGACGCCCTTGGGAGTACCGGTCGAACCCGAGGTGTACATGACGTACGCGAGATGGGCGGGCGCGACGCGCACGCCGGGATCGCGCTCGTCGCCCGGCTCGGCCTCGACAAGGGCGTCCACGGGGAGCGCGGTCACCCGCAGGCCGGGCAGCTCCGGGGCGGGGCGGTCGGTGATGAGCACCTCCGCACCGGTCTCGGCGAGCATCCGCTGTGTCCGCGCCGGCGGGTGGCCGGGGTGGAGCGGCACGTAGTATCCGCCCGCCTTCGCCACGGCGAGGAAGGCGACGACCGCCTCGGCGGAGCGTTCCAGCAGGACGGCGACGGCCGTCTCGGGACCCACGCCCTCGCGGATCAGCCGGTGTGCGAGCCGGTTGGCGCGCTCGTCGAGGCGGGCGTAGCTGAGCACGGCCCGGCCCGCGACGACGGCCGGGGCGTCCGGGGTGGAGGCCGCCCGCGCCGCGAACCGGGCCGCGATGCCGCCGTCGGACGACGGGATCGCGACCGTGCCGTTCGCCGACAGCCGACGGTGCTCCTCGGGCGAGAGGATGTCTATCCGGCTGAGGGACCGGCCCGGCTCGGCGGCGGCACCGGTCAGCAGCTTCTCCAGGCGGTCCGCGAGCCGCTCCACGGTGACACGGTCGAAGAGATCCACCGCGTACTCCACCTCGCCGGTCATACCGCCGGCCCCGTCCCGGTCCTCCCGCAGCGACACGCTCAGGTCGAACTTGGCGACGCCGGTGTCCACCTCCACCGGTTCGGCTGCGAGGTCCGGCAGGTCGAGCGTGCCGTCCCCGGCGTTCTGGAAGGCCAGCATCACCTGGAAGAGGGGATGGTGGGTGAGCGAGCGGGCCGGGTTGACCGCCTCGACGACCTGGTCGAACGGGACGTCCTGGTGGGCGTAGGCGGCCAGGTCGGTCTCCCGGACACGAGCCAGCAACTCACCGAAGGTGGGGTCGCCCGAGGTGTCGGTGCGCAGCACCAGTGTGTTGATGAACGGTCCGATGACGGATTCGAGCTCGGCCTGGCCGCGGCCCGCGACCGGGGTCCCCAGCGGGATGTCCGTGCCCGCTCCGAGGCGGGTCAGCAGTGCCGCCAGGGCGGCCTGCACGATCATGAACACGGTCACGCCCTCGGCGCGGGCGAGCGCGCCGAGCTCGCGGCAGAGCTCGGCCCGGAGAGCGAACGGGACGCTGCCGCCACGGAAGCTGGGGGCCGCCGGGCGCGGCCGGTCGGCCGGGAGTGCCAGCAGCTCCGGCAGCTCGGTCAGGGCCCTGCACCAGTAGGCACGCTGGCGGCCCATTGCGTCCCCTGCGGCGCCCGCGGTGAGGCGCTGCTGCCAGAGCGCGTAGTCCGCGTACTGCAGCGGCAGCGGCGGGAAGGCCGGGGTGCGCCCGGCGCGCCGGGCTGCGTAGGCCACGGACAGGTCGCGGGCCAGCGGTGGCTGGGAGCCGCCGTCCATCGCGATGTGGTGCACGACCAGCAGCAGGACGTGGCTGGTGGCGTCCAGCCGCACCAGGGTGGCGCGGAGCGGGGGTTCGCCGACAAGGTCGAAGCGGTGTCGCGACGCCTCGTCGAGCAGCGCGGGCAGTCCGGCCTCGCTCGCGGTGACCCGGTGGAGTCGCGGCCGCGCCCGGCCGGGGGCGTGGACACGGAGGTAGGGCTCACCGGCGGCGTCGGGGAACGTGGTGCGCAGCGCCTCGTGGCGGTCGACCACGTCGCCGAGGGCCGCCTCCAGCGCGTCCGCGTCGAGCTGCCCTGTGAGCCGAACCGCGAACGGCACGTTGTAGGTGGCGCTCGGACCCTCGAGACCGTGGAGAAACCACAGCCGCCGCTGCACGTACGAGAGAGGCGGCCGCGCGGGACGGCTCGCACCGGAGTCGGCGCGTGCCACCTCCGGCAGTGCGGTGGGCCCGGCCTCCGCTCCCTCCAGCCAGGTGGCCAGCGCGGCCGCGGTCGGCGTCTCGAAGACGACACGCAGCGGCAGTTCCGCGGCCGTCGCCGCGCGGATGCGGCTGACGAGGCGGGTCGCCAGGAGCGAGTGGCCGCCCAGGGCGAAGAAGTCGTCCTCGGGTCCTACGGCAGCGAGGCCCAGCACCTCCGCGAAGAGGCCGCAGAGGATCTCCTCCCGGGCGGTGCGCGGGGCCCGGCCGCCCGGGGCGACGGGGGCGTCGGGAGCCGGCAGCCGGGTGCGGTCGAGCTTCCCGTTCGCGGTGAGGGGCAGTTCGGGCAGGAGTACGACGGCCGAGGGCACCATGTACTCGGGCAGCAGCGCGGCCACGTGGTCGGTCAGGTCGCGAGTGGTCAGGCCCGCCGGGCCGGGTACCACGTACGCCACCAGGGCACGTTCGCCCCGGGAGTCCTCGCGCACCACGACGGCGGTGTGGCGGACGTCCGGATGTCCGTCGAGGACGGCCTCGATCTCGGCGGGCTCGATCCGGTGGCCGCGCAGCTTGACCTGGCCGTCGGCGCGGCCCGCGAACTCCATCTGGCCGTCGGCGCGCCACCGTGCCAGGTCGCCCGAGCGGTACATGCGGCCCCCGGGCGGGCCGAACGGGTCGGCGACGAAGCGCCCCGCCGTCAGCCCCGGCCGACCGTGGTAGCCGCGCGTCACCAGCGCGCCGGCGATGTAGATCTCGCCGGTCACACCGACCGCGACGGGGCGCAGCGCGGCGTCGAGGATGTACATCCGGGTGTTCCAGACGGGCCGGCCGATCGCGACGACGCCGGACGGGACCGCGTCGCCGGGCGCGATCCGGTATTCCATGCAGCCCACCGTGGTCTCGGTCGGCCCGTACTCGTTGATGACCGTCACGTCCGGATGGCGTGCCCGCCACACGTCGAGCACCTCACCGAGGAGCGACTCACCGCCGAGGACGAGCTGCCGGGAGGGGGAGAAGGCGGAGGGGAGCTCGTTCAGCAGGTGGAGGTGGCTGGGGGTGGCCTTGACGAAGGTGGGGCGCGGTGCCCCCGACCGGCTGTCCGCGGTCCTGCCGCCGTCCAGCTCCACGAGGTCGACGCATCCGCCGGAGGTCAGGGTGGCGAAGATGCCGGTGACGGTCAGGTCGAACGCGACGGGCGAATGGACGAGCGAGCGGTCGGCGGCAGCGCCGTAGGCGTGGTGACACCACGCCAGATACGCGGCGAGGGAGCGGTGTTCGACGACCACGCCCTTGGGCCGGCCCGTGGAGCCGGAGGTGAAGATGGTGAAGGCCGGGTGCGCGGGGGTGAGCGGGGCCCGGCGGTCGGCGTCGGTCAGCGGGCCGCTGTCCGCCGCGGCAAGGGCCGCCCGGGTCCCGGGCGCGTCGAGCAGCACGCGGGCACCGGTGCCAATGCCCGCGAAGACGTCGGCGAGGCCGGTGCGGGTGACGACCAGGTCCGGCCGCACCTCCTCGCACATGGTGCGGATGCGGCCGGCCGGGTAGCCGGGCTCGACCGGCAGATAGGCGGCGCCGGCCTTCACCACGGCGAGCAGTGCCACGACCAGGTCCACCGACTTGGGCAGGGCGACGGCGACGAACCGCTCGGGTCCGGCCCCTTCGGCCACCAGCAGGCGGGCCAGCCGATTGGCGCGCTGCTCCAGCTCGGCGTAGTCGAGCCGCGCCTCGCCACAGATCACCGCCGTGGACCCGGGACAACGGGCGGCGGCCTTCTCGAACAGCTGGGGCAGGGTCGCCTCGGGCACCGGGTGGGACGCGCCGTTCCACTCCTCCAGGACGGCGTGGCGCTCCTCGGGCAACAGGATGTCGATGTCCCCGATGGACCGGTCCGGGTCGGCGGTGACCGCGTCCAGCAGCCGGACGAGCCGGAGCGCGATCCGCTCGGCGGTGACCCGGTCGAAGAGGTCGACGGCGTACTCCAGGCTGCCCTCGATGCCGGCCGGTCGGCCATCGGCCTGCCGCCGCTCCCACACGTCGTACGCCAGGTCGAACTTGGCGATGCCGACGCCGGCCGGGTCGGCGCCGAGCAGCCGGCTGGTCAGACCGGGGAGCGCGAACGACCCTTCGTCGTCCTCCCGGAACGTCAGCATCACTTGGTAGAGCGGGTGATGGGCGGGCGAACGTTCGGGGTTCACGGCCTCGACGAGACGCTCGAACGGCACGTCCTGGTGGGCGTAGGCGGCGACGTCGGTGCGGCGTACCCGCTTCAGCAGCTCGGCGAAGCTCGGTTCACCCGAGGTGTCGGTCCGCAGCACCAGGGTGTTGACGAAGAAGCCGACCAAGTCGGCCAGGGCCGCGTCGCCGCGTCCGGCCACCGCGGTGCCGACCGGGATGTCGGTGCCGGCCCCGAGCCGGGTCAGTTCGGCGGCGATGGCGGCGTGCATCACCATGAAGACGGTCGTCCCGGTGCGCCTGGCCAGCGCGGCGACGCGGCCGTGCAGATCCGCGTCGAGCGTGAAGGGGACGGTGTCACCGCGGTTGCTCGCCACGGCGGGCCGAGGCCTGTCGAGCGGCAACGCGACCGTGGTCGGCAGCCCGGCCAGCACCGTGCGCCAGTGGGTCAGTTGCCGGGAGACCGTGGACGCGGGATCGCTCTCGGCGCCGAGCGCGTCGCGCTGCCAGAGCGCGTAGTCGGCGTACTGGAGCGGCAGCGGCTCGAAGGCGGGCGCGCGCCGGGCCAGACGCGCCGTGTAGGCGGCCGACAGGTCGCGGGCGAGCGGGCCGACGGAGCCGCCGTCCATGGCGAGGTGATGGCTGACGAGCAGCATGACGTGTGTGTCGGGTCCGGTGGTCGCGATCGTCACCCGCAGCGGCAGCTCACGGCTGAGGTCGAAGGCGTGCCGGGCTCGGGTGGCCAGCAGTGCGGGAAGCGCCTCTCGTGTGGTGTCGACGAAGGCGACGGGGACCGCCGCGGATGCCTCCGCCGGGTCGAGCACCCGCTGGTGGGGCACACCGTCGGTCTCGGTCATGAGGCTGCGCAGGCTCTCGTGGCGGGCCACGAGGTCGCCGAAGGCGGCGCGCAGCGCGGCGCGGTCGAGCCGCCCGGTCAGGTGGACGACCCGGGACATGGTGTAGAGCGCGGCGTCCGGCTGGAGCCGGTGCAGGAACCACAGCCTGGCCTGGGAGGGGGACAGCGGCAGCCGTTCGGGGCGGGACCGTGGCGGCCGCGGGGCCACCGGCGGCCGGGCCGCGGTGTCCAGGCGGTCGGCCAGCAGGGCGGCGGTCGGCTCCTCGAAGACGGCGCGCAGCGGCAGCTCCGCGCCGAGTTCCGACCGTATTCGGCTGACGAGGCGGACGGCGAGCAGCGAGTGGCCGCCGCAGGTGAAGAAGTCGTCGTCGACGCCGACCTGCGGCACGCCGAGGACGTCGGCGAAGAGCGCGCACAGCTCCCGCTCGCGCGGCGTGGCGGGCGCCCTGCGCATCCGGCCGCCGTCGCCGTGGGCCCCGGGGGCGGGGAGGGCGGCGCGGTCGAGCTTGCCGTTCGGGGTGAGCGGCAGCGCCTCCAGCACGACGAAGGCCGAGGGCACCATGTACGCGGGCAGTTCCGCGGCGGCGTGTTCTCGCAGCCCGGTCGACTCGTCGGGGCCGGTCGCGGATGTGCTCTCACGCGGCACCAGGTAGGCGACGAGCCGCTGGTCGCCGGGCCGGTCCTCGCGTACGGCCGCGACGGCTCGCGCGACCCGGGGGTGGGCGGCCAGCACGGCCTCGATCTCGCCGAGTTCGACGCGCTGCCCGCGGATCTTGACCTGGTGGTCCACTCGGCCGGCGAACTCCAGGAGCCCGTCGGGAGTTCGCCGGGCCAGGTCCCCGGTCCGGTACATCCGGCCGCCGTCCTCGTCGAACGGGTCGGCGACGAAGCGCCCCGCCGTCAGCCCCGGTCGGCCGAGGTAGCCGCGGGCCAGCCCCGGACAGGCGACGTACAGCTCGCCGACGGTGCCGGGCGGCACGGGACGCAGCTCTGCGTCGAGCACATAGAGCCGGGTGTCGTGCATGGGCAGGCCCAGCGGTACGACGCCGGAGGGCGTCGGATCGCCGGGACGCAGCACGTGCTCGGCGCAGTTGACGGTCACTTCGGTGGGACCGTAGACGTTGATGACCGTCACGTCGGGGTGCCGGTCGCGCCAGCGCCGCAGCGTCTCGCCGAGGAGGGCCTCGCCGCCGAGCATCAGTTCACCGGTGGGCGAGTACGCCTCGGGCAGCTCATCCAGCAGTGGCAGATGGCTCGGCGTGGCCTTGAGGAAGGTGCAGCCCGCCGAGGGGGCCGCGACGTCGTCGGCGCCCTGCTCGGCGGGGGCGAGCGAGGCGATCTCGACCCGGGCGCCGCTCACCAGCGCCGACCAGAGCGAGGTCACGGTCATGTCGAACGACACCGAGGAGTGCCAGAGCGAGACTCCCCCCAGGCTGTCGTAGGTCCGCCGGCACCAGGCCAGGTAGTCGGCGAGCGCGCGGTGCTCGATCACCACGGCCTTGGGGGTGCCGGTCGAACCGGAGGTGTAGATGGAGTAGGCCGCGTGGGCGGGGGCGAGGGGAGCGACCCGCTCCTTGTCGCGGAGCGGGTCGGCGGGCTGGTGGGACAGTTCGGCCACGACCTCGGGGGCGTCCAGGACGAGCACGGGTCCGGCCGTGTCGCCGAGGCGGGCGGCCGAGGCCCGGTCCGTGAGCACCAGCGCGGGCTCCGCGTCACGGAGCATGAACCGGATCCGCTCCACGGGGTAGGCCAGGTCGACCGGAAGGTAGGCCGCTCCGGCCGTCGCCACGCCGAGCAGCGCGACGACCACCTCGGTGGAGCGCGGCAGCGCCACGGCCACGCGTTGCTCGGGGCCGATACCGCGGCCGGCGAGCAGGCGGGCCAGCCGGTTGGCGCGCTCGTGCACCTCTCGATAGGTCAGCTCGGTGCCACGACAGGTCAGCGCGGGTGCGTCGGGAGTGCTCCGCACCTGTGCCTCAAACATTTCCACGAGCGTGACTGAGCCGGACATTGCTGTCATCACCTTGCCGCCCACGTAAGAAAGTACGGGAAAGTAAACCGATGTCACCGCAGAGCGGAATTCAATGAACTGACGGTATCGACATGATCTTTTGCTTCGTTATCAAGTTCATTTCCGCTGGTATCGGCGAGCGGTTCGGCGCGCATCTCCCAGCCGTCGCCGTACTGTTCGCGCAGCCACGAGTCGTTGTAGATGGTGTCGAGATATCGCTCGCCCAGGTCGGGTGAGATGGCCACGGCGCCGACCTCGCCGTCCGGCCGGTGGTCCCTCAGCCAGCTCAGCGCCCCGGCGACGACGGTCCCCGTGGACCCGCCGAACAGGAAGCCGCGGCGGGCCAGCCGGTGACAGGCATCGATGGTCTCCGGCTCCGTGATGTGGACGACGTCGTCCACGTACGCCTCGTCCAGCAGCTGAGGGCGGACGCCGGTACCGACGCCGGGGATACGGCGTGGCAGCGAGGGGCCGCCGAAGGCCACGGACCCGACCGCGTCCACCGCGACGACCTTGACGTCGGGGCGGTTGGCGCGGAAGTAGCGGGCGCAGCCCATCAGCGTGCCGGTCGTGCCCGCGCCGACGAACAGCACGTCCAAATCGGAGAAGTGGCGGTCGATCGCGGGTGCCGTGGTGCGGTAGTGCGCCTGCCAGTTGCTCGGATTGGCGTACTGGTTCAGCCACACATACCGGTCGTCGGCCGCGCAGAGGCGGCGCACGTGCTCGATGCGCGCGCCGAGGAGGCCGCCCTCACGGTCCGGCTCGGTCACGATGTGCACCTGGGCGCCCAACGCCTCCATCATGCGGCGGGTGGCGAGGTTGCACCGGATGTCGGTCACGCAGACGAACGCGTAACCACGGTTGGCGGCCACCATGCTCAGTGCGACACCGAGATTTCCCGAGGAGGATTCCACGATGACGGAACCGGGGAGCAGGTCGCCGTCGCGCTCGGCGGTCACCACCATCTCCATGGCGGCTTTCAATTTGATGGAGCCGGCGAAGTTGAATCCCTCGCACTTCAGATGGAGCCGCCGGCCGACAATCGGCTGGAGGTCCACATAGACGTCCTCCGGGTCGTATTCCTGCGGGTCATGGATCAGCCGCATCGTCAGCCGTGCCGGCTCAGGTCGTGGAAGAAGCCGTCCACGGAGGCCAGCCGGCCTGTCTCCCGAAGCCGCTCGTGGACGAATTCGCCGACGATCAGGTCCAGCACCCCGAGCCCGAACGGCGAGAAGACGACCGGCTTGTCCTCGGGCGGCTCGACCCGGCCCGCCAGAACGTCGGCGAGCGTGCCGTCGACGAAGTGCCGCCCGCCGGTGCGCTGTTCGGCGAGGTGGACCGAGGTGTTCGCCCGCAGGCAGTGGTCCAGGTCATCGACGAAGTTGGCCGCGGCCAGGACGACCTCGGGGGCGAGGTCACGCAGCGATATGTTCAGTACCAGCGGGCGGTGGGCGAACCACTCCGGCTCGTGGATGTGCGGCTCGCCCGCGACGGTGGCGAACACCACCAGGTCCGAGCCGCGGATCAGGTCCTCGGCGCGGTCGTGGACGACGATCCGCCGCCCGTCGACCCCTGCCTGCTCCAGGTAGCCGCAGAAGCCCCGCGCGTGCTCGGCGCTCAGGTCATGGACGCCGGTCTCCTCGAAGTCCCAGCCGGCGCGGACCAGGTAGGTGTGGATGTAACGGGCGATCAGGCCGGTGCCGACGAAACCGATCCGCCGCGGCCGGGCGCCGGGCCGGCTGAGCGTGGCCGCCGCGAGCGCCGCGGAGCCGGCCGTGCGGGCGGCGCTGATGATGGAGGTCTCCAGACAGGCGTACGGGTACCCGGTCACTGGGTCGTTGAGGATCAGCACGCCCGAAGCCCGTGGCAGGCCCGAGGCGATGTTGGCCGGGACACTGGAGATCCACTTGAGCCCGTCCACGGGTGCGTCCCCGCCGAGCGAGGCGGGCAGCGCGATGATGCGCGAGCCGGGCCGGTCGGGGAAGGTCAGGAAGTACGAGGGCGGATTGACGGTCCGGCCCTCCGCGTGCAGCCGGTATCCGGCCTCGACGAGTTCGACCACCTGTTTCTCGGCGCCGGTCAGGACGGTGTGGACCTGCTGCCCGGGAATCACGGAGAACGACGGGACGGCATGGTGCGACGGCATGTAACGGGCTCCTTCTCAGGGGTTGTCAGCGACTTCGGCCAGTGCGGTCGGCGCGCCCATGGCCACCAGCACCCGGCGCGCCCCGCTCAGCGGATCCCTGCTGTGGGCGACCCGGATGTTGTCGACCAGGAGGAGGTCACCGGCCCGCCAGGGCTCACGGACGGTGGCCTTCTCGTAGGCCAGTTGGATGGCCTCGACCACGTCCTCGCCGATCGGCTCGCCGTCTCCCCAGCGGGTGTCGAAGGGCAGGCCGTCGGGGCCGTAGACGGCCAGCAGATAGTCGCGCACGTCCGGGTCGAGCGTGCGGTGGTTGAGGAAGGCGATCTGGTTGAACCAGCACCGTCGCCCGTCGGCCGGATGCCGTACCGTCGCCGGGCGGCGCTGGCGGGTGCGCAACTCGCCGTCGCCCGCCCACGAGAAGGCGATGTCGTGGGCCCGGCAGTACGCCTCCGCCTCCTCCCGTCCTCCACCGCCGAACGCGTCGGCCAGGCTCACGCCCACCTCGTCGCGGTAGGCACGGCGCAGCTCCCAGCCGACCGCGGCGGACCGTTCGACCAGTTCGGGCGGTAGCTCGGCGAGCACGCGCGCGGTGTCGGCGAGCGCGGTCGCGCCGCCCGTCTCGGGAGCGGCCCCGCAGCCGAAGAGCAGGAACCGGGGGAACCGCAGCGCGTAGCTCAGCTCGTTGTGCATGCACATGGGCTGGTCGGCGGGCCACTTGGAGCCGGAGTACACCCCGCCGGGGAAGCGGTCGCGCGGGGCGAAGCCCTCCCGTTCGACCATCGTCTCGCCGAGCAGCACCCGCGCCATCCCGGCGAAGACGCCGGGCTCCAGCGAGCCGCAGCCCCGGAGCAGCAGAGCGCCGTGCTCGGCGACCGCCCGGTGGACGGCCTCCCGGTGCTCGACCAACCACGCCGTCGCGTCGGGGCCGGGCCGTACATGCGCCAGCGCCGGTCTGCCCTCGGTGCGTTCCACGACGAGGGCGTCGCTCCCGTCTTTCGTGGGTGACGACATCTGCGGTCTCTCCTTCTGCCGGGCCCGGGCGTGACGGCGTCGGGCTGTCGGGACTCGGCCGGGCTCAGTCCGCGACCGGCTCGGCCCGCTCGACGCCGGTGCCGCGCGCGTCGATCGCCGCGGCGAGGTCGGCCAGCACCGGCCGCGCGGTCACCTCACGCAGTGTCACGGTCTGGTCCAGTTGCAGCACCAGCCTCAGCGCGGCCAGCGAAGTGCCGCCCCGCTCGAAGAAGTTGTCCCGGCGGCCGACCTGCTCCGCGGTGACCCCCAGCACGCGCGCCCACACCTCGGCCACCCGCCGCTCCGTGACGGTCAGCAGCGGCTCGGCGGTCACGGTGCCCGGTCCCCCGACCGGCTGCGGGGCCGAGAGCGCGCCGAGAGCCTTCTTGTCGGTCTTTCCGTTCTCGGTGAGAGGCAGGGCCTCCAGGGGGTGGAGCGCGTCGGGGATCATGTACTCGGGCAGCGTCGCCGCGAGGGAGTCGTGGACCTCCGCGACCGTCGGGGTGCCCACGTAGAACGCGGCGAGGCCCCGCCCGCCGGGGGCGTCGACCACCACCACCGCGGCCTCGGAGATCCCGGGCACGCGCAGCAGGTGGTTCTCCACCTCACCGGTCTCGACACGGAAACCGCGGATCTTCACCTGGGCGTCCCGGCGGCCCAGGAACTCCAGCCGTCCGTCCGGCAGCCAGCGCCCGAAGTCACCCGAGCGGTAGAGCCGTTCCCCCGGCCGCTCCGGGTCGACGAGGAAGGCCTGGCGGGTGCGGTCGGGGTCGTTGATGTAGCCGCGCCCGACGCACACCCCGGAGAAGACGATCTCGCCGGGCGCGCCGGTCGGCACGGGCCGCAGCCGCTCGTCGACGACGGCCACCGTGACGTTGCGGACGGGGCGGCCCAGGGGTACCCGCCCGGTCCCGGGCGGCCGGCGCATGACCTCGTGATTGGTGTCGTCCGAGGTCTCGGTCAGGCCGTAGGCATTCATCAGGGCGATGCCCGGGTAGACGGCGAACCACCGCACGACCAGGTTCCTGCTCAGCGCCTCGCCGGTGACCGAGACACGGCTGAGCCGGCCGAGGTCACGGGCCTGGTGTTCCAGATGGGTCAGGAGCACTTCCAGATAGGAAGGGACGAGTTGGGCGACCGTCACGTCCAGCTCGATCAGCGTGGTGACGAAGCGGCGCACGTCCAGGACGGCCTCCTGCTCGACGACGACCGTGGTCCCGCCGACGAGCAAGGCGGCGAACAGCTGCCACAGTGAGATGTCGAAGCACTGCGGCGCGGTCTGGGCGACCACGTCGTCCGGCCCGAGGCCGAGGTCCTCGACCTTGGCGAGCATGTGGTTGAGCATCCCGGCGTGTTCGCACATGGCCCCCTTGGGCTCGCCGGTGGAGCCGGAGGTGAAGTAGATGTACGCGAGCTGCCCGGCGGCCACCGGCACACCCAGGTCCGCGTCCTCGTCGGCGGTGACGGCGTCGAGGTGGAGCAGTTCGACGTGGAGGCCGGCGGTGACCGCGTGGCGTACCCCCTCGTCACTGGCGCGCTCGGTCAGCACGGTGGCGCAGCCGCTGCGGCCGAGCATGGCGGCGATGCGGTCGGGCGGGAAGTGCGGCTCGATCGGCAGGTAGGCACAGCCCGCCTTGAAGACCGCGAGGGCCGCGGTGACCCACTCCAGGTTCCGCTCCGTCACCACGGCGACCACGTCCTCGCGATCCCCTCCGCCCAGGCCGCGGGCCCGCAGTGCGTGGCCGATGCGGTTGGCGCGCCGGTTCAGCTCGGCGTAGGTGAGGGACGTCTCGCCCTGGCGGACGGCCACGGCGTCGGGATGGCGGCGCACCCGCTCCTCGAACAGCTCGTGGAGACGCTTGTCCGGCAACTCCCGCAGCGGTCCCGTGCCATGGGCCCGCTGCTCGTCCAGCTCCTCGACCGAGAGCAGACCTTGCTCGTGGTAAGGGGCCCCGACATCGTCGGCGAGCGCCCCGAGGGCGGCCAGGTAGTAGCCGGCCAGTCGGTCGGCGGAGGTGACACGGTGCCCCTCCGCACCCTGGTGACACAGCCTCAGTCGCCGCGTCGGGCCGTCCCATTCCACGCCGGTCCACAGCGTCACTCCGGCGGGCAGGGCGTCGGGCACCCGACCGGTCAGGTCGAGCACGGTGGTCACGGTGGTCCGTGCGTCGGCCACGGGCCGCGCGGCGGCAACCGTGTGCAGCAGCCGCTCCCAGGACCCGCCGGGCAGCGACAGCAGGTACGGCAGCGGACGGGCGACGCCCTCGTCGTCCCGCCCGCCGTCCAGACCGACGCAGCCGGTGAGTACGTCCTCGTCACCGGTGAGCGCGGCGACCACCCTGGCGTGGACACCGAGCAGCACGGCGCCGACGGCCATGTCGAGACGGCGCGCGATGTCCACGACGGCCGCGGCGGCCTTGCCGGGAATGGGAATGAAAGAGTTCTCCATGTCAATCCTTTCCATTCCGGATTCCGCATTTCGGATTGACGACCCGGTTCGTGGACTCTGCGAGAAAAGCTAACACCCTCACCTTTCCTTGGCTTTTCCCTTCGTTATCGGAGCCCTTTCCTCCGCCGTCTCCGTTATCCCACACCGGGATTGGTTCGAGTTCGGCTATCCTGCACCGAGACCTCAACTGGAGGATTCATGAAACCCGCCGATCAACAGTGGACAGTTCAGCGCAGCGGTGACCGACCGGCCGCCGTCCGGCTTTTCTTACTGCCCTATGCGGGCGGCAGCTCCAGCGCGTTCTCGTCCTGGCCCGAGCTGCTCGACCCCGGGATCGAGGCGTGCCCCGTCGTGCTTCCGGGGCGTGAGCGGCGGATCGCCGAGCCGCCCGTTCCCCGGATGTCCCAGCTCGTTCCCCCGCTGATCGAGGGCCTGGTGCCGCATCTGCGGCCGCCTTTCGCCTTCTTCGGCCACAGCATGGGGGCCCTGATCGCGTTCGAGACGACCCGTCGGCTCCTGCTGCACGGCCTGCCCGCCCCGGAGCACCTCTTTCTCTCCGCGGCCTGTCCGACGCGGAGCCGGCACCGGAACGACCGGCACCGGCTCGGCGACGAGGAGTTGGTGACGGAGCTGCGCGAACTCAGCGGCACCCCGCCGGAGTTCTTCGACGCCCCGGAGCTCGTCGCGCTGCTGCTGCCCACGATCCGGGCCGACTTCGAGCTCGCCGAGACGTACGAGGTCCCGGAGGGAACCCGGCTGCCGGTGCCGATCACCGTGTTCGCCGGCGAGCGGGATCCCTCGTTCCCGCCGTCGGAAGCGAAGGCCTGGCAGCGGCACACGACCGGCTCCTTCGCCCATCACGTGCTCCCCGGCGACCACTTCTTCCTCAACGACCAGGTCCGGCCCATGGCGGGGACGATCGGTCAGACCCTGCTCACTCGGCCATGACGTAGCCGTCGCCGGGGCGCAGCTCCCGGGACCGGCGCAGGTCGGTGCAGGCGAAGGTGCGCTGCAGCCACCGGTCGCGGCCGTCGTAGCGAGGACGGAACGACGTGCGCCCGTGCACCGTCACCCGGTTGTCGACGATCGCCAGGTCTCCGGGCCGCAGCCGCACCGTCTGCGCGGTGCGCTCGAACAGCTCCCCCAGCTCGGCCAGGGCCCGTTCGGCCTCGTCGTCGAGCGCCTCGGTCGCCGACAGGTCCACCCGCAGGTCCGGGTCGTCCACAGCTCCGGTCAGCACCGCGTGGGCGCGGGTGAGGCTCCCGCCCACGCCGAAGGAGGGCGGCGGTGCGGTGATGAACCGGGGCTCGAAGAGCACCGCCGCCGTCTTCTCCGCCATCAGCGGCAGCACGGTGCGCACACACGCGGTCTGCAGCCCTGACACACCGAGGTGATCGCGGCGCAGGCACAGCAGCTGGACGAAGTCGGGACGGTGAGCGTGGAAGGCGTTCTCGCTGTGGAACGACAGCCGCGCCGAACCGACGTTGCCCTGGACCTCCTCCTGGCCCGGTACCGGCACCACGTCCTGGACCAGGGCGCCGGACTTCTCCGCACGGAACGCCGCCGGATCGCCCAGGCCGCAGGCCACCGCCACCAGCAGCGCCGCCGCGGGGGTGGCGACCCGCTGGACCGAGGAGGCGACCCTCGGCGTGGGCGGCAACTCGGCCTCGCCGACGGGCAGACCGCGCAGCAGGAGCACGCCCTGCGGGCCCGAGGCACGGCGGAAGTCACGCACGGTCGTCCGCACCCCGGTGGGGAATCGCTCCCAGCCGTGCCGCACCTCCTTCACCCAGGCCGGATCGTCGACGCTTCCCGAGGCGGCGCCGGCCAACTGAAGGGTGAGCTCCGCCAGGCACCGCGCCTGGTCCGGATCAAGAGTCCGGACCACGGCCGGATCGGCCTCGTCCTCGACCTGTCCGCGGGAATCCCTTTCCACACCTGGCGACATGTGTGCTCTCCACTCATTCCTGGTCGTTCCCTTCAGCCCGGCCGTCGACGAGCCTGTCTTCTCCCGGCGAAACGTACGGCGGCCGAATATCGGGGCCGTATCGACCGCGTGGGCCGCGGGGAGCGAGGCGAGGGCGGGAGTCCGGGGGTGTGGAAAACCGAACCCCCCGATCGACGTGCTACCACGATTGGCTCCACGGACGAGCGCTGGAAGCATTTACGACTCGGGAAACCCCCGGGAAGTCAGGAGCCTTCACTCGTGATCGAGGCAGAGAACCTCAGCAAACGCTACGGCGACAAAGTCGCCGTGCAGGACGTGTCGTTCACCGTCGAGCCGGGCAGGGTCACCGGATTCCTCGGCCCCAACGGCGCGGGCAAGTCCACCACCATGCGCATGCTCCTCGGTCTCGACACCCCGGACACGGGTCGCGCGGCCATCGCCGGCAAGCCTTACCACGAGCACGAGCGGCCCATGGCGGTCGTCGGCGCGCTGCTGGGCACCCGGGCCTGGCACCCGGGCCGTAGCGCCTTCAACCATCTGCTGTGGCTGGCGCAGACCCAGGGCGTGGCACGCAGGCGGGTCACCGAAGTGATCGACCTGGTGGGCCTCGGATCCAGTGCGCACCGCCGGGTCGGCGGCTTCTCGCTGGGCATGTGCCAGCGGCTGGCCATCGCCTCCGCCCTGCTCGCCGAGCCGGGCGTACTCGTCCTCGACGAGCCCGTCAACGGCCTGGACCCGGTGGGCGTGCGCTGGATTCGCGACCTGATGAAGAGCCAGGCCGCCGAGGGCCGCACGGTGCTGGTCGCCAGTCACCTGCTCAACGAGATGGCGGTGACGGCCGACCACCTCATCGTCATCGGCAGGGGCCGGATCATCGCCGACTGCTCCACACAGGACTTCCTCGCCCGCAACGCGACCTCGTCGGTACTGGTCCGCTCGGCGCACTCCGCACGGCTGCGGGAGCTGATCACCGAGGCGGGCGGTGCCTGTACGTCCGGGGAGGACGACTCGCTGATCGTCAGCGGGCTCGACCCGTCCCGTATCGCGGAGGTGGCCCTGGCCGGCCGCTTGACGGTGCACGAGCTGACACCGCAGTTCACCACGCTGGAGGAGGCGTTCATGGAGGCGACGAACGACAGCGTGGAGTACCACGGGGAGGTGGCCGCCGCACGGCCGTCGCCCACGACTGTCGAGGGCAGGACCGCATGAGCGCCGCACTGGTGACCGCCGAGTGGACCAAGTTCCGCACGGTCAGGTCGACGACCTGGTCGCTGGTGGCCATGGTGATCGTCTCGATCGGCCTGGCCACGCTCGCGACCTCGGTGTACATCGGGCAGTGGCAGGAGCTGGACGCGGCGGACCGACAGCAGATGACGACCGATCCGATCGGTCTCGTCCTGCAACCGGCGGCCACCTTCAGCCAGACCGCCATCTGTGTCCTGGGGGCCATGGTGATGGCCAGCGAGTACGCCAGCGGCACGATCACCGCCAGCTTCCTGGCCGTGCCCCGTCGCACCCCCGTGCTGGCCGCCAAGGCCCTGGTGCTCGCCGCGGCGGTCTTCGTCGCCGCGGAGGTCGCCGCCGTGGCCTCCTTCTTCATCGGCCGGCAGGTGCTCAGCGAGCGGGTCGACCTCTCCTGGGGTGACGCGGGGGTGGCCCGGGCCGTGCTGGGCTTCGGCATCTACCTCGCGTTGATAGCGCTCTTCTCGCTGGCGATCGGCGCGCTGCTCCGGCACGTGGGCGCCGCCATCGCCGGCACCCTTGTCGTCGTCTTCGTACTGCCGGGGGTGGCCGGGCTGCTGCCGGGCGATGTCGGCGAGTACGTCAGCGGATACCTGCCGGGCGGCGAGGCGGCCCAGGCCATCATGTCCACCGGCGACACCTCGGACGCGTTGCTCTCCCCCTGGCAGGGCATCGGCGTTATGGCAGCATGGACCGTCGCGGCGCTGGCTCTGGCCGCCCTGTGGATGCGGCGCCGGGACGTCCCCGAGGGCCGAGCGGCGCTGTGAGCCGCTGAGGCGACCCCACCCTTCACAGCCGACCTGGAGGCACCCATGCCCGCGACCTCGCCGGGCCGCTCGGGATTCCTTTCCGCGGACACCTGGCGTCGCGTCCTGTACGCCCTGCTGTCCCTCCCCCTCGCCCTCGTCGGGTTCGTCACGACGGTGGTGGGCCTCGCGGTGAGCCTGGTGCTCTCCCTCACCGTCGTCGGCCTGATCGTCGTGGTACCGGTCTTCGCCCTGGTGGCGGGGCTCGCCCGGCTCGAACAGCGCAGGGCCCTGTGGTTGTTGGGCCCTGCGGCCGGAGCCAGGCCGACCCCGCCCGGCGGCCGCCGACCCGGACCGGCCCGGCGGCTCAAGGACGGCCGGAACTGGCGATGCGCGGGCTTCCTGCTGCTCAACCTGCCGCTCAGCGCCCTCACCTTCGGCGTGGTGACCGCGATGGGCCTGCTCCTCGTGCGCGCCGCGACCTACCCGTTCCTGGCCTGGGGCGACGAGTCGTACTACGAGCAGGCGTGGGGCGGCCCGACCTACCTCGGCGCGGTCGCGGTCCACTCGGGCCCCGGCGTACTCGTCCTCCTGCTCGGACCGGCCGTGATCAGGGCGCTGACCGGACTGCACGCCCGGCTCGCCCGGAACCTGGTCAGCGGCGACCGGCCGCCTAGCGGCTCCGTGGACGCGCCGGAGCCCTCGCCCACCCGCGCCGCGCGGTAGAGATGCACCGCATCGGCACCCTTCTACGGCGTTGGGGGCACCGCCGGACCTGGACCTCGACGCTCTACGCGGTACTCGGCATACCGCTCGGCGTGCTGGGCTTCGCCCTCGTCGCGGTGACGCTCGTGGTCGGCACCGCGCTGACCGTCACCCCGCTGGGGCTGTGGCTGGTCGCGGTCGCGGTCTCCTGGGCGCGCGCGTTCGCCGGACTGCAACGCCGCCTCGCCGCCACGCTGCTGGGCGAGGCGGTGCCGGCGCCGCGTTTCTCACCCGAGCAGGGCGTTCTGGGGTGGCGGCGCGCCATGCTGACCGACTCCAACGGATGGCGTGCTGTGGGCTATCTGGTCTTCCGGTTCCCGGTGGCCCTCGTCGTCGGCGCGGTCACCGTCCTGGTCTGGGTGTACGCCCTGCTGTTGCTGACCTATCCCCTCACCAGGACGACCAACTCGCCCACCACTCGGGACGCTGACGGCAGGCTGCGCCACGGCTTCTCCATCGGCAGTCTCTACCTGGACACCTGGCCCACCGTCCTGCTGGTGTCCGTGGTGGGCCTCGCGGTGCTGGCGGCCGCGCCGTGGTGCGTCGACCGCGTGCTGGTGGCGGACCGGTTGCTGCTGCGCGGGCTGCTCGGTCCCAGCCCGCTGTCGGCGCGGATCAAGGACCTGAAGGAGACACGGAGCCAGGCGGTGGACGACGCCACCGCGACGCTGCGTCGTATCGAAAGGGACCTGCACGACGGTGCGCAGGCCCGGTTGGTCGCCCTGGGAATGACGCTGACGATGGTCAGGGAGACCCTGGCCCTGGAGGCACCCCCCGAGGTGCCGCTGACGCATACCCGCCAACTGGTGGACAAGGCTCAGGAGCAGGCCAAGGAGGCCATCACGGAGTTGCGTGACTTCGCCCGCGGTATTCGTCCCCCGGTTCTGGACAAGGGACTTGAGGAGGCGCTGACCACGCTGATCGCCGGCAGTCGCGTGCCGGTCGACCTGACGGCCGACATTGCGGCCCGGCCCTCTGCGGCGATCGAGACCATCGCCTACTTCTGCACCGCCGAACTGCTCACCAACGCCACCCGGCACGGTGGCGCACAGCGGATCGAGGTCGACGTGACGAGTGCGGCCGAGGGGCGGTCGGGGGGCGGCGGACGGCTGGTCCTCCGGGTCAGCGACGACGGTCACGGTGGTGCCCAGGTCGGCGAGGGCAGCGGACTGATCGGACTGATGGCCCGTATCCGCCCCGTGGACGGACTGATGCAGATTGACAGCCCGACCGGAGGCCCTACCGTGGTCACGGTCGAACTCCCCATCAGCCCCTGAGCTCTGACAGACCCTCATGAGAGGTACAGCAGCACCATGCGTGTCGTGATCGCCGAGGACTCCGTCATCCTGCGGGACGGTCTCACCCAACTCCTGGCCATGCGCGGCCATGAGGTGGTGGCCGGCGTCGGCGACGCGGAGGAGCTGATCACGGCCGTCGCCGAGCAGCGACCGGACGTGGCCGTCGTCGACGTGCGGTTGCCGCCGACCTTCACGGACGAGGGCATCGTCGCGGCCATCGCGCTGCGCGAGGACCACCCCGACCTCGGGGTGCTCGTCTTCTCCCAGTACATCGAGGCCGGCTTCGCGGCCAAGTTGCTCACGGCCCGCCCCACGGGTGTCGGGTACCTGCTGAAGGACCGGGTCGTCGATGTGGACGACTTCGTCGAGGCGATGACCAGGGTGGCGGACGGCGGCACCGCGCTCGACCCCGAAGTGGTGGTGCAGTTGCTCAACGTCAGCCGCAAAAGCGGACTGGCGGCCCTCACCCCGCGCGAGCGGGAGGTACTGGCGCTGATGGCGGAGGGCAGGACCAACTTCGCGATCTCCTCCGTCCTGACCGTCTCGGAGCGAGCCGTCGAGAAGACCATCGCCAACATCTTCGGCAAGCTCGACCTGCCGCCTTCGGAGACGGAGAACCGCCGCGTGCTCGCGGTGCTGCGCTACCTCAGAAGCTCCTGAGGCGGCGCGGCGGCGCCGCTCGGGTTGCACGTCAGTTGCGGCGCCGGGAGTAGGCGCGGACCGAGAGCGGTACGAAGACCGCGAGCAGGACGGCGATCCACGCCATCGCCTTGACGGTCGGCTCGGCCACCTCGCCGCCGAGGAGCATGCCGCGGCAGGCGTCCACGACCAGCGTCGTCGGGTTCCACTCGACGACCACCTGGAGCCAGCCCGGCATCGTGCCGGGCATCACGAAGACGGACGTACCGAACTGCAGTGGGGTCATCACCAGTGTCGTGACCGTCTCCACACTCTGGACGCTGCGCATCGTGAGGCCGATGAACGCGGAGATCCACGAGAGCGCCACACCGAACGCGGTCAGCAGTGCCACCGCGCCGAGGACGGACACCATGTTCGTGTGCACCCGGAAGCCGATGATCAGGGCGAACGCGAGGATCACCAGCTGGCCGAGGATCATCCGCATGACATCGGCGATGACCTGTCCGGAGAGGACGGCGGAGCGGGCGATGGGCAGCGTCCTGAACCGGTCGACGACACCCTTGCTGAAGTCCACGGCGAGCGCGATACCGGTGGTCCGGGCGACGATGGTGATCGTGATCGCCATGATGCCGGGCATCACGAACTGCCGGTAGTCGGCCTGGGTCCCGGCTATCGCGCCGCCGAAGACGTAGATGAACATCAGCGCGAAGATCATCGGCATGACGGTCGCGTCGAGCAGCAGACTGGGATCGCCGGGAATCTTCTTGAGGTTGCGCCGCGCCACCACGAAGGCGTGGCGGACCACGTTCAGTCCGCCCTCGGACGGCAGGGCCTGCCCGGGCGCCATCACCCCGTTCGCCTTGACGCTCATTCGCCGCCCCCACCACGTGTGTTGACCAATCGTGTGTCCTCGGCGGCCCGGTCGTCCCCGGCGCCGCCGGCCTCCTCGTCACCGGCCCCGGCTCCCGGGCGGGTCCCGGTGAGGGTCAGGAAGACCTCGTCGAGGCTGGGCACCCGCGTTTCGATGGCGGCGACAGGCACCTGCGTGGTGCCGAGCGCCCGTATCGCCAGGTTAAGTTCGAGCTCCCCCGAGAGCGGCAGACGCACCATTCCCGCCTCCACCTTCGGCACCGCCGTGGTGACACCCACCCCGGCGAGCACCCGGACCACCTCGGGGGTGTCGGCCTCGTGCAACGGACGGACGTACAGCACCTGCCCGCCGACACGGGAACGCAGTTCGGCCGGAGAGCCTCTCTCTATGATCTCTCCGTGATCGAGGACCGCCACTGTGTCGGCCAGCGCCTCCGCCTCGTCCATGTACTGGGTGGTGAGCAGCACCGTCACACCCTGGTCCGCCATGCTCCGGACGATCTCCCACAGGGCGTTGCGGCTGCGTGGATCGAGTCCGGTGGTGGGCTCGTCCAGGAAGAGCACACGTGGCTCGCCCACCAGGCTGGCCGCCAGGTCCAGGCGCCGGCGCATGCCGCCGGAGTAGCCTTTGGTGGTCCGGGTGGCGGCATCCGCCAGGCCGAACTGCTCCAGCAGCTCATCAGCCCGCGCCCGCGCCCGCTTCGGCCGCAGGTTGAGCAGCCGCCCGACGAGGTAGAGGTTCTCCTGCCCGCTGATCTCCTCGTCGACGGCGACGTACTGCCCGGTCAGGCCGATCGTGCGGCGGACCTGACGTGCCTGCCGCACCACGTCGTGGCCGTCGACCAGGGCGCGTCCCGCATCCGGCTGTTCCAGCGTGGTGAGAATCCTGACCAGAGTGGTCTTACCAGCACCATTCGGGCCGAGCAGACCGAACACCGTTCCAGCGGAGACTTCCAAATTCACTTGGCGCAGGGCGGGCGTCTCACGAAAACTCTTGGCCACTCCGTCGACCAAAATGGTTTCATCCATTGGGCCCTCTCTAGGTTCCACACGCATCCGCACCCGACAGCCCATCACCTGCGCCCGTCCGGCTGAGGTCGGTCAAAACTTTCCAGGAGCCTCTATTCGCTCAATATTCGCCCCCTATCCCGCGCTCGGCGCCTGACTGTGAACGGCGGACCGATACGCAGAGCAACCCCACCACAAGATCACTGTGACGACAGTTAACCCCTGAGGCTCTTGACTCTGCTCCGGACGGACACCAGACTGGATCATCAACTCGGAACCCCGCTTGGCCAGTTGGACACACGAGCAGGGGTTTCACTCCTGTCCGACAAGGGGGAGAAAGCGGCGGGGCGTCCTTCTCTTGAACAGCACTCCATTCGAGGCTCGTTGACACTCATTCCTCATTCAGGGCGAGGAAGCGATGCACAGCGGGGTTCATCCACAATGATTCGGCCGGCTTCCTCTTCAGGGAACCGTTACACGAGCAAGCTTTCGGTCGGAAATCCGACGGATACATTCTCGTCGGGCCGCATGGTAAAGAAATCTGCAATAAGCCGCCGTCCATTGTCCGGCGGCGCACTCGCGTGCTGTGCGGCCTTCGCGTCGCCGTGGGGGCCCTTTCTCGGGATCAGGCCCGGTCGGGGATGCCGATGTCCGCTTCGAGTGGGGACCCTGCCGTCTTCATCAGTTTTCTTGAGCTTTTATCAACTGGGGGAAAGAAATGTCTGTCGCGTGCGTGGAGGGCGTGGAGAAAGAGACAGAACGAGCACATGAGGCCAGAGTGGAGTTCCGGCTCCTCGGCCCACTCGAGGTCAGAGCCAACAACCTTCCGCTGCCCGTGGGAGGCCCCCGGCAGCGGGCCGTTCTCTCCGCGCTGCTTCTCCACGTCGATCAGGTCGTCTCCGTCGAGTACCTGATCGACCAGGTCTGGAACGGCAAGCCGCCCGCGACGGCGCGCACACAGATCGCCATATGCATCGCGACTTTCCGAAAGATGCTGCGCAACGCCGGCAGCGGCGTCGACACCGTCGTCACCACCGGCCCGGGATACATGTTCAGGGGCGGCAGACATCTGATCGACACGATCGAGTTCGCCCGTCGGCTGCGGGAGGCCGAGGACCTGGAACGCGGGGAGGCCATGGCCCAAGCGGCGGGCGTCTACAGCGACGCGCTGGCGTTGTGGCGTGGCCCGGCCCTCGACGACATCCCCACCCACTTCGCCGAGATCGAGGCGATGCGTCTGGAGGAACAACGCTTACTCGCCGCCGAGCGCCATGCGGAGCTCCGCCTCCTCCTCGGCCAGCACCGGGAGGTCCTCGGCGACCTGCTCGCGATGCTCAACGCCAATCCGTTGCGTGATCAGCTCCGCCGCAACCTCATGCTGGCCCAGTACCTCCTGGGCCGCCGTGCCGAGGCGCTCAAGACGTTCCGAGAAGGCAACGAACTGTCCATCAAAGAGCTCGGGCTCGAACTGGGCGAAGACCTGCAACAGCTCCACAAGGCCATTCTCAGCGACGACGTGACCTTCACGACGGACCGCCGGTCGGCGGCCGGCCCGACGACCCCACAGCCACCCCGGCAGCCGTCCCAGCCGCCCGTCCCGACAGCGGACCTCCCCCTGGCGCCGGCGCAGTTGCCCTCCACGATCCCCGGCTTCACCGGACGCTCCGACGCGCTGCGAGCCATGGACCGGGCCCTGCTCAGCGGATCGAAGAACGACGCGGCTCACGTCGGCTTCGTCGTGGGAAGCCCCGGTATCGGCAAGACCGCGCTCGCCATCGACTGGTCCCACCGCGTGGCGGCCCACTTCCCCGACGGCCAGCTCTTCGTCAACCTGAACGAGGACGGGGACCAGCTGCGCCCCGCCGACGTACTCCCCCGCTTCCTGAGCGCCCTCCACGTGCCGCCCGAGCAGATGCCCCACAGCGTCAGAGAACTCGCGGCGCTGTACCGGAGCATCCTCAACGACCGGCGTGTCCTGGTCGTCCTGGACGACGCCACGAACATCTCACAGGTGGAGCCGATGGTTCCAGGGAACGGCCTCAGCTGCGTCCTGGTCACCGTGCACGCCGGTTGCAGCGATCTCAGCGGCAGCCACAGCGCGCTTCGTCTGCGGCTCGGCCCGCTGGAGAGCACCGAGTCGGTGGCACTGCTGCGCAGCGTCGTCGGGGCCGATCGGGTGGACGCCCATCCCGACGCCGCGCGGCGCGTCGCCGAACTCTGCTGCCACATGCCGCTGGCCCTGCACGCCGTGGGGGCGAGGCTCGTCAACAACCCCCATCTCCCGCTCCACGAGCTCGCCAGGCGGCTGGACAGCGCCCTCCATCGGCTGAGTGAGCTGGACTACGGCATGTACTCGGTGCGGGCCAGTCTCGACCTCGCGGTGAAAGAGCTGGACTCCGTCGTCGTCCTCGCCTACCACCGCCTCGCCGCCCTGGGACGGGGCGTCTTCGGGACCGCGGCCGCCGCCCGGCATCTCGGGGTCGACATGCTGACGGCCGAGTCCTTCCTGGAGCGGCTGACCGACGCCCACATGCTGGAGGTGGTGGGGTGGGACGAGAACGGAATGCGGTGCCGCTGGAACGAACTGTGCCGCCTCCACGCCGAGGAGGGCGCGTCCACGAACCTCGACGCCCTGCCCCAGGTCCGAGCGGCGTGGGGGTTCTCCTCGCTGCCGACCGCACTGTGACATCTGCGGGACCGACCCTCTGTTTCGCCACTGCGACCAATAGCTGACCGATATCGGACGCAATCAGCTGGGCATTAATCTCCGCGCAATACCGGTGTGAGGCGGAAAAGAGGGTGTCGCGGTGGCGGAAAAGGATCGAGGTGTGCTGGGCATTCTCGGCGGCATGGGGCCCCTGGCCTCGGCCGAGTTCGTAAGGAATCTCTACGAGCTGAATGTCACCGCCAAAGAGCAGCTGATGCCCCGGATCATCCTGGACTCCGACCCCTCGTTCCCCGACCGGACGGAGGCCATCGTCGCCGGCCGCCACCGCGAGATGGCCGACTTCCTTCAGAACCGCCTCGACGGCCTCGCCGTCGGGGGTGCGCACCGCATCGTGATCGCCTGCGTCACCGCACACCACTTCCTCGACCTCATCGACCCACCGATACGGTCCCGGGTGGTCTCCCTGGTCACCACGACCGTGCGCGAACTCTCGGCCCGGCCGGGACGATTCCTCCTCCTGGCGACCGAAGGCACCCGCCGGTCCCGTGTCTTCGAACACGCCTCCGCCTGGCCATCGGTGGCGTCCCGCGTGGCATGGCCGACCCCGGACGACCAGGACACGGTCCACAAGCTGATCTACGGCATCAAGAGCCGCACCGGCGACAGCGACATCGTCACGGTCGTGGACGAGCTGCGCACCCGTTACGGCTGTACCGGCCTCGTTCTCGGCTGCACCGAGTTCCACCTCTACGCCCGCCCGCTGATGGCGCGCTACGGTGCGGACAACGTCGTCGACCCGCTCTGGGCCATCGCCGATTCCCTCACCCCGGCGCAGGTGCCCTGAGGCCCCGCCGCACTCCGAAGCCATGACCTGACCGTCTCCCGTCAGGAACGGCCCTCGTCCCCCCGGCGTCCCAGATACCGTCCGCACATACGTGCCAGACTGCCAGACTCCGTACGCCGAGAGGGAGCCACCGGGAAACATGGACACCAGCACAGCGACCTCTCTCTGGGACGAGCTGATCGGCACCCAGCCCGACCCCGACCTGTGGGTGGTCCTGGCCACCCTGGTCGCGGCGCTCGCCATAGTCGTCCCGCCCGCCCTGTGGCGCGTCTCGCGCAACGCCATCACCATCGCCCACGAGGGCGGCCACGGACTGATCGCCCTCCTCACCGGCCGCACCCTCACCGGCATCCGCCTGCACTCCGACACCAGCGGCCTCACGGTCAGCCGGGGCAAGCCGCACGGCATCGGCATGATCCTCACCGCGGCGGCCGGCTACACGGCTCCCCCGCTGCTGGGCCTGGGCGGCGCGGCCCTGCTGGCGGCGGGCCGCATCACCTTGCTGCTGTGGCTGGCGACGGGCCTGCTCATCGCGATGCTGGTGATGATCCGCAACGCGTACGGCGCCCTGACGGTCGTCCTCACCGGCGGCACGTTCGTGGTGGTGTCCTGGCTGGCGGGTCCGCAGGTACAGGCGGCCTTCGCGTACGCGGTGGTGTGGTTCCTGCTGGCGGGAGGCGTACGTCCCGCTTTCGAGTTGCAGGCGAAGAGGGTCCGGGGAGGCGCGGGCGACTCGGACGCGGACCAGCTGTCACGACTGACGCATGTACCGGCGGGGCTGTGGTTGTTCCTGTTCCACGCGGTGAGCCTGTGCTCGTTGATAGGCGGCGGCAGGTGGTTGCTGGAGGTGTGATGCAGGCCCGAAGGGCCGCATCACAGGGGCGCGGGGCTGCATCTATCAGCGGCTCCGCCGCGGGGCGCGACCAGCCACGATGGCGCCGCACCCGAAAGACCGCCCACCACTAAAGTGGACCCCATGGCTTTGAACCCCGCAGACACCGCCCTCTGGCCCGCCCCCTATGCGAGCGGAGCCGTCGACGCAACGGTCCACGTCCCGGGGTCGAAGTCCGTAACCAACCGAGCCCTGGTCCTCGCAGCCCTGGCATCAGAACCCGGCTGGCTCCGCCGCCCCCTCCGCTCCCGCGACACCCTCCTGATGGCCGCAGCCCTCCGCGAGATGGGCGTAGGCATCGAGGAGGGCGTGGGCCCCGACGGCACAGGCGAGACCTGGCGCGTCCTCCCGGCAGGTCTCCGCGGCCCCGCCACGGTCAACGTCGGCAACGCCGGCACCGTCATGCGCTTCCTGCCCCCCGTGGCCGCCCTCGCCGACGGCGAGATCCGCTTCGACGGCGACCCGAGGTCGTACGAGCGCCCCCTGAACGGTGTGATCGACGCCCTGCGCGTCCTCGGCGCCCGGATCGACGACGACGCCCGGGGCGCGCTGCCGCTGACGGTCCACGGCGGGGGTGCGCTGGACGGCGGCCCGGTGGAGATCGACGCTTCGAGCTCGTCGCAGTTCGTGAGCGCCCTCCTGCTGAGCGGCCCCCGCTTCAACCAGGGCGTGGAGGTCCGCCACATCGGCGCCACCCTCCCCTCCCTCCCGCACATCCGCATGACCGTCGACATGCTGCGCGCGGTCGGCGCCCAGGTGGACACCCCGGAGTCGGGCGGCGAGCCGAACGTGTGGCGGGTCACGCCGGGCGCGCTGCTGGGCCGGGACCTGACGATCGAGCCGGACCTGTCCAACGCCCAACCGTTCCTCGCGGCGGCCCTGGTGACCGGCGGCAAGGTCGTGATCCCCGACTGGCCGAGCCGCACCACCCAGCCCGGCGACCGACTGCGGGAGATCTTCACCGAGATGGGCGGCACCTGTGAACTCACCGAGTACGGACTGGTGTTCACCGGATCGGGCGCGATCCACGGCATCGACGTCGACCTGAGCGAGGTCGGCGAGCTGACCCCGGGCATCGCGGCGGTCGCGGCCCTCGCGGACTCCCCCTCGACCCTGCGCGGCGTGGCCCACCTCCGCCTCCACGAGACGGACCGGCTGGCCGCGCTCACCAAGGAGATCAACGAGCTCGGCGGCGACGTCACCGAGACCGCCGACGGCCTCCACATCCGCCCGCGCACCCTGCACGGCGGCACGTTCCACACGTACGAGGACCACCGCATGGCGACGGCCGGAGCGATCATCGGCCTGGCGGTGGAGGGCGTGCTCATCGAGAACGTGGCGACGACGGCGAAGACCCTGCCGGACTTCCCCGACCTGTGGACCGGGATGCTCGGGAGCGACAGGGCGTAGGGGCCTACGACCATGCGCCGCTACGGCAAGCACACCGACGAGGACGACATCCGCTCCCGCCCCAACCGCAAGGGCAACCGGCCGCGTACGAACATCCGCCCCAAGCACGAGGAAGCGGTCGAGGGCATGGTCCTCACCGTCGACCGGGGCCGGCTGACCTGCCTGGTGGAGGACCGGGTCGTCATGGCGATGAAGGCCCGCGAGCTGGGCCGCAAGGCGGCGATCGTCGGTGACCGGGTGGCCATCGTCGGCGACCTCTCCGGCCAGAAGGACACCCTGGCCCGTATCGTCCGCATCGAACCGCGCACCTCGGTCCTGCGTCGTACGGCGGACGACGACGACCCGTTCGAGCGGGTGGTCGTCGCCAACGCCGACCAGCTCGCCATCGTCACCGCCCTCGCCGACCCCGAGCCCCGCCCCCGGCTGATCGACCGCTGCCTGGTCGCGGCGTTCGACGGCGGCCTCACGCCCCTGCTGGTGCTGACCAAGTCGGACCTGGCCCCGCCGGACAAGCTCCTGGAGCTGTACGGCGACCTCGACATCCCCTATGTCGTCACCAGCCGTGAGGAGTTGGAGAACGGGGACGCGGCGGGCCGGGTGCGCGAGCAGCTCGACGGCAAGATCACGGCGTTCGTCGGCCACTCCGGGGTCGGCAAGACGACGCTGGTCAACGCGCTGGTCCCCCAGGACCGTCGGCGGGTGACGGGGCATGTGAACGCGGTGACCGGCCGTGGCCGCCACACCACGACCTCGGCGCTGGCGCTGCCGCTGGAGGGCGACGACGGCTGGGTGATCGACACTCCGGGCGTCCGCTCGTTCGGCCTGCACCACGTCGATCCGTCCCGGGTGATCCACGCCTTCCCGGACCTGGAACCGGGAACCGAAGGCTGTCCCCGCGCGTGCAGTCATGATGAGCCGGACTGCGCGCTGGACGAGTGGGTGGCCGAGGGGCACGCGGACCCGGCCCGCCTCTACTCGCTGCGCCGACTGCTGGCGACGAGGGAGCGCAAGGAAGGCGACTGACCTCCGCGTTGTTTGCCTCCGTGCGAGTGAGGTAAAGGCATAATCGCACCGAGCCGGACATACGGGAGGACCGCACATGGCGTGGCTGCTGGTGGTGGTGGCCGGGTTGCTCGAGACCGGATTCGCCGTGTGCCTCAAGCTCTCTCACGGGTTCACCCGGCTCTGGCCCACGGTCGCGTTCTGCATCTTCGCCCTGGGCAGCTTCGGCCTGCTGACCCTGTCGCTGAAGAAACTCGACGTGGGCCCCGCCTACGCCGTGTGGACCGGCATCGGCGCGGCGGGGACCGCGATCTACGGCATGATCTTCCTCGGCGACCTGGTGTCGACCCTGAAGCTCATCTCGATCAGCCTGGTCATCGTGGGCGTGATCGGCCTCCAGCTGTCGGGCTCGGCGCACTAGGGCTCGGCGCACCAGGTCCGCGGCGCCCGGATCGGACCGGCTGTCGGTGTCAGACCGGCTGTCGGTGCAACGCGCTGCGGACGAGGTCCGTGACGCCGCCCTCGCCCGGCGGGGCCGAGACGCAGGACAGCGCGATCCGGACGGTCAGCTCGCAGGAGCGGGCGAGGTCGGCGAGGTCCGCCTTGTGCGCGCCGGGTCCGGACAGCGCGGCCACGGCGCGGTCCCGCACCAGGGCCACGAAGTCGCCGGGTGAGGGCAGCGGGCCGTCCGCGCGGCGCTGGGCGGGCACGGCGGAGGAGGACGGGACCGCGGACAGCGTCAGGGAGGGCAGCCGTTCGCCCCAGCAGCCGGTGAGCATGGCCCGTACCAGCGCGTTGTCCCGGGCGGTGGCGGCGGTCCACTCGGCGGTCGCGGTCAGCCGCTCGCGCGGGTCGCTGTGCGTGGCGAGCGCGCGCTCGACGCCGGCGAGATATCCGTCGGCCTCCCTTCTGACGAGCGCCCGGGCCAGCCCCTCCTTGCTCCCGAACTCGTTGTAAAGGGTCTGCCGTGACACCCCGGCCGCCGCGGCGACGTCCACCATCCGTACCGCGGACCACGGCCGACGCGCCAGCGCCGTGTACGCGGCGTCCAGCAGGGATTCCCTCGCTGCGGGCATCGTCGCCTCCTAGGAGCGAGCGGCTCTGCGCCCCAGATTTGACGCGCGCGAAGGCACTGTCAAGGGTTCGCGAAGGCATGGAGGGGCGCCCTTGATCCACCGCACGCCGTCCGCCCCGGGGCCGTCCGCACCGTGGTCCCGTATGGCCCCGCGGCGACCACGGCAGATACCGTTCGCCACATGGCCGACTACCTCGACGACCTCCGCTTCGCCCACGTCCTCGCGGACGCGGCCGACGCGACCACCATGGACCGCTTCAAGGCACTGGACCTCAAGGTCGAGACGAAGCCGGACATGACCCCGGTGAGCGAAGCGGACAAGGCCGCGGAGGAACTGATCCGCACCCAGCTCCAGCGCGCCCGCCCCCGCGACGCGATCCTCGGCGAGGAGTACGGCCTCCAGGGCACCGGCCCCCGCCGCTGGATCGTCGACCCGATCGACGGCACCAAGAACTACGTCCGCGGCGTCCCGGTCTGGGCCACCCTGATCTCCCTGACGGAGGCGTCGGAGGGCGGCTACCAGCCCGTGGTCGGCCTGGTCTCGGCCCCCGCCCTGGGCCGCCGCTGGTGGGCCGCGAAGGGCCACGGCGCCTTCACCGGCCGCAGCCTGTCCTCGGCCTCCCGGCTGCACGTCTCCCGGGTCTCGAAGCTGTCGGACGCCTCCTTCGCGTACTCCTCCCTGAGCGGCTGGGAGGACCAGGGCCGGCTGAACGGCTTCCTGGACCTGACCCGCGAGGTGTGGCGCACGCGCGCGTACGGCGACTTCTGGCCCTACATGATGGTCGCCGAGGGTTCCGTGGACATCTGCGCCGAGCCCGAGCTCTCGCTCTGGGACATGGCCGCCAACGCGATCATCGTCACGGAGGCCGGCGGCACCTTCACCGGCCTCGACGGCCGCCCCGGCCCGCACAGCGGCAACGCGGCCGCGTCCAACGGCCTGCTCCACGACGAACTGCTGGGCTATCTCAACGAGCGCTACTGATCCGCGCAGATGAGCGCGTGCGCCCTCAATCGGCCGCACGCGCCCTCTTGTTGACCCGCGCTTTACCTGCGACTCTGAGAGCACCCTCATTTGTGAACTTGTGAACCGCTGAACTAACGCGGCGGTTCCTTTGGAGGTGACTCCGCACCCATGCTCGTCCGTGACGCCATGAGCACAGTGGTCCTCACCATCGGCCCCGCCCACACCCTCCGCCAGGCAGCGGCCCTGATGTCAGCCCGCCGCGTCGGCGCCGCCGTGATCCTCGACCCCGATGCCGGCGGTATCGGCATCCTGACCGAACGGGACGTCCTCAACGCCGTCGGCCTCGGCCAGAGTCCGGACACGGAACGCGTCCACGACCACACCACCACCGACGTCGTCTTCGCGGCGCCGTCCTGGACCCTGGAGGAGGCGGCCCGGGCCATGGCCCACGGCGGCTTCCGGCACCTCATCGTCCTGGATCACGGCGAGCCGGTCGGCATCGTCTCGGTCCGCGACATCATCCGCTGCTGGGCACCGGCCCGGCAGCACGTACCCGCCTGACACACGGATGGCCGGACCCCTGTCGCAGGGGTCCGGCCATCCGTTCACGGCAAGCGGTCCAGTGCTGGTGGACGGCCGCGCAGGGCCTGGACGCGCGGCCTCCCAGCCACTTGCCGCAGCTTTCACCACTCCGGCCTCTTGGCCAGGAGCATGCCTGATCCTACAATGGACAATGTCTAAGTCAAGCCGAGCTCTAAAACCACACCTCTTCGGGACCTTGGTCCCCTTGCTGTTAAGGTGACCCCTATGAGTGACCTTCTGGAACGACTGCGCGGCCGCGGATGGCGGATGACCGCGCAGCGGCGCGTCGTGGCCGAGGTCCTCGACGGCGATCACGTCCACCTGACGGCCGACGAGGTCCACGCGCGGGCCGTCGCCAAGCTGCCCGAGATCTCCCGGGCGACCGTCTACAACACGCTGGGCGAGCTGGTCTCCCTCGGCGAGGTGCTCGAGGTCGCCACCGACAAGCGCGCCAAGCGCTACGACCCCAACGCGCACCGGCCGCACCACCACCTGGTCTGCGCCCAGTGCGGCGCGATCCGCGACGTCCACCCGAGCGGTGACCCGCTGACCGATCTGCCCGATTCGGAGCGCTTCGGCTTCGCGGTCTCGGGCGTCGAGGTGACGTACCGCGGCATCTGCCCGAACTGCGCGGCGGCGTAAACCCGCTTCCGAAGCCCCGGCCCTTCTGGGTGCCGGGGCTTTGTGCTGTCCGGGCTTTGTGCTGTCTACAGGCTTCCCGGATCTGACGGACCGTCATATGGTCAACGGCGCCCACCAGTCCGTTCCGCACTCCGCGAGGAGACCCCGTGGGAGAGCCGTATCCGAAACTCAGCGCACGTGATCTGACCCGAACCTTCGGCCGGGGCGCCGGCGCGGTGGCCGCCCTCGGCCCGCTGGACCTGTCCGTGGCCCCCGGTGAGTTCGTCTGTGTCGTCGGCCCGTCGGGCTGCGGCAAGTCCACCCTGCTGCGCGTCGCGGCGGGCCTGCTGCGCCCCAGCACGGGCCGCCTGGAGATCCGCACGTCCAGTCCCCGCCCGGCCGCCATGATCTTCCAGGACTACGGCATCTACGACTGGAAGACCGTCCGCGCCAACGTCCGCTTCGGCCTCGACATCCAACGCGTCCCCCGCCGCGAGGCCGACGCCCGCGCCGACTCCTGGCTGGCCCGCATGGGCCTGTCGGACTTCGCCGACGCCTACCCGGCGACCCTGTCGGGCGGCATGCGCCAGCGTGTGGCGATCGCGCGCGCCCTGGCGGTGGAGCCCGAACTCCTGCTGATGGACGAGCCGTTCGCGGCGCTGGACGCCCAGCTCCGCATGATCCTCCAGGACGAGCTGCTGGAACTCACCCAGGCGACCCGCACCACCACCCTCTTCATCACCCACAGCCTGGAGGAGGCGATCGTCCTCGGCGACCGTGTCCTGGTGATGTCCGCCCGCCCCGGCCGGATCATCGCCGAACACCGTCCCCCGTTCGCCCGCCCCCGCACCGGCGACATCCGCGACACCCCCGATTTCACCGCGCTGAAGCGCGCGTTGTGGGACCTGCTGCGCAAGGAGGCGATACCGGCATGACGACGACCGCGCCCGCCCCCGAGTCCGTCCTGGTCCGCGCCCCGGGACCGCACGAGCTCCATCCCGTACGCACCCACAGACGCCGGCGCGCGCTGGAGCTGTCCCTCGCGGTGGCGGTCCCGCTGTTCCTGGTCCTGCTGTGGCAACTGGCCGCCGCCCGGGCCTGGATCGACCCCCGCGTCTACCCGGCACCGTCCACGATCCTCGCGGACGGCTGGGACCGGGCCGCGGCGGGCGACCTGTGGCCGGACGTGTGGGCGACCCTGAAACGCGTCCTGGCGGGCTACGCGGTGGGCACGGCCGCGGGCTACGCGCTCGGCCTGCTGATGGGCTCGCTCTCCCTGGTCCGCGCGGCCCTGGAACCGCTCCTCGACGCCCTCTACGTGGTCCCCAAACTGGCCCTCCTGCCGATCTTCCTGAACATGTTCGGCCTGGGCGAGGGCCCGCAGGTGGCCCTGGTCGCGGCGACCGTCTTCTTCTTCGTCTGGATCTCCACGATGGCCGCGGTGATGTCGATCCCCTCCGGCCACCGGGACGCGGGCCAGGTCTTCGGCGCCTCCCCCTGGCAGATGTTCCGCCACGTCCTCCTCCCCGCCTCCCTCCCGTCGGTCCTGGTGGGCGCGCGGATCGCGGCGGGCGTGGCGGTCCTGGTGATCGTCGCCTCGGAGCAGATCGCGGCGACGAACGGCCTCGGCCATCTGATCTTCGACTCGCGCGCGTTGTTCCAGAACGACGTGATGTTCGTGGGCATCGTCTGCGTGGCGGTCCTCGGAGTCGTCTTCTCCGAACTGGTGCGGGTGGCGGGCCGGTTGCTCACCCCCTGGGCGCCCAGGGACCGCGGACGGGGGCAGTCATGAGAAGCCGCACCTACGCGGCGGCGGCCGTGACCGCCGTACTGCTGGCCTCGGCGGCCTGCTCGTCGCCGTACGAGGACAACGCGCCGCGCGCGGACGCCGGGAGCCGCACGATCGTGCCCGTGGACGGCTGCGGCGACTCGTCGTGGACGGACCCCGCCGACCTCTCCCCCGGCCGTCCGCCGGCCCGCTGCCAGTCCGGCGCACCGGCCCCGCGGCCGCTCACGAAGACGCGGAAGCTGACGATCGCGACGGGAACGCTGAGCGCCGAGTACGTGGCACCGCTGCAAGTGGCCCTGGACAAGGGCGAGTTCGAGCGGGAGGGCCTGGACGTCACCCTCAAGGTCCTGCCGACGCCGGACGCGCTGCCCCTGCTCGCCAAGGGCGACCTCGACGCGATCTGGGCGGCTCCGGAGGCGGCCGTGATGAACGGCGTCCGGGGCGGCTTCGACATCAGGTGGGTCGCGGGGAACTTCTCCCCGGGACCCGGCTCCAGGAGCGGCCTGTGGGTGCGGCTGAAGGACGGCGAGAGCGCGTCCCGGGTGGCCATGTCCGGCCGCAGGCTCGGCACGATGATCGGCAAGGGCTCGGTCATCGCGTACCCCATGGAGAAGGCGCTGGAGAAGCACGGCGGCGGCCTGGACGAGATCCAGTACCAGCAGCTGGGCGCGGCGGACGTCCTCACCGCCCTGGAGAACGGCGGCGTCGACTCCGCCTGGCTCCTGGACCCGGTGTGGCGCAAGGTCGACGGACGCTCGGGCTACGCCTTCCTCGGCGGCCAGCCCCGGGGCGAGCCACTGGGCGGTCTGCTGTACGGCCGTGCACTGCTCCAGGACGACGTGGACGCGGGGGTGGCGCTGCTGCGGGCGTACATCCGCACGGTGAACTCGTACTTCGCGGCGGACTACAAGAAGGACGAGGCCTTCGTCACCTACCTGGCCGAGCTGCTCAAGGCGGACCGGTCCGTCCTCCGGTCGACGCCGTCCCTGCGGATGGACTGGGAGATCCGCGCGGGCACGACGGACCGTCTCCAGTCGGCGTACGCCGCGCAAGGGGTGGCCGAGGGAGATCCGCTGCCGGAGTCGAGGACGGTGAACCGCGCCCTGTACGAGGAGGCGGTGGGCCACACGCCCTAGAAACGCACCGAGGGCCGGAACCCTTTCGGATTCCGGCCCTCGGCCTTCAGTAGCGGGGACAGGATTTGAACCTGCGACCTCTGGGTTATGAGCCCAGCGAGCTACCGAGCTGCTCCACCCCGCGTCGGTGAAATGAACACTACGTCAACGACGCGAGCGGAGGCAAATCGCTTTGTTCGCCCTGGCCAGGGCGGCCGTCACGCCGACAGTTCCTGCCGCAGCGCGTCCCGCAGCCTAGCCGCCCTCTCGGACACCTCGCCGGGCCCCAGCGTCACCGCGCGGTCGGCCCAGCGCTGGCCCTCCACCAGCTCCCCACGACGCGCGTAGACCAGGGCGAGCCGGAGCGCCGCCCGGCCGTGCCCCGCGTCGGCGGCGCGGGTCCACCACACGGCCGCCTCGGGCTCGCTGCCCTCCCGGGCGAGCAGCAGTCCGAGGTTGAAGGCGCCGTTGCGCGACCCGGCCTCCGCGGCCTCCCGGTACCAGCGCGCCGCCTCCACGACATCGCCGCGGGCCGCGGCGAGCATGCCCACCCGCACCTGCGCCCGACGGTGCCCCTGGGAGGCCGCCCGCTCGTACCACTCCTCGCACTCCGTCTTGGACGAGTGCACCGGCTCACCCAACTCGTGCGCGGGCGTCAGCGGGCGTCGCGCGTCCAGCACGGTCGCCAGCCGGTACGCCGCCTCGGGGCTGCCGCCGCCCGCCGCGCACCGCAGATGCCGTTCCGCCGTCGCCTCGTCGCCGTCCCGCAGCAGCGCGATGCCGACCTGGAGGGCGGCCTCGGTGTGCCCGGCGGCCGCGGCACGCTCGTACCAGCGCAGCGCCACGACGTCCTCGCCGCGCCCGGCGAAGAGGATCCCGAGGTTGAACGCGGCGTCCACGCTCCCGGCCTCGGCGGCCTTGGAGAACCACGGCTCGGCGCCGGTCGTGTCCCCGACCTGGAGCAGCAGGATCGCCAGCGCGTTCGCCGCCTCCCGGTGCCCGGCGTACGCGGCCCGCCGGTACCACTGCTCGGCCTGGGCGGTGCGGCCCTGCTCGGCGCAGAGCAGCCCGAGGTTGTACGCGCCGTTCTCGTCACCGGCGTCCATGGCGGCCCGGTACCAGCGCTCGGCGGTCTGCGTCTCGCCGCGCTCGGCGTGCAGTGCCCCCAGCGCGTTCGCCGCGTTGCCGTCGCCGTCCTGCGCGGCCCGTAGCCACCAGACGGCGGCGCTCTCGACGTCCCCCGCGTCCCGCAGCAGGAAGCCGAGCGCGCAGGCGGCCCGCGCCTCGCCGTCCTTGGCGGAGGTCAGGTACCAGCGGCCGGCCTCCTTCAGCTCGCCCCGCTTCTCCAGGATCGCCCCGAGATGCAGCGCGGCCCGGCGGTGTCCGCGCGCGGCGGCCTGGCGGTACCACTGCTCGGCCTCCGGCGAGACACCGTTGTCGGATCCGGTGTCCTCCTCGGCCGGCGCCTCGCGATCAAGAGCGCGCGCGAGACGGTACGCCGCCTCACGGTGCCCCCGCTCGGCCGCGGCCCGCATCCACTGCGCGGCTCCGGCGTCCCCGCGGTGCTCCAGGAGATCGGCGAGCGCGTACGCGCCGAGGGCGTGCCCCTGCTCGGCGGACTGGCGCAGCCAGTACTCGGCGGCGGGCTCGTCGCCCTTCTCGCGGTGGTGGCGGCCCAGCGCGTGCGCGGCCGCGGTGGACCCGGCGACGGCGGCGATCCGCCACCATCCGGCGGCCTCGTCCGCGTATCCGCGCTGGTGCAGCAGGACACCGAGGTTGTTGGCGGCGGCCCGGTCCCCCGCGGCGGTGGCGGCACGCAACTGGGGTTCGGCTCCGTCGAGATCACCGCGGCGCAGCAGCATGGCCCCGAGGACACTCATGGCCTCGACGTCGCCGGCCTCCGCGGCGAGCCGATGGCGCAGTTCCTCGGCAGCCTCGTCGGCGGCCTCCGTGGCCACGGTCTCTCCCGGCCCGGAGGGCTGCACAAATCGCCCTGTCTCGAACAGAGTTGCCTTGTCCCCCATAACGTCCATCGTCGCACCACCTGCAACCTGGGTACACCTGGTATACCGCAGCCAGTGAGGTCACTTCAGCGTTTTGTCGACATGCCCACAGAGAGACAAGTCAAACACAGTTCCCCCAACTCCCCACCGCGGCACGTCCATCCCTCTCTGCGGCACATGCGTTCGCACATCACGAAGGCCCGGATCCTTGAAAGGATCCGGGCCTTCGTTTTCAGTAGCGGGGACAGGATTTGAACCTGCGACCTCTGGGTTATGAGCCCAGCGAGCTACCGAGCTGCTCCACCCCGCGCCGTTGTGAAACAACCGTATCACGGCGCGAGGGGAGCGTTTGACCAGCTCAGGAACTGATCAGGAACCGATCAGCCACTGGGGCTGCTGCTCGGCTTCGGACTGCCGCTGGGACTCGGACTGCTGCCGCCGGTCTTGTCCTCCTTGGCCTGTGCGTCCTCGGCCCGTTGCAGCGCGTCCTCCAGATCCTTCTGCGCGGTGCCGTACGCCTCCCAGTCACCCTTCTTCAGGGCTTCCTGGCCGGCCTCGAAGGCCTTCTGGGCGTCGTTCAGCGCTTCTTGGACCGTCGGGTTGTCGGACGGCGGTGGTGGCGTGGTCGTCCCTCCGCCGTCGTCCTCCGGCGGCGTGGTGGTCTCGCCCTCCGCCCCGAACACCTTGTTGAGGGCCTCGTCGAGCATGTCCTCGAAGGCGGTGTTGCCTCCGTAGGTCACCAACACCTTGCGCAGCAGCGGGTACTTCAGTCCACCACCGCGTACGTAGACCGGCTCCACGTAGAGCAGTCCTCCGTCGAGCGGCACCGTCAGCAGGTTGCCGTACTCGACCTTGGAATCACCTCTGTTGAGGAGGCTGATGGTCTCGGCGATCTCCTGTTCGGAGTTGAACTGGCTCTGCACCTGTTTAGGACCTTGGACGGTGGTGTTCGTCGGCAGTTTCAGGATTCTGATCTTGCCGTAGTCACCGGTGCCCGCCTCGGCGTCGACCGACATGAACGCACTGAGGTTGTCCCGGCCGTTGGGCGTGAACGTCGTCGTGAGCGAGAACGCCTGTGCCTTCTGGTCGGGCATCTTCATGCTCAGGTAGTACGGCGGCACCGCGTCGCCCGAGGTGTTCGTCGGGTCGTCCGGCACCTGCCACACCTCGGAGCCGCTGAGGAACGTCGTCGCGTCCTTCACGTGGTAGCGGCTGAGCAGCTCACGCTGGACCTTGAACAGGTCCTGCGGGTACCGCAGATGGGCCATGAGCGAGTCCGAGATCTCGGTCTTCGACTTCACCGTGCCCGGGAACGCCTTCATCCAGGTCTTCAGGACCGGGTCCTTGGTGTCCCACTGGTAGAGCTTGACCTGACCGGTGTACGCGTCGACGGTCGCCTTCACCGAGTTGCGGATGTAGTTGACCTGGTTCTGCTGGGCCACCACCGCGCGCGAGTTGTTCGTCGCGGTCAGCGAGTCGGCCGTGGTGTCACCGAGGGTCGTACGGGACGAGTACGGATAGCCGTTCGTCGTCGTGTACGCGTCGACGATCCACTGGATCTTGCCGTCCACGACCGCCGGGTAGGCGTCACCGTCGATGGTCAGCCACGGGGCGACCGCCTCGACCCGCTCCTTGGGTGTGCGGTTGTAGAGGATCCGCGAACCCTCGCCGATCGCGCCGGAGTAGAGGATCTGCGGCTCGCTGAACGCCACCGCGTACGCGGCCCGGTTGATCGGGTTGGAGAGGTTGACCCCGCTCTTGCCGGTGTAGCTGAAGGTCTTCTCGCCGTTGTCGTCGGAGTAGTCGATCTCCTTCTGGGGACCGCCGACGATCGAGTACTCGGTGGTCTTCTCGCCGTAGTACACGCGCTGCTGGTACGTGCCGAGGTCACCCTGCGAGGGCAGGTCGGACTCGGTGAAGACCGGGCGGCCCTCGGAGTCGGCGGTGGTGCCCTTGGCGGCGACCACGCCGTAGCCGTGGGTGTAGCGGAAGTGGTCGTTGATCCAGTTGTTCTTCGGAATGCCGGCGAGGTTCAGCTCGCGCAGACCGATGACCGTGTCCTGGTCCTTGCCGTCCTTGCTGTACCGGTCGACGTCCAGGTTGGTCGGGAACGCGTAGTAGTTACGCATCTGCTGGAGCTGCTGGAACGTCGGCGAGGCGATGTTCGGGTCCATCACACGGATGCTGGCCGTCGAGTCGACGTCGTCGCGCAGCTTGGTCTTGTCCGTGGTGGTGGACGCACCGCCGTACTCGTCGACCTGGGCGTCGTCGATGCCGTAGGCCTCGCGCGTCGCCTTGAGGTTCTTGGAGACGTAGGGCGCCTCCTTGGCCTGCTCGTTCGGCTGGACCTGGAATTTCTGGACGATCGCCGGGTAGAGGCCGCCGATGAGGATCGCCGACAGGACCATCAGGCCGAAGCCGATGACGGGCAGCTGCCAGGTGCGCCGCCACAGGGTGGCGAAGAACAGCAGGGCGCAGATGACGGCGATGCAGAACAGGATCGTCTTGGCGGGCAGGTAGGCGTTCGCGTCGACGTACCTGAGGCCGGTCCAGTTGTCGGTGGCCTTGAAGTCGCTGGACTTGACCGCGAGGCCGTACCGGTCGAGCCAGTAGGCCACCGCCTTCAGGGCGACGAAGATGCCCATCAGCACCGACAGATGGCCGGTGGCGGCGGCCGTGGCGCGCGCTCCCGGGCTGGTGATCCTCAGGCCGCCGTACAGGTAGTGGGTCAGCGCGGCGGCGATCACGGACAGGATCGCGGCGGCGAAGCCGAAGCCGAGCAGGAACCGGTACCAGGGCAGGTCGAAGGTGAAGAAGGAGATGTCGAGCTTGAACTGCGGGTCCTTCTCGCCGAAGGACACGCCGTTGACCCACATCAGCCAGGTCCGCCACTGGCTCGACGCCGAGGCACCCGCGATCAGGCCGACCAGGGAGGTGATCCCCAGCAGCAGCCACCTCTTGTAGGGCGCGATGCCCATGCGGTAGCGGTCGAGGTTCTGCTGCTCCATCGACATGGCGCTCAGCGGCGGCCGCAGCCGGTGCGCCAGCCAGATGTTGAAGCCGACCGCCAGGGCCATCAGCAGACCGAAGACGAAGAACAGTCCGATCTTCGTCCACAGGGTGGTCGTGAACACGGACGAGTAGTTCACCGACCGGTACCAGAGCCAGTCCGTCCAGAACCCGGCGAACATGGTGAACGCCATGCCGAGCACGGCAAGGACGCCCAGTGTCATGAGCAGGGTCCGGACACGCCGGGACGGGCGGCCCACTCTGATCCGCGGCCCTGTCGGGCCTCCGCCGCGGTCCGGCATCTGGAAAGCCAAGGTGCGCACCTCGAAAGTCGCTGTTGGTCCGTCAGACCCGCGTCCCCGCGGGCCGTCCGTGGGCCACGTGATCGTAGGCCCTCACCTATGCAACTTACTCACGCTTTACTCGGTTCCCGATTCCGGCCATGAACGAGGCAGGATTGTGACCATGTCCAACACTCCCATGGCAGCGAGCCCCCTGACCCGGGCCGTACTCGAGATCGACGAGTACGTCTCCGGCCTCGGCTGGGACCAGCCCGCTCGCCTCTTCGCCCTCGTAGACACCGCCCGGCTGCGCGCTCAGGAACCCGGGCTCGCGGCCCAGCTCGGCCTGGAGGACGAGCAGGAGACCACCGGTCTCACCCCGATCGAGCAGGAGGAGATCCCGGCGGGCAAGCCGCTGGACGAGTTCCTCGGCACGATCGCCTGGCCCGACGCCGTGGTCGGCTGCGCGCTGACGGTGGAGCGCCTGATGCTCCCGCCGTCCGCCGAGGCCTCGGTCCCCGAGGGCCTGGGCGACAAGAAGCTCGCCCAGTGGGTCGCCAAGCACCCCGACCGCCAGGAGGTCCGCATGACCGTCGCGGTCCTGCGCGACGGCACCCGCGACTCGGCCCTGCGGCTGCGCGAGAAGGACTCCCCGACGGAGGTCCTCACCGGCGGCGACCTGGTACCGGGGCTGGCGGAGGCGCTGTCGGCGACGTTCGAGGACTGAGCCCTTCTGGTACGACGACGGGGGCGCCCTCGGTTTCGGGGGCGCCCCCGTTCACGTACGCGCGCGTGCCTGCCCGGTCAGCCCTTGGTCGTGCACTTGGGCAGGTCGGCGGTGTCGCCGGAGCGGATGTCCTTGAGCGCGCCGAGGGCGTCGTCGATGGTGTCCACCTTGACCAGGGTGAGCCCGTCGGGCGTGTCCGCGGCGGCCGCCGCGCAGTTGTCGGCCGGCGTCAGGAAGTATTTGGCACCCTTGTCGCGGGCGCCGACGGTCTTCATCTCGATGCCGCCGATCGGGCCGACCTTGCCCTCGTCGTCGATGGTGCCGGTGCCGGCCACGAACGTGCCGCCGGTGAGGCTGCCCGGGGTGAGCTTGTCGTAGATGCCGAGCGCGAACATCAGACCGGCGCTGGGGCCGCCGACATCGGCGAGCTTGATGTCGATGGTGAACGGGAAGGTGTGGTCGACCCCGGCGGAGATCCCGACGACGGCCCGCTTCTCGAGCTCGTCCTTGGACTCCTCGGTCGTGATGGTCACGTCCTGGGTCTTGGTCGCCGTCCGCTTCGCCTTCTCGGCGGCGGCCTGCTCCTTGGCGGGCACGATGGTGAAGACGACCTTCTCGCCGATCTTGTGCTTGGTGACCAGGTCGGCGACGTCGGTCGTCTCCTTCACCGGCGTACCGTCGACGGCCTTGATGACGTCACCGGCGTGCAGCACGCCCTCGGACGGGGAGTCCTTGACGACCGCGGAGACGATCACGAAGGACTTCACCGGGATGTCCAGCGCCTTCAGGGCGGCGACCTTGGCGCTCTCCTGGGACTGGCTGAACTCCTCGGCGTTCTCCTGGGTGGACTGTTCCTCGGTCTTGCCGTCGGGGTAGAGCGTGTCGTGCGGCACGACCTTGTTGTCGTGCGCGAGCCAGCCGTAGACGGCCTCGACCAGGTTCATCTTGTAGTCGGCGCTGGTGACCCGGACGGTGGTCATGTTGAGGTGACCGCTCGTCGCGTAGGTCTTGCGCCCGGAGATCTGGAGGACCGGCTCGCCGTCGTGATCGCCCAGGGTGTTCACCGTCGGCCCCGGGGACATCTCCGAGTACGGCACGGGGATGAAGACACCCGCGCACAGGAGCGCGATCAGCATCAGGGTGGAGGCGAGCATCGTCGCGGTGCGGCGTGGCATGGAACGACAGTACGGGACGCCCCTGTCAGCGACCCGTCAGGGCGACCTTAAGGCTGCTTCTCCATCGCCTCGCGGAACCGGGCGTACCCGTCGAGCTCGGGACCGTCGCTGCGCACCCTGCGGGTCCGGTTGGCCCAACTCCCCCACAGACCGGCACCGATCGCTGCCAACAGCGGAATCAGCAACCAGGCGAGCGCCGCCATGCCGACCTCCCAACCCCGATGAGCGACCGCAACTGACTGATCAGCAGATTAACCATCCGCACTGACAACGCTCGTGCCAGGGGTGCGGTTACGCAACCGGAGAAGGAGGAGAAAGGGTTCAGCAGTGGCCTGGAGCCGGGGGCATCGGGGTTCAGCAGGCGCCGACCCACTCCTCGGTCCCGTCGGAGAACTTCTGGTGCTTCCAGATCGGCACTTCGTGCTTGAGGTCGTCGATCAGCTTCCGGCAGGCCTCGAAGGCCTCGCCGCGATGCGGGCAGGACACCGCGACGACGACGGCGAGGTCCCCGATGCCGAGATCCCCGACCCGGTGCACTGCGGCCAGCGCCCGCACCGGATACGCGGCGACGACGCGCTCCGCGATCCGCCGCATCTCCGCCTCGGCACTCGGATGGCACGAGTACCCGAGCTCGTCGACGTCGGCTCCCCCGTCGTGATTGCGCACGGTCCCCACGAACAGCGCCGTCCCCCCGGCCGCGTCGTCCCCGACGGCCTTGAAGACCTCGTCCAGGGAGAGCGGGGTCTCACGAATGGCGAGGAGCCTGATCGGCTCGTCGGCGGCCTGCTCACCGGGGTGGTCGTGCGTGGTTGCCATGGCCCCATCGTGCCCCATGCCGCCGACCACGCGGAATACCGTTATCGCCCGGCACGCGCGCGTGCGTGTTGGAGCCTCCTACAGACCTGGAGATGTGCAGGCCTGCAGACCTGATGCAGACCTGCGGACCTCCGGAGCCTGCGGCGGCCGTCGCCGTCAGATCCGCCGCCGCGCCTTCCGGGCCCGCCGCACCACGGCCGCCGCGCCCAGCAGCGCCACCGTCGCACCCGCCGCGCCCGCGGCCGTCGCGTCCTTGCGGCCCAGTCGCCGCCCGGCCACGGTGTGCCGCCCGGCGACCTCCTCGAGGAGCTCCGCGAGCACCTCCTCGTTGGTCCACTGCGGCCGCCACCCGGCGTCGTGCAGCCGGCTCCCGCTCACCACCCAGGGGTACATCGTGTACGCGAGGTCCCCGGCCGGAGACGGTGTGAGCCCGATCCGGTGCAGCCGGGCGGCCGCACCGAGCGCGACGGCCGACGGCAGCTCCATCCGCCGGATCCCGCTGAGCTCCTCGACCTCCTCCTGCTCCAGCCACCCGTCGCACCCGACGGCGAGCTCCCCCTCGACCTTCTCCAGAACGGCGTACTCCAGGGCACTGCACAGATCCTCGACATGGCAGAACTGCCAGGCAGGCCGCGAACCGGCGACGACGAGCAGCCGCGGCGACTCGAAGTACCTGGTCAGCGCGGTGTCCATGCCTCCGACCAGGACAGCGGGGCGCACCACGGTGACATTGAGTCCGGGATGCGCGCGCGGCGCGCGGCGCGCGAGGCGCTCGATCTCCAGCAGGTCCCCGACGCCGGTCGCCTCCGCCGTCGCCCGCAGTTCCGCGTCCTCGGACAGCGGCAGTTCGTTGTCGTCCAGCGCCCCGTAGACCATGGCGGACGTGCACAGCACGACCCGGTGCACCCCGGCGGCGGCCGCGGCGGTCAGGACCGTCTGGGTCCCGCGCACGTTGTAGGCCGTACGGGCGGCTCCGTCCGTCTCCAGATCCAGGTCCAGCGCCAGGTGCACCACCACGTCGGCGCCGCGCAGCTTCTCCGCGATGGCCGGATCCCGCACGTCGAGGATGTGCCACTGGGCGGCCGCGCACTCGCCGCGCCGCTCGTCGATGGCGATGACCTGCTTGATCTCCTCCGACGCGGCGAGCCGCTCGGTGAGCAGCGCGCCGATACCGGCCGCGGCGCCGGTCACGGCGACGACGGGCCCGCGCACACCGGGATTGGTTGACTGGTTTCGCGCTGCGCGAACCTGTGGATCAGGGGAACTCACCGGGCGTCTCCAGCGGTTGTCTTCAGTACGGGCGCGAGTGACGCGTACGTACCAGGTGGCATCCATCCTGCCGCAGGCCGCGAGTCGGCGAAGCACCGAGGCCCGATCCGCCCACGGTGTCTACGCTGGGTGGTGTTATCGGGCAGTCGCGCCGTCGGAGCGAAACCGGCGGCCCTATCAGCCGAGGAATCCCGTGAGTGACACCCCATTCGGATTCGGCCTTCCGCCGGAGGAGCCGGACGACGGCGACGAGGGCAAGAAGAAGGACCAGCAGAGCGGTGGTGGTCAGGGCCCGGCCAACCCGTTCGGTTTCGGCGGGCTGCCCGGAGCCGGTGGCTTCGGCGGCGCCGGCGGTCCTGGTGCCGACAACCCGTTCGCTGCCATGTTCGGTTCCCTGAACCCCAACGACCTGGGCGCCGCGTTCCAGCAGCTGGGCCAGATGCTCTCGTACGAGGGCGGCCCGGTGAACTGGGACATGGCCAAGCAGATCGCCCGCCAGACCGTCTCCCAGGGCACGGCCGACGGCACCAAGGACGCGAGCGTCGGCCCCGCCGAGCGCACCGCCGTCGAGGAGGCCGTCCGGCTGGCCGACCTGTGGCTCGACGACGCGACGTCCCTGCCGTCCGGCGCGGGCTCCGCGGTGGCGTGGTCCCGCGCGGAGTGGGTCGAGGCGACCCTGCCCGCGTGGAAGGAGCTCGTCGACCCGGTCGCCGAGCGCGTCGGTACCGCGATGGGCGACGTGCTGCCGGAGGAGATGCAGGCCATGGCCGGCCCGCTGATCGGCATGATGCGCTCGATGGGCGGCGCCATGTTCGGCACCCAGATCGGGCAGGCCGTCGGTGTGCTCGCGGGCGAGGTCGTCGGTTCCAGCGACATCGGGCTGCCGCTCGGCCCGGCCGGCAAGGCCGCGCTGCTGCCGGTGAACATCGAGGCGTTCGGCAAGGACCTGGGCGTGCCGAAGGAGGAGGTGCGGCTGTATCTCGCCCTGCGCGAGGCCGCTCACCAGCGTCTCTTCGCGCATGTACCGTGGCTGCGCTCGCACCTGTTCGGTGCCGTCGACGGCTACGCGCGCGGGATCAAGGTCGACACCGCCAAGCTGGAGGACGTGGTCGGCCAGTTCGACCCGCAGAACCCCGAGCAGCTGCAGGACGCGCTCCAGCAGGGCATGTTCCAGCCCGAGGACACGCCCGAGCAGAAGGCGGCCCTGGCCCGGCTGGAGACGGCTCTGGCGCTCGTCGAGGGCTGGGTGGACGCGGTGGTGCACGCGGCCGCGAAGCCGCGCCTGACGTCCGCGGACGCGCTGCGCGAGACCCTGCGGCGCCGTCGCGCCTCGGGCGGCCCGGCCGAGCAGACCTTCGCCACGCTGATCGGCCTGGAGCTGCGTCCGCGCCGGCTGCGGGACGCCTCGCGGCTGTGGGCCTCGCTCACGGACGCGCGCGGTGTCGACGGCCGGGACGGTCTGTGGGCCCACCCGGACATGCTCCCGACCGCGTCCGACCTGGACGACCCGGACGGCTTCGTGCACCGCGAGCAGCTGGACTTCTCCGAGCTCGACAAGATGCTCGGCGAGGCGGCGGGCGGCGGTTCCACCGAGAAGCCGAACCTGAAGAAGGACGACTCCCAGGACAGCGAAAAGGGCGACGACACCGAGTGAGCCTGCACGACGACGCGGTCCTCGTCCTGAAGGGGTACGAGGACCAGGAAGAGCTGCGCCAGACCTATCTGGACCATCTGTCCGCACACCCGGACGGGATGTGGAAGGCCTGCCACGCGGGCCACGTCACGGCGAGCGCGCTGGTCGTCGACCCGTCCCGCGGTCAGGTGCTGCTGACGCTCCACAGGAAGCTGCGGATGTGGCTCCAGATGGGCGGGCACTGCGAGCCGGGCGATGTCTCCCTGGAGGCGGCGGCCCTGCGGGAGGCCACGGAGGAGTCGGGCATCGCCGGACTGACCATGCTCCCGGGCGGTCCGGTACGGCTGGACCGCCACCCGATCCCCGCCCCCTGCCACTGGCACTTCGACGTCCAGTACGCGGCGCTGGCCCCGGCCGGAACCGTGGCGGCGATCAGCGACGAGTCCCTGGACCTGCGCTGGTTCCCCTACGACGAGGTGGCGGACGTGGCGGACGACTCGGTCGTACGCCTGCTGGAAGCGACTCGCGCGAGGCTGTGAACGTTGTAAGGGGCGACCTCTATGGACGGTCGCCCCTTACGTAGGCCGGTCAGTAGCGCCCCGTAAGGGGCGCGGGGCTCTATCGATGTGCGGCTCCGCCGCGTGGGCGCGCCCGGCCACATCCGGCCCGCGGCCAAGGACGGCCCGGGTCTCCCCGGACCCGTCGCTCGACCCGCGGAGCGATCAGCTCCAGGCGTTGCCCTGGTTCTGGCCGCGGGCCCCCTGCTGGCCCATGCCGTACTGCGCGGCGATGCCGGAGCCGATCTGGGCGTTCTGCGGCGGCAGCAGCTCGCTGGGCTGGACGATGGCGTAACCACTGCCCATGAAGCTGAGCTCCCAGCCCTCACCGGTGTTGCCGCGGCGCCGGAAGACCCCGGAGGAGTGCGTCTGGGCCTGCATCTGGACACGCAGCGAGGTCGACCAGGCGACGATCGCGTCGGCGTCGCAGTTGACGTACTTGTCGGGCGTCACCTGCATCATCAGCGGAGCGCCGGAGGTCATGAGGGCGACCTTGCCGCGGCCGGTGATGTTGAGTTGGTACTTCCCCGAGCCGGAGATGCCGTAGAGGCTGTCGACGGCGATGACCTCGTGGTGCAGCGAGGAGTCCATGGCGAGGACGTAGGAGCTGTCGACGGTGAGGCCGTCCTGCTCCACATCCACCAGGTGCACGTGCTGCTTGAGGTTGGCGAGGTAGACCGTGCCCTGCCCGTGGCAGCGCATCAGGTCAAGGCCCTCGCCGGTGCTCGCCCGCGCACGTCCCTGCTGGTTGGACTGGTACTCGGCGTCGAACTCCATCAGGCCCTGGTAGGCGACCATCGTGCCCTTGCGGGCGAGGATGTCGTCGTGGCCCTCCAGGGTGACGCGGAGCATCTGCTTGTTCTGCAGGCTCCAGCGCTCCTGGGTCTGCTGGTCGTTGTAGGCGAAAAGCGGACTCTGCATGACGTTCTGGCTCCCCCTCAGCCCCGGAACCGGAGACGGTCGGTGCTGTCCTCGCTGGGCTGGACGACGACGATGCCCTGGCCGGAGAAGGCCATCTGGTAGGCCTCACCGCTGCCCCGGCCGATGAGCGACTGCGCCTTGAAGCTGCGCTTGCCCTTCACCTTGAGGTTCGGGGACCAGGCGACGAGCGCGTCGGGGTCGACGTACGTCTCGTCCTCGCCGCCACCGCAGTCGACGACGATCGGCTTGCCCCGGGAGGTCAGCGCGACCCAGCCCTGCCCGGAGATCTTGGTGTTCCACAGGCCCTGTCCGGCGAACTTCGCCAGGCCCTTGACCCTCTCGACGCCCCAGGTGAGGTGCGCGTCGAAGGCGAGCAGGTTGGTGGCGTTGACGGAGATGCCGTCGCCGTTGAGGTTGATCACGACCACGTTGGCGCCGTAGTCGGCGAGATAGAGCAGTCCGTCGCCGGAGCACTTCATCAGGGGCGCGCCCTCGCCGGTCATCCAGTCCTTGGCGATCTGGCGCACGGCCGGCGGGTTGGGCTCGTACTGGACGAAGCCCTCGTAGGCGACCATCGAGCCCACGCGCGCGAAGAGGTCGTTCCCGGTCTGCATGGCGATCTTCGCCATGTGGTTGCCGTGGTTCTCCATGCGGGCGGTGACGGGTGCGGGAGCGAAGCCCGCGAGTGGCTGGTTCATGACGGACTCCCTCAGATCTCGTACGGCTGGACGACGATGAAGTTGCCGGGCGCCGCGCGGAACTGGAGGTTCACGCTCTCGCCGGTGTCGCCGGGGTAGGCGTTGCGGCGCATCCGGACCTGGCTGGAGACGACCACCTGCGCGGCGGACGACCAGGCGACCACGGCGTTGGCGTCGGCGAACGTCGTGGGCGTGACCGGCAGCACCACGGGCGTGCCGTGCGTCTTGAGGACGATCGTGCCGGTGCCCTGGAACAGCATCGTGAACAGCGCGCCGCCGGGGATGCCGTGGCCCTCGATGCGGCGGACCTCGTACTGGAGGCTCTCGTCGAAGGCGAGGACGTTCTCGGCGGAGACGCAGATGCCGTCGCCCTGGAGTTCGATCGGGTGCAGCATCGTGGAGTTGTCGGCGAGGAAGACCTGGCCCTGGCCGGTGCAGCGCATCAGCTGCATCTCCTGGCCGGTCGCGTTGCCGACGACCCGGCCGGCGAATCCGGCGCCCTTGTAGCTGAAGTCGACCTTGCCCTGGTAGAGCACCATGCTGCCCTGGCGGGCCAGCACGGGCTGGCCGCCGATGCCGAGGTCCACGCGGACGAGCTTCTTGTTCTGCTGCGTCCAGCGCTGGCCGGTGGGCGTCTCCTTGAACTGCTGGAGAGCGCCGGCGACTCCGGCGGCTTGGGGCGCGCCCTGCGGCATGCCCTGGGGCGCGCCGTAAGGCGCCTGCTGGCCCGGGACCTGGCCGTACGGGGGCTGCTGGCCGTAGCCCGGAGGCGGGGTCGGCTGGCCGTAGCCGGGCGGCGGGCCCGGCGCCTGGGGTGCCTGCGGGGCCTGGGGCTGGGCGCCGTAGCCGGGGGGCAGCGGGGCGGTCTGGCCGGGGGCCTGGCCGTACGGGGGCTGCTGGCCGTAGCCCGGAGGCGGGGTCGGCTGGCCGTAGGGCGCGGGCGCCGGGGCCGGGGGCGGCACCGGGGCGCCGCCGGGCGGGGTCAGGGGCGCGACGATGGTGGGCTGGGCGTGCACGTTCGGAGCGGGGGCCGGGGGCGGCGTCGCTCCGGGCGGGGGCGCGAAGCCCTGCGGGGCGGGCGCGGGGGCCGGCGCGGGCGCGGGGGGCGGAGCCTGGGCCGCCGGGGCGCCGAACGCGGGCGCGGCCGCTGCCTGGGCGGGCGGGGCGAAGCCGGGCGTGGCGCCGGCCTGCGGCTGCTGGGGGGCCGCGGGGGCCTCCTCTTCCGCGACCTCGCCGCCGAAGTTCCTCAGCAGCGCGTCGAGGCCGCCGTCGAAGCCCTGGCCGACCGCGGCGAACCGCCACACGTCCTTCAGATAGAAGTCGCCCAGCATCACGGCTCGTTCGGTGGAGAACTCCGAGCCGTTGAAGGAGTAGCGGGCGACCTCCTCGCCACCGGCCACGATCCGGATGTATCCGGGCGCGATCTGCGACATCTGCCCGGCACCGTCGATCGTCGCCGTGAAGGACAGCTTCTGGATCTGCGCCGGGATCCGGTCGAGAGTGACGCGGAAGGACTCCGTGTCGCCCGCCTGGGTGCCCAGGAGCTGAATGGACTCCTCGGGGGACTTCGGCTGGTTGAAGAAGACGAAGTACCGGTCGTCCGAGAGCCGTTCGTCGGCGTCGAGACCGAAGCAGCTGATGTCGAAGCTCAGTCCGGGACCGGTGATCTGCACACCTACGTACAGATCGGTGCCCGCGGTGAGGTCACTGACCTTGGCCTTGTGGCCGCGTTGGAATTCCCTGGCCATGCGTTACGACCGTCCCCCATCCAAATGCGAGTGCGTCGCGCCAGGCTAACGGCAAACTCGGACAACGGACGAAGTCGGTACAGACCCGGTACACAACTCCCCGCGCGGGGGTGTCGGTCACCGCCGAGGTCACTCTTCGCGCGCGTCCGGCAGATGGGGCAGCCGGTCGGCCGCGACGACGCCCTCGAGATAACCGCGGGCCCGCTCGGTGCGCGGATACGCCTCCAGGAGCCGCCAGAAACGTGGCCCGTGTCCGGGTACGAGCAGATGGGCGAGCTCGTGCACGAGGACGTAGTCGACGACGTACTCGGGCATCCCCTGGAGCCGGTGCGAGAGGCGGATGCTGCCCTCGGAGGGGGTGCACGAGCCCCAGCGGGTGTTCTGGTTGGTGACCCAGCGGACCGAGGTGGGCCGGGCGCGTCCGCCGAAGTACTGGGCGGACAGCCGCTCGGCCCGTTCGGACAGTTCGGCATCGCCGAGGACCCGCTTGCTCTCCTGGGCGGCCAGCTTGTCGAGCATGACGCTCACCCAGCGTTGCTCCTCCGCCTCGGACATCCGGGCAGGGATCAGTACGACGGTGCGGTCGCCCTCGCGGTACGCGGAGACCGTCCTGCGTCGACGGGCGCTCCTGCGCACCTCGATCGCGCTCGCCCCCGAGCCGCTCGGCGGCTGGCTCGACGTGCGTCGCTGCGGTGTTCCGGCGCGGTTCAGTGGGTCGGCGGACACGCCCCGACGTTACCCGCTGTGCACGCTGGAAGTCCCGACTCCGGGACGGTTCGGTCCGGATACCCCACCATGCGTTTGATTTGTACGACGAATACCCACCGCCTGTGGACAACTTTCCGCACCGGACGGCACATCCGGGCATGCTGGCATTCGCCGCCGGAGCCAGGGCCGGGCACCGGTCGTTCTCCGGGCGGCGGACGGGGATGTTCCACGAGGGCTACGGGGGCCTGTCATGCAGTCTTCACAAGATCCGCCGGTTACGACGATCCCGCTGGTTCCGCTGGTCAAGCCCGCTCTGCGGCGTGGCTGGCGCGATCTCAACACCGTGCAGTTCGGGATGACCCCGGCGCACGCGATGACGCTGGGTCCGATGGACACGGCGACGGGCAGCTTCCTGGACCTGCTCAACGGCACCCGCGGTCCGGGGCTGCTGCGTGAGGAGGGGCAGCGCATGGATCTGCCCGACGGTCAGGTCGACCGGCTGCTGGAGCGGCTGTCGCGGGCCGGGCTGCTCGACGACGCGCGCGGCGGGGGTCCGGCCGGTGACGCACTGCGCAGAAAGCGGAGGGTTCTCGACCGGCTCCGCCCCGATCTGGCCTCGCTGTCCCTGACGACGTCCGAACCGGGCGAGGCGATGGGGCTGCTGACCACCCGGCGTGCGCTGCGGGTGCAGGTCAGGGGCGCGGGCCGGGTGGGCGCGGTGCTGGCCTCGCTGCTGTCCGGTGCCGGGATCGGCGAGGTCGACGTGCGCGACGTCGGCGAGGTCGAGCCGTGGGACGTCGCGCCGGGCGGGCTGCCCGCCGAGTCGATCGGCGAGCGCAGGGACGAGGCGGCCCGACGGGCGGTGCGTCGGTCCGCGCCGGAGCGCGCGCCGCGCCGGTCGTCCGCCGGGGACGGCGAGCCGGGTTTCTCCCTGGTGATCCTCGCTCCGAGGGACGACGTCGCCGTGCACGCCCCACCACCGGCCGACCCCCTCGTCGACTCCGGTACGCCCCATCTGTACGCCGGTGTCGTGGAGGGAACCGGTGTCGTCGGGCCGCTCGTCCTGCCCGGGGTGACGAGCTGCGCGGGCTGTCTGCACGAGGGGCGCACCGACCGGGACCCGGTCTGGCCACGGCTGGTCGCGCAGTGGCGGTCGGGTGGGAGGCGGTCGCGGCAGGTGCGTCCCTGCGATCTGACGCTGGCCACTACGGTGGCGGGACTGGCGGCCGCGCACGCCCTCTCCTTCCTCGACGGCCGGACACCGTCGAGCGCGGGCGCCCGCTGGGAGGTCTCCCTCCCCGCGCTGAACTGGCATGCGCGGCCGGTCTGGGCACATCCCGCGTGTCCGTGCGGGGCCGCGGAGAAAGGTAAGGAGGAACACACGGCCATTGATGGGGAGTCACACGAGACAATGACGGCGCAAGAGCCGACGAAGGAGTTGCGCCGCACGGCGGACGCGGCACGGCCGGCTGGGACCTGGAGGGCGAATGTCTGATCTTCCCCGGAAGGCGGTCACCCGGACCGCCAAGCTCGCCGCGCTCCCGCTCGGCTTCGCCGGCCGGGCCACCTGGGGGCTCGGCAAGAGAATCGTCGGGGAGTCCGCCGACATCGTCGGGCGTGAGCTGCAACAGCGCACGGCGGAGCAGCTGTTCAAGGTGCTGGGCGAGCTCAAGGGCGGTGCGATGAAGTTCGGGCAGGCCCTGTCCGTCTTCGAGTCGGCGCTGCCCGAGGAGGTCGCCGGTCCCTACCGCGCGGCACTGACGAAGCTCCAGGAAGCGGCGCCGCCCATGCCGACCCGCACCGTGCACAAGGTGCTGACCGAGCGGCTCGGGGAGGACTGGCAGGAGCTGTTCCTGGAGTTCGAGGACAAGCCCTCCGCCGCGGCGTCGATCGGCCAGGTGCATCACGCCGTGTGGCACGACGGCCGCGAGGTGGCGGTCAAGGTGCAGTACCCGGGAGCCGGCGACGCCCTTCTGTCCGACCTGAACCAATTGAGCCGTTTCGCCCGACTGTTGGGTCCGCTGATTCCCGGCATGGACATCAAGCCGCTGATCACGGAACTGAAGGACCGGGTCTCCGAGGAACTGGACTACGGCCTGGAGGCACAGGCCCAGCAGGTCCACGCCGAGGAGTTCGAGGGCGACCCGGACGTCGTGGTGCCGGCCGTGGTCCACCAGTGCGACCAGGTGCTGATCACCGAGTGGATGGACGGCGTCCCCCTCTCGGAGATCATCTCCGAGGGCACCCAGGAGCAGCGCGACCGCGCCGGCCAGCTGCTGGCGCGCTTCCTCTTCTCCGGTCCGGCCCGCACCGGCCTGCTCCACGCCGACCCGCACCCCGGCAACTTCCGGCTGCTGCCCGGCGGCCCGGACGGCGAGGACGACTGGCGCCTCGGCGTCCTGGACTTCGGCACGGTCGACCGCCTCCCGGGCGGCCTGCCGACCCCCATCGGCGAGTCCCTGCGGATGACGCTGGACGGCGAGGCGGAGGCAGTCTACGAACTGCTGCGCCTGGAGGGCTTCGTCAAGGAGTCCATAGAACTGGACCCCGACGCCGTCCTCGACTACCTCCGGCCGATCATCGAACCGGCCCTGCTCGACGAGTTCACCTTCACCCGCGGCTGGATGCGCAGCCAGGCGGCCCGCATCGCCGACATCCGCTCCCCCGCCTACCAACTGGGCAAGCAGCTCAATCTGCCCCCGGCGTACCTGCTCATCCACCGGGTGACCCTCAGCACGATCGGCGTTTTGTGCCAACTGGGCGCGACGGTCCGGTTGCGCGAGGAGCTGGAGGGGTGGCTGCCGGGGTTCGTGCCCGAGGAGCCGGAAGAGGAGTCGGCGGCGGAGGCGGTGGCGGAGGCGTGAGGCCCCGGCGGACCGGCGTCACCACCAGGCCGAGTCCAGGCGTCCCTCGATCGCCCTGAGGTTGTCCCTCGAGCAGGTGTCGCAGAAGTACTGACGGACGCCGTTCTCCACGGAACAGATCCAGGTGGGCCGTGGGCCGTCGGCGGTGGTGCCGCAGCGGGCGCACACGAGGGTCTGGGGCTCGGGGGCGGAGCCGCCGTCGTCACTGCCTCCGGAAAGACTCGTCACGCGGCGACGATATCGCCGCGGCCGGTGGATCGCGGGATACAACGCACCGCGGGGGCCGGTCCGTTCGGACGGACCGGCCCCCGCGGGGAGAGCTTGCGCCTCCCGATCCGGCTCGGATCGGGAGGCCACCGCTTCAGGTGCTGTCGGTCACTGCATGACCGCGATGGCCAGCGCACGGCGGGCGCGCATCGAGGCGCGCTCGGCCCGGCGCTGCATCCGGCGCGCGGCCGCCAGGCTCACGGCCCGACGTTCCCGCTCGGCCTGGTGCAGTCGCTCGTGCATATGCGCACGAGCCAGGGCTTCTGGTTGGAGTTGCATCTCTCGGGTCCTGTTCTGGCACGACTCGGTCGCGCCGGTGATGGTGAAGTCTGGAATCGCGGAGCCGGCGGGCTCGGTGGTGGACGGCTTCATCGGGGCCTGCTTCTTGGGGTCGTGCGTGAGGGGGCGGTCGATCGTTCCTGCGATGGTGTTCATGCCGTGACCGGGTTCTTGCGCGGGCGACCACGCGGCCGCTTCCGGGCGACGACGACACCCTGCACGAACAGCTCGCCACCCCAGACACCCCAGGGCTCACGCCGCTCCTTGGCGCCGGCGAGGCAGGCCTCCATCAGCGGGCAGGTGCGGCAGAGGGACTTGGCGTACTCGACGTCGGCCGGCGACTCGGCGAAGAAGACCTCCGGGTCGTACGAACGGCAGGGGACGGGTACGCCGAGGCTCTCGATGGCGTCGTCGAGCGCGGTGAGCGCGGTGAGCGGGATCAAGGTGGAGTCCTCCGTGAGGCCGGGCGGGGGGATCGTTTCGGAAGGCGGTACGGACGGGGCGTGCGCTTCGAGTTGCACGGTTCGTCTTCCTCGTCTGGTCGGTCCGGCCCTGTTGGACCGGTAGTCGGCGTGGTACCGGGTTCTTTTCTTGTCCCGAGGCCCCTTCGCTCCGTCATCCCCGTTCGAGGACAAACAGAAGGGCCGCGGATCCCGGATGGGGTTCCGCGGCCCTGAAGGCGCCGGCCTGATCAATCAGGCTGGATCACTCCAGGGTTCTGGCCCACGGAAGGCCCACATCAGGTGGTGCTGCGTCGTCTGCTTCCGGCTGCCGGCACCGGCTGCCGTAAAGGCATAGGCATGCGCCTGTCCCTCTACTGCTTCCAGTGCCTTGGTCGGTCGCTCATTGCGCTCACGGACGGGAAGACCCGCGAGAGACACGGAGGACGCCGGCTTGGCGGCAGGAATGCCGGACACACCGGTGCCCTGGTTCGAGACGGCGAGCATGCACAGGGAGGCGACGACCGAGCGATCGGTCATTTTCGCGGTGAAGCTGGCGTTGATGCTGGTCACTGGACTCGCCTCCTCTCGGCGTCTCGGGGGACCGGGATGAACCAGTCCTACGGGTATGTAAGTAGAGCACGGAATCAGGGCCTCCGAGAAGGCCTCTGTTCCCGTGGCTAAGAACCTATGGGGATTGCTGGGGCATGCGCAAACTATTTTTCCGACGAGTTCCGATCAATCCTCGTCTTCTTCCGCCCCGGGCTCCTGGCCTGCGCAGATCGCGAGGACATCGGCTCCGTAACGGTTGAACTTCCGTACCCCGACCCCGGAGATCCGCGCCAGCTCACCCTCGTCGTCCGGGACCGCCTCCGCGATCGCCATGAGGGTCTTGTCGGTGAAGACGCAGAACGCGGGCTGTCCGCTGCGCCGCGCCTGCTCCGCCCGCCACTCGCGCAACCGCTCGTAAAGACCCTCGTCCATGTCCGAGGGACAGTCCTCGCACCGCATCAGTTTCATCTCGCCGGCCTCGGTGAGAGTGCGGCCGCAGACCCGGCAGCGGGCCGGGGTGCGCCGGGTCCGGCGCGGCACCGCGCCCGTCGTACCGCTGGTGAAGCCGCGCTCCACGCCTCCGGGGCCGCCGCCGACGCTGCGCCCCGCGGTGGCTGTCGAGCCGGGCCGCAGTCCGTCCAGGAAGCGGCTGGGGCGACGGCTGGGACGTCCGCCGGGCGAGCGGGAGAGCGCCCAGGAGACATGGAGGTGCTCCCGGGCGCGGGTCACGCCGACATAGAGGAGGCGGCGCTCCTCCTCGACCTGCTCGTCGGTCTTTGCGTAGGTGATCGGCATCATGCCCTCGGCGACCCCGACCAGGAACACCACGTCCCACTCCAGGCCCTTGGCCGAGTGCAGGGAGGCGAGGGTGACGCCCTGGACGGTCGGGGCGTGCTGGGCGCCCGCTCGCTCGTCCAGTTCCGCGACGAGGTCGGCGAGGGTGACGCCGGACCGTGCGGCGGCGAAGTCCTGTGCCAGGTTCACCAGGGCGGCCAGCGACTCCCAGCGCTCCCGGACCGCGCCGGAGCCCGCCGGGGGCTCCGAGGTCCAGCCCTCGCCGGAGAGCACGGCGCGCACCTGGGAGGGCAGGTCGGGGGCGTCGTCCAGCTGTGAGTCGTTGCCGCCGAAGCGGGCGGCGCCGCGCAGGTTGACGATGGCCCTGCGCACTTCAGGACGGTCGAAGAACCTCTCGGCACCACGCAGCTGGTAGGGAACGCCCGCGTCGGCGAGAGCCTGCTCGTACGTCTCGGACTGGGCGTTCGTGCGGAACAGGACGGCGATCTCCGCGGCCGGGACACCGGCGGCCATCAGTTCGCGGATGCGGCGGGCGGCGCCCTCGGCCTCGGCGGGCTCGTCGGTGTACTCGGTGTAGACGGGCTCGGGGCCGGCGGCGCGCTGGGAGACCAGTTCCAGCCGGTGGTCGGCGGCGCGGCCGCTGGCCTGGGCGAGCAGACCGTTGGCCAGCCGGACGACCTGCGGGGTGGAGCGGTAGTCGCGGACCAGCTTGACGACGGTGGCGCCGGGGTGGCGGGTGCGGAAGTCGAGAAGGTGGTCGGGAGTTGCTCCCGTGAACGAGTAGATCGTCTGGCTGGCGTCGCCGACCACGCACAGGCTGTCCCGGTCACCGAGCCACAGCTCCAGCAGACGCTGCTGAAGGGGGCTGACGTCCTGGTACTCGTCGACCACGAAGTGCTGGTACTGGGCGCGGACCTGGTCGGCGATGTCGTGCCGGTCCTGGAGGACGGCCACCGTCAGCAGCAGGACGTCCTCGAAGTCGATGACGCCGCGCTCGCGCTTGAGGTCCTCGTAGGCGGCGTAGAGCTGGGCGACCTCGCCGGGGTTGCGCGGGGTCTCGCGGCCGGCCTTGGCGGTGGCGGGGGCGTAGTCGGCGGGGACGGTCTGGGTGACCTTGGACCACTCGATCTCGGCGGTGACGTCCCGCAGCTCGCCCCGGTCGAGGCGGATGCGGCAGGCGGCGGCCGCGTCGGCGACGAGCTGGATCTTGCGGTCGACGAGCCGGGGCATGGAGCCGCCGACCGCCTTCGGCCAGAAGTACTGCAGCTGGCGCAGGGCGGCCGAGTGGAAGGTGCGCGCCTGCACCCCGGCAGCGCCGAGCTGGCGGAGCCGACCGCGCATCTCTCCGGCGGCACGGTTGGTGAAGGTGACGGCCAGCACACTGGAGGGCTGCAGGATGCCGGCGCGCACCCCGTAGGCGATGCGGTGGGTGATCGCCCGGGTCTTGCCCGTACCGGCGCCGGCCAGCACGCACACCGGGCCGTGCAGGGCGGTGGCCACCTCGCGCTGCTCGGGGTCGAGCCCTTCGAGCACCGCGTCGGCCGAATCCGGGACCTGCGGGAAGAGCGTGGAGTGCGTTGCTGCTGTCACACCGCCATGCTGCCAGGTCGGCGGAGACGGCTGTGCCGGTTGTCCACAGGCAGGGGCTCGCAGTCGTACTAATGCGGCAGGCGTCACCTGGCCGGGGCCTGCGGGTCGGGAATGGCGTCCGAGCCGCATACGTTCTCTCATCGGACGACTCTTCCCCCGAGCATCAGAGGAGCGCGCGAGACATGCAGGGCACTGTGACGATGTACAGCACCACGTGGTGCGGTTACTGCCAGCGGCTGAAGAAGCAGCTGGAGCGCGAGGGCATCGCGTACACCGAGATCAACATCGAGCAGGACCCGGCGTCCGCGGCGTTCGTCGAGAAGGCGAACGGCGGAAACCAGACGGTCCCGACCGTGCTGTTCTCCGACGGTTCGACCCTGACGAACCCGTCGCTGGCTCAGGTGAAGCAGAAGATCGCCGCGTAGGCGCGGACGACGTGAGAGGGGCCGCTCCCGGTCGGGAGCGGCCCCTCTCACGTGTCGTCACACGCTGCGCGTCGGCAGCGGCTTGCCGTACCAGAGCTCGATCAGACGGGCCGCGATCGAGATGCCGTACGGCGGCAGGACCTCGCCGGAGTCGAAGGCGGCGCCCAGCTCGTCGCGGGAGAACCAGCGGGCCTCGCTGATCTCGTCGCCGTCGACGTTGATCTCGGTGGAGGTGGCGCGGGCGAGGAAGCCGAGCATGAGGCTGGACGGGAACGGCCAGGGCTGGCTCGCGATGTACTCGACCTGGCCGACGGTGACGCCGGCCTCCTCGAACACCTCGCGGCGCACCGCCTGCTCGATGGACTCGCCGGGCTCGACGAAGCCGGCGAGCGTCGAGAACCGCCCCTCGGGCCAGTGGACCTGGCGGCCGAGCAGGATCCGGTCGTCCTCGTCGGTGACGGCCATGATCACGGCGGGGTCGGTGCGCGGGTAGTGCTCGGCACCACAGGCCTGGCAGCGGCGGATGTGACCCGCGGCGGCGATGACGGTGCGCTCGCCGCAGCGGGAGCAGAAGCGGTGGGTGCGCTGCCAGTTCTCCAGGCCGACCGCGTGCACCATCAGGCCCGCCTCGCGCGGTGACAGCAGCAGGCCGGCCTCGCGCAGGCCCGCCGGGCGGGCGGACTGGTCGATGCGGCCGGGCAGGGCGTCCTTCTGGAGGGCGAAGTAGCTGACGCCGTCGTCGTCGATGCCGAGGAAGTAGCGGTGCGCCTCGGTGAGCGGGGCCTCGAAGGCGGGCGTCATGAGCAGTTCGGTACGGCCGTCGGCCGTCTCGTCGATGAGGACCTGACCGCCGGAGACCACGAAGCAGCGGGTCGTGGGGTGGCTCCACGCCGCCGCGAGCCAGGCCTCGTCGAGCCGGTGGTGGGCGGCCCGGTCGATGCCGCTGGGGGCGGTGAGCGAGATGGGTCGATCGGCGGTGTGGTCGGTCCAGGTGGTCACGGGTGCTTCCAACTCCCCCGGTGGAACGGATTGTTGCGACGGGCGGTTCGGCGGGACGTACGACGGGAGGCGACCGTGTCCGGTGTTCGGCGGTACGGGGCAGCTCTTCCGGTCTGCCCCGCGCTCCGCTCCGCTCCGGACGCCTCGGGGTGATCAGGGCGCATGCCGCCAGTGCTCCGCGAGGTCCGCCCACAGGTACGCGGTGGTCTCGACGCCCTTGAGGAGCAGGTCGAGTTCGACCTTCTCGTTCGGCGCGTGCCAGCCGTCGGAGGGCACGGAGATGCCGAGGAACAGCACGGGGGCGCCGAGCACTTCCTGGAGGTCGGCGGCCGGCCCCGAGCCGCCCTCGCGGGTGAAGCGGACGGGCTTTTCGAAGGCGCGGCCCATGGCGCGGACCACGGACTGGAGCGCCGGGTGGTCCAGCGGGGTCAGACACGGGCGCGTGGCCGAGCCGAACGTGATCTCGCAGCGGATCCCGGCGGGCACCTGGTCGGCGACCCAGGCGCGGACGGCCTTCTCGACGTGGTCGGGGTCCTGTCCGGCGACGAGGCGGAACGACAGCTTCACCATGGCCGAGGACGGGATGATCGTCTTGCTGCCGGGGCCCTGGTAGCCGCCGCCGATGCCGTTGACCTCGGCCGTGGGGCGGGCCCAGACGCGCTCCAGGGTGGTGTGCCCGGCCTCGCCCCGGACGGCGTACGACTTGGCGGTGCGCAGCCACTGTTGCTCGTCGAAGGGCAGTTCGGCGAAGAGCTCGCGCTCGCGGTCGGTCAGCTCGACGACGCCGTCGTAGAAGCCGGGGACGGCCACGCGTGCGTGCTCGTCGTGCAGGGCGGCGACCAGGTGGGCCACGGCGGTAGCCGGGTTGGGGACGGCGCCGCCGAAGGAACCGGAGTGGATGTCCTGGTCGGGTCCGTACAGCCGGATCTCGCACTCGGCGAGGCCGCGCATCCCGGTGCAGACGGTGGGGGTGTCCTCGGCCCACATGCCGGTGTCGGAGACGATCACGGCGTCGGCGGCGAGCCGCTGCGCGCGCTCCTCGACGAGGGCGCGGAAGTGCGGGGAGCCGGACTCCTCCTCGCCCTCGATCAGCAGCTTGAGGTTCACGGCCGGGGTGGTGCGGCCGGTGGCGGCGAGGTGGGCGCGGACGCCGAGTGTGTGGAAGAACACCTGGCCCTTGTCGTCGGCCGCCCCGCGCGCGTAGAGCCGGTTCTCGCGGACGACCGGCTCGAAGGGCTCGCTGTCCCAGCCGTCCTCCAGGGCGGCGGGCTGCACGTCGTGATGGCCGTAGACCAGGACCGTGGGCGCCCCGGGGACGTCGGAGGGCCATTCGGCGAAGACGGCGGGGGCGCCGGGCGTCTCCCAGACCTCGGTGGTCGGGAAGCCGGTCTCCCGGAGTCTGGCGGCGAGCCAGTCGGCGCTGCGGCGTACGTCGGGCGCGTGGTCGGGCTGGGCCGACACGGAGGGGATGCGCAGCCACTCGGTGAGGTCGCCGAGGAAGGCGCTGCGGTGCTGCTCGATGTACGTACGGACGGCGCTGACTGCACTGTCAACGGGCTGGCTCATGGTCACGAGCCTATCGGCCCGCACCGACATCCTCGGTGGGCGGTTCCTCACAGTTTGCTGGCGCGGAGGGCTCCTCCAGCAGCAGCCGCTCCAGCGCACGCCGGTCCGCGAGGTCGCCGGGCCGCACCACCTCGCCGTTGCGGACGTACAGGAACGCGGCCGTCACCGACTCCAGGGGCACCCCCTGCTGCTCGGCCCAGGCGACCCGGTACAGGGCGAGCTGGAGCGGGTCGGCGGTGCGGTCCCGGCTGGTCTTCCAGTCCACGATCTCGTACGTCGCTGTCTCGCCGTCGCCCTGCTTGTAGACGGCGTCGATACGGCCCCGCACCACCCGGCCGGCGATGGAGAGCTGGAAGGGCGCCTCGACGCGGTGGGGCGTGCGGTGGGCGTACTCGGTGCGTTCGAAGGCGTCCTTGAGGGCCTCCAGATCGCGCTCGTCCTCGATCTCGGCTTCGCTGCCGGGCAGTTCCTCGGGCTCCAGCATGGGCAGCGTCAGCGCTTCGAAGCGGGCTTCCACCCATGCGTGGAACCGGGTGCCTCGGCGCGCGGCGGGTTGTGGGGGGCGCGGCATGGGGCGCGCGAGTTCCTGCGCGAACCCGTCCGGGTCGGCGGCCAGCCGCAGCAGCTGGGAGGCGGTGAGCGAGGCGGGCAGGGGTACGTCGGTGACGGCCGCCCGCGCGCGCAGGAGCTCGCCGGTGAGGGCGTCGAGGTCGCGGTCCCAGGAGGCGAGGGTGCGAGCCTCCTCGGGGGTGAGGCGGGTGCGGACGGGCTCGGCTTCCGGGTCGGGTTCCGGCGCGTGGGCACGCGCGTGCTGCGTGCCGCCGGTGTCCGGTGCCGCCGCCTGGTGCGGGACCGTCGGGCGGTCCGCCGTCCACGCGTCCCAGTCGCTGGAGTCGTGAGCGTCGGGACCGTAGGGGCCATCGGGATCGTCCAGGCCCTCGGATCCCTCGGATCCCTCGGATCCCCCGAGTCCGTCGGGTTCGTCGGGGAAGGCCTCGTCGTCGTAGGGAGGTTCGTCGTCCTCGGGTGGCGGTGGCCAGTCGGGGTCGTCGTAGGTGTCCGGGTCGTGCTCGGCTGCGGGGTGGCCGTCCGGGTGGGAGGCGAGGTGCTCCAGGTGGGCGAGGACCGTCTCGGCGGCGGCGCGGCGGCGGGCCAGGGACATGTCGTCGAGGGGCAGGGGCCAGACCTGGTCGGCGGTGGCCCGGTGCAGGGCCGGGTTCTCCTCGTCCTCGGCGGGTTCGTCCGCCCATGCCTCGATCTCGCCGTGGCCGGCCTCGCAGTGGTCGTAGAGGGCCTGGAGGAAGTCGGACGGGCCGCGGGGCCTCTTCTGGGCGGGGCCCCACCAGTGGCCGGAGCCGAGGAGGAGGGAGCGGGGGCGGGTGAAGGTGACGTAGCCGAGGCGGAGCTCCTCGGTGTGCTGGTGGTCCTTCATGGCCTCCTGGAAGGCCTTCAGGCCGCGCGCGTCCCAGCCCTCGACGTCCGGCAGGGTGGCCGCGTCGCCGCGCAGCTCGTGCGGCAGCACCTTGCCCTGCGCGGTCCACTTCTCGCGGCCCTGGGTGCTGGGGAAGGTGCCGGTGACGAGGCCGGGTACGGCGACGACGTCCCACTCCAGGCCCTTGGACTTGTGCGCGGTGAGCACCTTGACGGTGTTCTCGCCGCCGGGCAGGGCGTTGTCGAGACCCTTCTCGTACTGGGCGGCGGTCCGCAGGAAGCCCAGGAAGGCCAGCAGGGTCGCCTCGCCGTCGCCCGCGGCGAAGGAGGCGGCGATGTCCAGGAAGTTGGACAGGGTCTCGCGGCGGCGCGCGGCCAGGGCATGCGGGGACGCCGACAGCTCCACCTCCAGGCCGGTGACGGCGAGGACGCGGTGCAGGACGTCCATCAGCGGATCGGAGAGCGACCTGCGCAGGTCGCGCAGTTCGGTCGCCAGCCGCGCGAACCGCACGCGCGCGTCCGGCGAGAACGGCAGTCCGTCGTCGTCCCCGTCGCCGGCCGCTTCGTACAGGGGTGTCTCCAGGAACGTGTCCAGGGCGTCCGCCAGCGATATCACCTCGGACGGATCGACCCCCTCGACGGCTTCCGCGAGCCGCCGGTCCCGGTCGTCGCCCGCGTCCACGCGCGCGTGGGCCACCAGCAGCCGGGCGCGGCGCCCCAGGAGGGCGAGGTCGCGCGGGCCGATGCGCCAGCGGGGGCCGGTCAGCAGCCGGACCAGGGAGGCGTTGGCGCCGGGGTCCTGGAGGACCTCGCAGACGGCGACCAGGTCGGCGACCTCGGGCAGGTGCAGCAGACCGGAGAGGCCGACCACCTCGACGGGGATGTCCCGGGCGACCAACGCGCCCTGGATCTCGGCGAAGTCGGTCGCCGTACGGCACAGCACGGCGATCTCGGCAGGCGCCTTGCCGGTCCGTACGAGGTGGGCGACCGAGTCGGCGATCCAGTCGATCTCCTCCGCGTGGGTGGCCAGCAGCGCGCACCGCACCAAGCCGTCGCGCTCGGCGCCGGGGGCCGGGCGGAGGGCCTCCACGCCCGCGTGCATGGCGCGCAGGGGCTCGGCGAGGCCGTTGGCGAGGTCGAGGAGGCGGCCCCCGCTGCGGCGGTTCTCGCTGAGCGACTGACGGGTGGCCAGGTGGCCGTCGGGGTGGGCGAAGTGCTCCGGGAAGTCGTCGAGGTTGGCGACGGAGGCTCCGCGCCAGCCGTAGATCGCCTGACAGGGGTCGCCGACCGCGGTCACCGGGTGGCCGGTGCCCTCGCCGAACAGGCCCGCCAAAAGGATGCGCTGGGCGACCGACGTGTCCTGGTACTCGTCGAGCAGCACCACGCGGAACTCGTCGCGCAGGATGCGGCCCACTTCGGGGATCTGGGCGAGCTCGGCGGACAGGGCGATCTGGTCGCCGAAGTCGAGCAGGTCGCGCTCGCGCTTGGCGGCCCGGTAGCGGACCACCAGCTCGGCGAGCTCGCGGCGCGCGGCGGCCGCCTCGGGGACCTTGCGCAGGTCGGCGTTGGTGAGTTTCGCGCCCTGGAGGCCGAGCAGCAGCTCGGCGTCGTACGCCCGCAGTGCCTCCGGCCGTACGAGGTGTTCGGCGAGCTCGGCGTCGAGGGTGAGGAGGTCGCCGACGAGGTCCGGGAAGGAGCGGGTCAGCGCCGGGTAGGGGCCGGGGGCTTCGCGCAGCACGCGCGCGGCGAGCTGGTAGCGGGTGGCGTCGGCGAGCAGCCGGGAGGTCGGCTCGAGGCCGATGCGCAGGCCGTGGTCGGTCAGCAGGCGGCCCGCGAAGGCGTGGTACGTGGAGATGACCGGCTCGCCCGGCGGGTTGTCCGGGTCGATGACGTCGGGGTCGGTGACGCCGGCCTTGACGAGTGCCTTGCGGACGCGCTCGGCGAGTTCGCCGGCGGCCTTGTTGGTGAAGGTGAGGCCGAGGACCTGTTCGGGGGCGACCTGGCCGGTTCCGACCAGCCACACCACGCGGGCCGCCATCACCGTCGTCTTGCCCGAGCCGGCACCGGCCACGATCACCTGCGGGGCGGGCGGCGCGACGATGCAGGCCGTCTGCTCGGGGGTGAACGGGATACCGAGGAGCTCCTTGAGCTGATCGGGATCGGTGATACGGGCGGGCATGTCGGAGAGGCTAGCGGCGCCCACTGACAGTCGAGGACGAATCGCTCTGCGGTGCGCCTCCGGGCCGCGAGAAGCGCAGGTCAGCACGGGTGGTGCAACCGATCACACCCGTACGCTCACTCGACGACGTGCCGCCCCTCGGGCCGGGCGCTGCAGGAGGCCCGGAACGCGCAGTGCGTGCAGTGCTGCCCGGCGCTCGGTGTGAACCGCTCGTCGAGCACCTTGCCCGCCGCCGTGGCGAGCAGGTCGCCGACCCACTCCCCCTCCAGCGGCTCCTGAGCCTGCACCTTGGGAAGGGTCTCGCCGCCGTCCCGTTTGGCGGCGCCCTGGCGCAGCTGGACGAGTTCGGCGCCGCCCGGCTCCGGGCGTACGCCGTCGAAGGCCTCGTCGACCGCGCCCTCGCGGACGGCCAGCTGGTAGACCGCGAGCTGCGGATGGTGTTCGACCTCGCGCGCGGTGGGCGCCTGCTTGCCGGTCTTGAAGTCGACGACGTAGGCGCGGCCTTCGGTATCGGTCTCGACCCGGTCCATCTGGCCGCGGATGCGGACCTCGTAGTCGCCCGCTTCGAGGGTCACGTCGAAGTCGTGCTCGCTGGCGACCGGGGTGCGTCCGGTGCGGTCCATCACGTGCCACTTCAGGAAGCGTTCGAGCGCCACGCGCGCGTTCTCCTTCTCCTGCGCCGACTTCCAGGGCGCGTCGAAGGCGAGCGCGTTCCACACGGAGTCGAGGCGCTCCATGAGGACGGCGAGGTCGGCCGGGGTGTGGCCGGAGGCGACCTCGTCCGCCAGGACGTGGACGACGTTGCCGAAGCCCTGGGCGACGGTGGCGGGCGCGTCGGCCTTCACCTCGCGGCCCAGGAACCACTGGAGGGCGCAGGTGTTGGCGAGCTGGTCGAGGGCGCTGCCGGACAGCACGACCGGCTGGTCGCGGTCGCGCAGCGGCACCTTGCTCTCGGTCGGCTCGTACATGCCCCACCAGCGGTAGGGGTGGGCGGACGGGACGAGCGGGCGGCCGTCCTCGTCGGCGAGCGCGGCGAGCCGGGCCAGCCGGCGGGCGGCGGCCTCCCTCAGGGTGCCGGAGACGCGCGGGTCGACGGTCGTGGCCCGGAGTTCGGCGACGAGCGCGGCGACGGACAGGGGGCGGCGGGGGCGGCCGGTGACGTCCTTGGGCTCGACGCCGAGTTCGGTGAGGAAGCGGGAGGGCTGGTCGCCGTCGTCGGCGGGGGCCTTGACCGCCGTCACGACGAGTCGCTCACGCGCGCGTGTGGCGGCCACGTAGAACAGGCGGCGCTCTTCGGCGAGCAGCGCTCCCGGGGTGAGCGGTTCGGCCAGTCCGTCGCGGCCGATGCGGTCGGCCTCCAGGAGGGAGCCACGGCGGCGCAGGTCCGGCCACAGGCCCTCCTGGACGCCCGCCACGACGACCAGGCGCCATTCCAGCCCCTTGGAGCGGTGGGCCGTCATCAGCCGGACCGCGTCGGGGCGTACGGCACGCCGGGTGAGCGTGTCGGCGGCGATGTCCTCGGCGTCGATCTCCTCCAGGAAGTTCAGGGCGCCCCGGCCGCCGGTGCGTTCCTCCGCGCGGGCCGCGGTCGCGAACAGCGCGCACACGGCGTCCAGATCGCGGTCCGCGTTTCGGCCCGCAGCACCGCCGCGCCGGGCGGCCCGCTCCAGGCGGTTGGGCCACGGCGTGCCCTCCCACAGGTCCCAGAGCGCCTCCTCGGCGCTGCCGCCGCCCGCGAGGCGCTCCCGGGCTTTGCGCAGCAGTGCGCCCAGCCGCTGGGCGCCACGCGCGTACACGGGGTCGTGCACGGCCAGCCGCTCCGGCTCGGCCAGCGCCCGCGCGAGCAGTTCGTCCGAGGGCGGCGGCAGCGGGTTCCCGCCGGCCCGCTCCTCGTCGCGCAGGGCGCGACCCAGACGGCGCAGATCGGCGGCGTCCATACCGGCGAGGGGGGAGGCGAGGAGAGCGAGGGCGGTCTCGGCGTCGAGCCAGCTGGTGTCGGGCTGCGGGGCACCAGAGGAGGCCTCCTCGGCGGGGGCACCGGACGGGGCCGTCTCCTCGGCCTCCTCTACGGCGGGCTCCTGGGCGTCAGCCCTGGCCTCCTCGGAGCCTGGCTCCCGTACCGAAGCCTCCGCGGCCGCCACCGCACGCAGTGCCGTCAGCAAGGGAGCCACCGCCGGTTCGTGGCGCAGTGGGAGGTCGTCGCCGTCGATGTCGAGGGGCACCCCGGCCGAGGTGAGAGCTCTGCGGACCGTCGGGATCGTGCGTGAGCCCGCACGCACGAGTACGGCCATCTCACCCCACGGAACGCCGTCCTCCAGATGCGCCCGGCGCAGGATGTCGGCGACGTTGTCCATTTCCGTACCGGGCGTCGGGTACGTGAAGACCTCGACGCCGCCGCCCTCCCGGACCGGGGCGAGCTCGCGGTGGGCGCGGACCTTCTCGGCCGGGAGCCTGGTCAGCGGCATGCGCTGGGTCAGCAGGCGGGTCGCGGTGAGCAGGGCGGCGCCGGAGCGGCGGGAGGTGCGCAGGACCTCGACGGGCGCGGGGCGGCCGTCCACGCGTGGGAAGGCCTGCGGGAAGTCCAGGATGCCGTTCACGTCGGCGCCCCGGAAGGCGTAGATGGACTGGTCGGGGTCGCCGAAGGCGACGAGGGTGCGGCCGCCGCCGGCGAGGGCGTGCAGGAGCCGCACCTGGGCCGGGTCCGTGTCCTGGTACTCGTCCACGAACACCGCGTCGTACTGCGCGGCGAGCCGCTCGGCGACCTCGGTCCGGTGGGCGAGCAGCACCGCGCGGTGGACCAGTTCGGCGTAGTCGAGCACGCCCTGCAGGTCGAGGACGTCGAGGTACTCGGCCAGGAAGGCGGCCGCGGCCCGCCAGTCGGGGCGGCCGATGCGGCGCGCGAAGGCCTCCAGGGCGCCGGGGCCGAGGCCCAGTTCACGGCTGCGGGCGAGGACCGCGCGGACCTCGTCGGCGAAGCCGCGCGTGGTCAGACAGGCGCGCAGTTCGTCCGGCCAGCGAACGTGCGCGAGGCCGAGCCGCTCCAGGTCGGGCTGACCGGCGAGCAGTTCGCGCACGGCGACGTCCTGCTCGGGGCCGGACAGCAGCCGGAGCGGCTCCACAAAGAGGTCGCTGTCCTGGTGGGCGCGGACCAGGGCGTAGCAGAACGAGTGGAACGTGGTCGCCTGGGGCGCGCGGGCGGCTCCTATGCGCAGGGCCATGCGGTCACGCAGCTCGACGGCCGCCTTGCGGCTGAACGTCAGCACCAGCACGCGCGCGGGGTCACCGCCCCGGGCGATCCTCGCCGCGACGGACTCCACGAGCGTGGTGGTCTTTCCGGTGCCCGGACCTGCGAGGACGAGCAGCGGACCGGCCTTGTGCTCAACCACGGAGCGCTGTGCGGCGTCCAGACGAGGGGGAACCACGCGGGTCGGCGGGGTACGCACCAGTCGGTAAGCGCCACGGCTCCCCTGCCGCACCTGGGGGTGCGGCAGGCGCCTGGTGGAGGAAGAGGAGCTCACGTGGTTCGCCGGTCCTGGTGGGTGTGCTGGTTGGCCGACCACTGCGCGTGGAGGGCGGTGGTCGCGGGGTGAGGGGGACGTGTGCAGCCGACGCTACGCCGACGAGCAGAGCGGAAGCAGGGCTTCCTGTTCTTCCCGTCCGTCACTCGCGACCCGTACGTCCCTCGCCCCACGAACGTACGGCATGCCACCGACGTGCCCGCTTTGGCCCGTTTCCCCCGGACGGATCACCGGCCGCCCCCGGACCCGTCCGATGGCGGAAGCTGTCAGGTGTGACCCTCCGCGCGTTCGCCGCCGTCCCATCGCGCCCGTCTCATGTCGAGCCGTGGCAGATGGCCCTCGGCGGCCCTGCTCGCCGTCTTCAGAGGCGTGCCCTCGGTCCGGTAGTGGTCGAGCGCCCGCAGCTCGTGTCCGGGGAGCAGCACGCCGTCCGAGCGCACGACCCGCCACCACGGCACCGCTCCCCCGTACAGGGCCATCACCCGGCCCACCTGGCGCGGGCCACCCTCCTCCAGCCACTCGGCCACATCGCCGTACGTCATGACGCGCCCGGGCGGGATGAGTTCGGCCACTTCCAGAACCCGCTCGGCGTACTCCGGCAAGGCGTCGCGCGGGAGGCTCTCGTCGCTCATCCGTCCCATCCTGCCCCACCCCACCGACAATGTGACGCGCTGGCCACCGTGCGTATCCCTCGCCCCGGAGCGGCCCTTCCGGCAGACTGTGCGCCCCCGCGTTTGCACCCTGATGCCCCCGTGTGTCGGTGGAGCATGCCACCATCGTGCGGGCGGTGACCGGTGATACGAGATCAAGAAGAGACGATGAAGCAACAGGGCGTGCACCCGGAGGGCGCGGAGAGCACCTCTGACGCTTCGTCGCGCCCGGGCACCGACGACGAGGACGACAAGCCGGTGTCGGACACCGGCGACAGGGACGAGACGGCGACCCCGCCGACGGACTTCGACGACGAGACGCACACCGACGAGGTCGAGGGCGACGAACCCCTCCTCCCCGCGCGCGTGCACCGCCCCTCGGACCTCATGCGGCTGCTGGTCGGGGTGCTGGCGGTGGTGATCCTGCTGGCTATCGCCGCGTTCGCGCACGGCACCACCTCGGGCCTGGAACAGGACATCAACAAGGGCACCGGACAGGCGCCCGACCTGCTCATCAAGATCGCCGGCCTGGCCTCCAGCATCGCGATCCTGCTGGTACCGGTCGCCTTCGCGATCGAGCGGCTGATCAAGCGTGACGGGCTGCGCATCGCCGACGGCGTGCTCGCGGCCGTCCTCGCGCACGGAGTGACCCTCGCCACCGACCTGTGGGTCGCCAAGGCCGCACCCGACTCGATCCAGGAAGCCCTCACCCAGCCCTCCCCGGGTGACATCCACGCCCTCACCGACCCGGTGCACGGCTATCTCGCGCCGGTCATCGCGTACATGACGGCGGTCGGCATGTCGCGTCGGCCGCGCTGGCGCGCGGTGCTGTGGATCGTGCTGATGCTCGACGCCTTCTCGATGCTCGTCACCGGCTACACGACGCCGTTCTCGATCATCCTGACGGTGCTGATCGGCTGGACCGTCGCCTACGGCACGCTCTACGCGGTCGGCTCACCCAACGTCCAGCCCACCGGACGGACGCTGATGGCGGGCCTCAGGCACGTCGGCTTCCACCCGGTGAGCGCGGCCCGTGAGGAGGTCGCGGAGACGCCGGAGACCGGCGACCGCGGCCGGCGCTACTTCGTCACCCTGGAGGACGGCCCACCGCTGGACGTGACGGTCGTCGACCGGGAACAGCAGGCGCAGGGTTTCTTCTACCGCGCGTGGCGCAATCTGACCCTGCGCGGCTTCGCCACCCGCAGCAGCCTGCCCTCCCTGCGCCAGGCCCTGGAACAGGAGGCCCTGCTCGCCTACGCGGCCATCGCGGCCGGCGCCAACGCCCCCAAGCTCATCGCGACCTCCGAGCTCGGCCCCGACGCCGTGATGCTCGTCTACGAGCACACCGGCGGCCGCACCCTCGACTCGCTGCCGGACGAGGACATCACCGACGAGCTGCTGCGCGACACCTGGCACCAGGTGCGGGCCCTGCAGTCCCGGCGCATCGCGCACCGGCGCCTGGTGGGCGACGCGATTCTGGTGGATCGTTCCGGCACCGTGATCCTCACCGATCTGCGGGTCGGCGAGATCGCGGCCGGCGACCTGCTGCTGCGCATGGACATCTCCCAACTCCTGGTGACACTCGGCCTGCGCGTGGGCGCCGAGCGCGCGGTGGCAGCGGCGGTGAACGTGCTCGGCCCCGACGCCGTGGCCGACTGTCTGCCGATGCTCCAGCCCATCGCGCTCAGCCGCTCCACGCGCGCGACGTTGCGCGCACTGGCCCGGGAACGCGCCCAGCGCGAACGCGACGCGATCCTGGAGGCCTCCCGGCAGGCCAAGCAGGCCAAGCTCGAGGAAACCCACGAAGACGCCAGGCCCACGCTCGAGAAGCCCGACAAGAAGGCCGTACGCGCGGAGGCGCGGGCCGAGAAACGGGCCATCGACGAGGCGCTCGAGGAGGCCCGCGAGGAGGACCTCCTCACCCAGATCCGCCACGAGGTGCTGCTGATCAGGCCGCAGGCGCCCGTCGAACCGGCTCGTCTGGAACGGGTGCGGCCGCGGACGCTGATCAGCTTCATCGCCGGTGCCATCGGCGCGTACTTCCTGCTGACGCAGCTCACCCACATCGAGTTCGGCCCGCTCATCCAGAACGCCGAGTGGGGCTGGGTCGCCGCGGCCGTGCTGTTCTCGGCGGCGAGCTACTTCGCGGCGGCGATGGCGCTGCTGGGGTTCGTGCCCGAGCGGGTGCCGTTCGTGCGGACCGTGGGGGCGCAGGTCGCGGGGTCGTTCGTGAAGATCGTCGCGCCGGCCGCGGTGGGCGGCGTCGCCCTCAACACGCGCTTCCTCCAGCGCCAGGGGGTGCGGCCCGGGCTCGCGGTGGCCAGTGTCGGCGCCTCGCAGCTGTTCGGGCTCGGCTGTCACATCCTGATGCTGCTGTCCTTCGGCTATCTGACCGGCACCGAGAAGACGCCGTCGCTGTCGCCGTCCAGGACGGTCATCGCCGGTCTGCTGACCGTGGCGGTGCTCGTGCTGGTCGTCACCTCGGTGCCGTTCCTGCGGAAGTTCGTCGTCACGCGCGTGCGGTCCCTCTTCGCGGGCGTCATCCCCCGCATGCTCGACGTGCTCCAGCGGCCGCAGAAGCTCCTCACCGGCATCGGCGGCATGCTCCTGCTGACCGCCTGCTTCGTGATGTGCCTGGACGCCTCGATCCGCGCCTTCGGCACCGAGGGCTCCTCGATCAGCATCGCCAGCGTCGCCGTCGTCTTCCTCGCCGGCAACGCGCTCGGCTCGGCGGCCCCGACGCCGGGCGGTGTGGGCGCGGTGGAGGCCACCCTGACGGTCGGTCTGATCGCCGTGGGACTGCCGAGCGAGGTCGCCGCACCGGCCGTGCTGCTGTTCCGGCTGCTGACACTGTGGATCCCGGTGCTGCCGGGCTGGCTGGCCTTCAACCACCTGACCCGCAAGGGCGCGCTGTAGGACACCGCGCGCGTGCGGTCGCGTCACCGCACGCGCGCGTACCTCGTACGGCCCGTGCCCCGAGCGGCCCGGGATGCCCCACCGCAGGATGGGACCATGCCGAACCCTCTCCGCCTGCGCGTCCCTGCCCTGGCCGTCTCCGCCGTCCTGCTGTCCACCCTCCTGGCGGGCTGTGGCGACGACTCCGAGAACCAGGACGTGACGGCCCAGAAGCTGAGCTGGGAGGACTGTCCGGCACCGTCCGCGGCGGAGGGCGGCGGTGACGCCCCGTCACCTCTGCCGAACGGCGACACGTGGCAGTGCGCCACGCTGAAGGCCCCCCTCGACTGGAACAAGCCCAAGGGCGACAAGATCGGGCTCGCGCTGATCCGGGCGAAGGCCAGCGGCGACGAGAGCAAGCGCATCGGCTCGCTCGTCTTCAACTTCGGCGGCCCCGGCGGCTCGGGCGTCACCACGCTGCCCGCCTTCGGCGAGGACTACGCGAAACTGCGCACCCGCTACGACCTGGTGAGCTTCGACCCGCGCGGGGTGGGCCGCAGCGCGCCCGTCGAGTGCCTGAACGAACTCCAGCTCGACGCGTACTTCCAGCAGGACGCGACCCCCGACGACGCGGCCGAGCGCGCCAAGCTCCTGGCCGACACCAAGGAGTTCAACGCCGCCTGCGAGGACAACTCCGAGAAGGTGCTCCCCCACGTGCGCACCACCGACGCGGCCCGCGACATGGACCTGATGCGCCAGGTCCTCGGCGACGAGCAGCTGCACTACTTCGGCATCTCCTACGGCACCGAACTCGGCGGCGTCTACGCCCACCTGTTCCCCAAGAAGGTGGGCCGCGCCGTCTTCGACGCGGTCGTCGACCCGACCGAGGACTCGGAGCAGGGCTCGCTCGCGCAGGCGAAGGGCTTCCAGCTCGCGCTCGACAACTTCGCCGAGCACTGTGTGTCGCAGACCGAGGACTGTCCGATCGGCGACAGCGCACAGGACGTCCAGGACCGCATCGCCAAGCTGCTCAAGGACCTCGACCGCACCCCGCTCCCCGGTCTCGGCCTGCGCGAGCTGACCCAGACCGCCGCGACCAGCGGCATCGCCCAGTCCCTTTACTCACAGGACTTCTGGGAGTACCTCACCGAGGGCCTGGAGCAGGCGTACGACGGGGACGGCCGGGTGCTGATGCTGCTCGCCGACTCCATGAACGGCCGCAACGAGGACGGTCAGTACAGCAACCTCACCGCGGCCAACATCGCCATCAACTGCGCCGACGACAAGCCTCGTCACACCGAGGAGTACGTGGCACGGAAGCTGCCCGAGTTCCGGTCCGCCTCGCCGATCTTCGGCGACTATCTGGCGTGGGGGATGGTCGGCTGCACCGACTGGGCGGTGCCGGGCGCCGCCGAACATCCCGACGTGAGTGCGACCGGCTCGGCACCGATCCTCGTCGTGGGCAACACCGGCGACCCGGCCACCCCGTACGAGGGGGCGCGGAAGATGGTGGACGCGCTCGGCGAGGGCGTCGGCGTCGAGCTGACGTACAAGGGGCAGGGGCACGGCGCGTACGACAGCAAGAACAAGTGCGTGCAGAGCGCGGTGAACGGTTATCTGCTGGACGGGAAGGTGCCGCCGGCGGGAACGGTCTGCTCCTGACCCACCTGCCGCTAACTCATCCACTCCTCGCCGAGAACCGGCAGGTCAGAGCGTTATCCACAGGCATGCGCAGCCGTGATGTGCTCCGCCTACCATGGCATGAACGCCATCCGCTGCACGGTGCGGACGGCCCGCGAGGGGGGAATGCGATGACGCGCTTCGTACGGTGGACGACTCTGGTCGCCGCCGCGGCACTGCTGGTGGGGGGCTGTAGCGGCGGCTCGTCCGATGACGGCAAGGGCGACGAGGAGACGAACTCGGCCAGTCCGTCGTCGACGTCCTCCGGCACCGAGGCGGCGGCCGCGCTGCCGTCGTCGCTGACCTCGCAGAAGCTCGACTGGGACGACTGCAAGAGCACGGCCGACTCCCCCGCGCCGAGCAGCGAATGGCAGTGCGCGACGCTGAAGGTGCCGCTGGACTGGGCGGAGCCGGAGGGCAAGACCATCGGCCTGGCGATGATCCGCGCCAAGGCCCGCGGCGACAAGAGCGAGCGCATCGGCTCGCTGCTGTTCAACTTCGGCGGTCCGGGCGGCTCGGGCGTGTCCATGATGCCGCTGTACGGCACGACGGTCTCCTCGCTCCGCGAGCGGTACGACCTGGTGAGCTGGGACCCGCGCGGTGTCTCCGCCAGCGAGGGCGTGCGCTGCCGCAGCGACCGGCAGATCGAGTCCGCCGAGAGCGTGGACGCGACGCCGGACACCGCGGCCGAGGAGACGGCCTACTTCAAGGACGCCGCCGACTTCGGCAAGGGCTGCGAGAAGGCCGCCGGGGAACTGCTGGGCCACGTCTCCACGACCGACACCGCGCGCGACATGGACCTGATGCGCCAGGTGCTGGGCGACCCGAAGATGCACTACTTCGGCATCTCCTACGGCACCGAACTCGGTGGCGTCTATGCCCACCTGTTCCCGAAGAAGGTGGGGCGGCTGATCCTCGACGCGGTCGTCGACCCGAGCGCCGACACCGTGGGGCACGCCGAGAACCAGACCCGGGGCTTCCAGCGGGCGCTCGACGACTACCTGAAGTCGACCGGCCAGGACCCGAAGGAGGGCACGCGGAAGATCGCCGCCCTGCTGAAGCAGATCGACGCGAACCCGCTGGAGACCGGGTCGGACCGGCAGCTGACCCAGACCCTCGCGGTCACCGGCATCGTGCTGCCGCTGTACAGCAAGGCCAGCTGGCCGACCCTGACCAGCGCCCTGGAGGCCGCTGAGCAGGGCGACGGTTCGGAGCTGCTGACGCTCGCCGACGGATACAACGAGCGGGACACCTCGGGGCACTACGGCACGACGACCCACTCGCAGCGGGTCATATCGTGCCTGGACGACAAGCAGCGGCCGACCGCTGCGCAGACGAAGAAGCTGCTGCCGACGTTCGAGAAGCTCTCGCCGGTCTTCGGGGCCTTCCTGGGCTGGGACACGGCAGGCTGGTGCCACGACTGGCCGGTGGCCGGGCAGTGGGACACCCCGGAGGTGAGCGCGCCCGGCGCGGCGCCGGTCCTCGTGGTCGGCAACACCGGCGACCCGGCGACTCCCTACGAGGGCGCCCGGAAGATGGCGGACGAGCTGGGCAAGGACGTCGGTGTGGTGCTCACCTGGAAGGGCGAGGGTCACGGCGCCTATGGCAGCGGGAGCGACTGTGTCGACTCCACGGTGAACGCGTATCTCCTCAAGGGCACGGTGCCGAAGGACGGCAAGGTCTGCTCATGACGACGGCGGGGGCTTCGCGCACCCGTGGTGCGCGAAGCCCCCGCCGATCGGAGCAGGTCGGGTCAGTACACCGGCTTGTCCGGCTCGATCTGGTGGACCCAGCCGATCACGCCGCCGCCGACGTGCACGGCGTCGGCGAAGCCCGCGGACTTCAGCACGGCGAGGACTTCCGCACTGCGGACACCCGTCTTGCAGTGCAAGACGATCTTCTTGTCCTGCGGGAGGCTCTCCAGGGCGGTGCCCATGAGGAACTCGTTCTTCGGGATCAGCTTGGCGCCCGGGATCGAGACGATCTCGTACTCGTTGATCTCGCGGACGTCGATGATCTCGATGTTCTCGCCGTCGTCGATCCACTCCTTGAGCTGCTTGGGAGTGATCGTCGAGCCGGCGGCCGCCTCCTGGGCCTCCTCGGACACGACGCCGCAGAAGGCCTCGTAGTCGATGAGCTCGGTGACGGTCGGGTTCTCGCCGCAGACCGCGCAGTTGGGGTCCTTGCGGACCTTGACCTGGCGGTACTGCATCTCCAGGGCGTCGTAGATCATCAGGCGGCCGACCAGGGGCTCGCCGATGCCCGCGAGGAGCTTGATGGCCTCGTTGACCTGGATGGAGCCGATGGACGCGCACAGCACGCCCAGCACGCCGCCCTCGGCGCAGGAGGGGACCATGCCCGGCGGCGGGGGCTCCGGGTAGAGGCAGCGGTAGCAGGGACCGTGCTCGGACCAGAAGACCGAGGCCTGGCCGTCGAAGCGGTAGATCGAGCCCCACACGTACGGCTTGTTCAGCAGCACGGCCGCGTCGTTGACGAGGTAGCGGGTCGCGAAGTTGTCGGTGCCGTCGACGATCAGGTCGTACTGGCTGAAGATGTCCATCACGTTGTCGGCCTCGAGCCGCTCTTCGTGAAGGACCACGTTCACGTACGGGTTGATGCCGAGGACGGAGTCGCGCGCGGACTCGGCCTTGGAGCGACCGATGTCGGCCTGGCTGTGGATGATCTGGCGCTGGAGGTTCGACTCGTCGACCTCGTCGAACTCCACGATGCCGAGCGTGCCCACGCCCGCCGCGGCCAGGTACATCAGCGCCGGCGAGCCCAGGCCGCCGGCGCCCACACACAGCACCTTGGCGTTCTTCAGCCGCTTCTGCCCGTCCATCCCGACGTCGGGGATGATCAGGTGGCGGGAGTACCTGCGGACCTCGTCTACGGTGAGCTCGGAAGCGGGCTCGACCAGGGGTGGCAGCGACACGGGGACTCCGTTGGTCGGTCAATCACTACAGTTGTTCTCCCCGTAACACTGCCACGGCCTTCTTCATTCCGAGACACCCGTTCCGATCCGCGAGACGATTTCGTCCCAGTAGCCGGGCATGGTCTCCCAGGGGTCGGCGCGGCCGCCGCCGTCCGTGCGGTCCGTGAACCAGATGGTCGAGGCGCCCTGCCAGCGGGCGATGCGCAGGGCCTCGTCGAGATGGCCGCGGGGCACGCCGTGGACGAAGTGGCAGAAGCGGTCGGGCGGATAGTCCGCGGTCCACTCGGCCACCTGCGACCAGCGGTAGTCGCTCCACGGTCCGGAGAAGGTGACCAGTTGGTCGGCGCTCTCGGCGTACCCGGGATACGGATGGGTGCCGTGGCCGAGGACGACATGCGCGTGGTCGTGGATCGCGCGGAGCGCGGCGACCGTGCGGCGGATCTCGGGGAGCGCGGTGCGTTCGGTCGGGCAGCGGTCGAGGAGGAAGCCGTCGGCCTTGTACCAGTCGATGTAGCGCTGGGCGTCGGAGACCATCTCGCCGTGGCCGCGGGCTCCGTATGTCGCGTCGATGTGGCCGAGGACCCGGACGCCCGCGTTGCGCAGCCGACCGGCCGCCTCCAGGCAGTGCGGGTCGGGACGGCTGCCGGGGCCGTCGGCGACGTTGAGCACGACCCAGTGCACGGGGGTGCCGGGGCGGGTGAGTTCGGCCCATTCGGCGGGGGCGACGAGGGGGTGCGCGAAGCCGGGGATGCCGAAGCCGGGGTGCAGCTCGATGCCGGGTGCGGATGTTTTGGTGCTGGTCAGATGCGGCATGCCGCCTCCATCCAGATGTCTGCCAGGGATTCTTCGAGGTTGATCCGGGGGCGCCAGCCGAGCCGGTCGCGTGCGGTGCGCACGTCGGCCTGCTGCCAGCTGCCGCAGCCGTCGGGGTACGGGTACGCGAGCGGGGCCCCGTGGTCCGGTTCGGAGCGGGGGTGCCCGATGGATGGGCGCAGCGGGCCGGGAGGGCCGTCGAGTTCGTGGAGGGCGCCGCCGTATCCGGCCACGCGGGCGAGGACGGCGGCGGCGTCCCGGAGGCGGACGGCACGGCCGGAGCCGATGTTGATGACGCCCTGCGCGGCGGACAGGCTCGCGGCGTGGACCGCGCGGGCGACGTCACGGACGTCGACGAAGTCGCGCTGGACGCCGAGACCGCCGAGCTTGAGCTCGCCGTCGCCGGACTGCATGGCCCGGCGCATGGCCTCGGCGAGCCGACCGAGAGGGGAGCCGGCGGGCGTGCCGGGCCCCGCGGGAGAGAAGACGCGCAGGACGACGGCGTCCAGGCCGGAGCCGAGAACAAGCTCGGTGGCGGCCAGTTTGCTGACGCCGTACGGGCCGCCGGGGCGCGGGACGGCGTCCTCCGCCGTCGACGAGCCGGGCTGGCTCGGGCCGTACTCGGCGCCGCAGCCGATCTGGACGAGTCGCGCACCGCAGCCGCTGCGCCGGAGCGCCTCGCAGACGGTGGCGACCGCGACGGTGTTGTGGCGGGTGAGTTCGCGGGCCCCGCCTCTGGTGGCGCCCGCGCAGTTGACGACCACGCCGGGGTGGACCGCGTCGAGGAAACGGGTGAGCGCGCCGGGGCTGCCGGACGCGAGGTCGAAACGGACGTCGGCGTCGTCGCCGCGGCCGAGGGCGGTGAGCTGGACGGCTGGGTCGGCGAGCAGGCGGTCGGCCACGAAGCGGCCCAGGTAGCCGTTGGCTCCGATCAGCAGGACCCTCATCGTGCGGCTCCCGTCGCCGGGTCTTCGGGTCGGGAGGTGATCATGTGGTGCTCTCCTTCAGAGGGGGTTGCCTCCGGCCGCCGGCGGTGGGGTGGGGTGTCTGTGGCGGCCTGCTGGTGTGGGTGGGGGTGCGCGTAGCGCCTACTGGTGCGTCGTGGGTCGGGTCCGCGCCGGGGCACGGCCGGGCGGGGCCGGCCCTTCGGGTGGGACCGGTTCTTCGCGTGGGGCCGCGGGCCCCCGGTCGGGTCAGCACGGCTGGTCCGTGGGGGCGTGGGCCGAGGCCCTCGTCAGCCTGCGGGTGGCGTGGAACAGCAGGGCCGCGGCTCCTGCCGCGCAGGCGAGTGCCGGGACGCTGCCCGGGCCCCTGGTCTCCACGAGGGTCTCGACCGGGGTGCCCAGGAAGCCGCAGCCCGGGAGGCGGGCCGCGAAGACCGCGGCGACGACCGTCAGCTCTGCCGCGGTCGTGGCGGTGAGGACGAGTGCCGGGGCGTGGGTGAAGCCGTGGGTGGTGAGGAGTCGGGACAGGAACAGAAGGCCGCCGAGGGCGAGGGTCTGCGCGTAGGGGGTGGGTTCGGACAGGATCGTGCCGCTCAGGGCCAGCAGGGCGGTCAGGGCGCACAGGAACAGTGCGAACATCCCGAACAGCAGCGGTAGTACGGAGGCGGTGAAGTCCTCCAGGCCCCGGCTGAGCGTGAGTTTGCGGCGGGCTCGGGTGGTGAAGAGGTGGGCGGTCCAGGCCGCGGGGGCGCAGGACAGGGCGAGGGCCAGGACGGGGGCGGTCGCCAACGGCCAGGGTCCGTCGGAGGCACCGGTGGGCAGGGCGTCGGGGCCGCCGGTCACGGCTGCTCGCAGAAGGCCGTCGCCCAGGAGGGCGTAGGCGACCAGCCAGCCGGTCAGCGTGCGGGTGCGCGGCGCGGTGAGGTGCGTGGTGCGCAGTGGGCCGCGTGTCAGTGCCGCGCGCAGGGAGAGGGCTACGGCGAGTGCGCCCACGGCCGCCGCGATCAGGCGCGGTCGGCCTTCGGTGAGGTGGAGGGCGGTCACGGTCGCCGCGCACAGAGCACCGGGAAGGAGGGTGAGGAGCAGCCAGTCGACGCCGGTTCGGGGGGTCTCGGCGGGTGGGGCGGGCGCGGAGGGTTCGGCGTCTCTCGGCACGCGCGCGTACATCTCCTCAGCGAGGGAGAAGACGTCCCGGTGCCGGAAGCGGCTCGCCGTGCGGTCGGTGACGCCGTGCGCCTCCAGACCGGCGGCGATCTCCAACGGATCGACCGCCCGCTCGCACAGCTCACGGTGGCGGTGCATCAGCGCCTTCACCGGGTCGACGGCGGAGGCGCGGCGGGGGGCGGCCTGCTGTTTCCGGGCCGTCGGCACTTCGGGGGCGGCAGGGATACGGGCGCCCGATTCACCGTCGTCTCCGGCGGCAGACCGGACGGGCGCACCCTTGTCGCCGTCGTCTCCGAGGGCTACGACGGTGTCGGCACCGCTGGTCGCGGCCCCCACGACACTGGAGGCCCCGCTGGTCGCCGCCCCCTCGACACTCGCGCCACCATGCGCCTCGCCACGCGAACCGGCCTCGCCCCCCTCCCCCGCCAGCCACTCCCCCGAGCTCGCGTCCCAGGGCCCGGGGCTCCCCGGCGTTCCGGGGCGGTCCAGTTCGCCGAGGTCGCTCATCGCGCTCCCTCCGTGGCGGGCACCGGAGTGTTGGCGCGTACCGGAGGACCTGCCGCCCAGCCGGGGCCGCCGCGGGCCACGACCCGCGCGCCGGAGTCCGTCCAGCGGCCGGGCACATGGGCCTCGGCGGGGACGGCGAACGGGAGGGGCTCCCCGGTGGTGTCGTCGAGGACGACCCGGTGGACCGGATGACGGGAGACGATCTCCAGGTAAATGCCGTGAAATGCCGTGATGTTCTGTTCGACGGTGAACAGCTCGAGCGCACGCGCGCGTGCCGCGGCGCCCAGACGGTCACGGCGCGCGGAGTCGCGCAACAGCGCCACGCACGCCTCGGCGAGCGCCCGCGGATTGCGCGGGGGTACGACGAGTCCGGTGCCGCCGATGACCTCCACCACGGCGCCGACATCCGTGGACACGGTCGCTCGGCCGCAGAACATGGCCTCGACCAGGCTGATCGGGAAACCCTCGACCACGCTGGACAGCACGGTCACCGCGCCCGACGCGTACGCCTCGGCGAGGGTCGGGACCTCCGGGCCGCCGATCTCCTCGAAGGAGACCGGGTTGTCGCCGACGGCGTGCAGACCGTCCGCCTCGTCGGGGAAGAGCTGCGCGGCCAGCGCCTTGCAGTGGCCGAGATAGGCCGCGCCCTCGGAGCCCACGGGCACGCCGATGATCCGCAGCCGCGTCTTCGGCTCCTCCTTGCGGATCTCCGCGAAGGCGTGCAGCAGGGAGATGAGGTCCTTGGTCGGTTCGACACGGCCGACCCAGAGCAGCGTGTCGGGGTCCGCGCGCTCCGGGGACTCGCCGACCTCCGCGAAATGGGTGGCGTCCATGCCCGGATAGACCGTGCGGATCTTGTCGCGGTCGGCGCCGCAGCGCTCCTGCCAACGGCGCGCGTGGGTGTTACCGGGCGTGACGAGCGCGGCCCGGCCGTAGATCTCGGCGGCGAGCCGGCCGTGGAAGGCGGCGAGCAGCGACCGCACCGACGGCGAGGCCTCCGTGGCGGAGAGGTAGTGCGTCCGCAGCTGCACGCCGTACTCGGTCACCAGCAGGGGCACGTCGAAGAAGTGGCGGGCGAGGAGTCCGGGGAGGGCCGCCGGGCCGCCGGAGGCCGCGTGGCACAGGTCGACCGAGCCGAGCCCGTCGTCCTCGTACCAGTCGAGGGACAGGGGGCGCAGCGCGCGTTCCAGGTGTGCGGCGACGGCGAGCAGATCCGGGACGCGCGCCTCGCGAGCCGTGCGTGCGGCGCCCGGCGCACGACAGGCGCGTTCGAGGGCGCGTACGGCGGTCTCGGAGCGGAGCGCCCCGACCAGCCCGCCCTCGTCGCGGGCGAGTTCGGCGAGTCCGTACAGCGCGCTGCCGAAACGGTCCGCCTCAGTGGCCGACGGCTCCTCGGAGCGACCCGCGCACAGTACGGCCGCCAACTCGCCGTAGCACTCGGCGAACCGCCGGCGCGCGCGGCGCCCGTGGACGACGCCGTCGTCCTCGGCCGTCCACAGCGGCGCCGTACGCACCCGGTTGACCTGCGACGGAAGCGGGACCCAGCCCTCGTCCTCCTGGCGTTCGCTGCGGCTGAGCGCGTAGATGTCGAACTCGTGCTGCCCGAGCCCGCGCACGAGCCGGTCGCACCAGAGCCTGGCGTCACCGCTCACATACGGATAGCCACCCTCCGTAAGCAGTCCGATGCGCACGAGCGCACCCCCGATCTCCCGTATGGGGAGCCGCCGTTGGCCCGGCGGCTCGCAGCGGGACGAACGTATGCGGACATGACGGTGGCGCGATGGACGGTTGTCCGTCGCGCCACCAAAAGGGGTGAACGGTCGTAACTTTCCCGTGCGGGTCGCGTTCGATCGCGCTAAGAGATCAAGCAGTTACGTTACGTCAGGCCGCGGCCAGCTCTCTTCGGGCCGCTCGGCGCCTCGCGGCCACTTCGGGATCGAGTGCCGGTACGGCGGCCAGGAGCTGCCTGGTGTACGGGTCCCGGGGGGTGTCGTACACCTCGTCGGCGGATCCCGACTCGACGATCCGGCCGCGGCGCATCACCGCGACCCGGTCGCTGACCTGCCGTACCACGGCGAGGTCGTGGGCGACGAAGACCAGCGCGAGTCCGAGTTCGCGCTGCAACTCGCCGAGCAGGGCGACCACCTGGGCCTGGGTCGTCACGTCCAGCGCGGAGACCGGCTCGTCGCAGACGATGACGCGCGGGTCGGCCGCGAGCGCCCGCGCGATGCCCACGCGCTGGCGCTGTCCGCCGCTGAACTCGTGCGGATAGCGGTCGTAGTGCGCCCCTTCGAGCCCCACGCGCTCCAGTAGCTCCGTCACGCGCCCCCGGATCCGCCCCTCGTCCTTCTCGCCACGCGCGCGGAGCGGATCGGCGATCGACTCGCCCACGCTGCGGCGGGGGTTGAGGGAGGAGACGGGGTCCTGGAAGACCATCTGGACGGCGGGGTTCACGCCCACGCGCGCGTGCCCCTCGTGTCGGACCTCTCCAGCCGTCGACTCCAGCAGCCCGACGAGCATGCGCCCGAGCGTCGTCTTGCCGCTCCCGCTCTCGCCGACGATGCCCAGGGTCTCCCCGCGGCGGATGGTCAGCGAGACGTCGTCCACCGCCGCGAACGCCCGCTTGCCACGGCCGAACTCACGGCGCAGGCCACGCGCTTCGAGGACTACCTCGGCCGGTTCCCCCTCGGAGGGCCCCACCGAGGACCCGCCCGCACCCGACACCGCGCGGCGCGCGTCCACACCCGACACCGGGCGCCGCGCGTCCACACCCGGCGCCGAGACGCCCGGCGTCGAACGGCGCGCGTCCACCCGCGGCACCGCCCCCAGCAACTCCCGCGTATACGCCTCCGAGGGCGCCCCCAGCACGTCCCCGACCGGCCCGTGCTCGACCACGCGCCCGTGCCGCATGACCAGCACCTCGTCGACGCTCTCGGCGGCCACGCCCACGTCGTGGGTGACGAGCAGCAGGCCCATGCCGGTCTCCTCCCGCAGCGTGTGCAGCAGGTCGAGGATCTGGGCCTGGACGGTGACGTCGAGGGCGGTGGTCGGCTCGTCGGCGATCAGCAGATCCGGCTCGCAGGCCAGCGCCATCGCGATGAGCGCGCGCTGGCGCATGCCACCGCTGAACTCGTGCGGACGGGACCGGGAGCGGCGCGGTGCGTCCGGAATTCCAACCCTGTCCAGCACGTCCACGGCACGCGCGCGTGCCGTTCGTCGCGACACGCGTGCGTGCACGCGGTACACCTCGGCGATCTGGTCGCCGATCGCGTAGTACGGGTCGAGGGAGGACAACGGGTCCTGGAAGACCATCGCCGCCTTGCCGCCCCGCAGCCGCCGCAGCTCCTCGTCCGACGCCGACGACACGTCGACGCCGGCGACCTCGATCGAGCCGCCGACCTTCGCTCCGGTGCCCCGGTGCAGCCCCAGCAGCGCGGAGGCGACCGTGGACTTGCCGGAGCCGGACTCGCCGACCAGGGCGAGGGCGGCGCCCTGCTCCAGCCGGAAGGAGAGCTCGTCCACGGCGCGCAACTCGCCGAACTCGACCGTCAGGCCGCTGACTTCCACCAGACTCATGCGAGCACCACCCGTCGGTCGGCCACCGCGTACAGCACGTCCGCGACGGCGTTGGCGACGACCACGAAGAAACCGATGACCAGGACCATGCCGACCACGACCGGCAGGTCGACCACGTTGACGGCATGGACGAGTTCCTGGCCGATGCCGGGCAGCCCGAAGAGCGTCTCGGTGAGCACCGCGCCGCCGACCGCGCTGCCGAAGTTGTTGGCGTTGAGCGCGATGACCGGCGCGAGCGCCCCGCGCAACGCGTGCCGTCCGATGATCGACCGCTCCCCCACGCCGTAGGCCCGGAAGGTCCTGATGTGGTCCTCGGCGAGCGTCTCGAGCATCGCCGCGCGCGTGAGGCGGGCGAACGCGGCCGCCTCGATGAGGGCCAGCGACAGCCAGGGCAGCAGCAGGTTCCACGCCCACTGCTCGGGGTCGTCGGTGAGTTTCACGTACTGCGGGAACGGCAGCAGTTGCAGCTGTCCGCAGACGACGATCATCAGGACCAGTCCGATGACGAAGACCGGTGTGGCCACGCCCGCGAGCGTGATGCCGGTCAGCACGCGCTCGGTGAGCCTGCCGCGCCGCCAGGCGGACAGGACGCCGGTGCCGACGCCGAGGACCAGCCACAGCACCATCGCGCCGAACACCAGCGACAGACTGACCGGCAGCTTGGCCAGGATCAGCTGGGTGACCTGCTGGTCGCTCTGGTACGACAGCCCGAGGCAGGGCGCCGAGCAGTGCTCCACGGACGTGCCGGTCGAGTAGTCCTGGCCGGCGACGAGGCCCTGCAAAAAGTGCCAGTACTGCGTGTACAGCGGGTCGTTCAGGTGCAGTTGGTCGGCGACCTGCTGCACCTGGGCGGGCGAGCAGCGCGGCCCGCAGGTGATCTGGGCGACGTTGCCCGGAGTGACGTAGAAGACGACGTAGACGATCACCGAAATGGCGAACAGGGTGACGACCGCGCCGAGGACACGACGCAGCACGAAGCCGGTGAAGCCGCTCATGCCTTGGCCTCCCTCTTGCGGCCCGTGCCGACGCGCAGTCGGGACGCCGCGCGCGGGTCGAGTGCGACGCGGATGCCGTCGCCGAGCAGGGTGAGGGCCAGCACGGTCACGAAGAGGGCGCCCGCGGGCAGCAGCAGGTACTGCGGGGCCGCCTGGTACCAGACGTCGGCGGCGGTGAGCATCTGACCCCACGAGGGCGTCGGGGGCTTCACGCCGACGCCCAGGAAGGACAGGGCCGCCTCGACGGTGATGTTGATCGGGACGAGCAGCGCGGCGTACGTGATGACCGGCGCGGCGAGGCCGGGCAGCAGTTCCCGGCGGGCGATCCGCCAGGTGCTCCAACCGCTGAGCCGGGCCGCGGAGACGTAGTCGAGCCCCTTGAGGGTGAGCGTCTGCGCGCGCGTGATCTTCGCGATGGTGCCCCAGCCGATGAGGCCGATGACAAGGGCGACCAGGACGGGCCGCGGGAAGTCCGACGGCACGATCGAGAGCAGCGCCAACGCCATGATCATGAGGGGCAGGGCGACGATGATGTCGGTGAGCCGGCTCAACAGTTGATCAACCCATTGACTGCCGAGTGCGGCCGTCACGCCCACCACGACACCGATCAACACCTGTACGACGGTGGCGGCCAGCGCGACGCCGAGCGACACGCGGGCCCCGTAGACCAGTCGCGCGAACAGGTCGCGTCCGGTCTGCGGTTCGACCCCGAGCCAGTGGTCGCCGCTGATGCCCCCGAGGGAGCCGACGGGCACGCCGCCGCGCGCGGAGTCCACGAGAGCGGGGTGGTAGGTGGTCGGGTCCTGGCCCTCCAGGGCAGTCAGCAGCGGCGCCGCGAGCGCGACCAGGACGAGCAGTGCGACGACGGCCGCCGCAACGAGGGCGGCGCGCTGCGTCCGCAGCCGCCGCCAGAACTGACGGGCCCCCGAGGCCCCCGGGGCGACGGACGCCCCGGGGGCCTGGGTGGCGACAAGTGCCTCGCTCACGGCGCTACTTCACCGCGACCTGCGAGATGTCCAGCACACCGGTCCAGTCGCTGATCACGACGTTCTTGATGTCCTTGCCCACCAGGCGCTTGTAGACGGGGTGGAACAGCGGGACGGTCAGCGCCTGCTCGGCGATCTTCTTGTCCAGCGCGCCCCACCTCTTGGCGGCGGCGTCAAGGTCGGTCAACTTGTTGATCGCGTCAATCTCGGCATTGACCGACTTGTCGTCCAACAGGCCCGTGTTGAAGTTCGCGCCGTCCTTCACGATCTGTCGACCATCGAAGATCGGAGCGAGGAAGGGGCCGCCGGACGGCCAGTCCGCACCCCAGTGGGCGAGGAAGAAGCCGGGCTCCGTCTTCACGTTGTGGATCTTGTCGGAGTAGTCGTTCTCCTCCAGCCCCTGGAGCTTGACCGTGATGCCGGCCTTCTTGAGCGCGTCCTGGATCGCGGTCGCGATCTCCGGGCTGGTCTCGAAGTCCTTGGCGTTGGAGTGGGTCAGCGTGACGGTCAGCCCGTTCGCGTGACCGGCCTCCTTCAGCAGCTCCTTGGCCTTCGCCGGGTCGCCGGCGTCACCCGCCGGGAACAGGTCGTAGGGCTCGTAGCCGAAGGACTTCTGGTTCGGCAGGAAGGTGGTGGCGGCCTCGGCGAGGGAGGACCCACCCGCCGCGTTCACCACGGAGGACCGGTCGATGGCGTACGAGATCGCCTGCCGCACCTTGGCGTTGTCGAACGGCTTGACCGTCGGGTTGAACGCTATGTAGTTCGTGTAGCCGAAGTGCCCGGTGCCGACGCGAGCCGCCAGCTCCTTGTCGCCGGTCACCTTGGCGAGCTCGGCCGGCCCGAGGTTGGTGTCCGTGGTGACCGCGGTGGCGTCCGCCCCCTGGGACGCGGACAGCCGCTGGTTGATCACCGAGGAGTCGAGCCCGGACCGTACGTCGATCTTGTCCGGATAGGCCTTGCGCTCGGCGTCCGTCGCGGCGGACCAGTGGGTGTTGCGCTCCAGGACGAGGTGCTCACCGTCGTTCTCGTTGGTGACGACCTTGTAGGGCCCGGACGAGACCGGGTGCTCCTCGTACTTCGTCCCGGTGTCCTTGGCCTTCGGCACCGGCGTGAACTGCGTCTGCGTGGCCAGGTACGGGAACTCGCCCTCGGGCTTGTTCAGATGGAAGACGACGGTCCGCTCGTCCGGCGTCTCGATCGCGTCGAGCCCGCCCTTGTCCTTGTACGGCCCCTGGTAGTCGGCGGCCCCGACCAGCCAGTCCCGCAGGTAGGGGGCGCCACCGGACAGCTCGGGGGCGAAGGAACGCTCGATGCCGTACTTGATGTCGGCGGACGTGATCGCGGTGCCGTCCTCGTACTTCAGCCCCTTCTTCAGGGTGTACGTCCACTCGGTCGCGTCCTTGTTGGGGCGCCCGGTGTCGGTCGCGAGGTCCGGGACGACCTCGGCGCCGGCCTCGCCGCTCTCCCGGTTGCGGGTGGTCAGCGTACGGAAGACCAGGGACGGGACGTTGCCGCCGCCGGAGGTGTAGAGACGGGCCGGGTCGAAGTCCTGCTGCGGGTTGGAGTTCAGGACTGTCAGGGTGCCGCCCTTGTGGGGCGTGGAGTCACCACCGGAGCCCTTGGCATCGTTGTCCTCAGGCCCGCAGGCGGCGGCGCCCGCGGCCAGAACCAGGCTTACGGATACCGCGGCCACGCGGCGCGCTATGACGGACGGTTGACGCATCGGAGACGACCTCTCGAATGGTGAGACAGATAGACAAGGGGTGAGACGAAAGTGAACAGACGTCTGCCCGGGCGTCAGGTCGTCGAAAAACCGCGACCGAGGGTCACGGGGAAAAGAAGAAGATCGCGACGCGAACGCCAGAGGGCGAACGTCAGCGACAGTGAATGTCGGCCACGCACAGAGCGGTCACACCGATCAGCGTCAGCTCGATGGCTGCGCGTGCGGAGGCGTGACGGGTCGACATGCGCAGAAATATGTACGACTTTTCTGCGCATGTCAACGTGACCTGTGAGGCTCCCGTCAACTCCCGGGGTATGCCCAGGGGTTGGGTTTGCAGGTGACTCCGCGATAGGTCAGGAACTTGGTCTGCTGCTGCATGACCGGGGCGAGTTCGCCGTCCTTGTCGCAGGTCACGTGCTGGTAGCCGAGCCGGTGGCCGACCTCGTGATTGATCAGCATCTGCCGGTAGGCGTGAATTTGATCACCGTAGGTCTTGGATCCCTGGGCCCACCGATACGCGTTGATCATCACGCGGTCGGTGGCGGTCGAATTGCAGGACACGTTGTCCACGGTGGTGTCCAGACCGGACTTCGCACACCACTCCGCGGTCGTCCCCGGACTGGCGAGCGTGATCACGAAGTCGGGCTTGCCGGAGTAGATGCGCTCGAACGTACGGGCGCCGTTGTGGGCCCAGCTCCGGTCGTCGTTGAGCGTCTTGTGCACGGCCTGGGCGAACAGCTCGCCGTCGAGCCCGAGCCCCTGCTCGACGTCCACCCGATAGGTGAACTTCTGCCCGGTGCCGGGCGCCTTGTCGACGCCCTTGATCGCATCGAACTTCCCCGACCCCTCGAGCTTGGCGTCGAGGGCGTACCGCTTGCCCATCTTCTGGTCGTACGTCAGCGCGACATTCGGCGCCGTGGACGGCGTCGGCCGCCCCTCCGACCGCGAGGCCGAGTCCCGCGCGTCCCGCGCCTGGTCGGTGGCCGACTGCGACCGTACGCCGCTGTCGTCCCGCCCGTCGGTGACCTGCCCGGCGACGACCACGGCCAGCACGGTGGTGACGGCGGCGGCCGCGATGCCGGTGAAGGCCCGGCCCTTGCCGCCCTTCTGCTGCGCGGGCTCGCCGGTGGGCGGTGCGTCCTCATCGACATCGTCACGCCGGGGAGGAACCGCCGACCACTCGGTGACGGAGGCGTACGGATCGGCCGGCCCCTGGGGACCATGAGGGCCATGCGGTCCGCGGGGTGCGAAGAGGTCTACGTCCTCGTTCCCGAAGGCGTCCAGGTAGTCCTGCCGAGGACCGCCCTGCCGGGGCCCGCCCTGTCGAGGCCCGCCATCGGGAGGCGCCTGCCGCTGCCGCGGCAGGGAGACACCGGGCGCGGCAGCCATGCCGCGCGCCCCCGACTCCCCCCATCCGCCGCCGGGTTCCCGCTGCTCGGGGTGCCCACCGCGGACCCTGGGCGTGCCATGCGCGGGGGTGCCGTCGGCGAAGCGGGGCATGCCATGGGCGGGGGTGCCGTCAGGGAACCGGGGCATGCCGTGCGCCGGAGTCCCGTCGGGGAGCCGCGGCACCCCACGAGCGGGCGTACCGTCCCCGAACCTCGGCACACCGCGCGCGGGAGTGCCGTCGGCGAATCCGGGCACTCCTTGTGCAGGAGTCCCGTCGGCGAAGCGCGGCGCTCCCCGCGCAGGCGCTCCCTCCGGGAACCGTCGGCCTCCCTGCGGGACCCGGTAGACCGGATCCCCGTAGACCGAGGGCCCGGCCGCGGGCATCCCCTGCTGCGGCGGTGCCCCCTGCGGTCGCGGTGCCCCCTGTTGCCGTCCGGGGCCCTGCCGGGGCGGGCCGCCCTGCGGCGCCGGCGGCTGGGCACCCTCGGCCTCCCGGCCACCTCGTCTTGCGGCTATGTCCGCGGGGTCGCTCTTTGGAGCGCGTCCGCGGCGACTGTGCCGTCCCACCCGCCCCTCAGCTCCCCGCGCTCGAAGACTCGACCGCGCCGGAGGACCCGGTCGGGGTCTTTGCGCCCCCGGAACCGGCCTCGCCGTCCGAGCCCTTCTTGTCCGCCAGGAACTCCCTGAACGCCCGGGACACCGTCTCCGGGTACTCCATCATCGCCACATGCCCCGCCTCCGGCAGGCTCAGCAGCCGGGAGTCACGGAAGGACCGGGCGGCCTTCTGGGCCATGCGGTAGCCGACGAGCTGGTCCCGGCCACCGTAGACGAGGAGCGTCGGTGCGAGGACCCGCTCGGCCTGGCGCCAGAGCGCCTGCTGCCCGCCGAGGGTGTACGCGTTGACCAGCCCGCGCGCGGAGCGTGTCATCGCGTCCCAGAAGTACGGGAGTTGCTGCCGGCGCTCCATCTCCTCGACGGCGTGCCGGAACCCCTCCGGTGAGACCCGCGCGGGATCGCCGTAGCAGAGCGCCATGACGCCGCGGACCCGCTGCTCGGCCGTCCAGTCGCGGCTGAGCCGGGTGAAGAGCGCGGCCACGCCGGGCACGGCGAGGAGCGCGGTGGGCACGGCGGAGCGCTGCACGCGGATCTCGGGGAGCGCCGGCGACACGAGCGTCAGCGTCCGGACGAGGTCGGGGCGGACCGCGGCCACGCGCGTGGAGACCGCGCCGCCGAGGGAGTTGCCGAAGAGGTGCACGGGCCCGCGGCCGGAGGCGTCCAGAAAACGAATCACCGCACGCGCGTGTGCGGTGATGGAGTAGTCGCCGTCGTCCGGTGGCGGCGAGTCCCCGAAGCCCGGCAGGTCGACGGCCTCGCCGTCGAGCACCTCGTCGAGCTCCTGCATCAGCGCCGACCAGTTCTGCGAGGAACCGCCCAGGCCGTGGACGTAGAGCGCGGGCGGCAGGCCCTCGCGCGCGGGCGGTCTCGACCGCACCGACAACGTGATCCCCGGCAGTCCCACCGACCTGAGCCGCTCGCCCTCCGCCACCCTGACGGGCGTCACCTTCGGGAGCACATTGGCGGCCGGTACGGACGGCAACTCGGTCGAAGACATGCGGCAATGTTACGAGACGATCACGCAGTGGTTCATGTGTTCGCCGTCACAGAGACCCCGTACATCGCATGGCGTCCGGATCGCGTGTCTCCTAGGCTCGTACGCAGGGCACCCGTACGTGGCCCCCTGTGTGAGTCAGGGACGTTCTAGGAAGGGAGCCCGTGATGGCCTACGACCCCAGCGACCCCGACACCTTCGAGGACAGCGGCGGTGACGTCGAGCTCGACGTCGAGGCCCCCGAGGGCGACGCCGCCGAGCAGCAGACGGACGTCACCCCGGACCGCGACGACCCGCTGACCGGCGTCGATCCCGACCGGGCTAACGAGGCCGACCTCATCGAACAGGCCCGTGTCGTCCAGATCGACGAGGACGACTATCGGTGACGCCCCGAGGCCCGTCCCCCAGCCGGAGCGCGAGAGTCGCTGCCCGCTAAGTACCTCTTTGAAACCTTCGCGCTGCTTTCGTCACCGTCCGGTACGTGAAATTCTGCGCTCGCACCGCGCACACCACGGTTACCGAAAAGTACGATGGCGGCGCGGCGCACACCGCAAGTGGACGACTTATGGGAGGCGGCGTGACAGCCATCGAGCAGACAGAGGCGGCACGCCCGCGAGGTACGCGCCTGCCGCGCCGTGCCCGACGGAACCAGCTGCTGGGTGCCGCACAGGAAGTCTTCGTGGCGCAGGGCTACCACTCGGCCGCGATGGACGACATCGCCGAGCGCGCCGGCGTCAGCAAGCCCGTGCTCTACCAGCACTTCCCGGGCAAGCTCGACCTCTATCTCGCACTGCTGGACCAGCACTGCGAGTCCCTGATCCAGTCCGTGCGGCACGCGCTCGCGTCCACGACCGACAACAAGCAGCGCGTCCGCGCGACCATGGACGCCTACTTCGCGTACGTCGAGGACGACGGCGGCGCCTTCCGGCTGGTCTTCGAGTCGGACCTGACGAACGAGCCCGCGGTGCGCGAGCGCGTCGACAAGGTCACCAACGAGTGCGCCGAGGCCATCTCCGAGGTCATCGCCGAGGACACCGGCCTCTCCCCCGCGGAGTCGATGCTGCTGGCCTCGGGTCTGGGCGGCCTCGCACAGGTCGTGGCCCGGTCCTGGCTGCACAGCGACCGCAGCGTCCCGCGCGAGCAGGCGGTCCAGCTGCTGACGTCCCTGGCGTGGCGGGGCATCGCCGGTTTCCCGCTGCACGGCATCGACTCGCACTGATCCCGACCCGGACGCACGCGCGCGTGACGGGACTTTGTTCCCGTCCGCTGTTCGCTCATGGCTTTCTTGCGCGGAGCGTGCACGTCCCCTCACCGGGCTAATGTGTGCTGGGTACAGCGCGGAAGGTCGCGCACTTCACTGACCGTCGGAGGGACATAGCCGTGGAGGTCAAGATCGGCGTGCAGCACGCGCCCCGCGAGATCGTTCTGGAGAGCGGTCAGAGTGCCGAGGAGGTAGAGCGCGTGGTGGCCGAGGCACTGGCCGGAAAGTCGCAGCTGCTGAGCCTCACGGACGAGCACGGCCGCAAGGTCCTGGTCCCGGCGGAGCGCCTGGCCTACGTGGAGCTCGGCGAGCCGGCCCCGCGCAAGGTGGGCTTCGGCGCACTGTAGGCACACGCACATGAGAGGGGCCCGGCGACCTGGAGTCGCCGGGCCCCTCTCATCGTGCAGGAGCAAAGCTCGGGTGCGAGAGCAAAGTTCCGGAAGATTTTTTCTCCACATATGGAGCACAAGTCGAGCACAGGGGAGGATTGCATTCCGCAGGTCACGGGTATGACGGGCTACGACCGTGATACGCAGCGTGGCCGTGGGAGGGACCTCAAATGATGTTGCTGGAAGCGCTCGGCTCCGCACTGCTCGGTCTCGTCCTGGCCGCGGTGGCCGCCCACCGGCTGGCCCACCGCCTGCCCGCCCGCTCCCTGGTGCTGGTGACGGGCATCGCCGGAGCCCTGTTCGGCGCCTTCGTGACCCACAGCGCCCTGGGATCCGGCAGCATCCTGCTCAACCTGATCGGCGCGACGGTCGTCTCCGCGGCGTCCCTGTCGCTCCTGCTCCGCCCGGCGGGAAGACTCCGCCGTAGGTCGGCGCCGGCGTAGGCCCTGACGGGCCCGGCCTTTCACCTCTGTCGGGGGCGCCCCTCAACCGGAGCGCCCCCCTCTCGATGTCAGGCCGCAAGCCCCAGCGCGGCCATCCGCTTGGTGTGCGCCTCGGTGATCCGCGAGAACATCCGACCGACCTCCGCGAGGTCGAACCCGTCCGCGACGCCCCCGACGAGCATCGTCGACAACGCGTCCCGGTCGGCGACGACCCGCTGCGACTGCGACAGGGCCTCGCCCATCAACCGCCGCGCCCACAGCGCGAGCCGCCCGCCCACGCGCGGATCCACGTCGATCGCGGCCCGCACCTTCTCGACGGCGAACCCGGCGTGCCCGGTGTCGTCCAGGACCGCCAGGACCAGCTCACGCGAGTCCGAGTCCAGCCGCGCCGCGACCTCCCGGTAGAAGTCACTGGCGATCGAGTCACCGACGTACGCCTTGACGAGCCCCTCCAGCCAGTCCGAGGGCGCCGTCTGCCGGTGGAAGCCGTCCAGCGCGGCGACGAACGGCTCCATGGCCGCCGTCGGCTCCGCGCCGATCTCGGTCAGCCGGTCGCGCAGCTTCTCGTAGTGGTGGAACTCCGCCGACGCCATCTTGGCCAGCTCCGCCTTGTCCGCCAGCGTCGGCGCCAGCTTGGCGTCCTCCGCGAGCCGCTCGAACGCCGCCAGCTCCCCGTACGCCAGCGCGCCGAGCAGGTCGACGACCGCGGCCCGGTACTGCGGTTCGGCGGATGCCGTCGCCCAGTCCTGGGCTGCGACTCCGGTGGGTTCGGGAGAAGCGTCGGAGGTGTTGTCAGACGTCGTCATGAAGCGCACAATAGCCCGCTCCCAGCGCCGGGGAAGTCCCTGGTGAAACAGTGTGACGACGACTACGTGACCAAATCGGCCATCGCATGTGCGCGTTTCCGGGGTATGGTGGTAATGCGCCTGCTGAGTACGCGTGTCTATGACGACCGCGTATCTCCACAGGCCGCACGTATGAGGATGCCCGGTCGGTGGCCCGATCGGCTCCGACCTGACAGCTCTCCTTGGCCGTACGGCACTGTGCGTACGGCATCCGGAGGGACCCTCAGCGGTTCGAGCGCTAGAGCGTCGGCAGAGGTCCCGTGCCATTACGGCCCCGCCGTAAGGCAGTCGACGTCCCCAGCACGGTCTCCAGAGACCCCCGAGCTCGCCTCGCACCGCGCACACAGAAGAGGCAGCACCCTGACTACGACGTTCAGAGATCTCGGAATCCTTCCCGAGACCGCCGAGGCCCTCGAGGCCGTCGGCATCATCAACCCCTTCCCCATCCAGGAGATGACGCTCCCCGTCGCCCTTTCCGGCACGGACGTCATCGGCCAGGCCAAGACCGGCACCGGCAAGACGCTGGGCTTCGGCCTCCCGCTCCTCGAGCGCGTCACCGTCCCCGCCGACGTCGAGGCCGGCCGCGCCAAGCCCGAGGACCTCACCGACGCCCCGCAGGCCCTCGTCGTCGTCCCCACGCGCGAGCTGTGCCAGCAGGTCACCAACGACCTGCTGACCGCGGGCAAGGTCCGCAACGTACGCGTTCTCGCCATCTACGGCGGCCGGGCCTACGAGCCGCAGGTCGAGGCCCTCAAGAAGGGCGTCGACGTGATCGTCGGCACCCCGGGCCGCCTCCTCGACCTCGCGGGCCAGAAGAAGCTCAGCCTCAAGCACATCAGGGCACTTGTCCTCGACGAGGCCGACGAGATGCTCGACCTGGGCTTCCTGCCCGACGTCGAGAAGATCATCAACATGCTGCCGCCCCGGCGCCAGACCATGCTGTTCTCGGCGACCATGCCGGGCGCCGTCATCGGCCTCGCGCGCCGCTACATGTCGCAGCCCACGCACATCCGCGCCACCGCGCCGGACGACGAGGGCGTGACGGTCGCGAACATCTCGCAGCACGTGTACCGGGCGCACAACATGGACAAGCCCGAGATGGTCGCGCGCATACTGCAGTCCGACGGCCGGGGACTGGCCATGGTCTTCTGCCGCACCAAGCGCACCGCCGCCGATCTCGCCGACCAGCTCAAGCAGCGCGGCTTCGCCTCCGGCGCGGTCCACGGCGACCTCGGCCAGGGCGCCCGCGAGCAGGCGCTGCGCGCGTTCCGCAACGGCAAGGTGGACGTCCTCGTCTGCACCGACGTCGCCGCGCGCGGTATCGACGTCGAGGGCGTGACGCACGTCATCAACTACCAGTCCCCCGAGGACGAGAAGACGTACCTGCACCGGGTCGGCCGCACCGGCCGCGCGGGTGCCAAGGGCATCGCGATCACCCTCGTCGACTGGGACGACATCCCGCGCTGGCAGCTCATCAACAAGGCGCTGGAACTCAACTTCAACGACCCGCCGGAGACGTACTCCACCTCCCCGCACTTCTACGAGGAGATGAACATCCCCGCGGGCACCAAGGGTGTCCTGCCGCGTGCCGAGCGCACCCGCGCGGGCCTCGACGCGGAGGAGCTCGAGGACCTCGGCGAGACCGGTGGCCGGGGTGGCCGCGGTCGCGGCGACCGCAACGACCGGGGTGGCCGTGGCGGCCGGGACGACTCCCGTTCCGCCGACCGTGAGCGCCCGGCCCGTACGCCGCGCAGCCGCCGTCGCACCCGTGGCGGTGCCGCGACGGACGGGACCACCGCTCCCGCGGGCACGGTGGCACCGGAGGAGACCTCGGTGACCGAGGGCGCCCCGGCGGCGACCCGTACGCCGCGTCGCCGTCGTCGTACCCGTAACGGAGCCGCCTCGGTGGAGTCGGTGCCGGCCACGGCCACGACGTCCGAGGCAGCGCAGAGCGCGGTCGACACGGCCGAGGCCGTGGAGACCAAGCCGCGCCGCCGTCGCACCCGCCGGTCCGCGGAGACGGTCGCCGTCGAGACGCCGGTCGCCGTCGAGGCCGCGGAGGCCCCCGCCGCCTCGCCGCGCCGCCGTACGCGCAAGACGGCTGCCGCCGCGGAGGCCGCGGTGGACACGGCCGAGGGTACGGAGGCCAAGCCGCGCCGCACCCGCAAGACCGCCGCCGCTGTCGCCCCCGAGGCCACCGCCGACACGGCGGAGGTCGCGGAGACCAAGCCGCGTCGCACCCGCAAGACGGCCGCCACCGCCGAAACCGCCGTCGACACGGCCGAGGCCACCGAGGCCAAGCCCCGGACCCGCCGCACCCGCAAGGTCGCCGAGGCCCCGGAGGCCGCGGTCGCCGTTGCCGTCGCCGACATCCCGGCGCAGGCCGCGGAGGAGCCGGTGGCGGCGAAGCCGCGCCGTACCCGCAAGACGGCCGCCGCCGCGGAGACCGCGGTGGACACGGCCGAGGGCACGGAGGCCAAGCCGCGCCGCACCCGCAAGGCCGCCGCCAGCACGGCGACGGCCGAGACGGCCGAGGTCACGGAAGCCAAGCCGCGCCGCACCCGCAAGACGGCCGCCACCGCCGAAACCGCGGTCGACACCGCGGAGGGCACCGAGGCCAAGCCCCGAACCCGCCGCACCCGCAAGGTCGCCGAGGCTGCCGAGACCCCCGAGGCCGTGCCGGCACCGGAGGTCGCCGAGGACAAGCCGCGTCGTACGCGCAAGACGGCCGCCGCCAAGACCGCCGAGGCCAAGCCGACGCGGGCGCGGAAGACGGCCGCCGCCGCCGACATCCCGGCCCAGGCCGCCGAGGAGCCGGAGGCCAAGCCGCGCCGCCGTACCCGCAAGGCGACGGCCGCCGCGGAGACCGCGGAGAGCTGACCGCACGTGCCGAACGGCCCGGCCCACCTCGTGTGGGCCGGGCCGTCGGCGTTCCCGGCCCTTCCGAACGGCGACCCGCGCCCAGGACGCTCCGGCTCCCGCCATGGCCGACCTCACACAGCCACCGCCGCCCATCACCCGCCCCGCCGGATAGCCTCACCCCATGAGCAGGCCCCCCACCTTCGCCCCACCCCCCGGCGCCCGCGCCTACTCCCTGCGCACCGCTCGCGGTGAGTTCGCCGTCGTCGACGCGCCCGTGGCGGAGGGGATCGCGGGCAAGGGGACCGCTCTGCTGCTGCCCGGGTTCACCGGCAGCAAGGAGGACTTCAACCCGCTGCATGTGCCGCTCGCTGCGCGCGGGTACCGGACGGTCGCCGTGGACGGGCGGGGCCAGTTCGAGTCCGACGGTCCGGCGAACGACGAATCGGCGTACGCGCAGGACGAGTTGGCGAAGGACGTGCTCGCACAGGCCGCCGCCCTTGATGTCCCCGTGCATCTCCTCGGGCACTCCCTAGGCGGACAGATCGCGCGGGCCGCCGTCCTGCTGGATCCCGGCCCCTTCCGTTCGCTCACCCTCATGTCCTCCGGCCCGGCCCAGATCTCCGGCTCCCAGCAGCAGCGCGTGAAGCTGCTCAGGGACGCGCTCGCCGTGATGAGCATGGCGGACGTGTGGGACGCGATCCAGGCCATGGAACCGCCCGAGGAGACCGATACCGGGGGCGAGTTGGACTCCGGGCTCGACGACCGGGAGGATCTGCGCCGCCGCTGGCTGGGCACCCGGCCCGCTCAACTCATCGCCACCGGACGCCAGTTGTGCGCCGAGCCGGACCGGGTGGCCGAACTGGCCGCCGTACCACTGCCGTTCCACGTGCTCTCGGGCTCGCACGACGACACCTGGCCGGTACCGCTGCTCGACCGGATGTCCGTCCGCCTCCACGCCCGCCGGACCGTCGTCCCCGGCGCCGAGCACTCCCCCAACACGGACCGCCCGCTGGAGACGGCCCGCGCCCTCGCGGACTTCTGGGACCACGCCGAGCAGCTGGGCCCCCGGCCCTAGGGCCCTAGAACTGCCCCTGCAAGTGCTCCCAGAACCCGTCCCGCAACGCCCGCCGCAGATCCGCCTGCCCCCGCAGGGAGTACTGGAGCAGCCCCTCCGCCTCGATCAGCAGCTCCTGGTCCACCGCCCCGGGCAGATAGGGATGCCCAGGCAGCAGTTCCCCCACGGTCTCCCGGCCCCGCGCACCCAGCCACTTCGCCGCGACCTGGGCACCGACGAAACGGACGTCCTCGCGGGTGGGCCGGTTCACCGAGGCCTCGTAGGCGGCGGCCGTACGCCGTGACACGTACGGCTTGAAGAAGTCGAGGTCGAGGACGCGCTGGCTGTCGACCTCCCAGAGCAGCGGCTCGGCCTGGTTGCGGCCCTCGGGTGCCTCGATGCCCCACAGGTGGACGCGGGCGCCGTAGCCCTGGGCCGCCTCGACCGCCGAGACCAGGTCCTCGTCGCCGCCGAGCAGGGCCGCGTCGCTGATCGCGCGGTGCCGGGCGAGGGACTCCAGGTCGGTTCTGATCAGCGAGTCGACGCCCTTCTGCTGGTTGTTGGCGTTGAGGTTGCCGAGGCGCACCTTGACGTCCGGGAGTTCCGCGATCGTCTGCTGTTCGGCGGTGTGGATGCGGCGCCGGGCGCCGTCGTACCAGTAGACCCGCAGCAGCCTGCTGTCCGCGAATATCGTGCGGGCCCGGTCGATGAGCGCCTCGATGAGCCCCTCGGCGTCCAGGTCGAAGGCCCGGCGGTCCTCGGTGCCGGCGACCAGACGGCCCGCGGCCGCGTACAGATATCCCGCGTCGACGAAGATCGCATGGGTCGAGGGCGTCTTCGCCACCTCGGCGAGCATGCGCTGCAACAGCTCGTTGGTGTGGTCGATGCGGGCGGCGAGGGCCGCGAGGTCGTCGTTCATCGCCTCCATTCTCCCGGCGGTCACGCTGCGAACACAACCGGTCCCGAACAGTCTCCGAAGAGTGGCTTACCCGTCAGTAGTTAGTCGTTCGAAAAATTTCTTTAGCGTAGGGAATGTTTGTAACACGCACCCCGTTGACTACCTGTGTACGCAGTAATTCTCCGCAGGAGGATGACCAGACGAAGGGAGAAGCCCATGCGCTTCGAAATCATGCGACTCGACGACGTCGACGGCACGCCCGTGGACAGCACCGTTGTGGACGCCGCCTCCGTCAATCGGATCGTTCAGCAGGCCGCCTCGATCGGCCAGCGACTCTGGATCCGCCCGGCCGAGCCCTCGGCCTTGTAACACTCAGAGCTTCGGAGCCCCGCACGACAGGGATGTCGTACGGGGCTCCGTGCGTTTCCGGGGCGGCAGCCGTTCAGCTGCTCTGGATCACCTGAGTGATGCCGTTGATGATCTGCTGCACGGCGATCGCGGAGAGCATCATGCCCGCGAGCCGGGTCACCAGGACCACGCCGCCGTCCTTGATGACCCGGATGATCAGCAGCGAGTACCGCATGACGACCCACAGCACGACATGGATGGCGAGGATCGCCACCCACACCGACACCTGCGTGGCGACACTGTCCGCCTTCTGCACGGCGAGGATGACCGACACGATCGCGCCCGGCCCGGCCAGCAGCGGCATGCCCAGCGGCACCAACGCCACGTTGACGTCCTTGGTCTGTTTGGGCTCGTCGGTCTTGCCGGTGAGCAGGTCCAGGGCGATCAGCAGGAGCAGCAGCCCGCCCGCGATCATCAGCGCGGGGACGGAGACATGCAGGTAGTTCAGGATCTGGTGCCCGAGCAGCCCGAAGACGGCGATGACACCGCCGGCGACACAGACGGCCTGGAAGGCCATCCGCTTCTGCACCTTGGCGGGCCGGCCGGAGGTGAGCGCCAGGAAGATCGGGGTGATCCCGGGCGGATCCATGATGACGAACAGGGTCAGGAAGAGGGAACCGAAAACGGCAGCGTCGAACACAGGAGAGCCTTGCGAGGAGAAGAGGTGAGGTCGGGTGGCGTGAGAGCGAGTCTCAGGCTCCGCCGGTCCCCGGCACCGGGAACGCGCCGGTGGCACGCCGGGTGATCTCGCCGTACACCTCGGGATCGGTGCGGTACTCGCCGAGCGTCACGGTCTTGCGGCTGCCGTGGTAGTCCGAGGAGCCCGTGACCAGGAGCCCCAGATCAGCGGCGAGACCGCGCAGCCCGACCCGGGTCTCGTCGTCGTGGTCCATGTGATCGACCTCGATACCGTCGAGCCCGGCCGCGGCCAGTTCGGCGATCGCGGACTCCGGCACCGTGAGCCCGCGCTTGCTGGCCCCCGGGTGCGCGAAGACGGTGACCCCGCCCGCGGCCTTGACCAGCCTGATCGCCTCGAAGGGGTCGGTCTCGTGCTTCTCCACATGGGCCCGGCCGCCGTCGGCGAGCCAGTCCTCGGTGAAGGCGTCGCTCACGGTCGGTACGACCCCGAGTTCGACGAGCGCGGTGGCCACGTGCGGCCGCCCGACGGATCCGTCCCCGGCGATCCGCATGACCTGCTCCCAGGTGACGGGCACGCCGAGATCCTGGAGCCGGGCGACCATGGCCCGCGCCCGCGGCACCCGGTCGTCCCGCACGAGCTCCCGCTCGGCGAGCAGCTCAGGCTCCTCGGGGTCGAAGAGGTAGGCCAGCATGTGCATGGACACCCCGTCGATACGACAGGACAGCTCGGCCCCGGTCACGAGCGTGAGTCCCGTCGGCAGCGCGGCGATCGCCTCGGCGTACCCACGGGTGGTGTCGTGATCGGTCAGGGCGACGACGTCCAGCCCGGCAGCGGCGGCGTTGCGCACCAGCTCGGCGGGGGTGTCGGTGCCGTCGGAGGCCGTGGAGTGGGTGTGCAGATCGATACGCACGGCACGAACTCCAGACGCTGACGGGGCACAAGGGAACGCTCAAGGATAACCGGATTTTCCAGCACCCCCGTCACACCCGAAACCCATGAGAGACCTTTACATGGGTCAGCCCAAGGGGCGCGAGGCTGCATCGATATGCGGCTCCGCCGCGTGGGCGCGACCAGCCAAAGACGACCCGCAGTCGCCCACCCGGCGATCCAGGCACTCTCGTAGGCGCTACGGCTCGAGCAAGCGCGGCGACAACGCCCCGCAGGGAACGAGCTCCACTTCCGCCCCCGCGTCCCGCAGATCCGTCAGCACCAGCTCGTCGTACATCAGCAGCCCCGACTGCTCCGGCCACACGACCGCCCACAGCCACAGCCCACGAGCCTCGCCGGCGAAGACCGCGCGGTCGTCCGGCGCTCCGGAGACATGCCACAGCGGTGTCGGGCGGCCGGCGGCCAGCACCTTGACCTGCGGGGGCTTCTCCACGTTCATGTACGGCCCCGGGTCCGGCCCGTCGATGCCCGCGTACCGCGCGCCGAGCCCGACGCCGAGTTCCTCGGCGACGAGGATCAGCTCCCCGATACCGCCGAGCGGCCCGGGTCCCGTGCACGCCACCGCCGTCGCACGGCCCCCGCTGCGGTCGTCGCCCGCGCAGCCCACGCCCGTGAACAGCCAGCCGACCGGCAGGGGCCACGGCATCCACACCGGAACCTGCGTGCGGTGCACCACGACGCCGAGAGCCTCGACGCTGGGCGGGATCACCGGCTGGAGCGGATGCACGGTGCCGTGCACATCGCACTGCCAGGTGTCGGCGAAGAGTCCGGGAGCCCTGACCCGGCCACCACACTTCGGGCAACTGGGTTCGCCCCTCATAGGGCCCCACGGTCCTACCCCGACCCCTTCACGTCAAGGACGATCACCCGTCCGGGCGGAACTCCTCACCGGAGACAAGTAGATGTAGCTTGCATTAATTAGCCGACCTAACTTACTATGTGCATATACCAACCATCTCCTCGCCGGAATTGGAGAAACCATGGACGCCTTCGACGCGGGAGCGAGCAGCCTCCTGCGACAGCCCAAGGCGGTCTGGGCCACGGCCGGCGCCTCCGTCGTCGCCTTCATGGGCATCGGACTGGTGGACCCGATCCTCCCGTCCATCGCCCAGGGCCTCGACGCCACGGCCAGCCAGGTCTCCCTGCTCTTCACCTCGTACTTCCTGATCACCGCCATCGCGATGCTGGTCACCGGCTTCGTCTCCAGCCGCATCGGCGGCCGCAAGACCCTGCTGCTCGGCCTCGCGCTGGTCGTCGTCTTCGCGGGCCTCGCCGGCACCTCCGGCTCGGTCGCCGAACTCGTCGGCTTCCGCGCGGGCTGGGGCCTCGGCAACGCCCTCTTCGTCTCCACCGCCCTCGCCGTCATCGTGGGCGCGGCGGCGGGCGGCAGCGCCGCGGCGATCCTGCTCTACGAGTCCGCGCTCGGACTCGGCATGGCGTGCGGGCCTCTGCTGGGCGCCCTGCTCGGGGACGCCAGCTGGCGCTACCCGTTCTTCGGCACGGCCTTCCTGATGGCGGTCGGCTTCCTCTGCATCACCGTGTTCCTGAAGGAACAGCCGAGGCCCGCCACGAAGACCTCACTGCTGGACCCGCTCAAGGCGCTCGGCCACAAGGGCCTGGCCTCTGCCGCGGCCTCGGCGTTCTTCTACAACTACACGTTCTTCACGGTGCTGGCCTTCACCCCGTTCGTGCTGAACATGACCCCCTACAAGTCGGGGGCCGTGTTCTTCGCCTGGGGTGTGCTGCTCGCCGTGTTCTCGGTCCTCGTGGCGCCCCGCCTCCAGGAGCGGTTCGGCTCGCTGAAGGTGCTCGGCGGCTCGCTCGTCCTGCTCGCCGTCGACGTACTCGTCCTCGGCTACGGCGACCACACCACGGCGATCGTCTGCACCATCCTGTCCGGCGCCTTCATCGGCGTGAACAACACCGTCTACACGGAACTGGCGCTCGGCGTCTCGGACGCGCCGCGCCCGGTGGCGAGCGCCGGCTACAACTTCGTGCGCTGGTTCGCGGCCGCCGCCGCGCCCTACTTCGCGCCGAAGATCGAGGAGTGGACCGACATCCACATCCCGTTCGTGGTGGCGGCGGTGACCGCGCTCCTCGGTGCGCTCGTGGTCGTCGTACGACGGAACGCGCTCACTCACGAGGCGGCGGAGCTGGAGTCGAAGCACGCTACGGAGGACAGCGTCGCCGTCTTCGCCAACTGACGCTTTTCAGCCACCGGTTGGTGACATCAGTCACTCGAGCGGGACGGACCTCCGGGACGGATCCCGCAGGTCCGTCCCGCTCGTCAGCCAGCGCTCCTGGAGGGCCTGGGCGCCGTGGACGCGCTTCCAGGCGGCCTCGTTCGGGGTCATGGGGAGCAGGGGCAGGAAGTGGACGGGGTCCATGGGCTCGTCGAGCTCCAGGTCCTCGACCAGGCCGCCGGGTTCGGCCACCAGGACCGAGGTGAACGGGGCGCCGGGCCACAGGGGTTCACCCACGTCGAGGGAGGCACCGGGGGCCACGACGACGCCCTCGACCTGCGGGGACGCGGCGAGCACGGCGAGCGGGCGGAGCACCTTGTCGGTGTCGGCGAGGCCGCTTCGCACCGAGAGGACCAGTTCGGCGCGGGGTCCCTTGACCGGGTCGGCGAGCACCGCGGTGGGGTCGCCCATCGGCTGTGCGGACATGCCGAGCGTGGCGTAGCGGACGATGTCGTCCTGCTGGAAACGCAGCACCTCGACGCGGTCCGTGCCGAGGAAGGTGACGGCGGCGCGCGCGTCCGGTTCGCCCAGCGCGTTGCGCAACCGGGCCTCGACCAGAGGAAGAACATCAGCCATGTCGCGAGCATAGAACTCGTCAGTACCGGGCAAAGCAGCGCCTTGACTATTCAGTCGGCTGATACTCTTTGCCGGTGGTTCGGGGCAGCACGCAGAAGCGTCGCTATCGAGTCCCGACGCCGTGAGACTCCCCCTACGGGGAATGGATCGTCCCTTACGAGGGACCGGCCGGAGGAGGTGGGGCTGTCATGGATCGAAGTCGACCTGGTAGTACCACTCGCTCTTCCGGCACCTGATGTAGCTGATCCGCCTTCGGCCGATCGCCGCCTCTCACGCTCGCGTCTTCATCAACGGAAGAGCACTTCGTTTCGTTTTGCCTGATCTGTTTGATCTGTAACAGCAGCGAAACCCGCCACCGCGATGGTGCGGTGCTCCCCGCTTTGTGGACGTGCCAAACATCCTCCGTCAGGACGTCCCCATTCCGGGCAGTTCCACCCGTTGAAGCGGCCTTTCGTTGCCTGTCGCGAAGGAGCTTGCCATGTCGATGATCCGCGACCTGCGTGCCGTGGTCCGTCCCTCCCGCGTCTCGCTGCGCAAGACCAGCAGCACCGATTACGACACCACCCGCGACCCCGGGACGCCCTCGGCCGTCGTCGACTGCGCCGTCTACCGCGACGGGGCTCGCGTCCAGACGCCGAAGCCGCTGACGCCGCACGAGGCGATGCGCCAGGTCCGCCGGGACGGGGGCTTCGTGTGGATCGGACTGCACGAGCCGACCGAGGCCGAATTCTCCGGTATCGCAAGCGAGTTCGGGCTGCACCCGCTCGCCGTGGAGGACGCGGTGCAGGCGCACCAGCGGCCCAAGCTGGAGCGGTACGACGACTCCCTCTTCACCGTCTTCAAGACCATCCACTACGTCGAGCACGACGAACTCACCGCCAACAGCGAGATCGTCGAGACCGGCGAGGTCATGTGCTTCACCGGACGGGACTTCTTCATCACCGTCCGGCACGGCGGTCAGGGTTCGCTGCGGACGCTGCGGCACCGGTTGCAGGACGACCCCGAACTGCTTGCCAAGGGCCCCTCGGCGGTGCTGCACGCGATCGCCGACCATGTCGTCGACGGGTACATCGCGGTCGCCGACGCCGTGCAGGACGACATCGACGAGGTGGAGACCGAGGTCTTCTCGCCGGGGCGCAAAGGGTCGCCGCGCGGCACCGACGCCGGCCGGATCTACCAACTCAAGCGTGAGGTCCTGGAGTTCAAGCGGGCCGTCTCGCCCCTGCTGCGTCCCATGCAGCTGCTGAGCGAGCGGCCGATGCGGCTGATCGACCCGGACATCCAGAAGTACTTCCGGGACGTCGCCGACCACCTCGCCCGGGTGCAGGAGCAGGTCATCGGCTTCGACGAGCTGCTCAACTCGATCCTCCAGGCCAACCTCGCGCAGGCGTCCGTCGCGCAGAACGAGGACATGCGGAAGATCACCTCGTGGGCGGCCATCATCGCCGTACCGACGATGGTGTGCGGTGTGTACGGCATGAACTTCGAGCACATGCCCGAGCTGCACTGGCGCTACGGCTACCCGGTGATCATGAGCATCACCGTCTGCATCTGTCTCGGCATCCACCGCACGCTGAAGCGCAACGGCTGGCTGTGACGGCGCCCCTGGCGGCGTCGCTAGGCTGGGCTCATGACAAGTGAGCTGCTCGACCAGGCCCTCGTCGAGGAGGCCACGAAGAAGTCCGGCCTCATCTGGGTCAGGGGCCTCGAGGGTCCGGCCCGGGCGCTCTGGCACGTGTGGCACGAGGGTGCGGCGTGTCTGATCGGCGACGGGCCGGGCGAGCAGCCGCTGCCGGGGCTCACCGACGGGGCCGCGGCCGAGGTGACGGTCCGCAGCAAGGACAAGGGCGGGCGGCTGGTGTCCTGGACGGCGAAGGTCGTGGAGCTGACGCCGGGCTCGGAGAGCTGGGACGCGACGGTCGCCGAGCTCAAGGGCAAGCGGCTCAACGCGCCCGACGGCGAGGCGATGACGGAGCGTTGGGCGCGGGAGTGCCGGGTGCTGCGGCTGGAGCCGACGGGGTCGACGTCGCCGTTGCCCGACGGCTCGCTGGCGGAGGCGCCCGTTCCCACGGCGGCCACCACCCGTCAGCCGATCCCCGCCGGGCTTCCGAGGCTGCTGCTGAAGAAGCGCCGGCGGAAGTAGCGGGCCGCGGCTGCCGTCGGCCGGCGGAAGCCGTCAGGACGTCGGCAGCTGCTTGCCGTAGTCCACCGTCTCGTCCTTGCCCGGCTCCTTCAGGGCGAAGGACTTGCCCCAGGCCGAGAAGGTCAGCGTGCCCGCGCCGCCCGCTCGTTCCAGGCGGAGCGGATACGGCTTGCCCTCCAGGGAGACGTCCAGCTTGCCGCCGGAGCCCTCGTCGCCGGTGATGCGGATGGTGCGGATGCCGGACTGCTCGTGGTGGCCGTCGGCGGACAGTTCGCCGTGGAGGGTGAGGAGGCCCGCCAGGAGGACGTTCTTGTCGGTGAAGCCGATGAACTTCTTGTACGAGGGGTCGCCCTGCGGCACCTTCACGAACTTGTCGTCGAGCTTGTCGGCGGCGGCGGTGTCCCCACCGGAGTCGCCGGAGTCGCCCTTGCCGTCCTGCTGCCCCCAGAACTCCGCGTCGGCCTTCAGATAGAGCTGGTCGCCGATCCGCAGCAGACGGAAGGTGGCCCCTTCGGAGGTGACCGAGCCGGAGCCGCCGTCGGCCTTGAGACGCATGTCGAGTTTGTAAGTGCGCCCGCTGGTGACCACGTTCCCTGAGAGACGCACCGTGTCGGCGGACTCGGCGGCCGCCTTGGTCTTCGTCTGGATCTGGTCGGCCGACAGCTTGCCGACGCCGTTGGTGCCCGCGTCGGGGTCTTCACTGCACCCCGTCAGGCCCGTTCCCGTCACGACCAGAGCGCACATCGCGCCCAGCAGTCCGGTCCGGCGGGTGCGGCCCTGGGGAATCGCAGTCACAGGAGGGCTGCCTTTCTGACGAGGGTCCATCGGAGGCGTACCGCAGAGTACCGGGGTCCGGGAGGTCGGGCGGAGCCGGTCCGTCCGGACCCCTCACCAGGGCGTACCGCATCGGGACGGGCTAGCCTGAAGCCCATCCGAGCGGGCAATTCACGTGAAAGGGAGGCGTCAGGGATGGCAGGGGGTGTCCCCAGGATCTTCGTCTCGCACCTCGCCGGCGTGGCCGTCTTCGACCCGAACGGCGACCAGGTGGGCCGGGTGCGCGACCTGGTCGTGATGCTCCGCGTCGGGCGCCGGCCGCCCAGAGTGCTCGGCCTGGTCGTCGAACTGTCCACCAGGCGCCGCATCTTCCTGCCCATGACCCGCGTGACCAGCATCGAGTCCGGCCAGGTCATCACCACCGGCGTGCTCAACGTCCGCCGCTTCGAGCAGCGGCCCACCGAGCGCCTGGTCTTCGGCGAGCTGCTGGACCGGCGCGTCACGCTCGTGGAGGCCCGCGAGGAGGTCACCGTCCTGGACGTCTCCGTGCAGCAGCTGCCGGCCCGCCGGGACTGGGAGATCGACCGGGTGTTCGTACGCAAGGGGAAGAGCGGCACCTTCCGGCGGGCCAGGGGCGAGACGCTGACCGTCGAGTGGTCCGCGGTCACCGGGTTCTCCCTGGAGGAGCACGGACAGGGCGCCGAGAGCCTCCTCGCCACCTTCGAGCAACTGCGCCCCGCCGACCTGGCGAACGTTCTGCACCACCTCTCCCCCAAGCGCCGCGCGGAGGTCGCCGCCGCCCTCGACGACGACCGGCTCGCCGACGTGCTCGAAGAGCTCCCGGAGGACGACCAGATCGAGATCCTCGGCAAGCTCAAGGAGGAGCGGGCCGCGGACGTCCTGGAGGCCATGGACCCGGACGACGCGGCCGACCTGCTCTCCGAGCTCCCGGAGCAGGACCAGGAGCGGCTGCTGAGCCTGATGGAGCCCGCCGACGCGGCCGACATGCGGCGCCTGATGTCGTACGAGGAGCACACGGCCGGCGGTCTGATGACGACCGAGCCGATCGTGCTCCGCCCCGACGCGACCGTCGCGGACGCCCTCGCCCGGGTCCGCAACGCCGACCTCTCCCCCGCCCTCGCCGCCCAGGTCTACGTCTGCCGCCCGCCCGACGAGACACCGACCGGCAAGTACCTCGGCACGGTCCACTTCCAGCGGCTGCTGCGGGACCCGCCGTACACCCTGGTCAGCGCGATCATCGACGACGACCTCCAGCCGCTGGACCCGGACGCCGCGCTGCCGGTCGTCGCCGGGTTCTTCGCGACGTACGACATGGTCGCGGCGCCGGTCGTGGACGACTCCGGGTCGCTGCTGGGCGCGGTGACCGTGGACGACGTCCTGGACCACATGCTGCCGGAGGACTGGCGGGAGACGGAGTTCCACCTCGACGAAGGGCTCGACGACGGCGAGGTGGCGCAGCATGGCTCCTGAGCGCGAGAGGACCCCGGCCGGCGCGACGGCCAGCACGCGCGCGCGTGCCCGCCTCGACCAGCCACGGCCGCCCCGGCGACGCCTGCTGCCCGAGTGGGACCCGGAGGCCTTCGGGCGGCTGTCGGAGCGGATCGCGCGGTTCCTCGGCACCGGGCGGTTCATCGTCTGGATGACGGTCGTCATCATCGTGTGGGTGCTGTGGAACGTCTTCGCGCCCGGCGACCTGAAGTTCGACCACTACCCCTTCATCTTCCTGACCCTGATGCTGTCCCTCCAGGCGTCCTACGCGGCCCCGCTGATCCTGCTCGCGCAGAACCGGCAGGACGACCGGGACCGGGTCAACCTGGAGCAGGACCGCAAGCAGAACGAGCGGTCGATCGCGGACACCGAGTATCTGACCCGTGAGATCGCCGCCCTGCGGATCGGCCTCGGCGAGGTCGCGACCCGGGACTGGATCCGCTCCGAGCTCCAGGACCTGATGAAGGAACTGGAGGAACGGCAGGACGGGCACGGACACGGGCACGGCGTATTCCCGGCAGAACGGCCGGAACGGTCGCCTCGACGTGACGTAGAAGACCACTGAAGGGCATCCCGGGGGGCACTCGGAGCGCCGTACCATCGTCCTTATGGCTACGGAAGACGCGGTGCGCGAGGCACTGGCGACGGTGAACGACCCCGAGATCAACCGACCCATCACCGAGCTGGGGATGGTCAAGTCGGTGGACATCGGCGCGGACGGAGCGGTCGCGGTCACCGTCTATCTGACGGTCTCCGGCTGTCCGATGCGCGAGACGATCACCCAGCGGGTGACGGACGCGGTCTCGGCCGTCGAGGGCGTCACCCGCGTCGACGTCACGCTCGACGTCATGAGCGACGAGCAGCGCAAGGAGCTGGCGACGGCCCTGCGCGGCGGCCAGACCGAGCGCGAGGTCCCCTTCGCCAAGCCGGGCTCGCTGACCCGCGTCTACGCGGTCGCCTCCGGCAAGGGCGGCGTCGGCAAGTCCTCGGTGACGGTGAACCTGGCGGCCGCGCTCGCCGCCGACGGTCTGAAGGTGGGCGTGGTCGACGCCGACATCTACGGCCACTCGGTGCCGCGCATGCTGGGCGCCGACGGCAGTCCCACCCAGGTCGAGAACATGATCATGCCGCCGTCGGCGCACGGCGTGAAGGTCATCTCCATCGGCATGTTCACCCCGGGCAACGCGCCCGTGGTGTGGCGCGGCCCGATGCTGCACCGGGCGCTCCAGCAGTTCCTCGCGGACGTGTACTGGGGCGACCTCGACGTCCTCCTCCTCGACCTTCCGCCGGGCACGGGCGACATCGCGATCTCCGTGGCCCAGCTGGTCCCGAACGCCGAGATCCTGGTCGTCACGACCCCGCAGCAGGCTGCTGCCGAGGTGGCCGAGCGGGCGGGCGCCATCGCCGTCCAGACCCACCAGAAGATCGTCGGCGTGGTCGAGAACATGTCCGGCCTGCCCTGCCCGCACTGCGACGAGATGGTCGACATCTTCGGCACGGGCGGCGGCCAGATGGTCGCCGACGGCCTCACGAAGACGACCGGCGCCACCGTCCCGGTCCTCGGCTCCATCCCGATCGACGTCCGCCTCCGCGAGGGCGGCGACGACGGCAAGCCGGTCGTCCTGTCCGACCCCGACTCCCCGGCCGGCTCGGCCCTGCGCGCCATCGCGGGCAAGCTGGGCGGCCGCCAGCGCGGCCTCGCGGGACTGTCCCTGGGGATCACCCCGAGGAACAAGTTCTAGGTCTTCGGTTACGACGATGGGGGCGCCGTCCGGCTCGGACGGCGCCCCCATCGTCGTACGCACGCCCTACGCGTAGGCGCTGATGTCCTTGATCATGGCGAAGCCGAGCCCGTACGCGCTCATGCCTCTTCCGTACGCCCCGACATGCACGCCCTCCTTCGTCGACCCGGCGAGCACCCAGCCGAACTCGGACTCGCGGTAGTGAAAGGACGTCGGCACCCCGTCCACGGGGAGCGACAGGGTCGACCAGTCCGAACCGTCGAGGTCGTCGGCCAGGGCCCACGCGGTCTCGGTCTGCTGGTCCAGCCAGTCGTCGCGCAGGGAGTGGTCCATCTGGCCGGGCCAGGTGAAGGAGAGCAGGCCCACGCCCGCGAGCCACGCCGCCGAGGAGACCGACGTGGCCTCGAGGAGCCCCGTGCCGTCGGCGCTCCGCCGGGACGGATTCGCCGCGACGGTCACCACCACCGCGAACTTCTCCTTGTCCTCCGACGCCTCGTTCCGTACGGAGGGCTCGTCTCCGTGCCCGATCGAACCGTGCTCGACGGCACCGTCGGCCGCCGTCCCGACCTGCATCAGCCAGCGCGGTCCCGTGAAGGCCTCGTCGAGGCCGTACCACGGGAAGGGCGCCAGCAGGTAGCCGTCGACCGTGCGCCGGGCGGAGGGGACCTGCTGTCCGCCCTCCGATGCCGGTGCCTGCGCGACCGCCTGACTCGTCGTCTCCATGTGCCCGGACGCCTCCTCGTTCCTCGTCGGTCCGGAACGGCCCGCCCCCCTTCGGGCGACTCGTCCGGTCCGCACAACAACTCGGCAGCATAGCCACCCCACTGGGACCAGCAGGGAAAGCGCCCGGCGCGCGGGGCGTCCGGGCGCCCGGTTCAGGTCGCGCGAGGCCTGTCCGGCGTATGAAACGCGTCACGTGCGACGTCGTGCACGACAGAGCCGCACGTCACTGACGTGCGGCTCGGCTACGTGCGTACGAGGCTCAGGGAGCGGTCAGGTGGCGTCCGCGTCGAAGGCCGGGCGGTCGTCCTTGCCGTCGTCCTCGGGCTTCTTGGTCATGTCGATCCGGCCACCCGACGAGGCGGCGGACGACGAACCCGAGGAGGACTCCGACTCGCGACCGTGCACCGCGTCGGTGACCTCGGCCATCTCCTTCTTCAGGTCGAAGCCGTTGCGGATCTCCTTGAGCCCCAGCTCGTCGTTGTCCAACTGCTTGCGGATGAACGTCTTGGGGTTCAGATCCTCGAACTCGAAGTCCTTGAACTCAGGACCGAGCTCGGTGCGGATGTCCTCTTTGGCGCTCTCCGAGAACTCCCGGATCTTGCGGATGGTCCGCGTGACGTCCTGGATGAGCTTCGGGAGCTTGTCCGGCCCGAAGACGAGCACGGCGAGGACTACGAGCGTCACCAGCTCGAGCGGTCCTATGTCATTGAACACCTGAAGCTCCTTGGGATGTCCGGGCCGAGTCCACGGTACCCGGCGATCCGGTACGACCGGTACTGTCCCGGGCCCTCCGAGTGCGCGCGCATGCGCGGTTTTGAGGGTTGTTTGCCATGTGGGGCGGGGTTTGCGGGCGCTCCTGTGAGGTTTGTGTCAATCGGCCTGCTCAGTCGCCGTCCGAGGATCCGAGCACCAGGGAGATGGTCAGCTCCTTGCCGCCGCGCTCCACGGTGAGCTCCAGTTCGTCGCCGGGACGGTGGGCCCGGGTCTTGACGATCAGCTCCTCGCCGGAGTGGACGCGCTGGCCGTCGACCTCGGTGATGACGTCGCCCGACTTGATGCCGGCCTTGTCGCCGGAGCCGCCGGCGATGACCGCGGGTCCGCCGTCGTTGCCCTTGGTGCCGACGCGGGCGCCGTCGCCGGAGTAGTCCATGTCGAGGGTGATGCCGATGACCGGGTGGGTCGCCCTGCCGGTGTTGATCAGCTCCTCGGCGACGCGCTTGGCCTGGTTGACCGGGATGGCGAAACCGAGGCCGATGGAGCCGGACTGCGCGCTCTCGTCGGAGCCGCTGTCGGCGGAGCGGATGGCGGAGTTGATGCCGATGACGCGGGCCTTGGAGTCGAGCAGCGGCCCGCCGGAGTTGCCGGGGTTGATGGGCGCGTCGGTCTGGAGGGCGTCCACGTACGACACGTCGCTGCCGTCGCCGCTCTCGCCGCCGGCCGTGATGGGCCGCTCCTTGGCGCTGATGATCCCGGAGGTGACGGTGCCCTCCAGGTCGTAGGGGGCGCCGATGGCGACGACCGGGTCGCCGACCTGGACGTTGTCGGAGTTGCCGAGGGTCATGGGCCTGAGCCCGCTGACGTCGGTGACCTTCACGACGGCGAGGTCGTAGCCGCTGTCCCGTCCGACGACGGTGGCCTTGGCGGTGTCCCCGCTGTGGAAGGTGACGGATATGTCGCCGTCGGCTCCGGCGGGTTCGACGACGTGGTTGTTGGTGAGGATGTGGCCCCGGTCGTCGAGCACGAACCCGGTGCCGGTGCCCTGCTCGTCCGCGCCGCTCACATGCAGGGTGACGACACTGGGCAGGGCCCGCGCGGCGATCCCCGCCACACTGTCCGGCGCCCGCCCCGCGGGCTCGGCACCGGCCTGCGGCAGCTCCACGTCTGCCATCCCGCCATTGCGCTCCAGATAGGCCCCCACGGCCCCGCCGACGCCCCCCGACACGAGCGCGAGCACCACGGCCCCGACGACGAGCAGCTTCCGGCCCCGCTTACGTCGCCCGTCCTGGCCCGGCAGACCGGCGCCGGTCTGCTGGAGGGGGATGGGGACAGGAGCCCAGGGGTCGTAGTTCTGCCAGGGATTGGTGGGGGGCGGGGCGTCCTCGTAGGAGCCGGCGGAGGGCGCTACGGGGGACGGGGGACCGCCGTGCGGGGCGGAGAAGGGGGTGGCGGCGAGGGTGTCGCGCGCGGGGGTCGAGACGGGGGTCGGCGCCGGGGTGCCGTGGGCGGACATGGGCACGGCGGTGCCGTGGGAAGGCGTCGGCGACGGGTGCTGGACCGGCGGGGCCGGGGCCCAGGGGCCGGGTTCGCCGTACGGCGGGGTGCTGTACGGGTCGGGGTCGTGCAGCGGCTTGGGGCGCTCGGCGACGACATCGGTCGCGGGAGCTTCGTCCGCTGCCGGAGAGGGCGCTGTCTCGGCGGGTGCCGCCTCGGCGGACGCCGGCTCGGGCAGGTCGAGCTCGAAGTCGCCCGACTCCGTCCTGGCAGCGCCTCGGGCCTGCGGCGCCCGCAGCTCGAAGTCACCCCCGGTGCGCGTCCCGTCGGAGTCCTCGACCGCTGCTGAGGCTTCGGCTTCGGCTTCGGCTTCGGCTTCGGCTTCGGCTTCGGCTTCGGACGACACCGCCGTACCGGCCCGCTCGTCATCAACCACGTCCTGAGGCCGCCTCAGTTCGTAGTCCCCTTCGGCGGTGGCCCCCTCGACCGGCCCCTCCGGGCGCGGTCGGCTCCACCACTTCGTCTTGGTGGGCTTCCCCTCGTTCATGCTCTCCCCACAGCCAGGGCCTGGCCGGCACGTCGGCCCCGTTCACCTGTGCCTGTCAGGCACGTTGCCGCGATCACGGCCTGGTCTGCCGGACAGGCACGGGCACGGCTTCCCTGGATTCAACCAGGTTCGGGGGCCGGCGCGCAGAGTACGGGTCAGCGGGTGGTGCCGGAGGGGGAGGAGGTCGCGTCGGGGACGAGTGCGGCGAGCAGGCCCGGCAGGGTGAGGTCCGGGGTCGTGGAACGGGAGGTCAGGGCGAGCGGCGGGGTGGTGTCGAGCGGGCGTATCAAGGGCGACATGGCGGCCGCGCCGGCCACCACGGGTGCGGTCAGCGTCGCCTCGCGGACCTGGGTGCCGGGGACCAGCGGCGCGGACACCTCGGTCGGGGCGACCGGGGCGTCGAACCGGGACTGGTCCTGGGCGAACAGCGGGCCCACCGGACGGCGCCGCTGGGTGTCCGGCGTCACCACGCCCGCGCCGCCCTGGGTACGGGCCGGGGTCACATTGCTGCCGCCCGAGCCACCGCGGGCGTCGGTGTCGACCGGCGCTCCGGTGGTGACGCCGCCCAGTGCGATCGCGGCCAGGGACACCGCCCCGCCGACGACGAACGCGAACCGCATGCCGCGTGACGCCGAGCGCTCGGTCTCGGGCCGGCCGACGTCATGGATGCGGAAACCGCCGCGGTTCGAGGGGGTGAGCGCGGAGGTGTGCGGGGCCGCGGGGACGTAGTCGAACTCGAAGCGCTCGGGGCGCTTCACGCCGAAGACTCCGGCGGTGCCGGGTCGTCCGGAGAAGCCGTCGGGGAATCCTCCCCCGAACGGCGAGCCGCCGTCCGTGTCACCTCCGCCGGGCAGCCCCTGGAGGCGGGCCAGGAAGCTCTCGGAGGGAGGCGGCGGTGCGGCCTCCGCGAAGACGTTCTTCAGTCGGCGCTGGGCGTCGGCCTCGGCCTTGCACCTGGCGCAGGTGGCCAGGTGGGCGAGGACCCGCTCGCGCGTCTCATGACCGAGCTCGCCGTCGACCAGCGCGGCGAGTCGGTCTCCCAGGTGCTGTTCCGCGAATTTCCCCTCGGCGGGCTGGGGCCGTGATCCACTCACGCGGTCGCGCCCCCTCCCCCCAGAGCGGGAACGCGAGGCACGAAGGAGCGGCGCTCCTTGCGGGCCTCCGGCGAACGGTGCGCGAGGGCCTTGCGCAGCTGGGAACGGCCCCGGTGGATCCGGGACCGGACCGTGCCGAGCTTGACGCCCAGGGTCGCGGCGATCTCCTCGTACGACAGTCCCTCGATGTCGCACAGGACGACCGCGGCCCGGAACTCGGGCGCGAGGGTGTCGAGGGCCTGCTGGACGTCCGCGTCGAAGTGCGCGTCGTTGAAGGCCTGCTGGGGGTTCGGCTCGCGGCTGGGCAGGCGCTCGGCCGCGTCCTCGCCGAGGGCGTCGAAGCGGATGCGCTGCTTGCGCCGGACCATGTCCAGGAACAGGTTGGTGGTAATGCGGTGGAGCCAGCCCTCGAAGGTGCCGGGCGTGTAGGTCGACAGCGAGCGGAAGACGCGGACGAAGACCTCCTGAGTGAGGTCCTCGGCGTCGTGCTGGTTGCCCGTCAGGCGGTAGGCGAGCCGGTAGACCCGGCCGCTGTGCGTGCTGACGATCTCCTCCCACGTCGGAGGAGTCCAGGCCTGCCCGTCCGCGTCGGTGGAGAAGGTCGCGGTGGCGTAGTCGCCGTGGCTGTGGTCAGCAGCGGTGTCGTTCACGGATTTCGGCCTACCCGCCGATCCGAGGAAGCGCCGTAGCACTCCTCCCCGATCCACAGGCGCGGCCGCACCTCCCCTGTCGGCTCTGGTGGTGTCCAGTGGAGCCCCTACCATAGCCACCTCGCCCGTTAGCTCCGGATAAGCGGTTTTACGAGAAATTGATCTGGGCTGATACGGCTCATGCGGCTGCGTCACCGCCCGCTCGAGCTCCTGCCCGTCATCGTGATCCAACTGTGTCCCCCCGGGTGCGTCTCCACCCCTCTAAACGCCCGGTCCCATCTGCGGGTTCCCGGCCCCAACGGATACAGTCACGCCCAGGCAACCACGGGGACAGGAGAGGGTCATTACCGCCAACCGGCAGACGAGCTGGGCGTTCGCCGACGCCTATGTCGCCGAGGACGAAGCGCTGCGCTGGGCCCGTGACCGGGCCCGCGAGGCAGGGCTGCGCTCGGTGTCGCCCGGCGCGGGTGCGGCACTGCGGTTGCTGGCGGCCTCCGTCGACGCGAAGGCGGTCGCCGAGATCGGCACCGGCACCGGCGTCTCCGGCATCCATCTGCTGCACGGCATGCGGTCGGACGGCGTGCTGACCACGGTCGACCCCGAGCCGGAGCACCAGCAGTTCGCCCGGCAGGCCTTCCGCGCCTCGGGCTTCGCCAGCAACCGGGCCCGTTTCATCCCGGGCCGCGCCCTCGACGTGCTGCCCCGGCTCGCCGACTCCGGCTATGACCTCGTCTTCTGCGACGGTGACCGGCAGGAGGTCATGGACTACCTCGCTGAATCGTTGCGCCTGCTGCGGCCCGGCGGCCTGGTGGTCTTCGAGGGCGTCTTCGCGCACGGCCGGACGGTGGACTCCGGTCCACAGCCGACCGAGGTGCTGCGGCTGCGCGAGCTGCTGCGCGCGGTGCGGGAGAGCCAGGAGCTGGTGGTGTCGCTGCTGCCGGTGGGCGACGGGCTGCTGTGCGCGGTCAAGCGCTGACCTGAAAAACCCGAAGAACCCCGCTCGGACCTGGGCAAACAGCCGCCCCGGCACCCATGAGGGTGCCGGGGCGGCTGAAAGGGTATGGTCGCTTCCGCGTCAGCCGACGACCTTCTTGAGGGCGTCACCGAGCGCGTCGGCCTCGTCAGGGGTCAGCTCGACGACGAGCCGACCGCCGCCTTCGAGCGGAACGCGCATGACAATGCCCCGCCCCTCCTTGGTCACCTCGAGCGGGCCATCGCCCGTCCGCGGCTTCATGGCCGCCATGCTCGTTCCCCTTCCTGAAACCAGCTCATCGTCAAAGCCGACGGCCCTGGGAGGGCACGCGTGTCGTGCGTGGGCACGCGACACCGGCATCGAACACATTGCTTCCAGGCCATTATCCCGCATCTCAGGACCCGATGACCAACATCAGTCGGCATCGCTTGGGCAACGCGCGCGAGCAAAACCACCCAATTCGGCGATGTGACTGCGATACTGCGCGGCCGCACACGTATCCGGCGACCGATTTCGGCCGCACATTCTTTGACGCAGGTCACACGTCCGTTCCGGTCCATGGACGGTGATCTCCGCCATGCTGTCCTTGCCGGACCGGCAGCGGACGCATGAGGGGATGGACCATGGCAGACACCGTGCTCTACGAGGTGAGCGACGGGCTCGCGACGATCACGCTCAACCGCCCCGAGGCGATGAACGCGCTGAACATCGCGACGAAGGTCGCTCTGCGGGAGGCGGTGGAATCCGCGGCGGCCGACGGGGCCGTACGGGCGGTGCTGCTGACGTCCGCCGGGGACCGGGCGTTCTGTGTGGGGCAGGACCTCAAGGAGCACATCGGGCTGCTGGCCGAGGGTTCGACGAAGGTCATGAGCACGGTCGCGGAGCACTACAACCCGATCCTGCGGGCCCTGACGGAGATGCCGAAGCCGGTGGTGGCCGGGGTGAACGGGGTCGCGGCCGGCGCCGGATTCGGCCTGGCGCTGGCGGCGGACTACCGGGTGGTCGCGGACACCGCGGGGTTCAACACGTCGTTCGCGGGGGTCGCGCTGACGGCCGACTCCGGGGTCTCCTGGACCCTGCCCCGGGTGGTGGGCCCCGGGCGCGCCGCCGACCTGCTGCTCTTCCCGCGCACGATCAAGGCGCAGGAGGCGTACGAGCTGGGGATCGTGAACCGGCTGGTGCCGTCCGCCGAGCTGGCGGGCGAGGCCGAGAAGGTCGCGCGGGCGCTGGCCGAGGGGCCGACGGTGGCGTACGCGGCGATCAAGGAGTCCGTGGCGTACGGGTCCTCCCACTCGCTGGCGGAGACGCTGGAGAAGGAGGACGAGCTCCAGACGCGGGCGGGGTCCTCGGAGGACCACGCGATCGCGGTGCGGGCGTTTGTGAACAAGGAAGCGCCTGAGTATTTGGGGCGCTGAGGGTCAGCCCCGCCTGGCCACACACGTGGCCAGGTGATCGTTGACCAAGCCGCACGCCTGCATCAGCGCGTACGCCGTGGTGGGTCCGACGAACCGCAAGCCCTTCTTCTTCAGGGCCTTCGACAGCGCCGTCGATTCCGGGGTGATCGCCGGGACGTCCCCCAGGGTCTTCGGCGCCGGGCCCGGGGTCTTCGGGGCGTGGGACCAGATGAACTCGTCGAGCTCACCCGGCGCCCAGTCGGCCAGCACGCGCGCGTTGGCCATGGTCGCGTCGATCTTGGCGCGGTTGCGGATGATGCCCTCGTCCAGCAGAAGGCGGTCCCGGTCGGCGTCCGTGAAGGTGGCGACCTTGGCGATCTCGAAGCCGGCGAAGGCGGCACGGAAGCCCTCGCGGCGGCGCAGGATCGTGATCCAGGAGAGGCCGGACTGGAAGGCCTCCAGGCTCAGGCGTTCGTACAGGGCGTCGTCGCCGTGGACCGGGCGGCCCCACTCCTCGTCGTGGTACGCGACGTAGTCCTCGGTGGACAGGGCCCAGGGGCAGCGCAGGGCGCCGTCCGGACCGGCGAGGGCGGCGCCGTCGGTCACTGCTGCTCCCCCGGGCCCTGCGCGGGCTTGTCCATGGAGACGTGCGCGACGGACGCGCCGTGCGCGGCGGCCTGGGCGCCGGCCAGCGCGGACTCCAGGTCGGTGATCCGGGCGTCGCGCTCGGCGAGTTCGGCGCCGAGCCGGCTGAGGGCGTCGTCCACGTCGGACATCCGGTAGCCGCGGGCGGCGAGCGGGAAGCGGAGGGCCTCGACGTCGGCGCGGTTGACCGGACGCTCCAGCGGCAGGGGGTCCTGGAGCCGCTCCGGGGCGACCTCCGGCAGCGGGCCCGTCTCGCCGCCGCCCACCACGGCGAGCGTCACCGCGGCGACCACGACGGCGAGCGCGACGACCAGGAACAAGAACATAACCATCGCTGAGAGTCCCCACGCTCGGTGAATGTGTTCGGAGTCGAATGTGTCAGAGTCCGATCGTGCCATGCGAGTCTGACAGTTAGGGTCGCAGGCGGCCGCGGAACCGGCCGTACCCAGGTCGCACTAGGAGAGGTCACAGCACATGCTCAGGCTGGGCAGCCGGGAATTCGAGCCGCACGAGCCGGTGATCATGGCGATCGTGAACCGGACCCCGGACTCCTTCTACGACCAGGGCGCGACCTTCCGCGACGAGCCGGCCCTCGCGCGCGTGGAGCAGGCGGTGGCCGAGGGCGCCGCGATCATCGACATCGGCGGGGTCAAGGCCGGTCCGGGCGAGGACGTGTCCCCCGAGGAGGAGGCGCGGCGCACGGTCGGGTTCGTGGCGGAGGTGCGGCGGCGGTTCCCGGACGTGATCATCAGCGTGGACACCTGGCGGGCGTCGGTCGGCGAGGCCGTGTGCGAGGCGGGGGCGGATCTGCTGAACGACGCGTGGGGCGGGGTCGATCCCGGGCTCGCGGAGGTCGCCGCGCGGTACGGGGTGGGGCTGGTGTGCACGCACGCGGGGGAGACCGAGCCTCGTACCCGGCCGCATCGGATCGCCTACGACGACGTCATGGCCGACATTCTGCGGGTGACCGTGGGGCTGGCCGAGCGGGCGGTCGCGCTGGGGGTGCCTCGGGAGTCGGTGCTGATCGATCCGGGGCACGACTTCGGGAAGAACACGCGGCACAGTCTTGAGGCGACGCGGCGGCTCGGGGAGATGGTCGAGACCGGGTGGCCGGTGCTGGTGTCGCTGTCCAACAAGGACTTCGTCGGGGAGACGTTGGACAAGCCGGTGAAGGAGCGGGTGGTGGGGACGCTGGCCACCACCGCGGTGTCGGCTTGGCTGGGGGCGCAGGTGTACCGGGTGCACGAGGTGGCGGAGACGCGGCAGGTGCTGGACATGGTGGCGTCCATCGCGGGCCACCGGCCTCCGGCGGTCGCGCGGCGGGGGCTGGCGTAAAAGCCTTTCCTCGCCCCCGCCGCCGGACGGGCTGAGAGCCAGCCCCCTCGCTCTATCGGCCGGCTTCCTTCGACACCAGCGCCACCGCCTCGTCCACGTCGTCCGTGACGTGGAACAGGAGCAGGTCCTTCTCCGAGGCCTTGCCCTGGGCGACCAGGGTGTTGGTGATCCAGTCGACGAGGCCGCCCCAGTACTCGCTGCCGAAGAGGACGATCGGGAAGCGGGTGACCTTCTGGGTCTGGACCAGGGTCAGCGCCTCGAAGAGCTCGTCCAGGGTGCCGAGGCCGCCGGGCAGGACCACGAACCCTTGCGCGTACTTCACGAACATCATCTTGCGGACGAAGAAGTAGCGGAAGTTGAGGCCGATGTCGACGTACGGGTTGAGGCCCTGCTCGAAGGGGAGCTCGATGCCGAGGCCGACGGACGTGCCGTTCGCCTCGCACGCGCCCTTGTTCGCCGCCTCCATGGCGCCCGGGCCGCCGCCCGTGATCACCGCGAAGCCGGCCTCCACCAGGCCGCGTCCCAGCCGGACCCCCGCCTCGTACTCGGGAGAGTCCGCCGGGGTCCGGGCCGAGCCGAACACGCTGATCGCGGGCGGGAGTTCGGCGAGCGTGCCGAAGCCCTCGATGAACTCCGACTGGATGCGCAGGACCCGCCAGGGGTCGGTGTGGACCCAGTCGGACGGGCCGCCCGCGTCCAGCAGGCGCTGGTCGGTCGTGCTCGCCGTCACCTGGCCCCGCCTTCGGAGGACCGGTCCCAGGCGCTGTTCCGAAGGTGGCTGCTTCTTACCCTCGGGGTTGCCGGTAGCCATGTGCGCTCCCTCCACTTGCGGGTGTTTCCACCTCAGCGTAGATCTACGCGGGTTACGGAGGGGGGACATGCGTATGTCCGCCTCGAGGCGCCCCCGAGCGGCCCTCTGGATCAGGCCGTCAGCCAGGACCGCAGGCGCTCCTCCGCCTCGGGGATCAGCGACACCTTCACGCGCTCGTCCACCTTGTGGGCCAGCAGCGGGTTTCCCGGGCTGTAGTTGACCGCGGGGACGCCGAGGGCGCTGAAGCGGGCCACGTCGGTCCAGCCGAACTTGGGGAACACCTCGCCGCCGACGGCCTCCACGAAGGCCGCCGCGGAGGGGTGGTTCAGGCCCGGGCGCGCACCGCCGGTGTGGTCGTCCACCACGAACTCGTCCACCCCGCAGTCCGCGAAGTACTCGCGGACGAAGGCCTCCGCCTCCTCCTCGCTCCGGTCGGGCGCGTAGCGGAAGTTGACCACCACCGTGCAGGCGTCGGGGATGACGTTGGTGGCGACCCCGCCCTCGATGCGGACCGCGTTCAGGCCCTCGTGGTACTCCAGGCCGTCCACCACCGGCTTGCGCGGCTCGTAGGCGGCCAGCTTCGCCAGCACCGGGGCGGCGGCGTGGATCGCGTTCGAGCCCATCCACGCGCGCGCGGAGTGCGCCCGCTCCCCCGTGAACTTCAGCAGCATCCGCAGCGTGCCCTGGCAGCCGCCCTCCACCTGGCCGTTCGTCGGCTCCAGGAGGACCGCGAAGTCGCCGGCCAGCCAGTCCGGGTGGGCCTCGGCGACATGGCCGAGACCGTTGAACTCGGCGGCGATCTCCTCGTTGTCGTAGAAGACGAACGTGAGGTCGTGCTTGGGGGTCGGGACGGTCGCCGCGATGCGCAGCTGGACCGCCACTCCGGACTTCATGTCACAGGTGCCGCAGCCCCACAGATAGCCGTCCTCGTCCAGGCGCGAGGGCACGTTGTCGGCGATCGGGACCGTGTCGATGTGGCCGGCGAGGATCACCCGCTCCGCGCGGCCCAGGTTCGTACGGGCCACGACGTTGTTGCCGTACCGGTCGACCGTCAGGTGCGGCAGGGCGCGCAGCGCGGTCTCGATCGCGTCCGCGAGCGGCTTCTCGGTGCCGCTGACGGAGGGGAAGTCGACGAGCTGCGCGGTGAGCTGCGCGGCGTCCAGCGTGAGGTCAAGCGGGGTATCGGCCATGCCGTCGACCCTAACGCGCCGGGCCGTACCCCCTCTGTCCACACCCGGCTCGGACACCACAGGGGCCTCCGCTACCTTGTACGGATGCCAGAGCCGTCCCGCCCTCAACAGCGTCGTCGAGGCCGCTTCTTCCGTGGTTTCGCGGCCTTCGTGGTCCTGTGTGCCGTCGCCGGATATCTGGTGGTGCAGTACATCACCGCGGGCACCGGAGCGCCGGGCTGCGAGGTCGCCTCGGGCAAGGGCGACGGGGTCGCCTACGAGTTCACGCCCGAGCAGGCGGTCAACGCGGCGACGATCACGGCCGTGGGCACCGGACGCGGGCTGCCCGAGCGGGCGGTGACCATCGCGCTGGCGACCGCGCTCCAGGAGTCGGGCCTGCGCAACATCACCCATGGCGACCGGGACTCGCTCGGCCTCTTCCAGCAGCGGCCCTCGCAGGGCTGGGGCACGGAGAAGCAGATCATGGACCCGACGTACGCGGCGGGCGAGTTCTACGAGCACCTGGTCAAGGTCTCCGACTATGCCGAGCTGCCGCTCACCGTGGCCGCGCAGCGGGTGCAGCGCAGCGGCTATCCGGAGGCGTACGCCAAGCACGAGCCGGACGCCACGGTGCTGGCCGCCGCCCTCACCGGCTCCTCCGCGGCCACGCTGACCTGCGAGGGCCGCCCGGAAGCAACCCTCGCGGCGGGTCCGCAGGGGGTGCGCGAGGCGCTCGTACGGGACTTCGGCGGGGACGCGCTCGACACCACCGCCGACGAGGTCGGGGCCGCCGAGGCGAGCCCGGCTCCGAAGCCCACGGTGTCCGGGCGGACCGTGACCGTGCCGGTGAAGGGCGAGGTCAAGGGCCGCAGTGTCCGCGAGCGCGGCTGGCAGCTCGCGCACTGGGCGGTGGCCAACGCCTCCGCGCTGCACATCCAGCGCGTGACCTACGCGGGGCGGGAGTGGACCGCCGGGAACACCCAGAGCGAGTGGCGGCCGACGTCGTCCGAGGGGACCGGCGGGGCGGAGCGGGGCACGGGATCGGTGCGGATCCTGACTGCTCAGTAGTACGGACGATCACCCGCAAGGGTTACGCGCGGCCGCCGCGACCGGTGGTGTGCGCAGGTTTTCGCGCGGTCACCCGCGTCTTCGTGAAATCCCTTGCGATCAAAGGGCTGCGGGGATTCGGCACACTTTCCGACCGGGCCCCCTTTGCCCGTTTTTATCCGCAGCCGATAATGCGACGCATTGCCAACTCTTTACGTTGGCCCGCCGCAACCTTCGCGGGCTTCGAGCGGTAGTCACTGCGTCCGAGCCCGGTGATCAACTGCCGGGAACGGACGGAAACTTCCATGTTCTCTCCCGTCAAAGGAGCATCATGTCCCTCCCCCTGACCCGCAGGATCGCCCGTGCCGCGCTGCTCGTCGCTGCGGGAGCGGCAGCCGGGGTCGGTGCGGCCGGCTCCGCCAGTGCGGCCCCGGCCGAGCTGCCCACCTCGAACCTCGGCGGGCTGACCGCCCTGGACGGGGCGAGCGTCGGCAACACCGTCGACGGTGCGGCTCAGAACGCCACCGGGCTCGCGGGCAACACCGGTGGCAACGCGGTCAAGAAGGCCGTGCCGACCGCCGGCAAGACCAGCGGCAAGGTCGCGAAGAAGGCGGCCCCGGCCGCGCAGCAGACCGCGGGCGACGCGGCGGGCTCCGCCGGGGACATCCTGGGCGACACCACGTCCACCGCGACCAAGGGCGGTCTGCCGACGGACTCCCTGACCAAGGGCGGCCTGCCCACGGAGTCCCTTCCGGTGAAGAGCCTCCCGCTCGGCTGACGTCCGGCTGACACGCTGACACGGCGATGGGGCCCGGGGTTCTCACCCCGGGCCCCATCGCCGTACGCGGACCGGTTACGCGGACCGGTTACGCGAGCCGCTCCACGGCCGCCCGTACCCGCTCGTCGGTCGCCGTGAAGGCCACGCGTACGTGGTTCGCGCCCGCCTCGCCGTAGAAGTCGCCCGGCGCCACCAGGATGCCCAGGTCGGCCAGGTGGGCGACCGTCGTCCAGCAGGACTCGCCCTTGGTGGCCCAGAGGTAGAGGCTGGCCTCGCTGTGCTCGATGCGGAAGCCGTGGGCCTCCAGCGCCTCGCGCAGGGCCGTACGACGGGCTGCGTAGCGCTCACGCTGGACGCGGACGTGCTCGTCGTCGCCGAGGGCCGCGACCACCGCCGCCTGTGTCGGAGCCGCCGTCATCATGCCGCCGTGCTTGCGGATCTCCAGGAGCGGACCCAGCACCGCGGGGTCGCCGGCCAGGAACGCGGCCCGGTAGCCCGCCAGGTTCGAGCGCTTCGACAGGGAGTGCACCGCGACGATGCCGTCGTAGGAGCCGCCGTTGACGTCCGGGTGCAGCACCGAGACCGGGTCGGCCTCCCAGCCGAGCTCCAGATAGCACTCGTCGGAGAAGATCAGCACGCCGTGCTCGCGGGCCCAGGCCACGATCCGGGTGAGTTCCTCCTTGCCCAGCACCTTGCCCGTGGGGTTCGACGGGGAATTGAGCCACAGGAGCTTCAGGCCCTCGGGGTCCAGCTCCGTCGGATCGTCGTAGACCTCGTGCTCGGCGCGGGCCAGGCGGGCGCCGACCTCGTACGTCGGGTAGGCCAGGCGCGGGTAGGCGACCCGGTCGCCGGGGCCGAGGCCCAGCTGGGTGGGGAGCCAGGCGACCAGTTCCTTGGAGCCGACGATCGGCAGCACATGCCGGTGGGTGACCTCGCGGGCGCCCAGGCGGCGCTCCACCCAGCCCGTGATCGCGTCGCGCAACGCCGGGGTGCCCCACACCGTCGGATAGCCCGGGGAGTCCGCCGCGTCGACGAGCGCCTTCTGGATCAGGTCGGGAACCGGGTCGACGGGGGTGCCGACCGACAGGTCGACGATGCCGCCGGGGTGCGCGGCGGCCGTCTTCTTGTACGGCTCCAGCTTGTCCCAGGGAAAGGTGGGGAGACGGTCGGAGACTGCGGACACGGTGTCTGGCTCACTTTCTCGTACGGCAAACGCCTCGGCCCCGTACGGCGATCAGGGGTGATCGAGCCGTACGGGACCGAGGCGGCGCAGGTGCGGGCCGCTCTTACTGGTTCTGCGGCGGCAGCGCGGCGACGAACGGGTGGTCGCGCTCGATCAGGCCCAGCTTGCTGGCACCGCCGGGAGAGCCGAGCTCGTCGAAGAACTCGACGTTCGCCTTGTAGTAGTCCTTCCACTCCTCCGGAGTGTCGTCCTCGTAGAAGATCGCCTCGACCGGGCAGACCGGCTCACAGGCACCACAGTCGACGCATTCGTCCGGGTGGATGTACAAGGACCGGGAGCCCTCGTAGATGCAGTCGACCGGGCACTCTTCGATGCACGCCTTGTCCTTCACGTCGACACAAGGCTGCGCGATGACGTAGGTCACGCTGTCGTTCCTCCTCGATAGGGCGCTGGCGGGCCTCCTCAGGCCCTGCCGCCTGGCGCGCGGGAGCGCGGCGTCGTCGATGCCCGCCCCTAGTATCTCCGTTCTTGGCCATGATCCGAACAGGAGGGGTGAACTGACCTGTGGAAATCTCTGCGACGGGGCGCCTCGAGGTCCGTATCACCACTGCTGACGTGGGTAAACGGGTCTCGGTACGCCGCCTGAACGATCCTGCGGTTCCGGGTGAGAAGTTCACCGACACGGTGGGTGTTCTCGCATCATGGGACGGCGGTGTGCTGCTGATCACACGGAAAGACGGCGAGACCGTCCACATCGCGGAATCCTCGCTGGTCGCGGGCAAGGTGGTGCCGAGCGCTCCGGCTCGCCGCCGGGGCCCCTCCGCCTCCTACGAGGAGCTCGCGCATGTCTCCACGCGCGCGTGGCGGCCCGTGGAGAGCGAGCGGCTCGGCGAGTGGGAGCTGCGGGCCGCGTCGGGGTTCACCCGCCGGGCCAACTCGGTGCTGCCGCTCGGCGACCCGGGCATACCGCTGGACGAGGCCCTGGACGCCGTACGGCGCTGGTACGGCGACCGTGGGCTGCCCGCCTACATCCAGACCGCCACCGGCGCCGAGGGCACGCAGGAGCAGCTGTGCGCGGAGCTGGAGCGGCGGGGGTGGGTGCGCGAGGTGACGGCCGAGCTGTGGACCGGCGCGCTGGCGCCGCTCGCCGACCGGGCCGAGGGCACCGCCGTGCTGCTCTCCCGGGAGGCGGACGAGGCCTGGCTGGCGCGGTATCAGCGCAAGGGGGTGAGCGAGGTGGCGCTGAAGGTGCTGGGGAGCGGACCGTCGGTGTGGTTCGCGACCGTGCAGGGCGCCTCCGAGGGGGCGGCTCCCGCCGCGATCGGGCGGTGTGTCGTCGACGGGCGCTGGGCGTCCTTCGCCGCCGTCGAGGTGGACCCCGGGCAGCGGCGGCGCGGGCTCGCCACCACGGTGATGGCCGCGCTGGCCGCGCGGGCGCTCGAGGAGGGCGCGTCGGCCGCCTGGCTCCAGGTCGAGGCGGACAACACGGGCGCGCGGGCGCTGTACGCCGGGATGGGCTTCGCCGCGCATCACGCGTACCACCACTACCGGGAACCGGCCGGTCCCGCGAGCGACCGGTACGGATCGCCGTGACCGGGCACGAGCCAGCTATGCGCCCCCTCTACCCCCCACCCCCGGAACGCTCCGCGGAACTGCGCCGCCGGTTCGCCGAAGAGGCGCGGGCCGAGCGACCCGACCTGTCCCTGCTCTGTCTGCTCGTCGCAGCGGAGGCGGACGGGACGCTGGACGAGGCGGGCATGGACGCGGCCCAGATCGAACTGGACCGGCTGGCGGGACAGCTGCCGTTCCGGCCGGGCGGGCCGCGGTCCTGGGCGGTGTCCCTGCGGGAGCTGCTCGGGGAGCGGTGCGGGTTCCGTGGCTCCGCCGCGGACTATCAGCGGCTCCAGTCGTCGTTGCTGCATTCCGTGCTGCTGCGGCGGCGGGGGCTGCCGATCCTGCTGTCCGTGGTGTGGATGGAGGTGGCCCGGCGGGCCGGGGCCCATGTGTACGGGGTCGCGCTGCCGGGGCACTTCGTCGTCGGGTTCGGGGCGGAGGAGGAGCAGGTGCTCGCCGACCCGTTCGACGGGGGGCGGGTGCTGAGCGGGCCGGACGCGGAGTTGCTGGTGGCGGGGGCGACGGGGGCCGCGCTGCATCCGTCGATGCTGACGCCGGCGGATCCGTTGGACGTGGTGCTGCGGATCCTCAACAACGTGCGCGCGTGGGCCACGGCTCGGCCGGAACGGTCGGATGTTGCGCTGTGGGCGGTGGAGTTGGGGTTGCTGCTGCCTTCGCATCCTGCTCGGTTGCGGTACGAGCGGGCGCAGTTGCTGGTGCAGCGGGGGGACTTCCTGGGCGGGGCCCGGGAGTTGGACGCGTACGCGGAGGTCGTGGGGGCCGTGGACGAGTCCGCCGCGGCGCGGGTCCGGGGACAGGCTCACGCGGCGCGGGCGATGCTGAACTGATGGTCGTGGGGCGCTACAGCCAGCCCTTCTCCCTGGCCAGGCGCGCCGCTTCCGCCCTGTTGCGTACCGCCAGTTTCTGGATCGCCGTCGAGAGGTAGTTGCGGACCGTCCCCTGGGACAAGTGGAGCTTGGTCGCCAACTCGGCGTTCGTGGAGCCGTCCTCCGCCGCTCGCAGCACCTCCCTCTCCCGGTCCGTGAGCGGGTTCGCGCCCTCCGCCAACGCCGCTGCCGCCAGGGTCGGGTCGATGACCCGCTCGCCCGCCAGCACCTTCCGTACCGCCGCCGCCAGTTGGGCCGCCGGGGCGTCCTTGACCAGGAAGGCGTCGGCGCCGGCCTCCATCGCGCTGCGGAGGTAGCCGGGGCGGCCGAAGGTGGTGAGGACGACCAGCTTCACCGCGGGCAGCTCCCGGTGGACCTGGGCGGCGGCCTCGATGCCGGTGGCACCCGGCATCTCGATGTCCAGCAGGGCCACGTCGACGTCGTGGGCGCGGACCGCGGCGAGGACCTCGTCGCCGCGGGCCACCTGGGCGACGACCTCGATGTCGTCCTCCAGGCCGAGAAGGGCGGCCAGGGCCTCGCGGACCATCGACTGGTCCTCGGCGAGGAGGACCTTGATCGCAGTGCTCATGCGCCGGATCCTACGGGCGCCGGGGTACCGGCGGGGACCCGGGCGACCAGCAGGAACCCGTGCCTGGTCCGGCCCGCCTCCAGGGTGCCGCCCGCCTTCTCCAGGCGTTCGGTCAGGCCCGTCAGCCCGTTGCCGGGACCCGCGCCGGAGCCCTTTGAGCCGTTGTCCTCGACGGAGAGCTCCCAGACCGGGCCGTCGAGGGTCTGCCGCCGCAGCACCTCGACCGTGCAGCGACTCGCGCCGCTGTGCCGTACGACGTTGGTGACCGCCTCGCGCAGCGCCCAGGCGAGGGCGCTCTCGCCCTCCTCGGCAAGGCCGTCGAGGTCGGGTTCGGCGGGGATCTCGGCGATGACGTCGGCGGCGTTCAACGCGACCTGCGCGCCCGCGAGTTCGTCGGAGAGCCGGGTGCGGCGGTAGCCGGAGACGGCCGCGCGGACGTCGACGAGGGCCTGGCGGCTGACCTGTTCGATGTCGGCGACCTGCTGGGCCGCCTTGTCGGGGTGGTCGGGGAGCATCCGCCCGGCGAGTTCGCTCTTGAGGGTGATCAGCGAGAGCGAGTGGCCGAGGAGGTCGTGCAGGTCCCTGGCCAGGCGCAACCGCTCCTCGTTGGCGGCCAGTTGGGCCACCGTCACCCGTGCCTTGCGCAACTCCACGGTCGTCCGCACCAGTTGCTTCACGCCCATCATCGCGAAGCCCAGGAGCAGCACCACCAGGACCAGGCTCCAGTCGTCCGACCCGACGTGCAGGCCGACCAGGAGCATCGCGAGCGTGTTGCCCCCGACCGCCCAGTACGCGACCCGCTGCGGCAGCGTGGCCCCGCAGGTGACGGAGACGTACACGAACAAGCCGATCCACGCGCCGCCGAGGGTGAGGCACAGGACCACGGCGAGGGTGCCCAGCAGGGCGACGAGGGCGCCCACGGTCGGGCCGGAGAAGGGCCGGCCCATGTTCCGGAAGACCAGGGTCAGATAGACGCCGGTGAAGGAGACCAGGGCCAGCCAGCCGGCCACGGTCGCGGCGGTCGAGTGGGCGCCGGAGTCCAGGTCCCGCACCGGCGCGCCGAGGAAGACCAGCCAGGGCAGGATCCAGACGAGCTTGCGCACCGCGTCGGCCCGGTTGCGGGGCGGCTGGCCCATCCGGATCCGGTGCTCGGCCCCGGGCCGTACGTCCGGGGGCAGCTGGTCGTCGGTCATCGCACTCACGCCTTCAGCGTGTCCTTCCGGTACAGCCAGGCCGCGCCGCCGGTGAACAGGACGAAGTAGACGGCGAGGACGGCGATGTCCTTGGCATGGGGCGTCCGGCTCTGCTCGATCGCCTGCCCGAGGGCAGCGTACGCGTGCGTGGGCACCCACTTGGCGATGTCCTGGAGCCATGTCGGGAACGTCGTCGTCGGCATCCACAGGCCGCCGAGGATGGACAGCCCGAAGTAGGTGATCATCGTGATCGGACGGACCGCGTCCCCGGTCGCGAGGTAGCCGAGGGCCACGCCGAGCGCGGCGAAGACCAGGCTGCCGGCCCAGATCGCGCCGGTCAGGGCGAGCCACTGCCAGGCGTCCAGCCGTACGTCCTTCACGACCGCCGCGACGGCGAAGACGACGACGATGGACGGCAGGCTGACCACCGCGGCGCTCGCCGTCTTGGCGAGGACGTACCCGCGGCCCGGCAGCGTGGTCAGCCGCAGCTGCCGTACCCACCCGCCTTCCCGTTCCTTGGCTATGCGCTCGCTGTTGCCCATCAGGACGGCCGTCAGGGCGCCGAAGGAGGCCATGGAGACCATCATGTAGGTCGGCAGGGTCAGGCCGGTGCCGTCGACCTTGCCGGTGCTGTCGGCGCTGCCGGCGATGAGCAGGAACAGAACCGAGGGGTAGATCACGGAGAAGAACAGGAACTTGCGGTTGCGCAGGGCGCGGGTGAGTTCCAGCTTGATCAGGCTGTTCATGACTGCTTCGCCTCCTCGGCGGCGGTGATGGCGACGAACGCCTGCTCCAGGCCGAGTCCGGCGACCTCGAGGTTGCGGGGGAAGACGCCGAGGCCGTAGAGAGCGTGGACGGTGGCGTCGGCGTCGCCGGACTGGATGCGGACGGTGGGTCCGGAGACGGTGAGCGTGGTCACGAACGGCAGGCCGCGCAGGGCGGTCTCGTCGACCGGACCCTCCAGATCGAAGGAGATCCGGCGTAGGCCCGCCTTGGCCTTGATCTCGGCCGCGGTGCCGTCGGCGAGGAGGCGGCCGCGGTGCAGGACCAGCACGCGGTCGGCGATCGCGTCGGCCTCCTCCAGGTAGTGGGTGGCGAAGAGGACGGTCCGGCCCTGGTCGGCCTGCTCGCGCATGGTGGCCCAGAAGCCCTGGCGGGTGGTGACGTCCATGCCGGTGGTCGGCTCGTCCAGGACGATCAGGTCGCTGTCGCCAGCGGTCGCGAGGGCGAACCGGACCCGCTGGGCCTGGCCGCCGGAGAGCTTGTCGACCTTGCGGTCGGCGATCTGGGAGATCCCGGCGCGGGCCAGCACCTCGGAGGGGCGGTACGGCCGCGGGTGCAGGTCGCAGGCGAGCCGCACCAGCTCGGCGACCGTCACCTCGTCCATCAGCCCGCCGCTCTGGAGCATCGCGCCCACCCGCCCGGCGACGATCGCCTCCCGAGGGCTTGCCCCGAAGAGCCGCACGCTCCCGCTGTCGGGGTTCTTCAGCCCGAGCAGCAGATCGAGCGTGGTCGACTTCCCGGCACCGTTGGGCCCGAGAAGGGCCACGGTCTCCCCCGGATGCAGCTCCAGACTCAGCCCGTCCACGGCCCGGACCTCGCCGTACGCCTTGCTCACCTGGTCGAACACGACCGCTGTCGTTGTCATGAGACCCAGGGTGGCGCTCTGGCCCCCTCGCCCGGCAGTGTCGGCGATCCTGACTGCCGGATGACAGATGTCATACGACGAGAGGGGGCACCCGGCGCGTGCCGGGTGCCCCCCTCTCGTCGGGGCGAGGACCGCTAGCTGGGGTTGGTGTCGATCGCCCCGGTGCGCTCCGCCGTCGTCTTGCCGAGCAGCACCTTGCGCAGTACGGCGACGACGTCCTGCGGCAGGACGCCCCGCTCGCCGGTCGCGGTCTTGACCTTCACGCCGTCGAAGACGCCGCCGTACGCCTCCTTCAGCGCCTTCAGGTCGTACGTGTCCACGAGCTTGCCGTCGATGGCCTTGACGCCGAGGATCTTCGGCAGGGACACGGCGCCGAACTGGATCGGCTGACTGCCGCCCGTGATGGTGACGACCTCGGACATCGCGGGCTCCGCGAACGCCTTCATCATGCGGTCGACCTCGGCGTTGGTGATCGACGGCTGCTGGGCGGTCGTCGCCACCGTCACGGTGCCGCCGTTGCCGGTCTCCACCTGGGTGCGGTACGCGTCCTCGACCGCGGTGGTCGACTTGGCGACGTCGATGCCCTTGCCCGCCTTGCCGTAGACGGCGACGGCCTTGCCCGCGGAGGTGAACTTGATCGTGCCCTCGGTCACCGAGCCGGAGGCGCCGCCCGCGTCCTTGAGGGCCGCGGTCAGTTTCTCCTCGTCGACCGGCATCTCCGGGTCGACGACCCGGTGGTTGCCGAAGAGGGAGCCGATGACGGACATCGGGTTGTAGTCGCTCTGCGCGGCCGCGGCGACCGTGGCCTGCTCGTCGAACTGGAGGCCCGCCTGGTCCGGCTTGAGCTCGACGGTCTTGCCGCCGACCGAGAGCTTCAGCGGCTTGTTCACCCGGTCGCCGAAGGCCTCGTCGAGCTTCTTGACGGCGTCGTCGCGGGTGCCGCCGCCGATGTCGACGCCGAGCACGGTGGTGCCCTTGGGCACGTCGGAGTGGTTCATCAGCAGCCCGGCGCCGTAGGCACCGCCCGCGATGACGAACACGCCGCCGACGACCAGGACCAGCTTGTTGCGGCCCTTCTTCTTGGGCTTCTTGGACGAGGCCGGCACGTTCTGCGCGACCGGCTCCGGGAGCTTGGGCGCGGTGTGCTGCATCGGCCCGTCGGACGGGGCGCCCGGCCCGAACGGGGAGGTCTGGGCGCCGGGCGGCACGACCGGGATACCGCTGGTGACGGTGTGCCCGGAGACGTTGTCCGGCGGCGCGCCGGGCATGCCGTAACCGGGGGTGCCCGGCTCGGGGGCGGGCTTCTGCGGGGTGAGGATCGCCGTGTCGTCGCTCAGTCCGCCGCCGGGACCGCGTCCGGGTCCGCCGTGCGGGAGGGTGCCCGCGCCGGGGCCCGCGAGGCCGGCCATCCCGGCCGAGGCGCCGGGAGCACCGGGGCCGCCGGTGCGGGGCTGCCCACCGGGGACGCCGGGGCCACCGGGGGCGCCAGGGCCTGCGGGGCCGCCGAAGCCGCCCTGGTTGCCGGGACGGCCGGGGCTGCCGGGGCCGTTGGGGCCGCCAGGGCCACTGAAGCCGCCCGGGACGCCGGGAGCGCCCGGGGCGCCAGGTCCGCCGGGTCCACCAGGCCCACGGTGGCCGCCCGGGCCGGTCTGGCCGCCGAGCGGCGGTACGACCGGGCCGTCGCCGGTGACCGGGCCGCCGGTCGGGCCCGCGGGGCCCTGGGGGCCGCCACGGCCGGCCGGGCCGCCGAAGTCGTTCGGACCGCTGAAGTCGTTGGAGGGGTCGAAGCGGTGCGAGCCCGTGGAGTTGTTGAAGTCGTTCAGGTCGTCGAGGCGGTGCGAACCGGTCGAGCTGTTGAAGTCGTTCGGACCGTCGAAGCCGCCCGCACCACCGTAACCACCCAGTCCACCCTGGCCGTTCTGACCACCCTGGCCGTTCTGACCGTTCTGCGCACCGCCGCCGTTCTCCGCGAAGTACGGCAGTTCGTCGCGCCGCGGCTCGCCGCCCGGGCGCGGGCCCGTCGCCAGCGCCTCGGTCACGTCGAAGGAGCCGGTGCCGCCGCCGTGTCCGGGCGCCACGGGGCCGCCCGTCGCGCCGCCGGGAAGACCCGCACCGTTCGTACCGCCGCCCGGACGGGAACCGCCCGGCACGCCCATGGAACCGACCACACCACCGGGGCGCCCCGCGCCGGGAGCGGGAGCGGCACCGGGACGCGGACCGGCCGGAGCCGCACCCGAACCCCCGGGCAGACCCGCCCCGTTGGACGCGCCGCCGCCCGGACCGCCCTTGGCGGGGCCGGACTTGCGCGGCGCGAACCAGTTGCTCGCCTTGTCCTCGGTGGCCGGAGCCGCCTCGGCGGGAGGCTCGACGGCGCCGATGGAGGTCGCGGCGCCCGGCGCCGGTGCCTCGGACTCGGTGTCGCCCGTGCCCTCCGCGTCGGCGACGGGCGTACGCACGACGACCGGCGGAATGGGCCGCGACCCGGGGATGTTGATCCGGATCCGGGTCGTCAGCGTGGTCTCGGTCTTGCGCTCCTCGGACTGCGCGCCCGAACGGCCCGCGTCCGTACCGTCGTCGGAAGCCATGGGGGTCCCATAGGGCGGCGTGCCCGAGGGGTAGGCGGCTCCGCCGCGCCCGTTGGGCCCGGAGGACGGACTGTCAGTTTCACGACTCAAGGCAGGTTCTCCCGGTTGGCTCCACCGCCCGTGTCGACCTGGACTGCGCGGACGGCTCGGCGGCGCGCACCACCATACTGGCCACTTCTGGCGCGTATCCCACGACCGCTGGGGAAACCCACACCGGACTCGCACGTCGCAGTTGCGGCGAAGTAGTACGTCACTTGGCAAGTCGGACGGGATCGCCGTCCGGTTGCCGCCCCTGCCCAAGCGTGGCGCAGATCACAGCTGTGGCCATCCCGCCGAGCAGGAAGAGATAGGAGCCGGTTCCCGCGCCGAAGAGGAAGTCCCCCTCCGGTCGGCTGGCGGTGAGCAGGATGACCGCGAGCATCCAGCCGCCGGCGGGCGCGACGGCCCCGCCCCGGCCGCCGACGGCACGCGCGCCGCCCAGACAGAGCCCGGCCTCCCCGGCGAGCGCGAGCAGCAGCCCGCCCGGGAACCAGCCGGCCTGCACCAGTGCCCCGGCGGCGCCGACGACCGCGCCGAGCACGAAGAGGCCGAGGAAGATCAGTGCCCGCCCGGCGGACGGGGCCCGCAGGGGCTGGGCCAGCATCGAACCGCGCCCGTCGCTCATGACGTCTCCCCCACACCCGCGAACAGATCGGTCTCCCGCGCCCCCGGCCCACGCTCGCCGCGCACCAACTCGTAGTACTCGGTGGTGAAGACGGGCTGCGCGAGGTCGTTGGAGAGCACGAAGTACGGCTCGGCGACCGTGACCTGGGTGGCGTGCGCGGCCATCGCGGCGGCCTTGGCCGCGGCGTACGCGGTGCCGTCGATCTCGGTGGTGATCCGCTCGTCGGCCACGACCCCGGGGACGTCGTCGAGGACGCCGGGCTTGTCGAAGGGAAGCCCCGGCAGCACCTCGGCCAGGCGCTCGAAGGCCTGCTCGCCGACCGAGCGCGGTACCCGGTTCCAGTAGATCTTGGGGATGGTCCAGCCCGCTTCGGCGGCCAGTTCGGCGGCGCGCATGGCGACGCGGTGGGCCTGGATGTGGTCGGGGTGGCCGTAGCCGCCGTTGTCGTCGTAGGTGACGAGGACGTGCGGACGTACTTCCTGGATCACCTCGACGAGGTGGGCGGCGGCCTCGTCGACGTCCGCCTGCCAGAAGCAGGCGGGGTCGTCGTTGTCGGCCAGGCCCATCATCCCGGAGTCCCGGTAGCGGCCGGCGCCGCCCAGCAGACGGAAGTCCTCGACGCCGAGCGCGCTCATCGCGGCGGTGAGCTCGCCCAGCCGGTACTCGCCGAGGGCGGCGCCGGTCAGGTGCTGGAGCTCGGCCGGGATGACCTCGCCGCGCTCACCGAGCGTGCAGGTGACCAGGGTCACCCGGGCACCCTCGGCCGCATAGCGAGCCATGGTCGCGCCGTTGTTGATCGACTCGTCGTCCGGGTGCGCGTGCACCAGCAGCAGACGCCGGGCGGATGGTTCCGTCATGGGACCACCCTAAAGGCGTCAGAACTTGATGCTGCCGATCATCCCCGCGATGTTCGTCGTCAGCTCACTGATCGTGGGGGCCATGGTGGAAGAGGCCAGGTAGAAGCCGAGCAGCATGCAGACGATCGCGTGGCCCGCCTTCAACCCTGACTTCTTGATCAGCAGGAAGACGATGATCGCCAGCAGCACCACCGCCGAAATCGAGAGTGCCACGGCGGCTCACCTCCAAAGATCCCAAGAACGCGGGGAACGGACCAAGGGGCAGATAAATCCATACGGGTGCCAGCAGGTTCATACCCACTATGCGCTAGTGATCATAACTATCCGTGCGCGCGCATCGGTCGGCGCACGGCCGCACAAGGGGGCGCATGGCCAAACTAAGGTCGGAGGATGACGACGACGTCCGACTCCTTCCCCCGCCGGCATGCCCGGACCCAGCGGTTCACGCTCGGGGCACCGCGCGCGTTCACGGTGGCCCCCGACGGTTCCCGTGTCGTGTTCCTGCGCTCGTCCTCCGGTACGGACCGGGCGAGTTCGCTGTGGGTGCTCGACCCCGCGGACGGCGGGGAGCGCGTGGCGGCCGACCCGCGCGCCCTCCTGGGCGGCGCCTCGGAGAACCTCTCCGCGGAGGAGCGGGCGCGGCGTGAGCGCAGCCGTGAGGGCGGTGCGGGCATCGTCGGCTACGCCACCGACACGGCGGTCGAGTTGGCGTCCTTCGCCTTGTCAGGGCGGCTTTTCGCGGCGGAACTGCGGGCCGGGACGGCACGTGAACTGCGCGTCCCGGGGCCGGTGATCGACCCGCGCCCCTCCCCCGACGGCCGGTTCGTCGCCTACGTCGCCCAGGGGGCCCTGCGGGTCACGGGCGCCGAGGGCGAGGGCGACCGGGCACTGGCCGAGCCGGAGCCCGCGGCGGGGGCGGGTCAAGTGACCTACGGGCTCGCGGAGTTCATCGCGGCCGAGGAGATGGGGCGGTCGCGGGGCTTCTGGTGGTCGCCGGAGTCGGACCGGCTGCTGGTCGCGCGCGTGGACGACACTCCGGTGCGGCGCTGGTGGATCTCGGACCCGGCCAGCCCCGAACGTGATCCACAGCACGTCGCCTACCCGGCGGCGGGTACGGCGAACGCGGAGGTACGGCTGTTCGTGATCGGCCTCGACGGGGCCCGTACGGAGGTGTCGTGGGACCGCGCCCGCTATCCGTATCTGGCGCATGTGCACTGGTCAGCGGCGGGTGCACCGCTGTTGCTCGTACAGGCGCGGGACCAGCGCAGCCAGCTGTTCCTGGCGGTGGACCCGGAGTCGGGGGCGACGCGGATGGTGCACGCGGACGAAGATCCAATTTGGCTTGATCTTTTCCCGGGGGTGCCCTGTTGGAGCCCTTCCGGGCAGCTCGTCCGGATCGCCGACGAGGGTGGCGCGCGGGTTCTGGCGGTCGGCGAACGCCCGCTGACGGGACCGCAGTTGCATGTCCGGGCCGTTCTGGACGTCGCCGCCGACGACGTGCTGATCTCGGCGTCGGCCGGGGAGCGCGCGGCGGTGCCGGAGACCGGCGAAGTGCATGTGTACCGGGTGAACGAGCTCGGCATGGAGCGCGTCTCGCAGGAGCCCGGCGTGCACTCGGCGGTGCGCGCCGGGGGTGTCACGGTCCTGGTGTCCGCGACGCCGGACCGGCCCGGGAGCCGGGTGCGGGTGATGCGGGACGGGAAGCAGACGGCGACTGTCACGTCGTATGCCGAAGATCCCGGTATGTCCCCGCGCGTGACGCTCACCGAGGGGGGCGCACGGCGGATCCCATGCGCCGTGTTGTTGCCTCGGGACCACCAAGGGGATGCGCTGCTTCCGGTTTTGCTTGATCCCTACGGGGGACCGCACGGCCCTCGCGTGCTGGCCGCGCACAACGCGCACCTGACCTCGCAGTGGTTCGCCGACCAGGGGTTCGCGGTGGTCGTCGCCGACGGACGCGGTACGCCGGGGCGCTCGCCGGCCTGGGAGAAGGCGATCCACCACGACCTCACGGTGTCCCTGGACGACCAGATCGAGGCGCTCCAGGACCTCGCGAAGTCCCACCCGCTCGACCTCTCCCGGGTGGCGATCCGGGGCTGGTCGTACGGCGGCTGGCTGGCGGGGCTCGCGGTGCTGCGCCGCCCGGACGTCTTCCACGCGGGGATCGCGGGGGCACCGGTGACGGACTGGCGGCTGTACGACACCCACTACACCGAGCGGTACCTGGGAGACCCGGCGACATCTCCGGAGTCCTACGCCAAGAGCTCACTGCTCACGGACGAGGGGCTCTCCTCCCCCGCCGAGCCGCATCGCCCCCTGATGATCGTCCACGGCCTCGCGGACGACAACGTGGTCGTGGCCCACGCCCTGCGCCTCTCCTCGGCCCTGCTCTCCGCGGGCCGCCCGCACGAGGTCCTACCGCTGTCCGGGGTGACCCACATGACCCCACAGGAACAGGTCGCCGAAAACCTGCTGCTCCTCCAAGTCGACTTCCTCCGGCGCGCTCTCGAACTTCCCACGGAGCACCGCAACCATTAATTGAGGAACCACGACGATGCACCGGCCAGGTCCGCGAGAGCGGCGCCGGTTTAGGCGCAAAAAGGGGCAACGGACCGGGGTGACATGGCGCACCCCGGTCCGTTTACGGCACCCGCACGGCCGTACGTTCTTCAGCCTGACGCGTCCGTATATCGGGACCGGGTCGGCGAAGTTGCCTGCGTGTTAACGCAGTTGATGGGCATTTGCGCCATTGGTGAGCAGCGCTACGGCGGTGAGCAGCGCGGCCACGGCGCTGATCGTCTCCGGGCTCAGCCCGGCGCACACCGTCACGATCACCGTGATCGTGATGATGACGACCACCCTGTGCCACCCGTTCGCGCCGTGTGTCCAACCCCTCCGGGGGGCATCCACACTCTGAGGTACGGTCATTCCGTATCACCTTCCAGGTTCGCCTGGGGGCGGGCCTTCAGCGCGGTGTTGGTTGGGAAGCCGATCGCGCTGGGGGCCCTTTCCTGTGCCGGGTCGTGCCCCGGTTCCTTTCCCGGAGTTGTACCCCGACTGCGCTATTGACCATAACTATCCGTGCGTGCGCATCGCTTGGCGCATGGCCGCACAAGGGGGCGCATGGCCAATATGGTCGGGGCATGACGGCCGGGCCACGGCGTCAGTCGCTGCCCTCGTCCACCGGCACCACCCGCTTCTCCTCCGCGAAGTGGCAGGCCGAGTCGTGGGCCGCCGGGCCCGGCAGCAGGCGGAACTCGCTCGGTACCGCGAGGGCCGGTACCTCCAGGGCGCAGCGTTCCTGGGCCTTCCAGCAGCGGGTGCGGAAGCGGCAGCCGGAGGGGATGTTCGTCGGGGAGGGGACGTCTCCGGAGAGGATGATGCGTTCGCGGTGTTCGCGGGCCTCCGGGTCGGGGACCGGGACCGCCGAGAGCAGTGCCTGGGTGTAGGGGTGCGTGGGGTGGTCGTAGATCTCCGCGTCCTTGCCGACCTCCACGATGCGGCCCAGGTACATGACGCCCACGCGGTCCGAGATGTGGCGGACGATCGACAGGTCGTGGGCGATGAAGACGTAGGAGAGGTCGAACTCGTTCTGGAGGCGGTCCATCAGGTTGATGACCTGGGCCTGCACGGAGACGTCGAGCGCCGAGACCGGCTCGTCGGCGACGATCACCTCGGGGCGGAGCGCCAGGCCCCGCGCGATGCCGATGCGCTGGCGCTGGCCGCCGGAGAACTGGTGGGGGTAGCGGTTGATGTACTCCGGGTTGAGGCCCACCACGTCCAGGAGGTCCTGGACCTTCTTCCGGCGGTCGCCCTTGGGGGCCACCTCGGGGTGGATCTCGTACGGCTCCCCGATAATGTCGCCCACCGTCATCCGGGGGTTGAGGGAGGTGTACGGATCCTGGAAGACCATCTGGATGTTGCGGCGGACCGATTTGAGGGCCTTGCCGGAGAGCTTGGTGATGTCCTCGCCCTTGTATCTGATCGTCCCCGAGGTCGGGCGCTCCAGGTTCACCAGCATCTTGGCGACCGTGGACTTGCCGCAGCCCGACTCGCCCACGATGCCGAGCGTCTCGCCGCGGCCCAGGGCGAAGTCGACTCCGTCGACCGCCTTCACCGCGCCGACCTGCTTCTTGAACAGGATCCCCGTCGTCAGCGGGTAGTGCTTGACCAGCCCGCTGACCTCCAGAATCGGCTCTCGGTGCTCAGCCATTCAGGCACTCCCTCCAGAAGTGGCAGGCGCTCCTGCGGTCCTCCGAGACCTCGTACAGCGGGGGCACGTCGGTGCGGCACACGTCCTGGGCCATGGGACAGCGGGGGTTGAAGGCACAGCCCGGCGGGATGTTCATGAGGTTCGGGGGCAGGCCCTTGATGGCGTAGAGCTCCTGGCCCTTCTGGTCCAGGCGCGGGATGGAGTCCAGCAGGCCCTTGGTGTAGGGGTGGGCCGGGGCCTTGTAGATGTCGTGGACGGGGGCGGACTCGACGATCCGGCCCGCGTACATCACCGCGATCCGGTCCGCGACGTCCGCGACGACGCCGAGGTCGTGGGTGATGAGGATGAGGCCCATGTTGTACTCGCGCTGCAACTCCGCGAGCAGGTCCATGACCTGGGCCTGGACCGTGACGTCCAGCGCGGTCGTGGGTTCGTCGGCGATGATGAGCGCGGGTTCCAGGGCCATCGCCATCGCGATCATGATGCGTTGGCGCATACCGCCGGAGAACTGGTGCGGGTACTGCTTGACCCGTTCCCTCGCGGCCGGGATACGGACCCGGTCCATGAGCTCGACGGCTCTGGCCCGCGCGTCCTTCTTCGACATGCCCCGGTGGACGATGAACATCTCGGCGAGCTGGTCGCCCACGCTCAGCACCGGGTTCAGCGACGACAGGGCGTCCTGGAAGATCATCGCCATCTCGGCGCCGCGGACCCTGCGCCGCTCCTCCTCCTTGAGCTTCAGCAGGTCCCTGCCCTGGAAGAGGATCTCCCCGCCGGTGATCCGCCCCGGCGGCATGTCGAGGATCCCCATCACCGCCTGCGCCGTCACCGACTTGCCGGACCCCGACTCACCGAGCACGGCGAGGGTCTCCCCCGCGTCCACCGAGTAGTCGACCCCGTTGACGGCCTTGGCGACCCCGTCCCGCGTCCGGAACTCCACATGCAGATCACGAACTTCGAGCAGCATGACGCCGACTCACCTCGGCTTCCGGTCGAGGGCGCCGCACACGCGTCGCCGGGCGGGATGACGCTGAGCAACGACCCGGTCCCCGGGCACCACGGCCTCCCGGACTACGGACGCCGCCACGGTGACCGGCTGGGCGGTGGCGCGGTCCGGGAGATCGCGGGACGCACCGCGCCGGACCAGGAGTTCGTCGGCCGGCCCGTTCGCTTGCCACGCGGTCACGCCGTCACCTCAGTTTCGGGTCGAGGGCGTCGCGGACCGCGTCGCCGAGCATGATGAAGGCGAGGACGGTGAGGGCGAGGGCGCCGGCCGGCCAGAGGAGCATGTGGGGGGCCTGGCGGATGTAGGCGGAGGCCGAGGAGATGTCGATGCCCCAGCTGACGGTGGGGGGCTTCAGGCCCACGCCGAGGTACGACAGGGTCGCCTCCAGCGCGATGTACGTGCCGAGGGCGATCGTCGCCACCACGATCACCGGGGCCACCGCGTTGGGCGCGATGTGGCGAAGCAGCTGGCGGGAGTTGGACGCGCCCAGCGCCTTCGCGGCCTGTACGTAGTCGTTCTGTTTGGCCGTGATGACCGAGCCTCTCGCGATCCGGGAGATCTGCGGCCAGCCGAGCAGCACCATGAAACCGATCACCGGCCAGACCGTGCTGCTGGTGACCACCGACAGCAGGACCAGGCCGCCCAGGACCACCGGGATCGCGAAGAAGACGTCCGTGATGCGCGAGAGCACCGAGTCCCAGAACCCGCCGAAGAAGCCGGCCAGTCCGCCGAGGATCGAGCCCAGGATCGACACCCCCAGCGTGGCGCAGACGCCGACCGTCACCGACGTACGGGCGCCGTACACCGTGCGGGTGTAGACGTCGCAGCCCTGGCCGTCGAAGCCGAAGGGGTGTCCCGGCTGGGAGCCCTCCTGGGCCTTGGCCAGGTCGCACTTGAGGGGGTTGCCGGAGGCGATCAGGGACGGCCAGAGCGAGATGACGACCAGGAAGAGGATGACCAGGCCGGAGACGAGGAAGACGGGGTTGCGGCGCAGGTCGCGCCAGGCGTCGGACCAGAGGCTGCGGGGCTTGTCCGCGGGGCCCGTGCCCTGGGGTCCGCCAGGCACCTTCTCCAAGGTCTCGCCCTCGCTCATCGCCAGATCCATGGCGCCGCCCATACCGGTCGCGGCGATCGCTTGGTCGTCGTGAGGCTGCTCAGGCATAGCGGATCCTGGGGTCGAGGACGGCGTACAGGAGGTCGACGATCAGGTTGGCCACCAGGAACACCAGGACCAGGACCGTCACGAACCCGACGACGGTCTGGGTGTTCTGCCGCAGGATCCCCTGGTAGAGCTGGTAGCCGACGCCGTGGATGTTGAAGATGCGCTCGGTGACGATCGCGCCGCCCATCAGGGCGCCGATGTCGGTGCCGATGAAGGTGACGACCGGGATGAGGGAGTTGCGCAGCAGGTGGCGGGTGATGACCCGGCGCCTCGGCAGGCCCTTCGCCACCGCCGTACGGACGTAGTCGGAGCGGCTGTTCTCCGCGATCGAGGTGCGGGTCAGCCGGGTGACGTACGCCAGGGAGACCGACGCCAGCACCAGGCCCGGCACGATCAGCTCGCTGAACGTGGCGTCCGTGGACACCGACGGTTTGATCCAGCCCCACTCGACGCCGAGCAGGAGCTGGAGCAGCAGACCGGTGACGAAGGTCGGGACGGAGATCACGACGAGGGTGAACATCAGGACCGAGGTGTCCACGGGCCGGCCGCGGCGCAGGCCCGTGACGACACCCAGCGTGATGCCGATGACGATCTCGAAGAGGATCGCGACGATCGTCAGGCGGATCGTCACGGGGAACGCCGTCGACATCAGCTCGGTGACCTTCTGCCCGTTGAACGCGGTGCCGAAGTCGCCGGTGAAGACGTTCCCCATGTAGGTCAGGTACTGCTGCCAGACCGGCTTGTCGAGGCCGAACTCCTTCTTCAGCTGGGCGGCCGTGGCGGGGTCGCACTGCCGGTCGCCGCACAGGCCCGCGATGGGGTCGCCCATCACGTTGACCATGAGGAAGATCAGGAGGGTGGCGCCGATGAACACCGGGATCATCTGGAGCAGACGCCGGACGACGTAGCGTCCCATGGCAGGCTCAGCCGACCTTGATCTCGTTGTAGACGGGGACGCTGAACGGGTTGAGCTTGACGTTGGAGAGCCGCTCCGAGTAGCCGGCGCTGCCGTTCTGGTACCAGAGCGGGATGGCGGCCATGTTGTCCCGGACGACCTCCTCGGCCTCCTGGAACTTCTCGATCGCCTTGCCGGTATCGGTCTCGGCGTTCGCCTCGTCGACCAGCTTGTCGAAGTCGTCGTTGGACCACTTGCCGTCGTTGGAGGAGGCGTTGGTGTAGTAGAGCGGCTGGAGGAAGTTCTGGATGAGCGGGTAGTCCATCTGCCAGCCCGCCCGGAACGGCCCGCTCATCTTCTTGTCGGTGATCTGGGTGCGGAAGTCGGCGAAGGTGCCGACCGGGTTGCCGACACAGGCCTTGTCGTTGTCGAGCGCGTTGTTGATGGAGTTGCAGACCGCGTCGACCCACGTCTTGTGGGAGCCGGTGTCCGCGTTGTACGTGATCTTGATGCTGCCGCCGGGGAGCCCGCCGCCCTCCTCGATGAGCTTCTTGGCCTCCGCCGGGTCGTAGTCGCAGGCGTCGCCGCACAGCCCGTCCTGGAAGCCGCCCTCCTTGCCGAGGACCGGGGAGGTCCAGTCGGTGGCGGGGGTGCGGGTCTTCTGGAAGATCGTCTCGGTGATCTGGTCGCGGTCGATCGCCCGGGACAGTCCGGTGCGGACCTTCTCCATCCCGTCCTTGCTCCAGTTCTTGTCGTAGAACGGGAAGGCGAGGGTCTGGATGATGCCGGCCGGGGTGTTGATGTACCGGTCGCCGAGGTCGCTGGAGACGTTCTTGAGCTGGGCGGCCGGGACGTCGTCGACCAGGTCGAGGTTGCCGGCCATGAGGTCGGTGTAGGCGGTGTTGTTGTCGGTGTAGACCTTGAGGGTCACCCCGCCGTTCTGCGCCTTGTCGTCACCGGGGTAGTCGGCCCGCTTCTTCAGGACCATCTGGGAGCCCTTGGTGTACGAGTCGATCGTGTACGGGCCGTTGCCGATCGGCTTCTTCACCCAGGCCGCGTGGTCGGTGAAGAAGGCCTGCGGGAGCGGGGCGTAGGCGGGGTAGCCGAGGGTGTCGGGGAAGGTCGAGAACTTCTGGCTGAGCTTGACGGTGAAGGTGTTGTCGCCGGTGACCTTCAGCCCGGAGAGCGTCTGGGCGCTCTGCTTGCTGCCGTCCTCGGGGTGCGCCTTGTCGTAGCCGTCGATGTAGCTGAAGAAGTACGCGTTCTTCTGGTTGTTCTTGAGGCTGGCGCCGTAGTTCCAGGCGTCGACGAAGGACTTGGCGGTGACCTTCTCGCCGTTGGAGAAGGTCCAGCCGTCCTTGACGGTGATGGTGAAGTTCTGGGAGTCGCTGGTCTCGATCTTCTCGGCGAGCATGTCCTCGGCCGCGCCGGTCTCCGGGTCGTACTTCTTCAGGGACCGGAAGATCATGTCGAGGACCTTGCCGCCCTGCACCTCGTTGGTGTTGGCGGGCTCCAGCGGGTTCTGCGGGTCGCCCCAGGAGGAGCTGAGCGTCGCGCTGCCGTCGCCACTGCCGCCGCCGCTGTCGCTGTCCCCGCCCCCGCAGGCCGTGGCGGCGAGGGCTACCGCCACCGCGCATGCGGCCCATTTGGCGTGCGTGGCTCCGCGCATGGAGTTCCTCCTGTGTGACTGCACTGTTCCGTTACCGGCCAATATCGGCATAAAACAGGCAGACCGCACGGCACCTCACCCTTCCGGGGGACGGCGCAATGGATCTTCACGATCCGATGCCGAACCGTTGGATTGCGACCCTCCTATGTACGGATTTCACCACCTCACAGTCCGCATATCGAACTCATTGCCCGATTAGGGCAGTTGGCCCGATGTAAGACACGAGGTGATCACGGCACGCTACACGCGTAGCTACAGACAGGTCAAAGAAAGGCAAAGAAAGTAAAGAGAAACCCAAGCCGACCGAGATTTTATTGACCTTGAATGAATTGCGTTGAAAAAGTCCGGCGTAGCCCGTAGGGACCGCCCTGCGGAGTCCTTGATCCACAGGGCACGGAGCATCATGACCCCCCCAACCCCTTCCCCGGTCACCTCACTCGAGGTGACCGACGAAGACAGCGCGGCACCGGTGAAGTCCTCGGCTCTCAAGGGCAACGAGAGCCGCTCGCCGGGACGGCTCGCCTGGAGCCGCTTCAAGAGGGACCGCGCAGGCGTCATATCGGGCTACGTGGTCCTCTTCTTCTTCGTCGTGTCGATCGGCGCTCCGCTGATCGCCAAGCTGTACGGCAAGAACCCGTACACGACGTACGGCATCAACACTCCGGGGCTGCTCAACGAGTTCGGTTTCCCGGTCAAGGCCAACGGCGGCATCAGCGGTGACTTCTGGTTCGGCGTCGAGCCGCAGCTGGGCCGCGACGTGCTCACCTTCCTGCTCTACGGCATGCGCAACTCGCTGCTCATCGCCACCGCGGCCACGCTCCTGACGACCCTGCTCGGTGTCGTCATCGGCATCACCGCCGGCTACCTGGGCGGCCGCACCGACTACTTCGTCGGCCGGGTCATCGACATCCTGCTGGCCTTCCCGCAGACGCTGTTCTTCATCGCCTTCTGGCCGGTCGTGCTGGCGATCTTCGTGTCGCCCGAGGAGAACACCCCGATCTGGCTCACGGTCACCAGCCTCATCGCCGTGATGACCGCCTTCGGCTGGGCCTCCATCGCCCGTCTGCTGCGCGGCGAGGTCCTCGCCCTGCGCGAACGGGAGTTCGTCGAGGCCGCCAAGGTCACCGGCGCCTCGCCGGCCCGGATCATCTTCAAGGAACTGCTGCCCAACCTGTGGACGCCGATCCTGATCCAGTCCACGCTCCTCCTGCCCGCCTACGTGACGGCGGAGGCGGGTCTCGCCTTCCTCGGCGTGGGGCTCACCGACCCCACGCCCGACTGGGGCGTCATGCTCCAGTTCGGCGCCAAGTACTACCAGGACGACATCACATTCATGCTCTTCCCTGGTCTCTCCATGGTGATCTTCGTCGTCGCCTTCAACCTGCTCGGCGACTCGGTCCGCGACGCGCTGGACCCCAAGACGAAGCGCTGAGCTCCCCCTCCGACCGGGCGACGGGGCTCGGCCGGAGACACCAAGCACCATCCCAATCCACAAGAAATCGGGTCAGCCATGTCTCTTTCCCGCAGAAACTTCGTCATAGCAACATCTGTCGCGGCCGCGGGCTCGACGCTGCTGTCCGCGTGCAGCAGCGGCGACGCGGGCGGCAGCGGCGGCGGCGCGACCGAGGGTGCCAAGACGTACTCCAAGGTCACCGTCGGCACCGCGGCGGACTCGACCGGCCCCGCGCCGGAGATCGCCGGGGCGAAGAAGGGCGGGACGATCTACGGTCTGGCTCCCGACGACTTCTCGCACCTCGACCCGGGGCGCATCTACTACGCGTACAACTCCACCGCCGCGCTGCTCCTGCACCGCTGCCTGACCGGCTACAAGGTCGCCGAGGACGGCTCGCAGAAGCTCGTCGGCGACCTCGCCACGGACACCGGCACGATGTCCGACGAGGGCAAGACCTGGACCTTCACGCTGAAGGAGGGTCTGAAGTGGGAGGACGGCAGCGAGCTGACCGTCGAGGACGTGCGCCACGGCATCGAGCGCCTGTGGGCCCCGTACATCATCGAGTCCGCCAGCTACGTCCAGATCGCCCTGACCGGCAAGGGCGGCAAGTGGCGTGACGCCTACGAGGGCCCCTACAAGGGCAAGCACCTCAAGGAGATCGTGACGGACAAGGCCAAGCGGACGATCACGTTCAACCTGGCCGAGGCCCGCCCCGACTTCAACTTCACGATGGCGATGCACTCGTACGCCGCGGTGTCCCCGAAGCTGGACACCAAGGAGAAGTACGACAAGAACCCGGCCGCCTGTGGTCCGTACAAGATCAAGAACCACACGACCGACAAGTCGATGACGCTGGTCCGCAACAAGAACTGGGACCCGGCGACCGACTCGATCCGCAACGCCTACCCGGACGGCTTCGAGTTCACCTTCGGCATCGAGACGCTGGACTCCACGGACCGTCTCATCGCCTCCCAGGGCAACGACGCCTTCGCGGTCTCCATCTACAAGGGCGTGCCCGCCGAGCGCATCCAGAAGGTCCTCACCGACCCGGAGCTGAAGAAGCGCACCTTCAACGGCCTGCTCACCGGCACGTACTACTACGCGATCAACACCAAGCGCGTCACCGACCTGAAGGTCCGCCAGGCCCTCAACCACGCCTGGCCGCTCCAGCAGATCCGCCAGATCTACGGCGGCCCGTCCTCCGGCGACTTCGCGACCACGATCCTCAGCCCCGACATCCTCGGCCGCGAGAAGTTCGACGTCTACGGCAAGCTGAAGAAGCCGCAGGGCGACCCGGCCGCCGCGAAGAAGCTGCTGAAGGAAGCCGGCAAGGAGGGCATGAAGATCGTCTACGCCTTCCCGCAGGACCCGACCTACAACAAGACCAAGGTCGTCATCGAGAACGCGCTGAAGGAGGCCGGCTTCACCCCGGTCATCAAGCCGGTCGACTCGACGACGTACTACGACCAGATCCAGAAGCTCGACAACAGCTACGACGTGATGTGGTTCGGCTGGTCCCCGGACTGGCCGACCGCCTACACGATGATCCAGCCGCTGTTCGACAGCGCCAGCGTCGGCGACGGCCTCTACAACGTCTCGCAGACGAAGATCTCCTGGATCGACGAGACGATCCAGAAGAACATGGTCGTCACCGACCAGAAGAAGGCCGGTGCCGCCTGGGCCGCGCTCGACAAGCGGATCATGGAAGAAGTCGCGCCGATCATCCCCGAGATGTACCAGCGCCGTTACTACGTCTACGGCAACAAGGTCGGCGGAGCGATGTTCGACCCGAACTTCTCCGCGACCCTGCTCTACAAGACGTTCGTGAAGGCCTGACGACCGGCCCTCGTGGCGGGGCGGCCTCCGGCCGCCCCGCCTCCTTCCCCCCTTCGGCATCCGTCAGGAAATCCCAACTGCCATGCTCCGCTTCCTTGCCCGACGAATTCTCGGCGCCGCGGTGATCCTGCTGATCATCAGCGCCATCGTCTTCGTCCTGTTCTACGCCGCCCCGCGCGACCCCGCCCGCATCGCCTGCGGCAAGGCCTGCACCCCCGAGACCCTGGAGCTGGTGCGGAAGAACCTGGGGATCGCCGATCCGCTGCCTGTGCAGTACTGGGACTGGCTCAAGGGCATCTTCGTCGGCCGCGACTACACGTCGTTCGGCAACTGCAACGCGCCCTGCCTCGGCTACTCGTTCCAGAACCGCGAGCCGGTCCTCGGCACCATCATGGACCGCTTCCCGACCACCCTGTCGCTCTCCCTCGGCAGCTCGGTCATCTACCTCGTCTTCGGTATCGGCGCGGGCATGCTGGCCGCCGTGAAGCAGGGCAAGGCCCTCGACAAGATCGCGAGCTCCGCCTCGCTGGTCGCGTCCTCGATGCAGATCTACGTCGTCGGTGTCCTCGCCACCTATCTGCTGGTCGACCAGTGGCAGGTGCTGGACCGGGCCAGCTACACCCCCTTCACGGACGATCCGGCGGCCTGGGCCAAGGGCCTGCTGGTGCCGTGGATCGTGCTCTCCCTGATCTGGACCGCGAACTACACCCGTATGACGCGCTCCCAGATGGTGGAGGCGCTCAGCGAGGACTACGTCCGCACCGCCCGCGCCAAGGGCCTGTCCCGCCGTACGGTCTTCTTCCGCTTCGCCTGGCGCGGCGCGATGGGGCCGATCGTCACCATCTTCGGCCTCGACCTCGGCGTACTGCTCGGCGGTGCGATCATCACCGAGTCGACCTTCAGCCTCCAGGGCCTCGGCATGCTCTCCGTCAAGGCGGTCAGCACCAACGACCTGCCGATGCTGCTCGGTGTCGTGCTGGTCGCGGCCGGCGCGATCGTCGTCTTCAACATCGTCGTCGACGCCCTGTACGCCCTCATCGACCCGCGCGTGCGCCTCGCTTAAGGAGAGACCATGAGCACCCCCTTCCTCTCCGTCCGCGACCTCAAAGTCCACTTCTCCACCGAGGACGGCGTCGTCAAGGCCGTCGACGGGCTCTCCTTCGACGTGGAGCGCGGCAGGACCCTCGGCATCGTCGGTGAGTCGGGCTCCGGCAAGTCCGTGACCAACATGGCGGTCCTGGGCCTGCACGACCCGCGCAACACCACGCTCGACGGCGAGATCCTGCTCGACGGCAAGGAACTGATCACCGCCTCCGAGCGCGAGCTGGAGAAGCTGCGCGGCAACAAGATGTCCATGATCTTCCAGGACGCGCTGGCCTCCCTGTCGCCGTACCACACCATCGGCGCGCAGATCGGCGAGACGTACCGCAAGCACACCGGCGCCTCCCGCGGGGCGGCCCGGGCGCGGTCGATCGAGATGCTGCGCCGGGTGGGCATCCCGCAGCCCGACATGCGGGTGGACGACTACCCGCACCAGTTCTCCGGCGGTATGCGCCAGCGCGCGATGATCGCGATGGCGCTGGTCTGCGACCCCGAGCTGCTGATCGCCGACGAGCCGACCACGGCCCTCGACGTGACGGTCCAGGCCCAGATCATGGACCTGCTCAAGGACCTCCAGCAGGAGTTCGGCACCGCCATCATCTTCATCACCCACGACCTCGGTGTCATCGCCGACATCGCGGACGACGTGCTGGTGATGTACGGCGGCCGCTGTGTCGAGCGGGGCACCAAGGCGGAGGTGCTGCGCACCCCGGACCACCCCTACACGCTGGGGCTGCTGGGTTCGATGCCGAGCCTGCACGGCCCGGTCGACGTGCCGCTCTCCCCGATCCCGGGCTCGCCGCCCTCGCTGCTCAACCCGCCCTCGGGCTGCCGCTTCCACCCCCGGTGCGCCTTCGCGGAGAAGGTCGCGGGCGGGCTCTGCTCCAGCGCGCAGCCGACCCTGGAGGTCGCGGACGGGCGGGGTTCGGCGTGCCACCTGACGGCCGAGCAGAAGCGCGAGCTCTTCACCGAGCACCTCGCGGCCCGGACCCACTGACGTAACAGAGACGGGACTTCACCACCATGAGCAACACCACCCCCCTCCTGGACGTCTCCGGCCTGACCAAGCACTTCCCGGTCAAGGGCGGGTTCCCGATCCGTCGTACGGTCGGCGCCGTGCAGGCCGTCGACGGACTGGACTTCCAGGTCAACGAGGGCGAGAGCCTCGGCCTGGTCGGCGAGTCGGGCTGCGGCAAGTCGACCACGGGCCGGCTGATCACCCGGCTCATGGAGCCGACGGCCGGCAGGATCTCGTACCGCGGCAAGGACATCACGCACGCCAGCCGCCGGGAACTCGCGCCGATCCGCTCCGAGATCCAGATGATCTTCCAGGACCCCTACGCGTCCCTGAACCCGCGGCAGACGGTCGGCAAGATCATCTCGGGTCCGATGGAGATCAACGACATCAACCCGGCGGGCGGCCGCGAGAAGCGGGTCCGCGAGCTCCTGGAGATCGTCGGCCTGAACCCGGAGCACTACAACCGCTTCCCGCACGAGTTCTCCGGCGGCCAGCGCCAGCGCATCGGGGTCGCCCGTGCCCTGGCCCTGGAGCCGAAGCTGATCGTGGCGGACGAGCCGGTGTCGGCCCTCGACGTCTCGATCCAGGCGCAGGTCGTCAACCTGCTCCAGAAGGTGCAGCAGGAACTCGGCATCGCGTTCCTGTTCATCGCCCACGACCTCGCCGTCGTACGGCACTTCTCGCAGCGCGTCGCCGTCATGTACCTCGGCAAGATCGTCGAGATCGCGGACCGCGACGACCTGTACGGCAACCCCCGTCACCCCTACACGCGGGCGCTGCTGTCCGCCGTGCCGGAGGCGACGGTGGACGAGACGCCGCCCCGCGACCGCATCCGTCTGACCGGCGATGTACCGTCTCCCCTGAACCCGCCCTCGGGCTGCCGTTTCCGTACGCGGTGCTGGAAGGCGACGGACAAGTGCGCCGCCGAGGCACCCCCGCTGGTCCAGGTCGAGGGCAACAAGCCCGGCCACCTGACCGCGTGCCACTACCCCGAGACGGAGGGAACCGTTCCGGCCCCCCGACTCTCCAAAGACCCCGAGGCAGCGGTCTGACAACACCCCTTTTCCGTCAGCCGCCGCCCTTGTGGAACGGACTTTCTCGGCCCATTGACCCGAGCCCATGAACGTCCGGTTCCAGGGGAACGAAGGCCCGTGCCTCCCCAGGCGCGGGCCTTCGCCACACCCGGATCTCGTCATATGAGGATCCCGTCATACGACCCGGATACCTGTGACAGACTGCCGCGATGGTTGATCGCTCGTTCGCGGATCTCTCGCTCGCCGCGCTGTACGACTCCCTCAACCCATGGGGGCCGGGTGACGACTTCTACGCCGGGCTCGTGAGGTCCGCGCCCAGCGTGCTGGACATCGGCTGCGGCACCGGACGGCTGCTCGCCCGATGCCGGGAGCTGGGCCATGCCGGACGGCTGACGGGCCTTGAGCCGGCGGCCGCCATGCTCGTCCAGGCGAGGCGACGGGAACCGCGGGTGGAGTGGGTCCTCGGAGATCTGCGCTCACACTCCTGGGGCGGGGAGTTCGACCTCGTCACCATGACCGGCCACGCCTTCCAGGAGCTGATCGGCGACGAGGAACTGCGCACCGCCCTGCGCGCCGTCCGCACCGCCCTGGCGCCCGGCGGCCGGTTCGTCTTCGACACCCGAAACCCGACCGCCCGAGCGTGGGAGACCTGGACCCCGGACCGAATCCACGAGGCCGCCGACCCGGAGGGCGCGGTCGCCTGGATGTGGCACGAGGTGGTCCACCCAGTACAGGGCGACCGAGTGACCTTCACCTCCACCTACGAGGGCGTCCGCTGGGACAGCCCTCAGGTGACCACGAGCACGCTGCGCTTCCTGGACACGCACGGCCTGCGGAGTTTCCTGGCCGAGGCGGGGCTGATGATCGAGGAGCAGTACGGGGACTGGGGCCGGGGCCAGGTGACGCAGGCCAGCCCGGAACTGATCACGGTGGCGCGAAGCGCCCCGTGATCAGGGGCGCGGGGAACTGCGCGACAAGCCCCCACCGGCGCGCAGCCGACACACTGGGGACCCGGCACCCCCCTTAGTCGCCCAGCTCCTCCTCCAACGCAGCCAACGCAGGATCCAGCACGATGTCCTCGTCCCGCCCCTCGATCGTCGGCTCCTCCGGAAAGTGGCAAGCCGTCAGATGCCCCTCCCGGTTCCCCGAGATCCGCACCAGCGGCGGCTCCTCGGACGCGCACTTGTCCTGCGCCTTCCAGCACCGCGTACGGAACCGGCACCCGGACGGCGGCGAGATGGGCGACGGCACGTCACCGGCCAGCCGGATGCGCTCCCGGTCGGGCGCGCCCTCCTCCGCCAGGTTCACCTCGGGCACGGCGGACAGCAGGGCGTGGGTGTAGGGGTGCCGGGGGCGGGCGTAGATGGAGTCGCGGTCGCCGACCTCGATGATTTTGCCGAGGTACATGACGGCAACGCGCTGCGAGAAGTGCCGTACGACGGCGAGGTCGTGGGCGATGAACAGGAACGCGATGCCGAGTTCCTGCTGCACCTTCTGGAGCAGGTTGACGACCTGAGCCTGGATCGAGACGTCGAGAGCGGAGACCGGCTCGTCCGCGACGATCAGCTTGGGCTCAAGCGCCAACGCCCGGGCCACGCCGATGCGTTGCCGCTGGCCACCGGAGAACTCGTGCGGGAAGCGGTTGTAGTGCTCCGGGTTGAGGCCGACGATCTCCAGGAGCTCGCGGACCCGCTTCTCGCGGCCGCCCGCCGGGTTGATGTCGTTGATCTCCATCGGCCCCGAGATGATCTTGCCGACCGTCTGCCGCGGGTTCAGCGAGGAGTACGGATCCTGGAAGATCATCTGGATCTCGGAGCGGATCGGCGCCAGTTCCCGGCGGCTGGCATGCGTGATGTCCTTGCCGCGGTACGAGATGCTGCCGGCCGTCGGCTCCATGAGCCGCGTGATCAGCCGGCCCGTGGTCGACTTGCCGCAGCCCGACTCGCCGACCAGCCCGAAGCTCTCACCGACGTGCACGCTCAGGTCGATGCCGTCGACGGCCTGCACGGCACCGACCGTACGACGGATCGGGAACCCGCCCTTGACCGGGAAGTGCTTGGTGAGCCCCTCGACGACCAGCAGCGGCTCGCCGCCACCGCCGGTGACCGCCTCGCGCGGGGCGGGGAGGACCAAATCCTCTTTCATGACTGTCCTCCTAGACCTAGCCCAGACTGGGCTTGATCTCCTCGATGAAGATGGTCCGCTTCTGGTCCGCCGTGAGATGGCAGGCGGAGGCGCGGTCCGGGGCCAGCAGGGGGCGTTCGTCGACGCAGCGGGCGCCCTCTACCCGGCCCTGGAAGGTGCAGCGCGGGTGGAAGCGGCAGCCGGACGGCGGGTTGAGCAGGGAGGGCGGGGCGCCCGGGATCGGCGCGAGCGGGGCGCCGAGGTCCGAGTCGATCCGTGGCATCGAGTTCAACAGGCCCCAGGTGTACGGGTGTTGCGGCGCGCGCAGCACCTCGTTCGTGGTGCCGCGCTCGATCGCGCCGCCCGCGTACATCACCATGATGTCGTCGGCCATGTCGGCGATGACACCGAGGTCGTGCGTGATGAAGATGATCGCCGAGCCGAACTCCTGCTGGAGGTCCTTGAGCAGATCCAGGATCTGCGCCTGGACCGTCACGTCCAGCGCGGTCGTCGGCTCGTCGGCGATCAGCAGGTCCGGGTCGCAGACCAGCGCCATCGCGATCATCGCGCGCTGGCGCATACCGCCGGAGAACTGGTGCGGGTAGTCCTTCGCCCGCTCCTTGGGGTTGGGGATGCCGACCTTGCCGAGCATCTCCACGGCCCGCGCCCAGGCCACCTTCTTGGAGGCGCCGGTGTGCTTCATGTAGGGCTCGGCGATCTGCCGGCCCACCGTGTAGTACGGCGACAGGGCGGTCAGCGGGTCCTGGAAGATCATCGCGACCTTGTTGCCGCGCAGCTTCTCCAGTTCGGACTCGCGGGCGGTGGTCAACTCCCGCCCCTCCAGGAGGATCTCGCCCTCGACGGTGGTGAACTTCGGGTTGTGCAGCCCCAGGATGGTCAGGTTGGTCACGGACTTGCCGGAGCCCGACTCGCCGACGATGCCCAGTGTCCGGCCGCGCTCCAGGTCGAAGGAGAGCCCGTCGACCGCGCGGACGATGCCGTCCTCGGTCCGGAAGCTGACGTGCAGGTCCCGCACCGAGAGGAAGGCGCCCGCGTCGGACGGGACGGGCGCCCCGGCCTCCTTGGTCAGAGTGGTCACGACAGAGCTCCTAGGACAGCCGCACGCGCGGGTCGATGAGGGCGTAGCAGGCGTCGACGACGATGTTGCACAGCAGGATCACGGCGGCCGCGAACAGCATCACGCCCAGCAGCAGCGGCAGATCGCTGAACTGCACCGACTCCACCGCGAGCCGCCCGAGGCCGGGCAGTCCGAAGGTGTACTCGGTGATGATCGCGCCGCCGAGCAGCGAGCTGAGGTCGATGCCGAGGATGGTGATGATGGGGATGAGGGAGCCGCGCCAGGCGTACCGGAAGAAGACGTAGCGGCCGCTCATGCCCTTGGCCCGGGCGGTGCGGACGTGTTCCTCCTGGAGCTGCTCGATCATCGCGGAGCGCGCCATACGGGTGTACTGCGCGGCGAAGATCGTCGACAGGACGACCCAGGGGATCATCAGGCCGGTGAACCAGGCGGCCGGATTGTCGGTGAGGGCGGTGTACTTGGGCTCTTCGAAGGCGTGCGTCTGGTACACGAGGATGGCGAGCGCCAGTGGGCCCAGGAAGTAGATCTGCATCGAACTGAGCACCATGGAGCCCGCGGTGAACGACTTGTCCACGAGGGTGCCCCGCTTCCAGGCGGCGAGCAGTCCGGTGCCGAGCCCGACGAAGAGGAACACGATCGTGGCGCCGAACGCCAGCGAGAGGGTGAGCGGCAGCCGGTCCATCAGGGTCGACCAGACCTGCTCGTTGGTGTGGTACGAGTACCCGAAGCACGGTGCCGGGCAGGGCCCCTGAGGGAAGTTGTCGCGGCCGGCCACCAACCCGGACAGGAAGATCCAGAACTGCTCCGGGATCGACTTGTCGAGCCCGAGGGTGTGGTGGATGCTCGCCAGGGCGTCGGGTGTGCACGTCTTGCCGCACATCAGCAGCGCCGGGTCGCGGGGCATGCCGAAGAAGAGCAGGAAGGCGACCACGGTCAGCAGGACCAGGATCACGAGTGAGCCGAGGATCCGGCGAAAGAGGAAGCGCAGCATCTCAGAGGCAGCTTTCGGGCTTCAGGCCTGGCGGCGGGGTGCGCCCCGACACGGGTCGGGTCGGGGCGCACCCCACCGCTTGGACGGGTTACTTCACGAACAGCCTGCGCGGGTCGACGCCGCCGATGACGTCGTCGTACACCAGGCCGCCGATCTTGGACCCGGCGATCTGGGTCTGCTTGTAGTACGCCGTCGGGATGTTGGAGACGACGTCCTTGACGATGTACTCGTTGATCTTGTTCCAGGCCTCGGCCGCCTTGACCGGGTCGGTGAGGGCGGCGGCCGCGTCGATGTCGGCGTTCACCTTCGGGTCGTTGATGTGCGAGTAGTTGGCCGCGCCGTCCTGGATCTGCCGGCCGTCGTACAGCGGCGGGATGACGGTCGAGGCGCTCGGCCAGTCGGCACCCCACGCGGTGTGGTAGATGTCGTAGTTGTTCTTGACCTTGCTGACCTGGTCGTAGTACGTCTCGGCCGGGATCTCCTGGCGCTGCACGTCGAAGCCGGCCTTCTCCAGGCCCGCCGCCATGGCGGTGGAGTACTGCTGGCCCTCGGGGGTGTTGATGTAGCCGAAGGTCAGCTTCAGACCCGTCTTGCCGGCCTTCTCCAGCAGGGCCTTGGCCTTGGCCGGGTCACCGGCAGGCTTGGCCTTCTTGCCGAAGGGGTCGAACTTGGGGTCGTAGCCGGTCACGGTCGGGCTGATCAGACCGCCCGCGACCTCCATCGCGTCGGTGCCGCCGAAGGCCCGCACGAACGGCGTGATCGGCAGGGCGTAGGCGATGGCCTCGCGGACTTCCTTGGACTGCATCTCCGGCTGGGACAGGTTGATGTTCATCTGACCCACGTACGGCTGGTAGCCGGAGACCGTACGGGACTTCAGCGCGGCGTCGTTGAGGACCTTGGTCAGATTGCCCGCGTCGACCTGGTTGGTGAAGCTGATCGCGGTCGAGTTCGCGCCCGAGTCGTCGAGGATCGCCTTGGTGGAGTCCTCGAACTGCTTGTTGAACTCGAAGTTGAACTGGTCGACGTACTGGTGGCGGACCGCGTCGGTCTTCGCGTCCCAGTTGGTGTTCTTGACCAGCGTCATCGACTTGCCGGACTTGAACTCGGAGATCTTGTACGGGCCGGAGGTCATCGGGGCCTTGTCGTACTTCTCCTTGGTGTCCTTCTCCTGCGACACGATGGAGTAGCCCGCCATGGCGAGCGCGTACGGCAGGTCGGACTTGGCCTCCTTGAACTTGAAGACGATCGTCTTGTCGTCCGGCGTCTCAAGGACGGTGTCCGGGAGGTGCTTGCCCTTGTAGGGGCCGTCCGGGAGGAGCTTGCGGTACTCCGTGCCCGGGGTGTTGGCCATCCACTGCTGGATGAAGGTCGGGCCGTTGGAGACGAACGGCGCGAAGAGCCGCTCGAAGGTGTGGCGCACGTCCTTGGCGGTGATCGTGGAGCCGTCGGCCCACTTGACGCCGTCCTTCAGCGTGAACTTCCAGGTCTTGCCGCCGTCGGTGGTGGTACCGCTGTCGGTGGCCAGGTCGCCGACGACCTCGTGCTTCTGACCGTCGTCGCTGGTCGCCTTGTAGCTGGTCAGACCGCGGTGTATCAGCTGCGACAGGGCCATCTCGTCGGAGACGTAGATCTGTCCGGGGTCCAGGTGCGCGAAGCTGTCCCGCTGGAGCACCGTGATCGTGCCGCCCGGCTTGGCACCCGCGAGCTCGGCGGCCGGGCCGGTCGAGGCCTTGGCGTCGCCGAAGGTGATGCCGGACTGCTGCCGCTCGGCGTTCTCCTTGTCCTGCTTGTCGTTGTCGTTGCCTTTGCTGCCACCCTCGCTGCAACCGGTGAGCACGAGAGCCCCCGCCGCCAGCAGTGAGAGCGCGGCGTACGCGCGGCGTCCACCCTTACCCATCACTCAGATTCCACCCATCTTGTGTCACCGGTGTCACTCACCAGTGCGATTTGAAGTGCGGACCGGCATAGAACGTGCCATCCGGTCTGTGTCGGGCGAGGATGCCCACAACTCGCCGGTCAGCGCGCCGTCTTGGGATCGAAGGCGTCCCTGACCGAGTCCCCGAGCAGGTTGAACGCCACGATGAAGATGATCATCGAGATGCCCGGGAAGAACATGTAGGTGATGTCGTTCTGCATCACGAGTTCGGTCGACGCCTTGGAGAACATCTGCCCCCAGTCCGGCGTCGGTTCGACGAGCCCCACGCCGAGGAAGGACAGACCGGCCTCGGCGGTCACGAAGGCGGGCAGCATGTACGTCGACTGCACCAGGATCGGCGTGACCACGTTGGGCATGATCTCCCTGCGGATGATGCGCACCGGGGACGCCCCGCTCACCTTGGCGGCCTCGATGAACTCCCGTTCTCGCAGGGCGAGTGTGGTGCCGCGCAGAATGCGGCCGAGGCTCATCCAGCCCAGGAACCACTGCACCACGATGAGGGCGACCACCCGGACGTACACCGGTGTCTCGTCCCGGGGGCTCACGAAGAGGGAGACCACGACCGGCATGCTCGCGATGAAGAACAGCTGGGCCGGGAAGGCGAGGAGGAAGTCGATGACCCGGCTGATCAGGTTGTCCACCCGGCCGCCGAGATAGCCGGCCGCGACACCGAGGATGATGCCGGTCAGCACGGTCGCGACGGTGACCGCCAGCGAGATCATCAGGGAGTTGCGGATGCCGTAGATCAACTTGGTGAAGACGTCGTAGCCGTTGCCGGGCTCCAGGCCGAACCAGAACTCGCCGCTGATACCGCCGTTGGGCTGGATCGGCACACCGGCGCTGTCGAAGAGTTCGGGGCGTTCGTCCGCGTACACCGTGTACGGGTTCTTGCCGTACACCTTGGCGATCAGCGGGGCCGCGAGGCCGATCACGAAGAAGAAGATCACGACATAGGCCGAGATCACCCCGGTGCGGTCGCGCTTGAAGCGGATCCACATCAACTGGCCGGGCGAGCGGCCCTCCAGTTGCTTGGCCTCTTCCGGTTTCGCCTTCGGCTCTTTCTCGCCGTCGACGACGACCGACGTACCGCCGCCCTCGATGTCGATAGGACTTGTCACAGTTCGCCCATTTCACAGGTGTGGGTGTGCCGAACCGGCGACCGGCGCGAGAGGTGCGCGCGATCGCGGTTCGGATCATGAAGAAGAGTCAGCGGCGTCGTACCGCGTACGGGAGAACCCGCAGCCGGACGCGCGTAGGGTCAAGGGCGTGGCGGCCCTTCAGAGCCAATCGCCGTGCGCCGAGGCGCGGTTGCCGGCTACTGCGGACGCTGTGACCCACCTGGTGCTTGTGACACCGCGCATGGGACTCCTCCTCATGACTCCACGTGTTCACCAACAGGAGGGGGTACATGCCTTTCCTCCGACACCCCTGACGGAGGGTCAGGCACCCCCTGGTGCTCGTGAGTCGGCGCCGTCCCCACGGCGCGAGACCCATTGACCCGAGCTCTACGCGGCTAACTATCTGCCATGAGCCAACCGGCGACCACCGTCTTTAAATCTCGATTCAGTCACAGCTGGCGCGTACATCTTCCGAAATTTGGACAAACCGTCTGGCGGGATAAGGCCGCGAAACGGACGTGTTACATGCGTATCGGGCGAGGATCACCGCATTACGGACATCACTCACCGGCCGCGCACAGGAACCCGCCTGAAAACCAGTTGCAAAAAGCCCGGGCACCCCCAAGATGGGGGTGCCCGGGCTTCAAGCGACGGGTTGTCAGCCGTGCTTGGCGCGGCTCGCGGCGCGGGCGCGCTCGCGGGCGTCCAGGTTCACCTTGCGGATGCGAACCGCCTCCGGGGTGACCTCCACGCACTCGTCGTCGCGGCAGAACTCCAGGGACTGCTCCAGGGAGAGCTTGCGCGGCGGCACGATCGCCTCGAACGAGTCGGCCGAGGAAGAGCGCATGTTGGTGAGCTTCTTCTCCTTGGTGATGTTCACGTCCATGTCGTCGGAGCGCGAGTTCTCGCCGACGATCATGCCCTCGTACACCTCGGTGCCGGGGTCGGTGAACAGCACACCGCGCTCCTGGAGGTTCGTCATCGCGAAGGCGGTGACGGCACCGGCGCGGTCGGCGACCAGCGAGCCGTTGTTACGGGTCTGCAGGGTGCCGAACCAGGGCTCGAAGCCCTCGTGGATGGAGTGGCCGATGCCGGTGCCGCGGGTCTGGGTCAGGAACTCGGTCCGGAAGCCGATGAGACCACGCGACGGCACGACGAACTCCATACGGACCCAGCCGGAGCCGTGGTTGGACATGTTGTCCATCCGGCCCTTGCGGACACCCATGAGCTGCGTGACCGCGCCCATGTGCTCCTCGGGCACGTCGATCGTCATGCGCTCGACCGGCTCGTAGGTCTTGCCGTCGACGTCCTTGGTGACGACCTGGGGCTTGCCGATGGTCAGCTCGAAGCCCTCGCGGCGCATCTGCTCGACCAGGATGGCGAGCGCGAGCTCACCACGGCCCTGGACCTCCCAGGCGTCGGGACGCTCGGTGTCGATGACCCGCAGCGAGACGTTACCGATCAGCTCGCGGTCCAGGCGGTCCTTGACCTGGCGGGCGGTGACCTTGCGGTCCTTGACGGCCGCCTTGTTGTCGGCGCCCTTGCCGGTGCCGCCACGGCCGACCAGCGGCGAGGTGTTGGTGCCGATGGTCATGGAGATCGCGGGCTCGTCGACCGTGATCAGCGGGAGCGGGATCGGGTTCTCGGGGTCGGCCAGGGTCTCGCCGATCATGATGTCCGGGATACCGGCGACCGCGCAGATGTCACCCGGGCCGGCCTTCTCGGCGGGCTTGCGGGTGAGCGCCTCGGTCATCATCAGCTCGGTGATCCGGACGTTGCTGACCGTGCCGTCACGCTTGATCCAGGCGACGGTCTGGCCCTTGCGCAGCTCGCCCTGCTCGACGCGGAGCAGCGCGATACGGCCGAGGAAGTTGTCGGCGTCCAGGTTGGTGACGTGCGCCTGGAGCGGGGCCTCCTCGTCGTAGGTCGGGGCCGGGATGTGCTCCAGGATCGTCGAGAAGAACGGCTCCAGGCTGTTGGAGTCGGCCGGGACCGTGCCGTTCTCCGGCTTGGTCAGCGAGGCGATGCCGTCACGACCGCAGGCGTAGACGATCGGGAACTCGATCTGCTCCTCGTCCGCGTCCAGGTCGAGGAAGAGGTCGTAGGTCTCGTTGACGACCTCGTCGATCCGGGAGTCGGGCCGGTCCGTCTTGTTGATGCACAGGATGACGGGCAGCCGCTGCTGGAGCGCCTTGCGCAGCACGAACCGGGTCTGCGGGAGCGGGCCCTCGGAGGCGTCCACCAGCAGCACCACGCCGTCCACCATGGACAGACCGCGCTCGACCTCACCGCCGAAGTCGGCGTGGCCGGGGGTGTCGATGATGTTGATGGTGATGACGTCCCCCCCGTCCTTCGGGTGGTACTTCACCGCCGTGTTCTTGGCGAGGATCGTGATGCCCTTCTCACGCTCCAGGTCGTTCGAGTCCATCATGCGGTCGTCGACGCCTTCGAGCTGGTGGGCGGCGAAGGCGCCGGCCTGCTTCAGCATTCCGTCGACGATGGTGGTCTTGCCGTGGTCGACGTGGGCGACGATGGCGACATTGCGAATGTCGTGGCGCGTAGCGGACACAGACATGGTGCGGCGTACTCCCGGAGTGGTCAGAAGGCCCCTGCTGCGTACGTCCGTGTGACGCGGGCCTGCCGGGCTTGACACGCCACGGCCTCACCCCATGGTACGTGGCATTGGCGGGGGCGGCCTCCGGGGGCCGTTCAGGCCTGCTCCGCCGCCCTCGATCCGGTCGGGCAGCTCCGCTCGGCGGCCTCGTGGGCGGCCGCGCTCACCTGGGGTTCACCGGCGCAGGGGAGGAACCCGGAGCCGGTCCCCTCCCAGGTCCGTACGTGCCCCTCGACCGGCTCACCGCTGTCGCAGGTGTAGGTGAAGTCGGCGTCGACGAGCTTGATGGAGTTCCAGGCGTAGTAGGCGCCCTGGAGATCCCCGCTGTCCGCCTCGTGGTAGGTGTCGAACCTGGGGTCCGGTCGGTCGGCCGCGTCGCCGAGCGGTCCCTCGGCCTTCAGGTGCTCCCCCAGCGCGTCCAGCACGCCGGTCCTGCCCACACCGTCCGGTACGGCGGTCACGGTGGTGGAGTACCTGACAGCGGTGTCGACGCCCCTGAGCCGGGCTTTGTAGGAGTCGGTCCTCTTCTTGATCACGATGGGGTCGGCGAGATGGGTCAGCTTCTCCGTGTGCGTGACGCCGGACCAGGTGAAGGTCCCGTCCGCGCAGGCCCCCGCCTTGTCGTCGGAGCCCGAGCCGCAGCCCGTCAGCCCCGCCGCCAGGACCGCCGTCGCGGCCCCCGCCACCCAAGCACGCATCCCCGTCGTCCCTTTCCCCTCGTGTACGACGGCCGCCGCCCCGCTCGATGCGGGGCGGCGGCCGTTCGTGTGCTGAAGGGAATGATCGCCTACTTCCCTGTGGGGCTCGCGGCCGGCCCGGCCGCCCCCTTCTTCAGGAAGCCCATGTCCTCGTAGACCGGCGTCTGGAAGCCGAAGGCGCCCGCGTTCACCACGTTCTTGCGCGCGGCCGTCAGCTGGGGCCGCTGGTACAGCGGGATCGACCCCGCCGCGGCCCAGATCCTGGAGTCGGCCTTGCGGATCAGGCTCCGGCTCTGGTTCTCGTCCAGTGTCGCGATCGCCTGGTCGAAGAGCTGGTCGACCTGGTCGGTGCCGACCCGGGTGTAGTTCTGCTCGACGTTCAGGGAACCGTCGGCCGCCGGCACCGGCTTGGCGTAGATGGGGCGGCCGTCGGTGGCCGGGAAGGCCGAGGCCGGCCAGGAGTACAGCGCGAGGTCGTACTGGCCGGAGGCGATGTGGTCCTTGAAGTAGCTCTCGTCCTCGACCTTGGAGATCTCGGTGCGGATGCCGACCTTGCGCAGCATCTTCGAGATCCGGTCGGCCACCGTGCGCAGCGTCTGCGAGCCGGGACCCGAGGGAAGCACGAAGCGGAGGGTGAGCTCCTTGCCGTCCTTCGCCAGCGCGCCCGCCGCGGCGCCCGCGGGAGCGGCGGTGCCGCGCGGGGCGTAGGCACCCGGCGCGCCGCCCTGCTTCAGCTTGTCGGTGTACCGCTTGCCGTCCTGCGCGAGGTGCTTGGCGCCCTCCCCGCTCTTCTCATGGGCCTTGCGGGGCGTGTCGGCCTTGTGGGCCTTGGGGTCCTTCTTCTTCTCCCGGTCGGCGTCGCGCCGCGCCTTGTCGTCCTCGCCGACGATGTACGTCCCGTCGTCGCCCTCGGACTCCTCGGACTCCTCGGAGGACCCCCCGGCCCGCTCGCCCTTCGCCCCGGCGGCCTTCTCCTTCTTCCCCGTCTTCACCGGACCGCCCCGCACCCAGCCGGCGTCCGCGAGCAGGGCCTCGGCCTCCTCGGCGTCCTGGCCGCCGATCGCACCGCTGTTGTCGGCGTACGCGGCCTGTCCGGCGAGGGCGAGATGGCTGCCGACCGGTTCGGCGGGCAGGCCGAGCGGGGTGAGGACGACCGAGGCGAGGGCGTCCCGGTCCAGGGCGCGGGCCACCGCACGGCGGACCCGCTCGTCGGCGAGGGGGCCGTCGGCGCCGTTGAGGGCGAGCTGGGTGTAGGCGGGCTCCAGGGAGCGGCGGACCTCGAAGCCGCGCAGTGCCTGCTGCTGACGGGCGTACTCCGTGATCGCCTTGCGCTGTCTGCCGCGGGCGGTGGTCTCCTCGTCCGCGGCCTCCTCGTCGGAGCCGTTGGCGACGGCCCAGGAGCGCAGCGAGTCGGCCGCGGTGAGGCCGCTGCCGGGGCCCATCAGCGGGGTGCCGCTCGCACCGCTCTTCGCCTTCGCCGCGAGGGTGATGCGCTTGACCGACTCGGGGTCGATCTCGGCCAGGTCGAGCCGGCCCGCGGCGAGCGCGGCGGCCCGCTCGTCGCGCGGTACGGCGCGCAGCACGATCTCGTCCAGCTTGGCGGGGTGGCCCCACCAGCGGGGGTTGCGGGTGAGGGTGACCTCGTCCGCCTTGCGGTCGACCTTGGCCGGCCGGTAGGGCCCTGCGGTGACCTTGAGCTTCCTGCGCGCCCCGTCGTTGAAGGAGTCCGGGGTGCCCATGACGTCCTTCGGGTACAGCGGTGAGAACAGCGACTTCCAGTCGGCGTAGGGCCGCCCGAAGGTGACCTTGACCTCCAGGTCGTTCTTCCCGCGCTCGATCCTCTCGATGCGGTCGTACCCGGCGTTGCGGGCCGTCCAGTACGCGGTGTCCTTGCCGGACAGGGCCCGCCACTGCGCGGCGAAGTCCGGGGCGCCGATCTCGCGGCCGTCGCTCCACACCGCCTGCTGGTTGAGCTTGTACAGCACGACCTGCTTGGGCTCGGTCTCGACGACCTCGGCCTTCTCCAGGTAGTCGGGGTTGACCTGCGGGCGCCCGTCGGCGTCGAGCCGGTACATGGAGGGCAGGACGGCCTGGGCGATGCGGGTGGTGGTGCCGTCGGCGTCCGCCTGGAAGGTGTTCAGGGTCTCCGGCACCGAGTCCACGGCCCAGCGCAGGGTGCCGCCGTCGGCGACCGCCGCGCGGGCGGCCGGGGCGATGTCCTGATCGGCGAGCGGCCTGCCGGCCGGGTCCTCGGAGCTGCATCCCGCGAGCGCGGGCACGGTCAGCGCCCCCGCGGTGAGGAAGGCGATCGAGCGCATGACCGTGCCACGCGAAGGCCTGGGTCCGACACCGTCGTGGGACATGCCGCATACCTCCGGGGGTGCGCCGCCGGTTTGGATCACGTTTGGCGGTATATGGAGCTGATCAGATGTATGCGGCCACTGAAGAGGAAAGGGTTCGGCAGCGGGCGGCGACACGGCGAATGCGGCGCGCAAGCCCACCCATGCGGCGCAATCCCGGGCGTACGGGGGGCGCGCGCGGAGGTACACGATCCGCCAATCCGTGCACGTCCCTTCACACCGGCAGGTGTGACGCGCAACACTCGCAGGCGCACATGAACGTTGCCGCCCGAAGTGAGGTCACGTCATGTCCGTCCACGATGAACTGACAGCAGCCCAGCGCAGCCTCGACGAACTGCTCCGGTATGTGAAACGCCTGGAACAGCAGTTGGGCAGCGGCGGACTGGAGATGCGCCGCGTCCGCGTCGACGCCGACCGCCTCCGCGAGAGCCTCGCACTGCTGAAGGAGGCCGACCCGGCGCTCGCCAACGCCAAGCGCCCCGACCTGGTCTCCATCCCCGACACCCCGTACGACAACACCCTCTGGACGGACTCGGACGACGAGGGACTCGGCGCCCGCGACCGCCACGCCCCCTGAACCCGACCGGAGTCATGAGTTGGCCACTGGTACGGAACCCCATCCGAACAGCGGCGGCGTACGAACCGGTACGCGCGCCGCGATCGACGCCCCGCATCTGCGGACCGACCGCTGGTGGCTGGCCCCCGCCGCCACCGCCGCCGGACTGATCGTCTTCGTCGTGTGGTCGACGTGGCGGGCCTTCGTCGACACGAACTACTACGCGGCCCCCTATGTCTCGCCGCTCTACTCGCCGTGTCTGGCGGAGAGCTGCGAGCCCATGCGCGGCGGGCCCAACTGGGAGATCTTCGGCAGCTGGTGGGGCCTGTCCCCCGCGATCCTCATCCTGATCTTCCCGCTCGGCTTCCGGCTGACCTGCTACTACTACCGCAAGGCCTACTACCGGGGCTTCTGGGCGTCCCCGCCGGCCTGCGCGGTCGCCGAGCCGCACAGGAAGTACTCCGGCGAGACCCGCTTCCCGCTGATCCTGCAGAACCTCCACCGGTACTTCTTCTACGCCGCGGTCCCGGTGGCCGGCGTCCTCACGTACGACACCGTGCTCGCCTTCCGCGACGAGCACTACGAGTGGGGACACATGGGGCTCGGCACCCTCGTGTTCCTGGTCAACATCGTGCTGATCTGGGCGTACACCCTCTCCTGCCACTCCTGCCGGCACATCGTCGGCGGGCAGCTCAAGCACTTCTCCAAGCATCCGGTGCGCTACCGGATGTGGCGCTGGGTCGGGAAGCTCAACGCCCGTCACATGCTGCTGGCATGGACGTCACTGGCGAGCGTGACGCTCGCGGACGTCTACGTCTATCTCGTCGCGTCCGGTGTCTTCGACGATCCGCGCTTCTTCTAAAGGGGATGCCTTCTGATGTCCGTGGTCGACCGCCAGGAGTGGGACGTCGTAGTCGTCGGCGCGGGAGGCGCCGGCCTCCGCGCCGCCATCGAGGCACGCGAGCGGGGCGCCCGTACGGCCGTCATCTGCAAGTCCCTCTTCGGCAAGGCGCACACCGTCATGGCCGAGGGCGGCATCGCGGCGGCGATGGCCAACGCCAACGAGCACGACAACTGGCAGGTGCACTTCCGCGACACCATGCGCGGCGGCAAGTTCCTCAACCAGTGGCGGATGGCCGAACTGCACGCGCAGGAGGCCCCGGACCGGGTGTGGGAGCTGGAGACCTGGGGCGCGCTGTTCGACCGCACCAAGGACGGCCGGATCTCCCAGCGCAACTTCGGCGGCCACGAGTACCCGCGCCTCGCGCATGTCGGCGACCGCACGGGCCTGGAACTCATCCGCACGCTCCAGCAGAAGATCGTCTCGCTCCAGCAGCAGGACAAGAAGGAGACCGGCGACTACGAGTCCCGTCTGAAGGTCTTCCAGGAGTGCACGGTCACCCGGGTCCTCAAGGACGGAAGCCGCGTCTCCGGCGTCTTCGCCTACGAGCGTGAGTCGGGCCGTTTCTTCGTCCTTCAGGCCCCGTCCGTGGTCATCGCGACGGGCGGCATCGGCAAGTCCTTCAAGGTGACGTCGAACTCGTGGGAGTACACCGGCGACGGCCACGCGCTGGCGCTGCTCGCCGGCGCGCCCCTGCTGAACATGGAGTTCGTGCAGTTCCACCCCACGGGCATGGTCTGGCCGCCGTCGGTGAAGGGCATCCTCGTCACCGAGTCGGTGCGCGGCGACGGCGGGGTGCTGCGCAACTCCGAGGGCAAGCGGTTCATGTTCGACTACGTCCCGGACGTCTTCAAGGAGAAGTACGCCGAGTCGGAGGCCGAGGGCGACCGCTGGTACGAGGACCCCGACAACAACCGCCGGCCTCCCGAGCTGCTCCCCCGCGACGAGGTGGCCCGGGCCATCAACGCCGAGGTGAAGGCGGGCCGCGGCTCCCCGCACGGCGGGGTCTTCCTGGACGTCTCCACCCGGATGCCGGCCGAGGTCATCAAGCGGCGGCTGCCGTCCATGTACCACCAGTTCAAGGAGCTGGCGGACGTCGACATCACCGCGGAGGCGATGGAGGTCGGCCCCACCTGTCACTACGTGATGGGCGGTATCGCGGTCGAGTCCGACACCGCCGCCGCACGCGGGGTGCCGGGGCTGTACGCGGCCGGCGAGGTCGCGGGCGGTATGCACGGCTCGAACCGGCTCGGCGGCAACTCCCTGTCCGACCTGCTGGTGTTCGGCCGCCGGGCGGGCCTGCACGCGGCGGAGTACGCGGCGGCCCTGGCCTTCGAGCGCCCCGCGATCGACGAGGACCAGATCGACACGGCGGCCGCGGAGGCACTGCGCCCCTACTCGGCGGAGTACCCACCGGAGGGCGATCGGCAGGACGCGCGCCCGCCGGAGAACCCGTACACCCTGCACCAGGAACTCCAGCAGGCCATGAACGACCTCGTCGGCATCATCCGCCGCGAGCCCGAGATGAAACAGGCCCTGGAGAAGCTCGCCGAGTTGCGGGTACGGGCCCGGCGGGCCGGGGTCGAGGGCCACCGCCAGTTCAACCCGGGCTGGCATCTCGCCCTGGACCTCAGGAACATGCTGCTGGTGAGCGAGTGTGTGGCGCGGGCCGCGCTGGAGCGCACCGAGTCGCGCGGCGGCCACACCCGCGAGGACCATCCGACGATGGACCGCAAGTGGCGCCGTATCAACCTGCTGTGCCAACTGACCGACCCCACGGGCGGGTTGGCGGCCACCGACCCGGTGCACGGCCAGATCGAGCTCACCCGTGAGACCACCGACCCCATCCGTCCCGACCTGCTCGCCCTCTTCGACAAGGAGGAGCTGGTCAAGTACCTCGCCGAAGAGGAGCTGTACGAGTGAGCAGCTACAAGGCCAGCTTCAAGGTGTGGCGCGGCGATGTGGGCGGCGGCGGCCTGGAGGACTTCGCGGTCGAGGTGAACGACGGCGAGGTGGTCCTCGACATCATCCACCGCCTCCAGGCCACCCAGGCGCCCGACCTCGCCGTCCGCTGGAACTGCAAGGCGGGCAAGTGCGGTTCGTGCTCGGCGGAGATCAACGGGCGGCCGCGGCTGATGTGCATGACCCGGATGTCGGTCTTCACGAGGGAGGAGACGATCACCGTGACTCCCCTGCGTGCCTTTCCGGTGGTCCGCGACCTCGTCACGGACGTCGGCTTCAACTACGACAAGGCGCGCGAGGTCCCGGCGTTCGTGCCGCCGGAGGATCTGGGGCCCGGCGAGTACCGGATGATGCAGGAGGACGTGGACCGCTCACAGGAGTTCCGCAAGTGCATCGAGTGCTTCCTGTGCCAGGACACCTGCCATGTCGTCCGTGACCACGAGGAGAACAAACCGGCGTTCGCCGGCCCCCGCTTCCTGATGCGGGTCGCGGAGCTCGACATGCACCCGCTGGACGCGGCCGCCGAGGCCGGACTGGACCGCAAGGCGACAGCCCAGGACGAGCACGGCCTCGGCTACTGCAACATCACCAAGTGCTGCACGGAGGTCTGCCCCGAGGGCATCAAGATCACGGACAACGCGCTGATCCCCCTGAAGGAACGGGCGGTGGACCGCAAGTACGACCCGCTGGTGTGGCTGGGGTCGAAGATCAGGAGGAGGTCCTCGTAGCTCCGGCGTCCGCCGGGAACTGGGCCCGGCGCTGCACGTAGAGCCCGAGCGCGGCCACGGCCATGCCTGCCACCGCGAACGGGAAGAAGCCGGGATGGCGCGACTGGTCGAGCGGGCCCAGGAAGAGGAAGACGCCCGTCCCGGCCTGGTTCAGCAGCGTGCCGTATCCCCACACCCTGGGCCGGAGTATCTTCGCGCTGCCCCGCCCGGGGAGCAGCCAGCCCTTGGTGACGGCGGCCGTACCGATCGCCAGGCCGACCGTGATCACCACGGCGCCCACGATCCCCAGCACCTCGTTCATACCGATCATGCTTCCACGCGCTCTCGCACACACAAGAGTTTTGACCCGGCGATTGCCCGCACCGGGCCGGGCCTTGGAAAAGCCGTCCCCCTGACACCCCCCGGTCGCGCTGCCGCATTCCTGCTCATACGCTCCGAAATGTGACGTCATCCTTGTTCCGGGGCCGGCCGCGGCGCGCGACCTCGCACATATCCGTGCGGGTCGCGCACACCCTGCTGGGCGGCGTGGCCGGGGTGGTGTGGCTGGTGCTGCCGGGGATGACGTTCGACGACGGTGCCGCGGTCGCGGGGCCCCCGGCGCGGGCGGCGACCCAGTCGCAGGCCCAGGAGGAGGACGGGTCCTCGGCCGCCGACCTCGTACTTCCCCTCTTCGCGGTGGGCGCCGCGGGTGCCGTCGCGGGATACACCTACCTACGCCGAACCCGGCGGGCCCGGACCCGCACCACGCCCGGCGGGGCCCCCGTCCGCCTCTCCGCCCCGCCTCTCGCCGAACTCGACGAGCGGGCCCGTGCCCTGCTCGTCGCCGCCGACGACTGCGTCCGCACCAGCCGCACGGAACTCGGCTTCGTCGAGGCACGGTTCGGAGAGCCCGCCGTGGCCCCCTTCGCGGCGGCCGTCCAGGACGCCGAGGGCGAGCTGGCGGCCGCCTTCCGGATGCGGCAGCAGTACGACGACGGGGTACCGGAGGAGCCCGCGGCCCGGCGGCACGCGCTTGCCGGGATCGTCGGGCGGTGCGAGGAGGCGGGGCGGCGGCTGGACCAGGAGGCCGCCGGGCTGGATCAGCTGCGGGGGCTGGAGAGGGGCGTGGGCGAGGCGCTGGAGGTCGCCGAGGGCCGCTTCCGGGCGCTGGCCGGCCGGACCGGAACGGTCGAGGCTCTCCTCGCCGATCTGCACCGGCGGTACGCCCCGTCCGCCACCGCCCCCGTCACCGGCCATACCGAACAGGCCAAGGACCGCCTGGTGTTCGCCACCCTCCGCCTCAACGAGTCCCGCCAGTCCGCCGACCGCCAGGAACCCGACACCGCCGCCGCACACCTGCGCGCCGCCGAGGGCGCCATCGCCCAGGCCACCGTCTTCCTGGACACCGTCGAAAGGCTCGGCACGCGACTGTCGGCCGCCGAGGCCCTGGTCCCGGCCGCGCTCACCGGCGCGGAGGCGGCCATCGCGGGCGTACGGGAGGACAGCGCCGAGGCACCCGCCGGCGAACTGCGCGCCCGGATCCGCCATGCCGACGGCGTCCTCGCCGCCGTACGGGAGGAACTGACCGCCGGGCCCTACGACCCTCTGGACGCCCTGCGCCGGATCGTGCGGGCCACGGCACCGCTCGGTACGGAACCGGCCGCCGGGGTTCTGGGACATGCCGCGCTGCTCGTCGGCCGGGCCGGCACGGCCGCCGCGGACGATTTCATCGGCACGCATCGGGCGGCGGTGGGTGCGGCGGCCCGCACCCGCCTGTCGGAGGCCCGACGGCTGCTCACCGCGGACCCGGTCGCCGCCGACACCTGCGCCCGGGAGGCCCGTGGCCTGGCCGAGCAGGACGTACGGGTGCACGGGAACCCGGCAAAGGAGCACGAGAGCGGGGTGGCGGGAGCGACCCTGGGCGGGATCCTGGGGCCGGACGGAGCGCCCACCAGCTTCGGCGGCCCCCGCACTTCCGGCCGCCGGACGCCGAAGTCGCCCGAGCCGTAGACACCCGGACTCCCGGACTCCCGGACTCCCGGACTCCCGGACTCCCGGGCTTCCGGGCTTCCGGGCTTCCGGGCTTCCGGGCTTCCGCCCAGGAGGCGGGCTCAGAACAGGCTGAGCAACGCCTCCGCGGGATCCACCAGTCCCGTCTCCCCGTCCGGCAGCGGCAGTTCGAACCACACCGTCTTGCCCCGGGGCGTCCTGCGCGAGCCCCACGCCGCGCTCAGCAGACCCACGAGCTGGAGCCCCCGGCCGCCCTCGTCGGTGTCCCGCGCGCGTCGCCGACGGGGCTGGACCAGCCCGGAGTCCCACACCTCGCACACCAGGGTCCGGTCCAGCAGCAACCGCAGTCTGATCTCGCCCTCGCCGTACCGCAGCGCGTTCGTCACCAGCTCGCTGACCAGCAGTTCCGTCGTGTCGACGAGCGGCTCCAGGTCCCACGACAGCAGCTGCCCACGGGCGTACTCCCGGGCCCGCCCCACACTCCGCGGCTCCCGCGGCAGCGTCCAGTCGCCCACGGACCCCGCGGGCAGACCCTGGACGCGGGCCATGAGGAGGGCGATGTCGTCCTCGCCGTGGTGGGTGTCGAGGGTGTTGAGGACGTGGTCGCAGACGTCCTCCAGGGGCCGGGCCGGGTCGGTCAGCGCGCCCACGAAGGCCTGGAGGCCCTCGTCGAGGGGGTGATCGCGGCTTTCGACCAGTCCATCCGTGTAGAGCGCGAGCAGAGCGCCTTCGGGTAGTTCGACCTCCACCTCCTCGAAGGGCTCCCCGCCCACCCCGAGCGGCATGCCCGGCGGCACGTCCAGCATCAGCGCAGCCTCGCCCGGCTCCACCAGCACCGGCGGCAGATGGCCGGCGTTGGCGAAGGTGCACCTGCGGGTCACCGAGTCGTAGACCGCGTACACACAGGTCGCGAGGTACACCTCGGACAGGTCGGCCTCGCGGGGGCGGCGGGCCGCGCGGGTCGCCTGCTGGACTCCGCCGGGGGCACCGAGGCCGCGCGCGATCTCGTCCAACGCGCTCAGCACTTCGGCGGGTTCGAGATCGAGCAGCGCCAGGGTCCGTACCGCGGACCGCAGTTCGCCCATCGCCACCGCCGCGCGCAGCCCGCGGCCCATCACGTCGCCGACCACCAACGCCGTCCGGTGGCCCGGCAGTTCGATGACGTCGAACCAGTCGCCGCCGACCTCGCTGGGCCGATCGGACGAGGAGTTGCCCGGCAGGTAACGGCAGGCGATGTCGAGGCCGGAGGCGACCGGATCGCCCGGAGGCAACAGGGACCGCTGGAGTATCAGCGCCCGCTCGTGCTCACGGCGGTACAGCCGCGCGTTGTCGATACAGACCGCCGTCCGCGCCGCCAGCTCCACCGCGAGATCCCGGTCCCGGTCCCCGAACGGCTCACTGCCCTTGGTACGGGCGAACTGCACGAGTCCTACGACGGTGTCGTGGGCGACCATCGGCACGGCGATCGTGGACTGCACGAGGCCGCCCTCCTCGGCCGGGATGATCTGCGGGCGGGCGGTGCGCAGGGCGTCCGCGCAGGGCGAGTTGAAGGGGTAGTGGTGGACGGCGCCGACCGACACGGGCGGGCCCGCGCCGATGAAGGGGGCGTCGGAGACCGCGCTGGCGAAGGCGACCCGGCGCAGTTCCGCGCTGCCGTCGGCGAGGCCGGGCGGGGCCTCGTCACCGGCCAGGAGCCCCTGGTAGAGGTCGACGGTCGCGAGGTCGCAGAAGCCGGGGACCACGACGTCGAGGAGTTCGCGGGCGGTGGTCTCCAGGTCCAGGGAGTTGCCTATGCGGGCGCCGGCGTCGTTCAGAAGGGCGAGATTGCGCCGTGCGGCGGCGGCCTCGCGGGCGGCGGCACGGCGGGAGGTGATGTCGAGCCCGAGCCAGGCGATGCCGATGGGACGGCCGGAACCGCTGTGCACGCGGTAGAGGTTGACGGACCAGTGACGGCGGTCGTCGGATCCCGGCACGAAGCCCGTGACGTGCATGTCCGTGATGGAGTTGCCGGTCTCCAGGACCCGGCGCAGGGTCGCGGCGACCCGCTCGGCCTCCGGACTGCGCAGATAGTCGTGGACACCGCGGCCGCGGTGGTCGTCGGGGGTGCCGCCGAAGGTGGAGGCGAACTGCTGGTTGGCCCGCCGGACCCGCAGATCGGGGTCGATCAGCAGAAAGCCGAACGGAGATTGACCGAAAATAGCCTGCGAGGCGGCGAGGTCGGTCTCGATGCTACGCAGGGTGCGGACGTCGACGACGATACAGACGGCGGCCTTCTCGCCCTCCTCGGTCCGCGTCGGCATGACGTAGACCTCGGCGAGGGCCTCGGCACCCGCCTCCCGCTCGGCCGTCTCCGGCACCCGGAAGGGGACCACGCCGGTCCACTCGCGGCCGTCGAGGATCTCGGCCATCTTGCGCTGGCCCTGTTCGCGCTGGCCGGGGTCGATGAACGCCTCGATGGGGTCCATGCCGACGGCCCGGTCCGCGGGGATCCCGAAGAGCTGCTCGGCGCGCAGGCTCCACTGGTCGACGAGCCCGTCGGGGCCGATGGAGAAGGACGCGACCTTGATGTAGTCGTAGATGGAGCCGGGCGGACTGCTCTGCCAGATCGCGTCGCCCTGTGGAGTCCCGTCAGGAATTCCGGGGGAGGCCAGGTGTGTCCCGCCCGTGGCACCACGCGTCACGTCCGCCGCGGCATCACCCGCGGCCTCCGACCTCGCGCCGTCCGACGGGTCCTCGGACTCCGTGGCCTTCGCTGGTATCTCGCTCACGCGAACCGTCCCCTCCAGCTCACCGCGTCCGGCACCGGTCACCGGCAGCGGCTGCCCGCAGTATCCAGCACTACGGCGCCGCACAACACGGTGTTCACGATCACAGCACGGTCCCAGCGTTTTTTGGACCGCACCGCGACAACACTTCCAGTCTTCTAACCAGCCAACACGCTGTCGAACCACACGCTCCGGCAACCGCCAGTGGCCTGAACCAGTCACTGGACAGCGTGGGCGGTGCCGTACAGCCCGGACGGCCCCGGCTCATTGCGGTACCGCGAGCTCGAACCACACCGTCTTGCCCGCCTCGCCGGGTCTGGTGCCCCAGCGGCGCGAGGAGTGGGCGACGAGCTGAAGACCGCGGCCGCTCTCGTCCTCGGGCCGGGCCACACGCTCCCGGGGCGGGTCCGGGAGCGGGTCCGAGACCTCGACCAGGAGGACGTCGTCGAGGCCGGTGGGGCGGACGAGGCGCACGCCGATGGGGCCGGTGGCGTGCCGCAGTGCGTTGGTCACCAGCTCGCTGACCAGCAGGGCCGTGATGTCGGCCAGGCTGTCCAGGCCCCAGTCGCGCAGCCGGCCGCGGACAGCACCACGGGCGGCGCGTACGGCGCCGGGGTCCGCGGGGAAGGTCCAGTCGGCGCAGTCGCCTTCGGTGTCGATCACGCCGATCACTTCCCAGGCCACGTTCCATGTCCGGTTTCATGGGGTTAATGGGCACATACCCGATATCCGGGGCGTGGTACCGCGTGGGAGGGCGCGTTGTGGTGCGAACGGCGTATCGCGGGGCGCCTAAGGGGGTGGGGGTTCGGCTGCGTTCGCGGCTGCGGGTGCGTTGTGGTTGATCGCGCCCACGCGGCGGAGCCGCAAATCGACACAGCCCCGCGCCCCTAGGTTGCTACAGGTGGCCTGCGATTTTTTGGACCGCTTCTACGTCCTGGTCCAGCCACGGGACTTCCCAGAGCTCTTCCCTCGTCAGCCAGCGGAGCTCGTCATGGTCCTGTAGGGGCTTGGGGGTCGGTGAGCCCGGGAGAAGGCGCGCCACCCAGACCTGTAGGACGTACGGAGACTTCAGGGGCCACTCCCCCGGGATTCGTTCCCCCACTTCCACCTCTACGCCGAGTTCCTCGTGCAGCTCGCGCGCGAGGGCCGCTTGTGGGGTCTCGCCGGGTTCGACCTTGCCGCCGGGGAGTTCCCAGCGGCCGGCGAGGTCGGGGGGTGCGCTGCGGCGGGCGGCGAGGAGGTGCTCGGCGTCGAGCAGGGCCGCGCCCACCACCACGATCGGTTCCGTCATGCGCCGGAGCCTACTTGTGGGTCTGTTCGCCGGGTCAGTTCGCCGTCGCGCTGCTGCCGTTCTGGCCGATGCGCTCGACCCAGTACAGCTGCTTGTGTCCGCGGTCGTCGAGGCTGTCCGCGATCTTCTGGGCCTCGGCGCGGGTGGCGTACCGGCCCACGCGATAGCGGTTGCCGTTGTCGTCCTGGCGTATGACGAGCCAGGGCAGAGTGATCGTGCCGTCGTTCATCACGCCCCACCGCCCCTTCCCGCCCGGCCCCACCCGAGTCCTGCTCGCGGCTCTCGTCGTACCCCGCCCACTAAGGAAACCGCAATCCGCATATGCCCGAGCCTACGCCTAACCTTTACGCAGCGGATACGGATTCTCACAAAGAGGTACGCAACCAGCCAGAACGCAGGGGGCGCGCGTTGCCGAACGCGCCGTGCAGGGGCGGGAATGCATCCGGTCAGGGCGGTCTGGGCACACCTGGGGCGACCTGCGAGAACGGCCAGATTCCAACGCAGGTCGGGGAGAGGTGGGTTGGGCGGGGATCAGGGGCAACTGCCGTGGCGGCGTGCGCTACTTCACCGGGAGGTGGTAGGCGACCTGGTAGCGGTCCGCCGGAATCACCACGTCGGCCGTCTCGACGGGGCGGCCGGAGGCGTAGAACGTCCGGTGGACGACCACGACGACATGGCCGGGGACGCCACCGAGGGCGAGCAGTTCCTCGGCGAGGCCGGGGCGGGCGCCGACCTCCTCGGTGACGTTGTCCACGATCACGTCGATGGCGCGCATCCGCTCGACGACGCCCATGCCGCCGAGCGGGCCCTCCTCGGGCAGCATCACGGGGGTGCGGCCGGTGAGGGCGAGGGGTTCCCAGGACGTGGAGAGCATCATCGGCTCGCCGTTGTCCCGGTAGACGTACTTGGTGCACATCACGCGGTCGCCGGGCCGGATGCAGAGCCGGTCGGCGACGGCGACGCTCGCCTCGGTCTGCGCGCTGCTGGAGGACCAGGTGCCGCGCACCTCGAGGTCGGCCTGCTCCTGCCGGAAGGGCGTGGCCCCGCCGTCGGGGCGGAAGCCCGAGCGGGCGACCCGGCGCGGTACCGGGCGCTCGCGCACATAGGTCCCGGAGCCGGAACGGCCCTCGACCAGCCCCTCGGCCATCAGCACCTTGCGCGCCTCCAGGGCCACGGTGTCCGAGACGCCGTACTCCTCGCGGATTCTGGCCTGGGAGGGCAGCCGGGTGTGCGGTGGCAGCGAACCGTCGGCGATCTTCTGGCGGAGATCACCCGCGACGCGCAGATACGCCGGCTGCTCACCGAATGTCACTGGCCGCTCCCATCAGGTTGTACAGACAGCAACAGCGTGGCAACCGTGGGTTCCGCGATGCAAGCAAAGGCCAGAGAATCACTCGATGTAGTGACATGTGCCCGCTCCGGGCTTTACGCAGGCACTTTCTCCCCGCTATAGCGGGGATCACACATCGAGTTCCCCGGCACCCCCGGTGCCGCTCCCGCTGTCGTAGTCCTCGTCGCGCGAGGGCACCGTACTGGCCAGGCCCAGAGCTTCGCGGGCGGTGACGGTGGTCTTGCCGTCGATGACCTCGTAGCCGGCGTCGTAGTGCTCGTAGTACGTGTCGACGTCCTCGGCGTCCGCCGCCTTGGCCCACTCCTTGCGGGCGTCCTCCAGGTCCTTCACGAGGGCGGCGACGGGCCGCTCGGCCTCTGCGGACCAGGAGCGGGCGCGCAGCGCCTCGGCCTGCTCGCCGAGCACGGTGTCGACGTCGGCCGCCCAGTCCGTGTTGGCCGGCAGATCGTCCTCCGCGTAGTCCTCGGGCTCCTCGATCAGGACCGTGTCCAGGGCGTTGGAGGCCTTCAGGAAGGCCATCTGGTCGGCGTCGAGATTCGTGGCGTCGTTGCGCAGCGAGCCGGTCAGGCTCCTGTCCTCGTCGGTGTTGCCGAACAGACAGGTGATCTCGCGGTCGCCGAAGGACCAGCTGTCCTCGGACGGCACCAGGTAGTAGACGTCGACGTTCTTCGGTACGGCCCAGGCGTCCATGGCGTACGCCTCCTGGAGCGCGTAGCACCGGTCGTCGGCGGTGTCCTCGATCGCGCTGTCGCCCGGGAAGGCGCCGCCGGGGAGCTTGACGACGGCGAACACCTCGCCGTGATGGGCGCCGGCGCAGGGCACCTCGTCGACGTCGTAGGTCTCGCCGGTGAGGGCGCCGGTGCCGGAGTCGAAGCAGTCGCCCTTCTTGAGCGAGTAGGCGCTGCCCCCGCCGTTCGCGGCGTCCTTGAAGCCGTCCCAGAAGTCGGCGGCGGCGCCGGTGGTGAGCGACAGGGTCCACAGGACGAGGCCGACCGAGGAGAGCACGGAACCCGCGATCGCCATGCCCTTGCCGCGCTCGCCCTTCTTCCTGATCTGGCTCAGCGCGATCAGCCCGAGCACCAGGCCGACGGCCGGCAGGAAGCACAGGACGCCGAGGACCAGGGCGGCGATGGCGAGGCCGTTGACGGGCACGGGCTGCGCGTAGCCGCCGTAGCCGTAGCCCCAGGGGCCGGGCGGGACGTACGGGCCCGGCGGGTACGGCCCTTGGGGCTGGTGGGGGCCGGGGGGCGGGGGTATGGACACGGGTACCGTGCTCCTGGTTCGGGCTGGCGTGAGAACTTGCGTGCGACTGGGCGCATGGTAAGCGCGGGGTGAGTGGGGGCGGAATGGCGGTCACGAATGCGACGATCCGGGCGGTCAACGACCTGACCGCCCGGTGGGCGGCCGCCACGGAGGGCGGGACGGTCTTCTCGGCGGCGGGGGTGTGGCCGCTGCTCGCCTTCCTGGCGGACGGGGCCGACGGTCCGGCGCGGGGTGAGCTGGCGGACGCGGTCGGGCTGCCCGCCGGTGAAGCGGCCGCGGCGGCACGGGAGTTGCTGGCCGGCATGGGGCGGATGCGGGGGCTGGACTCGGCGCTCGGGCTGTGGACCAGGCGGACGCTGGAGCTGCGGGAACGGTGGGAGGCGGGGCTGCCGGCCGAGGCGCACGGGGTGCTGACGGGGGACGCGGCCGTCGACGGGGCGGCGCTGGACGCCTGGGCGGCCGAGCGGACGGGTGGGCTGATCGAGAAGATGCCCGTGCCGTCGACCGACGACACCGAGATGGTCCTGGCGAGCGCGCTGGCGTTGCGGACGAAGTGGCTGAGCCGGTTCCAGGACGGGCCGATGTGGCCGGCGGCGGGGCCGTGGCGGGACCGGCGGCTGGCCGGGTTGTACCGGAGCAGCGCGGTGTTGGACCGGATCGGGGTGGCGGACACGGCCGAGGGGCAGGTGACCGAGCTGAAGGTGCTGGGGAACAACGCCCTCGACGTACATCTGCTGCTCGGCGAGGAGCGGATGACTCCCGGGCAGGTGCTCGGAGCGGGCGTCGGCGTCCTGGCGCGGCGGTATCCGGTCGTGCCGGGGCCCCGACTGCCCCTCGGGGAGGCGGGGCCGGGCGTGTCGGTCCAGCGGGTGCGCAGCCAGAGGCCCGACCCGCCGACGCTGCACATGGCCACCGTCGCCTTCGACCTGGCCGCGAGCCACGACCTGCTGGAGCTCCACCGGGTCTTCGGTCTCACCGCCGCGAGGGACACCGGCCGGGGCCACTTCCCCGGCATCAGCGGCTACCCGCTCGCCATCGGCTCGGGCCGGCAGTCCGCCGTGGCGAGCTTCACCGCCCGCGGCTTCCGCGCCGCCTCAGTGACGGCCTTCGGCGCCGTCGGCGCGGGCATCCCCGAGCTCCGCTGGGTGACCACCAGGCTCTACGCCACCTTCGACCGCCCCTTCGGCTTCCTCGCCGTGCACCGGCACTCGCGGCTCGTCCTCGCCGCGGGCTGGGTCACCGATCCGACGCCGTACCCGGAGGACCCCGAGTACGACGAGGACGACGAGGACTTCTGACCAGGACTTCTGACGGGGACTTCTGATGATCGACGCGGTGAACGGGCTGACCTCCCGCTGGGCAGGCACCCTCAAGGGCGGGACCGTCTTCTCGGCGGCCGGTGTCTGGCCCCTGCTCGCCTTCCTGGCGGACGGGGCGGCGGGCCGGGCACGGGAGGAGCTGGCGGAGGCTCTCGGGGTGCCCGCGGGGCGAGCGGCCGCGGCGGCGCGGGAGTTGCTGACGGTCCTGGGTGCCGTGGACGGGTTGGACTCGGCGCTCGGGCTGTGGAGCAAGCGGTCCGTGGAACTGCGCCCGGAGTGGGCGGCGGGCCTTCCGGCACAGGCACACGGCGTGCTGACGGGCGACCTGGACGCCGATCACGCGGCCCTGGACGCCTGGGCCGCCCGGCGCACGGGCGGGGCGATCGCGCGGATGCCGGTGACGCTGCGGCCGGACTCCTCGCTGGTGCTGGCGACCGCGCTGACGGTGCGGACGGAGTGGGAGGTGCCGTTCCAGGGCGATCTCGTGCCATGGGCGGACCAGGACCGGGCCGGGCTCAGCCGTACCGACTCGGACCTGGACGGCGTGGCGGTGGCGCGGACCGCTGCCGGGGCGGTGACCGAGGCGCGGGTGCGCGGGACCGGCGGCGTCGATGTGCATCTGCTGCTCGGTGACGAGGAGTTGACGCCCGGGCAGGTGCTCGGCGCCGGGGTGGGCATCCTGTCGCGTGCGGTGCCCGCCGTACCCGGAAGCCGTCTGCCGCTCGGCGCGGTCGGGCCGGGGCTCAGGATCGAGACGGTGCGCACCGAGCGGCCCGAGCCGCCGAGCCTCACCCTCAACACCGTCGAGTTCGCCCTCGCCGCGGAGCACGACCTGCTGGCACACCCCGAGTTGTTCGGTCTGGCCACGGCGTCCGACCGCACCCCCGGCCACTTCCCCGGCATCGGCGCGGGACCGCTCGGACTCGCGGAGGGACGGCAGTCGGCGACGGCGGTGTTCGGTGCGCAGGGGTTCCGGGCGGCGGCCGTGACCGCGTTCGCCATGGACTGGCTCGGCTGGGAACCGGAGCCGGAGCACGAGTCCACGCGGGCCTACGCCACCTTCGACCGCCCCTTCGGCTTCCTCGCCGTCCACCGCGACACACGGCTCGTCCTCGCGGCGGGCTGGGTCACCGACCCGGAGCCCTTCCGCGAGGACGACCTGCCGCGCTGACGGTCTGGAGGTGACGGACTAGAACTGCAGCGCCCAGGCGTCGATCCGCCCCGTGTCCAGCGCCGCGTTGTCACTGACCCTCAGCCGCCACGTCCCGTTGGCCACCTCCGAGGAGGCGTTCACCGAGTACGTGGTGTCGATGTTGTCCGAACTGCCGCCGGTGCCGTACGCCTTGAGGGTGTACGCCGTGCCGTCGGGGGCGACCAGCTGGACCTGGAGGTCGCCGATGTAGGTGTGCACGATGTGCACCTCGACGGCCAGGGCGGCGGGCGCGTTGCCCGTGACGCCGGAGACCGTCACCGGGGACTCCGCGGTGGCGTTGTCGGCGATCGCGTAGTCCGCCGTGTTCTCGAAGCGCGGACCGGGCGGGGTGACGGTGCCGCCGGGCACGTTCAGGAGCCGGTTGGGCGAGCCCGTGCCGGGGCTGGTGACGACGCCGGTGGAGGCGAGGCCCACCAGTGCGGCGGAGACCTGCGCGGGCGTCGACGCGGGGTTGTCCGCCAGGTACAGCGCCGCCGCACCCGCCACGTGCGGGGTCGCCATCGACGTACCGGAGATGGTGTTGGTGGCGGAGTCGCTGGTGTTCCAGGTCGAGGTGATGGACGAGCCCGGGGCGAACAGGTCCAGGACCGTACCGTAGTTGGAGTAGCTCGCCCTGGCGTCGGTCGACGTGGTGGCGCCGACCGTGATGGCCTCGGTGACGCGGGCGGGCGATCTGGTGGAGGCGTTGGTCGTCTCGTTGCCGGCCGCGACGGCGAAGGTGACGCCGGAGGCGATGGCGTTGCGGACGGCCGTGTCGAGGGCGGTGTCGGCGGTGCCGCCGAGGGACATGTTGGCGACGGCCGGCTTGACCGCGTTCGCCGCGACCCAGTCGATGCCGGCGACGACCTGGGCGGTCGTGCCCTGACCGGAGTTGTTCAGCACCCGGACGCCGACGATGTTCGCCTTCTTGGCGACACCGTAGGACGTGCCGGCGACCGTCCCGGCGACGTGGGTGCCGTGGCCGTGGCCGTCCTGGGCGGTGTTGTCGTTGTCGATGGCGTCGTAGCCGTAGCGGGCCCGGCCGCCGAAGTCGCCGTGGGTGATGCGGACGCCCGTGTCGATGATGTACGCCGTGACACCCGTACCGGCCGAGTCCGGGTAGGTGTACGAGTTGTTCAGCGGGAGCGTCTTCTGGTCGATGCGGTCCAGGCCCCAGGACGGCGGGCTGGGCTGGGTCGCCGCGAGGGAGAAGGTGCGGTTCTGGACCACGGAGGCCACGGCCGGGTCGGCGGCGAGACGTTTCGCCTCGGCCGCGGAGGCCTCGACCGCATAGCCGTTGAGGGCCTTGGTGTAGGTGCGCTCGATGTCGGCACCGTACGCCTCGGCGAGGGCCCTGCCCTTGGCCGAACCGGCCCTGGTGTCCGCCTTCAGGGTCACGACATAGCTGTCGGCGACGGCGTTCACGGCGCCCTCGTACTGGATGCGGCCTTCGGGGGCGGCCGTGGCCGGGAGGGCGGAGACGAGACTCGCGGCGAGTGCGGCGGTCACGGTCGCTCCGAGCACCGCATATCTTCGTTGACGCATCACTGCCATCTGAGGGATCCTCCTCGATCGCTGGTGCGACTGGACGTGCTCATGTCAATTCGCTGTGGAGTCGCTGTGCGCTCGCCCGAAAGATTGAGGCCTCCACATGAATTGCACAAGGGCCCTGCACCCACGGAACGGACGTGCCACACAGCGTTCGTGACGGACCGTCACTCTCCCTGGCCTTCGCCCCGGGGGTCAGTCATCGAAGTCGGTCGCTCGCGTGCTCTTCTCCCAGGCCACGACGTCCTCGCGGATCTGGTCGAGGTGGCCGAGGACCGCGGTGACACCGTCGTCGCCGAGGGGGAGGCGGAGCGGGGTGCGGTCGGCGTGGAGGGCGGCCAGGATGACCGCGGCGGCCTTGGCGGGGTCACCGGGCTGGGAGCCGTCGCCGCCGGCGACGAAGCCGCGGGTGCCGCTGACCTTGGCGTAGACCCCGCTGTCCGCGCTCGCCCCGGCCCGGTCCGCCTCGAACAGCGAGGTCCGGAAGGCGCCCGGCTCCACGATCAGCACCTTGATGCCGTACTCCTCGACCTCGTCCGCGAGCGCCTCGGACATGCCTTCCAGGGCGAACTTCGTACCGCTGTAGGCGCCGAAGCCCGCGAAGGACATCTGCCCGCCCATGCTGCTCATCTGCACGATCGCCCCGGAGCGCCGCTCGCGCATCGACGGCAGCACGGCCCGCACCAGGGCCGCCGGGCCGAAGACATGCACGTCGAACAGGGCCCGCAGCTCCTCCTCGCCGGTCTCCTCGAAGGCCCCGACATGGGTGCGGCCCGCGTTGTTGACCAGGACGTCGATCCGCCCGTGCCGCGCCACCACGTCCCGTACCGCCGCCTCGGCGGCCGCCGTGTCGGCGACGTCCAGGCGCAGCGCCTCCACCTGGTCCGGGTGGGCGGCGACCAGGTCGTCCAGCGCCTCGGGCCGGCGGGCGGCGCCCACCACGATGTCGCCGTCGGCCAGCGCCGCCTTCGCGATCTCCCGGCCGAAGCCACTGCTCGCCCCTGTGATCAGCCAGACCTTGTTCATCTCACTCCTCGTTCCCGAATGTCCGCTCGGCTTGTGAACCACCTTGCTGCGTAAGTCGGTTGCCCGTCCAAGACCCACGGTGATAACCGATGGCTATGACAACGGACGTACACCTGCGGGATCTGCGCTACTTCCTCGCCGTCGCCGAGGAACTGCACTTCACGCGCGCGGCCGAGCGGCTGTACGTGTCCCAGCCCGCCTTGAGCAAACAGATACGGGCGCTGGAGCGGCAGTTGGGTGTGGAGCTGTTCCGGCGCGACCGGCACGGCGTGGCGCTCACCGGGGCCGGCGAGGCACTGCTGCCGCACGCCCGGCGGGTGCTGGCGGACTGGGCGGAGGGCGCCGCGGCGGTGGCGGCCGCCCGGTCCGCGCAGCGCGGCACGCTGGTCGTGGGGATGAGCACCAGCCCGGGGCGCGGCGGGCTGCTCCCCGCCATCCGCTCCCGCTTCACCGCCGCCCGTCCGGACGCCGTGCTCCGGGTGCGCCAGGTGAGTTGGGAGGACCCGACCGCGGGACTGGCGGACGGGGACGCGGACGTCGCGTTCGTCTGGCTTCCCCTGCCCGACGCCGGTCGCTACGACTGGACGGTCGTCGCCGAGGAACCCCGACTGATCGCCCTCCCGGAGACCCACCCCCTCGCGGCCCGCCCCGAGCTCGACTTCGCCGACCTGGCCGACGAGCCGTTCCTGGCCCTCCCCGAGAGCGCGGGCCCGCTGCGCGACCACTGGCTCGCCCTCGACGAACGCGCCGGCCGGACGGTCCGCGTCGGCGCCGAGATCGCCGGCACGGAGGAGACGTACGAGGCCCTGGTCGCCGGTCTCGGCATCTGCCAGGTCGCCGCGGGCAACGCCCCGCTGATCACGCTGGGCGGGGTGGTGACACGGCCGGTGCGCGGGGTGAGCCCGAGCCGGTACGCGCTGGCCTGGCGGCGGGAGGACGCGGGACGGGCGCTGGTCCGGGGGTACGCGGAGGCCTGCCGGGCGGTCGCGGGCGGCTGACGGGGCATCCCGCTCGCCCCGCACCGGGACTGTCTACGATCACCGCATGAGCGCGTGGAACAAGGCCCTGGACGCCGCGGGGATCCGGGAGCCGGAGTTGCGGGACGACTACGGCGCCCAGCGGCGGCTGGTGGCGCGTTTCCGACGCAGTTCGTATCTGGCGGCCCGGGTGCTGCTGCCTCGCCCGATGCTGCCGCACGCCGTCGCCGCGACGGCGGTGATGCACCACGGGGACGACCTCCTGGACACCGGTCCGAAGGAGCAGCGGGTCGCGGCCTGGGCGTCCTGGGAGCAGCGGGTGCGCAAGGTGCGGGCCACGGGGGTGGGCGACGATCCGCTGACCCGCGCGCTGGCGCACACCCTCACCGCGTACCCCCGGCTGGGTACGACGGTGGAGGAGTATCTGGCCACCGCCGAGGCCGAGTTGGAGTTCGCCGGCTTCGCCACCGAGGCCGATTTCCAGAGCTACCTGGACGCCTACTCACTGCCCGCCTTCATGCTGGTCGGCGAGTTGCTGGCGCCGGAGGCCGACGACGGTCGGTACCGGGCGATGTGCCGGACGCTCATCGAGGGCAGCCAGCGGCTGGACTTCGTCAACGACCTCGCGGAGGACCTTCCGGAGGGGCGGCTGGGCATCCCGGCCGAGACGCTGGAGCGGTTCTCGGTCACGGAGGCGGAGTTGCGGGCGGGTCATGAGTCGCCGGGTCTGCGCGCACTGGTGGACCACCAGGTCCGTGCCGCCCGCGGCGCCCTGGAGGCGGCACGCGAACTCCCCGCCCTCGCAGCGCCCTCGGGCCGCGCCCTGGTGAGCGCGGTCATCGAGATCGAACTCCTCACCGCGGACGCGGCGGCGGCACGGGGAGCGGGACTGCTGCGCGGTTCGGCGAGCCCGTCACCGGTGGGCCTGCTGCGGGCGCTGCGCGATGCCCGCAGGCGGCGCCTGACCACCTTCTGAAGGCGGCCCCCTCTACGACGATCCCACCTGCGAGGACGCCGAGTTCGTGGTCGGGGCGCTCCGGGCGGGGCGAGCGCCGAATCGCTACGGTTGGCGGTATGGCCGAACTGCCCGACTGGATGCGTCCGCCGCGCGAGGAAGGCTGGTTCGCGGAGGACCTGGACCGCCTCGCGGAGGCGCCGCGCCACACCGAGGTGGTCGACGGCTATCTCGTCTTCATGCTGTGGCCGCGGCCGTGGTGGCACAGTCGGCTGGTCACCGAGCTCGCTGTCGCCCTCATGGCGCAGGCGCCGGCCGGTGTCAGGGTCGGCGGTGAGATGACCGTAAGGCTGGACGAGCGAAACCGGCCGGAGCCGGATCTGGGACGAGGTCCAGCTCGTCGTCGAGGTCGTCTCCCCGGAGTCCGCCCACCGGGACCGTACGGTCAAACTCCGTAAGTACGCGGAGGGCGGCATCCCGCACCACTGGCGCGTCGAGGCCGAGAGCGGCGCCCCGGTCGTCCACGTCTACGAACTCGACAAGCTCACCCCGGCGCGTATGTCGGGGTGAGCCGTCGGTCGGGCTTCGGGGTCAGACGTTGAAGCGGAACTCCACGACGTCGCCGTCCTGCATGACGTACTCCTTGCCCTCCATGCGGGCCTTGCCCTTCGCGCGGGCCTCGGCGACCGAGCCGGTCTCGACGAGGTCGGCGAAGGAGATGACCTCGGCCTTGATGAAGCCCTTCTGGAAGTCGGTGTGGATGACACCGGCCGCCTCGGGGGCCGTGGCGCCCTTCTTGATGGTCCAGGCGCGGGACTCCTTGGGGCCTGCCGTGAGGTAGGTCTGGAGGCCGAGGGTGTTGAAGCCGACGCGGGCGAGGGTGGCGAGGCCGGGCTCCTCGGCGCCGACCGACTCCAGGAGCTCCATGGCGTCCTCCTCGTCGAGCTCGGCGAGGTCCTGCTCCAGCTTGGCGTTGAGGAAGATCGCCTCGGCGGGGGCGACCAGGGCGCGCTGCTCCTCCTTGAAGTCGTCGTCCACCAGCTCGTCCTCGTCCACGTTGAAGACGTAGAGGAAGGGCTTGGTGGTGAGGAGGTGCAGGTCGTGCAGGAGTTCCTCGTTGCCGGAGCCCTGGACGATGCCCGCGGAGAACAGGGTGTCGCCCTTCTCCAGGATCTCCTTGGCCGCCTCGACCGCGGCGACCTTCGGCGCGATGTCCTTCTTGATGCGCGACTCCTTCTGGAGGCGCGGGAGGACCTTCTCGATGGTCTGGAGGTCGGCGAGGATCAGCTCGGTGTTGATCGTCTCGATGTCGTCCTTGGGCGAGACCTTGCCGTCGACGTGGACGACGTTCTCGTCCTTGAAGGCACGGATGACCTGGCAGATCGCGTCGGACTCGCGGATGTTCGCGAGGAACTTGTTGCCCAGGCCCTCGCCCTCGGAGGCGCCGCGCACGATGCCCGCGATGTCGACGAAGTCGACGGTCGCCGGGAGGATCCGCTGCGAGGAGAAGATTTCGGCCAGCTTGGTCAGACGCGCGTCCGGGACGCCCACCACGCCGACGTTCGGCTCGATCGTGGCGAACGGGTAGTTGGCCGCGAGCACGTCGTTCTTGGTCAGGGCGTTGAACAGGGTCGACTTGCCGACATTCGGCAGACCGACGATTCCGATCGTGAGCGACACGTTGCGACTTCCCGTACGTGAGAGGAGGAGGACGAGGCGGTGGACTGCGAGGGCAGGGCCTGCCCTGGGGGCCGATCCACCAGTCTACGGCGTGCCCGGCCCCGCCCTCTCGACGCGTCGAACACTTGGCCAAGCTCCGCTCGTCGGCGTGTCTGAGGGCCGATTCTGCACATAAACCGACCTAAGTTGGTCCAGTGGAGCAACACAGGACCCGACCCCCGCACCCGCGAGCACGACGCGAGACGCCTTCCCTGCCCCCGCAGGCGGCCCGCGGCGGGCGCCGTCCGGCGGCCGTACGACGGCCCGCTCCCCCGGTCGTGCAGGCCGTCCGCCGCTTCCCCGACCCCCGGCTCACCGGGCTCGGCGGCGGACTGTTCTGCGGCGCGGCGATGTTCCTGCTCGGCTCCCTCGACGCCCTGCTGTTCGGATCGTCCCTGACGGCCTACGGCGTGCTGTTCCTGCCGGTCTGTGTGCTGACCGCGGTCTGGGTGCGGCGGGGCGACCTGGCGACCGCACCGGTGGTCGTGCCGATCGCCTTCGCCGTGGGACTCCTGCCGATCGCCGACGGCGAGGGGTTCGGCAGCCGCCTGATGGGCCTGGTGACGGCCCTCGCCACCCAGGCCGGATGGCTGTACGGCGGAACGCTGGTCACCGGTCTGATCGTGACCGTGCGCAGGATCCGGCTGCTGAACCGACGCCGCCGGGCGAACCGCCGACCCGTCTGAGCTGCTCCTTCTGGGCTACTCCTTCGCCGCCCGCATCGCCGCCCCCACGATCCCCGCGTTGTTCTGGAGCTGCGCCGGGACGATCTCGGCCTTGATGCCCTCGATGTGGTGCAGGAACTTCTGTGACTTGCGGCTGACGCCGCCGCCGATGATGAACAGCTCCGGCGAGAAGAGCATCTCGACGTGGGCGAGGTACTTCTGGACGCGGTGCGCCCACTGCTCCCACGACAGCTCGCCGTCCTCCTTGGCCTTGCTGGAGGCGCGCTTCTCCGCGTCGTGGCCGTGCAGCTCCAGGTGGCCCAGCTCGGTGTTGGGGACCAGGACGCCGTCGACGAACAGGGCGCTGCCGATGCCGGTGCCGAAGGTCAGCAGGAAGACGGTGCCTCTGCGGCCGTGACCGGCGCCGAACTCCATCTCGGCGACGCCCGCCGCGTCCGCGTCGTTGACCACCGTCACCGGCAGGCCGCCGAGCCGCTCGCTGAACAACGCGCGCGCGTCCGTGTCGATCCAGCCCTTGTCCACGTTGGCCGCCGTACGGATCGTGGACCCGCCGGTGACCACGCCCGGGAAGGTGAGCCCGACCGGCCCCGTCCAGCCGAAGTGGTCGACGACCTCCTTCACGCCGTCCGCCACCGCGTCCGGCGTCGCCGGGTGCGGGGTGAGCACCTTGCAGCGCTCCTGGGCGAGGTCGCCTCTGGCCAGGTCCACCGGGGCGCCCTTGATCCCGGATCCGCCGATGTCCACACCGAAGATCTGCATGGCTCTACGTTACGACGGACGACTGACAGTCACTCGGCCGAGGTGCCCTTACGCCCCGCGACCAGCGCCGCGGCCTCCTCGCGCAGATCGCGGCGGAGCTCCTTGGGCAGCGAGAAGGTGATGGACTCCTCGGCCGTCTTCACCGTCTCGACGTCCCCGTAGCCGCGCTCGGCCAGCCACTCCAGGACGCCTTCGACCAGGACGTCCGGGACCGAGGCGCCGGAGGTCAGACCGACCGTGGTGACGCCCTCCAGCCAGGCCTCGTCGATCTCGTCGGCGAAGTCGACCAGGTGGGCGGCGGGGGCGCCGGCGTCCAGGGCGACCTCGACCATGCGGATCGAGTTGGAGGAGTTCTTGGAGCCGACGACGATGACCAGCTGGGCGTCCTCCGCCAGCTTCTTCACCGCGATCTGGCGGTTCTGCGTGGCGTAGCAGATGTCGTCGCTGGGCGGCGAGATCAGGCCCGGGAACTTGTTCTTGAGGGCGTCGACCGTCTCCATGGTCTCGTCGACGGAGAGCGTGGTCTGGGAGAGCCAGACGACCTTGGACGGGTCGCGCACCTCGACCTTGGCGACGTCCTCGGGTCCGTCGACCAGCGTGATGTGGTCGGGGGCCTCGCCGGAGGTGCCGATGACCTCCTCGTGGCCCTCGTGCCCGATCAGGAGGATGTCGTAGTCCTCCTTGGCGAAGCGGACGGCTTCCTTGTGGACCTTGGTGACCAACGGGCAGGTCGCGTCGATGGTGGCGAGCTTCCCGCGCGCGGCCTCCTCGTGGACGACCGGGGCGACGCCGTGCGCGGAGAACATCACGATGTTCCCCTCGGGGACCTCCTCCGTCCGCTCGACGAAGATGGCGCCCTTCTTCTCCAGGGTCTGCACGACGTACTTGTTGTGGACGATCTCGTGCCGGACGTACACCGGAGCGCCGTACTGCTCCAGGGCTTTCTCGACGGCGATCACGGCGCGGTCCACACCCGCGCAGTAGCCCCGGGGGGCGGCGAGCAGGACACGGCGGCCAGGCGAAGCAGTCATGCGTCCCATCGTAAGGCCGCGCCGGACGGGTCAAAGATCGCGTAGTTGGCGAGACTGGCCGGGAAGTGTGAAGGGCGGGGAACCGGCGACGGCAGACGACAGATGAAGCACCGGCGGAGGCATCGATGTCCGAGACCGAGACGACGACCAGGACCGCCGAACCGGGCCATGACCTGCGGCGCAGCCTCGGATTCCGGGATCTGGTGGTCTACGGGCTGCTTTTCATCGCCCCCATGGCGCCCGTCGGCGTGTTCGGCGCGCTCGACGCCCGGTCGCACGGCGCGGTCGCGCTGGTGTACGTCGTCGCCACGGTCGCGATGGCGTTCACCGCTTTCAGCTACGCGCAGATGGTGCGGGTCGTCCCGCGCGCGGGCTCGGTGTACGCCTACGCGCGCGTGGCGCTCGGCAAGGAGGTGGGGTTCGTCGCGGGCTGGATGGCGATGCTGGACTACCTCCTCATCCCGGCGGTCGCCTACCTCTTCTCCGGCATCGCGATGAACGCGCTGGTCCCGGAGGTCTCGCGGTGGGTGTGGACGACGGTCGCGGTGGTCGTCACGACCCTGCTGAACCTGTGGGGGGTGCGGGCCGCGGCCCGGGTCGGCTTCCTGGTGCTGGCGATGGAGATCGTGGTCCTGCTGGTGTTCATGGTCTCCGCGGTCGTCGTCCTCGCCCGCGACGGTGCCCAGCGGGGCTGGCTGTCGCCGCTGTCGGGGGACGGCACGCAGGGGGCGTTCGCGCTGTCGGCGGTGCTCGGGGCGGTGTCGATCGCGGTGCTGTCGTATCTCGGCTTCGACGCGATCGCCTCCTTCGCGGAGGAGGTGACCGGCGGCTCGGCGAAGGTGGCGCGGGCGGTGCTGTTCTGTCTCGCACTGGCGGGTGTGCTGTTCGTGGCGCAGACCTACCTGGTGGCGCTGCTGGAACCGACGTCGTCGGCGGAGCTGGCGGCGCATCCCGAGAAGCAGGGGTCCGCCTTCTACGACGCCGTGGACGTGTCGGTCGGGACCTGGCTGCACGACCTGGTGGCGGTGAGCAAGGCGATCGGCGCGGCGTTCGCGGCGCTGGCGGGACAGGCCGCGGCGGGCCGGCTGCTGTTCGCGATGGGGCGCGACCGGCGGCTGCCGCGGGCGCTGTCGAGGACCGACTCCGGGGTGCCGCGCGTGGCGTTGCTCTGCGCGGCCGTGATCACGCTGGTGGCGGCGGTCTGGGCGGCCCGGCGGGACGACGGGATGGACCACCTGGTGTCGGTGGTCGACATCGGCGCGCTGACGGCCTTCACGTTGCTGCACGCGAGCGTGGTCGGGTGGTTCGCGGTGCGGCGGCGGGGTGGGCCGGTGAGCTGGTGGCGGCATGTGCTGGTGCCGGTGGCGGGGGCGGCGATCACGGTCGCGGTGATCGTGGAGGCGTCGGGGGCGGCGCAGGTGGTGGGGGCGGTGTGGTTCGTGATCGGACTCGCGGTCCTGCTGGGGCAGCGCGGCCGGGCGGAGGTCGCAGGGTGACCGGCGGACGTGGGCCGCATTGTCACAACCGGCCACTACGCTCGGCGCATGGCTCTCAACACGTCCGCGGAAACGCCGCTGCCCGTCGGTGAGGTCTCCCGGCTGATCGGGGGGTGGATCGACCGCCTCGGCGCGGTGTGGGTGGAGGGTCAGATCACCCAGCTCTCCCGCCGCCCGGGCGCCGGTGTGGTCTTCCTGACGCTGCGCGACCCGTCGTACGACATCTCCGTGAGCGTCACCTGCTACCGGCAGGTGTTCGACGCCGTCGCCGATGTGGTGAGCGAGGGTGCGCGGGTCGTGGTGCTCGCGAAGCCGGAGTGGTACGCGCCGCGGGGGCAGTTGTCGTTGCGGGCCGCCGAGATAAAGCCCGTGGGGGTGGGTGAACTGCTCGCCCGGCTCGAGCAGTTGAAGAAGGCGCTGGCCGCCGAGGGGCTCTTCGCGCCCGAGCGGAAGAAAGCGTTGCCGTTCCTGCCGCAGCTGATCGGCCTTGTCTGCGGGCGGGCCTCCGCCGCCGAGCGGGACGTGCTGGAGAACGCCCGGCACCGCTGGCCCGCCGTCCGCTTCGAGGTGCGCAACGTGGCGGTGCAGGGCGTGCACGCGGTGCCCCAGGTCGTACAGGCCGTCAAGGAGCTCGACGAGAACGACGACGTCGATGTGATCATCGTGGCCCGCGGCGGCGGCAGCGTCGAGGATCTGCTGCCCTTCTCCGACGAGCAGCTCGTGCGGACCGTCGCCTCCTGCCGTACGCCCGTGGTCTCCGCGATCGGGCACGAGCCGGACAACCCGCTGCTCGACCATGTCGCCGACCTGCGCGCCTCCACGCCGACCGACGCCGCCAAGAAGGTGGTGCCGGACGTGGGCGAGGAGTACGAGCGGGTGCGGATGCTGCGGGACCGGGCCCGGCGGTGCGTGGAGGGGTTCATCGAGCGGGAGGAGCGGGGGCTCGCCCACGCGCTCGCCCGGCCCTCGATAGAGGATCCGCACCGGATGATCGACGAGCGGGCCGACCATGTCGCCTCGCTGGTGGAGCGTTCGCGCCGCACCCTCGGCCATCTCCTGGACCGCGCCGACTCCGAACTGACGCACACGCACGCGCGCGTGGTCGCCCTCTCCCCCGCCGCGACTCTGAAGCGGGGATACGCCGTGCTCCAGAAGGCCGACGGGCACGTCGTACGGGATCCGGCGGAGGTCAGCGGCGACGAGGTGCTGCGGGCGCGGGTCTCCGAGGGCGAGTTCCGCGTGACCGTCGATGTCCGAGCCGATGCTTAGGGTGGGCGCATGACCAGCAAGGTGGATGAGGCGCTCGGGTACGAGCAGGCGCGGGACGAGCTGATCGACGTCGTACGACGGCTGGAGGCCGGTGGTACGACGCTGGAGGAGTCCCTCGCGCTCTGGGAGCGGGGCGAGGAGCTGGCCAAGGTGTGCCGGCGGTGGCTGGAGGGGGCGCGGGCGCGGCTGGACGCGGCGCTGGCCGAGGAGGCCGGGGACGAGGCGGCGGCGGAAGAGTCCGACTCCGAGTGACGGACTGCGGTGATCTGTGAAGCGGGTCACCACGCTCCGCTTATTGTTGAAGCTTCAACCTATGCCGCGTACAGTCATGTGTGTCAGCCGATCCGGCACCCGGATTCGACGTACGTCCCCCGAGAAGGTTCACGCATGTCTCTCGTCCTTGACCCCGCCGCCCAGAACCTCCTGTTCCGCGAGGCCCACACCGCGAACGCCTTCACCGACGAGCCGGTGACCGAGGAGCAGGTGCAGGCGATCTACGACCTGGTCAAGTTCGGCCCGACGGCCTTCAACCAGACCCCCCTGCGCATCACGCTGGTCCGTTCCGCCGAGGCCCGTGAGCGTCTGGTGCGGCACATGGCCGAGGGCAACCAGGCCAAGACGGCCGCCGCCCCGCTGGTCGCGATCCTCTCCGCGGACAACGAGTTCCACGAGGAGCTGCCGACCCTCTTCCCGGCCTTCCCCCAGGCCAAGGACGTGTTCTTCAGCGAGCGCCCCGCCCGTGAGGCCGCCGCCGGCATGAACGCCGCCCTCCAGGCCGCGTACTTCATCATCGGCGTCCGCGCCGCCGGTCTGGCCGCCGGCCCGATGACCGGCGTCGACTTCGAGGGCGTCCGCAAGGAGTTCCTCGACGGCGACCACACCCCGCTGATGGTCGTCAACATCGGCAAGCCGGGCGACGGCGCCTCCCACCCGCGCTCCCCGCGCCTCGCCTACGACGAGGTCGTCACCACGGTCTGAGCGAACCGGACACAGGAGAAGGGCCCCCGTGATCGGGGCCCTTCTCCTGTGTCCGGAGGTCCCGGGCGCCGAGGGCACCTAAGGCACCGGGGTGCTCACTTCGCCTGGAGGGCCTTCGCCATCTGCGTCAGCTGGGCGTACGAGCCCGTGCCCGCCACGACGGTCGTCGCACCGTCGGCCTGGTGGACGAGCGCGTCGTAGCGGCCGCCGGTGTAGCGCGTCCAGGTCCGGTCGCCGATCTTCTCGGTGGTGTCGGTCTTCTCGCCGCCCTGGCTGGCCTCGTCGATGAACTCGGCGGCCGGCTCATGGGTCGACTGCTCGATCTGGACGTAGTCGTCGCCGGAGAGGTGGAAGCCCAGATGCCAGGCGTCGGAGTCGGCCGCGTCGAACCGGACCGAGGTGGCCTTCCAGGTGTCGGGCAGCCCCACCGGCGCCAGCACGGGATAGGAGGCGGCACGTCGGGCGGTGAGCAGCTCGACACGGTAGTCGACCCGCTTGACCTCCTGAGGGGAGTCGTCGTGCGGGATGAAGAGGTAGATGACCCCCGCCGCGAGGCTGATCAGGCCCAGCGAGAGAACCATGTCCCGGACCGTCTTCTGCTTACCGTTCGAACCTGCCACGCCCCTATCGTCGCAGGTGCCCTGGTCCGCTCATCCGTGGGGTCCCCTGCTCATTTTGTCTGCCTGACGATAGAGTCGACGGCATCACCCTCATCCGGCCGTCGTCGTATCAGAAAGGTGCGCCTCGATGACCGAGCATCATCATCTGCCGTCCGAACTCGAAGTCCCCAGTGAAGCCCCCGACCGCAACCTCGCCCTCGAACTCGTCCGGGTGACCGAAGCCGCCGCCATGGCCGCGGGCCGCTGGGTCGGGCGCGGCGAGAAGAACGGCGCCGACGGTGCCGCGGTGCGCGCCATGCGGACCCTCGTCTCCACCGTGTCGATGAACGGCGTGGTCGTCATCGGCGAGGGCGAGAAGGACGAGGCCCCGATGCTCTTCAACGGGGAGCAGGTCGGCGACGGCACCGGGCCCGAGTGCGACATCGCCGTCGACCCGATCGACGGTACGACCCTGACCGCCAAGGGCATGCCGAACGCGATCGCCGTACTGGCGGCCGCGGACCGCGGGTCGATGTTCGACCCCTCCGCCGTGTTCTACATGGACAAGCTGGTCACCGGCCCCGAGGCCGCCGACTTCGTCGACATCAACGCGCCGGTGTCCGTGAACATCCGGCGGGTCGCCAAGGCGAAGCGGTCCACGCCGGAGGACGTGACCGTGGTCATCCTCGACCGGCCCCGGCACGAGGGCATCATCCAGGAGATCCGCGAGGCGGGTGCGCGCATCAAGCTGATCTCCGACGGTGACGTGGCGGGTGCCGTGTACGCGCTGCGCGAGGGCACCGGCGTCGACATGCTGCTGGGTATCGGCGGTACGCCGGAGGGGATCATCTCCGCCTGCGCCGTGAAGTGCCTCGGCGGCACGATCCAGGGCAAGTTGTGGCCCAAGGACGCGGAGGAGCGGCAGCGGGCGATCGACGCGGGGCACGATCTGGACCGCGTGCTGATGACCGACGACCTGGTGTCGGGGGACAACGTGTTCTTCGTCGCCACGGGGATCACCGACGGTGAGTTGCTGCGGGGTGTGCGGTACCGGTCGGAGACGGCCACGACGGATTCGATCGTGATGCGGTCGAAGTCGGGGACGGTGCGCAGGATCGAGTCCGAGCATCGGTTGAGCAAGCTGCGGGCCTACAGCGCGATTGACTTCGATCGCGCCAAATAGCTCGGGGGCTTAGGAGCGTTGGCGACTGCGGGTGCGTTGTGGCTTGTCGCGCCCACGCGGCGGAGCCGCAAATCGACACAGCCCCGCGCCCCTGACTGTCGGTCCGCGTTCCCCCTACTCAAAAGGGCGCCCCCGGTGCGGTGGGGGCGCCCCTTTTGGTTGGTTGGTTGGTCAGCCGGCCTGGGCTATGCGGGCCGCCCTGGCCGCCTTCTGGAGTTCCATGTCGCGGCGCCTGCGGCGGGCGAGGACCACGCGGCGTTCCGCTGCGGTGAGGCCGCCCCAGACGCCGTAGGGCTCGGGTTGCAGGAGTGCGTGTTCGCGGCACTCGACCATGACCGGACAGCGGGCACACACGCGCTTGGCGGCTTCCTCGCGGGAGAGCCGGGCCGCGGTGGGCTCCTTGGAAGGGGCGAAGAACAGTCCGGCCTCGTCGCGCCGGCACACCGCCTCGGTGTGCCAAGGCGCGTCTTGGTCCCTGTCTCGCACTGGCACCCGCTGAGCCGGAACAGCAGCTACTTGCAGGGACGAATGCGGCGGTTGCAGCACGGTCTACTCCTGACGACGGCTTCGCGAGCGAGAGACGATGCAGCAAGCCCTACCCGCTGTGCGCGCGCCTATGCACTGAGTCCCGAACCGCTGGATTCCGGGTGGTCCCGTGCTGGGATGTGAGTGGAACGGATCGCTTCGCATCCGGTCCGATTCACAACCGTCAACGATCCAGATGCTTGCGCAAACTCTTGTCGACCTTGTGCTGAACCCGATCGAGAATGTCCGCGACGAGCTTGCCCCGCTTCGGCCTTCCCTCGATGTTGCCCAGCACGGCCCAGCCGTCGACGTAGACCACCGGAGCCGCGGGGTCGTCCGAGTCCAGGGTGTGCACCTCGAAGTTGCCGAGGACGCCGCCGCCGGTGCCACGCAGCGAGACGTTCTCCGGGACGCGCACCTCGACGTTGCCGAAGACCGAGATCGCCTTGATCACGACCTGCTGGTACTCGAAGAGGGCCTCGCTGAGGTCTATCTCGACCGAGCCGAAGATCGCGTACGCGTGGATACGGCGACCCGCGCGCCAGCGGCCCCTGCGGACGGCGCTGCTGAACACCGCCACCACGTTCTCGTCGGGGTCGATCGGGACGGCGCCGTCGGTGGGGCGACTGGGGGCCGAGGGCGCCCGGCGGGGCTGGTGGGCGGCGGGCAGGTCCCGGATGAAGGCGTCCAGCTCGCCGACCGTCTTGGCGGCCAGCACCCCCTCGACCCGCTCGGCGTGCTCGTCGGCGGTGAGACGGCCCTCGGCCAGGGCCTCGCGCAGAATGTCGGCGACACGGTCGCGGTCGGCGTCCGAGGCGCGCAGCTCGGTGGTGGCAGCGGGCGGGGTCTGCTTCTCAAGGTCCACGGCAGCAGCGTACCCAAACGCGATAGATCGCGACTAGGCCCTGTGGACAACCGACCCTGTGGACAACCAACTGAGCCTTACCTCACAAGCTCCCGGCCTCGGACAGGTTCTACGCTGGGGAGGCTCGCCAACGGAGGCGGGTCGCCGTCTGCCGAGTGAGGAATGGGCTGAGATGCCTGAGTTCGCGTACACCGATCTGCTCCCCATGGGAGAGGACACCACCCCGTACCGGCTGGTGACCTCCGAGGGTGTCTCCACCTTCGAGGCCGACGGGCGGACGTTCCTCAAGGTCGAGCCGGAGGCGCTGCGCAAGCTCGCCGAAGAGGCGATCCACGACATCCAGCACTACCTGCGCCCGGCCCACCTCGCGCAGCTGCGCCGGATCATCGACGACCCCGAGGCGTCGAGCAACGACAAGTTCGTCGCGCTGGATCTGCTGAAGAACGCGAACATCGCCGCGGCGGGCGTGCTGCCGATGTGCCAGGACACCGGCACCGCGATCGTCATGGGCAAGCGCGGACAGAACGTCCTCACCGAGGGCGGTGACGAGTCGGCGCTGTCGAAGGGCATCTACGACGCGTACCTGAACCTCAACCTGCGCTACTCGCAGATGGCCCCGCTGACGATGTGGGACGAGAAGAACACCGGGTCCAACCTGCCGGCCCAGATCGAGCTGTACGCCACCGACGGCGGCGCCTACAAGTTCCTCTTCATGGCCAAGGGCGGTGGCTCGGCCAACAAGTCGTTCCTCTACCAGGAGACGAAGGCCGTCCTGAACGAGGCCTCCATGATGAAGTTCCTGGAGGAGAAGATCCGTTCGCTCGGTACGGCCGCGTGCCCGCCGTACCACCTGGCGATCGTGGTCGGCGGTACGAGCGCCGAGTACGCCCTCAAGACCGCGAAGTACGCCTCCGCGCACTACCTCGACGAGATCCCGGCGGAGGGCTCCGAGCTGGGCCACGGTTTCCGGGACAAGGAGCTGGAGGAGAAGGTCTTCGAGCTGACGCAGAAGATCGGGATCGGCGCGCAGTTCGGCGGCAAGTACTTCTGCCACGACGTGCGCGTGGTCCGCCTCCCCCGCCACGGTGCGTCCTGCCCGGTCGCCATCGCCGTCTCCTGCTCGGCGGACCGCCAGGCGGTGGCCAAGATCACGGCCGAGGGTGTCTTCCTGGAGCAGCTGGAGACGGACCCGGCGCGGTTCCTGCCGGAGACGACGGACGAGCACCTGGACGAGTCGTCGGACGTGGTGAAGATCGACCTCAACCAGCCGATGGACACGATCCTCGCCGAGCTGACGAAGTACCCGGTCAAGACGCGGCTGTCGCTGTCCGGCCCGCTGGTCGTGGCCCGTGACATCGCGCACGCCAAGATCAAGGAGCGTCTGGACGCGGGCGAGGAGATGCCGCAGTACCTCAAGGACCACCCGGTGTACTACGCCGGCCCGGCCAAGACCCCCGAGGGCTACGCCTCCGGCTCCTTCGGCCCGACCACGGCCGGCCGCATGGACTCCTACGTCGAGCAGTTCCAGGCGGCGGGCGGCTCCAAGGTGATGCTGGCCAAGGGCAACCGGTCCGCCCAGGTCACCAAGGCGTGCGACACCCACGGCGGCTTCTACCTCGGCTCCATCGGCGGCCCCGCCGCCCGCCTCGCCCAGGACTGCATCAAGAAGGTCGAGGTCGTCGAGTACGAGGAGCTCGGCATGGAGGCCGTCTGGAAGATCGAGGTCGAGGACTTCCCGGCGTTCATCGTCGTCGACGACAAGGGCAACGACTTCTTCCAGGACCCGGCTCCGGCGCCTACGTTCACGTCGATTCCGGTGCGGGGCCCCGGGCTGGCGTAGCGCCTCTGGTGCGGCGGGGCCGGATCTCGCCCCGCCGCTGGTAGTTCCCGTCGCCCCCTGCCCGCCCGGTGAGCCGAGCCGCCGTTCGGCGCAGTTCCCGGAACATCGCGGCGCCCCCGATCGCTGTACAGGGCATGAGCGACTACCGCATCGAGCACGACTCCATGGGCGAGGTCCGCGTCCCCGCCGAAGCCAAGTGGCGGGCACAGACGCAGCGTGCCGTCGAGAACTTCCCCATCTCGGGGCAACGCATCGAGCGTGCCCATATCGAGGCGCTCGCGCGGATCAAGGGGGCCGCGGCGACGGTGAACGCGGAGTTGGGGGTGCTCGACAAGGACATCGCCGAGGCCGTGCGGGACGCGGCCGCGGAGGTCGCTCAGGGGGACTGGGACGAGCACTTCCCGATCGACGTGTTCCAGACCGGGTCCGGGACCTCGTCCAACATGAACACCAACGAGGTCATCGCCACGCTGGCGACCGAGCGGCTCGGCCGGGACGTGCATCCCAACGACCACGTCAACGCCTCGCAGTCGTCCAATGATGTCTTTCCGTCCTCCATCCACATCGCCGCCACCGCCGCCGTCACCCGGGATCTGATCCCCGCGCTCGAGCATCTCGCCGACTCCCTCTCCCGCAAGTCCGAGGAGTTCGCCGATGTCGTGAAGTCCGGGCGGACCCATCTCATGGACGCCACCCCGGTGACCCTGGGGCAGGAGTTCGGCGGGTACGCCGCCCAGGTGCGGTACGGGATCGAGCGGCTCCAGGCCTCCCTCCCCCGGCTCGCCGAGCTGCCCCTCGGCGGCACCGCCGTCGGGACCGGGATCAACACGCCGCCCGGGTTCTCCGCCGCCGTCATCGCGGAGGTGGCCCGCGCCACCGGGCTGCCGCTGACCGAGGCCAGGGACCACTTCGAGGCTCAGGGGGCGCGGGACGGCATCGTCGAGACCAGTGGGCAGCTGCGGACCATCGCGGTCGGGCTGACCAAGATCGCCAACGATCTGCGGTGGATGGCCTCCGGGCCGCGCACCGGGCTCGCCGAGATCTCGCTCCCCGATCTTCAGCCGGGTTCGTCGATCATGCCCGGCAAGGTCAACCCGGTCATTCCGGAGGCCGTCCTCATGGTCGCGGCGCAGGTCGTCGGGAACGACGCGACCGTCGCCACCGCCGGAGCCGCCGGCAACTTCGAGCTCAACGTGATGCTGCCGGTCATCGCCAAGAACGTCCTGGAGTCCGTTCGGCTGCTCGCCAACGTCTCGCGGCTCCTCGCCGACCGGACCGTCGACGGGATCGTCGCGCACCGCGAACGCGCGCGCGAGTACGCCGAGTCGTCACCCTCCGTGGTCACGCCGCTGAACAAGTACATCGGCTACGAGGAGGCCGCCAAGGTCGCCAAGAAGGCTCTCGCGGAGCGGAAGACCATTCGTCAAGTCGTCGTGGAAGGCGGGTACATCGAGCGTGGGAACCTGACCGCCGAGCAGCTCGACGAAGCGCTGGATGTCCTGCGTATGACGCGTCCGTAACCATTGTCGTCCCGGGCGCGAACCGTGACGCGCACCGCAGCGTCGTATGCCCATGGCACCTAATATCTGTGCATGGCAGACGGTGGAGCGGTGAGAGCGGTGAAAGCTGGTACGTCGACGTCCTTCTGGGAGCCCGGGAGTCAGATCCTGTGGCGGTACCGGGAGAACGGCGGCGCGCGCTTCCACATCGCACGCCCTGTGACCGTCGTCCGGGACGATCACGACCTGCTGGCCGTGTGGATGGCCCCCGGCACCGAGTGTGTGAAGCCGGTGCTCGCCGACGGCACCTCGGTGCACGCGGAGCCGCTGGAGACCCGGTACACCAAACCGCGCACCGTGCTGCGCGACCACTGGTTCGGCACCGGTGTGCTGAAGCTGGCGCGACCGGGCGAGCCGTGGTCGGTGTGGCTGTTCTGGGAATCGGGCTGGCTGTTCAAGAACTGGTACGTGAACCTGGAGGAGCCGCTGGTCCGTTGGGACGGCGGGGTCGACTCCGAGGACCACTTCCTGGACATCTGCGTGTACCCGGACCGCAGTTGGGACTGGCGGGACGAGGACGAGTTCGCGCAGGCCCAGCGGGACGGGCTGATGGACGCCGCGCGGGCCGAACAGGTGCGCCAGGCGGGGCGTTCCGCGGTGGAGGTGATCCGCGCCTGGGGCCCGCCGTACTCGGATGGCTGGCAGCACTGGCGCCCGGATCCGTCCTGGTCGGTACCGTTGCTGCCGGAGGACTGGGACCGCACTCCCGCGCATGTGTCCTCATGAGACCCTTGATGCGCCCCCGGGCAACAAACGTAGGATCGTCCTCCGCAAGAGCGCGCGGCGGCAACTGGCGGAGCGTGCATCGAGCTTGACCATTCGTCACCGAGGGGCGGCAGGACGTGAGCGAGGGGTACGAGGGCAACACCGGCACGAAAGCCAGACGGCCCGCCGGTGGCACAGGAACAGCCTCTGACCACGCGGGAATTCCGTTCCTGGGGCACGTATACCGGGTATCGGCATTTCGGCGGGACGAACTGGGCGCGCGGCGCTCAGCCCCCAACGGACGGATTCGACACGCGTGACGGAGCAGCCCATCTCCTTCGAGCGCCCCCAGCCGGGCGCCGACCCCGCGGACCCTCGCGGGGCGCTCCTGCGTGCCTCCACGCCCCCGCACAGCGCCTTACCGGCACAGGCCCGGGCCGGTGAGACACCGCCCTCCGGGTCCGACACCACGACACCGTCCACGCCCTCGATGCCTGCGACACCTTCGATGCCCGCGATGCCCGCGACCCCTTCGCCCGGCGGCGATTCCGAGCACTCCCAGCCCACCGTCGCCGCCGAGCCGGACACCCACCGGCCGCGTCCGGTGCCCGAGGGTGTCCCCGGTCCGCCGGAAGCCGCGTCCGACGGCCCCGAACGGCGTACCGGGCAGGGCCTGACGCCGGGCCGGCCCACGCCCATGCGGCGGGACGGCGACCGGCTGCGGTTCGTCGGCGCCGCCACCCGGCGGATCGCGCGCGGCATCGACCTCGACGAGATCGTGATGGGGCTGTGCCGGGCGACCGTGCCGACGTTCTCGGACGCGATCCTGGTCTACCTCCGCGACCCGCTGCCGGTCGGCGACGAACGCCCCACCGGCCCGCTGGTGCTGCGGCTGCGCCGCACGGACCGGATACCGGAGGAGCGGGACACCGAGGGCGGTTTCGCCACGCCCGCACTCCAGCCGGAGCCGACCGAACTGACCGAACTGGCGGCCGTCACCGCCGAACTGTGCGAGGTGCGCACCGGCGGTGCGCTCGCCGAGGTGCTGCGCGGTGTCCGCCCGGTCTTCACGGACTCCCCGGCGGCCCACGCGGCGCTGCCGGAACTCCTCGGCGAGGGCGGCGAGTTGATCGTCCCCGGCGGCCGGCGCGCCATCCTCGCCCCGCTGCGCGGCCGGCGCCGGGTGATCGGCGCCGCGCTGTTCCTGCGCCGCCCGGAGCGCATCGCGTTCGAGCCGGACGACCTCCTGGTCGCCGCCCAGCTCGCCACGCACAGCGCGCTCGGCATCGACAAGGCCGTGCTGTACGGCCGTGAGGCGTACATCGCCGACGAGCTCCAGCGCACCATGCTGCCGGAGACCCTGCCGCGTCCGACGGGTGTCCGGCTGGCCTCGCGCTATCTGCCGGCCGCCGAGACTGCGCGGGTCGGCGGCGACTGGTACGACGCGATTCCGCTGCCGGGCAGCCGGGTGGCGCTGGTCGTCGGTGACGTCATGGGGCACTCCATGACCTCGGCCGCGATCATGGGCCAGCTGCGGACCACGGCCCAGACCCTCGCGGGCCTCGACCTGCCTCCCCAGGAGGTCCTGCACCACCTCGACGAGCAGGCCCAGCGCCTCGGCACCGACCGCATGGCGACCTGCCTGTACGCCGTCTACGACCCGGTGTCGCATCGGATCACGATCGCCAACGCCGGCCATCCGCCGCCCGTCCTGCTCCACCTGGGCGGCCGGGCCGAGGTCCTCCGGGTGCCTCCGGGCGCCCCGATCGGTGTCGGCGGCGTGGACTTCGAGGCCGTGGAACTGGACGCGCCCGCCGGAGCGACCCTGCTGCTGTACACGGACGGGCTCGTCGAGTCCCGGCTGCGGGACGTGTGGAGCGGCATAGAGCAACTGCGCGAGAAGCTCGCCGCGACCGCGCAGCTGACCGGGCCGGATCATCCGCCGCCGCTGGAGGCGCTGTGCGACGAGGTGCTCGACATGCTCGGTCCCGGCGACCGGGACGACGACATCGCGCTGCTCGCCGCCCGCTTCGAGGGCATCGCGCCCAGTGATGTGGCGTACTGGTTCCTGGAGCCCGAGGACGCGGCACCCGGGCGGGCCCGGCGGCTGGCCCGGCGTGCCCTGTCCCGGTGGGGACTGGAGGAAATGAGCGACTCCGTCGAGCTGTTGGTCAGCGAGGTCGTCACCAACGCCGTGCGGTACGCCTCGCGGCCGGTAACCCTGCGGCTGCTGCGCACCGATGTGCTGCGCTGCGAAGTCGGGGACGACGTACCGCAGTTGCCGCGGCTGCGGCAGGCCCGGGCCACCGACGAGGGCGGGCGGGGGCTGTACCTCGTCAACAAGCTCGCCCGGCGGTGGGGGGCGACCCGGCTGAGCACCGGCAAGGTCGTCTGGTTCGAGTTGAACCGGAACTGAAGGGCACAACCGAAGGACACAGAAGGGGCGCCCGGCTTCTGCCGGGCGCCCCTCTCCTTACTGCTCGTTCGCCGGGTCCACCGGATCCTCCGGGATGTCATCCGTCGGTGGCTTCGTCGTCGGGGTCTGGGACGGTGTCTGGGACGGAGTCTGCGACGGCGTCTGGGACGGGGTCTGCGAGGGCGTCTGCGACGGTGTCTTGGACGGCGTCTGCGAAGGCGTCTGCGACGGTGTCTTGGACGGCGTCTGCGACGGCGTCTGCGACGGGGTGAAGCTCGGTTCGACCGCGGCGCCCTGGTCGGTGTCCAGGTCGAACTCGGCAGACGTGGACGTCACTCCGAACATGTACGCCGCCCAGATCTCCGCCGGGAAGCCACCGCCGTTGACGCGGGGCTCGCCGCCGGCGCCGTACATCTTGGCCTGTCCGCCGACCTTGTACTTCTCGCCGAACAGGCCCACCGAGGTGACCAGGTCCGGGGTGTAACCCGTGAACCAGGCCGACTTGTTGTCGTCGGAGGTACCCGTCTTGCCCGCGACCTCCTGGCCGTCCCGCGCGGAGTTGTCGCGCACCGACCGCTTGGCCGTACCGTCGTCGACCACGCCGGTCAGCACCGAGGTCACCGTGTCGGCGGTCTCGCGGCTGATGACCTGCTCGCCGATCGGGTCGGGCATCTCGACCTCGCTGCCGTTGCGCTCGGCCGACTTGATGATGGTCGGGGTGACCTTCTTGCCGTGGTTGTCGAGGGTGGCGTAGACGCCGGCCATCTGGATCGGGCTCGCCCCCATGGTGCCCAGGGTGTAGGCGGGCAGCGCCTTCAGGTCCGCGGTGTCCATGCCGAGGTCGGTGGCCGTCTCGAGGACCTTGTCCATGCCGACATCGACGCCCATCTGCGCGAAGACGGAGTTGATGGACTTGTTCATCGCCGTCTGGACGGTGACGGGGCCGTAGTCGGTGTCGTCCTCGTTCTCCGGGGCGAAGGCGATGTCGCTGCCCTTGACCGGACGCTTGCTGGTGCCGTCGTAGACCGTGCGCGCGCCGATCTTCTTGCCGTCCTGCGTCTCGGCCTCGTGCTCCAGGGCGGCGGCCAGGATGACCGGCTTGAAGGTGGACGCGGGCTGGTAGTCGGTGCGGTTGGCGTTGCTGAAGTAGTGCGTGGTGTAGTCCGCGCCGCCGTACAGGGCGACGATCTTCCCCGTCTTGGGGTCGACGGAGGCGGCGCCGGCCTGGATGTTCTTGTCGACCTTGCGCTTGTCCGGGTCCAGTTGCTCGGTCAGCTGGGTCTTGACGGCCTTCTCCAGCTGCTTCTGCTTCTTCTTGTCGATGTTCAGGGTGATGGTCCAGCCACCCCGGTCGACCTGGGCCTCCGCGTCGTCCTTGGAGAGGCCGTCCTGGTCCATCAGCTGCTGCACGAGCTGCTGCTTGGCGAGCTTGACGAAGTAGCCCTTCTGACCCTTGAGGCCGGACTCGGCCTGGGGCTCCTCCGGGACCGGGAACTCCATGTCCGCTCGCGTGGAGGCGTCCAGCCAGCCTTCCTCGACCATGTTGTCCAGGACGTAGTTCCAGCGGGCCTTCACGAGCTTCTTGCCGGTGGGCGAGGCGGCCGTCCAGTCGTACTGGCTCGGTGCCTGGAGCACCGCGGCGAGGTAGGCGCCCTGCGCGACGGAGAGCTTCTCGGCGTCGACGCGGTAGTAGGCCTGCGCGGCGGCCTGGATGCCGTAGGCGGTCCGGCCGTAGTAGCTGGTGTTGATGTAGCCGGCGAGGATGTCGTCCTTGGACGTCTGGCGGTCCACCTTGAGGGAGATCACCAGCTCCCTGAGCTTGCGGGTGACCGTCTGGTCCTGGGTGAGGTAGTAGTTCTTGACGTACTGCTGGGTGATCGTCGAGCCACCCTGCTTGCCCTTGCCCGAAAGGGTGTTGAGCAGACCTCGGGCGGTGCCCTTCAGGTCGATGCCGGAGTCCTCGTAGAAGGACTTGTTCTCGGCGGCGACAAAGGTGAGCTGGACCTTCTTGGGGATCTTGGCCAGGTCCACGACCTCACGGTTGACCTTGCCGTCGGTGACCAGGACCGAGCCGTCGCTGTACTTGAAGGTGTTGGTCTGGAGCTGGGCCTGAGCGTTGCCCTCGGGGACCTGCACCATCATGTACAGCACGATGAAGGCGCCGATGCCGAGCAGGCAGGCGCCGAGGAACGTGCCGAGGATCTTCTTCCAGGTGAAGAGCCGGCGTATGAAGCTCTTGCTGCCGCCACCGGAAGCACCGGTCGCCCCGGCCGCTCCGGAGGCCCCGCTCGTCCTGGAGACCGCGGCCGCCCTCGACGAACGGCCCTTGGGTGCGGCGCGGCGACCGCCGCGCTGGCGCGCTCGTCTTTCTTCCGCTCGTCCCATGGGCCCGTTCCGCTCCGCTTCGTTCATGTGTGCTCATCCGTCACACAGGTTCGCCGCTCAGGTCAGCTCAGAAAGCTAACACCGGGAGATGTGACAAAGGGCTGCCGATCCGGTCTTTTGCGGACGTGACAATCAGCACCCGTTCCTATGGAACCGACGTACGAGGGCTGTCCAAGGTTGCCCTGAGAGGTTAAAGTGATATCACTTAGCTAGACCAAAGCTATGCCGTACGAGACGGGGGACCCCCATGACCACACACGACGACACCATCGCCGACGTACCCGAGATGCCCGCCCCGCGGGTCCGCGAGTTCACCGCGCACAGCATCGGCGGCGGACTCGCGCTGCTGCTCGGACTGCTGGGGCTGTTCGCCGGCGCCGGGATGATCGTGGCCGCCACGGCGGTCTCGGCGACCGGCGGGAAGGCCGCGCTGATCGTCGGCGGGATCCTGGTCGCTCTCGCCGCGTTCCTCGCGATGTGCGGGCTGAACACGGTGGCGCCGGGCGAGGCCCGGGTCGTCCAGCTCTTCGGGCGCTACCGGGGAACGATCCGGCAGGACGGGCTGCGCTGGGTGAACCCCTTCACCTCGCGCACGAAGATCTCCACCCGGGTGCGCAACCACGAGACGGCCGTCCTGAAGGTCAACGACGCCTACGGCAACCCGATCGAGCTCGCCGCGGTCGTGGTGTGGCGGATCGAGGACACCGCGCAGGCCACCTTCGAGGTGGACGACTACCTCGAGTTCGTCTCCACCCAGACCGAGGCGGCCGTCCGGCACATCGCCATCGAGTACCCCTACGACGCCCATGACGAGGGCGGCCTCTCGCTGCGCGGCAACGCCGAGGAAATCACCGAGAAGCTCGCGCTGGAGCTGCACGCGCGCGTGGAGGCGGCCGGCGTGGAGATCATCGAGTCCCGCTTCACGCACCTCGCGTACGCTCCCGAGATCGCCTCGGCGATGCTCCAGCGCCAGCAGGCCGGCGCGATCGTCGCGGCCCGGCGGCAGATCGTGGACGGAGCGGTCGGGATGGTCGAGGCGGCGCTGGCCCGGATCAGCGAGCAGGACATCGTGGAACTGGACGACGAGCGCAAGGCGGCGATGGTGTCGAACCTGATGGTGGTGCTCTGCGGGGACCGCGCGGCGCAGCCCGTCCTGAACACCGGGACCCTCTACCAGTGACGGATTCGACGCAGGAGCCCGCGCCGAAGCGGCGGCCGCAGCAGCAGCGCAAGCAGGTGCTGCTGCGGCTGGACCCCTCGGTGTACGAGGCGCTGGCGCGCTGGGCCGGGGACGAGCTGCGGTCGGCGAACGCGCAGATCGAGTTCCTGCTCAGGAAGGCCCTGGCGGACGCGGGCCGGCTGCCCGGCGAGGCCCGGCCGATCCCGCGGCGCGGGCGGCCCCCGGTGGATCCGGAAGCCTGAGATCCCGTGTAGCAGAACCGTGACAATCGGCCCCGACCTGCGGCTCGTCACCCACCCACGCGATCTACACACTCGGCGTATACATGCCGGGTATACACCGCGTGTACAGTCCTCCCCATGTCCATCGGTCACACCCTTTTGGGACTCCTGGAGTCCGGGCCCCGCCACGGCTACGACCTGAAGCGGGCCTTCGACGAGAAGTTCGGTCACGACCGGCCCCTGCACTACGGCCAGGTCTACTCGACGATGTCCCGCCTGCTGAAGAACGGGCTCGTCGAGGTCGACGGCATCGAGGCCGGCGGCGGTCCGGAGCGCAAGCGGTACGCCATCACCGAGGCCGGCATCACCGACGTACAGCAGTGGCTGGCCACGCCGGAGAAGCCCGAGCCGTATCTCCAGTCGACGCTGTACACGAAGGTCGTCCTCGCGCTGCTGACGCACCGGAACGCGGCGGACATCCTCGACACCCAGCGCTCCGAGCATCTGCGGATGATGCGGATCCTCACCGACCGCAAGCGCAAGGGCGATCTCGCCGACCAGCTCATCTGCGACCACGCCCTCTTCCATCTCGAGGCCGATCTGCGGTGGCTGGAACTGACCGCCGCGCGTCTCGACAAGCTCGCCCAGGTGGTGACCGCATGACTCCCGCAGGCTCCCTGCTCGTGGCCGACGACCTGCGCAAGGCGTACGGCCCGACCCTGGCGCTCGACGGCGCCCAGTTCTCCATCCACCCCGGCGAGGTCGTCGCCGTCATGGGCCCCTCCGGGTCCGGCAAGTCGACCCTGCTGCACTGTCTCGCCGGGATCGTGACGCCCGACTCGGGCTCGATCGTCTACAACGGGCAGGAGATGGCGACGATGAACGACGCCCAGCGCAGTGCGCTGCGGCGGAGCGAGTTCGGGTTCGTCTTCCAGTTCGGCCAGCTCGTCCCGGAGTTGACCTGTGTGGAGAACGTCGCCCTGCCGCTGCGGCTGAACGGCACCTCCCGCAAGGAGGCCGAGAAGACCGCGCTCGGCTGGATGGAGCGGCTCGAGGTCGACGACCTGCGGAAGAAGCGGCCCGGCGAGGTGTCCGGCGGTCAGGGGCAACGCGTCGCCGTGGCACGGTCGTTGGTGACCAGTCCCCGCATGCTGTTCGCGGACGAGCCCACCGGCGCGCTCGACTCGCTCAACGGCGAGCGCGTGATGGAACTGCTCACCGACGCCGCCCGGTCCACCAACGCGGCCGTCGTGCTGGTCACGCACGAGGCACGGGTGGCCGCCTACTCCGACCGCGAGATCGTCGTACGGGACGGCAAGTCCCGGGACATGGAGCGGGTCGTATGAGGCAGTGGGCACGGGACCTGGGCATGGGGGTCCGATTCGCGTTCGCGGGGGGACGCGAGGGCTGGATCCGGGTCCTGCTGACGGCCGTCGGGGTGGGGCTCGGGGTGGCGCTGCTGCTCCTGACGACCGCCATCCCGAACGCGCTGGCGACGCGCGACCAGCGGGAAGAGGCCCGCAGCGACATGTCGTTCAGCGCCGAACCGATGAAGAAGGCCGACAACACCCTGCTCATCGGGTATGCCACCACGACCTACCACGGCAAGAGCGTGCGAGGCCGGGCGCTGGAGCCCGAGGGATCCAAGGCACCTCTGCCGCCGGGGGTCTCCGACTTCCCCGCACCGGGCGAGATGGTGGTCTCCCCCGCGCTGAAGAGGCTCCTGGACTCCGACGACGGGAAGGTGCTGCGGGAGCGGCTGCCGGACCGGATCGTCGGGACCATCGGGGAGAGCGGACTGATCGGCTCGGCCGAACTCTCCTTCTACCGTGGCGCCGAGGGACTCGAACCGCAGATCAACGGCGCCAACGTGGACCGCATCAAGCGGTTCGGGACCCCGGACCAGGACCAGAGCTCGGAGCCGCTGGATCCCGTACTGCTCCTGCTGATCCTCGTCGTCTTCGCGGTGCTGCTGACGCCCGTCGCCGTCTTCATCGCGGCGGCCGTGCGGTTCGGCGGCGAGCGGCGCGACCGGCGGCTCGCGGCCCTCAGGCTGGTGGGCTCCGACGCCCGGATGACCCGGCGGGTCGCGGCGGGCGAGGCGATGGCCGGGGCCCTGGTGGGCCTGGTCCTGGGCGCCGGGTTCTTCATGGCCGGGCGGCAGGTCGCGGGCTCCGTGGAGGTGTTCGACTACAGCTTCTTCCCGAGCTATCTCAACCCCTCGCCCCTGCTGGCCCTGCTGGTCGCCGTCGCGGTGCCCGCGGCCGCCGTGCTGGTCACGCAGTTCGCGCTGCGCGGTGTCGTCATCGAGCCGCTCGGCGTGGTGCGTACCGCGAAGCCGTCGCGGCGCCGGCTGTGGTGGCGGCTGCTGCTGCCGGTGGGCGGTCTCGCGATGCTGTACCCGATGATCGGCCAGGGCCGTGACAGCGGGAACTTCAACCAGTACCTCACCGTCGGCGGCGTCATGCTGCTGCTGGTCGGTGTGACCGCGCTGCTGCCCTGGGTCGTCGAGGCGGTCGTCTCCCGGCTCGGCGCGGGCCCGGTGGCCTGGCAACTCGCCGTCCGCAGGCTTCAGTTGAGCAGCGGCACGGCGGCCCGGATGGTCAACGGCATCGCGGTGGCGGTGGCCGGCGCGATCGCCCTGCAGATGCTGTTCGCCGGCGTCGACGGCCAGTACACGGAGCGGAAGGCCGAGGACACCGCGGGGTCCCAGATGGCCATCATGCTGCCCTCGGGCAGCTCGGCCGCCGCCGTCGAGAAGAAGTTCGCGCAGACCCGTGGCGTCGAGCTGGTCTACGACCTCGCCGACGGCTACCTCAGCAACGCCCGCGTCGAACCCGAGCACTTCGCCCCCGTGTCCGTCGGTTCCTGCGCGTCCCTGCGCAAGGTCGCCAAGCTCTCCTCCTGCCGTGACGGCGACGCGTTCATCCTGAAGGCCGGCGACTACGCCTATGACACGGACAAGCTGATCAAGGCCGGCGCCCGGGTCTGGTTCGAGGACTCCGACGACGACAAGACGACCAAGCCGCTCGCCTGGACCGTCCCGAAGGACCTCACGACCGTCCAGAGCACCGAGGACTCGACCAGGGTCGGCCGTGCCGGCCTGCTGATGACTCGGGCGGCACTGCCCTCGGGAGCCGACCGGCTGCTCACCCCGGAGCTGTATCTGAGGCTCGACGCATCGGAGCCGGAGGCCCTCGAGTACGTCCGCAACACGGCGGCGCGCATCAACCCGTACGAGGAGCCCATCACGTTCGCGTCCAGCGTGCGCGACAAGAACTACGCCGCCATCCGCGGCGGCCTGTTCGTCGGCGCCACCTGCGTCCTGATGCTGATCGGGGCGAGCCTGCTGGTCTCCCAGCTGGAGCAGCTGCGCGAACGCAAGAAGCTGCTGTCGTCCCTGATCGCCTTCGGCACCCGGCGCTCCACGCTGAGCCTGTCGGTGCTGTGGCAGACGGCGATCCCGGTCGGACTCGGGCTGTTGCTGGCGTCGACGGTGGGACTGACGCTCGGCGTGGTCCTGCTGAAGATGACGGACACCCCGGTGTCCGTGGACTGGGCGAGCGTGCTGTCGATGACGGGCGCGGGCGCCGCGGTCGTCCTGGTGGTGACGGTGCTCAGCCTGCCGCCGCTGCTGCGGCTGATGCGACCGGACGGACTGCGCACGGAGTAGTCGTACGACGGTGAGGGCCCCTCCGGATCAGGAGGGGCCCTCTGTCATGTGCTCAGAGGCTGTACTCCCGTACCACCCGCCGCACTTGGGCGAAGAGCATGCCCACGTTCACCGACTTGCGGCACACGACCACGGCCACCACGTCCTGTTGCTCGGTCAGCCGTACGAACAGGTGCGTGAGGTTCTCGCTGTTGACGAGGATCTCCTGGAAGAAGTGGTTGTCGCTGCTGTTCCCGCGACGCTCCTTGAAGACGTCCTCGATCATCACCACCGTCCGCCCCTGGAAGAGGTCGAGCGTCGCGCCCGCCAGCAGGTCCAGCACCTCCGGCGGATGGTTCTCGACGGTCTCGTAGGAGAGCAGCATGCCGGTGGACATGTCGACGACGCCCGAGGCGACGCAGTCGGGGGCATCGGTACGCAATGACTTGACCAGGCCCATCACCTGGTCGGAGAAACCGGGGGTCATACGCTTCGTCGCCATCCCTTCAGACTCCTTCCGCTGCCTTGTGCGTGAGGATCGAGCCGATACGGTCGAGAGCGGGCTGGGTCGCCCGGTGCAGTCGGTCGACATCCATGCCCTCGTCGCCGAGGACGACCATCAGGGCGGTGTCGCCGACCGCGTAGAAGGCCGCGCAGCCGTGACTGCCGTACGTCACGGTCTGGCGCAGGGTGCCGCGGTCGGTGGCTTGGGCGGTGCGGCGGGCGAGCCCGAGGCCGGCCGCGGCGAGGGCGGCGAGGCCCTCCGGGTCGATGGAGTCGGCGGTGTCGGCGGCGATGAGCAGTCCGTCGGCGGCGGCGAGCGCGGTGTCGGTGATGCCGGTCACCTGTTCGCGCAGTCCTCGCATTTCCAGTGCCAGGGCTTCATGATCCATGTATTCAACTCCCCAATTTCTGTTCACATCTGTTCGGCTTCGTCATTTCGGGGCTCCGTTTCGCATCCGAAAGAATCCGCCGGGTTTACGGCGGGGCAGGGTGCCGGGGACGAGTGGGGGCGCGGCGGGGGGCGTCGGTTCGCGCTGCCGGACGCCCTGACCGTCGGGAAAGGGACGGACCGGGATCGGGGTGGGCTCGTCGCCGCATTCCAGGAGCCCCTCGTCGAGCATCCGGGCCATCTCGACGGTGACGGTGTAGACGCCACGTCCGGTGCGGAAGGCCAGGTCGCGGGCGGTGCTGCGGCCGTCGGCCTGGGTGAGCAGGTCGCGCTGGAGCGCGGTGACGGGGCCGGAGTCCGGCAGTGGGACCGGGGTGGGGCGTTCCCGGTCGGGGTGGACCGGGCGGGGCAGCGCGGCCAGGGCGGTGAGCCGTCGCAGGGCGTCCTGCAACAGCCGCCTCGGGGCCTCGCCCACGGCGACCGTGGCGAACGGCTCGGCCTCGGCCACGCGCTCACAGCCGTGCACCCGGCCGGCCAGGATGGCGAAGGCCGCGTCGTGCAGCGCCATCACGCAGACGACCCTGAGCTGGGCGGCACCGGCGTAACCCCGGGCGATCAGCCCGGCCGCGGGCCAGCGCGCGCCGCCCGACTCCCGTACCAGGGCGGCCCACTCCTCGCCGCTGACCCGGCCGGAGCGCAGCAGCAGCGCCTCGGGGCCGGGGGCGCCGGGGCTCTCGGCGCCGACGACCAGCCCGCCGCGCAGATGGAGGGTGCCGCCGGGGGCTCCGGTCACCCTCAGTTCCCCGGTGAACTCCTCGCTCCCGCACAGGGCCAGGGCGCGCGCCAGCAGGTCGTGTCCGACCCGGTCGAGGTCGAGGGAGTCGCGAAGGCCCGCCATCACTCCCCCTGGCATTTCGCACATACGCCTGGCGCGTAGCACTGAGGGGGGTATGTGTATCAGCCGCGGGGCATATCCCGGCCGGGTTATTCCGAGCTGCTCCGACCTGACGGAATTTGAATCGTAGAGCCGTTCAATTCGCTTTGTTCGGTGGCCATTTGAACGATTTCGAGACGACCGTGGCTATGCCTGCTTGTCCGGCGCCGGCGGCTCCACCGGGGCCACGTCGACCGCCGTGGCACCCCTCGGCCGCGGCGACTGCTTCAGCGCCTGTTCCCGGGAGTACGACCGCAGATAGCCGACCACGGTGTTGGTGACGGCGACCAGCGGCACCGCCACCACCGCGCCGCCGATCCCCGCGATCATGCCGCCCGCGGCGACCGACAGGACCACGGCGAGGGGGTGCACCCGGACCGCCCGGCCCAGGATGAAGGGCTGGAGGATGTGGCCCTCGATCTGCTGCACCGCCAGGACGACGACCAGGGACATGACGGCCGTGAACACGCCCTGCGTCACCAGTGCGACCACCACCGCCAGCGCGCCCGAGACCACCGCGCCGACGAGCGGGATGAAGGCGAACAGGAAGATGAAGACCGCCAGCGGAACGGCCATCGGGACACCCAGGAAGTAGATGCCGAGGCCGATGAAGATGGCGTCGATCAGAGCCACTATCACCGTGCCGCGCACATAGGCGGTCAGCGTCCGCCAGGCCCGCGGCCCCGCACCGGCGACGCCCGGCCGCGCCGCCGCCGGCACCAGCTTCAGCGTCCACTCCCAGATGCGCTTGCCGTCGTAGAGCAGGAACAGCGTGGAGAACGCGGCGAGCAGGATGCCCGTCAGCGCCTCGACCACCACCGTCACGCCTTCCAGACCGGCCGACGTGATCTGGTCCGTGTTCGCCCCGATCGCGTCCCGCAGGTTCTCGGCGATGTCGTTGATCTGCTTGTCCGTGACATGGAAGGGGCTGTTGAGCAGCCAGTTCCGCAGTTCGTCGATGCCGTCCTGGACCTGGTCGGAGACGTTGTCGATGTTCTCCATGACCTGCCAGGTCACGAACCAGCCGATCAGCCCCATCACGACGAAGCCCAGGATCGCGGTGAGCGCGGTCGCGAGGCCCCGCGGGAAGCCGAAGCGCCGCAGCCACGCCACCGTCGGCTGGAGCAGCGCGGTGATCAGCAGGGCGGCCACGAAGGCGAGTACGACGAGTTGTACGGCGCTGATGACCCGCATGAGGACCCAGACCGTGCCCGCCAGCACCAGCAGCCGCCAGCCGGCCTCGGCGGCGACCCGCATGCCCCACGGCACAGCCTGCGCGGGGTCGGGGCGGGGTACAGGCTCGGGGACCACGTCATCGACGGGCGGCGGGGGCTCCTCGGGAGGCTCGGCCTCCTCGCGCTCCGCCTCCGCACGGCGCTCGTCCCACCGCTCTCCCACCTCGGTCAGTCCGTGGCCGAGCCGACCGAGCCACCCAGGCACTCGCGACATGATCCGTATCCGTCCCTTTCCCCCGTCTTTCCCCACCACTCTCCCCTGGAGCCTGTGAGTCGTCCGTCAGACCGTACAACAGGCGAAAGCCCCTCACCGTAGGACGGTGAGGGGCTGCGCGAGGTTGAGCGGCGGCCGGGGCCTGAGGCTCTAGTACCAGTGGTTGGCCTGCCAGAACGACCAGGCCTCGCACGGGCTGCCGTAGCGGCTGTCCATGTAGTTGAGGCCCCACTTGATCTGGGTGGCGGGGTTGGTCCGCCAGTCGTCCCCGACCGAGGACATCTTCGAACCCGGCAGTGCCTGGAAGAGGCCGTAGGCGCCGGAGGAGGGGTTGACCGCGGTGTACTTCCAGCTGGACTCGTGGTCCACGATGTTGCTGAAGCACTGGAACTGGGCGCTGGGCACCATCTGGCGTGCCATCGCCTGGATCTGTGCGATGGAGTACGAGCTCTGGACGGGGAAGCTGGAGGCGTCCCGGGAGGCCGCGGTCTTGGCCTCGGCGCGCTCCTTGGCTTCCTTCGCCGCCTTCTCGGCCTGTTCCTTCTTCTCGACGGCCGACTGGGCGGCGGCCTTGCGAGCCGATTCCTCGGCGTCCTTCTTGGCGCTCGCGTCGGCGGCGATGGCCTGGACATTGGCCTGCTGCGTCAGGGACGCGGTCTGCACCTGGGCCTGCTGGCCCGCGGGTATGTCCGCGAGGAGCGTCGAATCGGCAACTGCCGCCTCGGCGTCGTTCGTCTGCGCGGTGCTGCCCGAGGCAACGCCGACGACGCTTCCGACAGCGGTGACCGCGGTGGCAGAGGCCACTGCGAATCCCCGGACCGAAATCGGACTCACACGGTTTCCTTCCAGCATCGCCCGCTTCGGTGACCCTGGCGGACGCAATCTTGCCCCTTGGCGCTGGCCTCCCAACTGCGGGTCACGGGAAGCACGGGCCCGGTGGGCAACTCCCGTGAGGGAGGCGCCGCGTGTAGCTCGGGCGGCATACGACGTCGACTATGGAGTTGAAGCTGGTGTTGCTGTGGTGCCGTACCGCTGGGGGTACAGGTGTGTCGTATGCGGGGCCTGACAGGAGTGAGACTCTGCCGTAACCCGACGCCGGGTGGCAATTCTGAGTTGCGTGTGAAAGCTCACACCTCGTTTGTCCCAGGTGATTTCAGGAAACCCGCACACGCCAAGGCGCCGCCCGGCTAGGCTCACTGGCTTTCCGGACGGCGCCAACTACTGCGTAACCCCTGTGAAGTTGGACGAGAGGGTCAGATCTGACCGTCCTCCAGCATTTCGGTCACAAGGGCGGCGATCTGGGACCTCTCGGACCGCGTCAGCGTGACGTGGGCGAAGAGCGGATGCCCCTTCAGCTTCTCCACGACGGCGACGACACCGTCGTAGCGCCCGACCCGCAGATTGTCCCGCTGGGCCACGTCATGGGTGAGCACCACCCGCGAATTGGCGCCAATTCGGGACAGAACGGTGAGAAGTACATTCCGTTCCAGCGACTGGGCCTCGTCCACGATCACGAACGCGTCGTGCAGCGAGCGGCCGCGGATATGGGTGAGGGGCAGGACCTCGAGCATCCCGCGCGCGGTGACCTCCTCGATGACCTCGCGGCTGGTGACGGCGGACAGCGTGTCGAAGACCGCCTGCGCCCAGGGGCTCATCTTCTCGGCCTCGGAGCCCGGCAGATAGCCCAGCTCCTGCCCGCCCACCGCGTACAGCGGACGGAAGACCATGACCTTCTGGTGCTGGCGGCGCTCCAGGACCGCCTCGAGCCCCGCGCACAGCGCGAGCGCCGACTTGCCGGTGCCGGCCCGGCCGCCCATCGAGACGATGCCGATGTCCGGGTCGAGCAGGATGTCCAGCGCGATGCGCTGCTCCGCGCTGCGCCCCTTGATGCCGAACGCCTCCCGATCACCGCGCACCAGGCGGATGTTGCCCTCGGGACTGACCCGCCCCAGCGCCTTGCCGCGCTCGGACTGGATCGTCAGACCCGTGTGCACGGGCAGGTCGGCGGCCTCGGGGACGTGGACATGGCCTTCCTCGAAGAGGATGTCCACCTGTTCGCCCGGCAGGGTCAGTTCGGACATTCCGGTCCAGCCGGAGGAGTCCGTGATGGCGAGCTCGGCGCGGTACTCCTCGGCGAGGAGCCCGACCGAGGACGCCTTGATCCTGAGCGGGAGGTCCTTCGACACGACGGTGACGTCGAACCCCTCGGCCTGCAGGTTGCGGGCGACCGCGAGGATGCGGGAGTCGTTGTCCCCCAGGCGGTAGCCGCTGGGCAGCACGCTGGGGTCCGAGTGATTGAGCTCGACACGGACGGTTCCGCCGAGTTCCCCGATCGGGAGGGGGGCGTCGAGGCGACCGAACCGGACCCGGAACTCGTCGAGCAGCCTGAGGGCCTGCCGGGCGAAGTAGCCGAGTTCGGGATGGTGCCGCTTGGCCTCCAACTCCGTCACCACGACGATCGGGAGCACGACCTCGTGCTCGTCGAAGCGGCTCAGGGCGTTCGGATCGGCCAGCAGAACGCTGGTGTCGAGAACATAGGTGCGCCGGTCTGGCATACGGCGCTTTGTGCTGGTCACCACGGAAGGACGTACCCCCTCGGATGAGGTCGGGGAGCGACGGAGTGGAGCTGGACCGGTCGACGGCCCGATTGCACGGGCCGGAAACCGGCCCTCCACTGCTTCTTCCGTGCTGGAACCGCACGGTCGAGCTGGTGCAAAGGGCCTCCCGGGCGAACGGCTCCGGTGCCGCCCGCTGAGATCCGACACCCGTGGTTCGGGTGTCGACCTGCTTGGCTTATGCCCTCGAACATGCGCCGCCATGCCCCTGCGGATGACGGCGCGCTGGTGAACTCCTTGTTACTTCCGCCCCAAACGGGGTACGCGGGCGGTTTTCTCAGCCGCCGAAACGCCGGTGGCGCGCCGCGTAGTCACGCATGGCGCGCAGGAAGTCGACCTTCCGGAAGGCCGGCCAGAAGACCTCACAGAAGTAGTACTCCGAGTGCGCCGTCTGCCACAGCATGAATCCGGACAGCCGCTGTTCACCGCTGGTGCGGATGACGAGGTCGGGGTGGGGCTGGTCGCCGGTGTAGAGATGACGGCCGATCGCGTCGATGGTGACGGAATCGGCGAGCTCCTCCAGCGAGGTGCCCTTGTCGGCGGCGTCGAGCATCATCGACCGCATGGCGTCCACGATCTCCTGACGACCGCCGTAGCCGATGGCGAGGTTGACGAGTATCCCGTCGATATGGGCGGTGGCCTCCTCCGCCTCCTTCAGCGCCATCCGCATCGGCGAGGGCAGCAGGTCGGGCGTGCCGACGTGGTGCACCCGCCAGCGGCCGTCCGCGGCGAGCGTGCGGACGACGTCCTCGATGATGCCCAGCAGCGGGCCGAGTTCATCCTGGGGCCGGTCGAAGTTGTCCGTCGACAGCAGCCAGAGGGTGACGACCTCGACGTCGGTCTCGGAGCACCAGCCGAGGAACTCCTCGATCTTCTCGGCACCCGCGCGGTGACCGTGCACGGTGGTGGCCTTCGCGGCCTTCGCCCAGCGGCGGTTGCCGTCCATGATGACGCCGATGTGCTTGGGCACCTGAGCGTGGTCCAGGTGGCCTTCCACCCGGCGTGCGTACAACCTGACCAGCAGGCCGCGCAGCTTGTCGCGCAGGTTCACGTTCTTGTCAGCCCCTCCGTACGGTGCGGTCCCCGCGGGCGGAAGCCTACCGCTGTGGTGGAGGGGGACTTGAGCGCGGGTCGAGGGGCTGGGGTTGTGGCTGGTCGGGTGGCCGGGGTCGCGGGAGAGGGCGGCGGGGCGGGGCGTGGACGGTGCGGCGACCGGCCGGATGCACGGGCGGCTCGTTCATGGAGCCGGGCGGGCGACTCGCCAGGGGCTGATCCGGCGACTGGTCCGGCAGCCGGCCGCGGGCACAAAAAAACGGGCCGGTCCGTGGGGGGGAGACGGACCGGCCCGAGGGGGGGTTTCCACCATAACCCTTCGTAAGTGATGCTGCGTGCATCGGCGTGCCACAACTACTCTCCGGAGTCGGGCGGCGACGGGCCGAGGGCGGGGGAACGGCCCGTTCAAGGGGGATTCATGGCCGGAACACGGCGGATTCCCTGGGCATTCGGGTGGCATCCACGGAGAACCGGAGGATTCGGTACGGCGTGAGGGTTGCTCGGCGACTTGCTCTCGCATCCCCCGCATGGGTGACCCCGGCCGAGAGCCCCCGCTTGACGCGATGAGCTGGGAAGGCACGGCACCGCGCGGCCCCCTCCACCGCGCGGTACCACCCCGCGCAGCTTTGCTGACGCGAATTGCCTTGGTCTGAACTTACGTGAGAGCAGGGTAAGAAGCGAGCCAATGGTGATAACGATGTGGAAACCTCGTGAATCCCATGGATGCGAAGGGGGAATGGGGAGCTGATGCGCCGATTGCCCGATTTGCACGAAGCCAGGATTCTTCACCTAGCGGCGGCATAGAGGTCAATATCTGACCTCATTCGGGCCTAGCGTCGGCTCATGACGGTGAGAATCACATGGACCGAGGCAAGCGCACGCCGACTCGACCGGCAGTTCCTGGCCACTTCCGCGAAGCAGGGCACTCCGGTCGCCGAGGTGGTCTCCGCGATGCTCGGGGCGCACGCGCAGGTGCTGTCCGCGGCCGAGCTGTCGGTGGGGGTGCGGACCACGGGGGTGACGCGGGCGGACGTGCGCGGGGCGCTGTGGGAGGACGGGTCGCTGGTGAAGACGCACGGCCCGCGCGGAACCGTGCATCTGCTTCCCGTGTCCGAACTCCCGCTGTGGTGCGCCGCGTTGCCGGCCGTCCCGTCCGCCCCGGTCTTCGCGCAGGACGTGCGGGTGACCGAGGAGCAGGCCGACCTGATCGTGGCGGCGATCGCGGACGCCCTGGAAGGGGTGTGCCTGACCGTGGACGAACTGAACGAGGAGGTCGTGGCGCGCACCGGCGCGTGGGCCGGTGACCTGGTGATGCCGGCCTTCCAGACCCTGTGGCCGCGCTGGCGGCAGGTCCTGCACCGGGCGGGCTGGTCCGGCGCGCTCTGCTTCGGCCCGAACCGGGGCCGCAAGGTGACATACACCCGCCCGCCGCACTTCGACCCGCTGCCCGCGGAAGAGGCGGTACGGACTCTCGTACGCCGCTATCTGCACGCCTACGGACCGGCGACCCCGGCGTGGTTCGCCAAGTGGCTTGCGGCGCCGGGTGGTTGGGCGTCCGCTGTCTTCGCGCGCATGGCGGAGGCCGGGGAGATCGAGGAGGTCGACCTCGAGGGCACGGTCGCGTGGGTGGAGAGGGACGACACCGAGTTCTCTCGGGACCCTCGCGACAGGCTGCAGGGCGTCCGACTGCTCCCGTACTTCGACGCGTACGGCATCGCCGCCCAGCCGCGTGAGCTGCTGTTCCCCGGCGCCGCGTACCGACGGGCCCTGGCGGGCGGCCAGGCGGGCAACTTCCCGCTCCTCCTCGTCGACGGCGTGGTGGCCGGCGTCTGGCACCAGCGGCGCCGGGGACGTCGTACGACGGTGACGGTGGAGCCACTGGGGCGGCTGACGGCCCTGCAGGAACGGGAGTTGGGCGAGCGGGTGGAGCGGGTGGGTGAAGTGCTGGAGGCGGAGGCGGAGTTGGTGATCGGGGAGGTGACGGTGGGGCCGCACGCGTGAGGGGGTGCGCGGCATGGGCAGGTCGTACAGGTCACTCGGGCTTGCGCGCGTCGAAGAGGTGACGGGTGCTGTGGGCGACGAAGGGGCCCTCGGACTCGATCCGCTCGTGCAGGGAACGGAGTTGGGCGTCGTACGCCTCGACCGTGAAGTCCGGGACCATCCACACCACCTTGCGCAGGAAGTGCACGACGGCCGCGATGTCATGGAACTCGATCCGCAACCGCTCCGCCCGCAGGTCGACGATCTCGAGCCCGGCGGCCTCGGCGCCGGCGCGCTCGCGGTCGGGGTGCCGGTCGGAGCTCTGCTCGGCCGGGAGCGGGCCGAGGAAGTGCTCGACGAGCTCGAAGACACTGCGCGGGCCGACGTGCTGGGCGAAGTACGTGCCGCCCGGCTGGAGCACGCGTGCGATCTCGGGCCAGTTCGGGGCGACGGGGTGCCGGCTGGTGACGAGGTCGAAGGCCGCGTCGGCGAAGGGCAGGGGCGCGTCCTCGGGCGACGCGACGACGGCGACGCCGCGGGGGCGGAGCAGCGCGGTGGCCTTGGCGACGTTGGGCTCCCAGCCCTCGGTGGCGACGACAAGCCGCGGCGCCTGCGCTCCGGCCCGGCCGAGAGCGAAGCCCAGGACCTCCCCTCCCCCGGTCTGCACATCGAGCGCGGCGGTGGCCCGCGCCAGCCGGGCCCCCTTCGCCACGGCATACCCCCACGAGGGCCGCACCTCGCTGGCCCGCCCCTCGAACCAGGAGAAGTCCCACCCTTCGGTGGGCACGGCGGCGCCTTCGGCGATGAGGTCGTCGTAGGTGGGGTGGTGATCGGCTGCCATGGGGGGATCGTGTCAGGGGGGTGGGGTGGGCGCCGCTGATTTAGCCGCTGCCGGGTCGTGGTCGCAGTCGGCTCTCCTGCGCGGCCTGGAGCGGGCCGCGGCAGTGTTCGACGAGATCGACGGTGCCGTCCGCGAAGGCAGCGGGGCGTCCTCGGGCGCGGCGACGACGGCAACGCCCCCTGGGTGGGGCTTCAGCTCACCGCTCAAGGGCGGAGTCGCGCACCCCTGCACAGGTCAACGATGCGGCCGGTCTTCACCATGCCAAGTTGCGCCAGCACAGCAGTGATGGGAGAGGATGCAGCAGCTGGCATGGCCGCCCCTCGTGATCATCTGGCTGGGAGCGGGAAGGAATTTGCGGTGACTGTGCTGGTGAGTTGAGTCCAACGAGAGCGTGCCCGACACGCAAGTGCAAACGGAGAGGCCTATGGGTGAGTACGACCGCCTTGTAGTCGACTACGCACTCCTGGAGTCTTCGAAGACGAATCTGAAAGACATCAAGAAAGCCCTCAAAGACATCGACAAGCACCGCGCCGACGTCCATGACATCTGGGGCCATGACAGCATCGCCGGCAAGATGGACGATTTCGTCAGCAACTGGGACAACTACCGGCGCGAACTACTGGAGAACGTCGAGGACTTGGGCAAGCAAGTAGAGACCGCGCTCAAGAGCTTCGAGAAGCTGGACCTCGATCTCAAGAAGGCAAGCGAGAAGAAGCACGGCAAAAGCGGGGGAAAATAACCAATGGGTACGGGTAAGGGCAGGCGCCGACCGGTCGACTGGCACCCGCTGGCAGAGAAGGACCCGATCCCCGGCGATCCGGAAGACATCCGCGACGAGGTCCGCAGAATGAAGGACCTCGCCTCGACCCTCCGCAACCAGGCTCGCATCCTGCGCAAAGCTGCCGACGGCGACGCACTGCAGGGCAAATACGCCGACAAGATCCGCGACAAGTCCGGCGACCTCGAAAAGCGCTTCCGTGAGACAGCCGGTCGCTACGAGCGTGTGGTCGGCGACCTCGGCAATTGGGCCAACGAACTGGAAGGCTTCCAAGAACGGGCCGACGGCGTCCTCCGAGCGGCGAAGCGAGCCGACGAGGAACACGCTGCCGAGGTGAAGAAAAAGGAAGCCGAGGCCAAGACGGACGGCAAGGACGGTGACAAGAAGCCGTCGGAGGACTCCGATCCCAACAGCCACTTGGCGCCGTACCACAAGCAGCTCAATCAGGTCATCTCCGACCGCGACTCCCGTGCCCAGCACTATGCCGGGAACATCGGCGATGACATCTCGGATGTCATCAAGGACAGCAGGTGGGAGAACTTCAAGGACTGGGTGCACGAGCATGCGGATACGATCAAGACCGTCGTTGAAGTCCTGAGTTGGGCAGCGACCATCATCGGAGTCGTGGCCCTTCTCTTCACGCCGGTCGGATGGCTGGCAACCCTCATCACGGTGACCACCCTCAGTCTCACGGCGCTCGTCGGCGTCGGGCACACCATGCTGGCCCTCTCCGGTGACGGGAACTGGGCGGACGTCGCCATGGACGTCTTCGCACTTTCGACACTGGGATTCGGCAGCATCGCGTTGAAGGGCGTGAAGGCCGCAGCGGCAACCCTCAAAACCGCAAGCAGGGCGGGACGCTTCCAGCGGTACGCGAACCTGCGCAAGCTGCTCAACAAAAACATCATGCGATATGGCACCGACTCCGCCCGCGGCGCGAAAGCGGTGCGGGCGAAGGACGCGCTGCGCCAGATCGGGGCGAAAGAAACACGGCCGGGGGCTACTCGGCTGGAACGCCTGCTGGGCGGTGAGGGGGAGGTCGTCAGCGCATCCAAGTTCGCCAAGGCGATGCGGACCGAATTCGGCGGGAATCCCGATGTAGTGAGGGCGGCCGACGCAGCGGACCAGGCCGTAAGGAAATTCCGCTTCAATTACGGAGCAGCCGCCTTCGTAGACCTCGGAGACAAGGCCGGAGAAAAGCTTGGCGGGGATGCGTATGGAGACGCCAAGGATGTTCTGACACGTGAAGTCGGGAGTCGTTGGTGAAATATCCCCTGTAGGGTTCGATCGGCAATAATCAGGCAGAGCAAAGTTCCACGCTAATTTTTCTGGAGTGGGAGACAGTGGCAACAGTCCCAGCGAAAAGCCCAGAAGAGTCTCGGGCCATGAAATTCCTTGCCGCGTTCACCTTGACACCGATTCTCTGTTTCGCCTTCCAAGACCTCGGAAGCAAGTACGGAGGGATGGACTGGCTTACCACGGGCTACGCGGCTTGGCCAATGATGATTGCACCTGTTCTGATGCTGCTTCTGTTCATCCAGAACCGAGAGCTGATCCGCGACCCGCGGAAGGGTGCCAATTTCTCCCAGACGATCAAAATCGTTTCCTGTCTCTTTCTGATCCCGAACGTATTCGCGGCATTCGGCTACAGCTGGCTGGCCGTGATTTCGGTGCTCTCCACCCTGACGATCCTGGTGGCCGACCGGCAACTCAAGAAGCAGGCCCGCGCGTGAGCACGTCGACCGCTCCCCGCCGCTATGAGCTCGTCCTGCCACCCGGCTGGGTCCGCATCCCGCTGCGCGAGGGCACGAAGGAGGCGCTTGAGAGCGTCCTCTTCTCACACATGGGGCAAGTCCCGGAGGGCATTCCCCGGGACGACGCGATGCGCTTCCGACTGGACATGCGGCGCCAGCTGGAGAAGCAGGCACGCGCAGCCAGAAGAAACGGTGGCCTTGACCTATACCTCCCGGCGCTTCCGCGCGGAGGCATCTTCCTCATGGCCTCTTTCATCGTTGCCGAGATGCCGATCGGCCAAGGTCATGCGGTTCCTCCGCATGCAGTGATCGATCAGTTGACCGACGAGGGTGTCCGCGATGGAACGGCGACGAAGGTCGACGTGGCAGGGGCGCCCGCACTCCGCCGCGACTACCGCTCCATCCCTGACGAGGAAGAACTGCGTTCCGCGCCCGAAGCCGTACAGCAGGCCGCCCTGCCGACGCGGCGGGTCGACTATGTGCTTCCGGTGGCGGACGATCCCGGTCGCTGGATCAGCATCAACTTCTCCACGCCGGGTGACGGCGACATCGACAGTGAATTCACCGACGTGTTGGTCGAGTTGTTCGACGCGGTGGTCGGCACGTTCAAATGGAGTTACGAGTGAGCTGGCTCAACGTCAAGCACGCCATGGATCTGTCCCCTTGGATCCGCATCCCGCTCATGTGGCCGGAACCCGGGCTTGAGGACGTGGAGGAGGCGCAAACACCTGAGGCGTGGGCGCGCTACTTCGCCGAGGGTCTCTGGGAGGACTTCGCGTCGGAGAAGCCCGAGCCGGGCGAAGTCGACCTTCTGACCGACATCCTGTTGATGTACGCCATCAGGGCTCCGGCAGCGTTTCCGGACTTTGAGGTCTTCCTCCATCTCCCACACCCACGGGAGATTCCGCTTCCCGCGTACGTCGATCTGGTGGAGATCGAAGAGGGTGAAAACCGGCAATCGGCACTGCGTGAGCTGACCCACGCCGATGCGAGCTACGCCGTCGAGCCCCCTGTCGTCGAGGACTTCGACTCCCCGTATCTGGGCGCCGGCCTGCGGGTGTTGCGCTACTACCAGGACGAGGACAGCAACGAGGTGCACGTCGGCCTCCGTTACGCCTGGCGCTACGAGAAGGGCACGGAAGCCGCAGACGTTTTGATCATCCTGGCCGATCCGGACGCCGGCCGGATCCTCCGTGCTCTCGACGATGTCGACGAATTCGCCTGCACCATCCGGATCAGCCCGGATGAGGAAGCGGATACCTGGAAATCCTCTTGAGCCTGCACACGGTGTGCAGGTTGGTCCTTGTCCGAGCAGGCCCCATGAGTTCGACAACGGCTGACCTAGGCCCTGCGCGAACCCGGGTCAACCGCCGTCGTCGTCACGACCGCTCAGCGGTTGACGGCCTGAATCTCCTGTACGACGACATCCTGGTCCGCGCCGAACGTGCCGTCAGGCAGCGGCTGGTCACCGTTGACGTCGGTTCCGGTCCAGTGAATCTTCCAGGTCACGGTGGCCTTCAGCTGGTACGAGCCGTTGCCGGAGGAACGCAGGTATTTCACTCCGCAGGGCGGCGTGTCGCCAGCCTTGCCTTTGGCGTATGGCTCACCGATACGACCGTTGTTGATCTCGCACACACCGGAGGCCGGGTAGGTCACGGCATCCGACGTGCCCGGCTCGATCTTCACCGAGACCGGCTCGGCGGTCGTCGTGGCCGTGATGCCCAGCACCTGGACGCTCGCTGTGACCGACACCGGCTTGAACTCGGCGGCGTCCAGCCATGACCAGGTCGGGAGGTTCACCTTCGTGGTGCCCGCGGGAGCAAGGTCCATCTTTGTGGACGGGACGCGGATCTCGTTGTAGGCCAGCTGCGCGAGGACCTCTGGCGTAATTGCCTCAGGGATGTCGGCCGGCGGATCGTCGCCCGTGTCGACCCAGAAGATGTCCTTGGTACAGCTCAGCGCACCAGGGTCGCCCTCACGGCCGGGTGTGACGAACGAGTCCCACCAGTAGCCCTTGCCGGTCTTGTCCTTGTTGAAGCCCTTCTCTTCGTCGTTGGCGTTGTACTTCTTCCGCTGCTCGGCGTCCCACTCATAGCCCGTCGATCCGGCCTCCCAGATCGGCTCCAGGTACTTCTGGAGCTGTTCGGGGGTGTACTTCGGGGCGTAATAGCAGGCTGGCGGGGTCCATGTCGATGTCGTGGAGGTCACTGGGCCCGCCGACTTACCGGAGCCGTTCTTCGAGGTGTCGAAGACGACGGCCTGCGCGTAAAGACTGCCGTCCTTCTCCCCGCCTCCAGTGTCCGTGTCCTTGCCATTGGTACTACCGCCATGTCCGTAGCCCGCGAACGCCTGTGCCGGACTCAGCAACAAGGCGGCTATTGCAGCGAAAACGACTGCGGCCGCACTCCGATTCTTCACTACTGGCATACCGCACTTCCCCGTTGCGATGTCAGCTTCTCAGTGACCCAGACGCCCTGCTTGTTGACCTGAAGCACGCTGTTGTAAAGGACGTAGTTGTCCTTCGAATTCGACGTCACGTCGGTCTTGCCGGTCTTGAGGCTCTTGTTGTAGGCCTTGTTCTGGTCCTCGCAGTAGACCAAGCCGGCCGTTCCGTTGCTGTTGATCTGAACCTTGGCGCCGTAGTAGCGCTTGGCTCCAGTAATTCGGTCCTTGTAGTCCACAAATTCCTGGATGAACTTCTGGCTTCCCGCCGCCGCCTCTCCCTCGGAGTAGTAGAGGTAGGCCTTGCTCAGTGGATCCTGGTCAGCGATAGCCATGTCGACGGCTTTGATGAACTGCTCGCTGTCGGCCAGCACCGCATCCTTCTTCTCGTTGCCCGTCTTGGGCCAGTCGAAGGTGTACGTCAGATCCGACGGCAGCTCGATCTTCGGACGGTCCGCTGATGAGGTGGACGCAGTCGGCGAGGCAGACGGCTTGCTTCCGGTGTCGGCTCCCGCGATCTTGTCGTTGTCGTCCTTTGAGCTGTCACCGCTCCCGCACGCGGATAGCGTCAGGGCCGCGGTGGCGGTCAGGGCGAGCGCTGCGAGCAGCGTGGGGCGGCGGCGGTTCACGGTCGGCTCTCCAAGTGAGGGCGAGGCTTCTCTTGAGCGAACCAACGCTATCCAGGGGGCAGCGGAGATACCAGGGTGAAGGTTGTCAATCGACGGGGTGTATGCGCCCAAATCGACCGTGTGCGGGTGGGGTTGGGGCGTAACGGTTGCATAACGCGGCCCGCCGTGTGCGTGAGTGAGTGGTTCCAGTTATGAACAAGCAAAGGAGGGGCGGTTTCGATGGGGCGGTTTCGGGACGGGCGGGGGATGTTGGTCGTACGGCGGGAGGCTGGGGGCGCGGTCACCGTGCCCCTGGAGATCGCGGCCTCTTATCGGGCCCGTACCCGGGGGCTGTTGGGGCGGGACTCCCTCGACGGGGCCATCCTGCTGTCGCCCGCCGGCGGGGTGCACACCTTTCGTATGTGCATGTCCATCGACGTCGCCTATCTCGACAAGGATCTCGTCGTCATCGCCGTACGGACGATGAGGCCGGGGCGGCTCGGGCTGCCCCGGCTTCGGTCTCGGCATGTGCTGGAGGCCGAGGCCGGGGTGATGGCGGGGTGGGGGGTTCGCAGCGGAGTGCGGGTGGAGGTCGCCGTGAGCGACGACTCCGCCGCCGGCCGCTAGCGGGACTCCGTCCCGGCCTCGGGGCGGCGGGCGTAGCAGAAGAAGTGGGTTTCCGGGGCCTGGTGGTCGCCGGATGGGTGGAACGTGGTGGTGTCGGTGAAGAGGACGTCCAGGCCGTGGGTGCCCAGGCGGTGCACGTAGTCGTCGGCTGTGAGGCTGCTGACCGTGACGTGGTGGCCCATCCAGGTCATGTCGATGTTGTCGTAGTCGCCGGGGACCGTGGCCATGACCAGGTAGCCGCCCGGTGTGAGCCAGCCGCACATGCGCTTCAGGGACGACTCGACCTCCGCGCGGGACATGATGAGGAGCGGGAAGAAGGCGCACACCGCGTCGAAGCCGTGGGGCGGGGCCTCGTAGGTCCGTACGTCGGCCAGCTCGAAGCGGGCTTCCGGGACCTGTGTCCGGGCGAGTTCGACCATCGCGGGTGATACGTCGATGCCCGTGACCGCGCAGCCCGCCCGCGCCAGGACCTCGGCCACCGGTCGGCCCGTGCCGCTGCCGACGTCCAGGACCCGGGCCCCGCGCGGCAACCGTTCTGTCAGCCATCGCAAGGCCGCCTGCTGGCCGGTCAGGCCCTCGAAGGCCCGCTCGTACCGGGCGCCCAGCGCGTCGAACACCGCCGCCGCCTCTTCCGACATCCGCTCGTCCATGCCATGCCCTTCCGTCCGCCCGCCCGAGCGCCTCTGCGCCGACCGCAGCTCAGCAGCACACGCGTCGGACATCTCTCCACGGCAGGCCACTGGGACCCATCGGGGGCACGAGATCAACTCGGAGGGAGTACGTCGGGGCCGGGGAGACGCGCGTCACATCCCGGGCCTGTCACATCTCTGGGAGGTCATTTCGTCAAAGGGGCGTAGGCATCGACACCAAGCCACAGGAGCTCACCATGGAAGCCCGCCTCAACCTCTTCGAGAACCCGCTCGCCGGCAAGGTCATCCGGTACGTCAACTCGGCGGGCAAGGCGGTCTCGGACTCCACCCTCCCCCACGCCACCCAGGAACTGGTCAAGCTCCGCGCCAGCCAGATCAACGGCTGCGGCTTCTGCACCGACATGCACACCAAGGACGCCGTCGCCGCCGGCGAGACCCACGAACGCCTCCACCTCGTCGCCGCCTGGCGCGAGGCCAAGGTCTTCACCGAAGCCGAACGCGCCGCCCTCGAACTCGCCGAGGAAGGCACCCGCATCGCCGACGGCGCCGGCGGCGTCAGCGACGAGGTCTGGGCCAACGCCAAGAAGCACTACGACGACGACCAACTCGCCGCCCTCATCGCCTCCATCGCCCTCATCAACATGTACAACCGCTTCAACGTCATCATCCAGCAGCCCGCCGGCGACTACCAGCCCGGCATGTTCGGCTGACCGAAGCGGGGCGAACGCGCTCTGGGCGCCGGGGAGTTCATTCTCCCCGGCGCCTTGTCGTCAGCCCTGGGCCCGACGCGTTCGGCCCCGGTCAGCTCTCCGTGCGGGGGAAGGAGACCTCCACCCGGCGGTTCTTCTTGCGGCCGGACTCCGTCGAGTTGTCGGCGATCGGGTACTGCTCGCCGTATCCGCGTACCTCGTAAGTGACGTTCGCGTCGTTCAGTTCGGATTCCAGGATGTCCTGTACGGCGTTGGCGCGCTGTTTCGACAGGACGTCTCCGTGGGCCGAGGTGCCGAGGTTGTCCGTGAAGCCGAAGACGCGGATCCTCGTCGCGTTCTGCTTCTTGATCTCGTCGGCGATCGCGGCGATGCGCGCCTTGGACTCGCCGCTGAGTTTCGCACTGTCCTTGCCGAAGAGGACCTCGGCCTGGAGCGCGAACTTCACGTCGGCGTTGGTGTCTTCACGGCGTTCCTCGCCGGCCTCGTCCTCCACGACCTGCTTGATGTCGAGAACCTTCGGCTCGGCGAGCGTGCCGCCCTCGGGGAGCTTGAGGTCGGGGTCGTTCGGGTCGACCTCCACGGGGGCGGAGGCTGAGGCCTCGGTGCCCGGCGGAACGCTGGGGTTGTCCTCGGCGTGGGCCGTGACGGCGCCGTAGAGGTTCGTGGCGACCATGACCGTGGCGGCGGTGAGGGCCAGGGCGAGGCGTGGGGTCGCCGCTCGGGTGTGGGTGCGGGTCATTGCCGGCCTCACCCGGAGATCTTGATCGTGGCGCTGGAGAAGGTGGGGAGTTGGAGGGAGACGTCCGTGGTTGTGCTCGGGGGGGCGGGGAACTGCATGAATACAGGGAGCTTTTCGCCTGACTTGAGCGTCGTAAGTCCCGTTGTCGTCAGCGGGCGCCCCTCGGTGTCTCGCAGGACGTAGTAGCGCTTCTTCTCCTTGGAGTCCACAAGTGTGGCTCCGCCGAGCGACCTGCCGTGTGCAATGACCTCGGTCTCGTCACCTCGCAAGAGCATCGGAACCGTGACCGACTTGGCGCTGTCATTCGTCAGCGTGCCATTCACGGTGACGAATCCGCCAGAGTCGCGTTGGGCGGTGGTGATCTGCAACATGAGGCCACTCGAGCCCTTCAACTCAGCCTGGACATCGTCCGACTGGCCTTCCTGCGGGCTCGGGTCCGATCCTTCACTCTTGGGCGCAGACGCCGTCGACTCCGGCTTCTTGTCGTCGTCTCCCCCGCCACCGCAGCCGGCCACGCCGAGGGCCAGACCGGCCGCAACGGTCAACGCGACCATTCCCCTGCGGGCCTTCGCCGTGAACCGAATGTCCATGCTCCGCATCCTTCACCAGTCGTCGTTCGCTTGTCAGTCGGCCAGATGGACTTCGAAAAGATCCTCAGGTTCGGGCAGAACTGTGAGGTCGTCCGGGTCCAGATCCCAGTCGCGGTCCTCGCATTCGAGACGCGGCAGTACATCGTCCGCCGCGTCGTCGGCGGGAGGCTCGAACTCGCAGAGGGGCTCGATGTCGGCAGTGGCGGACGCCTTGGACTTCTTGTCCTCCGTGCCGGGGATGACTGACTCCCCCACGGTCTTGTTCGTCTCGACCTCGATCGTGTAGGACAGCGGCCCGTTCGGGCCGCACGCCAGCACCGTGGCCTCGTTCTGGGCCGCCAGCTGGTCCGCGCGCCCGCACGACTGGTCGGGGCCGGTCGCGATGCCGTCGAAGATGTCCTGCCACTTGGTCGGGTCGAGCACGTCCACCACCCACTGTGCCGCGAGCTGGTCCCGCCGCTCCTGGGCCGCCGCGAGGGCCGCCGCGTCGGCGGCCGTCTGCGCTCCGTTCCGGTTTGCCGCGGCCTGGCCGACCGCAAGATACGCGAACGCGAGAAAGAGCAGGCCCCCCACCACCGTGATGTAGATGGGGAACGCCTGCCCTGTGTCTTCGCGAATGCGCCTGCGCATCAGCCGCCCGTGATCTCGCCGATCTTCGTGGTGATCGCATCGGAGATCTGGGCTCCAAAGTCCGTGCTGAGGAGAACGAGAATGATCGCCACCACCACTGCGATGATGCCCAGATACTCCACAGCCGTCTGTCCCCGATCGTCCCGCCCCGCTCGGGCCTTGAGGTACGAGACCGTGGTGTTGATCCAGTTGCTCATCGTGCTCCCCTTGGGTGTCGGCGTGACTAGCGACACGAGGAACGTACGACGAAGCACCCCTCTCGTCACAGGGTCCCAGGGCCCAATTCCGGGCCCAATGCGTGCTCATGACGGCCCCCGGCGTGAATCGGGCGCCGTTCCGAGCCACTTGGCCGCCGCCTCCGCGCGGTTGGTGCTGTGGAGTTTGGCGAAGATGCGGTTGATGTGGTTCTTGACCGTCTTCTCGCTGATGAAGCAGGTGGCGGCGATCTGCTGGTTGGTCATGCCGGAGGCGATGAGGTCCATGATCTCCGCCTCCCTCGTACTGAGTTGGTATCGCGACTTCGAAGACTGTCCCACATCTGGTTGCATTCGCGAAAGCCCTTCCGCAGAACTCAGTGGGTGCTTGGGTTGAGCCACGAATGATTCGTATGCAGTTGCACTTGCCCGGCCCAGGCCCTCGGGGAGGGGCGGACCGTCCGAACCCCGTAGTCCGGCCACCACCGCATGGGCCGCGGACGTCGTGAAATGGGCACTGCCGCTCTTGATGTCCCGGACCGCCGCGATCAGTTGGTCGGCGGTGAACTCGCCGTGGACCAGGTACCCGGAGGCGCCGCGGCGCAGGGCCTCGTGGACGATCTCCGACTCGCTGCTGTACGTGAGCATCAGCACCGGGGCGAGCGGCACCAGGTGCGGGAGGGCCGAGATGCCGTCGACGCCCGGCATGCGGACGTCCAGGAGGACGACGTCGGGGTGGTGTCGGCGTGCCGCTTCGTAGGCCTGTCGGCCGTCTGCCGCCGACGCCACGACCGTTATGTCCTCGCGGCCGGAGAGGAGGGCCGTGAGGCCCGCGCGGACCACCGGGTTGTCGTCCGCCACCAGGACCCGGAGCGGGGCGGGCGGCGGAGCGGGGGGCGGGAAGTCCTCGAAGGGGTCGGGGGGTGTCGTCGTACGGTCGGGCATCGGGGCTTCCTCCTCTCGTGGTCTGCGTGTGGGGGTGCTCGTGGGGGTCGGTACGGCGTGCTCAGGCGTCCCGGGGCGTCAGCGCGGCCAGCGGGAGCTCGAGGCGCACCTCCGTACCTCGGTCGTGGCAGCCGCGGCCGATGTGGATGCGGGCGCCCACCGTGGCGGCTCGCTCGACCATGCCGATCAGGCCGAAGTGGCCGGTGTGGCGGAGTTGTTCGAGGCTGGTGCCGGGGGCGAGGCCGCAGCCGTCGTCGGACACGCTGATCCGGAGGAGGTCGCCGTGGACTCCGGCGCTGACGTCCACGTGGTTCGGGGCCGCGTGGCGCTGGGCGTTCTCCATGGCTTCCGAGGTGATGGTGAGGAGTTGGCGGGCCACGGCAGGGGGCAGTCCGGGGAGTGCGTGCTCGCCTGTGGGGTGGTAGGTGGCCGCCAGGCCGGTGCGGCGACTGAAGTCCCTGGTTCTGGCGGCGAGTTCGGTGAGGACGTCCGTGCCGTCGTCCGGGTCCGTTTCACGACGTAGGTCCGCCAGGAGTTCCCTGGACTCGGCGGCAGCCCTGCGGGCCGAGCGGGCCACGAGTTCCGCCTGTTCCTTCACCAGGGCCGGGTTCGCGGCAGCGGCCCCCGCTCCGGCCGAGGCCGCCAGGCCGTCCGCCGCCAGGGCCACGCCGTACAGGGTCTTCGCCACCGAGTCGTGCATCTCGCGGGCCAGGCGGGCGCGTTCGGCGCCGACCGCCTCCGTGACGGCGAGGCGGGCCTGGACCGAGGTCAGGGCCTGGGTGGCGGCGCCGAAGCGGAACATGAGGTTGCGCAGCGTCACTCCCATGGCTCCGGTGACGACACAGAGGCCGGGGAGCAGCAGGGCCTCGGCGACCGTGGGGTGGAGGTCCTTCGAGCTCGCGTAGACGGTGACGAGGATGAGGCCCTGGAGCGAGGCGAAGCAGCCCGCTCCTCGCCAGCCGTAGACGAGGCCGGCGAGGAGGGGGGTGCAGACGCTGACGTAGGCGAGGGTGGTGTCCGGGCCCGCGGAGATCAGGAGGAGCGCGCCGAAGAGGGTGTCCACCGCCAGAAGGGTGGGGTGGCGGAGGAGGAGCGGGCCGAAGCGTTCCCAGTCCCGGAACAGGACGTACGAGGTCATGAAGGTGACCAGTACAGCCGCGGCGACCAGGCGGGCGCCGAGGCCGGGGGCGGCGTTGAGGAGGGCGGAGGGGGAGGCCAGGGCGATCATGGCCAGACGGAAGCCGAAGACCTGGCGGCACATGGCCTGTAGCGCGTTGATCTGGATGGGGAGGGCGGGTGCGGGCGGGTCGAGGGGTGCAGCTGGGGCGAGGGGTGGCACCAGGTCCTCGGCCGGGGGCCGGGCAGCCGTCTGCCCACGGCCGTCAGACCCGCGCGGTGCCGGCACCGCCGGCAGCGGCCCCCGTACCCCCCATGCCCCCCGTACCCCCCGTACCCGCGGAGCCCACTGCCTCCCCAAGCGTTCCGCTGTCGGTTTCGTCATCGCCATGGCCGCCCTCCCTCCCCGCGCCTACTTGCCCGTGATCGAGCCGAAGTCCGTGCCGGAACCGAGGATCAGGCCCGCGCCGAGGAGCAGCATCGTGGCCGGGACCATGAAGGTGGTGATCATCATCGTGGCCTTGGGAACCGCGCGGGCCGCCTTGCGGCGGGCGTTCTGGGCGTCCGTGCGGCGCATGTCCTTGGCGAGGGCGATGAGCGTGTCGACGATGGGCGCGCCCAGTTCCTCGCCCTGTTGCAGCGCCGTCACGAACATCGCCACCTGTTCGGAGTCGTTGCGGCGACGCAGTTCCGCGAAGGCCTGGCGGCGGCTCATGCCGAGGTCCATCTGGCGCAGGGTGATGCGCAGTTCGTCCGCCCAGGGACCCTCGTACTTCATGGCCACCCGGTCCAGGGCCTGGCGGAAGCCGAGGCCCGCGCTCACCACGACCGCGAGGACGTCCAGGAAGTCCGGCAGCGTCCGCTCGATGACGTCCTTGCGGATGCGGATCGCCGACCAGATGCCGACCTCCGTCCAGAAGACGCCGAACGCGAAGAGGAGCAGGGCCATGACGGGGATGCCCCGCATCAGGAAGACCAGGCCGCCGAACCCGCCCAGGAACCCGTACACCGCCCGCCGGGCCGCGTAGCGGTCGATCGTCAGGCCGCCGGGGTTTCCCGCGAGGTCGATCTTGCGGCGGTACTTCGCCACCTGTTTGGGGCCCATGAGCCGTAGGACGGCGGGGGCGTAGCGCATGCCGAGGCGGTCGATGACGGAGTCCACCGCGCCGGTCCGGGTGGCGCCGACCTCCAGGGCCAGGGCGAGGTCGCCGGGGAGTTTGGCGTCGGCGCGGTACATGCGGATGCCGGCGAAGACGCCCCAGACGCCGAGGCCCATCAGCAGGGCCAGAAGAAATGCCATGTCCGTGGCCCCCTCAGACGTCGATCCGGGACAGGCGCCGGATCAGGATGAACCCGACCGCGTAGAGCGCGAAGGCGATGATGACCGCGGCCTGGCCGGCCGGGGAGCCGGTCATGCGGTCCAGGGCGCCGTCCTTGACGCCGTTCATGAGGAAGAGTGAGCCGACGCCCAGGACGGGGACCGCGTACGAGGTCATGTTGACCTGCGCGAGTTGGGTGCGGACCTCCCTGCGCGTCTCCTTGCGCTCCTCCAGGGTCTCCGTCAGGTTCCGCAGGGCTCCCACGACCTGGCCGCCCGCCCGGTTCGACAGCACCAGTGTCGTCACCAGGACGACCAGTTCGCGGGACGGCAGCCGCTCCGCCATCTCGCCCAGGGCGTCGTCCAGGGAGGCGCCCAGGGCCAGTTGGTTGGCGACCTTGCCCAACTCCTCGCCCGCGGGGGCCTCCAGCTCCTCCGCCGCCATGCCGATCGCGGTGCGCAGGGCGAGGCCGGCCTGGGTGGCGTTGGCCAGGATGCGGGCGAGTTCGGGGAGTTGGTTGATGAACTTCTCGATGCGTTTCTGGCGTTGCCAGTTCAGGAACTGGAGTGCCACCCAGATGCCCAGCAGACCGGCGAGCGGGCCGAAGAAGGGGGCCAGGGCGGCCTGGCTGATCAGGAACAGGCCGGCCGCGGTGGCCATCATGTAGACGAAGAACTCGCCCGGTGTGATGTCCATGCCCGTCGCCGCCAGGCGCAGTTCCAGCTTCCTGCCGAGTTTCGTGCGGCGCAGCCGGCGGTCCAGGCCCGGGAAGCGGCGCCGGCGGCCGCTCGCCGGTATCTGGCCCGCCGCCGAGAGCCGGTCGACCAGGGCCCGGCGCTGGGCCTTGCCCATGGCGTACGCGTGCAGGCCGGCCACCGCCAGGACACAGGTCAGCAGGGCGATGCCCGTCGTGAGCTTGATCAGGGCTTGCAGATCCATCTTCAGATCCATCCCAGCTCCGTCTCCAGGTCCGGCTTCAAAGCCGGATCGAGGTCCGGCGCGAGGTCCGGTTTCCTGTCCGTCGTCACGTTCATCGGGCGCCCTACCTGGCCTCTCTGGTCGTCAGTTCGGCCACGGTCCGGGCCACTCCGAAGGCCTGCGGGATCGGCTGGCTCGCCATGTAGAGGCGGTCGGCGGTACGGCGTGGGAGCGGGAAGTACTCGAAGTTGCCGTAGACGCGGCCGTCCGCCGCCATCGGCTGGGAGTGGAAGCGGGCCACCGTGGCCAGGCGGTACGGCTCGCCGCCGTGGCTGTCGAGGATGGCGATCTCGGTGATGCGGCGGGCCCCGTCGGGGAACCGGGTCAGCTGGATGATCACGTCGAGCGCGCTGTTGATCTGGTCGTGCAGTGCCTCGAAGGGGACCCCGACCTCGGACATCGACGCCAGGGTCTTCAGACGCATCAGCGCGTCCTCGGTGCTGTTGGCGTGGACCGTGGCCAGGGAGCCGTCGTGGCCCGTGGACATGGCCTGGAGCATGTCCAGGGATTCGCCGCCTCGTACCTCACCGACGACGATCCGGTCCGGGCGCATACGAAGGGAGTTGCGGACCAGGTCGCGGATGGTGACCTGGCCCTTGCCCTCGACGTTCGGCGGGCGGGACTCCAGGCGGATGACGTGGGCCTGCTGGAGCTGGAGTTCCGCCGAGTCCTCGATGGTGATGATGCGTTCGACCTCGGGGATCAGGCCGGAGAGGGCGTTGAGGAGGGTCGTCTTGCCGGTGCCCGTCGCGCCCGACACGATGATGTTGAACTTCGCCTGCACCAGGCCCGCGAGCAGATACAGCATGTGCTCGTCCAGGGAGCCGAAGCCGATCATCTCCTGGAGGGTGAAGGAGCGGGGGAAGCGTCGGATCGTGAGCGTCGCGCCGGTCAGGGACAGCGGCGGGATGATCACGTTCACACGCTCGCCGGACGGGAGGCGGGCGTCGACCATCGGGTTCGACTCGTCCACCCGGCGGTTGACCGTCGAGACGATCCGCTCGATGGTCTGCATCAGCTGGTCGTGGGAGGGGAAGCGGATCGGGAGCTGTTCCACTCTGCCGCCGCGTTCGACGAATATCGCGTCCGGGCCGTTCACCATGATCTCGGTGATGGACGCGTCCTCCAGCAGGGGCTCCAGGATGCCCAGGCCCAGCGCCTCGTCCACGACCCTGCGGATCAGCTGGGAGCGTTCGACCGTCGACAGCACGGGGCCCTCGCGGCTGATGATGTGCCCGAGCACCCGTTCCAGCCGGGCCCGGCGCTCGGCCGCCGCGAGCGAGCTCATCTCCGCGAGGTCGATCTCCTCCAGCAGCTTGGCGCGGTACGAGGCGACCAGGTGGCCGTCCTCGCCCCGGCTGCCGTTCTCCTCGGGGGTGGTGATGCGTGCGCGCAGACTCATGGTCGTACCTCGTTCAGTGGTCGAGCGGCATGGTCGCGGTCCTGGTGGCGTCGCCGAAGTTCCAGAAGGGGACCACGTTCGGGATCTGGACGGTGGCGGTGACGGTCACCGAGTCGTCGCCCTGCGCGGCGGAGCACGCGACGGTCAGCCAGTCGCTGACGGCGGTCGAACAGCCCTCCTGCGCGCTGCGCTCCAGCGACGCGGCCCGCGCCCCGGCCCTGGCCGCCGTACCGGCCTGCTGGGCGGTGTAGGCGATGAGTCCGACCTGTACGCCGGCCAGCGCGACGAGGAGCAGGATCGGGATGAACCCGAGGTACTCGATGGCCACCTGGCCACGGTCGCGGACTTTCCTGTCGTACGACATCTCAGTCCGTCTCCTCCTCCACCGCGCCCGCGTGCCCCTCGACCGTGAACGGGAAGCCGATCGAGCCCGGGAAGAGGACGGGGACCGTGAGTGAGACGTCGGCCGTGACATAGCCGCCGCCCGTACCGCAGCTCACGGTGCCGTCCCACGCGTCCGGCAGCTTGTCCAGTCCCGCCTGTTCGCACGCGCCCTGCCGCTCCCCCGGACTCGCCGCCGTCCCCGCCCGTACCGCCTCGTCCGCAGCATTCCCCGCCAGCGTGAACGTGTATCCCACCAGCACGAACTGCCACACCAGCACCAACGTCAGGATGATCAGCGGGGTCATGCCGAGGAACTCGATGGTGACCTGGCCGTCATCCCGTTTCTTCATCGCTCCAGCTCCTTGCGTCGCCGGAAGCCCACGGCGGCGCGGTCACCGCTCGACCGGCCGCCCCTGCGCGCACCCTTGTGCGTGCCCTCGGCCGACTTGACCAGTCCCAGTTCCCCCGCCAGCCGCCACAGGGCCTGTTTCACCACGCTCTTGCTGTCGAGTTCGTGGACGCGTCCGGCGTCCACCACCCCTTGCAGCTCCTTGAAGTTGGCGGGGACCGCGATGCCCGCGACCGCCGTGCCGGTGATCTTCTGGATCAGCGGGGGCTGGATCTCGGTGCCCCGGGTGTGCCGGTTGACGACCACCGTGGTCTCCTCCGCCTTGCGGATCTGGAGCCGGTCCCACATGCGCACGGTCCGTTTGGCGCCGCGCACCGAGATCACGTCGGGGGTGGTGACGAGCAGGGCGGTGTCGGCCATCTCGACCGCGGCCGCGCCGGCGCCGCCGATCTGGGCGCCGCAGTCGATGACAACGATCTCGTAGCGGGAGCGCAGGGCGCTGACGATCTGGCGGGCGGCGCGGTCGGTGACCTCCTCGCCGCGTTCGCCCTCGCCGGGGGCGAGCAGCAGGGCGAGGCCGGTGTCGTGGCGGAAGACGGCGTCGGCCAGGACGCGTGGGGAGATGTCCGTGATGGCGGCCAGGTCGACCGCCGAGCGGCGGAACTGGACGTCCAGGAAGGAGGCGATGTCCCCGGCCTGGAGGTCGAGGTCGAGCAGCGCGGTGCTGCGGCCGGACGCCTGGGCGGCCAGGGCGAGCTGGATCGCGGTCAGGGTCGTCCCCACGCCTCCCTTGGCCCCGCTCACCGTGACGACGGTGCCGCCGACGCCGGTGAAGACGTCGACGCTCGCGCCCAGATGACGCCGTACGCCGACGGACCACTGGGCGACCGCCTGGACCCGGCTCGCCAACTCCTCGTAGCTCAGCGGGAGGGCGACCAGCCCTCTGGCGCCGTAGTCCATGGCGGCCTGGAAGAGGCCGGGGCTCGCGTCGGAGGTGACGAGGATGACGCCGACCGCGGGGAAGCGCAGGGCGACCTCGCGGATCAGCTCCAACGCGGGGACCGGGCCGATGCGTTCGTGGACGACGACGACCTCGGGCAGTTCGTCGACCGACTCGGCGGCCAGGCGCGCGAGGGTGTCGACGAGCTGGGTGGAGTCGACGACCGGCGCCACCGGTTCGGCGTCCGGGAGCTGGCTGAGCAGCGTGGTGATGGAGCGGACCGCGTCCGCGTCGCCTACGGCCGGCAGGATCCTCGTGGGCATACGGCTCTCACTTGTCCTTCGCGAGTTCGTACGTGCGGTCCTGCTCGGGGACGGTGCCGGTCTCGCCCGGGGCGACCAGTGCGAGCCGGACGCGCTTGGCGAAGGACTCGGCGTAGGTGATGCGCTGGGCGTCGATGGCGGAGAGCGCGAAGGTGATGGGGACGGCCTCGGTGGCCTCGCGGGTGCGGTCGTCGGCGTCAGGCTGGAGCGGGGTGAGGTCGCCGACGTCGAGGACCTTGGCGTTCGTCACGATGACCTTGGACTGGGCGGGGGTGCCCTGCTGTTCGCCCTCGAAGGTGGCGTACACGTTGACCGTGGAGCCCGGTGTGATCTTGCCGGCCACCCCGGTCGCCGCGTCGATCATGATGGCGACCTCCTGCTGTCCGGGCCGCAGGGCCGGCTGCGCCACGATCATGTCGCTCTGGAGGAGGGAGCCCTTCTTGAGGGTGGTCACCGCGATCTTGCCGTCGATCTCGCGGAGGTCGGTGACGGCGGTGGACGACAGCCAGCGCTCGGGCATCCGCGTCTTCTCGAACTGGCCCGCGCTGAGTGCCGTATAGGGATCGATGTCGCCCTTGAGCCGGTACGCGGTGACCTCGGGGCCGACCTTGGACTTCACGTCGCTGATGACGGACAGGACGCCGGCGAAGGCCGCGAGGGCGCAGACGGCCGAGAGGATCAGGAGTATGACGCCGCGGCGCTGACGGGAGTTCATGAACCGTACAACCTCATTGGGGGATATCGGTCGACAGGGCTCACCCGGCGGTGAGTTGGTTCTGCTGGCTGTGCTGCTGGTTGTTGTGCTGGCTCTCGGTGAGCGGTGACGTGGCGGAACAGAAGACACAGCGGTCGCCGATCACCTCGATGCCGCACCAGTGACAGGCGCCCTGGCGGACCGAGGTGACCAGTTGGTAGAGAACCGAGAGGTCGGGCAGGAAGGAACAGAACTCGATCAGTCTCGGGGTGCCCCACCAGGTCGCCGACTCGGCGGGGAGCGGGGCCTCGCGCAGGCCCTGGACGTTCCAGGACGGGGCGAGGGTCGTGGTGACCCAGTCGGACTGGAGCTGGCCCTTGGCGACCAGCATGGCGGTGGCGAACTCGGGGCCGGACAGGGCGGCCTCGGGGCCGATCCGGACCAGCTGCGGCTCGGGGTGGGCGATCACCCCGAACTGGCTGCCCGGCACCCATGACTTGGCGTGCGCCTTGAGCCCCACGGGGACGCGGTCCAGCTTGGTGACGGAGCCGAGGACCGCGCCGGCGTGGATGTAGTGGGTGAGCAGCCGGCCCGCCGAGGCGAGCACCCCGGGGCTGAGGTCGCAGGAGGCGAGCTGGCGCAACTGGCGGGCCAGGACGGCGAGTCCGAGTGGTGGCAGATCGGGGCGGAACAGGGCGATACGGTCGCTCTCCAGGAGGGACCGTACGGTGTGCAGGCGCCGTTCGACCGCCTTCGGCACCGCCTGGGAGCAGACGACGATCACATGGCCGTGCTGGTCGACGAGCGACTGGAGGACCGCCAACGAGCGTTCCAGCGGCTCCTTGTCGAGGTCCGGCAGGACGACCGCGGGCACGGTCCGCTCGTCCTGTGGCGGCAGCGCCATGTCGGCACCGGTCACGGCAATGGCAGTTGGCACGCGCAGCTCCCCGTTCCCATGCCCCGCCGGCCCGACCGGCGTTACTCCGGCACACCCAGTCGACTTCACTGCGTGACTACGTCAGCACTCTAACCACGCCCATGTGACCGGAGAACAGCGTTTCTTCAGCTGATGGCAACTGTTATTGCGCAAGGTTCCCCAAATCAGGGCGGATTACATATGCCGAGGGGTGGTGAAGGGGTCGCGATTCTACGGAGAGATGGTCTGGACCTATTGACGGACCTGATTGGTCTGGACCACTCTGCTTGTCATGGCCATACTCAGACGACGCTCGTTCCGTTTCTGGTCGGCAGCGGTCCTCGCAGCCCTCACCCTCGGCGTGTCCGGCACAGGCCAGGCCTCCGCCGCGGACGTCAACAACGCCAAGAACGCCGGCTTCGAGTCCGGCCTGACCAACTGGACCTGTTCGGCGAGCAGCGGTACGACCGTCTCCTCGCCGGTGCACGGTGGCGCGGCCGCGCTGAAGGCGACACCGGCCGGGCAGGACAACGCCAGGTGCACCCAGGCCGTCGCGGTGAAGCCCAGCTCGACGTACACGCTGAGCGCGTGGGTCCAGGGCGGCTACTCCTACCTCGGCGTGACCGGGACCGGCACGACGGACGTGTCGACCTGGACGCCGGACTCGGCGAGCTGGAAGCAGCTGTCGACGACCTTCACCACCGGCGCCTCGACGACCTCGGTGACGGTCTACACCCACGGCTGGTACGGGCAGGCCGCGTACCTCGCCGACGACGTCTCCGTGTACGGCCCGGACGGCGGCGGAGGCACCGACCCGGCCCCGACGGTCCCGGGCACGCCGGGCGGGCTCGCGGTCTCGGGCCGCACGTCGTCCTCGGTCTCGCTGGCCTGGAGCGCGGTCTCCGGCGCCACGGGGTACAACGTCTACCGCGGCGGTACGAAGGTGACGGCGGTGACCGGCACATCGGCGACCGTGACCGGGCTCGCGGCGTCGACGTCGTACTCCTTCCAGGTCACGGCCACCAACTCGGCGGGCGAGTCCGGGAAGTCGGCGGCGGTGACGGGGACGACGACGGCGACCCCGACGGGACCTGCCCTGCCCAAGCACGCGGTGACCGGGTACTGGCAGAACTTCAACAACGGGGCCAAGGTCCAGAAGATCTCCGACGTCCAGTCGCAGTACGACATCATCGCGGTGGCCTTCGCGGACGCCACGACCACTCCGGGCGCGGTCACCTTCAACCTGGACTCGGCGGGCCTCGGCGGCTACACGGTCGACCAGTTCAAGGCGGACATCGCGGCGAAGAAGGCGGCCGGGAAGAAGGTCATCGTCTCGGTCGGCGGTGAGCGCGGGACAGTCGCGGTCAACGACTCGACGTCGGCGGCGAACTTCGCGAACTCGGTGTACGCGCTGATGCAGACGTACGGCTTCGACGGCGTGGACATCGACCTGGAGAACGGTCTCAACGCGACGTACATGACGCAGGCGTTGCGGTCCCTGTCCACGAAGGCGGGCTCGTCCCTGATCATCACGATGGCCCCGCAGACGATCGACATGCAGTCGACGTCGAACGCGTACTTCCAGACCGCGCTGAACGTGAAGGACATCCTCACGGTCGTCAACATGCAGTACTACAACAGCGGTTCGATGCTCGGCTGCGACGGCAAGGTCTACTCCCAGGGCTCGGTGGACTTCCTCACCGCGCTCGCCTGCATCCAGCTGGAGGGCGGCCTCTCCCCGTCCCAGGTCGGCCTGGGCCTGCCGGCCTCCACGAGCGGCGCGGGCAGCGGGTACGTCTCCCCGACGGTGGTCAACAACGCCCTCGACTGCCTCACCAAGGGCACGGGCTGCGGCTCCTTCAAACCGTCTCGGACCTACCCCGACCTGCGCGGCGCGATGACCTGGTCGACCAACTGGGACGCGTCGGCGGGCAACGCGTGGTCCAACGCGGTGGGACCGCACGTGCACGGGTTGCCGTAGCGGAAGTGGTGGAGCGTGGGGGCGGGCGGACCGCCCCCACGCTCACCGCCTGAGCAGAACCCCGATGACCTTCAGCACGTCCTCGGCCTCGCGGATCACGACGTCGGCGTTTCCGTCCACCGGGTTGTCATGGCAAAGGCGCTGCCATTCCTCGATCAGCTCAGGGGAGTGCCGAAGGCGCTGCGTGACGGCTCGGGCGAACTCCGCCGGATCCAGCTGCGGTGGATCGAGCTCCTCGATCAGGTCGCGCAGGCTGCCGTACCCCGCGATGTAGTCGCTCGGGAGAAACAGCAGCCGGTCGAGCCAGTCTCGCGGGCCGAAAGCGTCGTCCAGATCCGCCCGCCAGTCGGCATGCCCCAGTCCCGCCGACATGAACAGGTCCCGCCAATCGATCTGCATCTCCTCGATCGCACGGAAAACCCTGTCCACGTCGCCCTTCGCCAGGATGACCATGGCGGCCGTCACTCTCTCCGCGCCGACCCTGCGAAATTTCTCTTTCTCAGCTTCCTTCAGCAACCAGATGACCGTCTCCGCCTCGGCCCCGTACTGTTCCGCGATCCTGACGGCGATGCGCTGGGTGACTGCCACCGCTCACCCCATCGGCCGGTAGAAGGTCAGGACCGCCGCCAGCCCCGCGAACCACTCCCCCAGGCGTTCCCGAGGCTTCGCTTCCACCACGGACTCGTAGAACTGGCCGTCGAGGTGGACGACCGCGACCATCAGGGACTTGCCGTTGGGGCTTGCCTTGTAGTGGACGCTGCGTATTTCCTGCCAGTCGAACTCGGCCTCCACGCCGTTGACTTCCAGGGTGACGCCGGACGCGTCGACGGCCACCGAACTGCGCCGGTCCACGGCGAGGAACTCCGGGCCCACCGGCGGGCCGAAGCCCTGGGGCGGGTGGTGCGGGTACGGCGGGTGCGTCATCGTGGGTCCCCCGGTGTGGCGTGCCTAGGTGTGTGCGTACGGCAACTTACCGGCCGGGCCGCTCCCAGGCTCTCGGCCGTGGCCCCGCTCGCAAGATCCCCTGAATCTCGTGTGAAACATTTCCGGGGGGCCGGCGCATCAATGTAGTGAGAGCGCGAAGTGAGCGCGCGCCACCAGCAGGGGGAAACAAGATGAGGCAGGTCCTTGCGGACCAGTACGCGGAGTTCGCGGCGGCACGCGCGGGGCATCTGTACCGCTCCGCGTGTCTGCTCACCGCCGGGGACACCCACCTCGCCGAGGATCTGGTGCAGGAGACCCTGGGCCGGCTGTACATCAGCTGGCACCGCGTGACCCGGGTCGGCAACCCCGCCGGGTACGCGCAGACCGTCCTCACCCGGGCGTTCCTCGCCCACCAGCGGCGCCGCAGCAGCAAGGAACGCGCCACCGACGAGTTCCCGGAGCAGGCCTACCCCGACCACGGCGACGTCCCGCTGCGGTTGACGCTGCTGGAGGCGCTGGCCCGGCTCCCCGCCAAGGACCGGGCGGTGGTCGTCCTGCGCTACTGGGAGGACCGCTCGATCGAGGAGACCGCCGACGCGCTGAACGCCACCTCCGCCGCGGTCCGCACCCGCTGCACCCGCGCTCTCGGCCGGCTGCGGGAGCTGCTGGGCGAGGACCTCGGCGAATACGCACGCTTCTGACGGCCCCACCCGTCCCTATGACCGCACCTCACCCACACCTCTGACTTCTCATCCTTCACACCTCGGGGAAACGGTGGTTAGCCATGCCCGCTCAACAGCACAGCGATCCCTTCGAGGACCGCGTCGCCGCCGAACTGCGTGACGTCGGCGGCCGGTTCAGTACCGATCCGCACGCGCTCACCGCCGCCGGCCTGTCCCGTGGACGCCGGTTGCGGCTGCGGCGCCGGGCCGCCGTCGTGGGCGGCGCGGCCTCCCTCGCGCTCGTCGGGGTGGGCGGTGCGCTGCTTCTGCCCGGTGACGGTTCGGACCCGCAGAAGTCCTCGGTGGCCTCCACGCCGAGCGCCTCGTCGTCCGTGCCGCCGGTCTCCGACCAGGAGCTGATCAGCACCCTCGAGGAGCTGCTCGGGCACGGGAAGTTCACCGAGCAGAGCGGCACCGGTACGTCGGCCAAGTGGGGGCCGGCCGCACAGCTCGTGTGGGACGACGGGAACGGGGGTTCCGCCGTCTCGGTGAGCCTGCGCCGGGTCACGCCTGGCAGTGAACAGGCCCGCGCGGTGACCGAGTGCCCGGACAAAGCGCTGACTCCGTACGACAGTTGCAAGACCAGCCGGCTGGACAACGGCTCGCTGCTCACGGTCTTCCAGGGATTCGTGTACGCCGACAAGCGCGAGGACACCAAACGGTGGACCGCCGACCTGGTCACCCCGAAGGGTGAGCATGTCTCGGTGAGCGAGTTCAACGCCGAGGCGGAGAAGGGGGCGCCGACCACCCGGCCAGAACCGCCTTTGAACGCACAGCAGTTGAAGGAGCTGGTCAGCGCGCCACAGTGGCTGTCGGTGATCGCCGCCATCCCGAGTGAGCCCGGGTCCGGCGCCGAGCCGGAAGAGACCCTCCCCGTCACCGACATCCGCAAGACACTGGTGGATCTGCTCCCCGACGGCCTCGATCCGGTCTCGCGGGGCGGTGACGAGTCCGGTTGGGGCTACGTCGTGGTCGACGACGGCAAGGGCAAGAGCATGGTCGAGATCAACGTCCAGCCGAACATGGGGGACCTCATCGGCGAGAGCTTCTTCGAGGGCGCCAAGGAGGTCGGCGACGGCACCATGCTCGTCACCCGCGAGGACGCCGGCGACAAGGACGTCTCGGGCGCGGTCAGGTGGACCGTCGACACGATTCGCACCGACGGTCTGCGGGTCGTGGTCAGCGCCCTCAACGCGGGCGGTCCGCACGACTCCCCCAGCCGCGCGAAGCCGGCCCTGACGATGGAGCAACTGGAGAAGATCGCGCTCAGCCCGAAGTGGCGGTAGCTCAGAAGAACTCCGACCAGGGCTGATCCCAGATCTGCTTCACGCACAGCACCAGGAACAGCAGCCCGGCGATCACCAGCATCGCGTTGCTGACCAGGCCGTTGCGCCATTCGGCGGGGGTGCGTGCGGAGTTGAGGAGCCAGAGCAGGGTGCCGGCGAGGAAGGGGAGGAAGGCCGCGCCCAGGACGCCGTAGAGGATGATCAGGCGGAAGGGCTGGCCCTGGAAGAGCAGGACGATGGGCGGGAAGGTCAGCCACAGCAGGTACGCGCGGAAGGGCCAGGAGCGTTCGCGCGCACCGGAGGCGACCTCCTCGCCCGTCCCCTCTCCCGCGCTCCCGCCGCGGAAGCGGGCGACGAAGTCGGCGAACATCAGGCTCACACCGTGCCAGACGCCGATGAGGGAGGTGTACGAGGTGGCGAAGAAGCCGATCAGGAAGAACTTGGCGGTCGCCGAGCCGTACTTGTCCTCCAGGATGTCGCCGAGCTGGATGAGCCCCTTGTCGCCGCTGGCGATGGCGATGTTCGCCGAGTGCAGCATCTCGGCGCCGACGAACAGCATGGAGATGACGAAGATGCCGGTGGTGGCGTAGGCGACGCGGTTGTCGAGCCGCATGACCTTCATCCAGCCGGTGTTGGTCCAGCCCTTGGCGTTGACCCAGTAGCCGTACGCGGCAAGGGTGATGGTGCCGCCGACGCCGCCGATGAGGCCGAGGGTGTTGAGGATCGAGTCCTTCTCGTCGGGGAGGACCGGGAGCAGGCCGGCGAAGGCGTCCCCGAGGTTCGGGGTGACCCGGATCGCGAGGTAGACGGTCACCACGAACATGACGCCCACCAGGACCGTCATGACCTTCTCGAAGACCTCGTACTTGTTGAACCAGACGAAGACCAGGCCGGAGAGCCCGCACAGCACGGCCCACCACTTGAGGTCCATGACGTCCGGGAAGAGCGCCTGGAGCGGGAGCGCGCTGGACGACATCGCGGCGGCGCCGTAGACGAAGCCCCAGATCACGACGTAGACGACGAAGAACCAGGTGGTCCAGCGGCCCAGGCTCGCCCAGCCGTCGAAGAGGGTGCGGCCGGTGGACAGATGCCAGCGGCCGGCGGCCTCGGCGAGGGAGATCTTCACCAGGCAGCCGAGGACGGCGGCCCACAGGAGCGTGTAGCCGAAGTTGCTGCCCGCGATGAGCGTGGCGACCAGGTCGCCGGCGCCGACGCCGGTGGCCGCGACGACGATGCCGGGGCCGATGTAGCGCCAGCTGGACTTGCGGGGTGTGGGGTGGGTGTCGGATGAGGCCGGGGAGTCAGTGGGGTTTCCGGTGGTGTCCGCCATGGTGGTCAAGTAACCGCAAAGCAGCCGAGCTCACAAGAGGGCGTGACTGGATCAACCTCAGGGGCGCGGGGAACTGCGCGACCAGCCACGACGTACCGGCAGACGACAACGGAGCTACAGTCGCCCGCAGTCGTCGCCGCAGGTACCCAGCTCGAACCACACCGTCTTGCCCGGCCCGTCCTGGTGGCAGCCCCAGCGCCGGGCCAGCGCGTCCACCAGGAACATCCCGCGGCCGCTCTCCGCGGTGCCCGCCCGGAGCACCTGGGGAGTACGGCGGCCGACGTCGGCGACCTCGCAGCGCAGCACGCCGTGCGAGGCGAAGAGGGTGAGGCGGAAGCTGCTGGCGCAGTGCAGCAGGGCGTTGGTGGCCAGCTCGCTGACGAGCAGCTCGGCGGTGTCCACCAGGTCATCGTGATCCGCGAGCCCCCACCCCTCCAGCTGTCGGCGGACCGCGGCGCGGGCCTCGCGGACGGCGGCGGGGCGGGGGGTGTACTCGACGCTCAGATGGCCTGCCCCCAAGGGGGGTTGGGGGTACGAGGCGTACCGAGGATCGACTTCCAGCATGGGATCAGGATGTCCGCCGCCACGGTGGCGCACACGGGGAGGAATACCCGATTCACTACCTACGGACACCAGTTCGGGATCGGGCCACGGCCGCCGGGTTCCGGCCACCGCGCCTTTATTGACTCTTGACCTGCTCATGCCATAGGCGCACGATGAGCGCCGCACCCGCACCTGTGAGTCACCTGTATCCCCACTTGCTTCAGGCCCGGCGACCCCGGAATCCCTGGAGAAACTAGGAGACTTCATGCGACTTCGCATACGAGGCTCAGGCGCCCGCGGTGGAAGACGTACCGCCGTGTTCGCAGCCCTCCTCGTCCTCGCGCTCGCGGCGCCCCTCTCCCCGGGCGCGAGTGCCGACAGCACCACCGAGGCGGCTCCCGCGGCGGACGACATCCGCCAGTACGAGGTCCACACGCACGCGACGGTCAAGGAGCGCACGGCCCTCCAGCAGGCCGGCGTGGCCATCGACGAGGTGGACGACCACGGTGTCGTGATCTCCGGCCGGGCCGACCAGATCAGGAAACTGCGCGCGCAGGGCTACGACATCACGGCACTCGGCGCGGTCCCCGACCGGTCCTCCGCCGCGGACGGCGAGGCCGGAATCCTCGACTTCCCCTCGGCCGACTCGCGGTACCACAACTACGCGGAGATGACGAGCGAGATCAACTCGGTCGTCTCCGCCAACTCCTCCATCGTGAGCCAGCGGGTGATCGGCACCTCGTACCAGGGCCGGAACATCGTCGCCATCAAGATCAGTGACAACGTGGCCACGGACGAGTCCGAGCCGGAGGTGCTGTTCACCCACCACCAGCACGCCCGTGAGCATCTCACCGTCGAGATGGCGCTGTACCTGCTGAACGAGCTGACCTCGGACTACGGCACCGACTCCCGGGTGACCAACCTGGTGAACAGCCGCGAGATCTGGATCATCCCGGACCTCAACCCGGACGGCGGCGAGTACGACGTGGCGACCGGCTCCTACCGTTCGTGGCGCAAGAACCGGCAGCCCAACTCCGGTTCCTCCAACGTCGGTACGGACCTCAACCGCAACTGGGCCTACCGGTGGGGCTGCTGCGGCGGCTCGTCGGGGTCCACGTCCTCGGAGACGTACCGCGGACCGGCGGCCGAGTCGGCGCCCGAGGTCAAGGTCGTGGCGAACTTCGTGCGCGGCCGGGTCGTCGGCGGGGTGCAGCAGATCAAGGCCGGCATCGACTTCCACACGTACAGCGAACTGGTGCTGTGGCCCTACGGGTACACGACCGCGAACACGGCCACCGGGATGACCGCCGACGACCGCAACGCCTTCGCCACGGTCGGCGGGAAGATGGCCGCGAGCAACGGTTACACGCCCGAGCAGTCCAGCGACCTGTACATCACCGACGGGTCGATCGACGACTGGCTGTGGGGCAGCCAGAAGATCTTCGGGTACACCTTCGAGATGTACCCGTCGTCGAGCTCCGGGGGCGGTTTCTACCCGCCCGACGAGGTGATCGTGCGGGAGACCTCGCGCAACCGGGACGCGGTGCTACAGCTGCTGGAGAACGCCGACTGTATGTACCGATCGATCGGCAAGGAAGCGCAGTACTGCGCCTGACCGCTACTCGGCGTCGTCCTCTTCGCTCTCGGCCTTCGCTTCGCCCTCTTCGAAGTAGGCGTCGAGGACGGCGTCCAGCTGCTCGTCCCACTCCTGGAAACGCGCCCGCGAGGTGGCCTCGATCTCGATCGGGTACCAGCGGCGGTCGGGGGTGTGCACCGTGATGGTGAACCGCTTCCCGAAGCGGGGGGACTCCGTCTCCACCGCGCCGATCTCGTCCCAGCGGAATTCGCACTTCTCCTCGTCGAGGCTCAGGCGTACGCCCTTCGCGTCGGCGACGATCTTCGCGCGACGGTCGGCGGCCTCGAAGACGGGACCGTCGACCGGGTCGGCGTCCGCCTCTGCCTCGCCGTCCGTCTGCGGTGTGTCGGGGGTCGTCTCCTCCTCGGGGGCGGTCTCCTCCTGCGCCAGGGGCTCCTCAGCCGCCTCCGGCTTGCCGTCCTCCGGCTCGCCGGACGCGGGCGAGGTGAGCCCGGGAATGAAGGCCGGGTCGAACCCGGCACCCTTCAGGGGCTTGCTGCTCGAACCTATGCGCTGCTCCACAGCGGGAATTATGGCGGACGAAGCTGTGCCGTGGGGCGCCGGGGGCAGAAGGTGTCGTACGACTACACGAACAGGCTCAGCGCCGCCGCCACCGCGAACCCGGCAACCGACAACACCGTCTCCAGCACCGTCCAGGTCTTCAACGTGTCGCGCTCGCTGATGCCGAAGTACTTGGCGACCATCCAGAAGCCGCCGTCGTTGACGTGGGAGGCGAAGATGGAGCCTGCGGAGATGGCCATGATGACCAGGGCGACGAAGGCCTGGGAGTGGTCGCCCTCGGCGAGCAGGGGGGCGACGATGCCCGCTGTCGTCACGATCGCCACCGTCGCCGAGCCCTGGGCCACGCGCAGGACCACCGAGATCAGGTAGGAGAGGACGAGCACCGGCAGGCCGACGTCGTTGAAGGTGTCCGACAGGGCCTGGGCCACGCCGCTCGCCTTGAGGACGGCGCCGAAGACCCCGCCGGCGCCGACGACGAGGAGGATGTTGCCGACCGGCTTCAGCGACGCCGTCGACACCGTCTCCAGGGACTTGCGGGACCAGCCCCGCCGTATGCCGAGCAGGTAGTACGCCATCAGCAGGGCGATCGTGAGGGCCACGAACGGGCTGCCGAAGAACTCGACGACCGAGCGGCCCGTGGAGGGCTCAAGGGTGATCGAGGAGAAGGTCGCGGCGAGGATCAGGACCAGCGGGGTGCCGATGATGCCCAGGACCGTGCCCAGCGGCACCGGCCGCTCCTGCGGCTCGACCCCGGACGCGCGCTGTTCCTCGATGACGGCGAGCTTCGCCTCCGCCGCCGCCTCGACCATGTCCTGCGGTACGGCGACGAAGATGCGCCGGCCGATCCACGCCGAGAACGCCCACGCGGCCAGTACCGCGGGGATGCCGCAGACCACGCCCATCAGGATGACCCAGCCGAGGTCCACGTGGAGCAGGCCGGCCGCCGCCACCGGGCCGGGGTGCGGGGGCAGGAAGGCGTGGGTCATCGACAGACCGGCGAGCAGCGGAAGGCAGTAGAGCAGGATCGACTTGCCGCTGCGCTTGGCCGCCGCGTACACGATCGGCGCGAGCACGAAGATGCCGACGTCGAAGAAGACCGGGATGCCGAAGATCAGGCCGGTGAGGCCCATGGCGAGGGGTGCGCGCTTCTCGCCGAAGAGGTTGAGCAGCCGGGACGCCAACACCTCGGCGCCGCCGCTGACTTCGAGGATCGCGCCGAGCATGGTGCCCAGGCCGATGATGATCGCGACATGGCCGAGGATGCCGCCCATGCCGGACTCGATGGTCGACACCGCGTCCGATCGCTGGACGGTGCCGAAGAGTTCGGTGACCGACAGCCCCGCGAGCAGGCCGACGGCTATGGAGACGGCGAGCAGGGCGACAAACGGCTGGAGTCTGACCTTGATGATCAGGAAGAGCAGCAGGGCGATACCGATGGCGGCGACCGTGAGCAGTCCCGCGGTGCCGTCGATGAGGAGGAGCAGGCCTCCGGTGTGGGGTGGAGTTGCGGCGGGGGTCGTCGCGGCGAGCGGAAGGGACATTCGGGGGTCCTCTGCGTAAGTTCATGCAGCTTTCGGGCAGGGGGGATCGCGGCACGGCGCCTTGTGGGGCGCCGTGCCGGTCACGGCGTGCGGGAGTTGCGGAAGGGCCGGCTCGCGCGTCAGCCCAGAACGGCGAGCGCGTCGATCTCGATGAGGAGTCCGGCGGGCAGGCCGACGTAGACCGTCGTGCGGGCGGCCGGGGGCGCGCTGAGGCCCTGCTCCTCGAAGTAGGTGTTGTAGATGCCGTTCATCTCGGCGAAGTGGTCGACGTCGGTCAGGTAGACGCGGATCATCATCACGTCGTCCCAGCTCGCGCCGCCCTCCTCCAGGATCGCTTTGACGTTGGCGAGGGTCTGGAGGGTCTGTTCGCGCAGGCCCGGGCCGGCCGGCGTCGGCGCCTTGCCCTCCTCGGCCGGGAGGAAGCCGACCTGGCCGGCGACCTGGAGGATGTTGCCCTTCTTCACGCCGTGCGAGAACTTCGCGGGCGGGGTGGTGTGGGTCTTGGGGGTGAGCGCGATCTTCTCGGTCATGAGGTGGCTTCCTTGACGGGGGTTCTGCCGGAGTACTCGCCGGTGATCACATCCGCGGTACGGCGGACCAGCGGGAGCAGGGAGAGGAGTTCCTCGGCGGTGACGACGACGTTCGGCGCCGAGACCGACATCGCGGCCACGACCCTGCCGTCGGCGCCCCGGATCGGTGCGGCGACGCAGTTGATGGACTCCTCGTGGCCGCCGAGGTCGGTGGCCCAGCCCTGTTCGCGCACCTGCTCCAACTCACGTAGGAAAGCGGGCGCGTTGGGTGTCGAACGGGACGTGTACAGGGGGTATTCGAGCTTGTCGGCCAGCGCCCGGCGCTCGGACTCGTGCAGGTCGGCGAGGAGCAGCTTGGCCACGGCGGCGACCGTGATGGCCACCGGCTTCCCGATCCGCGAGTACATCCGCACCGGGTAGCGGCTCTCCACCTTGTCGATGTAGAGCACCTCGTCCTCTTCGTACACCGCGAGGTGCACGGTGTGCCCGATCTGCTCGTTGAGGCGTACGAGGTGGGGGTGGGCGATCTCGCGGATGTCGAGGTTCTCCATCGCCTCCTGGGCCAGCGCGATGAGGCGGGCGCCGAGACGGTAGCGCTGGTCGGACTGGCGGTAGACCATGCCGTGCTCATGGAGGGTGCGCAGCAGGCGCAGGGCCGTGGACTTGTGCACACCGAGGCGGTCGGCGACCTGTCCGAGGTCGGCGGGGCCCTCCGCGAGCAGCGGCAGGATGCTGAGCGCGCGGTCGACGGTCTGGCTCATGGGGTGCGTACCTCCTCCGGGGCCCTGTCGGCTTGCGTCCAGCCGGGGCCGAGTCGAAGTCTCCCCCACGCGTCGTCATCGAGGGCCGCGAGCCGGTCGGCGTGTGCACGGGAGGGCGGCACGGCGAGGTCACCGGGGGTGGTGAGAGCGGCGGCGGCCCAGAGGTGGGCGTGCCGGAGCCTTTCGCGAACGGGGAGCTCTCGGAGGGTGGCGGAGAGGAACCCGGCGGCGAAGGCGTCCCCGGCGCCAGTGGTGGCAACGACGTCAACTTCCAAAGCAGGGGCAAACGTGACTGACCCAAGGGGCGCGGGGAACTGCGCGACCAGCCCCCGCCGGGCCGCAGACGAGACGAAAGCAGTGGCCCCCCTGTCTCCTTGCTTCACCACCAACACACCCGGCTCCGGCAACGCATCCCGGACCCCCTCCGGCCCACCCGAAACCCCCCACGCCTCCCCCGCCTCGTCCTCCCCCACGAACACGACATCCGCCCGCCGAGCCAGCTCCAGCACCACCCCCGCCCCCTCGGCATCCCGCCAAAGGTCAGGCCGATGGTTCACGTCGAAGGAGACCAGCGGCCGCCCCGCGCGAGGCGCCGTCAGCTCCCGCATCAGCTCCAGGCAGCTGCCGGACAGTGCCGCCGTGATCCCGGACAGATGCAGCACCCGGCTCGGCACCAGATCCACGTTCGCCACGGACATCGCCGACGCCGCGGACCCCGCCCGGTAATAGGCGACCTCGTGCGCGACCGTCCCCCGCTCCCCCGCCGTACGGAAGTACACCCCCGTCGGCCGCGAAGAGTCCCTCCGTACCGCCGACACATCGACGCCGTACCCCCCGATCGCCTCGACGAGATGGTCACCGAAGCCGTCGGCACCGACGCGGCTGATCCAGCGCACCGAGTGGCCCGCCGCCGCCAGCGCACACGCCACGTTCGACTCCGCGCCCCCGATCCCCCGCTCGAACGACGGCACATCGGCGAGGCGACCGGGTCGCGTGGGCAGGAACGTGACCATGGACTCGCCGAGCGCGACGACGTCCACGACGTCGGGGGCATTCACGATGGTCGTGGCTCCTTGTCGTCTCGGGTCGCGGCGGCTCCATTGACCCGGCGTTGGCGTGGATGTTAGACAGCTGTAAGCGATATACGCAATGGGTGTTGCACACAATGCAACACACCTGATCAGGGAGGCCCTGTGTCCGTCGATCCCGGTACCGAAGCCCTCGCCCGTCTCGCCGAGGAACGTGTCGACCACCGCTTCAAGGGCCTCCCCGCGGACGCCGCCGGCCTCACCGTCGGTGAGCTGACCGCCCAGCGCCGCAACCTCTTCACCGACGGCTTCTCGACCCCGGTCCTCGCTCTGTCCGCCGAGCGCCTGGAACACAACCTGAAGCTCATGGAGACGTACTCGGTCCGCCACGGGCTCGCGTTCGCCCCGCACGGCAAGACCTCCATGGCACCCCAGCTGTTCCAGCGGCAGATCGAGCACGGCGCCTGGGGCATCACCGTCGCCGTCCCCCACCAGGTCCGCGTGGCCCGCGCCTTCGGCATCCGGCGCGTCTTCCTCGCCAACGAGCTCGTCGACCCCGCCGCGCTCCGCTGGATCTCCGCCGAACTCGACGCCGACCCCGACTTCCGGCACATCTGCTACGTCGACTCCGTACGCGGCGTCGAGCTGATGGACGCGGCTCTGCGCGGCGCCGCCCGCCCCCTGGACGTCGTCGTCGAGCTCGCCGCCGGCGACGGTGCCCGTACCGGGGTGCGCACCGAGGCGGAGTGCGCGGCCGTCGCCGACGCCGTGGCCGCCGTACCGACGCTGCGGCTCGTGGGGGTCGCGGGGTACGAGGGGGAGGTACCGCAGGCGGACCCGGAGCGGGTGCACGCGTGGCTGCGGCGGCTCGTGGCGCTGGCCGTCGACTTCGACAAGGCGGGCCGCTTCTCCGGGCTGGACGAGATCGTCGTGAGCGCGGGCGGCAGCGCCTGGTTCGACGCGGTGGCCGACGTCTTCGCCGAGATCCCCGAACTCTCCCTGCCCGTACTGAAGTTGTTGCGCTCCGGCGCCTACGTCTCGCACGACGACGGCCACTACCGGAAGATCACCCCCTTCAACCGGGTCCCGGAGGAGGGCGCCCTGGAACCGGCGTTCCGGCTGTGGGCGCAGGTCGTCTCCCGCCCCACCCCCGAGCAGGCCTTCGCCAACGCCGGCAAGCGGGATGCGGCCTACGACCTGCATCTGCCGTTCGCCCAGGTCGTACGGCGCGAGGGTGTCGAGCGCCCGGCGGACGGCATCGAGGTGACCGGCCTGTCCGACCAGCACGCCTGGCTGCGCACCGGGCCCGAGGCGGAGCTGGAGGTCGGGGACTGGCTCGGGATGGGGTTGTCCCATCCGTGCACGTCCTTCGACAAGTGGCAGCTGATCCCGGTGGCCGAGGCGGACGGCACGGTCGTCGACTACATCCGCACCTACTTCTGACCACATCCGCACCTACTTCCAGGAGGGCTGTCGCTGATGGAGGAACTCGTCATCCGGGACGCGGACGTCGTGGACGGCAGCGGTGAGCCGTCGTACCGGGCGGATGTCGTGGTCGACGGCGGACGGATCGTGTCGATCGTCAAGGAGGCCGCCGACGCGGGGTGCCAACGCCCCAAGGCGCGCCGCGAGTTGGACGCGGAGGGGCTCGTCCTCGCCCCCGGCTTCATCGACATGCACGCCCACAGCGACCTCGCCCTGCTGCGCGACCCCGACCACAGCGCCAAGGTCGCGCAGGGGGTCACGCTCGAAGTCCTGGGCCAGGACGGGCTGTCGTACGCCCCGGTCGACGACCGCACCCTCGCCGAGGTCCGCCGCGCGATCACCGGCTGGAACGGGTACGGCGACGACATCCACTTCGACTGGCGGTCGGTGGGCGAGTACCTCGACCGTCTGGACTCCGGTTTCGAGGGCCGGGGCATCGCCGTCAACGCGGCGTATCTGGTCCCCCAGGGCACGGTCCGGATGCTGGCTGTCGGCTGGGAGGACCGCGAGGCGACTCCGCGGGAGCTGGACCGGATGCGCGAGCTGGTCGCCGAGGGCATGGAGCAGGGCGCGGTCGGCATGTCCTCGGGGCTCACCTACACGCCCGGCATGTACGCCAAGGACGCCGAACTCACCGAGCTGTGCCGGGTGGTGGCGTCGTACGGCGGCTACTTCTGCCCGCACCACCGGTCGTACGGGGCGGGCGCGCTGGAGGCGTACGCGGAGATGGTGGCCCTGACGAGGGAGGCGGGCTGCTCCCTCCATCTCGCGCACGCCACCATGAACTTCGGCGTGAACAAGGACCGGGCGCCGGAACTGATCCAACTGCTGGACGAGGCCCTGGAGTCCGGCGCCGACATCAGCCTCGACACCTACCCCTACACCCCCGGCTGCACAACGCTCGTGGCGATGCTGCCGAGTTGGGCGAGCGAGGGCGGCCCGGAGGAGATCCTGCGGAGGCTGGCGGACGACGAGAGCGCCGAGCGCATCCGCCACCACCTCGAGGTGATCGGTTCGGACGGCTGCCACGGGGTGCCGATGGAGTGGGACACGATCGAGATCTCGGGTGTCACGGATCCCTCGCTGACGCACTACGTGGGCCGTCGCCTGGACAGTTGGGCGACCGCCCGCCACCTGCTCCTCGCCGACCGGCTGGCCCCGTCGATCCTCCAGCACGTCGGCCACGAGGAGAACGTCCGCACGATCATGCGGCATCCCGTGCACACCGGGGGCTCCGACGGAATCCTCCAGGGTGCCAAGCCGCACCCACGCGCGTACGGCACCTTCCCGCACTATCTCGGCCACTACGTACGGGAGTTGGGCGTCCTCTCCCTGGAGGAGTGCGTCGCCCACCTCACCTCACGCCCGGCGGCACGACTGCGCCTGCCGGACCGCGGGCGGGTGCGCGAGGGATACCGGGCCGACCTGGTCCTCTTCGATCCGGGGACGGTGGCGGCGGGCTCGACGTACGAGAACCCGCGCACACTCCCGACGGGCATCCCGCACGTCCTGATCGACGGCCGTTTCGTGATCGAGGACGGCCGCCGTACGGATGTGCTGGCGGGCAAGGCGGTCCGTAACAGTCCCGTGTGACGGAACGCCCACCTCGACTCGCCGGAAGCCGTTACGGCTTAGGCAGGGTGCACGTGCTCGCGCTCAGGTTCAGCTGGTTGCGCGTGGTGAAGCAGGCCGGGATGTTGTAGATCTCCTGGGCGTAGTTGATGCCCTGGCGGACGGTGACGGCGCCGGTCTGGCTGACCTCGCACGGGTTGTTGACCGTGCAGGACTCGCCGTCCTCGTTGCCGGTGTTGTTGACGGCGACGACCTTGCCGGTGGCCTGGTCGATCACCGGCGAGCCGGAGGTGCCGCCGATGGTGTTGCACGCGGAGGTGTAACGGACCGAGTCCTTCCAGGTCCAGTCACCCTCCTTGAGACGGTAGGCGAACCCGTCGATGTTGCAGTTGTAGAGCGTCTTCCAGTAACCGGAGGCCACGGTGATGGCGGTGCCCGCCGTCGGGTGCGTGTCCTGGACGGTCAGCGGGGAGATGTTGTACGAGCTCTTGATCGTGGCGTAGGTGCTGGTGAGCTGGTAGATCGAGACGTCCGTGTCGGTCATCGTCGCGTAGGCGAGCTTGCTCGCGCGCAGCGTGGCGACCCGGGTGCCGGAGGAGTTGAGCAGGCCGAAGGTACGGGTGGAGGCCTGGTTGGTGATGACCTGGCCCGGCGCCGGGAAGCCCGAGGTCAGGCAGTGACCGTTGGAGAGCACCAACGCCGGGTCGCTGTCCAGGGAGTTGGGGAACCGGATGACCGAGCCGGAACAGTTGCTCAGCGAGACGGTTCCGGCGAGGGTGACGGCCTGAAGCGTGGGCGAGGGCGTGGTGGCCTGCTTCAGGGCCGAGGTGGTGGAGGTGACCAGGTCGTGCACGACGGACGTGGCCGTCTCCGTGTCCACGCTCTTGCCGACGCCGGCGGCCGACGATTCGGCGGCGACCGCGGGTGCCGTACCCATCCCGGCGAGTGCCAGGACACAGAGCGCGGCGACGAGAGGCTTTCTCATGTGGGGGTCCCCTCTTGCGACTTGGACGACCGGAAATCTTCCGGCCGCCCGTGATTTTGTCATGCGCATTGTGAAGAGGGGTGGGCAACGGGGCAAGAAGTTGTGTCGAGCCTGCTCGCGTGCGGCGACCGGGATGTGACCGGCTCGTCGTCCGGGCCTACCTACCCAGAACGGCCGCTACTTAGGGGCCTTCGTGTTGCCCTGTCCGCGTCCCTTGCCGACGGAGTTGCCCGGGCCGGTCCCGCCGGAGGCGGAGGCCGTCGGCGTGGCGGAGGAGGGGGCGCCGGAGGAGGTGGCGGTGGGGGCGGCGGAGCCCGCGCTCGCCTTCGGGTCGTCCGGTGCGGAATCGGTGGGCGCCGGCACCGAGGCGCTCGTGCCGCTCGCCGGTCCGGCGGATGCGGTCCCGTCCGGGGACGCCGGGGCGGCCGAGGACGCCGGGTCCGTGACCCCTGCCGTGCCCGACCGGTGCGGTGAGGGCTCCGAGGAACCCGAGAACGACAGGCCCCCGATCAGCGCGGCCACCGACACCGCTCCGACCGCGCCGGCGGACACGGCCAGCCGGCGGGAGCCCGCTTTCCGCGCCCGGCGGGCGGCGGCCCGCCGCCGGTCCGCCCGGCCGGTCGGCACCGGGGCGGCCGGCCCCGAAACAGCCGGTTCCGGGACGGCCGGCTCGGTCCGGGGCAGCTCGGCCGTCTCGTCGTACGCGTTCTGCCAGCCGTGCGCCGTCGCCGGATCCGCGTACGCCGGGACCACCTCGCCCCGCGGCTGATACACCATCGGCGCTCCCTGCGTCCCGTGCACGCCCAACGCTCCGTCTTCCTGCTCCGTCGGCCTCGACATGGCCGCGGATTGTAGGGACGCGTGGGGCCCCCGGGACAGCTACCGGCGATAACCACCCAAACCGCGACCACCCCACGTGGCGGAAAACACGGCCCACGGAGCGTTACCCGGCCGTAAGCTCCCTGACATGCAGGTGATCCAGTCGACCAAGCTCGCCAACGTCTGTTACGAGATCCGGGGCCCGGTTCTCGAGGAGGCCATGCGGCTGGAGGCGGCGGGGCACCGCATCCTCAAGCTCAACACCGGGAACCCGGCCGCGTTCGGCTTCGAGTGCCCCCCGGAGATCCTCGAGGACATCCTCCGCAACGTCTCCTCGGCCCACGGCTACGGCGACGCGAAGGGCCTGCTGGCCGCTCGCCGGGCCGTCGTCATGCACAACCAGACCCTCGGCATCGAGACCGACGTCGAGCACGTCTTCGTCGGCAACGGCGTCTCCGAGCTGATCGTGATGGCGATGCAGGCCCTGCTGGACGACGGCGACGAGGTCCTCGTCCCGTCCCCGGACTACCCGCTGTGGACCGCCGCGGTCTCCCTCTCCGGCGGCACCGCCGTCCACTACCGCTGCGACGAGCAGTCCGACTGGATGCCGGACCTCGCCGACATCGAGCGCAAGGTCACCGACCGCACCAAGGCCATCGTCATCATCAACCCGAACAACCCCACGGGCGCGGTGTACGACGAGGCGATGGTCCGGGGCCTGACCGACATCGCCCGCCGCCACAACCTGCTGGTCTGCTCGGACGAGATCTACGACAAGATCCTCTACGACGGCGCCACGCACACCCCGACCGCGGCGGTCGCGCCGGACCTGCTGACCCTCACCTTCAACGGCATGTCGAAGGCGTACCGGGTGGCGGGCTACCGGGTCGGGTGGATGTCGCTCTCCGGGCCGCGCGCGCACGCGGACTCCTACATCGAGGGCCTCACCATCCTCGCGAACATGCGCCTGTGCGCGAACATGCCGGGTCAGCACGGTGTCGTCGCCGCGCTCAGCGGACGCCAGACGATCAACGACCTGGTGCTGCCGGGCGGGCGGCTGCGCGAGCAGCGGGACGTGGCGTACGAGCTGCTCACCCAGATCCCGGGCGTCAGCTGTGTGAAGCCGAAGGGTGCTCTCTATCTCTTCCCGCGTCTCGACCCCAAGGTCTTCAAGATCAAGGACGACCGGCAGATGGTCCTGGACCTGCTGCGCCGCGAGAAGATCATGGTCGTCCAGGGCACCGGCTTCAACTGGACCGAGCCCGACCACTTCCGGGTCGTGACCCTGCCGACGGCCCGTGATCTGCGGGACGCGGTGACCCGGATCGGGAACTTCCTGGACGGGTACAGCCAGCCTTAGTCAAGGTTTCCCCGCGGCTTCTACTTTAGACTCAATCTAAGCTAGGATGTTTTCCTGACAGCACAGGAGGCCATCCCATGTACGAGCCGATCCGCACCAAGTCGGTCCACAGCACGATGGCCGGCACCCCGTCCGACTTTCCGCACCGGACCCGCGAGGAAGAGCTGGACATCCAGCTCGCGGGGCATCTGGCGGCGCTGCTGGCGGTGACCGACGAGCTGCGGGCGGCTGCGCCGTCCGACGGCTTGGACGCGGCTGCGGAGCGGCTTGCCGAGCAGGTCACGCGGTTGCGGGGTGGCGGTGTACCGACCCGCACCTCCTCCGGCAAGGGCGACGGCCCGCTCGCGTCTCTGCACCAGCGGGCGCATGCCCTGGCGGGGCGTGCGCTGGTGGTGGCCGCGTCGCGTGCCGACACGGCGGTGGCGATTCTGGCGGCCGAGCAGATGGACGCGCATGCGGCTGCGCTGGCTGAGCGGGCCGAGTTGGTTGTGGCCGGCTGACATCCCTGGACGGCCCCGGTCCGCGTGCATCCGTTGAGACGCGCGGACCGGGCGCCACATAGCCCGGGGGTTCGCGTTGCACAGCGACTGCGGGCTCGTCGTGGCTTGTCGCGCAGTTCCCCGCGCCCCTGTCGGGGCGCGTTGCAGTACTGGAGTGGGTATGACACCTCCCGTTCACTCCCCCCGCCGGGGAATGTTGGGTTCCGCGAGCACTCTGCCCGTGTGAGACGAATCGTTGGAATCGTCCTCGCGGTTCTGCTGATCGGTGGCGTGGCGGTAGCCGTCGCAGCGGGCCGGGACACCGGGGACAAGGGCACGGCAACGAAGACCGTGCGAGGAGTGATCGGGTCGGAGAAGGCGGAGTTCTTCGCCGACCCGGATGTGGTGAAGGCCCTGGCCGCCAAGGGGCTCACCGTGAAGGCCGAGACCTCCGGGTCCTGGGCCATGGAGGGGCTGGACCTGGAGGGGTACGACTTCGCGCTGCCCTCCAGTCAGGCACCGGCCGTCGAACTCGCCGCGAAGTACAAGGTGCCGGGGACACTCCCCCGCCCCTTCTACTCGCCCCTCGTCGTCGTGGCGCACAAGAGCGCCGCTGAGGTGCTCGCGGGCAACGGGCTCGCCACGCTGGACGCCGAGCACCGGGGGACGCTCAGGATGGGCGCCTATCTCGACGCGGCCGCCGACGACTGTACGTGGCAGCAGCTCAAGGGGGCCGCTAAGTACGGGGAGTTGAACGGCACGCTCTACCTCTCCAGCACCGACCCGGAGTCCTCCAACTCCGGCGCCCTCTATCTGGCCGCCACCTCCTACGTCGCCAACGGCGGCAAGGTCGTCGCCAGTGACGCCGAGGTCCGGAAGACCTCGCCGTTGCTGCGCAAGCTCGTCAGTGTGCAGGGGGCCCAGCAGTCCAGCACGGACGCGGCGTTCCGGGACTTCGTCAGCGGGGCCGGCAACCCGCTCGTCCTCGTCTACGAGTCGCAGGTCGCCTCGCTGCTGGCGGACGGGCAGCGGCCCGACGACCTGGTCGTCCTCTACCCGGACACCACGGTCAACAGCGACCACACCGTCGTACCGCTGACGGAGAACGGCCAGACACTCGCCGAACTCCTCGCGAGCGACCCGAAGTTGCGTGAGCTGGAGCTTCGGTACGGGTTCCGTCCGCAGGGCGTGGCCGCCGAGTTCGCCTCGGCCGGCGCCTATCTCAAGAAGGAACTGACCGGCGTACGGCAGGCGCCCGTGCCCACCTCCAAGGTGCTGCACGAGCTGGCACGGCGGGCACGGGGATGAACGGGGGGATCGTATGAACGGCTTCAACAACACCAGTCAGAACAGCAGTCAGAACACGCTCAGCGGGGACGACGTCTTCACCCTCACCCCGCCGGAGGCCGTCGCCCCCGTACCGCGGGACAAGGCCGGGGGGCTCGTGCCCGTCGACGAGAGCGTCCGTACGGGCATGGCGCAGAAGGCCGCCGACTATGTCGCGGGGCTCGCCGCGCTCGACGCCCGCTCGCCCGAGTTCGCGGGCAAGGTCGGGGAGATCACCGCGCTCGGCGCCGGGGAGATGCGGACCGCCGCCGCCCAGTCCAACCGGATGCTGGAGCGGACCGTCCGCAGCCTGCCCGACAAGGGCGGGGACGCCCAGTCGAAGGTCGCGGGCTCGCTCGTGGAGCTGCGGCGGGTGGTGGAGGATCTCGACCCGCGCGAGCTGCCCATGGCCAAGGGGCGCAAGCTTCTGTCGCGGCTGCCCGGTGGCAACAAGGTGCGGGACTACGTCGCCAAGTACGCGTCCGCGCAAGGCACATTGAACAAGATCGTGGGTTCGCTGCGCGGTGGCCAGGACGAACTGCGCCGGGACAACGCCGCGTTGCAGACCGAGCGGGTCCGGCTCTGGGAGAGCATGGGCAAGCTCCAGGAGTACGTGGTGCTGACCGAGGCCCTGGACACGGCCGTCGAGCGGCACATCGACGGCGTCCCCGATCCGCAGGCCGCCGACTCGCTCCGCGCCGACGTGCTCTTCCCCGTCCGGCAGAAGCACCAGGACCTGCTCACCCAGCTCGCGGTGTGCGCCCAGGGCTACCTCGCCATGGACGTCGTACGCCGTAACAACGAGGAGCTGATCAAGGGCGTCGACCGGGCGGCCACCACGACCGTGTCGGCGCTGCGGATCTCCGTGATGCTGGCGTCCGCGCTCGACAACCAGAAGAAGGTCATCGAGCAGGTCAACGCCCTTCGGGGGACCACCGAGGACCTCATCCGGGGCAACGCCGAGATGCTCGCCACACAGAGCGGGGAGATCCAGCGGATCGCCGCCGACCCGGCCGTGGGCGCGGAGACGCTGCGGACGGCGTTCCAGCAGATCTACCGCACCCTCGACACCATCGACACCTACAAGGTGCAGGCGACCGAGGTGATGGCCTCGACCGTGGAGTCGCTCACGTCCGAACTCCAGCACGCCTCCGCGTACTTGGAGCGCAGCCGGTCGCAGGGCGCGCTGGAAGGGGGGCTCGGATGAGACGACGACTGATCGCCCTCCTCGCGGCGGCCCTGCTGACCGGCTGCACCTCGGAGGGGACGAGCGGCGACACCGGCGACCCCGAGCCCGGCACCCTGCGCGTCCTCGCCTCCAGCGAGCTCAGCGACATGACCCCGGTCCTCGAACGGGTCGAGAAGGACACCGGCATCAAGGTCCGCCCCACCTACATGGGCACCCTGGACGCGGTGGACCTGCTCGCGCGCGGCAAGGCCGACGGGCGCTACGACGCCGTGTGGCTGGCGTCGAACGACTATCTGCGACTGCGCCCCGAAGCGGCGCGGAAGGTCGTCTCGGAGACACCCGTCATGACGAGCCCGGTGGCCATCGGCGTCGAGACGGACACGGTGTCCGAGCTGGGCTGGAAGCCCGAGGACGTCACCTGGTCCCAGGTCGAACAGGCCGTCCGGGACGGCAGGCTGACCTACGGCATGACCGACCCGGCCCGCTCCAACTCCGGTTTCGCCACGCTCGTCTCGGTCGCCTCCGCCCTGTCCGGCGCCCAGTCGGCCCTCACGGACAAGGACGTCGTGAAGGCCACTCCCCGTCTCAAGGAGTTCTTCCAGGGACAGAAGCTGACGTCGGGTTCGTCGGGCTGGCTGGCGACGGCGTACAAGCGGCGCGGGAACGTCAACGCGCTCCTCAACTACGAGTCCGTCCTGCAGGGCATCCAGGGCCTCACCGTGATCCGCCCCCGCGACGGTGTCGTGACCGCCGACTACCCGCTCTCCTCCTTGGCCTCCGCCGACGCCACGGCCCGCGAGGACGTCCGCCGGCTGACCGAGGCGCTGCGCGCCCCAAAGACCCAGGGTGAGATCACCACGCTCACCCACCGCCGCCCGGTGGTCCCCTCGGTGCCTCCCGCGGCCGGTCTCGACCCCACCCGGCGGCGTGAACTGCCCTTCCCCGGCAGCCGTTCCGTGGCCGACGGCCTTCTCGACTCGTATCAGAACAAGCTGCGGCGCCCCTCCAGGACGGTCTACGTCCTGGACACCTCGGGCTCGATGGAAGGCGACCGCCTGGAGAAGCTCAAGTCGGCCCTCACGGATCTCACCGGCGACTTCCGTGAACGCGAGGAGATCACCCTGATGCCGTTCGGGTCGGGGGTGAAGAGCGTGCGGACGCATGTGGTGGACCCGGCCGATCCGCGCGCCGGCCTCGATGCTATCCGCGGGGACACCAAGGCGCTCTCCGCCGAGGGCGACACCGCGATCTACACCTCGCTGGAGAAGGCGTACGAGCATCTGGGCACCGACGAGCGTGACACGTTCACGTCGATCGTCCTGATGACGGACGGCGAGAACACGACGGGAGCGAAGTCCTGGGAGTTCGACTTCTTCTACGAAGATCTGGACGCGCCCGCGCGGCAGATCCCGGTCTTCCCCATCCTCTTCGGCGACTCCGACCGCACGGAGCTGGAGCACATCGCCGAACTGACCGGCGGCCGTCTCTTCGACGCCCAACAGGGCTCGCTGGACGGCGCCTTCGAGGAGATCCGTGGCTATCAGTGAGTACCTGGAGTCCCGTAAGAACATCGCGGGCAGCGTGTGCGGACTCGTCGGACTCGGGATGACCTTCACGGGGGTGGCGGGCCCGTACTGGCCGGTCGTCGTCGCGGGACTGTACGGCGCGGGCGCTCTGATCGCCCCGCCGGAGCGGCCGCCGCTGCCGGACTTCCCGGACCCGTCGGCCCAACTGGAGGAACTGCGGGGCGACTTCGACAAGCTCGGCGGCTACCTCGCCGAGGTGGAGCTGCCGCCCGCAGCGGCCGGCCGCCTCACCGAACTCACGGAACTGCTCGGGGCGTTGCTCGACCCCGGCTGGTCGGGCGAGCTGCTGGCCCAGGACCCGGAGGGCGTGCACACGCTCTCCCGGACCGTACGGCAGGACGTTCCCGAGGCCGTCGACACCTTCGTACGGACCCGCTGGTGGACGCGTCTGGCACCGGGTCAGGAGTCTCCGGAACGGCATCTGGAACGGCAGCTCACGCTCCTCCAGGAGGAGGCCGAGCGGCTGGCGGCAGGGCTGCGGGAGACGGAGGCGCGGCGCCAGGAGTCGCACACGCGATATCTGGAGGACCGCGCGAACTGAGCTCAGCCACTGGCCTCCGACACGATCGCGATGATCAGCACCAGCACGATCAGCAGGCACGCCACCTTCAGCCAGCCGTACCGGGAGCCCGTCGGAGGAATCTCCTGCGGGACCGGCGGCGGGGGTGGCAGCGGTACCGGGCGCGGTCCGTTGAAGACGTCGTGGCCGGTGTGCGCGGCCCGGGTGCACCAGGGGCAGTCCGGCAGATGGGCGCCGTAGGCGTGCAGCGGACGGGCCTGGCACAGCTGGATGTGCGAGCGCTGGTTGTCCAGGGCGCGCAGCCAGGCCTCCGCCGGCGGGCGGGCGGCGGGGGCGTGGACGCCGGGGCCGAAGGCGGCGCGGGAGAGGGTGAGCAGGTCGGGCGGGAGGACGGACGGGTCGACGGTGCCGCGCGGGATGACGACCTGCTCGGGGCGCACGACGTAGGAGCAGCTGGCGGCGATGTTGTCCTTGACGGTCGACTCGGAGGTGCTGTCGTGCGGGACGCCCCCGAAGGGGTGGTTGCCGGCGGTGAGCAGCTGGTAGACGAGGACGGCGAGGGCGAAGTCGTCGCTGGCCCGGGTGGCGGGGCCGCCCGCCTGCCGTTCCGGGGCGGAGTAGTCGGTGGTGTGCATCAGGCACGGGAACGGCTCGCCGGTGACGGGGTCGGTGAAGGCGATGGAGTCGCAGTCGAGGAAGGTCACGAAGCCGTTGGGGTCGACGACCACGTTGCTGCTGGAGAAGTCGCCGATGACGAGGTGGTCGTGGTGCATGCGCGCGGTCATGAACGCGAGGTTCCAGGAGACGCCGACCAAGAACCGCCAGTCCGCCTGGGGGAAGAGCCTGAGGCGCTGGGCGCGGGTGAACAGGCCGACCAGCTGGACGTGTTCGGGCTCGCCGAAGCGGTGCATGGCGTAGCCGAGGAACTCGCCCTCGGGGCTGCGGGCCATCGCGGTGGGCCAGGCCAGCTCGGGCGGCTGGGAGCGGTCGGTGGGGCGGGCGGCGAGCGGGGACATGGTCAGCATGCGGGCGAGCCGGCGCTCCTGGTCGGGGCCGGGCGGGTCGCGGTAGAGCTTGACGACGGTGCCGTGGTCGCCCTCGACGGGGAACACGGCCGCCTGGCCGCCGCCCTTGAGGGGCTGCTCGGCGAGCACGACCGGTTTTCCGTCCAGGTGGACGACCCGGCCGCTCATGACCGTGCCGTCCTGCGCACGGCCCGCAGCAGCGTCTTGTCGTCGGCGTTGAGCGCGGTCAGCCGGTCCGACCTGAGCAGGGCGGCCAGGTTGTCGTGGGCGGCGTCGGACACCGGTCCGGCACCGTCGAGGGAGCGGAAGACGGCGTCGGCGAAGGAGGGGTTCGGGGTCGGGGCGCCGGTCCCGGAGCGGGAGAGCGCGGCCTGGGCGAGGCCGTCGGTGGAGAGCAGGACGCCGTCGATCCCCGGGTCGGACACACAGTCGGTGCGCACCCAGCGGGCCGCGTCGGGCGAGGTGAGGAAGACGGTCTCGTTGCTGTACTCGCTGGCGTCCGCGGCCTGCGGCAGCAGATGGAACTGCGGTTCGCCGTCCTCGACCCCGGCGCGCAGTACGACGAACCCGTCGCCGACGGTGAGATGGCCGAGCCAGTCCCGGGTCAGGACGACGACGGTGAGGGTGGTCGCGAAGTCCCCGGCCGCGGCGCCCGTGGTCTCCAGGAACGCCATGGTGATCTCGCGGTAGGCGTCCGCGAGCAGGTCGTGCACGGCCTTGCCCGGCGCACTGTGGACGGCCTCGCCGGCCCGGCGTACGAAGTGCTCGGCGGCCAGCTCCACGGCGAGCCGTGAGCCCTCGTCGGAGCGCGGCCGGCTGCCGGCGCCGTCCGCGACGGCGAGCACGGCGAGCGGCCCCTCCTCGGCGTGGGCGCAGGCGTCCTGGCAGGGCAGGCCGTCCCGGCGGTGCCGGTAGCCCTCGACGCTCATGCCGTGGATCCGCCAGCCGTGACCGCCCATCGCTCAGCTCTCCCAGGCGGGGCGCTGGGTCTTGAACTGGCTGAAGATCTTCTCGAACACCTCGTCACCGGCACCCTTCTGCTCGGCGTTGGCGCTGGCGGACATCATCTGAAGCAGTTCACGGAACGGGAAGCCGTGGATGGTGGCGTTGAACTTGGGGGCGAAGGCCTGGAGCACCTGCTCGCCGAAGTCGGTGATCCCGCCGACGCCGATGGCGTACAGCCGGAAGCGCCGGGCGTTCTGTTCCTCGGCGAGGACGGGGACCAGCCGGTGCCAGGAGTCGGTGCGGCGGCCGGTGGCGTCGGTCGGGATGCCGTCGGTGACCAGGCAGATCTGCGGGCGGTAGTACTGGAGTCCGGAGGCGCGCAGTTCGGCCTTGCGGGCGGCGACGATATGCATCGACAGCTCCAGGGCCTCCGTCATCAGGGTCACGCCCGCGGCGCCGAGCTGCGGCGGCCGGAACATGTGCGCCGGCACGAAGGGGCTCACCGGGGTGCCGGGGGCGAGGGGCTGGGGGCCGCGCCAGGCGGCGACGCCCTGCCCTCCGAACGTGACGACGGCGACCTCGACGCTGTAGCTGAGGGCCACGTCGTCGTGCAGCTCGCGGGTCCACTCCACGAGGGCGTTGTTGAGCGTCTGGATGGGCGGGCCCGCCATGGAGCTGGAGGTGTCGAGACACAGCACCAGCGGCAGCCGCTGGGCGTTGTTCTCGAACTCGATGTCGGCGTACTCCGCCGGCACGGTGGGCGGGTATTCGCTGGACATGGCTTCTCCCGGTGGAGCGGTGCTGGTACGGCTAACGGGCGTGGGCATGGCGCCCGGCGGCGGGCGGGAAGGCATACAGAACGTCGGACTCCGCCTCGGGCGCGTCGGCCACGTCGACCCGCGAGCCGGGCGGAGGGGGCACCTGTCCGGGCTCGGCCCACACGGCTCGGTACAGGACACGGTCGAGTTCGACGTATCCCTGGGGGTGGAGGTCGGTGCGGACGACGGCGGCGCGGGACGGGCCGGGGCGGGGGGTGGCGGCCCGGCCGTGGGGGACGACGCGGAGGCGGGTGGTGCGCTCGGGTTCCTGGATGCCGCGCGCGGGGGCGGCGGTGGCGAGGGCCAGGGGGCGGTGGGTACGGCGGACGGCGAGGAGCAGGGCGGCGAGCAGCACGGCGAGCAGGGCGCACATGCCGATCAGCAGCCAGTCCCTGGAGCCGAGGTCGGAGCCTTCGTCGCCGGCGAGGGAGTGCTCGGACTTGGGGAGGGCCGCGATGCCGTACTTTCCGACCAAGGTGGTGCCGGACACCGCGCCGGTCCCTCCGCCGAGCTCGTCGCACAGGTCGCCGAGCCGTGGGGTGCAGGCTCCGGCGGTTTCGAGTTGCCCGACCTGGGCGGTCGTCAGCCGGGTGATGCGGGCCTTCGGGTGGATGTACCGGTGGCCCGCGAGGACAAGCAGCGCGGTGCCGCCCTGCCCGGTCGCCTTCACTTCCGGTACCCGCACTTCGAGGTTGCGGAGCTGGTCCGCCATGCCGACGCCGAGGGTGCCACGGAACGGCAGTTCCTGGTCCACGATGACCGTGATGCCTCTGCCATCGAGTCCCTTGGTCCAGCAGTTCACTCTCGCCGGGAGATCCCCGTCGCATTCCTCGGCACTCGCCGGCACCGCCGAGAGCAGGGCGATCAGCGCCCCGAGAAACACGGTGAAACACAACCAACGCCTCATTCGCACCCCCGTGGCCCGAAATCGGCCCCCGCTCATATTGGAGGCAACAAGCCCGTTCCCGAAAGGGGTTGAAGCAATTCACCCGTTTCACTTCTACAACTGGAACACCTGATGGCAACGGGTGAACATCTGCCGCGCCCGTTCCACCCAATCGCTGGCCAACGCATCGAAGTCCGCCTGAGTGACCCGGCAGGTCAGCGGCAGATCGCAGACCCCGGCGAGACACGGCCGCGGCCCCCGGACGTCCCACACGGAAAGCATGGGATTCAGTTGTTCGGTATTCCACGCGTTCGACGCGGCCGCGGCGAGGGCCAGTTGGTCGTGGCGCAGGAAATTCCCGTCCGTGACAAAGGCGACGAGCAGCCGCTTGGTGGTCATGAACCGGACCGTGAGCGTGCGCCCCGTCTCCTCGAGATCGAATTGCAGGGACACGGAATCCGGGTCGGTCACGGCATGGAAATTCCGCCCCACACCCCAGCTCCGCACCAACTGCCGCCAGTGCGTGCCGATTTCCAGGACCGGCCCGACGGCGGGCTCAGACGGTGCCACGGCCCACCGCCCGGGTGACCATCGCGTCGGTCAGCCCGGCGTCCAGCAGGGCCTGCGCGTGCAGCATCAGACAGGACGGCACGGACACGCCCGTCCCGGAGGCGCGCCGGGCGGCCAGCTCGTCCACCCGGATCTCGATGGTGCGCCGCACCTTGGGCGGTGGCCACGAGGGTGCGGGCGGGGCCTCCTCCAACAGGTCCGTCAGCAACTCGTCCAGCCGGGGCCGCTCCTCGGGCCGCTTGGCGAGGCAGCGCCCGATCAGCGGGCGCAGCCCGGGCGGTACGCCGTCGAGGTCGGGGTCGCCGAAGACGACCTGGTAGCGCACCGCCTCCCCGGTCCCGTGCGGAGGGCGCCCGGAGAGTGCGTAGACCAGCACCCCGCCGAGGGAGAACACATCGCTCTCCGGCCCGACCCGCGCGCCCTTCATCTGCTCCGGCGACATGAACGGCGGGGTGCCGACGATGAGTCCGACCCTGGTGAGGCCGGGCGCCCCGTCGACGCGGGAGATCCCGAAGTCGATGACGCGGGGGCCGTCGGAGGCGAGGAGCACGTTGGACGGCTTGAGGTCGCGGTGCACCACTCCGGCGGTGTGCACGGCCTGGAGCGCCTCGACGAGGAACGCGCCGAGCGGACGTACCTGTTCCTCGGGCAGCGGTCCGTCGCTGCGGACCGCCTCCGCGAGCGAGGGGCCTGGCACGTACATCGTGGCCAGCCAGGGCAGTTCGGCCTCGGTGTCGGCGTCGATCACCGCCGCGGTGTAGGCGCCGCTGACGATCCGGGCGGCCGCGACCTCGCGGGCGAAGCGTTCCCGGAACTCGGGCTCCGCCGCCAGTTCGGGGCGCACCACCTTCACCGCCACCTCGCGCCCGGCGGGCGAACGGCCGAGATACACCCAGCCCATGCCGCCGGAGCCGAGCCGTCCGACGATTCGGTAGGGCCCCACCTTCAAAGGGTCGCTGACCGGTGTGCGCACCCCGCTCACCTCATTTCGGGGTTCGTTGCAGGATGTCCCGAGTGTCCCGCGAAATCCCGGTCCGCACAGGGGTGATGAAGGAAAACACCCCGAGGTGATGCCCGAGGTGATGCCCAAGGTCGTGGGGGAAAGGACGAGGGCCCGGCCCCGCCTCCCGTCGAGGCGGACGGGAGGTGGGGCCGGGCCCATGGCTCCGTACGCCGTTGTACGGAACCTCGTCGGATCACACCGCGGCCGGCCGTGACGATCGCTGGTCAGGGCATATCCCAACCGGCCGCGGAGTCTTTCCCGGTGGGCTCAGCCCAGGCGCTTCACCAGCGCGTGGTACTCGTCCCACAGCTCCTTGGGCGTGTGGTCGCCGAAGGTGTTGAGGTGCTCGGGGACCAGCGCGGCCTCCTCGCGCCAGACCTCCTTGTCGACGGTGAGCAGGAAGTCGAGGTCCTTCTCGGCCAGTTCGAGGCCGTCGGTGTCGAGCGCACCCTTGGCCGGCAGCACGCCGATCGGGGTCTCGACGCCCTCCGCCCTGCCCTCCAGGCGCTCCACGATCCACTTCAGGACACGGGAGTTCTCACCGAAGCCGGGCCAGACGAACTTGCCCTCGTCGTTCTTGCGGAACCAGTTGACGTAGTAGATCTTCGGGAGCTTCGCCTGGTCCTTGTCCTTGGCGACGTCGACCCAGTGGCCCATGTAGTCGCCCATGTTGTAGCCGCAGAACGGCAGCATGGCGAAGGGGTCGCGGCGCAGCTCGCCGACCTTGCCCTCGGCGGCGGCGGTCTTCTCGGAGGCCACGTTGGCGCCGAGGAAGACGCCGTGGTTCCAGTCGAAGGACTCGGTCACCAGCGGTACGGCGGTGGCGCGGCGGCCGCCGAAGAGGATCGCGGAGATCGGCACGCCCTTGGGGTTCTCCCACTCGGGCGCGATGATCGGGCACTGCGAGGCGGGGGTGGTGAAGCGGGCGTTGGGGTGCGCGGCGGGCACGCCGGACTCCGGCGTCCAGTCGTTGCCCTTCCAGTCGGTGAGGTGGGCGGGAGTCTCCTCCGTCATGCCCTCCCACCAGATGTCGTTGTCGTCGGTGAGGGCGACGTTGGTGAAGACGGAGTTGCCCCACAGCGTCTTCATCGCGTTGGCGTTGGTGTGCTCACCGGTGCCGGGCGCGACGCCGAAGAAGCCGGCCTCGGGGTTGATGGCGTACAGGCGGCCGTCCTCGCCGAAGCGCATCCAGGCGATGTCGTCGCCGATGGTCTCGACGGTCCAGCCGGAGATCGTGGGCTCCAGCATGGCGAGGTTGGTCTTGCCGCAGGCGGACGGGAAGGCGGCGGCGACGTACTTGGACTCGCCCTGCGGGGGCGTGAGCTTGAGGATCAGCATGTGCTCGGCGAGCCAGCCCTCGTCGCGGGCCATGACCGAGGCGATGCGCAGGGCGTAGCACTTCTTGCCGAGCAGGGCGTTGCCGCCGTAGCCGGAGCCGTAGGACCAGATCTCGCGGCTCTCGGGGAAGTGCGAGATGTACTTGGTGCTGTTGCACGGCCACGGGACGTCCGCCTCGCCCTCCGCGAGGGGCGCGCCGAGGGTGTGCACGGCCTTGACGAAGAAGCCGTCGGAGCCGAGCTCGTCCAGGACCGGCTGGCCCATCCGGGTCATGGTGCGCATGGAGACGGCGACGTAGGCCGAGTCGGTGATCTCGACACCGATGGCGGAGAGGTCCGAGCCGAGGGGGCCCATGCAGAACGGGACGACGTACATCGTCCGGCCCTTCATGGAGCCGCGGAAGATTCCCTTGTCGCCGGCGAAGATCTCCCGCATCTCGGCGGGGGCCTTCCAGTGGTTCGTGGGGCCGGCGTCCTTCTCCTGCTCGGAGCAGATGAAGGTGCGGTCCTCGACGCGCGCGACGTCGGTGGGGTCGGAGGCCGCGTAGTAGGAGTTCGGGCGCTTGATCGGGTCGAGTTTCTTGAAGGTGCCCTTCGCGACGAGCTCCTCGCACAGGCGCTCGTACTCGGCCTCGGATCCGTCACACCAGACCACGTTGTCCGGCTGCGTCAGCTCTGCGATCTCGTTCACCCACGAGATCAGTTCCTGGTGCTTGGTGGGGATGACGGGGGGAGCCGCGATGTCGCGCGCCACGATTGCTCCTAAATGAGGGATTTTTTGTTGGAGGCCCCGTGGGGGCTGCGACCCGGATGCTGCGCTCATCCGGTGCCGACCGCACTCATCTGATCATCCGTCTCGGGTGCCCATCTGTCCAGAAGGCATCACAGGTGAGCGGAGTGAGGATTGCCACGTGTCGGAGTGTTGCCATCCGTGCACTTTGAGTTCGCTTGACGCTTCCTTGACCGAGGGCCCGATACCGTCAACTACCTTGAGATGATGGCCACTCTCGGCCCGTTCCGGGCCCGCGCTCATCCGCGACTTACGGGCCCGTAGGTACGATGGCGCACATGACTGCGTCCGCCTCCGACGCGCCCCTGGACTCGCCGGCCGCCGGCCGCGGTCCCGTCGCGCACTCCCTGTCGCAAGAGATCAAGCCCAAGCTCCGTGGCTGGCTGCATCTCGGCATGTTTCCGGCCGTACTCATCGCGGGCCTGGTGCTCACCGCCCTCGCCGACTCCACCCGCGGCCGCATCGCCTGCGGGATCTTCGCCCTGACGGCCTGCCTGCTGTTCGGCGTCAGCGCCCTGTACCACCGGGGCACCTGGAGTCCACGCATGGACGGCATCCTGCGCAGACTGGATCACGCCAACATCTTCCTGATCATCGCGGGCTCCTACACCCCGCTGACCATGCTGCTGCTGCCCGGCGCCAAGGGGCAGTGGCTGCTGTGGGGCATCTGGGGCGCCGCGATCGCCGGCATCGCCTTCCGGGTCTTCTGGGTCGGCGCCCCGCGCTGGCTCTACACCCCCTGCTACATCGCGATGGGCTGGGCGGCCGTGTTCTTCCTGCCGGACTTCATGCGCACCGGCGGCATCGCGGTCCTGGTCCTGGTGATCGTCGGTGGCCTGCTCTACAGCGCGGGCGGCGTGATCTACGGCCTCAAGCGCCCGAACCCCTCCCCGCGCTTCTTCGGCTTCCACGAGGTGTTCCACTCGTTCACGCTGGCGGCGTTCACCGTCCACTACGTCGGGATCTCGATGGTGGCGTACCAGCACGGGTAGCGACGACACCGCTCTTCAGGGCCACGGCTTCGAGCCGTGGCCCTCTTTTTGTTGACGGGAACTCCTTTTTGAGAGTTACTCTCATTTCATGGACACTTCCACTTCGGGTACTCCTGCTCCGGACCCCCACCGCTGGTGGGCACTCGGCGCCCTCGTAGCGAGCATGCTGACCCTCGGCTTCGACACCACGATCCTCAACGTGGCGCTGCCGACCATGGCCGCCGAACTCGGCGCCACCACCGGCCAGCAGCAGTGGATGGCGGACGCCTACGTCGTCGTCTTCGCCGCGCTGATGCTCCCCGCCGGTCTCCTCGGCGACCGCTTCGGACGGCGTCTGATGCTGATCACCGGGCTCGTGGTCTTCCTCGCCGGCTCCCTGCTCGGCGCGCTCGCCGGGGACGTGACCGCGGTGATCGCCGCCCGTGCCGTGATGGGCGTCGGCGCCGCCCTGGTCACCCCGCTCGCGCTCTCCGTCCTGCCGACGCTGTTCACCCGCGACGAGCAGCCCAAGGCCACCGCCATCGTCTCCGCCGCCTCGGCGCTCGGCCTGCCGCTCGGCCCGATCATCGGCGGCTGGCTGCTGAACCACTTCTGGTGGGGCTCGGTCTTCCTGATCAACGTCCCGATGGCCGCGCTCTCCATCCTGGCCTGCGTGTTCCTGCTCCCCGAGACCCGCGACCCCGCCTCCCCCAAGGTCGACACGATCGCCACCGCGCTCACCGCCACCGGCCTCGGCGCCCTGATCTACGCGATCATCGAGGCGCCCGTCCGCGGCTGGGGCGACCCCCTGGTCCTCGCCATGCTCACCGCGTCCCTCGCCCTGATCGCCGCCCTGGTGCTGCGCGAACGCCGCGCCGAGCGCCCCATGCTCGACATGACCCTGCTCGCCCACCGCGGCTTCCTCTTCAACACCGTCGCCGCGACCCTGGTGATGTTCGTCCTGTCCGGCCTGCTGTTCATGCTGCCCCCCTACCTCCAGGCCGTCCTCGGCAACGACGCCCTCGGCACCGGCGTACGGCTGCTGCCGATGATGGGCGGCATCCTCATCGCCTCCCGGACCGCCCCGCAGGCCGCCGTACGCTTCGGCGGCCGCGCCACGGTCAGCGCGGGCCTGGTCGTCCTCGCCTTCGCCGCGTTCCTCGGCAGCCGTACGACCGTCGACTCCGGCTACGGCTACACCGCGCTGTGGCTCTCGATCACCGGCCTCGGCTTCGGCTTCTCCCTCATGCCGGCCATGGGCAACGCCCTGGGCACCCTGCCCCGCGACCGGGCCGGCAGCGGCTCCGGGCTCCTGATGACCCTGCGTCAGGTCGGCGGCGCGATCGGCATCGCCCTGCTCGGCAGCCTGCTCTCCGGCACCTTCCGCGACCGGCTCGACGTCACCGGCCTGCCGGCCAAGGCAGCCGACACCGCGGGCGAGTCCGTGGTCGCCGCACACCTCGTCGCCGAGCGGACCGGCTCGGCGGAGCTGCTGGCCTCCGCCGACAGCGCCTACGTCCACGGCATGGCCGTCGTCATGCTGGTGTGCGGGGTCGCGGCCCTCGTCGCCGCGCTGCTGGCGGCCGCGTTCCTGCCGGGCGCACCCCGTCCGGACGAGACCTCCACGCCGCCGGACATGGCTGAGGCGCGAGCCGATGTCGGACAATGAAGCCCATGACGGCCGCACACTCACCCCTCTCCCCCGCCGACCGCCCCCAGCTGGGCCTGCGCGAGCGCAAGAAGATCAAGACCCGCGAGGCGATCCGCACCGCGACCTACGCGCTGATCAAGGAACAGGGGTACGACGCCACGACCGTCGAGCAGATCGCCGAGCGTGCCGAGGTGTCGCCGTCGACCGTCTTCCGCTACTTCCCGACCAAGGAGGACATCGTCCTCACCGACGAGTTCGACCCCCTGATGGTCGAGGAACTACGCGCACGGCCCGCCGACGAGTCGTGGATGGACTCGCTGCGGCACGTGATGCGCCTGGCCGTCGACGGGAACATGCGCGAGAACCCCGAGGCTGTCCGGCTGCGGGCACACCTCGGGGTCCAGGTCCCCGCCGTCCGCGCCCGGATGGTCGAGAGCATGACGGAGACCACGCGCATGCTCCGCGAGGCGCTCGCCGCCCGCTCCGGCCTCGACCCGGACGGCGTCCAGGTCCGCGTCTACTCGATGGCCCTCATCGGCGGCCTGATGGAGGCCTCCCTGTACTGGGCGGAGCACGACTTCGAGGGCGATCTGCGCGACCTCGTGGACCAGGCCCTGACCGTCCTGGAACACGGCCTCCCCACGAAAAACAACTGAGGCACACCCCCGGGCCCATGACATCCTGACCGGGTGAACGGACCGGAGATCCACGTCGAATTCGCCCCCAGGCCGGCCCTCTTCGTCCCGCACGAACGCCGCCACGGCACCACCACGGTCACCACCGACGGCGTCTCGACCCTCGGCCATGTCGTCGAGTCCCTCGGCGTCCCGCTGACCGAGGTCGGCACGCTCGTCGTCGACGGCCGCGAGGTCCCGAGGTCGTACGTCCCCGTCCTGGGCGACTGCGTCGAGGTACGGGAGGTCGAGCGCCCCCAGCGGGTCCCGGGGGCACCGCTGCGCTTCCTCCTCGACGTCCACCTCGGCACCCTCGCCCGCCGGCTGCGGCTGCTCGGCGTGGACACGGCGTACGAGTCGACGGACATCGGCGACCCGGCCCTGGCCACCCTTTCCGCCACCGAGCGGCGGGTCATGCTCAGCCGCGACCGGGGCCTGCTGCGGCGCCGCGAACTGTGGGCCGGCGCCTACGTCTACAGCACCCGCCCCGAGGAACAGCTCCGTGACGTCCTCGACCGCTTCCGCCCCGACCTGAGGCCCTGGACCCGCTGCACCGCCTGCAACGGCCTGCTCCACGAGGCAACCAAGGAGGAGGTCGCCGACCAGCTGGCGGGCGGCACGCACCGGTCGTACGACGTCTTCGCGCAGTGCACGGACTGCGGGCGCGCGTACTGGAAGGGCGCGCACCACGAACAGCTGGAGGCCATCGTGGAACGCGCCCTGGCGGAGTTCTCGAGGAGCTGAGCGGGCCGGGTCCCCCAAAGGGGCGCGGGGAACTGCGCGACCAGCAACGACGGCGCCGCGGACGAACGACTACGCGTCCACCGCCCTTCCAGCGGAGCGCTCAGCGGCGGCGTCCGGCCGTGCTCAGCTCAGCGCCGCCCGCAGCCGGTCCTCGTCGGTCGTCGGCGCGTCGCAGGTGAAGTTGCGGCAGACGTAGGCGGTCGGGGCGCCACCGACGAGCGGCCGGTCGGCGAGCAGCGGCAGCTCGTCGCTCCCCTGGGCGCCCACGGCCACCACGGCCCCCGGGGCGGTGCCCAGAAGTGCCGTACGATGCAGGGCCTTTGTCCCCGGGTCGTCCAGCGCGGGCCCGACGATCGCAACCTCCCGGGGCCCGTCGAGGAGCGCCTCCGCGACCGCGAGCCCCCATCCGATGAACCGGGGCACCCGAGGGCCGAGCGCCTTCACGACCCCCAACGCCCGCTCGGCGGCGGTGCGATGGGGCTCGGCCCCGGTCTGGGCGGCGTAGCTCAGCAGCGCACCGGCGGCGGCGGTCCACCCCGAGGGGGCCGCGTTGTCGGTGGGGTCCTGGGGCCGGCGGATCAACTGCTCGGCGTCGGAGGCGGTGTCGAACAGCGCACCGGACTCCTCGTCGACGAACCGCGCGAGGACGTGGTCGAGCAGGAACCCGGCGAACTCCAGCCAGACGCCCTCCCCGGTGACGGAGGCGAGCGCGAGGAACCCCTCGGCGACATCGGCGTAGTCCTCCAACACCCCCGCGTTGGGGCCGACATGCCCGTCCTTGCTGGTACGGGAGAGCCGCGCCTGCTCGTCGAGATGCACCCGCACGAGCAGATCGGCGGCCCCGAGCGCGGCCTCGACCAGGTCGGGCCGGTCGAAGTAGGCGCCGGTCTCGGCGAGCGCGGCGACGGCGAGGCCGTTCCAGGCGGCGACGACCTTGTCGTCCCGGCCGGGGGCGGGCCGCTGGGCCCGGGCGTCGAGCAGCCGGCTCTTGACGGACTCGACCTTCTCGGCGTCGAACACGCCCTCGTGCTGGGGCAGTTGGAGCACCGAGGCGCCCTCCTCGAAGGTGCCCTCCTCGGTCACCCCGAAGTAGTGGGCGGCGAGTTCGGCGTCCTCGCCGAGGACCTCACCGAGCTGTCCGGGTGTCCAGACGTAGTACGCGCCCTCGACGTGCTTCCCCGTGCCGTCGTCGCTGTCGGCGTCCAGCGCCGAGGCGAACCCGCCTTCCGCGGTGCGCAGTTCCCGCACCATGAAGTCGGCGGTCTCCAGCGCGACCCGGCGGGCGAGCTCGGAGCCGGTGGTGCGCCACAGGTGGGCGTAGACACGGCACAGCAGGGCGTTGTCGTAGAGCATCTTCTCGAAGTGCGGCACGACCCAGTCGCGGTCGACGGAGTAGCGCGCGAACCCGCCGCCGAGCTGGTCGTAGATCCCGCCGCGCGCCATCCGCTCACAGGTGTCGCTCGCCATCTGAAGAGCCCCTTCGGACCCGGTGCGCGCGTGGTGGCGGAGCAGGAACTCCACGACCATGGACGGCGGGAACTTCGGCGCCCCGCCGAACCCGCCGCGCTGCGCGTCGTATTCGCGGGTGAGCCCGAGGAGCGCGGCGGCCGGCTGCTCCTCCCCCGGCGCCTGGGTGTCGCCGTAGGAGATCTCCCGCCCGGCGAGATCCCGCACGATCTTCCCGGCCACCTCGGCGACTTCGTCCCGCCGATCGGTCCACGCACTGCGCACCCCCTCCAGCACCTGCCGGAAGGACGGCATCCCGTGCCGGGGCGCGGGCGGGAAGTACGTGCCGAAGTAGAAGGGTTCGGCGTCCGCCGTGAGGAACACGGTCATCGGCCAGCCGCCCTGGCCGGTGGCGGCCTGTACGGCCTCCATGTAGACGGCGTCGACGTCGGGGCGTTCTTCTCGGTCGACCTTGATGTTGACGAAGTGGGCGTTCATGTAATCGGCGACTGCTTCGTCCTGGAAACTTTCGCGCGCTAGCACATGACACCAGTGGCAGCTGGAGTACCCGACGCTCAGGTGCACGGGCAGGCCTCGCTCCCGCGCCTCCGCGAACGCCGCTTCCGACCAGGGCCACCAGTCGACGGGATTGTCGGCGTGCTGGAGGAGGTAGGGGGACGTCTCATGGGCCAGTCGGTTCGGCATGTCCCCATCCTGCCTGAGAGCACCGCTGGACCGGGGGACGGACCGGCCTCAACGCCAGGAGGGCCGCACGCGCGAGTGGTCCCAGGCCTGCCGGCCCTTCACGCCCGGTTGTACGACACAGCCGGTGAGCGCGGCCGCGAGGATCTTCCGCTTCTCCTCGAGCCCCACCTCACCGGCATGCCAGCGGTCCCGCATGGCCGCGGACGGCTGTGCGGGACCGGCCGCTTCGGAGAACAGGAGTCGCTCAAGAGCTTCGTCGGCCAACGGTCCGCTGATGCTGCATCGCCTGCAGTCGCGACAGGAGTAGACGTAGGGGCTCTTCCTGCTCCTTCCCTTCTGGGCGCACAACGCGCCGTGACACACCGTGCCGTCGTCGCGCTTCGCCCCACACCGGAGGATTCCACTGCCGAGCTGACGGGGAGCGGCCTTCCCCGCGGTGCGCCTTGGAGCCCCGGTTCCTCTGTGCATGTACAGGTTGCCTGCGGAGAACGTCGCGCACACCGCATGCCACTGGTCCGGTGCCACGATGGGTTCCCACTGCCCCAGCACTGGCTGCCGGGTCTCCGGCACGAGCAGCAGTTCACCCCTATTGGCTCGGTAACCGCACACCCTGGGAGCGGTCATGATCTGGGTGACGGTCTGGGGGTTGGGCCTGCCACCCCGGGTTCCGGTCACCTTGAGGTCACACCATTCGCGTGCGATGGCCCGGACCGATTTCCCGCTCACCCGGTCGGCAATGGCCTTCTGCACCAAGGGCGCTTCCACGGGGTGCAGGGTGATCCGGTTCTCCAGCCATCCGAAGGGGCGGGGTCCGCTGTGCGGCACACCTTCGACGGCCCGCGCCCAGTGCCAGTTCATCAGCCTCTGGCTTCTGACCCGTGTCTCCATCACCGCCACATCCAGCGATCGCACGGCCTGTAGAAGTCCTTCCTGCGAGTACGGGTCCCGGACGCCGTGTGGGTCGACGTAGATCCGGTCCGGGTGGCTGGTCAGTGCGGTGAAGAAGCGCGTGAGATCGTCCGCGCGGCGATACAGCCGGTCGTCCGCGACGCAGACGACCCCGTCCAGCACCTGGCCGTCGACGGTGTCACCACGTCCCAAGTCCTCCACCAGAAGGTCGAATCCGGGTCTCGCCGCTCCCCGCTTGGAAGCACTGCAGCCGTTGTCGGTGTATGTCGCTACGACTCGGCACCCGTACTCGCGCGCGGTCCGCTCATTGATCCGCAACTGGTGGCGTACCCCGTGGCCGTCCTTCTGCCGAAAGTCCTCGGACGTGCGCGCATAAGACGCCACCGGAATCAATCCGGCTGGTTCGTTCGCCAGACCTTGGCTCACAGCTCCCCCATTCGACAGTTCGCCCGACAGTCATAGAAACGATCGAGTGATCTATAGGTCACCGGACCGCATCCGTTGATCGCCGCCCCCTCGCGTTCGCGCGCCTCCCGAAGGACACTCATAAGCAAAGGAGTTGTCACCGGAGGGGGACGGGACATGCGGGACAGCCATCGGGTGGACGCCGAGCGGCTGTTGGCCCGGGCCGTGGAGGAGGAGGTGCGGCGCTCCGGCGGGCGTACCGACGGCCCGGTGCTGATGGCGCGGGGGCGTGGCGCGTTGGACGCCATGGCACAGACCGCCGCGGAGGAGTACGAGGCTTATACGCGCGCGTTGGACGAGGCCGCGGCCGGACAACTCACGTTCGGGCAGCGGTACGCGAAGGAGGGCGGCGGGACTCCGCTGATGGTGGCGGGGGTGGCGGCGCTCGCGGCCGTCGTCACCGACCTGGTGCTCGGCACCGGCACGGGCACGGCGCTGGGCGCCGGCGCGGCCGTCGGCGTGGTGGGTGCCGCGGCGACCGTGGTGAAGGTCGCCGGTTCGCATCTGCCGGCCGCGCATCATCAGGCGGGCGCGGCGAGCCAGCCCGGCGGGCCCGAACAGCTGCGGCTGGCCTGGCTGACCGCGCTGGAGGTGCGCGGCATCCGGCCGTTCCTCGACCAGCAGCGGGTGCGGAGCGCCTCGACGGGGCCGAAGAAGACGGGGCCACGGCTCAAGGGCGCCGACAAGAGCGCGGCGGCGCGCGGCCGGAACCTGCTCCAGCAGTCGTTCGGTCAACTCCCGGAGCCGGTCGCCGCGTTCGCGGGCCGACGGCAGGAGCTGGGGCGGATCCGGCAGTGGGTGCAGGCGGCCCGGGCCAGTACGGAGACCCGCCCGACCGTCGTCGTACTGCACGGCTCGTCCGGCAGCGGCCGCACGGCCCTCGCGCTGCACGCGGCCCATGACCTCAAGGACTACTTCCGCGGCGCGTGCGTCGTGGACCTGCGCGGCGACAGCCCGGAGGAACCGCCGCTGTCCACCCGGGACGCCCTGCTGCATCTGCTCAACCGGCTCGGCGCCCCCCGTGAGCAACTGCTGTTCCGTGAGCGTTCCTCACCGGACCAGCAGGTCAAGCGGCTGGGCGAGCTGTACCACCAGCATCTGACCGGACTGCCGGTGACGATCGTCCTGGACGACGCCTGCGACCCCGAGCAGATACGTACGCTCGTCCCCGAGCGCTCCGACAGCCTGGTCCTCGTCACCGCCCGCACCGCTCTCGACCTGCCCGCCGACCTGCCCGCCTGGGTGCACCAACTGCCGGTCGACGCACTGGACGCGGCCGGCGCCGAGGAGCTGCTGGGAGCGGCGGCCCAGGACTCCTCGGGTCCCTACGACGCCGAATCGACCGAGCGGATCAGGGAGTTGTGCGGCGGTCTGCCGCTGGCGTTGCAGGTGGCGGGCTCGTCCCTCGGCCCCCGCTCACCGCGCGCGCTGGCCTCGGACCTGGGCGCGTACGGCCCGGTGGAGCCGGTCGAGCGGGTGCTGTGGCTGCGCTACACCGACCAGTCCGACTCGGCCCGCCGACTGCTGCGGCGCCTCGCGCTCGCCGGACGGGCGTCCCTGGGCGCGGCCGCGGCCGCGGCGCTCCTCGCCACCGATCAGGCGGAGGCGACCCGCCAGCTGGTCGCGCTGTCCCGGGCCGGGCTGCTCGACCACGTCCGCGGTGACCGCTACCGCCTGCACGACCTGGTCCGTGCCTTCGCCCAGGCCCGCCTCCTGGACGAGGAGGAACCGGCCGAGCGCACCTCGGCGCAGGAACGTCTCATCGTGAACTACGCCGAGCTCGCCGACTCGGTGCTGCGCCTGGTCGACGGCAACATGTCGACCCGCTCGGACCGCTTCAGCCCACACGGCTTCACGTCCCTGGACGAGGCGCTGCGCTGGCTGGACGACGAGTCCAGCTTCATCACCTCCACGCTGCGGCACGCGGAGGGCGTGAACCAGGCGGCGGTCCTGAACCTGCTCGGCGCCCTGTGCGACTACTGCCTGCTGCGCGGCGACCTCTACCGCCTGGGCGAGATCAGCGAGCTGGCGCAGGCGGTGGACCAGGGGCTGCTGGTGCGGTCGGTCCAGTGGCGCACCGGTATCGCGGCCCGTCAGCTGGGCGAGCTGGACAAGGCGCGGACCACCCTGACCTCGGTGGTCGACCTCTACATGGAGGCCCATCACGACGCGGGCGCCGCACGGGCCCTCTGCTCCCTCGGCATCACCCTGCACCACCAGGGCAACCTGACGGAGGCGGCCACCAAGCTCCACGAGGCCCTGGACCTCCAGGCGGCCCCCGAACTGGCCACCGACCGCGCCTGGACCATGCACGCCCTGGCCGCGGTGGAGCGCGACCGGGCCCGGCTCACGGAGGCCATGGACCTCCTCACCCGGTCCCTGGTCCTGCACCGCGCCGGCGAGTCCGTGCACGGCGAGGCGTGGGCCCACTTCCAGCTCGGCCAGCTGGGTCTGCGCATGGGCGACGTCCCGCGCGCGGAGACCGAGCTGCGCAGCGCCCTGGACCTCTACGGCCGTACCCGCGACGCCCGCGGCGAGGCCTGGGCACTGACCCAGCTGGCCCGCGCCCGCCTGGTCGCCGGCGACCCCTCCCCCGCGGTGGACGGCCTGCGCCAGGCGGCCTCCCGGCACCGCGACAACGAGGACGCGCGCGGCGAGGCCTGGTCGGTGTACTACCTGGGCCAGGCGCTGGAGGAGACGGGCAACCTGGACCTGGCCGTACGGGAGCTGGAGCGCTCGCGCACGATGTTCTCCCGGATGCGCGACGTCTACGGCCTGGCCTGCGCCCGCCATCACTCGGCGCGGGTCACCCGGGACCAGCGGGCCTCCCAGACCGGCTCGCTGCGCAACTCCGGCTTCGCCCGCCAGCTCCTGGTGGACGCCCGCGCCGACTTCCAGCGCATCGGCGTCGCCCACGGCGAGGCGTGGACATGCCTGGAGCTCGCGGTGGTGGACGCGGGCAACACCCGCACACCGCAGGCGCTGACGTTGTGCGACGAGGCGATCGGCCTGTTCACCTCGTACGGCGACCGCCGCGGCGAGGACTGGGCCCGCTTCCTGCGCTGCACCCTGCTGCCGTACGCCGCCCCGGGCGGTGTGGAGATCGGTACGGCGGTGGCGCAGGAGGAGCTGAAACAGCTGTCGCGGGCCGGGCATCCGTCCCGGGACGAGAAGCTCGACGACTACGTCGAGGCGTATCTGCTGCTCCTGGAACGCGGCGTGAACCTGGAGGCGGGCTGGCAGGCCTGGCGGCTGGGCATGGTGCCGAACCGGCATGCCCGGGAAGTGATGGGGGTGGCGGTGCCGGCGGCGCGGGGATGAAAGGCGCGTTCCGCTGGCCGAGGGCGCTGCCGCCTGGAACCCTGGGGGTGCGAGTCAGGGGTCAACTGCCGTGATCTTACGGCGGGTTGGGGGCTGCCATGGAAGATGCGCTGCGTTCGCCGAGGCCGCTGCCCTGGCTGCCGGAGCCGTTCGTGGGACGGGACGGGGATGTCGTACAGCTCGCCGATCAACTGCTGGCCCTGGACGCCCCACAGGTGATAGTGCTGCACGGTCCGGCCGGCGTGGGCAAGTCGGCGCTGGCCGCAGCGGTGGCGCGGCGGGTGGGCGAGCGGGACCTGCCGGTGCACTGGATCACGATGACCGGGGCGTGCCGGGTGGAGGATGCCGAGCGGGTGCTGCTGCGGCTGCTGGCGGAACGGCGGGCGCCACGGCGGGCGATCGTCGAGGCGTACGTCAGGGGTAACCGCAAGCCGTTCAACCGTGAGCTGCGCCGGCAGTGCGCGGAGTACACGGCGGGCTCGGTGGTCGTGCTTGATGACGCGGCGGCGAAGGTCGGTCGCCGGGTGCTGGACCGGTTCGACCTCAGCCGGACCCGGGTGCTCGTCACCTCGCGGCAGCGGGCGGCCTGGGAGGGGAGCGGTGCGCGGCTGCATGCGGTGCGGCCGTTGGGTGCGAGGAAGGCCGCGCGGCTTGCCGAGGCCGTCGCAGGGTCCGGCGGCGGGACCCGACCGGACAGCGATCTTCCGGCCCTCCTGTCGGCGGTCCGTGGTTCACCGCCTCTCGTACGGGTCGTGGGTGCCGTCGCGGCCCGAATACCCGGCGCGCGGGTCACGGGCGTCCACGGCGCCGGGGGTCTGCTCGCCCGCGTCCTCGAACATGTCGGTACGGCGGACATCCTGCGGCGGCTGTCCGTGCGGGAGACTCCCGCACCGTTCACGCTGCGTACCTTGCAGGCGCTGTCCGGGGCGAACTCCGACCTCCTGCGCAACACGCTGGAACTGCTCGCGGGGTACGAGATCGTCACCCGGGTCGGCGAGGACCGTTTCACACTCGCCGCACCGGTCGCCGAGGCGGTACGGACCGGGATGCCGGGGCACGAACTGCGCACCCTGGCCGAGGAGGTCAGCCGCGCGCTGTACGTCGCCGCGTCCGCCGACCTGTGGGACACGGCGATACGGCTCGACGGACGCCCGCTGCCGGGCCCCCACCCTCGCGTCCTCTCGCCGCTCTCTCCCCTCGAACTCATCCCGTATGCCGACGACTTCATAGATCTGCTGTCGCGCCATCCCCGCCCCGGCGACGAGTGGCGACAGTCGATCGACGCGCTGGGCCTCCTGCTGGCCGTCAGGGGCGACACCCACCGCCTCGTAGCCCTCCACCGGGACTTCCCCGTGGCGGCATGCCATGCGCTGAGCGTCGCCCTGCGACAACTGGGCCTGCCAAAGCCGTCGTTGCGTCTGCTCCGGGACGAACCCAACGACGCCCGCCTCACCTACGCCTACGCCGACGTCGCATATCTCTCGGGGCAGTTGGACATCGCGCTGATGGCACTCGCCGACGAACCGCCCGCCCAGGCCGCCGACAACGCGTGGCACGCCGTCGTCCGCGGTGCCGCCCTCTGCGACCAGGGCCGTCCGGTCGAGGCGAAGGCAGAGCTGCTGCGGGCCGGGGAGACGCACCGGCAGGCGGGCTGCACGCGCGGGCGGGGCTGGGCACTGCTGCACCAGGCGCGCGCTTCGCTGCTGATGGGTGAGGCGAACGGGGCCCAGCACCTGCTGAGCCAGGCGGAGGCGGCGTTCCGTTCGGTGGGAGACGCCCGCGGCCGGAACTGGGTGGCGACGGAACAGATCAGGGTGGGCCTGCTGGACCGGCCGTCCGCCGAGGACGAACTCGACACCGCACAGCGCGCCCTCACCGCGCACGAGGCGATGGAGGACGTCCGCGGAATGGGCTGGACCTGTCAGTACCTGGCCCTGATCCACGCACGTCACGGACGTACGAGAGACGCCATCGTGGCGCTGCGCGCAGCCGCCCACCACTTCGGCGACTGCGCGGACACCTTGGGGGCCGTCTGGGCCAGGCACCGGTTGGCGGTCCTGGGCCCGCCCGCCTATGCGAACGCCGAACTGATCGCGGCCGAGCGGCAGTTCAAGGCGTCGGACTGTCCGCTCGGCCAGGCCTGGTCACTGCTGGAGCTGGCGCTGCGCGTCAAGCCGCGAACGGCCATCGCCGACTTCCTGACCCGCGCCGAACACCACTTCGACGAACTGGACGACGAATCCGGCCTCCTGTGGACGCAGATCGTCGGCGGCGTCCGCTCAGGCGTAGGGCTGGGCCTGTCGATGTTCCCCGGCGATCTCCCCGCCGACCTCGGCGGCCGCGCACGGCGCCTGGAGGATCTCGCGCACTTCCGCTCCGCCTTGACCAGCGGCCACCTGAGGGATCCGCTGAGCGGCGACTGGCAGGCCATCCCCTTCCGCGCCCGCGACCTGGTCGCCGTCTCCGCCCGCCGCAGAGACCGCCGGACCCGCTCCGCCGCCCCCACCCCCCACTGCCAGGTCCGTCTCACCCTCCTCGATGACCCCCGCGCCGTCGACTCGACCGCCCGCATCCTCCTCCGCGTCGTCCCGGCCACCGGCCACCCCTGGCTCCACCCCGACGGCGGCCCGCCCTGGCTGACCGCCGTGGCGATCCCCCTCACCCCCGCCTCCCTCGAACCTCCCACCGCCCTCCTCCGCCCCTCCGAACTCCCCGTCCATGGAGCCGAGTTCGACTTCACCGCGCACCGACCCGGCGTCCACGTCGTCCGCTTCACGATCGCCCTGGAACGCACCGGCACCGTCCTGCAACAGGTGGAGACAGAACTGGAAATCCTCGACACGGACGGGACGGGCGCGCATGCCGCCCCGCAGACGTATGCCGCCAGGCAGATCGTCGCCGGGCAGCGAGGGCGGTAGCGCGGATGGCCACAGAACTCCGGGTCCGTGTCGTCCAGGACCCCAGCCGCGGCTTCAGCACCCTCCCCGGCGAGCTGACCCTCGCCCCCGACATCACCGTCGCCCTCGACATCCTGGCCGGCGACCGCGTCAGGGCCCGGCTGTACGGCCCCGAGGTGCCCTCCCTGTACGGCACCGAGCACCGCGTCGACCTTCCCGCCCGCCCCGCCGAAGTACGCGCTGCCGCCGCCCGGTTGTGCCGCCTGTGGAAGGAACTCCTCGTCGATTACCAGCCGTTGCAGACCGACGGCCGCCCGGCACCCGGCGCACCGTCACGGCCGTACGCCTCCCTGGTCGACCTGCGCGACCGTCCGCCCGAAGAGCTGCACGGCATCCTCGACGAACTCGCCCTGGCTGGATCGGAGTTGCTTTTCGGCACGCTGCTCGGCGGAGTCGATCCGCGAGTGGAGCGGTTCCGTACGTGCCTGGCGGAGGCGTTGGCCTCCGCCGAGGGGCTACGGGTCCGTTTCGACTCCGAGCTGCACATCCCGTGGCCGATGGTGTGTCTGCGCCCCGCGGACATCGACGGGCAGGGCGGCCCTGACCCGACCTCGCTCTTCTCCCTGTTCCTGGGCCACCGGCACCAGATCGAGCAGACCGGCGGCGCCTACCCCTGGCTGGCCGGCCAGGTCACAGCCCCCGCGGTGCCCGCCGTCAGCCTCAACCACGACACGGGCATCGATCGCAAGGGCCTCACCCGGGCCGCGGAGGTCGCTTCCCTGCTTGCCGAGGACACCTGCTTCGTGGAGCGCACGACGCGCCGGGAGCTGGTGCACGCCCTGGCCGACCGCACTCTGTGCGAGCAGTTGATGTACTTCTGGTGCCACGGCCACTTCGTCCCCAACGGCTCCCAACCCGCCGTCCTCGCCCTGAAGTTGACTGACCAGACCACCTTCGACGGCGAGACGGTACGAGAGCGGCGGCGAGCCTTCGGCGACGGAAGTCCGTTCCAGCCCTTCGTCGTTCTCAACGCCTGTCACGCCGGAGTGCCGGAGGGCGGCGGCGATCTGGCGTTCCTCGGTGCGGCGCTGATCCACTCGGGTGCACGGGGCGTACTGGGCCCGCAGATCGAGATGCCGCAGATCTTCGCGGCCGAGTACGCGCTGCAGTTCCTGACCCGCTATCTGCGCGGCGACGGCAGCGCAGGAGCGATCGCCCACAGCGTCGCCCGCCGCTTCGCCGACGAACTGCACAATCCGCTCGGCTTCGCCTACGCCCTCCACCACGGCATGGACACCCGGCTGGCGCGCTCCACCGCGCCGGCCGCCGACAGTGACCGGGAGATCGCCGTATGACCGCGTCCAGGGAGATCACCGTATGAGCGCGACCGACGTGCACGCCGTCGACCTCGCCCCCGATGGCTGGCTCCTGGAACGCACCTCCGCCGGCCCCCGCCCCGTCCCCGCGAACCGTCTCGACGAGCACTTCGCCGAGGAACTGGCCCCACCCGCCTGGGCCACCGACCTGCTCGTCTACGTCCACGGCTGGCAGACCAAGCCGGATTCGGCATGCGCGGCGGTACGGCGACTGCTGGAGCTGACGGCCACGCGGTACGCCCCCGATCGCTACCCGAATCTCAAGCCCTGGCGCCCCTGGACCGTCGTCGTGCGCTGGCCCTCCCGCTCGCTGCCCTCACTCGGTGGGTACCGACGCATCCGCGACCGCGCGCACGCCATGAGTACGGCCGGACACGCGGCCCGAGTGATCGGCCGACTCCTCGGCTATCTCGACACCCGTCGCGCCGACCCGGGCGCGGCTTCGGTGCTGGCCAACCGCGACGGGCAGTATCTGCACCTGCTCGGCCACTCCTTCGGCTGCCGCCTCCTGTGCGAGGCCGTCCAATGGGCCGCCGACGGGCCGGACACGCTGGGCTGGAGCACTCCCGAGCCACCTGGACGCCCGTTCACCGTGGACTCGATGCTGCTGCTGCAGATGGCGGCGCCGCGCGACGCCTTCGCCGCGATGTTCACCACGCTCGGCGAAGCACCGCTGCGCGGCCCGGTGGTCGCGACGTACTCACAGCACGACCGAGCGACCGGCTTCTGGCACCTGCGTGCCGAGAAACGGGCGGGCATCGGCTACGCGGGCATCGGTACGGCGCCCGCTCCGGTGTCGGCGATCCGGATGCTGCCCGTCGAGGAGCCCTATCCGCTCGCCGTCCTCGACCACCGGTTCGTCAGCGTGGACGCCAGTGACGTCTTCGTCCGCGGTCACGGTCCCGCGGGCGCCCACTCCGACCATGTCCGGCCGGAGTCGGCGCACCTGCTGCTGTCACTGGCCGACCACTCCCGGTGAGCGGCGGCTAGCCCTTCTGTGGCTCAGCCCGGTCTGCGGCCTTGGCGCCGGACGCACCGGCCTCCGCCTCCGGGGACTCCTTGAAGTCGACCTTGCCCATGTGCTTGTTCATCGACTTCATCAGGACCCACACGGCCAGGGCCATCGCCGCGAAGACGACGAAACCGAGGACGCCGGGGGTGACCTTGTCCTCGTCGACCTCCTTGGCGAAGGTCGCGAAGTGGGTCATTGCCAGGCTCACGCTTGCGCTCATGTCAGGCATTGTCCCGGATGCCCGCGAAGAGGTCGTCCTCGGGGAGGGAGGTATCGACGAGGGACTTCGCGAGCTCGTACTCCTCCGTCGGCCAGACCTCCCGCTGGATCTCCATCGGGACCTTGAACCAGCCGCCGTCGGGGTCGATCTGCGTGGCGTGCGCGATCAGCGCCTTGTCGCGGATCTCGTAGAAGTCGTCACACGGGATGTGCGTGGTCAGGGTGCGCTCGACCCGCTCGATCTCGCTCCAGCGCTTGAGCCACTCCCCGTACGGCGACTCCAGACCGCGGTCCAGCATCGCCTGGTGCAGCGCCTCGGTGCGCTGCCGGTTGAAGCCCTGGTTGTAGTAGAGCTTGCTCGGCTGGTACGCCGTGCCGAACTCGCCCTCCGGGTACTTCTCGGTGTCCGCCGCGCCCTCGAACGCCACCATCGAGATCTTGTGGGTCATGATGTGGTCGGGGTGCGGGTAGCCGCCGTTCTCGTCGTAGGTCGTGATCACCTGCGGACGGAACGCGCGGATCTTTCTGACCAGCTCACCGGCGGCCTTGTCGACGTCTTCCAGGGCGAAGCAGCCCTCGGGGAGCGGGGGCAGCGGGTCGCCCTCGGGCAGACCGGAGTCGACGAAGCCGAGCCACTCCTGCTTGACGCCGAGGATCTCGCGGGCCTCGTCCATCTCCTTCTTGCGTACCTCGTGGATGTGCTCCTCGATGTACTTGTCGCCCTGGAGCTTCGGATTGAGGATGGAGCCGCGCTCCCCGCCCGTGCAGGTCACGACCAGCACGTCCACCCCCTCGGACACGTACTTCGCCATGGTGGCCGCGCCCTTGCTCGACTCGTCGTCGGGGTGCGCGTGTACGGCCATCAGTCGCAGCTGGTCAGTCAAGACACAATCCTCAGTAGTCGGCGCCCCTGATGTGAACCGGGGCGATCGGCGCTTCTATAGTGACCGAATCGGGGGGCGAATAATTCCGGTGTCCGGAGGACGATCATGAGTACGGCGAGCACGCGACTGCCCGAGGGCCGTTACGGCCGTTCCTCGGACGAGCGCGCCGACCACAAGCTCAAGATCGCCGGTGCTGTTCTGGGGGCGCTGCTCCTGGCGCTGATGGGGTATTTCGCCTATCACTACGTCGGCCAGAACAAGATCAGCGCCGAGGTGATCTCCTTCGACGCCGGGCCGAGCGGCGTGCAGGTGCATCTGGAGGTCCGCAAGGACTCCGGCGCGAGCGGCTACTGCACCGTACGTTCGCAGGCGGAGAGCGGTGCCGAGGTCGGCCGGGCCGACTTCCGCTTCGACGGTGACGCCACCCGTATCGACAAGGTCGTCACCCTGCGTACGACGTCACCGGGCACGACGGCGGAGCTGCTCGGCTGTCACGCCGACTGACTCCGGCCGACTCCGACTGACATAGTCCGCATTACGTACTCGCTGACCTGCGTTGACGTGATTCTGATGGCTTATGTCCTCCCCCTTGGGCCGCTGAATTGTTAGGCTCGTGGTTTCGCCCTTCCGTGAAGGAACATTCTTCTGGGTAGGGCGATGCTTTGTATTCCCAGTACCTACGAGGAGCACCTGTGACCCAGACCAGCGAAGACGTCACCTGGCTTACGCAGGAGGCGTACACCAAGCTCAAGGAAGAGCTGGCGTACCTGTCTGGTCCCGCGCGCGAGGAAGTCACCGCGAAGATCGCGGCCGCGCGCGAGGAGGGCGACCTGCGCGAGAACGGCGGGTACCACGCGGCCAAGGAAGAGCAGGGCAAGCAGGAGCTCCGCATCCGACAGCTGACCCAGCTCCTGGAGAAGGCCAAGGTCGGCGAGGCTCCGGCGTCCGCCGACGGCACGGTGGCACCCGGCATGCTCGTGACGATCGCCTTCGACGGCGACGAGGACGACACGACCACCTTCCTGCTGGCCTCCCGCGAGTACGCCAGCACCGAGATCGAGACCTACTCGCCGCAGTCCCCGCTGGGCTCCGGCGTGATCGGCCAGAAGGTCGGCGAGGACGCGGAGTACGAGCTGCCGAACGGCAGGAAGGCCTCCGTGAAGATCCTCAAGGCCGAGCCCTACAGCGGCTGATCCTTTTCCCGGCCACCCCGCATTGCCTCGACAGGCCCCCGGCGTCCCACCGACCCCGGGGGCTTCGTCGTGCCGCCTCAGGCTGTCGCGGAGCGGTACTTCCGCACCGCCAGCGTCCTGAACAGGACGATGATCAGAATCGAGTAGATCAGCGACGCCCACACCGGGTGCTGCATGGGCCAGGCGTCGGAGGTGGACACCCCGGGGTTGCCGAAGAGCTCCCGGGACGCCTGGACCGTGGCACTGAAGGGGTTCCAGTCGGCGACATGCCGCAGCCAGGGGGTCATCTGCCCGGAGTCCACGAACGCGTTCGACACGAACGTGACCGGGAAGAGCCAGATCAGCCCGCCCGAGGTGGCCGCCTCCGGCGTCCGCACGGAGAGGCCGATGAGGGCACCGACCCAGGTGAAGGCGTACCCGAGCAGGAGCAGCAGACCGAAGGCGCCGAGCACCTCACCTATGTTGGTGTGGGTGCGCCAGCCGACCAGCAGGGCGACCATGGCCAGCACGAACAGGGTGAGCGCCGTCTGCACCAGGTCGGCCAGGGTCCGCCCGGTGAGCACCGCGCCGCGCGCCATGGGCAGCGAGCGGAAGCGGTCGATGAGCCCCTTGTGCATGTCGTCGGCGATCCCGGCGCCCGCGCCCGCGGTGGCGAAGGTGACGGTCTGGGCGAAGATGCCGGCCATCAGGAACTCGCGGTAGACCGAGGAGTCCGTGGTGCCGCCGATGTTCATGGAGCCGCCGAACACATAGCTGAACAGCACCACGAACATGATCGGCTGGATGAGCCCGAAGATGACCATCTCCGGGATCCGGGACATGCGGATCAGGTTCCGTTTGGCGACGACCAGTGAGTCCCGGATCGACTGGCTGACCGGGTTGGTGGCGGGTGTGACGCGTACGGCGTCGGTGATGGCGCTCACTTGCCGGTCTCCTTCTTCTGGCGGCGGTCCTTGGCGTCCTCGGCCGCGCTCGCCGTACCGTTCGCGCCGTTCCCCTCCGCCTCGGCGTGATGGCCGGTGAGGGAGAGGAAGACGTCGTCGAGGGTGGGGCGGCGCAGGCCGATGTCGTCTATCTCGATGCCGCGCACGTCGAGTTCGCGGATGACCTCGGCGAGGAGCTTGGCGCCGCCGGTGACGGGCACGGTGAGCATGCGGGTGTGCTCCTCGACGGTGGTGTCGCCCTTGCCGAAGCCGGCCAGGACCTCCCGGGCGGTCGGGATGTGCTCGCGGTCGTGCACCACGACCTCGACGCGCTCGCCGCCGGTGCGGGCCTTGAGCTGGTCGGAGGTGCCGCGGGCGATGACACGGCCGTGGTCGACGACCGCGATGTCGTGCGCGAGGTGGTCGGCCTCCTCCAGGTACTGCGTGGTGAGGAGCAGGGTCGTACCGCCGGAGACGAGCTGTTTGATGACCTCCCACAGCTGCTGGCGGTTGCGGGGGTCGAGGCCGGTCGTCGGTTCGTCCATGAACATCACGGGCGGGGAGACGACCAGGGCGGCCGCGAGGTCGAGGCGGCGGCGCATGCCTCCGGAGTAGGTCTTCGCGGGACGGTCGGCCGCGTCCGCGAGGTTGAACTGGTCGAGCAGCTCACCGGCCCGGACCTTCGCGTCCTTGGCCTTCATCTGGTAGAGCTGGCCGACCATCTGGAGGTTCTCACGGCCGGTCAGATACTCGTCGACCGCGGCGAACTGGCCGGACAGGCCGATCGAGCGCCGCACCTCGTTGGGATGCTTGAGCACGTCGAGGCCCGCGACGACCGCCTTGCCGCGGTCGGGCCTCAGCAGGGTCGTCAGGCAGCGGACCGTCGTGGTCTTGCCCGCGCCGTTGGGTCCGAGCAGGCCCAGGACGGTGCCCTCGGGGACATCGAGGTCGACGCCGTCCAGAGCCTTTACGTCGCCGAAGGTCTTGACCAGACCTTCGGCATAGATGGCGCCTGGCATATGAGTCTCCACGTCTTCGGGGATTCTTTGGAAAGTCTAGGTTTGGGTGATTTCTCGCGCTCGGGCTCTCCGTCGACACACCATAACGCGATATATCGCGTCTCTCAACGGGCTTACTCGAACGAGTGAAGGAGAAGCTCCTGAGCTGGGAGTTCGGTGCTCCGGCGCTCAGTCGATGACCGTGTAGCCCGCGTTCCGCAGGGCCTGGCCGACCTCGGCGCAGTGCTCCGGACCCTTCGTCTCCAGGTGCAGCTCCACCTCCGCCTCCGTGAGCCCGAGCCGTGGGTCGGTCCGTACGTGACTCACATCGAGGACGTTAGCGTCCACCACTGACAACACCCCGAGGAGCGTGGCCAGGGCGCCCGGCCGGTCCGTCAGTCTGAGCGTCACGGCCAGGTAGCGTCCCTGCGCGGACATGCCGTGACGCAGCACGCGTTGCAGGAGCACCGGGTCGACATTCCCGCCGGACAGCACCGCGACCAGCGGGCCCTCGAAGGCACCCGGGTCGCTCAGCAGCGCCGCCACCGGGCTCGCCCCGGCGGGCTCGACGACCAGCTTGGCCCGCTCCAGGCTCAGCAGCAGCGCGGCAGACAGCTCGTCCTCGGTCACCGTACGCACTTCGTCGACCAGTTCGCCGATAATTTCGAACGGTACGTCGCCGGGGCGGCCGACCTTCATGCCGTCCGCCATCGTCGCCGGGTTGTCGATCGACACCGGGCGCCCGGCCGCCAGCGAGGGCGGATACGCGGCCGCGCCCGCCGCCTGGACGCCGACGATCCGCACATCGGGCCTGACCGACTTCACCGCGATGGCCACCCCGGCCGCGAGACCGCCGCCGCCGATGCCGAGGACGATCGTGCGGACCTCCGGGCACTGCTCCAGGATCTCCAGGCCCACCGTGCCCTGACCGGCGATGATGTCGGGATGGTCGAAGGGGTGGATGAACACCGCTCCGGTCCGCTCCGCGTACTCTTGCGCGGCGGCCAGCGTCTCGTCGACCACCTGCCCGTGCAGCCGGACCTCGGCGCCGTACTCCCGGGTGGCGCTGATCTTCGGCAGCGGGGCGCCGTTCGGCATGAACACCGTGGAACGCACACCGAGCAGGGACGACGCCAGCGCCACACCCTGCGCGTGGTTGCCGGCGCTCGCGGCGACGACGCCGGCGGCCCGCTCCTCCGGCAGCAGCCCGGCGATCCGCACATACGCGCCACGCAGCTTGAACGACCCCGTGCGCTGGAGGTTCTCGCACTTGAAGTGCACCGGCGCGCCCACCAGCTGGGACAGGTGCCGGCTGCCCTCCATCGCGGTCACCCGCGCCACCCCCGTGAGCATCTTCTGGGCGCCGCGCACATCGTCGAGAGTGACGGGCCGCAGGGAGTGCAAGGAGTCAGCCGTGCCGTAGCTCATGACACAAGCATCGCAGTTCACAGGCGCAAGCGGCCGCTGTGACCAACCTCCGAGACCGGTTTACGCAGCCCCGGTACGGCCCGCCTTCCGGCCGCGTACCCTGTCCCCCAACCCAGCACCCCTTATCTGAAGTGAGCCCCCGGCCATGCCCACAACACCTGAAATGTCGATGGACATGACGACCGTCGGTGACACCGGTCTCCTCGACACGTTGCAGCACGAGGTGGCGGTCTTCGCCCGTCGTGCCGAACAGACCCGGCTCGGCGGAGTCGGGCAGGTGCGCAACTCCATGGACCGCGCCGCATACCTGCTGCTCAACCGCCTCGACAAGGAAGGCCCGATGGGCGTCAAGGCGCTCGCCGCGAGCATGGGCATCGACTCGTCGACGGTCACCCGGCAGGTGGCTCCGCTCGTGGACACCGGGCTCGTCAAGCGCACCTCGCATCCCGAGGACGGCCGGGCGGTGGTGCTCCAGCTGTCCCCGCGCGGGCTGTCACGACTGGAGGAAGTGCGCTCCTCCCGGCGTCAGTTGATGGCGGAGCTGACACACGACTGGGCCCCGGAGGAGCGCGAGGCCTTCTGCACGCTCCTGACGCGCTTCAACACCGCGCTCTCCTCCCGGATGGCGGCCCAGGGCCTGCCGGGCGCGGAGCCGCCGTCGGCCTCCTGAGCCCGCTGTCACGCGCGCGTGGCGCACGTGGTCGCCGCTCGACGCGCCATTCTCGGTGTGCGCGGCTCTTGACCGAAAGGCCACCCCTGGCCTCATATGAGACCGGGTCCTCAACTCGTACACGGTTCCGTATCCCGTTCCCGTACGCGGGTCGGATCCCGTGAGCGGGTCGGGTCCTGTTCCGTCACAGATCGCCCTCAGGCGGGAGGCGCGGTGCGACAACGGCAAGCGTCCCAGGACGCCCGCCGGGCCCGGGAGTTCGAGGCGTTCGTCGCGGGTGCCGGCGGGCGGCTGCTGCACGCCGCGACCCTGCTGACGGCGGAGGCGCCCGACGACAACCCGCGCGCGCGGCGGCTGCTGACCCTGTCGCTCGCGCACACGTACGCGTGCTGGGACCGACTGCGCGGCGAGGACCCCTACGACCGCACCCGCCGGTACCTGGCCACCCGTTTCGCCCATGGTGCCTGGCACCAGTACGGCGGCCTGGGCGGCGCCCGCCCCCACCCCTCCAGCCCGCTGGCCGCGCTCGCCCCGCAGGAACGCCTCGTCCTCGTCCTGCGCCTGTACGAGGGCGTCGCCGAGGAACAGACGGCAGCCCTGCTGGGCCTCGCCGCGGAACGCGTCCACACGATCTGCGACCGGGCGGCGGCCACACTGCTGCACCCGCCGCGCGGACCGGCGCCGGCGATGGGAGGCGCGAAGGTGGTGGCGTCATGAGGACGAGCGGCCGTACGGGAAGGGACCTGCCGTGAACCGGCCCGAACGCGAGGCCGCGGTGCGCCGCATCATGGAGCAGGTGTCGCCGCCCGTACCGCCGGAGCTTCACGACGAAGCCGTGCGCCGGGGCGGGCGCGCGCTGCGTAGGCGGCGGGTGGCGCTGCGGCTGATGTGGTTCCTGATGTTCGCGGCGAGCGTCGCGTTCGTGGTGTGGGCGGTGATGGCCCGCCCTTGGGTGGAGCCGCCGTCCGAGACGACTCCACCGGTGACCGGGTGGTGATCCGGCGACAGGGCTAGCCAAGGGCCTGCTGAAGGTCTTCCAGCAGGTCGTCGACGTTCTCGATGCCCACCGACAGGCGCACGAGGTCGCCAGGGACCTCGAGGGCCGAGCCGGCCACGGACGCGTGCGTCATCCGGCCGGGGTGCTCGATCAGGGACTCGACGCCGCCCAGTGACTCGCCGAGCGTGAACACCTTGGCGCGGTTGCAGACCTCGACGGCCGCCTCCTCACCGCCGTCGACCCGGAAGGAGACCATGCCGCCGAAGGCCCGCATCTGCTTGGCAGCGACCTCGTGACCGGGGTGGTCCTCCAGACCCGGGTACAGCACCTTCGTCACGCGCGCGTGCCGGGTCAGCATGTCGGCGACCTTGGTGGCGTTCTCGCTGTGCCGGTCCATCCGCACCGACAGCGTCTTCGTGCCGCGCAGCACCAGCCAGGAGTCGAAGGGCCCGGCGACCGCGCCCATCGCGTTCTGGTGGTACGCCAGCTCCTCGCCGAGCGCCTCGTCCCCGGTGATCAGCGCACCGCCGACGACGTCCGAGTGGCCGCCCATGTACTTGGTCAGGGAGTGCACCACCACGTCGGCGCCGAGCGACAGCGGCTGCTGAAGGTACGGCGTGGCGAAGGTGTTGTCGACGACGAGCCTGGCTCCCGCGTCCCGGGCGATCTGCGCGACGGCGGCGATGTCGGTGATGCCGAGCAGCGGGTTGGAGGGGGTCTCCACCCACACGGCCTTGGTCTTCGGGGTGATCGCGGCCCGTACGGCGGCGGCGTCGCTGGTGTCGGCGACCGACCACTCGACGCCCCACCGGGCGACGACCTTGGCGAAGAGACGGAACGTGCCGCCGTACGCGTCGTTGGGGATGACCACGTGGTCACCGGGGCTGAGCAGCGTACGCAACAGGCAGTCCTCGGCCGCCAGTCCGGACGCGAACGCGAGACCTCGTCGGCCGCCCTCGAGGGCCGCGAGGTTCTCCTCCAGGGCGGTGCGCGTCGGGTTGGCGCTGCGGCTGTACTCGTAGCCGCCCCGCAGACCGCCGACGCCGTCCTGCTTGTATGTCGAGACCTGGTAGATCGGCGGGACGACCGCACCGGTGAGGGGGTCCGCCGTGTTGCCCGCGTGGATGGCGAGCGTCTCGAAGTGCTGACTGATGTGCCTGTCGCTCATGGGGACCGAGCGTAGTCCGCTCGCGGGGCAGGTGTCGTACGACGAAGCACAAGCAGGGTTTTCCCCAGGCGCCCGGGGGCGGGACGGGAAGTTTTCCACAGGCCGGGGACCGGGTTGGCCAATTGTCGGCGGCGTCTGGAACGCTTGAGCCATGGAAATTCTCTGGGTCCTGATGGCGCTGGTCATGCTCGGCTTCGTGCTGCTGCCTGTGATGCGGCGCAGGCGGGGCATGATCGAGCAGGTCGCGCCGGGCCACCCGGACGCCGCCGACCCCGCGAACTACGGCTTCGTACGGCAGGAGGAGCTGGACGTCCGCATGCCCGGCCCCGACCAGGACCTGCTGGACGTCCTGGACCTGGTGCAGCGCACCCAGGACTACCGGGCGGCCTCCCAGCTGCTGGCGGGCACCGAGGCGGCGGGCGAGCTGCGCTGGCAGCGGGTGCAGGCCTTCGCGGGCGCGGCCTCGCTGGAGCTGGCGCAGCGGCCGGGCGGGGTGAGCGACTCGCCGGGCGGCCAGTGGCTGCGGGTGTGGCGGGCCGAGCAGCCCAAGGACGCGGGCGGCGCGGCCGTGCACGCGGAGTTCCTGGTGCAGCAGGCGTGGCGGACGGCGACGCCGGGCACGGACTCGTTCCGGATCATCATGGAGGAGGCGAGGGCGGCGTGCGGCGAGGCGGCGCTGCTGGCCCCCGGTGACCCGATCCCGTACATCGTCGAGCTGTCGGTGGCCCGTGGCCTCGCGTACTCCCGCGAGGAGTTCGAGCAGCTGTGGCTGAAGATCCTGGACCGCGCCCCGTCGCACATGGGCGCGCACCTGGCGGCGCTGCACTACTGGTGCGAGAAGTGGCACGGCTCGCGCGAACTGGCGACGTCCTTCGCGGAGGCGGCCGCGGCCCGCGCCCCCCAGGGTTCGCTGCTCGCCGCCATGCCCCTGTTCTCGGTCTTCGAGCATCTGCCCGAGCTGAACCTGGTCAGCGGCTTCTACCAGAGCGAGGTCGTCACCAAGGCGATACACGGCGCCCTGCACGCCGTGCACTCGGCCCGCGCGGACGACCCGATGCTGGCGCACGTACGGCACATGCTGGTCTTCTTCCTGGTCCGCGGCGAACGCTGGCAGGAGGCCATGAACCAGCTCGTCCGCATCGACGGCCATGTCGGCGCCCTGCCGTGGACGCTGTCCGGCGACCCGGCCGCCGAGTTCGCCGTCTACCGGGCGCTGGCGGTGGCGGGCTACGAGGCGAACGGCGGGAGTCCGGCGACGTTGCCGCACTAGCCTGGGCCGCGCGTGGCGGGGCGATTCGGGTGCGGTGCGGTGCAGCGCTGGGTGCGGTGCGGTGGGTGCCGGTTGCGGGTCGCCCAGGGCGCTTGCGTGACCGGCCGCTGCCAGGGCGGGCGTGATGAAGACCGGGGGCTCCATGAAGTACCCGGGGCTCATGCCGCCGCGGGTGCCACGCCGGCCGGCGTCGACGCGTGAAGAGTGACGGAATGCGAGGCGGCGTCGGCACGTTGTGCGGGTGCCGCCTCCGACCAGGTCCCGGAACCCGGGCACCCGAACCGGAGGGACCGGCGAGGAGACGAAGAGGAGCCGCCCATGCTGTTCGGCCGTACGCCCGTCCTGCCCACCCCCGAGCAGGCACTGCAGGGCCGCCCCGAGCCGGCGTTCACGGTCCCCGACCGCCACACCGTCCTCGGCACCCCGCTGCTCGGCCCCTACCCCGAGGGCCACGAGATCGCCGACTTCGGCCTCGGCTGCTTCTGGGGCGCCGAACGCAAGTTCTGGCAGCTCCCGGCGGGCGTCTGGACCACCCTGGTCGGCTACCAGGGCGGCCACACGGAGAACCCCACCTACGAAGAGGTCTGCTCGGGCCTGACCGGCCACACCGAGGTGGTCCGCGTGGTGTACGACCCGTCGGTCATCTCCTACGAACGCCTCCTGAAGACGTTCTGGGAATCCCACAACCCCACCCAGGGCTTCCGCCAGGGCAACGACGTCGGCACCCAGTACCGCTCCGCCGTCTACACCCACACCCCCGACCAGGCCACCACCGCCGAAGCCTCCCGCGCCGCCTACCAGACCGTCCTGACCGGCTCGGGCTACGGCACGATCACCACGGAGATCCTGCCGGCGCCGGGCCGCACGTTCTATCCGGCCGAGGAGTACCACCAGCAGTACCTTTCGGGCAGCAAAAACCCGGGCGGATACTGCGGGTTGGGCGGGACGGGCGTCTCCTGCCCGATCGGCGTGGCGATGGCGGACGGCTGAGCCATTGCAACCGGATGTCACGGCGACGCTGCGGGCGCTGCTGATCGGCTCGGACCCGGTGAGCGGCGCTCTGCTGGCCCAGGTGCCCCACACGCGGGTGGTGGGCAGGTGTGGCTGCGGCTGTGCGACGGTCGATCTGGAGGTGGACCGTACGGCGGTGGCGCCTGCGCCGTCGCACGGCAATCCGGCCGTTGACGCGGGGTACACCGACCCGCACTTGGCGGGTGTCATGGTCTGCACAGAGGGCGGCTACCTCTCGCTCCTGGAGATCTACTCGGTCTCCGACGAGCCGATCTCCACATGGCCAGATCCCCGCTTCATCGAGCGATGAGCAACTAAACGCACGCACCAGCAGTACTTGGACAAGAACCCGGCGGGGTACTGCGGGATCGGCGGGACGGGGGTCAAGCTAGGTGACCCGTTGGGGACGAACTGGGGGGCGTCTTGCCCGACGGGGGTCGCGCCCGCGCCGGAGGGCGAGGACAAGTAGGCGTAGGGCCTGAAAAGCCGTGGCCCCGGCGATACGCACGGTGCCGCGGCCGGCTCTCTCCGACGCAGCGAACGGCAGTCGAAAATCAGTGGTCGTCCGAACCGGCCGGACTCCACGCTGTGCTCCATGGAAGAACCGCAACGCAGAATCCGTGCGGCCTACTCGGAAGCCACGGTCACCGTTTACCAGGCGTACTCCCCGACGATCGGCCTGCCCGCCGCTCGCGACGGCCGTTTCCCCGCGGCGTGGAAGCGGGGCGTGTCTGTCCAGCTACGTCCGCGGGGTGCACCCCGACCGAGCCTCCTGGCAGCGCCAGTTGAAACGTGCGCCCGCTCGCGTGCAGTGGGACCCCGAGAGAGACCTGCGCCTCCAGCCTCTGCCGTACCGGTCCCTCCAACTCGGCCTCTCCGCGGAAGCCGTACGACGCTACGCGGACGAGTGGATCGTCGCCATCCACGACGTCACCCCGCTCGCCCACGAGATCCACTCCCTCGTCAGCAGCGGTGACTTGGACTCCGCCAGCCGGCTGCTGCCCCAGGAACGCCCGTATCCCGCTGGAAGCGAAACTCTTGCCCACCTACTGGGATGACGGCCCGGCCCACCCGACGGTTGACCGCAGCCGACCGGTCAGGTGGCAGCACAGGCTGGGCGCGGCCGCTCTGCGACATCCGCGCCGGCCCTCACGTACGCCGCCGAAGCCTCATTGACCATCGAGCACTGACACCAGCAGCACTTGGACAAGGGGGTCCCGCTTCAGTCCGGCGTCACTCGCGTGGCCAGGCGTACAAGTCGGCACCAGTGATGCTCATGGGCATCGGGTCCCCATAGGGTGCATCCGTGAATGCCACATTGAGTTCCACGCGAGCCCGGGCCGCGCTGCGCACATCCGCGCGAGTCTCCGGGGAGTTGCTGCTTACGCTCCTGATGCTCGCGGTGGCGCTGTGGATTCTGGGGCGGATGTGGTCGGTCGTCTGGCCGCTCGTGATCGGCCTGTTGCTGACCACGCTGACCTGGCCGCCGACTCGTTTCCTGCGGCGTCGCGGGTGGAAGCCCGCTCTCGCCGCGTCGGTCGTGACGGTGCTGTTCCTCCTGGTCGCCATGGGTGTCGTGGCCCTGATCGCGGTACCGGTGGCATCGCAGTCCGGGGAACTGAGCGACGGTGTGTTCAAGGGCATTCAGGAGCTGCGCGAGTGGGCCGCCGGGCCGCCGCTGAACATCGATGACGCGGAGATCAACAAGGCTTTCGACACCGCGGTCTCCCGCGCGCAGGACAGCCTGGGCAACGTGGCGGGCGCTGTCGTCACGGGAGTGAGCACCGTACTGAACGGTCTGATCACCGCCGTTCTGGCCCTCTTCCTGATGTTCTTCTTCCTCAAGGACGGCCCACGGTTCCTGCCGTGGCTCGCCCGGCAGCTGCCCGGTCGACTCGCCACCGACATCCCGACCGTGACCGAACGCGGCTGGAACACCCTGGGCGCGTTCGTGCGTTCCCAGGCGGCTGTCGGCCTGATCGACGCCGTCCTGATCGGGCTGGGGTTGTGGATCTTGGGCGTACCCCTCGTCCTTCCCCTGGCGGTGCTGACCTTCGTCTCCGCGTTCGTACCGATCATCGGTGCCCTGTTCGCGGGTTTCGTCGCGGTTCTCATCGCGCTGGTCTCCAACGGCCTGACGGACGCGCTGATCGTGCTGGCGATCATCGTGGTGGTGCAGCAGCTCGAGGGCAACGTGCTCCAGCCCATGATCCAGAGTCGCGGGCTCGGCCTCCACGCGGCCGTGATCCTGCTGGCGGTGACACTGGGCGGCAGTCTGGCCGGCATCGTGGGGAGTCTGCTCGCGGTGCCGGTCGCCGCGCTGATCGCGGTGTGTTGGAACTATGTGCGTGAGCAGCTCCACGAACCGTCCGAGGAGCCGGGGTCGGGGCCGGAACCGGGGACCGACGGGTCGAACGCCGACGCTCCCGCCCCGTCATAGGCATGCGCCCGTGGGTGCGGCTTCCTCCCTCTCCCTGCCGGCTGGTGCGGCCGTGCGACGTCACGCGGACGAGCAAGTCTCCTGCTCGATCGGCGTGGCCAGGTCGGCTGGCTGCGCGACGTGCTGACGAGAAAATCCGCGCCCTCGCCAACGAACTGGGCCACCTCCCTCGAGGCGGGCGCGCCGGTCTTCGTCCGATTCGCCAAGTGTCCGGTGGCTCCGCAGCCTGACGGCGGTTGAAATGATGAAGTGAACGGACCGCCGCAGTCAGCAGCGGAGGCCTGCGGGCCGGGCGCTGCGGTAACTCCTCCCGCAGAGGTCGGTGGCCTCCCTCTGAGCAGAGGAAGCCCGACCCGATGAGTTTTCGCGCACGTGGGCGTCTATCAGCGAGACAGTCCCACGAGGCACGAAACGAGGCGATGAACCATGAGCACCGAGCTGACCCCCACCAACGGTTTCTCCTACGAACTGACCCGGACGCTGACCGCTCCGGCGGTGCAGGTGTGGCGGGCGTGGACCACCCCCGACCAGTACGCGCAGTGGGCTTACGCCGCTCCCGGCTCCGTAGAGATGGACGTACGGCCCGGCGGTGCTTGGAAGGCCACGATGGTCACGCCGGACGGCGGACAGTTCCCGCTGACCGGCTCCTATCTTGAAGTCGATGAGAACCGCCTGTTGGTGGTCGGCATGGATGTACCCGGCAAGCCCGAGCCCGCAGCCATGACCATGGAACTCGAAGAGCAGGACGGCCGTCACGCGCAGATCGTGCTCCGCCAGACCTGCGACACCGCAGAGGAACGCGACATGGCCGAGCAGGGCAGCACCATGCTCCTCGACAGCCTGAGCGCCTTCCTGGCCGGTGAGGCGAAGGGCTGAATGCCGCTCGGAACTCAGCAGCCGGCGGGTGGACCAGCGACCGGACGGTACGCGTCCGGCCCTGCCACCGGCCGGTCAGCTGTGCGCCTTGCGAGGAGACGCCAGGCGAAGGGGTCTCAGCCTGCCGGTAGTATCCGCGAGCGCTTCTGGCCCGTTCGGGCTGGTGAACCATGTGGGTGGGGGATTTCTCGATGACGTTTCGGCTGCGCGCTGTCCGCGCGTTCGCGCTGCTGCTCGGCTTCTTCCTCATGGGCGTGGTTCTGCTGTCGGCCATGGCGGTGCTCGACTGGCTGGTGATGACACGGGTGGTCACCGCGGAGGCGGCCTGGGTCGGGGGCGTGGTGCTGACCGTCACCGTCCTGCTGGCGGCGGCGATTCTCCGTGGCTTCTTCGTCTTTCTGCGGGCCGGGCGCCTGGGGCCGGTCACGGACGGCGTGGCGGTCACGCCCCAGGACCAGCCTGAGCTGTGGGAACAGGTGCGGGCCGCTGCCGAAGTGACCGGACAGCGGCCGCCGGACGAGCTCTACCTGGTCGCCGAGGTCAACGCAGGGGTCGCCGAACAGAGCCGACTGCTGGGACTGCTGCACGGACGACGCCGTATGCTCCTGGGCCTGCCGCTGCTCGCCGGGCTGACCGTCCCGCAGCTGCGCGCCGTCCTCGCCCATGAGTTCGGGCACTACGGCAACCTCGACACCCGGCTCGGAGGTGTCACGATGCGCGGTCGGGCAGCCCTGCTGCACACGGCGGAGGCTTTTCAGGACGGCAGTACCCAGCTGCACCAGGCGATCGGCTTCCTGTACGTCGGCTACGCCAGGATGTTTCTGCGGACCACACAGTCCGTGGCTCGCCACCAGGAACTCGCCGCAGACCAGATGGCGGCCCGGTACGCGGGCCGTGACACGACGGCCGCCGCACTGCGCACCGTTCCGGTAATCAACGGCGCGTACACCCACTACCTGGAGACATACGCCGCGATGGGCAGCTCGCTGGGCGCGCTGCCGCCCGTCGGGGAGGTGTACGGCGGTTTCCGCCGGTTGCTCGATGCCCGAACCGGGGAGCAGCTCGCCGCACTCTCCGCCAGGCAGCGGCCGCCGCGGCCGCACCCGTACGACTCGCACCCCCCGACAGCCGAACGGATCGCCCTGATCGAGAAACTGCCCGCCGATGACCGGCCGGACCGGTCAACCGTCGAGACGACCGGGCTGGCCCTGTTGCGCGACTCGGACCGGGTCTTCGCCGCACTGGAGGCGCGCGTGCTGTCACGGGAGTCCGCGGAGCTGCGGCGCATGAGCTGGGACGACCTCGCCATGTCCCGCGCACTCGCCGACGCCGAGAGCTGGTCCCGGCCGCTGCGGGTCGCCGTGGCCAGGGCGCTGCGCTCCGCGGAACAGGACACAGATGGCACGGTGACCGTCCGCCGAAATACCGCGACCGGCGGGGTGACCGACGACGCCCTGCCCGGCCTGGAGGAAACACTCGACGCGTTCGACCGCGGCCTGCTGTGGATGGAGATCGCCGACCGCTTGCCCAAGCCGCATCAGGCGGCACGACTGACCGGGCTGTCCGCACGCAACTTCATTCGGCCCAGGATCTTCGACGGTCTCGCCAGCATGATCCACCTGCGCCTCGCCGAATCCGGCCACGCCCAACCGGACATCGCCTGGTCAGATCAGCCCGGCCTGGTCCTCCCGGAGTCGTGGGAGAAGGCCATGGACAACGCCGTCGACGCGGCCGTCTCCGACACACCGGACACCGCTCCGCTGCGCGTCCTGCTCGCCGACCTCTCGGATTCCGGAACAGTCGTGGGTTGATCAGCACAAACACTGCGTGCGACGTGGGTGTCCGCACTACAGCTCAGGGCACCGGCCGTCGCCCCCCTCGAAGGTCCGGCCCGTCGCGTCCGTCACGGTCACCGTCGTGGAGTCCAGGTCCCGTCGGGTGAGCAGATACGCACGGGCGGCGGTGCAGCTCACCTGGTTCGCCGCCAACGCGCTCAACTTGCCGCTGTAGAGGGGCAGTTCCACGTAGACCTGGTCGTTTCGCGTCGTCACCCACAGTTCCTTCCCCTGCTCTGTCGAGGGTTCGGCGGAGGAGGGGGAGAAGAGCGAAGGGGCACGGGTCGGTGGGGCGGAGGCCGAGCGGCCGGCCAGGGCGCTGGTCAGGCCCTTGCGCCGCTCCTGCGGGGTCGGGCCCTGGAGGAGCGCCTCCACCGCTGACGCGGGCTCCCCCGGGTCAGCGACCGTGCGCGGCACGGCGACCAGCGCGCCGTCCCGGATCAGGTAGATCGCGATGGTCGCCGGGACCCCGCTCGCCGGGCCACCCGCCTCGACCACTCCGGTCGCGGGGATGTCACAGGCGGAGAGCCCGAGGGTCGAGGCCACGGCCAGGGTCGAAGCCAGCAGAAGCGCCGTACGACGCGTCGGCCGCATGGGCCTTACCGGTTCCACCGGCTGCATCCGCCGCATCGGACTCATGAACGGCCCCTCCCCTCCGGCTCGTCCCGTCTCAGTGGGAGTTCTACGGTGAAGACCGCGCCGCCCGCGGGGTGGTTCGCCGCGTGGATCGTGCCGCCGTGCATCCGTACGTTCTCTTCCGTGATCGAGAGGCCCAGGCCGCTGCCCTCCGTACGGGTCCGAGCGCTGTCGGACTTGTAGAAGCGCTCGAAGACGTACGGCAGTACGTCGTCCGGAATGCCGGGCCCGCTGTCCGTCACCTCGATGACCACCGAGACACCGGCCTCCCCCTCACTCGCACCCGAGCCCGAGCCCGAGCCCGCACCCGCACCCGCACCCGCACCCGCACCCACGCCCCCGCCCGCACACCTCACCGACAACCCCACCCGCACCGGCCGCCCCCCATGCCGTAGCGCGTTGCCCACCAGGTTCGCCACCACCACGTCCAGTCGCCGTGGATCCACCCGCCCCCGCAGCTCGTCAGGGCCCGGCAGTGTCGTCTCGACCTGCTCCGACCAGCCGCGGGAGGTGAGCGTGCGGTGGATCGACTCGGCGAGGTCGATCTCGTCGAGGTGGAGGACCGCGGCGCCCGCGTCGAAGCGGGAGATCTCCATCAAGTCCTCGACGAGACGGGCGAGTTTCACCGTCTCGGAGCTGATCAGCCGTACCGCGGTGGCGGTGTCGAGGTCGAGGTGGGCGGCGTCCTCGTCGAGGACGTCGGTGACCGCCGACATGGCGGCGAGCGGGGTGCGGAGTTCGTGGGAGACGTCCGCCACGAAACGGCGGGCCCGTGCCTCCATGGCACGCAGTTCGGCGACGGACTTCTCCAGGGCCGCCGCGGTCTCGTTGAACGTGTGGGAGAGGTCGGCGAGTTCGTCGGAGCCGTTGACGTCAAGGCGGGTGTCGAGGTGCCCCTCGGCGATGCTGCGGGTGGCTCGGCGCAGGGCGCGGACGGGGCGCAGCACTCCGCGCGCGGCGAAGAGGGCGAGCAGTACGGCGACCCCGAGCGCGGGTATGGTCGCCCGCTCGATCGCGGTGACCAGGGCGTCGACGGAGGCCTGTTCGCCGGTCTGGGGGACGATGAGGAAGACCTCGACGCCGGAGGCGACCGGGATGCCTCCGGCCGGGACGCCGAAGACGACCGACATGCCGACGAGCAGCGAGGTGGCTCCGCCGTCCCGCACCCGTTGGAACACCGTGGCCAGACTGGAGCCGACGGCCTCGCGTACGGCCGGCGTCAGCTCGTCGAAGGGGTCGCCCGGGACCGAGGTCTCGCTGATCCCCTTATAGGTGACCAACACCCGCCAGGTGCTGGCCGGTTCGCCACGGGCGACGTCCACCGCGAACTGGTTCAGGGCCTGCCGGGTCGGTGGGTACGTCAAATCGGGTACCAGGCGGCCGACTTGGGCGCGCAACTGCGCGATCACCGTGTCCTGGCTCTGCTTGAGCACACCGTTGCGGGCCTCCCGGAAGGTCAGCGCGCCGGTGGTCGTGGCGGCGAGGGCCGCGACGAGCCCGAAGGCCACCACGAGCCGCATCCGCAGACCGCGCAGCGGGACCCGAGGGCGGCGGCCACCTTTCTCCGTGGCCCGGGGGCCGCGGGCACCTCTCTCCGTGGCCCGGGCCCGCGAGGCCCCTCTCTCCGGGACCCTGATCACCGGGACACGAACCGGTATCCGAAGCCACGCACCGTATGGATGTAGCGCGGCTCCCTCGGCGGCTCCCCCATCTTGGCGCGCAGCCGCTTCACACACGCGTCCACGAGACGGGCGTCGCCGTGGTAGCTGTGCTCCCAGACCGCCTCCAGCAGTTGCTGCCGGCTGAACACCTGGCCCGGCGAGGCGGAGAGGGTCAGCAGGAGGCGGAGTTCGGACGGGGCGAGGGCGACCGGGGCACCCGCGACGGTGACGCTCAGTCCGGCCCGGTCGATGGCCAGGTCACCGTGGGTGTCGATCCTCGGCAGCCCGGCATCACCCCCGCCCCCGGCCCCGCCGGCGCGACGCAGCACCGCGCGGATGCGGGCGTTCAGCACACCGGCCTGCACCGGCTTGACAACGTAGTCGTCGGCGCCGGCCTCCAGCCCTATGACGATGTCCACGTCGTCGCCCCGCGCGGTCGCCATGACGATCGGCAGCGTCTGGTCGACGGCCCGGATGCCACGGCACACGTCCAGGCCCGTCATGCCGGGCAGCATCAGATCGAGGACCACGACGTCGGGCCGGAAGGACGTCAGGTGCGCCATGCCGTCCTCGCCGGTCTCGGCGGCGGCGACTTCGTGTCCCTGGCGGCGCAGCGCCAGGGCGACTCCTTCCCGGACGGCGCGGTCGTCTTCGATCAGCAGAACACGTGGCATGGGCTCAGTATCCGGACCTCTCGGCCCGTGCCCGGGCTCTGTTACCGGATGATCACACAGCACGCGCCGGACCGTTCGTTATCTCTTCGTGACCATTCGGGCCAGATCCGATCACATTGCGGCCACAACCTGGCCAACCATGACCGCTCACACCTCACCATCCTCCCGCTCCCGCCGACGCCGTCGCCGTCGCGGCCCCACGCACGCCTCCGGGCGGCGGGGCGGAAGAGGGCGTGTGGGAGCGGGACTTGTCGCACTGGCCGTGCTCGGCGCCGCCGGGTTCGCGGTCGCGGAGTGGGCGCCGCCGATGAAGAACGCGACCGGCAGGACCGATACGGAAGCCGGACCCGCGGCGGACCCCGGCCGCACACCCACGCGGACACCATCCCGGACCTCGCCCCCGAGCCCCACCCCTACCCCCACCCCGACATCCAAGGCGCGTTCCACCCAGCAGGCCAAACCCGCCACCACCCCGACCACTTCCGCCATCCCCGCGACCGGCCCGGGCACCTTCGTCACCGCCGCCGGTCACAGCGCCAAGGTCGGCAGCGGAAGGACCCTGCGCTACCGCGTCGAGGTCGAGACCGGACTCGCGCTCTCCGCCTCGGACGTCGCCGAACAGGTGGAGCGCGTCCTCGCCCACCCGCGCGGCTGGACGGCCAAGGGCACCTCCGCCTTCGAGCGGGTCCCGGGCGGAAGCACCGACTTCGTCGTCCGGGTGGCGACGCCGGGGACCGTGGACGAGATCTGCCGCCGATGGGGCCTGGACACCAAGGGCGAGTACAACTGCAACGTGGACGACAACGTCATGGTCAACCTCGAACGCTGGGAGCTGGCCACGCCCGTCTACGCCAAGGACGTCCCGTCGTACCGAGCGCTGATCATCAACCACGAGGTGGGCCACTTCCTCGGGCACGGCCACGTCACGTGCCCCGGCCCGGGCAAACCGGCCCCGGCGATGATGCAGCAGATCAAGGGCATGCACGGCTGTGTCCCCAACGTCTGGCCCTACGACACCGAGGGATCGCTCATCACCGGACCGTCCGTACCCTGACCACGAAGGCTACGGCGCTACGGCGGCTACGGCACCGCTCATCTCACCTCACCCGGCCGCCGCCAGCTTCTCCAGCTGCGCCTCGACGATCGCCTCCGGTACGACGGCCGGGTCCGCCTTCCCGTTCTGCCCGGGGCGGTTGAACTCGTAGAACATGGCCACCGTCGCCCCCTCCCGAACGGCCAGCACGGCGTAGGGAACCCGGATGGGCTCCTCGTCCTCGCTGAGCGCCGCGAGCTGGGTGAGTCGCAGGGACACGGCCTCGTCGCCGTAGTCGGGATCGGGCAGCACCTCGACCTCGTCGTAACGGAAGTCCACCGACACGTCCTTGAAGGTTCCGCACTTCTCGGCGGCCGTGCGGAGCGCGTCCAGCACGCCCACGGCGTCCGCGCCGGTGTGCGACGACAGGACCATGGAGGCTCCGGTGGCGCTGTCCTTCTTCAGGGAGATCATCCGGCCGACGCGCGCGACCGCGGCGTGGCCGCTGCTGCCTCCCAACGCCTGTACGACGGGGTCGCATTCGGCGGGTTCGGCCGCGCGCCGGGACGCCGGCGTCGCGGTCAGGGTCTTCTCGACCTTGTAGCCGTCGAGATCCGCCTCCGTCACCACCGCCTGCCCGAGCTCCGCCTCGCTCAGCGACCTGGCCCGTACGGCGGCCGCGGTGTCGCGCGCCTCGGGCGACGGATCGTCCCCGGATCCGCATCCGGCGAGCGTCGAAACGGCCACCAGCGCGGCCGTGCATGCGAGAGAAGCGCCAACTCGTGACCGCCGAACCATTGTTGTCCCCACCCGTTACTCGCCGGAATGCTGGTCAGCAGAGTAGAACGTCGGTCGTGGATCATGTCGGGGTGTGGAAAACAGAACGGGCCGGTGGCCGCGAAGGCCTCTCCGCCTATCAGTCGGAGCTGCGGGACCGTATGCTCGCCGCCCCTGTCGTGCCCGCCCCCGAGCCCTGGCGGCCGGTCTCCGAGCGTTGCATCCCCATCGGCGGGCTGCTCGGCATCGGTTTCGCCTCGCACCCGGAGAACGGCCATGACCTGGTGATGGTCGTCTCCAGCGCCGGACATGGCCTCTTCGACGCCGTCACGGGAGAGAAGATCGCCCGGGACTACGAGCCCGCCCCCGAGGAGAGCACGCCCGACGCCGCGCCCGATCTGTCGTGCCCGGGGCTCGGGCCGATCGCCGGCCGCCGGGTGCACATCGCGGGGCTCTTCGGCGGCGGGCTGCACTCCGGCACCGGGGACGGCTGGGTCCTGGAGGTCGTCAGCCCCAACTGGCCGAACGACCGGGTCCTCCTCTCCTCCAGCAGCCGTATGCCGCACCGCGAACCGCACGGAGAGGGCTGGTGGCACATCTTCCACTCGAACTACTCCGAGTTGCGGGCCGTCGGCTTCTCCCCCTCCGGCCGGACCCTCGCGGTCGCGACAAGCAGCGACGTGACCCTGTGGATCCGAGCCGCCGGGCACTGAGGCCCAGTCACCCCACCCGCCCCGCCAGAAACGACTCCCACGTCCCCTTGCCCGCCTCGGCGCCCTCCGACGACAGGTTCGCGCCCGCCCGATACGCCTTCCCCGCCTTGCCCGGGATCCGCACCGGCATCCTCATCCGGCCCCGCCTGCCCCGGAGTTCGAGATAGGGACGGGCCAGCTCGGCGATGTCGTACACCTTCGGGCCCACGATGTCCGGAACCAGCCCCTTGGGCTCGCCGAGCGTCAACTCGGCCATTCGGGCCGCCACTTCGGCCGAGTCCACCGGCTGGAGGCGCAGGCCGCCCGGGACCGGGAGCACCGGCAGCTTCGTCATCTTCTCGATCATCGTGAGGGTCAGGTCGTGGAACTGGGCCGCCCGCAGGGTCGTCCACGGGATGCCCGACTCGGCGATGGTCCGCTCCGAGTCGAGCTTGGTGCGCAGCCAGGCCAGCGGCACGCGGTCGGCGCCGACGACCGAGATGTAGACGAGGTGGCGCACCTCGGCGCGCACACACGCCCGCACCAGATTCCGCGTCGCCTCGTCGTCCCCTTTGGGGCCACCGGCGAGATGCAGCACCGTCCCCACTCCGGCGACGGCCGCCTCGACCCCCTCCCCGGTCAGCAGATCGGCGACGACGTACTCGACACCGTCCCCGCCCTCCCGAGCACCTCGGCTCAGCACCCGCACCTCGCACCCCGCCGCCCGCAACAGCGGAACCACCTGCCTGCCCAGGGTGCCCGTGCCGCCGGTGACCAGGATGCGCGCCGTCTTCGTCATGTCCGCTCCAGTTCCGTGAGGTTCGACTGTCTTCGCCTGCCTTCACTGGACTGACCCCGGGCATCGGAGCGATGTGACAGCCGGCGGCGGATTTTTTCTCGTGTTGCTGGCACGGCATGGTGAGGGCCCCGGAGCAGTGCGGCTCCGGGGCCCTCGGTCATATGCGCGGCGGGGTCAGATCGTCGCCGTGTCGATCACGAAGCGGTAGCGGACGTCGCTGGCCAGCACCCGCTCGTACGCGTCGTTGATCTCGTCGGCGCGGATCAGTTCGATCTCCGCGCCGAAGCCGTGCTCGGCACAGAAGTCCAGCATCTCCTGGGTCTCCTGGATGCCGCCGATGCCGGAGCCGGCGAGGGTCTTGCGGCCGGCGATCACCGAGAAGAGGTTCAGGGCCACCGGCTCCTCGGGGGCGCCGACGTTCACGAAGGCGCCGTCCGTCTTGAGCAGGGAGAGGTAGGCGTCCAGGTTCAGCGGGGCCGAGACCGTGGAGAGGATCAGGTCGAAGGTGCCCGCGAGCTCCTTGAAGGTCGCCTCGTCGCTGGTGGCGTAGTAGTGGTCGGCGCCCAGCTTCAGGCCGTCGTCCCGCTTGCGCAGCGACTGGGAGAGGACCGTGACCTCGGCGCCCAGGGCGTGCGCGATCTTGACGCCCATGTGACCGAGGCCGCCCATGCCGAGGATCGCGACCTTCTTGCCGGGGCCGGCGTTCCAGTGCCTGAGCGGGGAGTACGTGGTGATGCCGGCGCACAGGAGCGGCGCGGCCTCGTCGAGGCCCAGGCCCTCGGGGATGCGGACGACGAAGTTCTCGTCGACGACGATCGTCTCGGCGTAGCCGCCGTAGGTCGGCTCGCCGTCCTTGCCGACGGCGTTGTACGTGCCGACGCTGCCGCCGGTGCAGTACTGCTCCAGGCCGGCCTTGCAGTTGTCGCACTCGCGGCAGGAGTCGACCAGACAGCCGACGCCCACCCGGTCGCCGACGGCGAACTTCGTGACGCCGGGGCCGACCTCGGAGACGATGCCCGCGATCTCGTGGCCGGGGACCATCGGGAAGATGGCCTCGCCCCAGCCCTCGCGGGCCTGGTGGATGTCGGAGTGGCAGATGCCGGCGAACTTGATGTCGATCAGGACGTCGAACTCGCGGACCGCGCGCCGTTCGATGGTGGTGCGCTCCAGCGGAGCCTTCGCGGCGGGGGCGGCGTACGCAGCAACGGTGGTCATGCCGGGGTTCTCCTAGCGGGTTGGGGGACGTAGGGGTGCGTTCCCGCGTCGTTCGATGCGTGCGATCGGCGTGCCGGACGAAGGACCTCGTTGGGGGTCCCCCCGCTCGAGCGAAGCCGAGAGTGGGGGAGGAGCTACGGGGCCTTTGGCCGGTGCGGCGAGCGTGCGTGCCGGGCGGCGCGGGGATGTGCCCCTACGTCCCCCGACCCGCTTTGCAGGGGGATCGCACCCGGCCGCCTTCTGACCGGGTACGACGACCAGCCTGCCGGAGCTGAGCGCGTTCACCCAGGTCACCACTCTGCCTACGTCCACTGTTCCTACTACTGGCGGGGTCAGGATGGTGGGCGTACGACCGTGAATACTTGAGGCATGGACGAACGCCCCGAACCCGTACAGGAGCCCTCCGGTGCCGCGCTGGACCGGCGGGCCGAGCTGAGCGAGTTCCTGCGCACCCGGCGGGCCCGGCTGAAGCCGGAGGACGTCGGGCTGCCGGACTTCGGCCGGCACCGGCGGGTGCCTGGGCTGCGGCGCGAGGAGCTGGCGCAGCTGGCGGGTGTCTCGGTGGCGTACTACACGCGCCTCGAGCAGGGCAACGGGCAGAACGTCTCGGCGGAGGTGCTGGACGCCATCGCCCGCGCCCTCAGGCTGACGGACGCCGAGCACGCCCACCTCACGCACCTCGCCAAGCCCAAGCGGCACAAGAAGAAGCAGGGTGGGCGGCCCCAGCAGGTGCGCGGTTCGCTGCTCCAGCTGCTGGACACGATGGACGGCTTCCCGGCGTACATCTCGGGCCGGCGTTCGGACGTCCTGGCCTGGAACCGGATGGCCGCGGCGGTGTTCGGCGACTGGTCCCAGCTGCCGCCGCAGGAGCGGAACTGGGCCCGGATGGTGTTCCTGCGGCCCGAGTACCGCGAGCTGTTCGTGGAGTGGGACCAGAAGGCGACGGACATGGTGAGCTTCCTGCGCATGGACGCCGGCTGCCATCCCGACGACCCGCGGCTGTCCGCCCTCGTCGGCGAACTCTCCGTCAAGAGCGAGGAGTTCAGGCGCCTGTGGGCCACCCACGACGTCAAGGAGAAGGGGTACGGCGTCAAACGCCTGCACCATCCCCTGGTCGGCGACCTCACCCTCAACTTCGAGTCCTTCCGCCTCCCCGACGAGAGCGAACAGGTCCTGATCACCTACCACGCGGAACCGGGCTCCCCCTCGGCCGAGGCCCTGCGCCTGCTGGCGAGCTGGGGCACGGACGCGACCCGCGCGGGCCAGGACTCGGCAACCCCACGGGCCTGACGCCTCGGGCCGCGCCGCCGAGATCCGTTCCGCCCGCGCCACCGAGCTCCCCTCAGTCCGCGACCCCGAGATCCTCACGCATCGCCGCCGCATCTCCGGCAGTCGAGGCTCGGCCGCCGCCAGCGAGCTGGGGCACGGACGCGACCCGCGCGGGCCAGGACTCAGCGGCCCCGCACCTCTGACCCGTCACTCCGCGACAGCGAGGCCCGTCAGCCCCCGACATCGAGGCACGCCCCTCAGTCCGCGACCCCGAGGTCCTCCCGCATCAGTCGCCGCATCTCCGACAGCCGGGGCTCGGCCGCCTTAAGGTCGAGGAGCGCCTGGCCGGCGCTCTCCCCGTCCCGGGCCCGCCCCCGGTCGAGCCGCTTCACGACGGCGTCGGTCCCGGCGAGCACCTCGTTCACGGACCGGGAGGCCTGGAGGATCCGCTCCGGGACGACCATCTGCGCCTCCGCGTACCGGTCCCGGTACTCCCGGCGCACCTCCTCCAGCTGCTCCCGGTCGTGGTCGGTGTAGACGTCGTCGCGCAGCCGGTGCAGGGCGTCCTTGAGCAGGGTGTGGAACTGCCGGGAGGCTCGGTTCATGGCCGTGTAGGCGGTCCGACGGTCCTCGAACAGCCGCCTGCGTTCGGCCAGTTCGGCCTCCTCCGCCCGCTGCCGCGTGGTGAACCGCTGGCTGAGGACGGGCGCGAAGAGGGTGCCGAGGACGCCGACGACGGCGGTGATCATGGCGGTCACGGCAGCGGTCATGCGCGGACCCTACGTCACCCCTGGTACGGCGGCGCCACCCCCCACCCCCACTTCGGCACCGGCTGCTCGGCCGGCGGCTTGGCGTCGGGGCCGGAGAAGTACACCGCGAGACGGGTGCCCCACTCGACGTAGGCGAGGAAGGCCGAGCGGAACTCGGCGTCGGTCGGCAGGCCGGCCTCGTCGGCGGCGTCCTGGATGAGGTTGACCCAGCGGCGGCGCTGGGGCTCGGTGATGCCCCGGCCCAGGTGTTTGGCGACCATGTGGCCGTGGCCGCCCTGGGTCTCGGAGTACGCGGGCGGACCGCCGAAGATCTCCGCGAGCCAGAGGGCGACGTGCTGGGCGTGCTCGGGGGCCAGCCCCGCGAACACCGGGGCGAGGAGGTCGTCCTTGAGGACCTTGTCGTAGAAGACCGAGGTCAGCCGTGCGAAGGCCTCGGCGCCGCCCGCCCAGGCGTACAGCGTGGGTACGGCCGCGCCCGCGCCGCGTACCGTCGTCGGCTTGTAGTGCCGCATCTCCTCGATGTCGGCGATGTACGGGCGGATCTCGGCGAGGAAGTCGGCGAACAGCTCCGACTTGCGGAAGCCCTCCAGGTGGTCCTCCGTGGAGGTCCAGGTGATCCGCAGCACGAAGTGCGCGAAGTCCTCCTCGCAGCGGGCCAGCTCGTAGTCCACGCACTGCGGGGCCGCCGCCAGCTGGGCAGCGGCGCGGGTGTAGGCGGCGAGGAACTCCGCCGAACGGTCTTCCGGGATGCGGTAGCGGATGTACTCCACTGTGTGAGCCGTCATGGGCCCCACACAAACACGGAAGCCCCGCCGGAGGCTCTCCCTCCGACGGGGCTTTCGCTCATGGCCTACTGCGGCGGACTACTTGCCGTAGTACGCGTTGTAGATCGAGACCGTCGACTTGTTGCCCTTCTTGTCGGCGATCTTGGCGTGGAACGAGATGCCCTCGCCCTTCGCCGGGTTCTTCACGGTGATCTTGCCGTCCGTGACCTTGGCCTTCTTCCAGGTCTGGCCGTAGTCGTACGACACGTACACCGACAGCGACTTCAGGTTGGAGCCCTTGGCCGCACCCTCGACGACGACCGGGATCTTCACCGTCTCGCCGGCCGTGACGCGGCTGTCGAGGCCCGTCTTGGCGTTGAAGCGGACCGTGGAGACCGGCAGCGAGACCAGGTCCGCGGAGGACTTCTTCGAGCGGAACGTGAAGCTCGCGTCGATCCGCGTCGAGGCCGCCGCCACCTTGACGCTCCGCTTCACGGAGGTCGTCAGCTTGTACTCGGCGTCGGCGGCGGGAACCTTGAAGGCTGTCTCGCCGAAGAACGGGTCCTTGTTGGAGCCGACCTTCGTGCCGTTGCGGTACAGCTCCGTCTTCACCGAGGTGAAGTCGGAGGAGCCCGCGTGCCCGGCGCCGTCGGCGAACAGCGGGGCGTAACCGTAGAGGTTGTTGCCCTCGCGGAAGACGCCGTAGGACTTGTTCAGATGCGGGCCGAAGACCGCGGTGTTGAAGGTCTTCGTGTACTTCTGCCCCGCCTTGAGGGTCTGCGGGTCGCCCAGCGTGTAGTAGGCCTCCGTGATCGGGAAGCCGTCCGGGTCCTTGCCGTTGTACTGCTCGAAGTCCAGCGTCCACTGGATCTTGTCGGACGTCGAGAAGTACACCGTGCGGGTGCTCGGCAGCTTCTGCTCCACGGGCGAACCGATGACGACGTCGTTGGGGAAGAAGCCCCAGGGGGTGACCGCACCGGTCTTGCCGGCCGCGGCCGCGCCGAGGTTGTTCTTCACCGTGGCGAGCTCGGACGCCTTGAAGTGGCGGACCTTGTCGCCCTGGATCTTCTTGACCGACGCCGAAGTGGCCACGTCGTACTCGGCGTTGTCACCCGCGGTCCACTGACCGCTCCAGGTCTGGGTCAGACCGGACGCGGCCTGCGGGCCGAGGTGCGCCATCCGCAGGTCGGCGAAGGACGCCAGCCCCACACCGATGCCGATGCCCGCGGGCTCGTACAGGTAACTGATCACGCCCGACTGCTGTTTGGCCGCGGCGTCCGGCACCGTGATGTCGGCCGCCTTGGTGGTACGGGCGTCGATGGTCACCGAGGAGTTCTTGGTCAGGCTCAGCTTCGGCTGGACCACCCAGTCGAGGCCGCCCTCCAGGTTCACCCAGTCCTTGGCGATCCAGGCGTCCAGCAGATACGTGCCCTTGGGCAGGCGCATCTTGGTGGTGCCGGACTCGTCGATCGGCACCTGGTAGCCGCGGTCCGTGGCGATACCCGCGTACCCGACCAGGATCGTGTTGTAGTCCTTGGCCGGCTGACCGTCCTTGTCGATGTGCTTGACGGTGAGGTCGTACGACTCCACCTCACGCTGCACGGCCCCGGCCGTACGGACCGTCTGGCCGCCGCCCGTCGCCGTCACGTACACCGAGTACGCCCCGTCGACCGTGCCGCCCAGCTTGGTGTTGACGGTGAAGTCGACGGAGGCCGAGCCGCCCGCCGGTACCTTCACCGTGCTGGCGCCGAGCTTGAAGAAGCCCGCCGGAGGCGCCGCGCCCTTGGGGTTGGTGGCCTTCGACGACAGCTTCAGCGTGACGGCCGCCGTACCGAGGTTGCGGTACGTGAGCTTCTTGGTGACCGGCTTGTCATCCGTGTGCGGCCACTGCTGGGTGCCGAAGCTCACCGACACGGGGTCGGCGATCACGGTCTGCTTGATGGCCTTGTCGACCTGGATCCGGCCCGAACCCTGCTCGAAGGGGGTGTACTTGCCGCCCTTGGTGGAGGCGGTCAGCGCGCCCTTCAGTTCGGTGTAGGTCCAGCCCGGGTGCTGCTGCTTCAGGATCGCCGCGGCGCCCGCGACATGCGGGGCCGCCATCGACGTACCGGAGAGAGGCAGGTAGCCGGCCGGTTTCTCGCCGACCTCCTGCTCGATGAGGCTGCCCTTGGCCGAGGCGGCCGTGATGTCCATGCCCGGCGCGGTCACGTCCGGCTTGATGCCCCCGTCGCCGACCCGCGGGCCGGCGGACGACCAGGGGGCCAGGACGTCCTTGTCGTCGACGGCGCCGACGGTGAGCGCGGCCTCCGCGCTGCCCGGCGCGCCGATCGACTCGGGGCCCGAGTTGCCCGCCGCGATCGCGAAGAGCGTGCCCGTCTCGGCGGAGAGCCTGTTGACCGTCTCCTCCAGCGGGTCGACCCCCGGGGAGTCCATGCGGCCGAGGCTGAGATTGACGACGTCGGCGCCCTGCGCGGCCGCCCACTCCATGCCGGCGATGATTCCGGAGTCGTCACCCGAGCCCTCGTCGTCGAGGACCTTGCCGTTGAGGATCTTGGCGCCGGGCGCGACGCCCTTGTACTTTCCGCCCGACTTGGCGCCGGTGCCCGCCGCGATGGACGCGACATGGGTGCCGTGGCCGAAGTGGTCGGTGGCGTCGGCTGCCGTGGAGAAGTTCTTGGCCTCGATCACCTGGTCCTTGAGGTCCGGGTGCGTGGCGTCGACTCCGGTGTCCAGGACGGCGATCTTGACGCCCTTGCCGTTGTAGCCGGCGGCCCACGCCTTGGGGGCGCCGATCTGCGGGACGGACTTGTCGAGGCTGGCCTTGCAGACGCCGTCGAGCCAGACGTGCGCGATGCCGGAGGCCGCCTTGTCGCCGTTGGTGACCGCGTCCCAGAGCTCGGGCGCGTCCTGGTGGGAGGCCTGGACCGCGTCCGCGTTCAGCGACTTCAGGGCCACGCGGAGGGTGCCCGCGTCCCGGACGTCGTCCTTGGCGGCGGTGGCGGCGCCCTTGTAGCCGACGATCACCTTCAGGCCCTTGGCCTGCGACTTGCGGGTGGCGGACGTGTTGAGCTCGGTGATGTCGAAGAGCCGCTGGTCCAGCTTGCCGGTGGCGATCAGATGCGCCGCGTCGGCGGGTATGACCAGGGTGTGCCCGTCGGCCTTGCGGACCTGGAAGGGTATGCGCTCGCGCCCCTTCGCCCGCTCCACGCCGACGACGTTGCCCTTGCCGTCGACGGCGACCCGGTCACCCGTGATCAGAGTGATGCGATGGTGTGCCTTGAGCGAGGCGTCGGCCTTGACCGCCTGCTCCTCCGGCTGCGCCGTCGCGGGGCTGGTCATGCCCGCCGCGAGGGCTACCGCTGCTCCCGTGGCCACGGTGGCAGCACAAACTCTTTTCACTTGTCTGCGCAAGTTTCCCCCTTGCAGAAGGTCCGGGTGAATTTCCCCTTTCACCCGGCCGGGGGCGGTCCGTACGCACGCGCTTGCACCCCCCGGATTACGCAGTATGCCGGGGGGTGATCAGGCACCTCAATAGACAGGAACCCCACAGGGGAGCACTGTTACGCGTTGCTCATAATCACGCGCCCGCGTTCTCCTTGACCGTGATCCGACCCTTGCGGATGGTCGCGATGCGCGGGGCCTTCTTCGCGATCGCCGAGTCGTGCGTGACCATGATGAAGGTGAGCCCGAGCTCCTTCCACATACGTTCGAGTACGTCCATGATCTCGTCGCGCATCGACTCGTCGAGGTTGCCGGTGGGTTCGTCGGCGAGCAGCACCTTGGGGTTCTTGACCAGGGCGCGGGCGATCGCGACGCGTTGCTGCTGTCCTCCGGACATCTCGGAGGGCAGGTGTCCGAGGCGTTCGCCGAGGCCGACCGACTTCAGCGCCTCGGCGGCTCGTTCGCGGCGCTCCTTCACCTTCACGCCGAGGGGGACGAGGGCGGTCTCCACGTTCTCCTGTGCGGTGAGGGTGGGGATCAGGTTGAAGGACTGGAAGACGAAGCCGATGTTCTCGCTGCGGACCCGGGTGAGCTTGGCCTCGGAGAGTCTCGCCAGGTCGGTGCCGTCCAGGACGACCTCGCCCTCGGTGGGCTTGTCCAGGCCGCCGAGCATCTGGAGGAGGGTGGACTTGCCGCCGCCGGTGGGGCCCTGGATGACGAGGCGGTCCCCGTCGGCGATGGTGAGGTCTACGCCGGAGAGGGCGTCCACGGTGTCCTTGCCTCGGGTGTAGCGCTTGGTGACGCTTCTGAGTTCGTACATGGTGGCTCCTGGGTGGGGTCGGGGTGGTGCGTGTCGGTTGTCGGCTGCGGGCCGGTGGGGGCTGGTCGCGCAGTTCCCCGCGCCCCTGGGTGGGTCAAGTTCCCCCAGCCCCCGCAGCACCCCGCGCTACTCGACTCGCCTCAGCGCGTCCGCCGGGCGCAGCCTCGATGCGCGCCAGCCGCCGAACGCGCCCGCGATCAGGCCGCCTGCCACCGCGAGGCCCACCGCCAGCGCGATCGTCGTCACACTGACCGGTGCCGTCAGCGCGACCTCGAGGGTCTTCGCGGCCTGCCGACCGGGACCGCCGCCACCGGGGCCACCGCCCATGCCGCCACCACCTCCGGTCGAGCCGCCCAACTGGGCCTGGAGCGTGGGGCTGATGGCCGTGACGACGTACGCCCCCGCGAGGCCGAGCGCGATGCCCAGCGCGCCTCCCAGCAGACCGTTGACCATCGCCTCGCCGACCACCTGGCGGGTCACCCGGCCCGAGCGCCAGCCGAGGGCCTTGAGCGTGCCGAACTCGCGGACCCGGCGGGAGACCGCCGAGGAGGTCAGCAGGCCGGCGACCAGGAACGCGGCGACCAGGACCGCGATGGAGAGCCACTTGCCGACGCTGGTGGCGAGGTCGGAGGCGGTGGAGAGGGAGCCGGAGACGGTGTCCGCGAGGTCGGCGGAGGTCGTCACGGTCGTACCCGAGATGTTCTTCTGGATGGTCGACTTGACGGCGTCGATCTGCTGGGAGTCGGTCGCCTTGACGTAGATCGTGGTGACCTTGTTCTTCTGGTCGCTGATCGTCTGCGCCTGCTTGAGCGGGATGTACAGGTTGGCCGCGGCGTCACCGCTGTCCGCGGTCGCGACGCCGATCACCTTGAACTCGACCTTCTTGACGGTGACCGTGGAGCCGACCTTGAGCTCCTTCTCCTTGGCGTACGCCGAGTCGACGACGGCGACCTTGGCGTTCGTCTCCGTCGACTTGAAGGTACGGCCGCTGGTGATCTTGGAGGAGGTCAGCGGGCCGGCGCCGGACTGGGTGACGTCGGTGCCGTAGACGGAGTAGTTGTTGACGTCGAAGTTGGCGCCGCCGCCCCGTACTTCGCCCTGCGGCTGGCCGGTGCCGCCGCCGTTCCCGCCGGGGCCGCCCTGCTGCTGGCCGCCGTTGTCGTCCTGCTGGAACTGGCCGCGGGTGAACTGGCCGTCGACCTTGATGACCTGGAGGCTCAGACCGCCGACCGCGTCCGAGACGCCGTTCTGCGAGCCGACCTTGGTGACCGTGGAGGCGGCGAGCGTCTGGAAGCCCTGGGGCATGACGATGTCGCTGCTCTGCTCCGCGTCGGAGTCGCTGTCCTGCGCGTCGAACTGGAAGCGCGGCCGCTGCTGGGCGTTGTCGCCCGACTGGGCCGGGGCGGCCTTGGTGACGGTCATGTCGGTGCCGAGGCCGTAGAGCGACTCGAGGACCTTGTCCTGGGCCTTGCCCATGCCGGAGGACACGGAGTTGACCACGATGACCAGCGCGATACCGAGCGCGAGCCCGGAGGCGACGACGAGGGCCGCCTTTCTGCGGCGGCGCAGTTCGCGCCTCAGGTAGGTGAAGAACATGCGCCGCAAGCTAGGTACGGCGCGTGATGACTGGATAAGGCCCAAATAAGAGATGCATGAGAAGGCTGTGGTGCGGCCCGGAAACACCGATGCCGCCCCTGGGGGCGGCATCGGAATGCTGTGAACCGACCCTGGATCAGACGGCGGAGCCGGCCTTCCAGGCGGCCCAGTCGAGGTTCCAGCCGTTGAGGCCGTTGTCCGGGGAGACCGTCTTGTCGCCGGTGTTCTGGACGATCACGACGTCGCCGACGATCGAGTTGTTGTAGAACCAGTAGCCCGCGGTGCCCTTGTCGTTGGCGCCCTTGGTGTCCGAGAGGCCGACACAGCCGTGGCTGGTGTTCACGCTGCCGAAGATGGACTTCGCGCCCCAGTAGTTGCCGTGCACGAAGGTGCCGGAGTTGGTGAGGCGGATGGCGTGCGGCACGTCCTTGATGTCGTACTCGCCCTTGCCGTCGTCGTCGGTGAAGCCCACGGTCGCGCCGTTCATGCGCGTCTCCTTGAACTTCTCGGACATCACCATGATGCCTTCGTACGTCTTGTTCTCCGGGGAGCCGGCCGAGATCGGGATCGTCTTGACCGTCTTGCCGTCCTGCGTGACCTTCATCTGCTTGGTCTTCGCGTCGACGTACGTGATCTGGTTACGGCCGATCTTGAAGGTGACCGTCTTCTGCTGGACGCCGTAGACACCGTCCGCGCCCTCGACGCCGTCGAGCGCGAGCTTCAGCGTGACGGTGGAGTTCTCGGTCCAGTAGTCGTCCGGGCGGAAGTCGATGCGGTTGGCGTTGAACCAGTGCCCGACGACCTCCTGGCCGCTGGAGGAGGAGACGGTGATGCCCTTCTGGACGGCCGCCTTGTTGGTGATCGCCTTGTCGAAGTTGATCGACACCGGCATGCCGACGCCGACGGTGGAACCGTCCTCCGGCGTGAAGTTGCCTATGAAGCTGTTGGTCGGGGAGACCGTGGTGAACGAGGCGTTCTCGTGGGCCACCCGGCCCTCGGAGTCCTTGGCCTCGGCGGCCAGCTTGTAGGTGGTCGAGCGCTCCAGCTGGGCGTTGGGCTTCCAGCTGGTCTTGTCGGCGGACAGCGCGCCCGCGACCTCGGCGCCGTCGGCGGTCGTCATGGTGACGTCCGTGAGCGTGCCCTTGCTCACGGTGACCGCGGCGGAGTTGTTGATGGAGGCGTTGTCCGAGCCGTCCTTGGGTGTGATCTTGATGTCGGCCTCGGACGTCTTCTTGGCGGCCGCCTCGTCGGCCTTGGCCTGCGAGGTGTCGTTGCTGCTGCCGGAGGCGTCGTCGTCGCCACCACCGGAACAGGCCGACAGCACCAGGACACCGCCGAGCAGTGCGGACGCGACCGCCAGGCCCCTGCGCCGCTTACTGACCGTCATCACACGCTTCTCCATCGTTGCCGAATCCCCTGAACCCCGAGAGTCCCCGTTAACAAGACTTCAACGCTACGACCGGTTCGTCCCGTTCCACATTCTTCGAAGGTGTGGGGCACACCACGTCCGTCGTGACAGGTGGTGCGGCTGCAACCATTAACGGCTGCGCCGCGGGCGGTCCGTGCGCCCCCTGAGACGACGAAACCCCGGGCGGCGGTTGCCGTCCGGGGTCACGATTTTCCCAAGACCGCTCAGCCGACCGCCGCCGACGCTTCTTCGTCCTCGTCCTCGGCCACATCATCGTCGTCGAGGTCCCACTCCGGCGAATCCGGGTCGTAGTCGATCCGCTCGCTGGACCAGGAGGCCTGCACGAGTTCGACCCCGGGGACCTCGCTGACCAGGTCGAACGGATCGACGAGATACGCGAGGGCCTCCGCGGTGTCTTCCGTCACAGCGCTCTCGGCATGCGCCTGCTCGTCGGCCGGCAGCTCGGGATCGTCGCCGATCCGCTCCAACGCGGCCTTCGTGACCGCGTCCTCGTTGTCGATCTCGACGACGAGTTCCACCCGAAGCCGTACAAAACGTGATGTCTCTGGAGTGCTCATGTCCGGAGAGTACGGCTCTTCGCCCCCGTGACTTTCCCGTGACCCGCGCCTTTCATTAACATCGCCCCACACGGCCAATTCGCCAGCGCCACAAGGGGATCGATATTCCGTGTCATCCGCTCGCCGTCCATTGCTGACCGCCACCGCCGCGGGCACCCTTCTGGGCGCCCTGTGGTTCGTCCCCTCCGCCAACGCGTCCCAGGACGAGCCGGCGAGAACCGAGGTGACACAGCAGGCCAGGGCCGCCACCAGCACCACGGAGACCTCGCAGGCCTCAAAGACCTCGGACGAGGGGACCCGGCTCGCCGACACCGGAAGCTTCGACACCACGCCGTACATCGCCGGCGGCACGGCCTGTCTGGCGCTCGGCGCCGGTTTCGTCGTCTATTCCGTTCGTCGGGAACGTCTCGGTTTTTGAATCGACTTGACGCGAGTTTGACCAAAACCTCATAGTCCGCTCATGAAGAGATCATCGGGGGCCCGCATAGGCGCCACGCTTGCCGTGAGCGCGCTGTCGCTCGCCCTCATCACGGGCTGCTCCGACGAAGGTTCGGACGACGCCAAGGAGTCGGGGTCCGGCTCGTCGGCCCCGGCCGCGAAGACGTACACCGCGGCCGAACTGCAGAAGCTGATCCTCGCCAAGGGCGATCTGGACGGCTACGAGGTCGAGAAGACCCTCGGGGCACCGGAGACCAAGGACGAGGTCACCACGGACGACGAGAAGTGCCGTCCGCTCGCCTTCGCCATGTCGGCCCAGGCGCCCGGTGACGCGAAGGCGGAGACCACCGTCACCCTCACGCAGGAGAAGAAGGCTCCCACCGACTCGGCCTCCAAGTCCCTGGAGGACCTGGCGGAGGGCGAGTTCGAGGACACCATGGCAGACGCGATGAACGTCAGCGTCACCATGGTCGGCCTCTCCTCCTACGAGGGCGACGGCGCGGCGGAGACCTTCAAGTCCGTCTCGGACGCCGTCAAGGGCTGCTCCGGCGGCTTCACGGTCACCGCGGACGGCGAGAAGCAGAAGCTCACCAAGGTCACCGCGGAGAAGGGCTCGGGCACCGGCGACGAGTCGGTCGCCTTCGCCTCCGAGGGTGAGATGGACGAGGAGATGGGCAAGGGCACCGTCCACGCAGAGGTCGTCCGGCACGGCAACACCATCGCCACGTACTACACGATCAACCTGGGCGCCCTGATGACCCAGAAGCCCTACACGATCGACGGCACCGTCGTCACCGCGCAGGCCAAGAAGATCAAGTAAGTACGCCGGAGGGGGCCCTGTCGCACGACCGGGCCCCCTCCGCTCTGCCTACTGAAGCGGACCGGTGACCGTCTCCGCCGCCGCGTCCAGCTGCCCGCCGCGCACGAACGCGTCCGCCGCGGCCAGGTCCGGCGCCAGGAACCGGTCCGGGCCGGGACCCTGGACGCCCGCCTTCCGTACGGCCTCGATGACCGCCTGCGAGGCCGGCGCCGGGGAGAGTCCCTCGCGCAGTTCCACGGCGCGCGTGGCGGCGTACAGCTCGACGGCGACGACCCGGGTGAGGTTGTCGACGGCCGTGCGCAGCTTGCGCGCGGCCGACCAGCCCATCGACACGTGGTCCTCCTGCATCGCGGAGGACGGGATCGAGTCCGCGGACGCCGGTACGGCCAGCCGCTTCATCTCGCTCACCAGCGCGGCCTGCGTGTACTGGGCGATCATCAGCCCCGAGTCGACACCCGCGTCGTCCGCGAGGAACGGCGGCAGGCCGTGGCTGCGGTTCTTGTCGAGCAGCCGGTCGGTGCGCCGCTCCGCGATGGAGGCGAGGTCGGCGGCGGCGATGGCGAGGAAGTCCAGGACGTAGGCGACGGGCGCGCCGTGGAAGTTTCCGTTGGACTCGACCCTTCCGTCGGGCAGGACGATGGGGTTGTCGACGGCGGAGGCCAGCTCCCGCTCGGCGACCAGCCGGGCGTGCGCCATGGTGTCCCGGCCGGCGCCCGCGACCTGCGGGGCGCAGCGCACCGAGTAGGCGTCCTGGACGCGCGGGGCGTCGTCCTGGTGGTGCCCGGTGAGCTGCGAACCCTTCAGCACGGCCAGCATGTTGGCGGCGCTGGCGCCCTGCCCGGGGTGCGGGCGGACGGCGTGCAGCTCGGGGGCGAGGACCTTGTCGGTGCCGAGCAGGCCCTCCAGCGAGAGGGCGGCGGTGATGTCGGCGGACTTGTAGAGCAGGTCGAGGTCGGCGAGGGCCATGACCAGCATGCCGAGCATGCCGTCGGTGCCGTTGAGGAGGGCGAGGCCCTCCTTCTCGCGCAGTTCGACGGGGGCGATGCCGTGTTCGGCGAGCAGTTCACCGGCGGGGCGGACGGCGCCGTCGGGCCCTTCGGCGTCCCCCTCGCCCATCAGCGTGAGGGCGCAGTGGGACAGCGGCGCGAGGTCGCCGGAGCAGCCGAGGGAGCCGTACTCGTGGACGACCGGGGTGATCCCGGCGTTGAGGACGTCGGCCATGGTCTGGGCGACCTCGGGCCGGACACCGGTGTGGCCCGAGCAGACGGTCTTGAGCCGCAGGAACATCAGGGCCCGTACGACCTCCCGCTCGACGCGCGGACCCATGCCGGCGGCGTGCGAGCGGACGATGTTGCGCTGCAACTGGGCGCGCAGCTCGGTGCTGATGTGCCGGGTCGCCAGGGCGCCGAAGCCGGTGCTCACGCCGTAGACGGGCTCGGGCTTGGCGGCCAGCGCCTCCACGATCTCGCGGGCGGCGGTCAGCGCCGCGACCGCCTCGGCGGAGAGCTCGACCCGGGCGCCGCCGCGCGCCACGGCGAGAACGTCGGACGCGGTCACCCCGGACGTCCCCACCACCACAGTGTGCATATCCATATTCAGGAGCGTACGCACTGAAGACGAAGATGTCACGAGTGGATTCGGGGTTCGCCCCTTACCCACGCGTACGTCACAGTCGGCGCCCCCGGAACCGCCGCCGCTCCGCGTGCCCCTCGCGCGAGGGCGCGTCGGCCAGTCGTACGACGGGGTCGTCCGGCCCCTCCCGGCCGGCGACGACCGGCTTGGCGGCGTGTTCGGCCTTGGCGCGGTACTGGGCGGCGTCGGCGAGCCGGAAGAGGCGGCGGGCGGAGCGCACCGGTCCGATGGGGTCCTCGGTGGAGGCGACTCCGCAGGCCACGCCGTCCCCGAGCTCCAACTCGGCGGCCCGGCGGCAGAGTTCGTCGGCGGCCTTGACGACGGCGTCGGCGCTCGGCCCCACGGCCAGCAGACAGAACTCGTCGCCGCCGAGCCGGGCGGCGAGCGCGCCGGGCAGCATGGCCCCGCACAGGGACAGCACCGACCCGAACCGCTCGAGCAGCCGGTCACCGACGGCGTGCCCCTGGGTGTCGTTGACCCGCTTGAGCCCGTTCAGATCGCACACGACGAGACTGACGACCACGCCCTCCCGCTTGTGCCGCTCGACGGCCTCGTCGAGGCGTACGTCGACGGCGCGGCGGTTGGCGAGGCCGGTGAGCGCGTCGGTGAAGGCCAGCCGTCTCGCCTCCTCCAGCCGCTCGGTCTGGGCGATCCCGGCGGCGACGACCGAGGCGAGGACGGTGGCGAAGTCGGCGTCGGCGCGGTCGAAGACGGCCTCACCGGCGGGGCGGGCGACATACAGCTCGCCCCAGGCCCGCCCGTTGAGCACGATGGGCGCGACCACACAGCACCCACGGCCCCGGCGCCGCAGCGCGGCGACGCGCTGATGCACATACCCTGGCCGGCGTCCGGCGGCCGGACCCTGCGCCGTCTCCACCCACGCGTTGGGCTCCCCGCCCCCGGCCCACCGCTCGTGCAGGAACTCGGTGATCTCGGGGAACTGGTGGACGGGGTAGGCCTCCCCGTCGGGGAACTCCTCCTCGTCGGGGGCCCGCTCGCCCACGTTGACCAGCACCCTGAGCCGCCCGAGCTCCCGCTCCCACACGGACAGCGCGGCGAAACTCCCGCCCAGGGCACGGCACGCACCGGTCGCCGCGGCCCGCCACGCCTCACGCGACCCGTGGGCTGCCGCCATGCCCTGCGCCAACGCGACGACGGCCGCGAGCCGCTTGTCCTCACCCATCACTCCAGGCTAGGGAGGTTTGGGGCGAACAGGGACATTGATGCGCCGAACAGGTGTTGCCCTACCGTCCACCACCGACGACCCACGCCCCCTGAGCCGCAGCAGCCCCTCTCACTCCGCCGGCCGACTCACTCCCCCGGCCACTCCGGCGTCCTCTTCTCGTTGAACGCCCGCACTCCCTCCGCCCGGTCCCCCGAGAACGCCACCGCCCGCCACGCCGCGTCCTCGACCTCGAGGCCCGCCCGCAGGTCCAGCCCGTGCCCGAGCCGCAGCGCCTTCTTCGCGGCTCTCAACCCCACCGGGGAATTCGCGGCGATCCGCGCCCCCATCTCCAGCGCCTCCGCCCGGTCCCGCCCCTCCTCCACCAGCAGGTCCACGAGCCCCAGCTCCCGGGCCTCCCCTGCCGCCACCCGCCGCGCCGTGAAGATCAGTTCCGCGGCCCGGGCAGCGCCCACCCGACGCGGCAGCAGCTGCGTGCCCCCACCGCCCGGGATCACCCCGACCGAGACCTCCGGCAACCCCACCACCGCCGTACGGTCCGCCACGATCACGTCACAGGCCAGGGCCAGCTCGAAGCCGCCGCCGAGCGCGAAGCCGTGCACCGCCGCGATCGTCGGCACCGGCAGTTCCAGCACCCCGGTGTACGCCCCGCGCGTCACCGGCCGCTGCCGGAGCAGGTCGGCGTCGCTGAAGGAGTTGCGCTCCTTCAGATCCGCCCCGACACAGAACGCCCGCTCGTGCGTCGAGGTCAGCACGACCACCCGTACGTCCTTGTCGTCCCCCAGTGCCGCGCACGCGGCGCCCAGCGACCGGGCCATCTCCGTGGACACGGCGTTCATGGCCTTCGGCCGGTCGAGGGCGAGCTCCGCGACGTGTCCGTGCCGCCGCACCAGCACGTACTCCCCGTACCGTTCCTCGCTCATGACACCCTCCGGTTAACGCGGGTTAACAACGTCCGCCCCGATCATCGCAGCCGGGACGGCGAGGCGAAAGGGCAGGCCGCCGCACGGTTCCCGCTTCCCGGCCCGGCACCCCGTTCGAGTGACATTCCGCCCGACTCCGGTCCCTTCGCCCACGGGAGCGCATAGCGTGCGCTCGCCACAGCGCACCGGGGGCGCGAGCGCACGGGGAGGATCGTGATGACGATGACGACGGACACGCTGACGAGGCCGGAGAGAGCCACCGCCACCGAGGTTCCCGAGGCCGTTCCGGTCCGCCTCTTCGGCCCCCGCGTGCCGCGTGGCCGGCATCGTCGTCCCCGCCCGCGCAAGCTGCTGCTCGCCGCCGGCGGACTCGCCCTGGCAGCCGGTGCGCTGAGCCTCGTACGACTGGCGTCCGAGCCGGGCATCGGCGGCGGTCCCGGCACCGGCACCACGGAGGCCGAACCCCGTCTCGACGACCCGGCCACCGGCACGGACCGGGCGACCAACGCGGCCGCGACCGTCGGTTCGGTACCGAAGGCGGGGCCGTCCGAGACCGCCGCGCTGGGCGGGGCGAGCGCGGCACCGACGGCGGCCGGCACCGTCGTACCCCTGCCGTCCGCGACGACCGCGGCGCCCGTGGCGGCGGCGCCGCCGGCCCTGGCCACGACCATCCCCGACGCCCCGAACGACCCGCCGGCCACCACCGCGCCCCCGGCACCGGCCCCGAGCAGCGCGGCGCCGCAGCCGGCCCCCGCGCCGACCCCGAGTCAGACCCCGCCGGCGCCCGAACCCGAGCAGCCCGGCGGTGTGTGCGTGCCGGTCATCGGGCTGTGTGTGGGTCCGCTGGGGCGCTGAGCGGCGTTACGCCGGTCCGCCGGTGCGCCGGGTGAGCAGCCACGGCTCGACCACGCCCAGGCCTCGCACCGGGCGCTGCCACATCGGCTGGAGCGCGAACCGGTAGGTCGGCGGCTCCTCGCCCTCCTTCTCGGCGGCGGCCGCGGCCTCGGCGGCCTCAGCCTCGGAGGCGGGGGCCTCGGTGGTGCGGATCAGCTCCTCGGCGAAGGCGGTGTCCACCAGGACGGCGTCGCGGGGAGCTATCGAAGTGAGCCGGGAGGCGAGGTTCACCGTCGTACCGAAGACATCGCCCATACGAGTGGTCACCGTGCCGAAGGCGATGCCCACGCGCAGCTCCGGCATGGTCTCGTCGTTCGCCATGGTCTCGATGAGCCGCAGCGCGATCTCGGCGGCGACGCCCGCGTCGTCGGCGGCGTAGAGCACCTCGTCGCCGAGGGTCTTGATGAGCCGGCCGCCGTTCGCGGCGACCAGGTCGGCGGCGGTGGTCTCGAAGGCCTCGACGAGCTCGCCGAGTTCCTCCTCCTCCATCCGGCGGGTCAGCCGTGTGAACCCGACGAGGTCGGCGAAGCCCACGGCGAGCCGCCGGTCCACCATCTCCTCGTCGTCCGCGGCCTGCACGACCCGGCCCGCGGAGGCGGAGAGCTGGCGGCGCCAGACGTAGACCAGGAACTCCTCCAGCTCGGGCAGGAGCAGCTCGATGATCGGGTACGTCACCTCGGTGCGGGTCATCCCGGGTTCCGGGGGGTCGGTGAGGCCCTCCAGGAACGAGTCGATCTGCCACTCGGCGAGCCGGGCGGTGGTCTGTCCGGTGGAGCGGGCCACCTGCACGGCCATCGCCTCGCTCAGCAGCCCCGCCTCCACGAGACCGGCCAGACGCCGCAGCGCGAGGACGTCCGCCTCGGTGAAGGCCTTGGCCTGTCCGACGTCCGCGAAGCCCATCGCCCGCCAGAAACGGGTCGCCAGCTCCATCGAGACACCGGCGGTACGGGCCGCCTGAAAGGGCGTGTAGCGCCGCTCGGCGCCGAGGATCAGCGCCTCCAGACGCACGGCCAGCGGATGCGCGTCGGTGTCGGAGCCCGTGTCGTCGACGGTCACGCCTGCTGCCCTTCCGATCTGCCGTGGTCAGGTTCGACCGGCCTTCACTTTACGGCAGGTGTGCCGCAGCTCACTCCCGCGGAGCCGAAGGAGGGGGTGGTGAAGGTTGCCGGTCGCGTGCTGGTGCGTTGTGGCTGGTCGCGCCCACGCGGCGGAGCCGCAAATCGATACAGCCCCGCGCCCCTTGAGGTGGGTGCAGCTCACGCCGGTCGCAAGTGGACGATGTCGCCCGCCCCGACCGGCTCCTGTACGCCGTCCTTCGTCGCGATCACCAAGCGGCCGTCGCCGTCCACCGCCACTGCCTCGCCCGTGATCGAGCGGTCGCCCGGGAGCTCCGCCCTTACTGTCCGTCCCAGCGTCGCGCAGCCCGCCGCGTACGTCTCCTGGAGGCCGCTCGTCGCCGGGTCGCCGCCTGCCGCGCGCCAGCGGTCGTACCACTCCTCCAGCGATCGCAGCACCGCCCGCAGCAGCGGGTCCCGGTCCGTGGTGACCGCGCCGGCCAGCAGCAGCGAGCCCGCCTGGGGGACCGGGAGCTCGTCCTCGCGGAGGGTGACGTTGATGCCGACGCCGATGACGACACCGTCGTCGCCCGCGCGCTCGGCGAGGATGCCGCCGGCCTTGCGCTCCTCGCCGCCGACGGTCACCAGCAGGTCGTTGGGCCACTTGAGTGCCGTGTCGACACCCGCGGCCCGGGACAGCCCGGTCGCGACGGCCACGCCGGTCAGCAGTGGCAGCCAGCCCCAGCGGGCGACCGGCACCTCGGCCGGCTTCAGCAGGACGGAGAAGAAGAGGCCGGAGCGGGCGGGTGCCGTCCACTGCCGGTCCAGGCGCCCCCGCCCGGCGGTCTGCTCCTCGGCGACGAGGACCGCGCCCTGCTCGGCGTCGCCCTTGACGGCGAGATTCACCAGGTCGGCGTTGGTGGAGCCGGTGCGCTGCACGACGTCCACATCGCAGTACAGGCCCTCGTGCCCGCCGTCGCGCACGAGCCCGCGCCGGAGCGCGGCGCCGTTGAGGGGCGGACGATCGAGGTTGGACCAACGGTTGTCGTCTGAAGCATCTCGCGGCGTCATGCAAGCCACCCTAGGTGTGTGAAACGCCGCACTGCTGATTGGTAGCCCCACCACTACTCTACGGATGAGTAACCGTCCCCCCTTTTGAGCAGGCAGGGAGCCGACAGCCCGATGTCCGAGCCGGAAGAGATCGACATCCACACCACCGCGGGCAAGCTCGCGGACCTCCAGCGCCGCATCGACGAGGCGACGCACGCCGGCTCCGAACGCGCCGTGGAGAAACAGCACGCCAAGGGCAAGTTGACGGCCCGTGAGCGCATCGACCTGCTCCTCGACGAGGGCTCCTTCGTGGAGTTGGACGAGTTCGCCCGGCACCGCTCCACCAACTTCGGCCTGGAGAACAACCGCCCGTACGGCGACGGTGTCGTCACCGGGTACGGCACCGTCGACGGCCGCCCCGTCGCCGTGTTCTCCCAGGACTTCACCGTCTTCGGCGGCGCGCTGGGCGAGGTCTACGGCCAGAAGATCGTCAAGGTCATGGACTTCGCGCTGAAGACCGGCTGCCCGGTCATCGGCATCAACGACTCCGGCGGCGCCCGTATCCAGGAGGGGGTCGCCTCCCTGGGGGCGTACGGCGAGATCTTCCGCCGCAACACCCACGCCTCCGGTGTGATCCCGCAGATCTCGCTGGTCGTCGGCCCGTGCGCGGGGGGCGCGGTCTACTCCCCCGCCATCACCGACTTCACGGTCATGGTCGACCAGACCTCGCACATGTTCATCACAGGGCCCGACGTCATCAAGACGGTCACCGGCGAGGACGTCGGCTTCGAGGAGCTGGGCGGCGCCCGCACCCACAACTCGGTGTCGGGCGTGGCGCATCACATGGCCGGCGACGAGAAGGACGCCATCGAGTACGTCAAGCAGCTGCTGTCGTACCTGCCGTCCAACAACCTCTCCGAGGCACCGGTGTTCGCGGAGGAGGCGGACCTCACCGTCACCGCCGAGGACCTGGAGCTGGACACGCTCGTCCCGGACAGCGCCAACCAGCCGTACGACATGCACACGGTGATCGAGCACATCCTGGACGACGCCGAGTTCTTCGAGACGCAGCCGCTGTTCGCGCCGAACATCCTCACCGGTTACGGGCGGGTGGAGGGCCACCCGGTCGGGATCGTCGCCAACCAGCCCATGCAGTTCGCCGGTTGCCTCGACATCCAGGCCAGCGAGAAGGCCGCGCGCTTCGTGCGCACCTGCGACGCCTTCAACATCCCCGTCATCACCTTCGTGGACGTGCCCGGCTTCCTGCCCGGCGTCGACCAGGAGCACGACGGCATCATCCGCCGCGGCGCCAAGCTGATCTACGCCTACGCGGAGGCGACGGTCCCGCTGATCACCGTCATCACCCGCAAGGCCTTCGGCGGCGCCTACGACGTCATGGGCTCCAAGCACCTCGGCGCGGACCTCAACCTCGCCTGGCCGACCGCCCAGATCGCCGTCATGGGCGCCCAGGGCGCGGTCAACATCCTGCACCGGCGCACGATCGCGGAGGCGGAGGCGAACGGGGAGGACCTGGAGGCGGTGCGCGCCCGGTTGATTCGGGAGTACGAGGACACCCTCCTCAACCCCTACATCGCGGCCGAGCGCGGCTACATCGACTCCGTCGTCATGCCCTCGGACACCCGCCGGCACGTCGTCCGGGGCCTGCGCCAGCTGCGCACCAAGCGGGAGTCCCTGCCCCCGAAGAAGCACGGCAACATCCCTCTGTAAAGGAGCCGCTGTGACGATCAAGGTCGTACGGGGCAACCCCACCCCCGAGGAGCTGGCCGCCGCCCTGGCGGTGGTCCGAGCCCGCGCCGCGGCGGCAGCAGCCGCTCCGTCCGGCGCGCCCGAGCCGCGGGACGGGTGGTCGGACCCGTCCCGCATCGCGGTACGCCGACTGCCGCAGCCGGGGCCCACGACATGGGCCCGTAGTTACTGGCCGAGCTAGAGGGCCACCGCCACGGCTTCGGCCATCACCTCGTACCCCTCGTCGTTCGGGTGCAGGTGATCGCCGAAGTCGTACGCCGGGTGCAGCCGGTCCGGGTCCGCCGGGTCGGCCATCACCCGGTGCAGGTCGACCACCGCGTCGAACTCGCCCGAGCCGCGGATCCACTCGTCGACCTCGTGGCTCACCTTGGCCGCGTGCTCGCCCCAGTGGTTCGAGCCGCCGAAGGGCAGCAGGGTGCAGCCGACGACCCGCAGTCCGCCGCGCCGGGCCTGACGCAGCAACTCGCGGTACCCGGCGATCAGTTCGTCGGCCTCGACCACGGGCGCGGGTTTGTACGTGGGCTGTTCGTCGGTCTCGCTGAACCCGATGTCGTTGAGCCCGATCAGCACGACGAGCGTATCCACGCCCCGCTGCTCCAGGACGTCCCGCCGCAGCCGGCGCACGCCCTTCTCGCCGTACCACGCGGAGTCGTTGAGCAGCAGGTTCCCGCCGATCCCGGCGTTCAGGACGGGCCGTCCGGTGCGCCGGGCCAGGGCGTCGGACCACCGGCGGTCGGCGCCCGGCGTGGACCCGAAGCCGTCGGTGAGGGAGTCGCCGAACAGCGCGACCCCGTCCGTGCGGCCGGCGTCGACCTCGACCGCGCTCAGGAAGTACCAGGACTCGCTCACCGCGTCGAAGCCCTGCCCGCCCACGTCCGCCAGCAGGTCGCCCTCGCCCCGCAGGCTGGTCGTGAAGGCCTGCGCGTGGAACGTGGCGGGCCCGGTCGCCGCCTCGAAGTACAGCGTGACCGTCAGCGGCTCCCCGGCAGTGACGGCGAGCGGGACGGCGTCGCTGACGGCCTCGCCGCGCGCGGGGATCTCGACGCCGGACCCGCCCTCGAAGGTGAGCCGCGTCGGCGCTCCCGAGGTCGCCGCGCTCGCTCCAGCCAGGCGCAGGGGCGAGGTCCCGTAGGCGTGGGAGAGCCGTATCCGCACCCGCTCCCCGCCCCCGGTCAGCAGGACGGTCTGGCGCAGCGACTGCCGCCAGAAGCCCTCCCGGGACCAGTTGGGGGTGAAGCCCTCACTGGGGAGCTGGGGTGACGCGGTCCAGACGGTGGTGAACATGGCACGCCCTTCCAAACGGGACCGGAGTTCCTTTAATAGAAGACAGAGTAACGGAACCAGAGACCCGTTTGGTGAAGTTGAGTACGCGTACTCAGGCGTGGCCCGAGGGTGCCGACGCACGCTGGAGGCATGCTCTGGTCCGACCCCGAGAACGAACCGCCCGAGGAACTGCGCGACATGCAGGAGATGTTGCGCAGACTGGGGTTCTTCCTGGCGTTGGCCATGGTGCTCGCGATGATCGTGCTCGGCGTGCGATGAGGGACGCCGATACCCTGACCGCATGACTGATCAGCCACACCGTCGACTCGTCCTCGCCTCCCAGTCACCCGCCCGGCTCAACCTGCTGCGGCAGGCCGGGCTGGCCCCCGAGGTGCTCGTGAGCGGGGTCGACGAGGACGCCGTCACCGCCCCCACCCCCGCCGATCTGGCGCTCGCCCTGGCCGAGGCGAAGGCCTCCGTGGTGTCGGCGAAGCCCGAGGTCAAGGGCGCTCTGGTGATCGGCTGCGACTCGGTCCTGGACCTGGACGGCGAGGCGCTCGGCAAGCCCGCCGACCCGGAGGAGGCCACCGCCCGCTGGAAGGCCATGCGCGGCCGCGCGGGCACCCTCCAGACCGGCCACTGCGTCTACGACACCGTCAGCGGCCGGTATGCCTCCGCCGTCGCCTCCACGGTCGTCCGCTTCGGCGAGCCGACCGACGAGGAGATCGCCGCGTACGTCGCCTCCGGCGAACCCCTCTACGTCGCCGGGGCGTTCACCCTGGACGGCCGCTCGGCACCGTTCATCGAGGGCATCGACGGCGACCACGGCAACGTGATCGGCATCAGCCTGCCCCTCGTTCGCAAGCTGCTGGCCCAACTGGGCGTAGGCATCACGGAGTTGTGGGCGCCGGCGCAGGCGTGACGGGGGCCGCGTCGTCCCCCTTCGGGCCCTCCGGCTCGGCGTCCCGCGGCGCGATGAGAGTGGGCTCCTGAGGACGGTCGTACGTCATCAGGAGCAGCACTATCAGCGCGAGCACGACCACCATGAAGACGAACTCCGGCCAGCCCAGCAGCCCCCACGCGAACGCGCCCAGCAGCGCGTGCACCACGGCCGCGCTGATCAGCAGGACGCGGCCGAAGCCGGCCGGCGGACGGTTCCGTAGCGCCACGAGCAGCGCGACCAGGCCGCACAGCGCGAAGTAGAGGCCGAAGAGGATGCCGCCGATCTTCGACGACATCGACATCACGTCCGGGTCCAGCCCGGCCAGGGACATGTCCTGCCGGTCCACGACGACACCCATGAACCACTGCACCGCCGCGATGCCGAGCGCCTCGACGAAGAGCACGACCGCAACGACCCACGCCACCGGTCTGCGCACCACCGGCCCCCACCCACTCTCAAGCCGAGCTCTTGTTACTCGAAGTACGTTCGATACAGGCGAACGCTACTAACGGGTAAACCGCGGGACAAGGGTTCGAGGGAGGGCAAAGAATCGTTGGGCCATTCGTAGGGACTCCACAAAGAAAGGGAGTGGTCCGCAGCACGCTCTCACAGAGACCTTGACCACAGAGGAGGGCTAGGGTTTCCGGGAGGAGTCCTGCGTACCGAGGTGCGACAAGGGATTTCGCGCGTCGAGCAAGCCTCGTCTCACGCTCCGTGTGGGCTAGCTCACCACCGGGGACGGGTCGAAGTGCCGTGTCGGCTGTCCCTAAACTCGGCTTGTTTCAAGGAGGGAGCCTCAATCGTGCGCAAGGTGCTCATCGCCAACCGTGGCGAAATCGCTGTCCGCGTGGCCCGGGCCTGCCGGGATGCCGGTATCGCCAGTGTGGCCGTGTACGCGGAACCGGACCGGGACGCTCTGCATGTCCGCGCCGCGGACGAGGCGTTCGCCCTGGGCGGTGACACCCCGGCGACGAGCTACCTGGACATCGAGAAGGTCCTGAACGCGGCGCGCGAGTCGGGCGCTGACGCCATCCACCCGGGGTACGGCTTCCTGTCGGAGAACGCCGAGTTCGCGCAGGCGGTCCTGGACGCGGACCTGATCTGGATCGGCCCGCCCCCGCAGGCCATCCGCGACCTGGGCGACAAGGTGGCCGCCCGGCACATCGCGCAGCGCGCGGGCGCCCCGCTGGTCGCCGGTACGCCCGACCCGGTCTCCGGCGCGGAGGAGGTCGTCGCCTTCGCCGAGGAGCACGGTCTGCCGATCGCCATCAAGGCCGCCTTCGGTGGCGGCGGTCGCGGTCTGAAGGTCGCCCGCACCCTCGAAGAGGTGCCCGAGCTCTACGACTCGGCGGTCCGTGAGGCCGTCGCCGCGTTCGGTCGCGGCGAGTGCTTCGTCGAGCGCTACCTGGACAAGCCGCGGCACGTGGAGACCCAGTGCCTGGCCGACCAGCACGGCAACGTGGTCGTCGTGTCCACGCGTGACTGCTCGCTCCAGCGCCGCCACCAGAAGCTGGTCGAGGAGGCCCCCGCGCCGTTCCTCTCCGAGGCCCAGGTCGCCGAGCTGTACTCCTCCTCGAAGGCCATCCTCAAGGAGGCCGGCTACGTCGGCGCTGGCACCGTGGAGTTCCTCGTCGGCATGGACGGCACGATCTCCTTCCTGGAGGTCAACACCCGTCTCCAGGTGGAGCACCCGGTGACCGAGGAGGTCGCCGGCATCGACCTGGTGCGCGAGATGTTCCGTATCGCCGACGGCGAGGAGCTCGGTTACGGCGACCCGGAGCTGCGCGGCCACTCCTTCGAGTTCCGCATCAACGGCGAGGACCCGGGCCGCAACTTCCTCCCGGCCCCCGGCACCGTCACCACCTTCGCCCCGCCGTCCGGCCCGGGTGTGCGCCTGGACGCCGGTGTCGAGTCCGGCTCGGTCATCGGCCCGGCGTGGGACTCCCTGCTGGCCAAGCTGATCGTCACCGGCGCCACCCGCGAGCAGGCCCTCCAGCGGGCCGCGCGCGCCCTGGAGGAGTTCCAGGTCGAGGGCATGGCCACGGCCATCCCGTTCCACCGCGCGGTCGTCAAGGACCCGGCGTTCGCCCCCGAACTCACCGGCAGCCAGGACCCCTTCACGGTCCACACCCGCTGGATCGAGACCGAGTTCGTCAACGAGATCAAGCCCTTCGCCGCCCCGGCCGACGCCGAGACGGACGAGGACGACAAGGACCGCGAGACGATCGTCGTCGAGGTCGGCGGCAAGCGCCTCGAGGTCTCCCTCCCGTCCTCCCTCGGCATGTCCCTGGCCCGCACGGGTCTGGCGGCGGGCGCCAAGCCCAAGCGCCGCGCGGCCAAGAAGTCCGGCCCCGTCGCCTCCGGCGACACCCTCGCCTCCCCGATGCAGGGCACGATCGTCAAGATCGCGGTCGAGGAGGGCCAGGAGGTCAAGGAGGGCGACCTGGTCGTCGTCCTGGAGGCCATGAAGATGGAGCAGCCGCTCAACGCGCACCGCTCCGGCACCGTCAAGGGCCTGTCCGCGGAGGTCGGCGCCTCGATCACCTCCGGCGCGGCCATCTGCGAGATCAAGGACTGAGGTCGCGGGTCTTCTCGTACGGCATCCCGGAGCGCCCGGCGGACTGGAGCAGTCAGTCCGCCGGGCGCTCCGTTCTCCCCGTCCCCCGAGACGGTGGTCTGCGGGCCCTACGAGGCGCGGACCCATCCGGTGCCGTCGCGGGCGATGACCAGCCCCGCCGCGCCGAACCCGACGGCCAGCATCACGAAGGACAGCACGGCGACCGGCATCAGCCCGGCGACGAAGCCGACCACGTTCAGCGGCATGGACAGGATCAGCACCCAGGCCGCCCACGCGGGAACGCTCCGCCCCCGCAGCAGGGCCACCCCGAGCAGGATCGCGCCGATGACGTGGGCGGCGACGAAGTACAGGGTCGGCACGGCGTTCACCGCCAGCTCGTAGGTGCCGTCGGTGACCCGCACCAGCGCCTGCTGACCGACACCCTTCTCCAGCCCGCCCAGCGTGACCTGGTCGAGGTTGGGGGTGGTGGCGATCGCCAGCAGCCCGGTACCGAACACGGCGGCGCCCCAGAGTCCCAGCTTCGGGGAGCGCGTCATCGCCAGCAGCCCCACCCCGACCGTGCCCGGCACCAGCAGGATCAGCCCCAACGCCCAGCCCCACTGGGAGAGCTGGACCATGCCCCGGTCGTCGGCGATGGCCGCGACCAGTTCCTTCGTCGAGTCGTCGGTCGCGTACGGCAGCGTCCCGACCGCGAGCGCCAGCATCAGCGGCCCGAGCAGCGCCGACAGGGCCAGCAGGACCCTGCCGACCCGTGGCCCCCGGGCCTCCTCGGCGGCGGTCGGTGCGTGTGGCGACGTCGTGGTCATGAGAGTCCCCCTTGGCGGCCTGCCCCCGTACGGAGCGCCTTCGTCCAGTGAAGCGAGGGGGCGTGACCGATGACCATCCGTCAATTGTGAGGGGTCGCGACATAGCGCCTTACATCGCCATATCGGCTCTCGGTCGGCACCTCCTCTCGGTCGGCATCGCTTCTCAGTCGGCGAGCAGCCCCAGGTCGCGCCCTCTGCGCAGCAGCGCCGCGGTGTGTCCCGCCTCCAACTTGCGGTGCAGAGAGGCGATGTAGCCCCGCACGGTGGTCGGCGACAGTCCCATCCGGCGGGCCGTCTCGGTCGCCGTCCGCCCGCCGTCGAGGTGGCGCAGGGTCCGGTGCTCCTGCTCGGTCACCCCGAACAGCCGGGCCACGGCGCGCCCTTGGGCGAGGTCCCGCAGCAGGAGCAGGGCGGGTAGTCCCGGGGTGGCCGGGGAAATGTGCCGCACCTCGACGTCACGGGCGGTGAAGTCGCCCACGCCGAGACGGGGATCGGCGCGCACGAGGGCCAGCAGTTGGCCGGCGACGGCGTTCAGCGGCTCGGGCCGGCCGCTCTCGCCGATGGCCGCGACACCGTGCCCCTGACCGCCGACCAGCTCGAGGGCGGCCGCACAGAGCGCGAGCAGCCGCTGCCGCTCGGCGAACCGCCGCTCCGCATCGGCGAGTTGGAGCTGGGCGAAGGCGAACAGATCACGGTCCCGTTCGGTGAAGTCGCCGCCCGCGCGGACCAGCGCGTAGCCCTCGACGGCCGCCCCGGCCGCACCTGCCGAGGCCACCAGGTGCCGGCGCAGCCCGAAGGGACGGAAGTCGAGGTTGTAGCAGTGGGTGCGCCGCCACTGGCGGTCCCCGGCGACATCGCTCACCCGCCAGGCCTCCGCCGTGGGTGTCTCCACCATGACGTCGGTCAGCGGGTGGTCCAGGGGATGGTCGTAGATCACCATCGGGTCCGTGTGGAAGGAGTCCACGGGCAGGGACAGGGCGGACACTCCGGTGCCGTCGAGCGAGAACCGGTACGCCTGTCCCGCGTCCGCGGGGATCAGTTCCATCAGCGCGGACAGGGCCCGCTCCCTCAGTTCCTGCGCGGAGGTGACCCCGTCCAGGTCGCCCGCGAGCATCAGCACGCGCCGCGCGTCCACACCGGCGATCTCCATAAGCACTCTCCCGGCGCTGCTCTCGCCATGAGAAGTCCTGAGATGTCGGGGGAAACCACAAGACGTACTCCCCCGAGAAGAAGGTACGGCCTGAGCGTGGCCCAGGGAGCCCGGCCGGGCGTCTTGCGATGGCATCCTGGAAGCACACGGGGGGCGCGAGAGAGGGCAGGTGGGAGCCATGGGCAACCGGGAGGCCACGGCGACACCAGCGCCGGCGCGGGTCATGCGCGCGGACGCCCGCCGTAACTACGAGCGCCTCCTCGCCGAGGCCCGCACGGCCTTCGCCGCCCACGGCGCCGAGGCGTCGCTGGAGGACGTGGCCCGCCGCGCGGGCGTGGGCATCGGCACCCTCTACCGCCACTTCCCCAACCGCGACGCGCTGTTGAGCGCGGTCTTCGAGGACGCGGTGGCGGACTTGCTGGCCCGCTCCCGCGAACTCCTGGCGGACCCGAACCCCTGCGCGGCCCTGGTGACCTGGCTCCGCGAGATGATCACGCAGGCGAGCGAGTACCGGGGCCTGGCAAGGGCGTTGATGTCCGTCGGCCACGACGCCGACTCGGCCCTGGCCAGATGCAGCGACCCCATCCGGGAAGCGGGCGGCGCCCTCCTGGCAAGAGCTCAGGAGGCGGGCACGGTACGCGAGGACGTGGCGATCGGCGACCTGCTCCAACTGACGCACGCGATCGCGCTGGCAGCGGAGGAGACGTCGAGCGATCCAGATCTGGCGGACAGACTGCTGACGCTGACGCTACGGGGCTTGAAACCCACCCAGGGCCAACGCACCTGAGGGGCGCAGGGAACTGCGCGACCAGCCACACCCAACCGGCACCCGCGCAGCAAACACGAACCCCCACGGCGAACAGGCGAAGAAACCCTACCGCCGCCGCATATCCGCAACCCGCGCCGCCCGCTGCTCCGCCCCCGCCGCCGGCTCACTCAGCACCGACGTCGCCCGAAGCCCCGCCCCGGCGGAGCCGGCCGGCACCCGTCGCGGCCCCGGGAGGGACACGTCCCGGCGAGGTTGGCGCGGGGGGACCGAATCACTCCCCGAACCCCCGGCGACAGCGATCTGCACACCCTGGTCGGCCAGTGCCTGCAACTCCGTGGCGGCACGGTCGTCATGGGCCGGCGGCTCGTCGGTCACCAGCCGCGTGATCACATCGGTCGGCACGGTCTGGAACATCGTGTCCGAACCGAGCTTGGTGTGATCGGCGAGGACGACGACCTCCGCGGCGGCCTGGACGAGCGCCCGGTCGACGGAGGCGGAGAGCATGTTGGACGTGGACAGTCCACGCTCGGCGGTGAGACCGCTGCCCGACAGGAAGGCCCGCGAGACCCGCAGCCCCTGGAGGGACTGCTCGGCGCCGGAGCCCACGAGGGCGTAGTTGGAACCGCGCAGCGTGCCGCCGGTCATCACGACTTCCACCCGGTTGGCATGGGCCAACGCCTGAGCCACCAAAAGGGAGTTGGTGACGACGGTCAGCCCGGGTACGCGAGCGAGCCGGCGGGCCAGCTCCTGTGTCGTCGTACCCGCCCCGACCACGATCGCTTCGCCTTCTTCGACGAAGTTCGCGGCGAGGTCGGCGATAGCCGTCTTCTCGGCGGTCGCGAGATGTGATTTCTGCGGAAAGCCGGACTCCCGCGTGAACCCGCCCGGCAATACCGCACCGCCATGCCGGCGGTCGAGGAGTCCTTCTGCCTCCAGTGCGCGCACGTCCCGCCGTACGGTCACTTCGGAGGTCTGGACGACGCGGGCGAGCTCACGGAGCGACACGGCCCCGTTGGCTCGCACCATTTCGAGGATCAATTGGCGACGTTCTGCAGCGAACACGAAACTGACAGTAACCCCAACGACCGTCTGCTTTCAGCAGTATGCGCCGAATAACAGAAGTTGTTCGCACAGAAGGGTCGGAAGTGGTATAGGGCCTACGCCCGCCGACTATGCCGTACGAATGGGCGACAACTCCCTGTGACCAGCGAGGAGTCGGTTTCGGCCGCCAGAACCCGTCCTAGCTCTCGCCCGTCTCCTTACGGGTGTGAAGCTGTCGGGCCACCTCGGCGATCGACCCCGAAAGGGACGGGTACACGGTGAAGGCGTTCGCGATCTGCTCGACGGTCAGGTTGTTGTCGACCGCGATCGAGATCGGATGGATCAGTTCCGAGGCGCGCGGCGAAACGACCACACCGCCGACCACGATGCCGGTACCCGGGCGGCAGAAGATCTTGACGAAGCCGTCGCGGATGCCCTGCATCTTCGCGCGCGGGTTGCGCAGCAGCGGGAGCTTCACGACCCGGGCGTCGATCTTGCCCGCGTCGACGTCCGCCTGCGTGTAGCCGACGGTGGCGATCTCGGGGTCGGTGAAGACGTTGGAGGAGACGGTCTTCAGGTTCAGCGGGGCCACCGCGTCGCCGAGGAAGTGGTACATGGCGATACGGCCCTGCATGGCGGCGACCGAGGCGAGGGCGAAGACACCGGTCACGTCACCGGCGGCGTACACGCCCGGGGCGGTCGTACGGGACACCTTGTCGGTCCAGATGTGCCCGGACTCGCGCACCCTGACGCCGGCCTCCTCCAGACCGAGGCCCGCGCTGTTGGGGATGGCGCCGACGGCCATGAGGCAGTGGGAGCCGGTGATGACACGGCCGTCGGAGAGGGTGACCTCGACGCGGTCGCCGACCCGCTTGGCGGCGGCGGCGCGGGAGCGGGCCATGACGTTCATGCCGCGGCGCCGGAAGACGTCCTCCAGGACGGCGGCGGCGTCCGGGTCCTCTCCGGGGAGGACGCGGTCACGGGACGAGACGAGGGTGACCTTGGAACCGAGCGCCTGATAGGCACCGGCGAACTCGGCGCCGGTCACACCCGAACCGACCACGATGAGCTCTTCCGGCAGCTCGGTGAGGTCGTAGACCTGCGTCCAGTTGAGGATGCGCTCGCCGTCGGGCTGGGCGTCGGGCACCTCGCGGGGGTGGCCGCCGGTCGCGAGGAGCACGGCGTCGGCGGTGAGGGTCTCCTCGGTGCCGTCGGCCGCGGTGACGACGACCTTGCGGGAGCCGTCGAGCGACTGCATGCCGTCGAGCCGGCCCCGGCCGCGCAGCACGCGGGCGCCGGCCCGGGTGACCGAGGCGGTGATGTCGTGGGACTGCGCGAGCGCGAGCCGCTTCACACGCCGGTTGACCTTCCCGAGGTCCACACCGACCACCCGGGCGGCCTGCTCCAGGGGAGGGGTGTCGTCGGCGACGATGATGCCGAGCTCTTCGTACGACGAGTCGAAGGTGGTCATCACCTCGGCCGTAGCGATAAGGGTCTTCGACGGCACGCAGTCGGTCAGCACCGACGCTCCGCCCAGACCGTCGCAGTCGACGACGGTCACCTCCGCGCCGAGCTGCGCCGCGACCAGCGCCGCTTCATATCCGCCGGGTCCGCCACCGATGATCACGATCCGAGTCACATGCTCCATTGTCCCGCACGCCCCCGGGTGCCACTGCCCGGGGGCCGCGGGACGGCCCATCTTGTTACCTGCGGGACCGGGGAGACGGGTGAGCCCGCTGCCGTACCCTCTCCCCATGTCGCTCTACGCCGCGTACGCCGGCAACCTCGACGCGCGGCTGATGACGCGCCGCGCACCGCACTCGCCGCTGCGCGCGACCGGCTGGCTGAACGGATGGCGGCTGACCTTCGGCGGCGAGCAGATGGGCTGGGAGGGCGCCCTCGCGACCCTCGTCGAGGACCCCGAGTCCCAGGTCTTCGTCGCGCTGTACGACATCGCGCCGCTGGACGAGGAGTCGATGGACCGCTGGGAGGGCGTCGGCCTCGGCATCTACCGCCGGATGCGGATCCGCGTCCACACCCTGGAGACCGAGGAGTCGGCGTGGGTCTACGTCCTCGACGCCTACGAGGGCGGCCTGCCGTCGGCGCGGTACCTGGGGGAGATCGCGGACGCCGCGGAGTCGGCGGGCGCGCCGCACGACTATGTGATGGAGCTGCGCAAGCGCCCCTGCTGACGCCGCCCGACGCCCGCGTCACACCGTTCGTTGGAAACGACAAGGCAACGATCGACATCCCGTTCGCTCTGTCATCTACGCGCGTAGGCGGAAACCGGCTACGCTCATCCGCGTGAACGCATCTCTTCTTCCGGACGACATCCAGGGCGACCCGCACGCCGCCGCCGACGCCGCCGCCTCGCGCCTGCGCGAACTGACCGGCGCCGAGACCCACGACGTCGCCCTCGTGATGGGCTCCGGCTGGGCGCCGGCCGTGGACGCCCTCGGCGCTCCCGACGCCGAGTTCCAGGTCACCGAGCTGCCCGGTTTCCCGCCGCCGGCGGTGGAGGGCCACGGCGGCAAGATCCGCTCGTACAAGAACGGTGAGAAGCGGGTCCTGGTCTTCCTGGGCCGCACGCACTACTACGAGGGCCGTGGCGTGGCCGCCGTCGCGCACGGCGTCCGTACGGCGGTCGCGGCCGGCTGCAAGACGATCGTGCTGACGAACGGCTGCGGTGGTCTGCGCGAGGGCATGCGTCCCGGCCAGCCGGTCCTGATCAGCGACCACATCAACCTCACGGCGACGTCCCCGATCATCGGCGCGAACTTCGTCGACCTGACGGACCTGTACTCCCCCCGGCTGCGCGCCCTGTGCAAGGAGATCGACCCCACGCTGGAGGAGGGTGTCTACGCCCAGTTCCCCGGCCCGCACTACGAGACGCCGGCCGAGATCCGGATGGCTCGCGTGATCGGGGCGGACCTCGTGGGCATGTCGACGGTGCTCGAGGCGATCGCGGCGCGTGAGGCGGGTGCGGAGGTGCTGGGCATCTCGCTGGTGACGAACCTTGCGGCGGGTATGACCGGTGAGCCGTTGAACCACGAAGAGGTGCTCCAGGCGGGCCGCGACTCGGCGACCCAGATGGGCGCGCTGCTGGCCCAGGTACTGGGCCGGCTGTAGCCGACGGGACTTTTTCTCGCCCCCGCCGCCCCTACCCGTCCCATCCCGGGGGCTGCGCCCCCGGACCCCCGCTTCGGCCCAAGCTCAGCCCCTCCGGCGTTTGAGGAGCGGGGGTCCAGGGGGCAGAGCCCCCTGGGGATGGGAACGGGTAAGGGCGGCGGGGGCGAAAACCTCACCGCCGTAGCCACGACGCACCGCACACCCAGAACGAGAGGTTGGACCGACCGTGCACGACGATCTCATCGCACGAGCCAAGACCTGGCTGGCCGAGGACCCCGACGCGGAGACCCGTGACGAACTCGCCAAGCTCATCGAGGCCGGAGACGTCACCGAACTCGCCGCCCGTTTCAGCGGCACGCTCCAGTTCGGCACGGCGGGCCTGAGGGGCGAGCTCGGTGCCGGCCCGATGCGGATGAACCGCACCGTCGTGATCCGCGCCGCCGCCGGCCTCGCCGCGTACCTCAAGGCCAAGGGCGAGACGGGCGGCCTCGTCGTCATCGGCTACGACGCCCGGTACAAGTCCGCCGACTTCGCGAGGGACACCGCGGCGGTCATGACGGGCGCCGGTCTCCGCGCCGCCGTCCTCCCCCACCCGCTCCCCACCCCCGTCCTGGCGTACGCCATAAGGCACCTCGGCGCGGTCGCCGGCGTGGAGGTCACCGCCAGCCACAACCCGCCGCGCGACAACGGCTACAAGGTCTACCTCGGCGACGGCTCCCAGATCGTGCCGCCCGCCGACGCGGAGATCGCCGCCGAGATCGACGCGATCGCGAGCCTGAACGACGTCCCCCGCCCGGAGTCCGGCTGGGAGACCCTCGACGACGCGGTCCTCGACGCCTATCTCGCCCGCACGGACGCGGTCCTCGCACAGGGCTCCCCGCGCACCGCCCGCACCGTCTACACGGCGATGCACGGCGTCGGCAAGGACGTCCTCCTCGCCGCCTTCGCCCGCGCGGGCTTCCCGGAGCCGGTCCTCGTCGCCGAGCAGGCCGAGCCCGACCCGGACTTCCCGACCGTCGCCTTCCCCAACCCGGAAGAGCCCGGCGCGATGGACCTCGCCTTCGCCCGGGCCCGCGAGACCGACCCCGACCTGATCATCGCCAACGACCCGGACGCCGACCGCTGTGCCGTGGCCGTCAAGGACGGTGCCGAGTGGCGCATGCTCCGGGGCGACGAGGTCGGCGCGCTCCTCGCCGCGCACCTCGTCCGGCGCGGCGCGCAGGGCGTCTTCGCCGAGTCGATCGTCTCCTCCTCCCTCCTCGGCCGGATCGCCGAGAAGGCGAACCTCCCGTACGAGGAGACCCTCACCGGCTTCAAGTGGATCGCCCGCGTCGAGGGCCTGCGCTACGGCTACGAGGAGGCCCTCGGCTACTGCGTCGACCCCGACGGCGTACGGGACAAGGACGGCATCACCGCCGCCCTCCTGATCACCGAGCTGGCGTCGGAGCTGAAAGAGGCGGGCCGCACGCTGCTCGACCTCCTCGACGACCTCGCCGTGGAGCACGGGCTGCACGCCACCGACCAGCTGTCGGTCCGGGTGGAGGACCTCTCGGTCATCGCCGACGCCATGCGGCGCCTGCGCGAGCAGCCCCCGACCGAGCTGGCGGGCCTGGCGATCGCCAAGGCCGAGGACCTCACCCAGGGCACCGACAAGCTGCCGCCCACCGACGGTCTGCGGTACACCCTCGACGGCGCCCGCGTCATCGTCCGGCCCAGCGGCACCGAGCCCAAGCTCAAGTGCTACCTGGAGGTCGTGGTCCCGGTCCCCGCGCTCACCGACCTGCCCGCGGCCCGCGCGAAGGCGACGGAACTGCTGACGGCGATCAAGCGGGACCTGTCGGCGGCGGCCGGTATCTGACCACGCCGTTTCGGCGTCCGACCCACCCCGTTGGGGTGCCCCCACCCGACCGGGGGCACCCCAACGGGTGATTTAGCGGCGCTGGTTGACGTGCGCTCCACGTCCCGGCGCCCACCCCGGGAAACGGTTGACGGACATCCGTCCGCCGAGCCCCGGAGCCGCCCCGTGTCCTCGACCGCCCCCGAAACCGTCCCCGGCGGCAGCATCCCGGGCAGCCAGCGACCCGAGACCACGCCGCGCCGCCGCCCCGCCGTCGTCGTCGCCCTGCGCCGCGCGGCCCCGGCGCTGGGCGCCTTCGTCGCCGTACGCCTCGCGGGTCTGCTGTTCCTCGCGGTGTGGGCCCATCACCAGGACCACGGGCTCTGGCCGATCCTGGCGCGGCAGTGGGACTCGAAGTGGTACCTCGGGATCGCGGACCACGGCTACGCCCGGGACATCGGCCCGAAGGGAAGCAACCTGGCGTTCTTCCCGCTCTACCCGGTCCTGGTCAAGGCGGTCGCGGCCGTCACCCCCGGCACCCGTGCCACCACCGGCCTGTGCCTCGCCGTCGTCGCCTCCTTCGTCGCGGCCTGGGGTGTCTTCGCGGTGGGCGACCGACTGCACGGCCGCCGGGTCGGGATCCTGCTCACCACCCTGTGGGCGGCGTTCCCGGTCGGCCTGGTGCAGTGGATGGGCTACACCGAGTCCCTGTTCACGGCGTGCGCGGCCTGGTCGTTGTACGCCGTGCTCAAACGGAACTGGCTGTGGGCGGCCACCCTGGCGGTGCTCGCGGGCCTGACCCGCCCGACCGGCGTCGCGGTGGCCGCCGCGGTCACCGTGGCGGCACTGCTCTCCCTGCGCCGCGGCTTCTGCGCAAGGGCGCTCGTGGCCGCCCTGCTCGCCCCGCTCGGCTGGTGCGGGTTCATCGCCTGGGTGGGGCTGCGGGTGGGCCGCTGGGACGGCTACTTCGCCGAACAGCGGCTGTGGAGCAACGAGATGGACGGCGGTCTGCGCACCCTGCGCGAGATCCGCCAGCTGCTGGTGCGGGACTCGACACCGCATCTGTTCCTGGTGCTGGTGACGCTGGTGCTGATCACCTCGGTGGCCCTCTTCGCGCTGTCGGTGCGCGACCGCCAGCCGCTCCCGCTGCTGGTCTTCACGGGAGTCCTGCTGGTCATCGTCCTGACCAGCGGCGGCGTCTACTTCCCGCGCGCCCGCTACCTCCTCCCGGCCTTCCCGCTCCTGCTCCCCCTCGCCCTGCGCCTTTCCCACGCCGCCCGCCGGCACCGCATCCTGGTCCTGACGGCGGCGGTGGCGGGCTCGGTGTACTGGGGCGCGCACATGGCCCTGGTGTGGCCGGGGGCACCGTGACGCCCGCTACGGCAGCAGCACCAGCCCGGCCGCGAAGACCAGCGTCAGGGCCACGGCGAGGGGCCACAGCGGGCGCCCCCGCTCCCGCTCGCCCGCCGCGACGGTGGGCCGCAGCGCCGGGTCCTGCCACATCGCGGTGATCTCGGCGGCGGTGCGCTCGTAGGGGTGGGTCCAGCCCCGCCGTAGCTCCAGCTTCGCCCAGCGGACGCCGTACATCGTCCAGGTGGGGAAGCCGGCCCGGCGGCTGTCGATCTTCAGCTCGGTGCCCTTGCAGCGGACGAGGCGCACGTCGTCCCAGGCGAGGTGGCGGACGCGGCGCAAGCCGTTGAACCACAGGCCCTCGCTGTCGGCGGTGACGGTCCAGGCGAGCCGCTCGGGGAGCAGCAGGGCGCCGCCCAGCGCCACGACGCCGATGAGGACGTACCGCCAGAACCAGCCGGACTCGTTCATGACGACCGGGACGTACCACAGGACCACCACGACCGCGACGAGCCGGTCCATCCACCCCGCGCGCCACCGTCGCACGGCCCCCGAGCCGAGCTCGGCGGCCGCCGCCTCGGCAGCGAGCCGGCCCAGTTCCTGGTACGCCGCCTTACGGGTCCCCGCGCGCTTCTCGCCCTCGATCCGGCCCTGTCGGAACCGGTCGGACAGCGGCCGTACGGGCCCCTGGGACCGCTCGATCAGCGGCGGCTCGCCGGGCTTCTCGTCGGCGCTGACGAGGAGGATCTCGGCGCCGTCGTAGGGGGTGCCGTACAGGACGGCCTCGCGCAGGGGGCCGGGTTCCTCGTCGTCGATCCGGTCGAGGGCCTCGCGCATCTCCGCCTCGGCGGCCTCCTCGTCGAAGTCGTCGTCGTCCGCCTCCTCGAAGAAGGGCTCGCCCTCGTCGTCCGGCTCCGACACCGAGACGGTGAACAGGGGGCGCAGCGCGCCGAGGTCGTCGGCCGCGTAGACCTCGGCGTCCACCTCCGCGTTCTCCCGGACGAGCACCCGCAGGACCGGGACGGGCGCGCCGCGCAGAGCGGCGGCTCGGCGGCGGCCGAGGAGGCCGGAGAGTACGGCGGTGAGGCCGAGCCCCACCGCGTAGCCGCTCACCGCCTCCAGCGCCCGGCTCCCCACGCTCGTGACCGCCACGGCTCCGGCCGCCGTCGTGGCCAGCCCGAACCAGACGAGGAGCGTGCCCCGCCGGAACGTCTTGCCCTGGTCGGGGAGTACGGCCGTCGCCCCGCCGGCCGCGGCCAGGGCGGCCGCCCGCTGCCGTCCGCGCGCGACGAGCCGCAGCACGGCGGTCACCCAGATCAGCAGCAGGATGGCGAGCAGGGGCACGCTCACCGCCCACGGCGCCGGCTGCTGGAGCGGGACCACGAAGAGCAGCAGCGGCACCGAGACCCGTACGACCTCGGGCCGTACCACCAACCAGATCGCGTGCAGCGCGACGGCGGCCGCGGCCCAGGGGCTCAGATCGGCGAACCGGGCGAGGGCGCCGGAGCCGGCCAGTCCGGCCAGCGTCACCCCGGCCAGGACGCCCATGCCTAGGCGCATCGGCACCCATCGTGCGGGCAGGGCCTGGGTCCACCGCCGGGTCTGTTCCCCGTCCCAGGGGAGGCAACCGTCGGGTATCGCGGAGGCGGGCAGCGGCAGCGGCCGCTGAGGGATCGTGCTCATTGTCTTCCAGACACTCGGACCACAGGTGTGGTTGCAGTCCTCGGGTCCTGGTTCGGGGCGGCACGCCGAGGTGGAGGCCGCATCATCGCCCCGGAGGCTGTGAAAGGACAGGCGCCTCAGCCCGTTGCGATCAAGATCACCAGCAGTACCGCCCCCGCGACGGCCGGCGCGAAGATCTCGTACGCCCAGCGCACGGTCACCTCGCCCTGCGCGCTCTGCGCCGCGCCCCGTGTCTCCAGGAGGTCGCGCAGGTCGTCCATGATCTTGTCGCCCTCGGCCCGGGCAGGTCCGGCGTCCGGGGCGGGCGCGGCGCCGCCGCCTCCGAAGCCGAGCCGCAGCCCGGGGCCGCCCCCGCGTTCGGCGCGGGCGTCCTTGCGCGCGGCCTTCTTGCGGGCGCGCAGCGAGACCGGAACGGCCCAGAGCTGGAACTTGGTGCCGGACTCGGCGACGACCTCGTTGGAGTAACCGGACCGCAGCGCGGCGACCTGACCCCAGGGCAGCACGATCACCCGGAACGGGTTGCGGACGCGCAGCCGGTCCTCGCCCGCGTAGACGGCCGGCCGGACCGTGAAGGCGACGATCAGCGGGATCGCGAAGATCATCGCGGCGAGCGCCAGCCACGGGGTGCGGTCCTCGCCCTGGACCAGGGCGTCGATGCCGAGCCAGAGGGAGATGGCGAGCAGCAGGACACCTGCGGCGATACCGCCGGGCGACCGGTAGATCCGGTCCTTGGACTGGGGTGCCGGGGGCTGCGGCGCTGGTGACTCGTGGTCCGGGGTCGTCATGGTCCCGATTCTCCACGACACCGCCGGCGGCGCTCATGTGCGGCCTCGCCCTCGAAGACGAGCATCCGGGGGTGTACAGCCGCTACGCGCGTAGATATGCTCGGCTGGTGACCATGCCCACCACTGCATCTCCCGCACACCCGCTTACGGATGTCACCGCGTCCGACAGCACGCTGCGTCGCTTCCTCCACGGGCTGCCCGGCGTCGACGCGGTCGGCCTGGAGGCGCGCGCCGCCTCCCTCGGCACCCGTTCCATCAAGACGACCGCCAAGGCGTTCGCCATCGACCTCGCCATCTCGATGGTCGACCTGACGACGCTGGAAGGCGCGGACACCCCGGGCAAGGTCCGGGCGCTCGGCGCCAAGGCGGTCCATCCCGACCCGACCGACCGTACGACCCCGGCGACGGCCGCGGTCTGCGTCTATCCCGACATGGTGACCGCCGCCAAGGAGGCCGTCGCCGGCTCCTCGGTGAAGGTCGCCTCGGTCGCCACCGCCTTCCCGGCGGGACGTGCCGCGCTCGCGGTGAAGCTCGCCGACGTGCGCGACGCCGTCGCCGCGGGCGCCGACGAGATCGACATGGTCATCGACCGCGGGGCGTTCCTCGCGGGCCACTACATGAAGGTGTACGACGAGATCACCGCCGTGAAGGAGGCTTGCGGGACCAGCGCCCGCCTCAAGGTCATCTTCGAGACCGGCGAGCTCTCGACGTACGACAACATCCGGCGTGCGAGCTGGCTCGGCATGCTGGCCGGCGCCGACTTCATCAAGACGTCGACCGGCAAGGTGGCGGTGAACGCGACCCCCGCGAACACCCTGCTCATGCTGGAGGCCGTGCGCGACTTCCGGGCCCAGACCGGCGTCCAGATCGGTGTGAAGCCGGCCGGCGGCATCCGCACCACCAAGGACGCGATCAAGTTCCTGGTCCTGGTCAACGAGACCGCGGGCGAGGACTGGCTGGACAACCACTGGTTCCGCTTCGGCGCCTCCTCGCTCCTGAACGACCTGCTGATGCAGCGTCAGAAGCTGGCCACCGGCCGTTACTCCGGCCCCGACTACGTGACGGTGGACTGATCCACATGGCATCTGCATTCGAGTACGCACCGGCACCCGAGTCCCGCTCGGTCGTCGACATCGCGCCCTCCTACGGGCTGTTCATCGACGGCGAGTTCGTCGAGGCGGCGGACGGCAAGGTCTTCAAGACCGTCAGCCCCGCCACCGAGGAGGTCCTCTCCGAGATCGCCCAGGCGGGCGAGGCGGACGTCGACCGTGCCGTGAGGGCCGCCCGCAAGGCCTTCGAGAAGTGGTCCGCGCTGCCGGGCTCCGAGCGCGCCAAGTACCTGTTCCGGATCGCCCGGATCATCCAGGAGCGCAGCCGCGAACTGGCGGTCCTGGAGACCCTGGACAACGGCAAGCCCATCAAGGAGACCAGGGACGCCGATCTCCCCCTAGTCGCCGCGCACTTCTTCTACTACGCGGGCTGGGCCGACAAGCTCGACCACGCCGGCTTCGGCGCGAACCCGCGTCCGCTGGGCGTGGCCGGCCAGGTCATCCCCTGGAACTTCCCGCTGCTGATGCTGGCGTGGAAGATCGCCCCGGCCCTCGCGACCGGCAACACGGTGGTCCTGAAGCCCGCCGAGACGACCCCCCTGTCGGCCCTGTTCTTCGCGGACATCTGCCGCCAGGCCGGCCTCCCCAAGGGCGTCGTCAACATCCTTCCCGGCTACGGCGACACGGGCGCGGCCCTCGTCGAGCACCCCGACGTGAACAAGGTGGCCTTCACCGGCTCCACGGCCGTCGGCAAGGCGATCGCCCGACAGGTCGCGGGCACCCGCAAGAAGGTCACCCTCGAACTGGGCGGCAAGGGCGCCAACATCGTCTTCGACGACGCCCCGATCGACCAGGCCGTCGAGGGCATCGTCACCGGCATCTTCTTCAACCAGGGCCAGGTCTGCTGCGCGGGCTCCCGGCTGCTGGTCCAGGAGTCGATCCAGGACGAGCTGCTGGACTCGCTCAAGCGCAGGCTCTCCACCCTCCGCCTCGGCGACCCGCTGGACAAGAACACCGACATCGGCGCGATCAACTCCGAGGAACAGCTCACCCGTATCACCTCGCTGGTCGAGGCGGGCGAGGCGGAGGGCGCCGAGCGCTGGTCCCCGGCCTGCGAACTCCCCTCCTCCGGCTACTGGTTCGCCCCGACGCTGTTCACCAACGTCACCCAGGCGCACACCATCGCCCGCGACGAGATCTTCGGCCCGGTCCTGTCGGTGCTGACCTTCCGCACGCCCGACGAGGCCGTCGCCAAGGCCAACAACAGCCAGTACGGCCTGTCGGCGGGCATCTGGACGGAGAAGGGCTCCCGGATCCTGGCCGTCGCGGGCAAGCTGCGCGCGGGCGTCATCTGGTCCAACACGTTCAACAAGTTCGACCCGACCTCGCCGTTCGGCGGCTACAAGGAGTCCGGCTTCGGCCGCGAGGGCGGTCGGCACGGCCTGGAGGCGTACCTCGATGTCTGAGAAGAACGAGAAGACCGAGAAGGCCGAGTCCCGCCTGTCGGTCTTCAAGACCTACAAGCTGTACGTCGGCGGGAAGTTCCCGCGTTCCGAGAGCGGCCGGGTGTACGAAGTGACCGACTCGAAGGGCAAGTGGCTGGCCAACGCGCCGCTCTCCTCCCGCAAGGACGCCCGTGACGCGGTGGTCGCCGCGCGCAAGGCGTTCGGCGGCTGGTCGGGCGCGACGGCGTACAACCGGGGTCAGATCCTCTACCGCGTCGCCGAGATGCTGGAGGGCCGCCGCGAGCAGTTCACGCGCGAAGTGGCCGACGCGGAGGGCCTGTCCAAGTCGAAGGCCGCGGCACAGGTGGACGCCACCATCGACCGCTGGGTCTGGTACGCGGGCTGGACCGACAAGATCGCCCAGGTGGTCGGCGGCGGCAACCCGGTCGCAGGCCCCTTCTTCAACCTCTCCACCCCGGAACCGACCGGCGTGGTGGCCGTGCTGGCCCCGCAGGAGTCGTCGTTCCTGGGCCTGGTCTCGGTCCTCGCCCCGGTGATCGCCACCGGCAACACGGCGATCGTGATCGCGTCCGAGAAGTCCCCGCTGCCCGCCCTGTCCCTGGGCGAGGTACTGGCGACGTCCGACGTCCCCGGCGGCGTGGTCAACGTCCTGTCCGGCCGGACCGCGGAGATCGCGACGCCGCTCGCCGCGCACCAGGACGTCAACGCGATCGATCTGGCGGGCGCCGACGACGTACTCGCCAAGGAGCTGGAGATCGCGGCGGCCGACAACCTGAAGCGGGTTCTCCGTCCACAGCCTGTGGATGAACTCGGCTGGTCGGCGGACCCGGGCATCGACCGCATGACGGCGTTCCTGGAGACGAAGACGGTCTGGCACCCGACGGGTTCGCTGGGCGCGTCCGGCTCGTCCTACTGACGGCCACCGCAGACCGGAGAGCCGCGCCTCCCCTCCGTCCAGGGGTGGCGCGGCTCTTCGCTTGCCGTCAGTGGTTGTTGAGCAGCCCCGCGGCCTGACCCACCACCGGGATGCTGCCGATGGACTGGGCCTGCGCCACCGGGCCGGTCAGCGCCTGCGTGGCCAGGGGCTGGAAGTCGGCGAGCTGGGTGCCCAGGCCGTTGTCGAGGGGGTCGACGCCGGTGCCGGCGAGCGGGTTGGGCTTGAGTCCGCTGACCGGGCCGGTGACATAGCCGACGGTGGTGGTCAGGCCCTGGAGGCCGGCCTGCGGGTCGATTTTGCCCAGCGAGGTGGGGCGGGTGCGCATCACGTCGAGAACCGGGTCGGTGTCCGCGGAGGCCGTCGCCGCGCCCGCCCCCAGGGCGACGCCCGCGGTCGCGAGGGCGACCAGGGCACGCTGGGCGGTCGGGTTCTGCGGGGTCGCGTGTCGGGCCATCGTTTCTGCCACCTTCTCCATGCGTTCGGTAATCGGGTCGACACGAAGGGTAGTTGAGGTGTGACGCGCGCTTCAAAGCCGACCCGCGGGGTCGATGAACAACAGGTGAATGCCTCACACTGGTGTCCCGTGAGTTCCCCTTCGTCCATACCGACGCGAGTCGTGCTGCTCTGCGGCCCCTCCGGCTCCGGCAAGTCCCTCCTCGCGGCCCGTTCCGGCCTTCCGGTCCTGCGCCTCGACGACTTCTACAAGGAGGGCGACGACCCGACGCTGCCACTGGTGGCGGGGAGCTCCGACATCGACTGGGACCACCCCGAGTCGTGGGACGCGGACGTCGCCGTCGCGGCGATCACCGAGCTGTGCCGCACGGGCCGCACGGACGTCCCGCAGTACGACATCTCGCTCAGCGCCCGCACCGGCGCGGAGACCGTCGACATCGGCCGCACCCCGCTGTTCATCGCGGAGGGCATCTTCGCCGCCGAGATCGTCACCCGCTGCCGCGAACTCGGCGTCCTGGCCGACGCGCTGTGCCTGAGCCGCGGCCCCGTCCAGACCTTCCGCCGCCGCTTTCTGCGGGACCTCAAGGAGGGCCGCAAGTCGGTGCCGTTCCTGCTGCGGCGCGGCTGGCGTCTGATGCGCCAGGAACGCACGATCATCGCCCGCCAGACCGCGCTCGGCGCCCACGCCTGCGCCAAGGACGAGGCCCTGGGCCGGCTCGCCGCGGCAGCGGTCGGCCGCCGCCCGGCGACTTCGACGCCGACGAGCTGAACGATCCCGGTGGCTGTGGCGTCGTAGGGCCATGACGATCACACGTCGAGCCCTGCTCGCCACGGCAGCCGCCCTGTTGGCCACCACCGGATGCACGGTTTCGGGTTCGGGCGGCGAGGGCCACGGCTCGAACTCCTGCGCGGGCGTGGTGACCTACGACGGCCGTAGCTATCTGCCCACCGAGAAGTCCGTCTTCACCGTCGGCGAGCGGCTGGGGAACGCGACCCGCAAGAAGTGCGACGACACCCCGAACCACCCGGGGGACACGGTTCCCGGGAGCACGACCGGCGCGTACGCGATCGAGGGCGTCGACCCCGCCGACGGCATCGCCGTGGGGGACACGCCCGCCGAGGCGGCTCCCCTGGCCGCCCGCTGACCACACACCAAAGCGGGACTGGACGGACCCCCCGGCCCTCCAGCCCCGCTTTTTGGTGCTCCCCCGTGTGCTTCCCCCGTGGTGGTGCTTCCCCCGTGAAACCCCCCGGTACTGCTCCCCCGTACTTACCTACTTGCTCCCCCCACAACCCTCAGGCGACAAGCTCCCCGAAGGCGTCCTCCTCGTCACGGCCGAAGCTGAGGACCTCGTCCTCGCGCAGCCGGCGGAGCGACCGCCAGATGCTGGACTTCACCGTGCCGACACTGATGTCGAGGATGTCCGCGATCTCCGGGTCGGTGCGGCCCTCGTAGTAACGGAGGACCAGCATCGTGCGCTGGAGTTCGGGCAGCCGGGCCAGCGCCTGCCACAGGACCGCGCGCAGTTCGGTGCCGCGCATCGCGTCCGTGTCGCCGGGCGTCTCCGGCAGTTCCTCGGTCGGGTACTCGTTCAGCTTGCGGCGGCGCCACGCGCTGATGTGCAGATTGGTCATGGTGCGACGGAGGTATCCGCCGACCGCCGCCTTGTCACTGATCCGGTCCCACGCCTTGTACGTCGAGAACAGCGCGCTCTGGAGCAGGTCCTCGGCCTCGAAGCGGTCACCGGTGAGGTGATAGGCGGTTGCGTACAGGGAGGCACGACGCTCCTGGACGTAGGCGGTGAACTCCGCCTCCGACAGCGAACGACGCTCCCCCGAGCCCTCCCCGTACGCGGCTCCCCCGTGTGTTTCCCCCGTGAAACCGTCAACCACCGTCATGTACGCGGTGTGCTGACGCCCAGCGCCGCGAGCGCACCCCCGCCCGCTCACGGCGCCGGACTTCTCGGAACCCCGGCCCCCGTTCACGTCGTGCAGACGCGTGATCACTGCGCTGGTGCTGTTGCTGTGCAGCGTGTTCATCTCGCGCCCCCCGTCGTGGACTTCCGGTGTTCGGCTTGCTCAGGCGGTGTGTCCCCGCGATGTCCCTGCGGCGCTTCCTTGCCTGTGCCGAGAATCCTGCCTCCGCACCTTCATGGCCGTGTCCGCCGACTGTCACAGACCTGTCACAGGGGCCGCCCTCAGGAATCGCACAGCACGATCACAGAGAGCAGCGGTACGTGCACGTACCTGTACAGGTGTCGAAACCCGACCCCGCCATGGGCCAGAATGAGCCCCGTGCCTTCCCTGTTGCTGATCGAGGACGACGACGCCATCCGTACGGCCCTGGAGCTGTCTCTGACGCGCCAGGGTCACCGGGTTGCCACGGCTGCCACCGGCGAGGACGGCCTGAAGCTGTTGCGTGAGCAGCGGCCGGACCTGATCGTGCTGGATGTGATGCTGCCCGGCATCGACGGGTTCGAGGTGTGCCGGCGTATCCGGCGCACGGACCAGTTGCCGATCATTCTGCTGACCGCGCGCAGTGACGACATCGACGTCGTGGTCGGCCTGGAGTCCGGTGCCGACGACTATGTCGTCAAACCCGTGCAGGGGCGCGTCCTCGACGCCCGGATCCGGGCCGTGCTGCGGCGCGGCGAGCGGGAGGCCAACGACGCGGCCACCTTCGGCTCGCTCGTCATCGACCGCGCCGCCATGACCGTGACGAAGAACGGCGAGGATCTCCAGCTCACGCCGACCGAGCTGCGGTTGCTCCTCGAGCTGAGCCGGCGGCCGGGGCAGGCGCTGTCCCGGCAGCAGTTGCTGCGGCTGGTGTGGGAGCACGACTACCTCGGTGACTCCCGGCTCGTCGACGCGTGTGTGCAGCGGCTGCGCGCCAAGGTCGAGGACGTGCCGTCGTCCCCGACCCTGATCCGTACGGTCCGCGGGGTCGGCTACCGGCTGGACTCGCCTCAGTGACCCAAGCGCAAGGGGGGGTCCGCGGCTGGGCCGCGGCTCGCAAGGGACATCTGTCACGGCTCAGGTTCACCAGTCTGCGCCTCAGGCTCGTCGTGGTCTTCGGCCTGGTGGCGCTCACCGCCGCGGTCTCCGCGTCCGGGATCGCCTACTGGCTCAACCGCGAGGCGGTGCTCACCCGCACCCAGGACGCGGTGCTGCGCGACTTCCAGCAGGAGATGCAGAACCACGCGGGCCTGCTGCCCGAGCTGCCCGAGCAGTACGAACTCCAGCGCACCGCCCAGGAGATGGCCAACAGCAGCCAGCGCTTCAGCGTGCTGCTCGTGTCCAAGGACTCCGAGGGCGCGGCGCTGTACGCCAACTCCGGCGCCCTGAACGGCTTCTCGCTCCAGGACGTGCCCAAGTCGCTGCGGGCCGCGGTGAACGAGGAACAGGACGTCGACTCCGCCAACGAGTACGCGTACCACCTGTACTGGCAGCGGACCGTCGACGACGGCACGCCCTATCTGGTGGCCGGCACCAAGGTGATCAACGGCGGCACGACCGGCTACATGCTCAAGTCGTTGGAGCCGGAGGCGAAGGACCTCAACTCCCTTGCCTGGTCGCTCGGTATCGCCACCGGCCTCGCGCTGATCGGCTCGGCGCTGCTCGCGCAGGCCGCCGCGACGACCGTGCTGAAGCCGGTGCACCGGCTCGGGGTCGCCGCCCGCCGGCTCGGCGAGGGCAAGCTGGACACCCGGCTGAGGGTGTCCGGGACCGATGAACTCGCCGATCTGTCACGGACGTTCAACGACGCCGCGGAGGCCCTGGAGAAACGGGTCGACGACATGGCCGGGCGGGACGAGGCGTCCCGGCGGTTCGTCGCGGACATGAGCCATGAACTCCGTACGCCCCTCACCGCGATCACCGCTGTCACGGAGATCCTGGAGGAGGAGCTGGAGGCGGAGTCCGGGTCGATGGACCCGATGATCGAGCCGGCCGTACGGCTGGTGGTCAGCGAGACCCGGCGGCTCAACGACCTCGTCGAGAACCTGATGGAGGTCACCCGCTTCGACGCGGGTACGGCCCGGCTGGTCCTGGACGACGTCGACGTCGCCGACCAGATCACCGCGTGCATCGACGCGCGGGCCTGGCTGGACGCGGTCGACCTGGACGCCGAGCGAGGTATCCACGCCCGGCTCGACCCGCGGCGCCTGGACGTGATCCTCGCGAACCTCATCGGCAACGCGCTCAAGCACGGCGGTTCGCCGGTGCGGGTGGCGGTGCGCGCGGCGGACGAGGAGGTCGTCATCGAGGTGCGGGACCACGGGCCCGGCATCCCGGAGGACGTCCTGCCGCATGTCTTCGACCGGTTCTACAAGGCGAGCGCGTCCCGCCCGCGCTCCGAGGGCAGCGGGCTCGGCCTCTCCATCGCCCTGGAGAACGCCCACATCCACGGTGGCGAGATCACCGCCGCGAACCTGGCCGAGGGCGGCGCGGTGTTCACGCTGCGGCTACCGAGGGACGCCTCGGAACTGGCGCAGGAGGGCGAGGGGAAGCAGAGCACATGAGCGTGACGCGAGGGCGGGGGCGGCGAGCCGTGAAGACCGTGACCGTACGACGGCTGCCGGCGCTGCCTGTGCTGGCCGCACTGGCCGCGTTGGCCACCGGGTGCGGTATCCGGGCCACCGAGGTTCCGACGGACTTCGGCCCCGCGCCCTCGCGCGTGCACTGCTCGGTCTCCGAGCCGGACGTCTCCACCCAGTCCTCGCGGGGTCTGCCGGTCCAGGTCTTCCTGCTGTGCGGTTCGTCGCTGGTGGCCGTCGACCGGACGGTGAGCGTGGCGGACGGTACGGCGGACTCCCGGCAGCGGGTGCTGGTGGCGCAGGAGCTGCTGAACCAGCTCGCCTCGGCGCCCTCGGCCGGTGAGCGGGAGGCCGGGTACAAGACGACCGTGCGGGACGGCATGACGGTGACCGGGCCGCGCCCCCAGGACCCCGAGGACACCCTCCGGCTGAGTTTCCCGCCGGACGCCCTCGCCAAGTCCTCCCTCGCCCAGATCGTCTGCACGTTCTCCGACTCGGCCGCGGCGGAGGGCGACGGCTCGGTCGTCCTCGGCGGCCCGGACAACGCCCCGCTGCACCACTACGAGTGCACCGACGAGGTCCGCGCCGAGCCGAACAGGGTCGAGCCGCCGTCGTCGGAGGTCACCGACGGCTGACCCGCCCGTGTGGCGGACGCCTCATCGACCCGTCCGGAACCGATCCCGCCGCACCCCGCGTCTAGGGGGGCGTGCAGCGTGAAGGCTTCATCGGCGGCAGCGCCGGGATTCGCATCCGTGTGGCAGGGGGTGTCCTCCTTGTCGCACACCTCGCGTTCGTCGCCTGGCTCACGCTGCGGCCGCTGGACGTGCCGTGGATGACTCCGCCGAATCTGACCCCGCTCGCCGGGATCCGCGCCGACCTGGCGCTCGGCTGGCAGGTCGGGGCCCGGCGGATCGTCGAGGGCCTGGCGCTGCTGGCCCCCCTGGGTGTCCTGCTGCCGGCCCTGCACGGCCGGCTCTGGGCCTCCACGCTGGGCTCCCTGGTCCGTACGGTCGCGGCCGGCGCCCTGATCTCCCTGGGCATCGAGCTGCTCCAGACCAGCGTCCCGGGTCAGGTCGTCGACATCGACTCCCTGCTCCTGAACACCGTCGGCGTCGCCCTCGCCCACACCGCCTTGGTCCCCGCCGGCCGAGCCTGGCTCCGCCGCCGCACCCGACGCCGGGAACGGGCCGCCCTCCGCCAGGACGACGCCCCTCAGGGTCGGACCCCGACGTTTCCCAGGGTCGGGATCGCACCGTAGAGCGACGCTTTGTCCCTTCGGGCTCCGTAGCGTTGAGGACAGATGAGGCAGTCAGAGAGACAGCCTCCTACGACGCTCACGAAGGAGTCGCAATGTCCCGCCTTGCCCGCCCCACCAACGGCCGCATGATCGGCGGAGTGTGTGCCGCGCTGGCACGGCGCTTCGGCACCTCGGCCACCACGATGCGGGTGATCTTCCTGGTCTCCTGCCTGCTGCCCGGCCCGCAGTTCCTGCTCTACATCGCCCTGTGGATCCTGTTCCCCTCCGAGGGGAAGGCCAACAAGACGCAGGCGGCCTGGTAAGCACCTCGCGCATACGCCGATGGGGCGCACCCCGTACAAGGGGTGCGCCCCATCGGCGCGTGCGAAGGGGCCGGGGGTCAGCCGAGCGGGAGGCCGTTCACACCGGTGCCGCTGCCGCCGGGCAGGACCTTGCCGACCGGCAGACCGCCGAGCAGACCGGCGACCGGCTTGGTCGGGCCGTCGGCCAGCGCGCCCTGGGCGGCCGGCGTCACGGCGGCCAGGCTCGTGGCGACGGCCGGCTGCGCCTGCGACAGCGCGTCACCGGCACCCGGCAGCGCCTTGGCTACGTTCTCCGCGGGGAGCGTCTTGGTGACGCTGTCCAGCGCCGAGGAGGCGTCCGGAACGGCCGGAGCGGCGTTCGCGGCACCCGCGCCGGCCGCGGCGAAGGCGGCACCGAGGGCGGCGACACCGAGGGTCTTGGCAGCAGACTGCTTCATGAAAATGCGTCCTCGAAATGGGATGACGGTGATGTGAGCGGTCCACGACCGTAAACACGCACAGGCATCCGCCGCAAACATCGAAATGCGGACGGATTGTGAATACCCGTCCGCATTCCGTATTACGAGGCGTCCCTCGTTCAGCTCTCTTCGGCCACAGAACCGCTGGTCGACGCCGTCTGCTGGAACAGCCATTCGGACTTCAGCTCGGCATATCCGGGCTTGATGACGTCATTGATCATGGCCAGTCGTTCATCGAAAGGAATGAACGCTGATTTCATCGCATTGACGGAGAACCACTGCATGTCGTCGAGCGTGTAGCCGAATGCCCCGACCAGGTGCTCGAATTCCCGGCTCATACTGGTCCCGGACATCAGCCGGTTGTCGGTGTTCACGGTGGCCCGGAAGTGCAGCCGCCGCAGCAGCCCGATGGGGTGCTCGGCATAGGAGTCGGCGGCGCCGGTCTGGAGGTTGGAGCTGGGGCACATCTCCAACGGGATGCGCTTGTCCCGGACGTAGGAGGCGAGCCGGCCGAGCTTGACCGAGCCGTCCTCGTGGACCTGGATGTCGTCGATGATCCGCACCCCGTGCCCGAGCCGGTCGGCGCCGCACCACTGGAGGGCCTGCCAGATGGAGGGGAGCCCGAAGGCCTCGCCGGCGTGGATGGTGAAGTGGTTGTTCTCGCGCTTGAGGTACTCGAACGCATCGAGGTGCCGGGTGGGCGGGTAGCCGGCCTCGGCACCGGCGATGTCGAACCCGACGACACCGAGGTCGCGGTAGCGGTTGGCGAGCTCGGCGATCTCCAGGGCGCGGGCCGCGTGCCGCATCGCGGTGAGCAGGGCGCCGACGCGGATGCGCCGGCCGTTCTCCCGGGCGGTCCGCTCGCCTTCCCGGAAGCCCTCGTTGACGGCCTCGACGACCTCTTCGAGGCTGAGCCCGCCCTGGAGGTGCTGTTCCGGGGCGTACCGCACCTCGGCGTAGACGACCCCGTCGGCGGCGAGGTCCTCGGCGCACTCGGCGGCGACCCGGACGAGCGCGTCGCGGGTCTGCATCACGCCGACGGTGTGCGAGAAGGTCTCCAAGTACCGTTCCAGCGAACCGGAGTCGGCGGCCTCGCGGAACCAGATGCCGAGCTTGTCGGCGTCGGTCTCGGGGAGTTGGGCGTACCCGGTGTCCCGGGCGAGCTCGACGATGGTGCCGGGCCGGAGCCCGCCGTCGAGGTGATCGTGCAGCAGAACCTTGGGTGCCCGGCGGATCTGGTCCGAGCTCGGGGTGGTTCCCGTCCGGTCATTCTGGCTCGTCATTCACGCACTCTAACTCCTACGCGCGTAGATCGCCTGTTGTACAACTCCGCCGATACGTAACGGTGACCGCCCCGACGGGTGGAGTACACCAACGCTTCTGACACTGTTCTGTCATGGCACAGCAAGCGACGCCGGTTCGCACGGCCCGGCTGGGGCGGGCGCTCGGTCCGGAACCGACGGCGGTGAGCGGGGTGGTGCTGCTGCTCCCCGGGGGCGAGGAAGCCTCCGCCCGCAGACCGTCCCCCATGTTGGCGGCGGCCTCGGTCCGGGGCCTCGGCCGCCGACTGTCCCGCGCGGGCCGGGAGGAGGGCCTGGCCACCCATGTCGTCCACTACCGCTACCGCGGCTGGAACGGCACCGAGGCGCATCTCGCCCGGGACGCCGACTGGGCCACGGAGGAGGTCGTACGGCGGTACGGGGACGTCCCGATCTGTCTGGCCGGGGTCGACATGGGCGCCCGGGCGGCTCTCCACGCGGGCGGGCACGAGGCTGTCAACTCCGTGCTGGCGATCGCCCCTTGGCTGCCGGAGGAGGATGTGGCGGCGCCCCCCGAACCGGTGAAGCAGCTCGCGGGCCGGCGGGTGCTGGTGGTGCACGGCACGAACGACGCGCGGACGGACCCGGAGCTGTCGTTCCGGCTCGCGGCGCGGGCGAAGAAGGCGAACCGTGACGTGTGCCGGTTCGAAGTGCACTCCGACGGCCACGCGTTGCGCCAGCACCGGGACGAAGTCCACGCCCTCGCCGAGGACTTCGTGATGGGTTCGCTCTTCGGCCGCACCTTCTCCCGGCCGGTCGAGGACGCCCTGGCGGCCCCGCCGCCGCTGGGCCTGCGGATGCCTCTGGCCGCGGGCTTCGGGCGGTCGCTCCGGCGGTAGTCGCGGCCGGTCTCCGGCGGTGGTCGCGGTCCGTCCCTGGCGGTGGTCGCGGCCCACCTCCGGCCGCAGCGGCGGTCACACCCGCTTCACAGGCCTCCCATGTCTCCCTCAAGACCCCCTTGCGACTCTTTACTGAAAATGATTATCGTCTTTACGTGCCCATGGGGGGCATGTCCATGACCTAAGAGGGGCCTCTTTTGCGTACCCGCAACCGCCTGCTGACCGTCGCCGGCCTCGCCGCCGCCACGCTCGCCACCGCCGGCCTCAACTCCTCGGCGTTCGCCGCGACCACGCTGTCCGCCGGCCACGTGGACGTCCTCGACGCCGACTGGGACGGCAGCGCCCTGAGCCTGCACGCCCACGACGAGGAGACCGACACCGAGTACGACCCGGCGGACCTCACGCTCGCCGTGCCCGCCGCAGCCAAGGTCACCAACCCGGGCTTCGGCTTCCTCGGCAGCGGCAGCCAGGTGTGGCTGCTGCCCGACACCCAGGCCGAGGCCAACGCGGCCGGCGTGCTGTTCCCGGGCATCTCCACCGAGCACCTGACCACCGGGACCTTCGCCAATAACAGCGTCACCTACACGCTGGTCTCCGCGACCAGAAACGGCGCCGCCACCGAGGACTTCAGCGTCTTCACCGACGGTGGCACCCGCTGGTTCGACAGCAACACCGCCACCACCAACTTCAAGTCCCAGACCTACTCCGTCGGCGCCCACAACCACGCCAACTGGGCCTTCGAGGAGGCCGGCACCTATGTGCTGACCTTCCGCGTCCAGGGCACGGTCGCCGGCGTCGCCAAGACCGCCACCGAGGCCTACACCGTCGTCGTCAGCTCGTGATGAGAGCCCTGACGCGCGGCAGACGCGCCTTCACGGCAGCCGCGGTGACGGCGGCAACCGCGGTGCTCCTGGGCGCGGCAGGGCTGGTCGTCGCCGGCGGCAGCGGGGACGCCCGCGCCGCCGGCGGTGCCGTCGTGCTGGACGAGGGCGAGCTGGACCTGACGCCCCGACTGGTCGACGGGAAGCTCCGGTTGGAGGTCGACGACCGCAGCGGCCCGACCGAGGTCGTACGAAAGCCCTCCGAGGTGGTGCTGCATGCCGGGCCGCAGACGTTGGAGACGGTCATCTCCCCCGCGCAGGCGGCGCTCGGCGAGACGCAGATCAACGCGTACTTCCTCAACGGCTGGGAGAACGCGGGGAAGATCTTCGCGCCCGAGCCGGGCTGGAACGGCACCGAGGCCGGGGGCGCCACGCAGGTGGAGCTGTCCGGTTTCGAGGGGCCGGGACGGTTCGCGATGTACACGTACACCCGCGAGATGGACAACAACGACGAGTACGCGGTGCAGCATCTCAACAGCGCCGACCCGGCATTCGGATCGTTCACCTTGGCCGCGGACCAGCAACGGGCTGTGCCCACCTGGGGGTTCACCGAGGAGGGTGTCTACCGGCTGACCCTGACCGTCATGGCCGGGGGTGCCTCGGACACCGAGACGCTCGCCGTGGTGGTGGGCGACGACGTCGACCCGTCGACCGTGCTGCCCGGGGACGGCACCGTCCCCACACCGCCGGCCTCCCCCACGCCCACCCCCACCCCGACCACCACCGCCCCCACCGCGCACGTCATCTCCGAGGGCCACGTCGACATGGCGGCCCGGAAGGTCGACGGCGAGCTGGAGTTCCAGGTCAAGGAAGGCTCCGAGCTCGACCACGAGTGGTACGAGCCGGGCGCGGTCGTGATGCATGTCCGGCCGGCCGCCAAGCGGAAGATCCCCGAGGGGTACGACTTCCTCGGCACCCCGGGTGACGCCGTGTGGTGGCTGCCGTTGCAGCAGAACGCCGGGATCGTGTGGCCCGGCTGGAACACCGGGGAGTTCCCGAAGGCCGAGCTCGACGGCAAGGTCTCCTTCCGGCTGGACTCCGTGCAGGGACCGGGGAACATCGCGATGTTCTACAGCGGCTCGACCGGGACCCCCGTGATCTCGCTCAACAGCGGCGACGGGCTGCCCGACGCGCACCTCCTGTCCGGCGGCACGCACGCCCACTTCGACTGGGCCTTCTCCGCCGAGGGCGTGTACCGCACCACCTTCACCGTCACCGCCACGCTCGCCGACGGCACGAAGGTCGGTGACACGGAGACCATCGCCTGGGTGGTGGGCGACGACACCGACCCGTCGACCGTGACACCGGGAACGGGAACCGAACCGACGGCGACCCCGACGGCCACCCCGACCCCGAGCACGAGCCCCACGGACACGGCCGCACCCACGACCTCGGTATCGGAGTCGCCGAGCGCGGCGGTCACCGAGGGCGGCACGAGCGGCGTCGGCACATCGACCACCACCTCCACCTCCCCGGCGTCCGGTTCGCTCGCCTCGACCGGCGCCCAGGTGTCGACGGTCGCGGGGCTCGCGGCGGCCGCCGTGCTGATGGGCGGCGGCACGGTGTTCCTCGTACGACGACGCCGGAGCGCCCGGTGAGAGGAGGGAGCCCCGTGCGGGGCCGTCCCACACGTGTCGCAGCCTTGGTGCTCGCCTCGGCCTGTGTGCTGCTCGCCGGGTGCAGCCGGAGTGGATCCGGGGCGTCCGACGCCGAGTTGAGGGTCTCCACGACCACCGCGATCATCGCCGACCTGGTCCGCCAGGTCGGCGGCGACCGGGTCGACGTGACCTCGATCGTGCCGCACCACGGAGACCCGCACTCCTACGAACCGAGCCCCGGTGACGCGGCGAAGGTCGCCCGGGCGGACCTGGTGTTCGGCAACGGGCTGCTCCTGGAGGAGCCCGGGATCATGAAGATGGTCCACAGCAACGCCCGGAAGTCCGCGCCGAAGATCGAGATCGCCGAGAAGCTGGAGCAGTACGGCGGCACGGTGATGAAGCTGGAGGAGGACCTCGGGCTCGATGTGCTGTGGCTCGGGTGGGCGGTGGAGGGCGAGGTCGCCGGGGACGGTTCCCAAGTCCGTACGACCGCCACGAAGTTGGAGGGGCCGGGGGATCTGAGGGTCTACCTAACGGACACGCTCGGGCGGCCCAAGGTGTACGTCGACTCCAGTGACGGTTTCGACGGCTCGGACTCCTTCACGCTGCCGCCCGAGGCGCACACGCACGTCAACTGGGCGTTCAGCGAGCCGGGAACGTACCGGCTGACCGTCGAGGGGCGCACCGAGACGCTGGACGGGAGGACCGAGGAGTTCGGCAGCGGGACATTCACGTTCACCGTCGGCGGTGAGGTACCCAAGGGCACCACCGTGCTCGACGGCGGGCATGCCGACCTCGCGCTGAACGCCGAGACCGGGAAGGTGTACGTCCGCGCCGACGACGAGAAGAGCGGCGAGCGGACGCGGTTCGCGCCGGACGAGGTCGTGCTGAACGTGCCCGACCGGGCCCGGGAGTCGGTGCCGAAGGAGTCGGCGTACTCCTTCCTCGGGGCGGCGGGCGACCCGCTGTGGGTGCTGCCGCAGGCGGTGCTCGGCAAGCACGTCCACGGCGACCTGGACCCGCACGCCTGGGAGGACGTGGCCAACGCGGAGGCGTATGTGCGGCGTATCCAGGCCGAGTTGGCGAAGGCCGATCCGGGCGGGGCGAAGACGTACGAGAAGAACGCTGCCGCCTATCTGAAGACGCTCGGCGCGCTCGACGAGGAGGTCGGGCGGGCGCTGGCGACCGTTCCCGAGCACAACCGCAAGCTGATCACCACGCACGACGCCTTCGGCTATCTCGCCAAGGCGTACGGCATGGAGGTGGCCGGCTTCGTCGTGCCGGTGCCCAACCAGGAGCCCAGCGCGGCCGAGGTGGAGCGGCTCGGCGACACCATCCGGGAGAAGCGGGTCCCGGCGGTGTTCGTGGAGCCCAACCTCGCCGCCCGGGCGAACGTGCTGGAGCGGGTCGCGCAGGACGAGGGGGTCGAGGTCTGCACGATCTACGGCGACTCGTTCGACGACAAGGTCCACGACTACGTGTCGATGATGCGGCACAACGCGAGGGAGCTCGCCAAGTGCCTTGGAGGGAAGGCCTGATGACGGGCAGGGAACGGATCGCGGTGGCCGTCGTGCTGGCGGCCGCGCTGACGGGCGGCGGCAACGCCGCCGTCGCGGACGAGCCGTCGCACGAACTCGGGAGGATCGCCTACGCCGACGGGGAGTTGACCCTCGACCCGGGCGACGGTGCGCGGGTGGTCGAGGCGGACGACGCCGTGCCCGGCTGGGACACGACGGGAGTGCCGTCGGGGGCCTTGGCCGGTGACACCGTGACATGGGCGCTGACCGGGCTGGACGGGCCCGGCGACGTAAAGGTGCATGGGGACGGCTCCGTGCTCTTCGACAGCGCGGACAACGTGCCGGACCGGGTCGAGGTGCCGGTCGGTGAACAGGCCGACATGAGTTGGGAGTTCAGCGAGGAGGGGACCTACCGGCTCATCTTCGAAGCATCGGGTACGGCGGCGGACGGGCGAGCCCTGTCCGTCGGGACCGTCTACACGGTGGTGGTCGGCGGAGAGCCGGCAACGAAGGCACCGGAACCGGTGCCCTCCCCCGCCGCCCCGACTCCCGAGCTCCGGACCCGTGCCCTCGCCGCACCGGCGCAGGCGCCCCGGGGCGCTCTGGCCGCCGACGTCGTATCGGACAGGAAGGTCCTCGACGACGGCCACATCGACTTCGCCGCCCGGGTCGTCGGCGACAAGCTCCAGATCCACGTCAAGGACGGCACGGTCTCCGGGACGACCACCTGGCGGGAACCCTCGTCGCTGGTCCTGCGCGTGAAGCCGGCCGCGAAGAACGCCCTGCCCGACAACGACGCCTTCGCCTTCCTGGGGAAGCCCGGTTCCGACGTCTGGCTGCTGGACCAGGTCCAGCAGGAAGGGCTGCTGTGGCCCGGCTGGTCGACGGACAACATCGAGGCGGGGAAGACGAAGGGCGGGGTGACCTTCACGCTGACGAAGGCCGACGGGCCGGGCGCCTACGCGCTCTACACGTACGACGCGATGTCGGGCGCCGACGTGCTGTTCAACAGCAAGGACGGGGTGCCGGACTCCTTCGAGGTCCCGGCCAACACGCATGCGCACGGCGGATGGGCGTTCACGAAGGAGGGCACGTACCGGCTCACCTTCCGGATGAGCGGGAAGCTCGCCGACGGGACCGCCGTGAGCGATACGGAGACGGTGACGTTCGTGGTCGGGGACGGGGACGCGGACGCGGTGAGCCCCGGGGGCTCCTCCTCGCCCACGGAGAGGGAGACGGAAACGGGCACGGGCACGGACACAGACACGGGAACAGCCAAGTCGGGTTCCACGGCCGCCGGTTCGGACGCCTCGGGGTCCATGGCGAGCACCGGTGCCGGAGACCCGGCACTCCTCGCCGGGGCGGCCGCCGGGCTGGCGCTCGTCGGTGGCGGTGCGGTGTGGGGCGTACGGCGTCGGCGGCGGGGCATGTGAGCGCGCTGCTGCGGGTCGAGGCCGCGTCCGTCGTGCTCGGGGGGCGGCTCGCCCTGGAGGACGCGTCGCTCGCCGTGCAGGGGGGTGAGCTGGTCGGGCTGATCGGGCCCAACGGGGCAGGGAAGACGACTCTGTTGCGGGCCGCGCTGGGGCTTGTGCCGCTCGCCTCGGGGACGGTGTCCGTGGCATCCCTGCCTGGTTACGTTCCCCAACGGCACGAGTTCGCCTGGGACTTCCCCATCGACATCGCGGGCGCCGTCCTGACCGGACGTACGCGCGCGATCGGCTGGCTGCGGCGGCCCCGCGCCGCCGACCGGGAGGCCGCCGACCGTGCCCTGGAGCTCACGGGGCTCACCGCGCTGGCCCGCAGGCCCGTCGGTGAGCTGTCGGGCGGGCAGCGTCAACGGGTGCTGGTGGCAAGGGCGTTGGCGGCGGAGCCGCGGCTCCTGCTGCTCGACGAGCCGTTCACCGGCGTCGACGTGCCCACCCAGGAGCTCCTCAACCAGCTCTTCCGGCAGCTCGCCGCCGAGGGACGGGCCCTGCTGATGACCACCCACGACCTGTCGGCGGCCGCCCGCACCTGTGACCGGGTGGTGCTGATCAACCGGACGGTCGTCGCCGAGGGCGGCCCGGAGCTGCTGGCCGAACCGGACCAGATGCTGCGGGCGTTCGGCCTTGACCGGGCCATGCGTACGGAGCGTGCGGAGACGGTGACGTGATCGACTTTCTGCTGGACCCCTGGGAACTGCCCTTCATGCAGCGGGCGTTCACCGTCGCCGCCGTGGTGGGGCTGGTGTGCGGGGTGGTCGGGGTGTACGTCGTGCTGCGCGGGATGGCGTTCATCGGGGACGCCGTGGCGCACTCGGCGTTCCCCGGGGTGGCGCTGGCCTACACCTTCGAGGGCAACCTGCTCCTCGGCGGGGCGACGGCCGGGATCGTCACCTCGGTGCTCATCGCGTACGTGTCGCAGAACCGGCGGCTGAAGGAGGACACCGTGATCGGGGTCTTCTTCGCCTTCGCCTTCGGCCTCGGGATCGTGCTCGTGTCGACCCGGGACAGCTGGACGACCGACCTGTCGTCGTTCCTGTTCGGGCAGGTGCTGGCGGTGTCGGACGACGACGTGTGGACGGTCGCCGGGATCGGGGCGGTGCTGGTGGCCGTCGTACTCGCCCTGCGCAAGGAGCTGATCGCGGTCAGCCTGGACCGGGAGACGGCACGGGCGGCGGGGCTGCCGGTGTTCCGGCTGGATCTCACGCTGTACGTGGTGGTCACCTCGACGATCGTGATGTCGCTGGAGGCCGTGGGCAACGTCCTCGTCCTCGCGCTGCTCATCACGCCCGCCGCGACCGCCCGGCTGCTGACCGAGCGGCTGTGGACCATGACCCTGCTCGCGTCGGCGCTCGGGTGCGCGGGGAGCCTGGCGGGGCTGTACGTGTCGTACGCGTACGACCTGGCGGCCGGCGGCTCCATCGTCGTGGTGCTGACGGGTGTGTTCGTGGTGGTGTGGTGTCTGGCGCCGAAGCACGGGCTGCTCGCGCGTGCGTCCGCCAAGGCGGTGGTCAGTCCGGCAGGAGACGGCCGCGCTGTGCGAGCAGGAACTTCTTGAAGGCGGCCACGGGTGGTGTGTCCGGGTGGCCGTCGAGCCAGGCCACGCCGATCTCGCGCACCGCGCGCGGTGCGGTGACCGTCAGCTCGACGACCCCCGGGCGGGCCACGGCGGGTGGGGGGAGAAGGGCGACGCCCAGACCGGCGGCGACGAGGCCTCGTAGCGTCTCGGCCTCTTCCCCCTCGAAGGCGATACGGGGCTTGAAGCCGGCCTCCTGGCACAGGTCGTCGGTGATGCGGCGCATGCCGTAGTTGGGCTCCAGGGTCACGAACGTCTCGTCGGCGGCCTCGGCGAGGCGGACCCGTTTGCGGGAGGCGAGGCGGTGGTCCGCCGGGACGACCAGCCGGAGTTTCTGCTCGTCGAGGCGGCGGCCGACGAGGTCCGGGGCGTCCGGGACCGGGGAGGTCAGACAGAGGTCCAGCTCGCCCGCGCGCAGGCGTTCGATCATCGCCTCGCCATAGTTCTGGACCAGGCTGAAGCGGACCCGGGGGTGGTCGGCGCGGAAGGCGCGGATGAGGCCGGGGACCGTCTCCGAGCCCATGGTGTGCAGGAAGCCGAAGGCGACCTTGCCGGTGGCCGGGTCGGCGTCGGCGCGGACCTCCTCGGCGGCGCGCTCGATCTCGCCGAGGGCGCGTTCGACGTGGCCGAGGAAGGCGCGGCCGGCGGGGGTGAGGGAGACCGTGCGGCCGATTCGGGCGAACAGGTCGACGCCCAGGTCCTGTTCGAGGCGGACCATGGCGCGGGAGAGCGTGGACTGCGGGACGTTCATCTCCTGCGCGGCCCGGGTGACGTGCTCGGTGCGGGCGACGCCGGCGAAGTAGGCGAGGCGCGGGGCCAGCACCAAGGACATCTCCGACATGTCCGCCGCCATGTCTTCTGTGTCACTGGACGGTGACAGACGAGGCTGTGAGCTGTGTTGATGCACCATGGGAACGATTATGACGAGTTCATGCATTGGACGCATGAACCGAGGTGTACGTAACTTCGAGGCATGCCTGCCAGTACCGAGGCGTCCATGACCATGGGCGCCGTATCCGCTGTTCCCGCTCCCGACTCCCGTATGGCCCCCGGCGGCCCCGGCTACCGCCGGATGAGCTTCGCCCTCTTCCTCGCCGGGGTGGCGACCTTCGCCCTCCTGTACTCCACGCAGGCCCTTCTGCCGCTGATCTCCGGCGACTTCGGGGTGGCGGCGAGCGACGCGAGCTGGACGGTGGCGGCGGCGACGGGCGGACTGGCCCTGTTCGTCCTTCCCATGAGCGCGGTCTCGGAGCGCTACGGACGCCGTACGGTCATGACCGCCTCGCTGGCGGTCGCGGTGACCGTCGGGCTGCTGGTCCCGCTGGCTCCCTCGCTGCCGGCACTGGTCGCGCTGCGGGCCTTGCAGGGTGCGGCGCTGGCCGGTCTTCCGGCTTCCGCCACGGCGTATCTCGCGGAGGAGGTCCGGCCGAAGGCGCTGGTCACGGCGATCGGCCTGTTCGTCGCGGGCAACAGCGTCGGCGGGATGAGCGGCCGGGTCATCACCGGCTGGGTGGCGCAGGAGTGGGGCTGGCGGGTGGCCCTGGGGGTCATCGGGGCGATCGCGGTCGCGTGCGCGGTGGCGTTCCGGCTGCTGCTGCCGGCGCCGAAGCACTTCGTCGCGGGCTCGCTGAAGCCGCGCGTGATGGTCCGCACGGTCCGTGACCACCTGTCCAACCCGCTGATGTGCCGGCTGTACGCGATCGGCGCGCTGTTCATGACGGTGTTCGGCGGCGTCTACACGGTGATCGGGTACCGGCTCACCGAGGCCCCGTTCGGGCTGCCGCAGGGCATCGTCGGCTCGATCTTCCTGGTCTATCTGGTGGGTACGGTGTCGGCGTCGACGGCGGGCCGTCTGGTGGGGCGCCTCGGCCGCCGGGGCGCGCTGTACGCGGCGGGCGCGACGACGGCCTCGGGTCTGGTGCTGTCGCTGGCGGACTCTCTGGGGCTCGTCCTGATGGGGCTGGTGCTGATCACGGGCGGGTTCTTCGCGGGGCACGCGGTGGCGTCGTCGGCGGTCAGCAAGACGGCGACGGAGGGGCGGGCGCAGGCGTCCGCGCTCTACCAGTCGGCGTACTACATCGGCTCCAGTGCGGGATCGACGGTCGGTGCGATCGCGTTCCACGCGGGGGGCTGGGCCGGGACCGTCGGGGTCGGTCTGCTGGCGGTGCTCGGTGTCGTGACGATCACCGTCCTCGGAACGCGTGCGGCTCGGGCCCAGCAGCGGCTCGCTGTGGCCTGAGCCGCACGTTCCCCTTCTACTTCCCCCTGGTCGAGGTCGGTCGGCCAGGGGGACCGCTTTTTCTCGCCCCCGCCGCCCCTACCCGTCCCATCCTTCTGGGGCTCCGCCCCAGACCCCGCTCCTCAAACGCCGGAGAGGCTGACTTCTCAGCCCGTCCGGCGTTTGAGGACGAGGCCCCTTCAGGGCCGAAGCGGGGGTCTGGGGGCGGCAGCCCCCAGGGACGGGACGGGTAGGGGCGGCGGGGGCGAGAAACGTCTGACCTGCACGTTCCCCCACTCGACACGCCATTGTCAGACCCCTGCGATAGCTTCGGACGTGCTGGGCGCAAAGGCGCGACACAGAACGGCCACAGGGGTGGGTGGACGATGACGGACAGCACGACGACAGCGGACCTCGACGTCAGGCTGGAGAAGCACCGGGTCGAGCTGACCGGGTACTGCTACCGGATGCTCGGCTCGTCCTTCGAGGCGGAGGACGCGGTACAGGACACGATGGTCCGCGCCTGGCGCAGCTACGACAAGTTCGAGGGCCGCTCCAGCCTCCGCTCCTGGCTGTACCGCATCGCGACGAACGTCTGCCTGGACATGCTGACGGCCGGCAACAAACGCGCGAGGCCCATGGACCTCACCGATTCGACGCCGCTCGCCCAGGCCGCCCTCTCCCCGCGCCCGGACCACACCTGGCTGGAGCCGATGCCGGACGCCCGGATCCTGCCCACGGTCGAGGACCCGGCGGAGGCGGCCGTGGCCAAGGAGTCCGTGCGGCTCGCCTTCATGGCCGCCCTCCAGCAACTCCCGCCCAAGCAGCGGGCGGTGCTGATCCTGCGAGAGGTGCTGGCCTGGAGGGCGAGCGAGGTCGCCGAGCTGCTCGGCACCACGGTCGCCTCGGTCAACAGCGCCCTCCAGCGGGCCCGCGCGACCCTCGCCGAGCGCGAGGGACAGCACGGCGCCGAAGCGGTGGTGTCCGACCCGCTCGACGAGGAGCAGCAGAAGCTCCTGGACCGCTACATGGCCGCGTTCGAGGGCTACGACATGACGGCGCTGACAGCTCTGCTGCACGAGGACGCCATCATGACGATGCCGCCGTTCGACCTGTGGCTGACGGGCCACGACGACATCACGGGCTTCATGACGACGCTCGGTTCGGCCTGCGAGGGCTCGCGGCTGGTGCCGGTCCAGGTGAACGGTCTGCCGGGGTTCGCCCAGTACAAGCCGGACCCCGAGGAGGGCGGCTACACACCGTGGGCGGTGCAGGTCCTGGAGATCTCAGAGGGCCGGCTCACCGGGTTCCACTTCTTCCTCGACACCAAGCGGTGGTTCCCGTTGTTCGGGCTCCCCCTCCATCTCGAAGCGGAGGCCGACCAGGTCGAGCAGGGCGTGTAGCGCGGGGTCGGGGTCTCTGAGCCGGATCCGGCCCCCGGCCCGCCGCGCGGCGAGTTGCAGCCGCGCCAGCAGGTCGACGACCCCGAGCCCCGGTGGCCCGAGCCCGGCCACATCACAGACCACCGCCCCGGCCCCGGTCGCGTCCAGCAGCGCGCGCACGTCCTCGCACAGCCCTGTCACCTCGTCCCGGGTGACGGGGCCGGCCAGTACGAGCACAGCGGGTGTCATGGCGTCCACGATCTGTAGACCTGTCGGGCGGGCGAAACTCATCGCGGCCGGGGCTCCCCGGGGCCGAAGCTCATCGTGGCCGGCGTCCACCGACCGGGATCACATTGACCTGGGCACCGCCTTCCCCGGAGGGTTGGCTGTATGCCCCACGGATCAGCACCGCCCTGGATACCGCACGCCCTCCGCACCGCCGAGGAGGTTCCGTGCAGGGCGTGCTGACCGGCTTCGCCGTCATCGCCGTCGTGATCGCGGTCGGCTATGTGATCGGGCGGCGGGGCTACCTCGGCGACAACGGCCGCGAGGTGCTGACGAAGCTCGCCTTCCATGTCGCCTCCCCCGCCCTGCTCTTCACGACGCTGGCGCGGGCCGACCTGTCGACGGTCTTCTCCAGCCGGCTGGTCGTGACCGCGCTGAGCACGGCGGCGACGGCGGGTGTCTTCGTCGCGGTGGGTGTCGTACGCGGCTGGGGCGTGGGCCGCACGACGATCGGCGCCCTGTGCTCCAGTTACGTCAACTCCGGGAACCTGGGCATCCCGATCGCGGTGTACGTCCTCGGCGACGCCTCGCTGGTGGCGCCGGTGCTGCTGTTCCAGCTGCTCCTGCTGACCCCGATCGCGCTGACCGTCCTGGACCTGTCGGCGAGGGACGGCAAGGACCCGCTGTGGCTACGGCTGCTCACCCCACTGCGCAACCCGATCGCGGTGGGCTCCCTGGCGGGCGTCGCGGCCTCGGCCACCGGCCTCCACATCCCGTCGGCGGTCATGGACCCGGTGACCCTCATCGGCAACATGTCCGTCCCGGCGGTGCTGCTCGCCTTCGGTATCTCCCTGTGCGGCAGCACGATGCCGGGCCGGGGTCCGGACCGCCAACTGGTCCTGCTGTCGGTGGCGTTGAAGTCGGTGGGCCAGCCGGCGGCCGCCTGGGCGCTGGCGGCGGGGGTGTTCGGGCTGCGGGGTCACCAACTCCTGGACGTGGTGGTGACGTCGGCGCTGCCGGCCGCGCAGAACCTGTACACGTACGCGTCCAGCTACCGGGTGGGCGAGCGGCTGGCGCGGGACTCGATCCTGGTGTCGACGGTGTTGTCGGTGCCGGTGTTGGTGGTGGTCGCGGCGCTGTTGGGATGAGTCAGGTCTCGGGGAACTCGCCAGTGTCGATGACGAGGTCGAAGGGCGCCGGAATCGTGAGGAGTTCGCCGAACTTGGCGACAGCCAGGGGGCGGTAGACATCGCCCCTCGGTTCGCCGTAGAGCGTCGCGGTGGGTCCTTCGGGTGCCCACCGGTCGACCAGGACGTAGAGCGGAATGCCCGCGGAAGCGTAGGCGGCCGGTTTGCTCACGCGGTCGTGGCGGGCGTTCTTCCTTGAGGTGACCTCCACGACGAGTTCGGCGACGGCGCCCGGCAGATAGGTCTCCGCGTCGGTGCACTCCTCGATCGGAGCGACCAGGATGTCCGGGATGAACATGCCCAACCGCGACGGTACCGCGATGGCCTGCGTCTGGAAGACCCCCCAGTCATCGGGGATCACGGAGTAGAGGCGACGCTGGATACGTTCCGCGATCACATTGTGGCGCGGCGCTGGAGCAGGTGACGCGGTGATGATCCCCTCGATGATCTCCAGCTTGCTGCCCTCGGGCCATTCCATCTCGTCCCAGAGCTGGACGAGGTCGTCCCAGCTCTGCCCGGGATCGTGGCCCACGGTGAGTGCGCTCATGGCGGTCTCCTATCGGTGCGTCACCGATCCCAGCATGCCGAACGGGACCGGTGGCGGTCCACCGATCCCGTTCACCTGAAAGTGGAAATCGCTGGTCAGGCGATGCGCTCCAGCACCACCGGCGACGCCGTGAAGTCCGTGCCCGGTGCCGCGATGTCGTAGGAACCCTCGACCGCCTCCAGGGCGTACTCGAAGCGCTCCGGGGTGTCCGTGTGCAGGGTGAGGAGGGGCTGGCCCTCGGTCACCGTGTCGCCGGGCTTGGCGTGCATCTCGATGCCCGCGCCCGCCTGCACCGGGTCCTCCTTGCGGGCGCGGCCCGCGCCGAGGCGCCAGGCGCCGACGCCGATGTCGTAGGCGTCGAGGCGGGTCAGGACGCCGGACGCGCCCGCCTTGATGACGTGCTGCTCCTTGGCCACCGGCAGTTCCGCGTCCGGGTCGCCGCCCTGGGCGGCGATCATGCGGCGCCAGACGTCCATGGCCGAGCCGTCGGCCAGGGCCTTGGCCGGGTCGGCGTCGCGGACGCCCGCCGCTTCGAGCATTTCCTTCGCCAGGGCGATCGTCAGCTCCACCACGTCCGCCGGGCCGCCGCCCGCCAGGACCTCGACCGACTCGCGGACCTCGAGCGCGTTGCCCGCGGTGAGGCCGAGCGGGGTCGACATGTCCGTGAGGAGGGCGACCGTCTTCACGCCGTGGTCCGTGCCGAGGCCGACCATCGTTGAGGCCAGCTCGCGGGCGTCCTCGATGGTCTTCATGAAGGCGCCCGAGCCCACCTTCACGTCCAGGACCAGCGAACCCGTGCCCTCCGCGATCTTCTTCGACATGATCGAGGAGGCGATCAGCGGGATCGCCTCCACCGTGCCGGTGACGTCACGCAGGGCGTACAGCTTCTTGTCGGCGGGTGCCAGGCCGTCGCCCGCCGCGCAGATGACCGCGCCGGTCGTGTCCAGGACGTGCAGCATCTCCTCGTTGGAGAGGAGGGCGCGCCAGCCCGGGATCGACTCCAGCTTGTCCAGCGTGCCGCCGGTGTGGCCGAGGCCGCGGCCGGAGAGCTGCGGGACGGCCGCACCGCAGGCGGCGACCAGCGGGGCCAGCGGGAGGGTGATCTTGTCGCCCACTCCGCCCGTCGAGTGCTTGTCCGCCGTCGGGAGCGACAGCGAGGAGAAGTCCATGCGCTCGCCGCTCGCGATCATCGCGGCGGTCCAGCGGGAGATCTCGCCGCGGTTCATGCCGTTGAGGAGGATGGCCATGTTCAGCGCGGCCATCTGGTAGTCGGCGACCTCGCCGCGGGTGTACGCGTCGATGACCCAGTCGATCTGCTCGTCGCTGAGCTCACCGCGGTCACGCTTGGTGCGGATGACGGAGATGGCGTCCATGGCCATGGCATTCCTTCCGGACGTTCAGAAAAAGTGCGCGGCCCCCCTGATCGACTCAGAGGGGCCGCACGGGAGTTACTTGGAGGTGAGATGGTCCGGGCCGAAGGCCTGGGGCAGCATCCGAGACAGCGGCAGGATCCCCGCCGGGGTCTCCAGCAGGAGGTCGGGGCCGCCGAACTCGTACAGCAGCTGGCGACAGCGACCGCACGGGACCAGCACCTCGCCCCGGCCGTCGACACACGTGAAGTGCGTCAGCCGGCCGCCGCCGCTGCGCTGCAACTCCGAGACCAGCCCGCACTCGGCGCACAGGCCGAGTCCGTAGGAGGCGTTCTCGACGTTGCAGCCGGATACCGTACGGCCGTCGTCGACGAGGGCCGCGACACCGACGGGATAGCCCGAGTAGGGGGCGTACGCGTGGCTCATCGCCTCGCGCGCCACCTCCCGCAGGGTGTCCCAGTCGAAGTCGGCGGAGACCGTCACTTGCCTTGTCCCTTCCGGTACGGCAGTCCGTCGGCCTTCGGCATCCGCAGGCGCTGCGCGGACAGCGAGAGCACCAGCAGGGTGATGACGTACGGGCTGGCCGTCACGACCTGGTTCGGGACCTCGTTCGTGGTGGCGTACCAGACGAACATCAGGGCCGAGACCGCGGCGGTGATGGCGGCGGGGACGTACTTCTTCTTCCAGATCAGGTACGCGACGCCGAACACCAGCAGGATCGCGATGAGCAGGATCAGCGCGTGCACGTTGGTGACACCGCCGCGCAGCTTGAGGCTGTCGGTGTAGCCGAACAGGCCCGCGCCGAGGGCGAGTCCGCCCGGCATCCAGTTACCGAAGATCATCGCGGCGAGACCGATGTAACCGCGCCCGGCCGTCTGGCCGTCGAGGTAGACGTTGGACGACACGATCGACAGGAAGGCACCGCCGAGGCCGGCGAAGCCGCCGGAGATGATCACGGCGAGGTACTTGTACTTGTAGACGTTGACGCCGAGCGACTCGGCGGCGATCGGGTTCTCGCCGCAGGAGCGCAGCCGCAGACCGAACGGCGTGCGCCACAGGATGTACCAGCTGGCGGGCACGAGGGCCACGGCGACGACGGTCAGCGGCGACAGGTTGGTGATCAGACCGCCGACCAGGCCGGCGATGTCGGAGATCAGGAACCAGTGCTTCTCGTTGAGCGTCTGGAGCCAGTCGGACAGACCCGGGACGTCGAAGGTGCCCAGCGACTCGATCGGCGGGGACTGCTTGGAGGAGCCCTGCGGGGCCTCCTCGAAGGTGAACTTCGACAGATAGCGGGTGGTGCCGAGCGCCAGGATGTTCAGGGCCACACCGGAGACGATGTGGTTGACGTTGAAGGTCACGGTGGCGATGGCGTGCAGGACGGCGCCCAGCGCGCCGCCGACGATGCCGACGAGGACACCGGTCCACGGACCCCACTGGTAGCCGGCCCAGGCACCGAACCAGGTGCCGAGGATCATCATGCCCTCGAGGCCGATGTTGACGACGCCCGCGCGCTCGGCCCACAGACCGCCGAGACCGGCGAGGCCGATCGGCACGGCCGCGCGCAGGGCGGTGGACATCTGGCCGGTCGACGTGATGCCGTCCGCGCCGGTGATCAGCCGGACGACCGACGTCAGGATCAGCACGCCCGAGATGATCAGGAGGAGGACGGGCAGCGACATGCGGCGGCTGCCCTTGCCGGGCTGCTTCGCCAGCGCCTTGACGATGATCGCGGTACTCATCAGACCGCCACCTCCTTCTTGGTGTTCTGGGCGGCGGCAGCGGCGAGTTCCTCACCGACGCGCTTCTGCTGGCGGCGCAGACCCCAGGTGCGGACGACCTCGTAGGAGATGACGACCGCGAAGACGATCAGGCCCTGCATGATCGTGGCGATCTCCTTCTCGTACGGCTCGGGAGTCGCGTAGTCGAGAGCGGGGGACGCCTTGTCGAGGAAGGCCCACAGCAGGGCGGCCAGCGCGATGCCGCCGGGGTGGTTGCGGCCGAGCAGCGCGATGCCGATGGCGGTGAAGCCGAGGCCGGCCGGGAAGCTGAGGCTGTAGGTGTGGGTGTCGCCGAGCAGCAGCGGCAGGCCCGAGATGCCCGCGACGGCGCCGGAGATCAGCATCGCGGTGAGCACCATACGCTTGGCGTTGACGCCGGAGGCCGCGGCAGCGGTCTCGGACTCGCCGGTGGCGCGCAGGTCGAAGCCGAAGCGGGTGCGGTTGAGGACGGCCCAGTAGCCGACGCCCATGGCGACGGCGAGGAAGACCAGGCCGTAGATCTCGCCGACGTCGGCGCCCAGGTTGATGCCGGGGACCCAGCCGGACTCCTTCATCACACCGGTCGTGACGTTGTCGCCGAGCGGCACGCCCCAGTTGTCGGTGAGGGTGAGGTAGCCGATGAGGCTGGTGGCGATCGAGTTCAGCATGATCGTCGCGACGACCTCGCTGACCCCCCGGGTGACCTTCAGGATGCCCGCGATGCCGGCCCACATGGCGCCGGTGAGGGCGCCGACCAGGAGCAGCAGCGGGACCTGGAGGAAGGACGGCAGCGCCACGTGCGCGCCGACCACCGCGGTCATCATGGCGCCGAGGCGGTACTGGCCGTCGACGCCGATGTTGAACAGGTTCATCCGGAAGCCGAGGGCGACCGCGAGGGCGGCGATGTAGTACATCGACGCCTGGTTGATGATCAGTACCTGTACGTCGGAGAAGCCGGCCTGCTCCAGCATGAGCGTGTACGGCTCGATCGGGCTCTTGCCCGAGGCGATCAGCACGACCGAGGTCAGCAGGATCGCCGCGACGAGCGCCAGGGCCGGGCCGGCCACGGCGAGGAGCAGCCGCTCCTTGTCGAACTTCTTCATCGGGCCTCGTCCTCCGGGGCGCTGTCTTCCTCGGTGTGCTCAAGGTGTCCGGTCGCGGCACCCGTCATGGCGGAGCCGAGCTCCTCCGGGGTGATGGTGGCCGGGTCGGCGTCGGCGACCAGCCTGCCGTTGTAGATCACGCGCAGGGTGTCCGACAGGCCGATGAGCTCGTCCAGGTCGGCGGAGATCAGCAGCACGGCCAGACCCTCGCGGCGGGCGTCGCGGATGCGGTCCCAGATCTGGGCCTGTGCGCCGACGTCCACACCGCGGGTGGGGTGGGCGGCGATCAGGAACTTGGGGCTGTGGCTCATCTCGCGGCCGACGATCAGCTTCTGCTGGTTGCCGCCGGAGAGGGAGGCCGCGGTGACGTCGATGCCGGGGGTACGGACGTCGTACTCCTCGACGATCCGGCGGGTGTCGGCCTGGGCGGCCTTCGGGGTCAGCCAGAAGCCCTTGGCGTTGGGCGTCTCGGTGACATGGCCGAGGATGCGGTTCTCCCAGAGGGGGGCCTCCAGGAGCAGGCCCTGGCGGTGCCGGTCCTCGGGGATGTAGCCGACGCCGGACTCGCGGCGCTTGCGGGTGGTCCAGGAGGTGACGTCCTCGCCCTGGAAGAAGATGGCACCGGAGTCGGCGTTCTTGGTGCCGATCAGGGCGTCGATGAGCTCGGTCTGGCCGTTGCCCTCGACTCCGGCGATGCCCATGATCTCACCGGCGTGGATGGTGAAGGAGACGTCGTCGAGGACCCTCTTGACCTCGCCGGCGGCCGTGGCGATACCGCCGGTGACACCGCCGGTCGCGGGCTCGGACTCGACGCCCAGGGAGGCGCCGCCGGAGGCGTAGACGGTGAGGTCCTTGACCTCGATGACGGCCGTGTCGGTGACGGTCGACTCGGCGGTCTCGGGGGTGGGGAGCTCGCTGCCGACCATCATCTCGGCGAGCTGACGCGGGGTGGTCTCGGACGGGACGGCGGTGCCGACCGTCGTGCCGCGGCGGATGACGGTGATCTCGTCCGCGACGGAGAGGACCTCGCCCAGCTTGTGGGAGATGAAGATGACGGCCAGGCCCTCGGACTTGAGCTCGCGCAGGTTGTCGAAGAGCGCGTCGACCTCCTGCGGTACGAGGACGGCGGTGGGCTCGTCGAGGATCAGGGTGGAGGCGCCGCGGAAGAGGACCTTGAGGATCTCCACGCGCTGGCGGTCGGCGACGCCGAGGTCCTCGACCATCGCGTCGGGGCGGACGCCGAGGCCGTAGCGGTCGGAGATCTCCTTGATCTTCTTACGGGCGTTGCCGCCGATGCCGTACAGCTTCTCGCTGCCCAGCACCACGTTCTCCAGCACCGTGAGGTTGTCCGCGAGCATGAAGTGCTGGTGGACCATGCCGATGCCGCGGGAGATCGCGTCGGCGGGGCTGGAGAAGGTCACCTGTTCGGTGCCGACCGCGATGGTGCCCTCGTCCGGCTTCTGCATGCCGTAGAGGATCTTCATCAGGGTCGACTTGCCGGCGCCGTTCTCGCCGACGAGGGCATGGACGGTGCCCTTGCGGACGGTCAGGTGGATGTCGTGGTTGGCGACGACACCCGGGAATCGTTTGGTGATCCCCGCCAGCTCTACCGCGATCGGCGACTGAGCGGTGAGCGGAGGGCTGCTGGTCGCTTCGATGGCGCACTCTCCTTGGGAAAGGGGCCACTCTACGCGCGTAGCGCCCCTGCTTTAAATAGTGCCCGGACCTGATCGTTCTCGTTTGGCCTACGAGCGGTACACGATCCGTTCCGAGCATTCTGCCGCGCGAACGGGGCGCGAGGAGCCATCCTCTCCGCGCCCCGTTCCGTGGCCGTAACGCTGCCATTACAGCGCTCACTTGGCCAAGGCCTGTGACCGGGGAAGGTCAGGAGGTCTTCACCTTGATGGTGCCGTCGATGATGCCCTCGGACGCCTTCTTGATGGCGGCCTGGATCTTGGCGTTGTCCGCGAACTCCGGGTTGGAGTTGGACACGCTCACGCCGCCGTTGGAGAGGCTGCCGCGGACGACGCCGGTCTCCGGCTTGCCGTCGTGGACGGACTTGGCGAGCTCGTAGACCGCGCCCTCGACGTTCTTCATGGCGGAGGTCAGGATCGAGGCCTTGTACGCCTTCAGCGCGTCCTGGTTGTACTGGTCGGAGTCGACGCCGATCGCCCAGATCTTGTTGGCGCTGGCGGCCTTGATGACACCCTGACCGGACAGACCGGCGGCGGCGTAGACGACGTCCGCCTTGTCGTCGATCATGCCCTCGGCGGCGCTCTCACCCTTGTCGGGGCTGGAGAAGCCACCCTCGGCGGCGGTCTCGGTCAGGTACTGGACCTTGACCGTGACGCCCTTCTTGGTGTCCTCGACGCCCTGCTTGTAGCCGGCCGCGAACTTGTGGATCAGCGGCACGTCCACACCGCCGACGAAGCCCACGACGTTGGACTTGGTCGACAGGGCGGCGGCGACGCCGGCCAGGTAGGAGGCCTGCTCCTCGTGGAAGACGAGGTCGGCGACGTTGTCGGCCTTGGTCTGCTCGTCGTCGACGATGCCGAAGGTGGTCTTCGGGTACTTCTGGGCGGCCTCCTTGACGGCGGGCGCGTAGGCGAAGCCGACACCGATGACCGGGTTGTAGCCCTGCTTGGCCAGGTTCTCCAGGCGCTGCACCTTGTCCGCGTCCGACTCGCCGTCCTGCGGCTCGATGGCGGTGGACTTGTAGCCGAACTCCTTGTCGGCCTTGTCCAGGCCGGCGGTCGCGGCGTCGTTGAAGGACTGGTCGCCCTTGCCGCCGACGTCGTAGGCCAGGGCCAGGCCGAGGTTCTTGCTGTCGCTGCTGGACGACTCGGAGGACGAGCTGCCGCAGGCGGACACGGTGAGGGCAAGGGCTGCGGTTGCAACGCCTGCAACCGTGATACGGGACACCCGGCGCATGGAACGAGACTCCTTTGTGCAAGCGCCCAAACCAGGCGCTGGTTCCGCCGCAGCGTAACGCGCGTAGACCAGACGGAAAACCCCTTCTGTCCGGTCCGTTACCGAGCTGTGGCCACAGATGCAGAACAGGTTACGGACAGCAGTACGCCCCTTGCGGGAGGCAAGGCTCGGGCGTCGGATTTCCGTCGTCCGCCCGAAGGGCGGGCCCCGCCGCGTCTGGTGCGTGCGATCGCAAGGCGCCGGGGCGCTCTCGTGGCGGAGCCACGTGGGCGGTCCGGCAACGCGGCGAGCGTGCGTGCCAGGCGCGGCGGGGCAGGCGGAAATCCGACGCCCGAGCCTTTGGGGCGTATGAGCTGCAACGGTGCCCGAGCGGGCGTATATGAGGGGCCTTTATGGCCCTATGGAGAGGGTTACGAGGTCTTGACCGTGACCTTGCCGTCGATGATCTCCTGCTTGGCCTTGTCGACCGCGGCGACGACGTCCGTCATGGCCTTGTACTTCGGGTTGGAGTCGGCGAAGCCCACGCCGCCGGACTTCAGGTCGCCGCGGACGACGCCGGTGAGCGGCTTGCCCTCGTAGACCGACTTGGCGAGCTCGTAGACCGCGCCGCCGACGTTCTTCAGGGCCGAGCCGAGGATGTAGTCCTTGTAGTCCTTCAGCGCGGACTGGTTGTACTGGTCGGAGTCGACGCCGATGGCCCACACCTTGTTGGCGGCGGACTCGGAGATCACGCCCTGACCGGAGAGGCCGGCCGCGTGGTAGATGACGTCGGCGCCCTTCTCGATCTGGCCGCTGGCCGCCTCCTTGCCCTTGTCCGGGCTGGAGAAGCCGCCCTCGGCGGGCGTCTCGGTCAGGTACTGCGACTCGATCTTGATGCTCGGGTCGACGGACTTGACGCCCTGCTCGAAGCCCGCGCCGAACTTGTGGATCAGCGGGATGTCCACACCGCCGATGAAGCCGACGTGCTTGGCCTTGGAGGCCTTGGCGGCGGCGACGCCCGCGAGGTAGGAGGCCTGCTCCTCGGAGAAGACCATGTCGGCCACGTTGGGGGCCTTGACCTGCTCGTCGTCGATGACACCGAAGGTGGTCTTCGGGAACTTGGCGGCGACCTCCTTGACGGCCGGCGCGTAGATGTAGCCGACGCCGATCACCGGGTTGTAGCCGGCCTTGGCGAGCTCGGTCAGCCGCTGGATCTTGTCCGCGTCGGACTCGCCGTCGCTGGGCTGGACGTCCCGGCCGCCCATCTTGAATTCCTTGTCGGCCTGCTCGAAGCCCGCGTAGGCGGCGTCGTTGAACGACTGGTCGCCACGGCCGCCGATGTCGTACGCGAGGCCGATGCCCTTGCCCGAGTACTTGCCGTCGGCGGACTTCGACGCGTCGTCACTGCCGGCCTTCGTGCTGGACTCGCCACAGCCGACGGCCGCGAGGGCGATGACCGAAACGGCCACCACTGCTTGGGAGAACCTGGTCCTCCGAGATATGGAACGCACAGCGAGCACCCCTTCATCCCACGGCCCGTCGAACGGCCCGCTTCCCCAATGAGCCGCCTCTGGTGGCTATTTCGGCGCACAGTAACGCGCGTAGAAGAGGAGGGGAACGGGGTTCATCGCGGCCGTTATCGAACCGTGCCGCCATCGCGTTACGTTCGCGAGAACCCGGTTACGCACGGGTGACACAAGGGGACGAAGGGGTGCCGAACCGGCCACCCCTTCACAAGATCTCCTACGGGCCTTTCAGGAAGCTCCATCGAGCAGCGCGGCCGCCGTGAACAGCTCCACGCCGACCGTGATCGCCGACTCGTCCGCGTCGAAGTCGCCCTGGTGGAGGTCGCGCACGGTCCGCTCACCGGGGGTGCGGACGCCGAGGCGGGCCATGGCGCCCGGCACATGCTCCAGGTACCAGGAGAAGTCCTCGCCGCCCAGGCTCTGCTCGGTGCCCTCGACGGAGACGGCGCCCCGGCGCGCGGTCATGGCGTCCCGCAACAGGTCGGTCACCGCGGGGTCGTTGACCACGGGCGGCACTCCGCGCACGTAGTTGATCTCGGACTTGGCGCGGTGCAGGTTGGCGACCTCGTCGATCGCGGCGACCACGACGTCGGGCGCCTGCCGCCAGGCCTCGAGGTCCAGGCAGCGCACGGTGCCGGAGAGTTCGGCGTGCTGCGGGATGACGTTGGGGGCGTGTCCGGACTCGATCCGGCCCCAGGTCACGGCGAGCCCGGCCCGGGTGTCGATGCGCCGGGCGACGATCGCGGGCACGTCGGTGACGACCCGGGCGGCGGCCGTCACCAGGTCGGTGGTGAGGTGCGGGCGCGCGGTGTGGCCGCCGGGTCCGTCGAGGGAGATCTCCAGCCGGTCGCAGGCGGAGGTGATGGCACCGGCGCGCAGCCCGATCCGGCCGGCGTCCACCCGGGGGTCGCAGTGCACGGCGATGATCTGCCCGACGCCTTCCAGCACCCCGCTGTCGATGGCGTCGGCGGCGCCGCCGGGCAGCACCTCCTCGGCGGGCTGGAAGACCAGCCGCACGGGCCGGGTCAGCAGTCCCTGGCGATGCAGATCGGCCAGCACGAGGCCGGCGCCCAGCACGACGGTGGTGTGCACGTCGTGTCCGCAGGCGTGGGCACGGTCCGGGACGGTCGAGCGATACGAGCAGTCACTCTTCGTGTCCGGGATCGGGAGGGCGTCGATGTCGGCCCGCAGGGCGAGCGCGGGGCGCCCGCTCCCCCAGTCGCCGATGTCACAGACGAGCCCGGTGCCCACCGCGAGCACGCGCGGCCTGAGGCCGGCCTTCTCCAGCCGCGCCTTGATGGCGGCGGTCGTACGGAACTCCTGGTTGCCGAGCTCCGGGTGCATGTGCAAGTCACGCCGGAACGCGACGAGTTCGGCGCGCAGCGGCTCGGGCAGCGCGCCGGGAAGCGGGGCTTCCGCGGGGAGATCGGCCTCGGACTCCAGTGACATCAATTGCTTCACCCTCTGAAGGGTAGGACGTCGGGGTGGCCAACTGACCCTCGATCAACAAAAGTTCAACCCGTTAGGGGAAGAAAATCTGGCCGCTCGACGCATACGTATCGACTGGGATGGGTAAACTCGCCCGCTTTTCCGGCCGAGTGGATCATGAAATCCACGGAGAGGGACCCGACCGTGGACATCCGGCCACATCCGTCACTCATCCACTCCTCCCTCCACGGATACCACGCGCGATGCCGCCCCGTCGGCTCTGTTCACCTGTCGGGACCGCACAGTCCCGGTTATCCAGTCCGCCTCCACTGAGACGCTTGTTCCGGTCCCGGAATCATCACCGCCGCGCGACGTTTCCGCCACGCGGAGCGACGACCGGGCCGGGGGCGGGCAGGCTCTCCGTATGACGATCCACGCGGCGGAGGACTGGCAGGCGTGCGGCTGCGGTGAGGACCAGATCCCGGGGCTGCTGGCGAGGGTGGGATTCCTCGGGACGACGGGCCTGATCCTGACCGCCCTGGTGATCATGATCCTGGCGGGCTGGCTGCTCGCGACGACGGTCTGGCTGCTCCGCCGCCGGCAACCGTCGGTGACCGCCGAGGACTCCCCGACCGGTTCCCTGTCGGGTTTCACCTGGACGGCCGACGAACACCTGACGGACGACACGCCCCGCTAGGCGCTCCGCTGGACGTGCGGTGAGCGGGTTGTCGTTCGCCTGCGGCGCCGTCGTGGCCGGTCTCGCCGCGGCGGAGCCGCTGATCGATACAGCCCCGCGCCCCTTCGTGCGCCGCCGAACCTCAGTCGACCTCACCGCCCCGCTAGGGTGCGGCCCGTGACCACCGAGACCCCGGATTTCATACGGAACACCCGCACCTCGTACGACACGATCGCCGACGACTTCGGCCGGCAATTCCCCGCCGACGGACTGGCCGGTCTGGTCCTGGAGCGCGCGCTGTTCGGTGCCTTCGCCGAGCTGGTCCGGGCGGGAGGCACCCGCGCCCCGGTCGCCGACCTCGGCAGCGGTCCCGGGCACATCACCGCGCTGCTGGACGGCCTGGGCCTGCCCGTGTTCGGCGTCGACGTCTCGCCCCGGATGGTGGAGCTGGCCCGGCGGAACCATCCCGGTCTGCGGTTCCACGTGGGTTCGATGACGGCCCTGGACCTGCCGGACGCGACGCTGGGCGGGATCACCGCCCTGTACTCGATCATCCACGTCCCCGACGAGCATCTGCCGGCCACGTTCACCGAGCTCCACCGGGTCCTGGAGCCGGGCGGACTGCTGCTCCTCGCCTTCCAGGCCGGTGCCGAGGAGCGGCTGCACCTCGCGGAGCGGTTCGGGCACGAGATCGCGCTCGACTACTACTGGCGGGACCCGGAGACCGTGGTCGAGCAGCTCGTCGAGGCGGGCTTCCGGCCGCACAGCCGGGTCGTGCGCGAGGCGCAGGAGGGCGAGGTACGGCCGCGCGCCTTCCTGCTCGCCCGCAAGGAGGGGTGACAGGGGCGCGCGCCGCGCGCTCACACCGCGGTGACCGCCGACAGCCGGTGCACGTCCCTCGCCTTGCCCGTCACGCCCGACAGGAAGCCCTGGGCGCGGGGGGAGGCGGTTTCCGTGAGCCAGTCGGGGTCGATGTCGCAGACCGCGACACGGACCTCGGTGCCCACGAGGGCCAGGGGCAGAGTGTGCACGACGGTCGAGGGGAAGCTCAGGATGGTGCGGCCGATCGGGCCGCGGCGGGCGATCAGCTCCAGGGGGAGGTCCGGGCGGACGATCTCCAGGCCCGTCTCGACCGCGAGGCGATGGAGCTTCTCGGTGCTCTCGCGGCGGTGGGCGAAGTAGCGGGTGGTGCCGTGCGCCTTGGCCAGCGAGCGCACCGCCTCCAGGTAGCGCTCGCCGTCCACCACGCCCGTCTCCACCAGGGACGTGCCGACCATGTCGGCTCCCTTGGTGATGCGGGGCGGGCCGAAGCGGGCGCGGGTCCAGGCGAAGGTGTGGGGCGAGACCGTCACACCCGCCGGGGTCTCCTCCATCGGCATGGAGGAGAAGATCTGCACCCGGCGGCGCTCGCTCGGGGTCAGGCGTCGGCGGGCCGAGGAGGACACCGGCGCGAAGACGAGGTCGCGGGGGCCGGGACGGCCGCCCTTGCGGTGCCAGCGCACCAGGCGTTCGCCGCGGGCGAGTTGGGTGACGAACTCCATCGTGGCCGTGCCGTCGTCGACGACGACCAGGTCGGCGGCCCGGGTGATGGTCAGCAGCAGTTGTACGTAGCGGGAGAACGGGTCGCCCAGGACGACCCGGTCCGCCCTGCGGAGCAGGCCCGCGAGGCCGCCGATGGTCTGGAAGGGGGCCGCGGGGCCGCCCCGGGCCTCCTCCCAGCGGACCGCGTGACCCTCGTCGCGGGCCAGCTCGGCCATCCGGCGGAGCTGGCCGCGGGTCATCGGGTCGGTCGGGGACAGCACGACGAGGGTGAGCCCCGCGCCGGGTGCGTGGGCGTGCGCCCACTCCAGCACGTTCAGGAGCTGTACCGGGCTCTCGACGAAGGCGAGAGTGGAGTTGCTGCCGGCTGATCCGGCGCGGCGGCTCATCGACGTACGACCGTCTCCTAAAGGGTTCGACCTCAGACCGAGACCGGCTCGCCCGCGGCCGCGGCGATCTCCGCCTCGGCGACGACGCCCGAGACGCGGCGCAGCTTCTTCATCGGGCCGAGCTCGGAGTCGTAGACCTTCTTGACGCCGTCGCCGAGGGAGGCCTCGATGGTGCGGATGTCGCGGACCAGGCGGGTCAGGCCCTGGGGCTCGACGGAGGCGGCCTGGTCGGAGCCCCACATCGCGCGGTCGAGGGTGATGTGGCGTTCGACGAAGGTGGCGCCGAGGGCGACCGCCGCGAGGGTGGTCTGGAGGCCCGTCTCGTGGCCGGAGTAGCCGATCGGGACGTTCGGGTACTCCTCCTGGAGGGTGTTGATCACGCGCAGGTTGAGCTCCTCGGCCTTGGCCGGGTACGTCGAAGTGGCGTGGCAGAGCAGGATGTTGTCGCTGCCCAGGACCTCGACCGCGTGGCGGATCTGCTTCGGGGTCGACATGCCCGAGGACAGGATGACCGTGCGGCCGGTGGCGCGCAGCTCGCGCAGCAGCTCGTCGTCGGTGAGGGAGGCGGAGGCCACCTTGTGGGCGGGGACGTCGAACTTCTCCAGGAAGGCGACGGCCTCGGTGTCCCACGGGGAGGCGAACCAGGCGATGCCCTTCTCCTTGCAGTACTCGTCGATCTGGCGGTACTCGTCCTCGCCGAACTCCACGCGGTGGCGGTAGTCGATGTAGGTCATCCGGCCCCAGGGGGTGTCGCGCTCGATGTCCCACTGGTCGCGCGGGGTGCAGATCTCGGGGGTCCGCTTCTGGAACTTCACGGCGTCGCAGCCGGCTTCGGCGGCCACGTCGATGAGCTTGAAGGCGTTGTCCAGCTCACCGTTGTGGTTGATGCCGATCTCGCCGCAGATGTAGACGGGCTGACCGGGGCCGGCGAGACGCTCGGAACCGAAGGAGCGAAGGCGGGAGTTGGTGCTCATGGCAGGCAAGTTCCTTAACTGGTGAGGGAGTCGAGAGAGGGGCCGAGGATCCAGCTGGCGATCTCTCGGATCGCGCCGTCTCCACCGGGGACGGTGGTGACCGCACGGGCGGCGCCGCGTACCACGTCGTGGGCGCTCGCGACCGCCACGGGCCAGCCCACGAGGGCGAAGCACGGGAGGTCGTTGACGTCGTTGCCGACGTAGAGCACGCGCTCGGGCGCGATGCCCTGCTCCTCGCACCACTGCTTGAGTGCGAGGTCCTTCCGGTCGATGCCGTGCAGGACCGGGAGCTTGAGCTTCCGGGCCCGGGCGGCGACGACCGGGTTCTGCTCCGAGGAGAGGATCAGCATGTCGAGGCCGCTCTTGCGCAGGGCGGCGATGCCGAGGCCGTCTCCGCGGTGCACGGAGACGAACTCCTTTCCGTCGGCGTCGATCAGCACCCGGTCATCGGTCTGGGTGCCGTCGAAGTCGAGGACCACGGCGTCGATGTCGTCGTAGCCCGGGAGGGCGCCGGGCCGGTCGGCGTCGAAGAGGGGCGCGAGCGCGCGGGCCCTGGCGAGGTCGTGCGGGTCGTCGATCTCCAGCACGCGCGCGGGGTCGGTCCGTACGAGCTCCGTGCGGCCGAAGAAGCGGTGCTGGTGCTTGCGGAAGCCGGCCGCGTCCATCGCGTAGGCGGCGCCGGTCTCCAGGAGGTCCTGGGGGCGGTCCTGGCGGCGCGGACGGTAGGCCTTGTCGTGGTTGACGCCGTAGCCGCCGGGCTCCTCGGCGGAGTCGACCTCGTCGCGCCAGATGAAGCCGTGGAAGGGAGCGACGGTGACCGCGGTGTCGGCGCCGTCCTCGACGACCGCGCCCGCCACCCCGTCGATGTCCTCGCGGACCAGGAACGGGCTGGTGCACTGCACGAACACCACCACGTCGACCGCCGCGCCGTGCAGCGCCTCGTGGGTGTCCATCGCGTGCAGCACCGCGGCCTCGGAAGTCGCCGTGTCCCCGGCGATCGCGGCGGGCCGCAACACGACCTCGGCGCCGGCCTCACGGGCCGCGGCGGCGATGGCCTGGTCGTCGGTGGACACGACCACGTCCGTCACCAGCCGGGTGGCAAGGCACTCACGCACCGCACGGGAGACCAGCGGCACACCCCCGACAGGGGCGAGATTCTTGGCGGGCACACCCTTGGAGCCACCGCGCGCGGGGATCACCGCGAGCACACGGCGCACCGCCGGGGAGTCGGACATGGGTTGCACTCCTAGCGCAGGGTTCACAGAGGTAGGGGGAGGGCCGGCGAAGCCGCCCTCCAGGGGCGCGGGGAACTGCGCGACAAGCCGAGACGGCGCCGCACCCGCGAGACGTCCGATCCCGGCAATCTCGGAGGCGCTCACAACTCCCCCATCCGCCGAATGACAGGCGCCACCCGCTGCACCCCGTGCCGATACGCACCACGCGCCGCCCGCCGCACGATCTGCCGCACAGGCCCCGGCTCCCTGTCCGCGGCGGGAGCCCCCGGCAGCGGACTGCCGTCGGGCCCGAGGTGATGGCGCGCGAGGATGCCGGGCAGATAACCGGGCGCGGTGGCGGGTGTGTAGTACGGCGTCAACGGCGACCGGTCACCCGCGAGGAGCTTCGCGATCCGCTCCCGCGCCGCGTCGAACGCGGTCTCGTACGACCCGTCCGCGACGACCCCCTGCCGCGAAACCCACTCCGGGTCAGCCACCGGCCGGTACCCCGCGTCCAGTTGGTCCCAGGAGGCGAGGCACCCGGAGCCGACGAAGTGGTGGTTTCCCAGCACTTCCCGCACCCCGAGGTCGGTCAGGACGACGGTCGGGATCCGCCGGTGCAGGGACTCCAGCGCGGCCGTGGAGCTGATGGTCACCAGCAGGTCGGTGCGGTCGAGGACCTCGCCCATGTTCCCGTACACCAGACGGAAGTTGGCCGGTGGATCGAGCCGCTGGACCAGCTTCTGGTAGGGCTGCTCCTCGATGTGCGTGGTGTGCTCGCCGGGCTTGGAGCGCAGCTTCAGCAGCACCTCGCGCTCGGGGTGCAGCCGGGCGTGCTGGATGAGCCGGTTCAGCAGGTACGTACGGTCCTTGCGGGTGTCCGGTACGGACGGCTGGACGGCGAACACCACGGTGTACGGGTCGTGTTCGCCCTCGTAGGCCGCACCGCCGAGGAACGGCAGCGCCACCTCCGTCACCGACGAGGCGTCGGCGCCCACGCCCTCGTACACGGCCCGGAAACGGTCCGCGTCCTGGCGGGAGTTGGCGAGGACGAGGTCGGCGCCGTGCCGCAGGAGCAGGCCGTCGGCGAGCTTCTCGTAGACGACGCCGACATAGCCGGTGACGACGACGGGACGCTTCTCGCGGCCCTCCCACACGCGCTTGAGGCCGTGCAGCATGGCCTGGACGCCGCCGCCGACGAGGGCGATCACGACGATGTCGTACGACTCCTCCGCCATCGCCCGCAGGAACTCGACGGCGGTGACCTCCCGCAGCGAGTCGGCGTGCACGCCGACCTCCGCCAGCTGGCGCGGGGTGGGGGTGGCGCGACCGCGCAGCAGGAAGCCGCTCAGGGCGGGGGCCCCTTGCGCATCCTCGCGCGGGGCGATGCGATGGGAGGTCAGAGCACCCCATTTCCAGCGGGTGTCCGAGTCCGCGAGGACCGCGATTCGCATCGGCGTCGTTGTTGTTGCTGGCGTAACTGCTGGCACGTCGAAGACGCTAGGAAGCAATTCCTAGGTATGGCCCAACCGGGAATCAACGAAAAGTTAACAACAGCCCACCGAGAGCCGAACTGGCCCGTCAAAGCCGCGGAAGTACATGGGATGCACCATTCCGACACATCGAGTTCACCCGCCGTACGATCACCGTCAAGTTGCCCTGCCGGGCGGCCTTCTACCGTTTCTCGGGTGCCAAAGCTTTCCGTGATCGTGCCGTTCTACAACGTGCAGCAATACGCCCCGGACACCCTCAGAACTCTGCGGCTCAACGCCCGGAGCGACTTCGAGTTCATCCTGGTCGACGACAAATCCAAGGATGAGACTCCGGCCATTCTCGAACGGGCTGCCGAGTCTCTTTCGGATGTCGCGCAGGTGAGATATATCCGCCATGAGGAGAACGGGGGTCTCGCCACCGCCCGCAACACCGGTCTGGACGCGGCGACCGGCGAGTACCTCACCTTCCTGGACGGCGACGACTGGCTCGCGCCGGGCTATCTCGCCGAGCTGGTGGCGGCCATCGAGGATCTGGGCTGCGACTTCGTCCGCACCGACCATGTCCAGGCGACCGCCCGCGCCCGTTCCGTGCACCGGGCCCCGGTGGGTCTGCGCGGCGAGGTGCTCGACCCGCGGGAGGCGATCCTGCCCGCCGACCGCACCACCTCCGTGGACTACGCCTACGCGTGGGCCGGCGCCTACCACCGCCGGCTGCTAGACAAGGGCCTGCTGCACTTCACCGACGGGCTGCGCACGGCCGAGGACCGGCCGTGGATCTGGAAGCTGCACCGTGAGGCGGAGTCGTTCGCCGTGGTGAGCCTGCTCGGGGTGTTCTACCGGCGCGGAGTGGCCTCCTCGCTCACCCAGATCGGCGACGCCCGCCAGCTGGACTTCATCCGCGCCTTCGACCAGGTCATCGAGGAGACGGCGACGGACCGGGACGCCGCCCGGCTGCTGCCGAAGGCGGTGCGCACCTACTGCGCGATCATCGCCCACCACCTCTCCGACGAGGCCAAGTGGGAGCCGGGGGTGGCCAAGCAGCTCCAGGCGATGAGCGCGGCGGCGATAAAGCGGATGCCGCAGGACGCGCTCGGCGACGTGCTCGACACGATGGACCTGCGCCGCTCGTCCAAGCTGCGACGGCTGCGGCGCCGGGTCACCACAGCGAAGGCGGCCGCCTGATGTCCCCCCAGCCCCGTCGTACGACGCAGATCTTCTGTGCCTCCACGCTGTACGGGGTGGCCACCCTGGCCGCCGCGATCGACTCCGACCTCTTCGACGACGCCGAGCGGCGCGTGCTGCTGGTGTTCAACAACTCGGCGACCCCGGAGACCACTCCGGCGCTCGACGAGATGCCGGGCTTCGCGCCCCTGCGGGACCACTTCGACGCGGTGCTGTCCTGGAACGAGGCCATCCGCCCCTTCCACCCCGGCTCCTGGACCCCGCGCCCCGACGACATCCCCCTCTTCGAGCGCTATCTGCGTCTGCTGTGGGACCTCGGGGACGACCGGGTCGAGCTGGTCCTGGAGTCCATCCAGGTCACCCCGGCCCTCACCGTGGCCCAGCTGTTCACCGGCGCCCCCGTGCACGTCTACGCGGACGGGCTGATGAGCTACGGCCCGACCCGCAACAAGCTCGACCCGCTGGTCGGCACGCGGGTGCGCAGGCTGCTCCACCTGGACCTGGTGGCGGGTCTGACGCCGATGCTGCTGACCGAGTTCGAGGTGCCCGCACAGGTCGTGCCGACGGGCGCGTTCCTGAAGGTGCTGAGCGAACTCGCCGAGTCCGTCGAGGACCTGCCGGTACTGCCCGACAACTCGGCGCTGCTGCTCGGCCAGTACCTGTCCGCGCTGAACATCCTCTCCGCGAAGGAGGAGGAGGACCTGCATGTGCGGATGATGCGCGGCGCGGTCGAACGCGGGCACCGGTCGGTCGTCTTCAAGCCGCACCCCACCGCGCCGGCCCGCTACAGCCGCGTCCTGGAGGCCGAGGCCGAGAAGCTGGACGTCGACCTCACCGTCCTGGACACGCCGGTCCTCGCCGAGGTGCTGTTCGACAAGGCCCGCCCGGGTCTGGTCGTCGGATGTTTCTCCACGGCCCTGTTCACGGCGTCCGCCTTCTACGACCTGCCCGTGGCCCGCATCGGCACCGAGCCGCTCCTGGACCGCCTCACGCCGTACCAGAACAGCAACCGCGTCCCGGCGGTGCTGGCCGACGCGGTGCTGCCGGACCTGGAGTCCCGCGAGGGCGAGGACGCGGTACCGGACGAGGATCTGAACGGACTGGTCACCGCGGTCGGCTTCACGATGCAGCCGCAGCTGCACCCGGGGCTGCGCACGGCCGCGGAGCGCTATCTCTCCCGGCACTTCGGCCCGCGCACCCAGCGCTACTTCAAGCGCAAGCGGCTCACCTCGCTGGGTCTGCCCGGCGGCATCCCGGAGCGGCTGGCGTTCCTGCCGCGCAACGCCACCGCGCGCCGGGTGGTGCGGCGGGCCAAGGCGATCAGGAAGGCCGTGAAGCGCTGAGCGAAGAAGGGGTGAACTCCCCGGAAAGGCCGTGGAAACAAAGACAGAGCATCGAGTTGCTCCCTTGATTCAATGGTGAAGCGGTGTCCGTGTCCCTAGGATCACGGGCACCGCCTATCCGAATCCCGTGAGGCACTCATGACGAAGCTCGGCCGGCTCTACTCCCTCTTCGACACCGTCACCCTGCCGGAGAAGCTGCCTTACACCCAGTGCAGCACCTGGGAGCTCCAGTTCCTGTACCTGGTGGGGCGCCACCACCTCACGGGCCGCGACCGGATCGTCGAGCTCGGCTCCGGCGGCGGGGGTTCGACGTACGCCCTCGCGCTGGGCCTGAGCGAGAGCCCCGTGTTCGACCAGGGGACCGGGCGGCTGCACGCGTACGACTTCTTCCGGGTCGGCAAGGGGACCTTCGCCTCGGAGAAGTTCTTCGACTCCGGGCAGCGGCCCGCGGACGACAACTCCTTCCTGGACGACTTCAAGGGGCGTCTGGAGCCGTTCCTGCCGTTCCTGGAGATCCACGCCGGTGACCTCTGGCAGACCTCGGACCCCGAGGACACCAGCCCCGTGGAGTTCCTGCACATCGACATCGCCAAGACGGCCCGGGTCTTCCGGTGCGTCTCCGAGCGGTTCCTGAGCCGGATGGTCCCCGGCACGGTCGTCCTGCACCAGGACTTCGCCGGGCCCCGGCTGCCGTGGCTGCACCACAGCACGGGCGCGCTGCTGCCGTACATCGAGATCGCTGGCCCGCCGATCCGCTCCACGCTCGCCTTCGAGGTGACGAGGCCGATCCCGGCGGACGTCCTCGAGCGGATCACCGAGGACGACTACACGGTCGACGAGAAGATCGCCCTGATCTCCGCCGTCCAGCAGCAGATCGACCGCGACCACACCGACGGCATCCCCTTCAGGTCCGTGCTGGAGCTGTCGAAGGCGTACGTCGCGCACTACGCCGGCGAGCACCGGCGGGCCTGGTCGATCGCCAGGCCGCTCCAGTCGGACGCCTATCTGAGCCGGACCCGGGCGGACCACTTCGAGCAGCTGCGGAAGGCGTACGACAAGGAGCCGTCGTTCCTGACGAAGCTGGCGCGGAGGACCGTCGGCCGCTGATCATGGGTCCGTGGACACGGATGCGGACGCGGCGGTGGAGGCGGGCTGGCGCAAGGCCCGGGAGGACGGGCGGGTACGGGAGGAGTTGCTGGACCTCGCCCATGCCGAGCCCCGGCTGCGGCGCCGGTTCCCGTGGATCGGGATGGGCGAGCTGCACTTCAGCCGCACCGCCGAGGACCCGTGGACCTGGGACGCCCGCTTCGTGCTGTGCGAGTACTCGGGTACGTACTTCGTGATGGGCCCGTCCCGGCAGGACGTGGTGGGCCGGGTGGAGACCGCGCGGGAGGCCGTCGACCTGGTGCTGGAACACCTTCCGGAGGACTGAGGTGCGGGGCCCCCTGTGCCGTAGGGGCCCCGCGGTCTCTCAACTCCCCAGGATCACCCGCAGGTCGGACGCGTTGGCCTCGGTGACCTTCCACAGCTCGCGCTGGCGGCCGTGGACGTCGGCGACCGTCTTGCCGTGGTCGGCGAGCAGGTCGCTCGCGCGCTCGACCAGCCGTGCCGCGAGGTGGCGGTCGTGGACCGAGACACCCCACTCCGGGCGCTCGATGTCCCGCAGGAAGTACGCCATCTTCGGGTGCGAGATCAGGCTGATGATGGGTGTGCCGACGCCGAACGGGATCATCCCGGCGTGGCCGCGCATGCCGATCACCAGCTTGGTGCGGGCGTAGAGCTCGCGGATCTGGTCGTTGTCGAAGTCGTACATCGGGATGACCGGCAGCGAGATGCCGTGCTCGCGGCGCAGGTCGAAGGCGATCTTCTCGTCGTCGAGCGAGTGCGCCACGCACTGCACCTCGGCGAGCTCCCCCAAGTCCCGGACCGCTTGGGCCATTTGGGCGAGGAAGTAGCCGTAGTCGTGGCCGAAGCGCAGGCCCGCGCGGTCGTAGGCCGCGTTGATCAGGATGGTGTTCTCGCGCTGGACCGGGTCCTGCCAGCCGTCCACCAGCTGGCGCATGACCGTGGTGGGGCAGGGCTGGAAGCGCACCTTGTCGTGCAGGTGCGAGGGCAGCATCGCGCGGACCTTGTCGATCGAGCCGTGGTTGCGGAGCCCGAAGAAGGCGGAACGCTCTACGAGTTGGAGCAGCGAGTCGCGGAAGCGGTTCGCGCGGTAGGACTGGCCGTCGAAGGCGTTGAAGCCCACGGCGAAGACCGCGATCGGCACGTCGATGCGGTTCAGCAGCTCGTCGGGGACGTTCCACTGCCAGGCGCTGTTGCCGTTGGGCATGGTGTCCGGGATGAACAGTCCGCCGCCGCCGATGACCAGACCCCGGCGGGCGTTGACGCGCTCCAGGGCGGCCTCGTCGAAGAGGCGGTGGGCGTGGACGGAGTGCCAGCGCCGGGAGGTGGTGTCGGGGCCGAAGGCGAGGCGGACCGTCTCCGGGAGGAGCTTGTCGCCCGCGTTGCCCTGCCGGTCCATGTAGAAGGCGACGTGCGCGAGCTGGTCGTCGGCGCTGCCCCGCTCCTGGGAGGGGACGGCGGCCGCGCGCTGCGCCCACAGCCGGCTGGAGCGGTGGGTGGGGTCGACGGTGATGCCGGCCGTGGCGTGCCGCAGGGCCTCGGTGTTGTCGCCGTGCACCCAGGCCATCTGGGCGAGCCGGGCGTAGGCGGTCGCGGCCCGGTTGGGGGCGGCGGTGGCGAGCAGCAGCTGCGCCTTGGCCTCCTCGTAGCGGGAGACGCTCATCAGGGCGTGGCCGAGCACCTCGTGCGGCCAGGCCTCGTCGAGCGGGATGCGCACTCCGGACAGGACGTCGACGGCGTCCTGGTAGTCGCCGGACGCTATGTGCGCGGCGGCGACCTTGCGGGCCACCTCGACGTCGCCGGTGCGGCGGACGTGCGGGGTGCCGAAGTGGATGACCAGGTCGTGGTGGAGGCCGCCGCCCGAGGCCAGGTAGGCGGCCTGGAAGTCGGCGTCGGACAGCTCGTACTCGCGCCAGCGGTCCTCCGCCTGGCTGTACCCGGCCTCGCCGCCCTGCCACGGCTTGTGGCGGCCGGTGAAGTGCAGGATCGCGGTGTCGTCCGGGACGGGCAGGTCGCCCGACAGCCGCCGCTTGACGAAGTTGTAGCGCGGGTCGAGGCGCACGAAGTCGCCGTCGAGGACGGCGTTCAAGATGCCCTGGTCGTGCTTGTCGAGCTCGTAGTCGCCGGTGCGGCCGCAGCGGTCGATCTTCGCGCAGAACTCGTCGCTCAGGTACTCGCGCTGGATGACGAGAAGACCGGAGTTGAGCTTGTGCTGCCCGTAGAAGAACTGCGGGACGGCCGCCAACCCCTCGCGCAGCCTGAGGAGTTCACCCAGGTCACCCAGAACCACCATGTCGGTGTCGAGGGTGATGATCGTGTCGTACTCGCGGATCCTGAACACGTCGAGGATGAAGTACGCCTTGCGGACCAGGTAGTTGTCCTGGTCGCCCTTCTTGTACGAGTCGTAGTGCGCGTCGCCGACCCGCTTGAGGACGATCCGCGGGTGCAGGGCCCGGATCCGCGCGATCGAGCCGGGGCGCAGGTCGTCGTAGAGGACGACGAAGTCCTCGCACACGCCGGGGTTGGAGAGCGCGAGGCTGCGCAGGAGCGTCAGGAAGCCGGGCAGGTAGTTCTCGTCGACGTAGGACGCGAAGGCGATGCGGCGCTTGCCGGTGAGCGCGTGGGCGTCGGTGACGGGGGCCTGTGTCGCAGGCAGGGCGGTGGTCATCGCAGGGAGATCCTCATGTCGGTCACGCTCTGGGCCCGCTGCATGACCCATGACTTCTCGCTGGTGTACTCGTGCACGGACGTGATCGCGAGCTTCATCGCCTCCGGGACGCGGTAGGCGCCGCTCTCGTAGAAGTCGAAGCCGATCAGGTCCAGGGTCGGGCTGACGTTCAGGAAGTCCAGCAGGTACAGCATGTTGAAGCCGGTGGTCGGGATGCCGGACCAGACGTCGCTGCCGAGCTTGCCGATGTTGCGCACGGGCCAGCGCAGCGACTCGTCGCCGAGGTGGGTCTGGGCGCCGGGGACGAGGCGGTTGCGCAGGGAGTACTTCCAGTCGCCGGAGATCCCGCCGAACACCAGCCGGGTGTCGACCCGCTGGTCCCAGTTGAAGCCGTGCTTGTGGATGGTGGCGTGGATGTCGGTGCGCGAGCCGGTGTGCTTCGGGTCGATCCGGTACGAGTTGAAGCGGACGACGAGGTCGTACGCGTCGATCTCGGCGCCTATGGAACTCGCGCCCACCCGGCCGGAGTTGGCGATCAGGCAGATCGACTTGCCGGCGATCCGGTTGCGGAACTCGCCAAGGCTGATCCACTGCACCCCGCCGACGGTCGGGTCGGCGACGGGACCGCGCATCCGGTTGCGGCGCTGCTCGGCGTAGAGGGCGAGGGCCTCGGTGAGGGAGGCGAGGTCCGTCGACTCGGTCGTCCTCAAGTCGAGGTACTGGCTGAGGAGTTCCTGCCGGTCGGTGACCGGGGCGTCCTCGGCGGCCAGCGTCAGGAGCGCTCCCACGAGCCGCGGCTCGGCCTCGGTCCAGTCCCCCACGGCGTGGGCGGCGAGGCCCTCGGCCCAGACGTCGGTGGCGGCGCGGCGGGTGAACTCCGCGGCGCGCGGGCTCTGTCGTTTCAGCAGGGCCAGCAGTGCGCGCTCCTGCTCTGCTGCGGCCCGCAGACCGGCGATCTTGGCGCGGACGCCGAACCCGTCGTCGTCGGTGAGGCCGAGGTACCTCTCGTACGCCTCGACCGCCTCGTTCTCCTCGCCGAGGGCTTCCAGGAGCCGGGCGCGCAGCCGCCAGCCGGCGCGGGAGTTCTTGCGCTGGGCGAGGACGGTGTCGCTGATGACGAGGGCGAGGTTCAGCTCGTCGTCGTAGCCGCACTCCAGCGCCTTGTTGGCGACGGCGAGCAGGGCGTCGAGGAGTTCGTTCGGGATGGTGGAGGCCGGCGCGGCGGCACCCTTGACGGCCCGCTTGAGCAGCGCGGTGGCGCCGCCGGCCGGTGCGGAGGCGGGGGCGTCGGTGGCGGTCGTGCCCCACACCACCAGCAGCTTGCGCAGCTGCTCGGCGAGTTCGACGCGGCGCCGGTCGATACTGCCGACGACCTTTCCGCTGTGCACCGCGCAGGCGCGCAGGCAGTCGTCCAGCTCCCCTCCACGCGCACGTGCACGTCTCTTCTGGACCGTCGTCATGGCACTCCTGTTTTGTCTTCTTACCAAAGCTCAGACGAGTTCTTGGGCTTTACCGCTTGCGTGGGGGGATTCTGAGGGAATTTAGGAAGCCAAAACGACATCCAGGTGAACTCACCGGGACCGGGCGGCCAATCGTTGGCTGGCCGGCCAAGACATCCCTGTGATTCGGACTAATGTCCCTGTGTGCACCCGTAGGAACAGCTGTCGAGGGGATTTCCGTGACCACGATGACCGTCCGCGAGGTGACCGAGACACCCCCGCGGCCGGAGCGGAAGGCTCCCCGTGAGACCCGGCTGCGGGCCCTGGACGGACTGCGTCTGGTGGCCGCGCTGATGGTGGCCGCCTATCACTACGGCGGTCGGGGCGGCGAGGTCACGGCGGCCTGGGGAAGTTCCCCGAAAGACCAGTTCCCGACGCTGAGCGGGTATTTCGCGTACGGCTGTCTCGGCGTCCAGGTCTTTTTCGTGATCAGCGGATTCGTGATCTGCATGAGCGGCTGGGGACGCCCGCTGAAGTCGTTCTTCGCGTCCCGCGCCTCCCGGCTGCTGCCCGCGTACTGGGCGGCGGTCGTGCTCGTCACGGCGGTGTTCGCGCTGCCGATGGTCGCCTACAAGGCGGTGTCGCCGAGCGACGCCCTGGTCAACATGACGATGCTTCAGCAGCCGCTCGGCGTCGACCGGGTGCTGGGCGTGTGCTGGACGCTGTGGGCCGAGGTCCGCTTCTACGCCCTGTTCGCCCTGTGCGTGGTCCTGCCGGGCGCCTCCCGGCGCCGGGTCATCCTGTTCTGCGCGGGCTGGACGCTGGCGGCGGCGATCACGCAGGCCGCGCACCAGCCGCTGCTCGACGTCGTGTTGATGCCCGAGTACGCGCCGTTCTTCATCGGCGGGGTCGGCCTCTACCTGGTCCACCGCGACCGGCGGGACGTGTACGCGTGGGGCATCGTGGGCGTGAGCTTCCTGATCGGGCAGCACTACGCGGTGAAGAGCCTGTGGAACGCCGCCGACCCCAACGCCTTCGCGCACCGCACCACCCTCGGCATCGTGCTCGTCGTCGCCTTCGGCTTCCTCGCCGTCACCGCGATCGCGCTCGGCTGGCTGAACCGGGTGAACTGGCGCTGGCTGACGGTGGCCGGGGCGCTGACGTACCCCTTCTACCTGGTCCACGAGCACCTCGGCTGGGTGGTGATCCACGGGCTGCACATCGGGCTCGGGCTGCCCTCGGCGGAGACCTTCGCGCTGACCGTCGTAGCGATGCTGCTGCTGGCCTGGCTGCTGAACCGGTACGTCGAGAAGCCGCTGACCCCGAAGCTGCGTTCGGCTCTGGCCAAGGCTCGCTGAGGTTGTTCACCGGACGTTCAGCGGGCGGAAAGTTGGGGCGGGCCTCAGCGAGCAGGCATGCTCCATGGCCAACGCACAGCAGACGTACACGTACCCCGGCGAACTGAGCGATGTTCCGGGCTGGTTCCCGCCCCTCGACCAGGTGCTGTTCACCTGGTTCCTCGACCGGCAGAAGGAGCCGGGCGATCTACTGGAACTCGGCGCCTACATGGGCAAGAGCGCGATCCTGCTCGGTCGGCACCTCGGTCCCGGCGAGCGGTTCACGGTCTGCGACCTCTTCGGCGGCGACGCGCCCGACGGCGCCAACCAGGCCGAGACGAGCAAGTCGTACGCCTCCCTCACCCGGCAGTCCTTCGAGCGGAACTACCTCTCGTTCCACGACGAGCTGCCCCGGGTGATCGAGGCGCCGAGCTCGGTGATCTCCTCCGAGGTGGCGGCGGGGAGCTGCCGTTTCGTCCACATCGACGCCTCGCACCTGTACGAGCATGTCCGCGACGACATCGGTGCGGCGCGGGAGATTCTGCTGCCGGAGGGTGTGGTGGTCCTCGACGACTTCCGCTCCGAGCACACGCCGGGGGTGTCGGTCGCGGCGTGGGAGGCGGTGCTCAATCGCGGGCTGCGGCCGATCTGTCTCAGTACGCAGAAGCTGTACGGGACGTGGGGGGATCCTTCGGCTGTGCAGGAGGAGCTGCTGGAGATGCTCAGGGGTCGGGCGGACTGCGGGTTGAGTGTGCAGCATGCGGCGGGGCATCGGCTGGTTCGGGCTCGGGCGAAGGGGATGCGGGCGCCGGAGTTTCCGAGGTCGCGGCATTTTGTCGCTCCCGAGCCGGTGCCTGCGCGGCGCCGTTCGCCGGCCCGACGGATCGCTGTGGATCTGGTGCCGCCGGTCATCACGCGGGCCGTGCGGAAGGTTCGGGCTCGTCAGGTCTGAGTTCGGCTGCGGGTGTGTGGGGGCTGGTCGCGCAGTTCCCCGCGCCCCTGAAGAGGCGCGTACCGCGCCTCAATTCCTGCGATCACCACCGCCAGGCCCTCCTCGAAGTGCCGCTCATAGTCCGCGAACATCTCCGCGCCCGCCGCGGCCGACAATGGGAAGTCGGCCATCAGACGGGCGCGTTCCGCCACGTCGAAGCCCTCTCGGCGTTCACCCGGCAGGGGTTCCACGCCCTGTTCCTCTGTGACGAAACCGAGGGTGTAGAGGTACGTCGTCGACAGGGCGCGGACCGCCTGGGCGAGGGGGAAACCCACGGAGGTGAACAGGCGCAGGTTGTCCTCCATCGCCTCCACGTGGACCAGGCTCGTGAAGCGGGTGCCGCTGAAGACCTTCGCGCCGTCGCGGTAGCCGAGCAGGGCGGCGCGTAGTCCCCGGTTGCTCTTCAGGAGCCGTTCCTGCCAGGTGTCGGCGGCGTCCAGGACGGTGCCGGCGACCATGCGGCGGTACATCTCCGTGGCCATCTCGTCGAGCAGCGCCTGTTTGTCCTTGAAGTGCCAGTACAGGGCGGGCGCCTTGACGTCGAGCTCCTTGGCGATGGCGCGCAGGGTCAGGCCGTCCAGGCCCACCTCGTTCAGGAGCTTCAGGGCGGTGTCCGCGACGCGGTTGCGGTCGAGGGGGGCGCGTCGTTCCGTAGTCACGCTTGACAGCTTAACGGCGTTAAGGGCACGCTCATAGTCGACGGCACTTAACAACGTTAAGGAGAGTGGCCGGTATGCGTACCGTTGTGCACACCGACGTACTGATCGTGGGCGCCGGGCCGACCGGCCTCGCCCTCGGCGTCGACCTGGCCCGGCGCGGGGTGGACGCGCTGGTGGTGGAGAAGGCCGGGGAGCTCTTCCCCGGCTCGCGGGGCAAGGGCATCCAGCCGCGCACGATGGAGGTCTTCGACGACCTCGGCGTCCTGGACGCGATCCGCGCGGCGGGCGGCGGCTACCCGGTCGGGATGGTCTGGCAGGACGGCGAGCGGGTCGGGGAGCACCAGATGTTCGACCCCGCCGAGGCGACCGAGGACTCCCCCTACAACGAGCCCTGGATGGTGCCGCAGTGGCGGACCCAGCAGATCCTCGCGGCGCGGCTGGCGGAGCTCGGCGGCGAGGTGGCGTTCGAGCGTGAGCTGACCGGACTCACCCAGGACGACGAAGGGGTCACGGCCCACTTCGCGGACGGCGCGGACCTGCGGGCCCGGTACCTGGTGGCGGCGGACGGCGGCCGCTCGGCGGTGCGGCGGGCGCTGGGCATCGGCATGGCCGGCGAGACGGTGGACCCGCAGCCGATGCTGGTCGCGGACATCCGGCTGACCGGCCTGGACCGCGACCACTGGCATGTCTTCCCGCCGCGCGGGGAGAGCGACGGTTTCCTGGCGATCTGCCCGCTCGCGGGCACCGAGGACTTCCAGGTGGCGGCCCAGTTCCCCGAGGGCACCGCGGTGGACGTCTCACCGGACGGTGTCCGTAAGGTGGTCGCCGCCCGCTCCCACCTCGCCCCCTCGGACGTCACCGAGGTCCGCTGGGCCTCGGACTTCCGGCCCCGTACCGCCCTCGCGGACCGCTTCCGCTCCGGCCGGGTCTTCCTCGCCGGGGACGCGGCCCACATCCACTCCCCGGCGGGCGGCCAGGGCCTGAACACCAGCGTCCAGGACGCCTACAACCTGGGCTGGAAGCTGGGCGCGGTGCTGCGGGACTCGGCGCCGGTCGCGCTGCTGGACACCTACGAGGAGGAACGCCGGCCCATCGCCGCCGAGATGCTCGGACTGTCGACGAGCGTGCACCGAGGGGAGACCCGGCGCGGGGACGCGACGCGGCAACTGGGGCTGGGGTACCGGGACTCCTCACTCACCGAGGAGACGCGTACGGACCCGGCTTCCGTGCGGGCCGGCGACCGCGCGCCGGACGGCACGCTGGACGGCGTACGGCTCTTCGACGCCTTCCGGGGACCGCACTGGACGCTGATGGCGGTGGGTACCGAGGCGCCCGAGGGGCCCTCGTCGGTGCGGGTCGTGCGGGGGCCGGTCCACCCGGCGTACGGGAGCGGTCTGCTCCTGGTGCGGCCGGACGGCTATGTGGGGTGGGCCGGTGAGACGGCGGACGGCTTGCCGGAGTACCTGGCGCGTGTGGGTCTCGCGTCAGGCGCTCGCGACTGACAGCTTCACCGCGAAGCCGAGGAACAGCGCCCCGGCGGCCGAGGTGGCCCCCGCCGACAGCCGCCTGCGACGCCGGAAGGCGGCCGCCAGCCTGGTCCCGCCGAATATCAGCGCGCTGAGGTACAGGAAGCTCGCGAACTGGGCGAGCGTCCCGAGGACGACGAAGGACAGCGCGGGGTAGGCGTACCCGGGGTCGACGAACTGCACGAAGAAGGCGACGAAGAACAGGATCGCCTTGGGGTTGAAGAGGCTGATGACGAAGGCCCGCCGCAAGGGCCGCTCGTCGCCGACGACCGGTTCCGCGGTCTCCCGCAGCGCCTCCCGCCGGGTCCGCCACATGCCCCACGCGGCCCGCAGCATCCCGATGGCCAGCCACGTCAGATAGCCGGCGCCGGCGTACTTCACGATCCCGAACAGCACGGCGTTGGTCTGGAGCAGCGAGGCCACCCCGGCCGCCGACAGGGTCATCAGCACGGTGTCCCCGCACCACACCCCGGCCGCGGCGGTGTACCCCGCCCGCACCCCGCGCCGAGCGGCGACGGACAGGACGTACAGGGAGTTGGGGCCGGGCAGCAGCACGATCAGGACGAGGCCCGCCAGATAGGTAGGGAGGTCGATAACGCCGAACATGTGCAGGAGTGTCGCACGCTAGAACGCGTCCGAGGGTACGTAGGTGCCCCAGATCTCGCGCAGCGCGTGGCACACCTCGCCGACCGTCGCCCGGGCTCGTAGCGCCTCCTTCATCGGGTACAGGACGTTGTCCTGGCCCTCGGCGGCCTTCTTCAGGGCTGCCAGGGCCGCGTCCACCGCCGGTGCGTCGCGCTCGGCGCGCAGCCGGGCCAGCCGCCTCGCCTGGCGGGCCTCGATCGCCGGGTCCACCCGCAGCGGCTCGTACGGTTCCTCCTCGTCGAGGCGGAAGCGGTTGACGCCCACCACGACCCGCTCGCCGGAGTCGGTCTCCTGGGCGATGCGGTAGGCGCTGCGTTCGATCTCGTTCTTCTGGAAGCCGTGCTCGATGGCCGCGACCGCGCCGCCGAGGTCCTCGACCCGCCGCATCAGGTCGAGCGCGGCGCCCTCCACGTCGTCCGTCATCCGCTCGATCACGTACGACCCCGCGAACGGGTCGACCGTGGCCGTCACGTCCGTCTCGTAGGCCAGGACCTGCTGGGTGCGCAGCGCCAGCCGCGCCGACTTGTCCGTCGGCAGGGCGATCGCCTCGTCGAAGGAGTTCGTGTGCAGCGACTGGGTGCCGCCGAGCACCGCCGCGAGGCCCTGGACGGCGACCCGGACCAGGTTCACCTCCGGCTGCTGGGCCGTCAGCTGCACCCCGGCCGTCTGGGTGTGGAAGCGGAGCATCAGCGACCTGGGGTTCCGCGCGCCGAACTCCTCGCGCATCACCCCGGCCCAGATCCGGCGCGCGGCACGGAACTTGGCGACCTCCTCCAGGAGCGTCGTACGGGCCACGAAGAAGAAGGACAGGCGCGGGGCGAAGTCGTCGACGTCCATGCCGGCCGCGACCGCCGTGCGGACGTACTCGATGCCGTCTGCCAGCGTGAAGGCGATCTCCTGCGCGGGCGAGGCGCCCGCCTCGGCCATGTGGTAGCCGGAGATCGAGATGGTGTTCCACCTCGGGATCTCGGTCCGGCAGTACTTGAAGATGTCGGCGATCAGACGCAGGGAGGGCTTCGGCGGGAAGATGTACGTCCCGCGCGCGATGTACTCCTTCAGCACGTCGTTCTGGATCGTGCCGGTCAGCCGCTCGGCCGGTACGCCCTGTTCCTCCGCCACCAGCTGGTACATCAGCAGCAACAGGGCCGCGGGCGCGTTGATCGTCATCGACGTCGAGACCTGGTCCAGCGGGATCCCGTCGAACAGCACCCGCATGTCCTCGACCGAGTCGATCGCCACACCCACCTTGCCGACCTCGCCGTGCGCGATCGGGGCGTCGCTGTCGTGGCCCATCTGGGTGGGCAGGTCGAAGGCGACCGACAGGCCGGTCGTGCCGTGGGCGATCAGCTGCCGGTAGCGGGCGTTGGACTCGGTGGCGGTGCCGAAGCCCGCGTACTGGCGCATGGTCCAGGGGCGGCCCGTGTACATCGACGGGTGGACACCGCGGGTGTAGGGGTACGCGCCCGGTTCGCCCAGCTTCCGTGCCGGGTCCCAGCCCTCCAGGTCACCGGGACCGTAGACCGGTTCGATGGGCAGTCCGGACTCCGACTCGCGCGCCATGCTGTCGCCTCCCGACGGTGGGTCACTCGCTGGGACCTTCCTCACAACCATGCCGCGCCGTTCGCAACCAGTCATCCGCGGGGAACCATCTCTGGTGACACCGGGGCACACCGGTGGTGAGAAGGCGGGGGCGCGGATGCGTACAGAGGGCATGCGGAGAGTGATCGCCGCGCTGGTGGCGGTGGCGGCCGTGGGCGGCTGCACCGTGCAGGCGGCGGAGGGCGACGGGAAGAGCCCGGTGCGGATCGACGTGCCCAAGAGCTCCCCGTCCACGTCCGCGCGGGACGACGACAAGCCGAGCGCGAAGCCGTCGAAGGCCGCGCCGAAGGTCCTCCTCGCCCCCGGCGACCACGGCCGTGACGTGCGTGAGCTCCAGGCCCGGCTGCGTCAGGTCGCCTGGATCTTCGAGGGGCCGACGGGGACGTACGACAGGGCGACCGAGGAGGCCGTCGAGGGGTTCCAGGGCAAGCGTGGGCTGCCGAGGACCGGCGAGACCGACTCCGTCACCTGGCAGCGGCTGCTGAAGATGACGCACGAACCGGGCAAGTGGGAGCTGTATCTGATGGGCGGCCAGCCGGCCGCCGCACCGGACGCCCGCTGTCTGACCGGCCGGGTGCTGTGCATCAGCAAGTCGAGCCGGACCCTGCGCTGGATGGTGGACGGGCGGACCGTCACCACGGTGCCGGTGCGGTTCGGCTCGGAGTACACCCCGACCAGGGAAGGCGTGTTCAGCGTCTACTGGAAGTCCCGCCACCACGTCTCGACGCTCTACGACTCCCCCATGCCGTACGCGATGTTCTTCAGCGGCGGCCAGGCAGTGCACTACTCGTCGGACTTCGCGGCCCGGGGCTACGCGGGCGCCTCGCACGGCTGTGTGAACGTACGGGACGAGGCGGCGATCGCGGAGCTCTTCGACGAGGTGCGCAACGGCGACAAGGTCGTCGTGTACTGGTGACCTGTGGGGCGCGGGCGGGACCGGGGGAACGTGTCCCGCCCGCGCCGAGGTGCACGAGCCGTGGGTACGGGGGGAACCCCGGCTCTGTGCGACGGCCGATGACCAGTCGGCTCACTCATGTCAGCGCCGGTGCGGCCGAAATTGTCACACCCGGCGCGAAAAAAGATTCAGAGGGCGGAGGACGACGGGTTCGGCGACGGCCCGGGAGCGGTCGCGGCCCGCTTCGACGGCACCGTGGTGTCGTCGGCCGACGGGGACGGGGACGACGTGGTGAAGCCCCCGTTCTGGCGATGATGGTTGTGACCGCCGCCGGGGGCTCCGTGGTGGCTGTCGTCGTCACCGTCCTGGCCGCCCGGACCGCCCTTGTCGTCCTGGTCCTGGTTCGAGTCCCGGTCCTGGCGCCCGTCGTCCCGACCGGCCTGCCCGTCCCCGGACTTCAGTACGTCCTTGCAGTACGTCCAGACGTGGCCGGAGCCGCCCGCCAGCTTCTCCAGGGCGCGTCTGCGGTCGGCGGAGAGCTTCTTGCCGTCGCGCAGGTCCCGGCAGGCCGACGCCGCCCCGTCCCACCGGGAGCCGAAGCTGTCCCGGCGGCCTCCCGGATCGGAGCCGGGGTCGGTGCTCGGGGCGCCGCCCGCGTCGGTGCGCGGGCTGTCGGCGTCGGGGGAACCGCTCGGGGAGCCTTCGGGCGTCGGTTCGGCCTCGCCGGTGTCGTCCGGCGACGGGGACGACAGCGGGCGGTCCGGTGTCACGGCGGCCGAGACCGTGGCGCCGGGGCGCGGGCCGTCGTCGCCGAAGGGCGTCGGCAGCATTCCGGTCGCGGCCGCCACGGTCACTCCGCCGACCATGCCGAAGGCGAGCGCGGCGGCCAGCCCGAACCGCGCGGGACGGCGCCGGCGGGGACGCGGGGCGCGGTGCGCGGGGGCGCCGATACGGATCAGACCGGCGTCGCTCACCGAGGACCGGCCGGGGGCGGCGGACGTCGTCCGCTCCGCCCGCGCCTCACGGAAGGCGGCCAGCGCGGCGGCCTCGCCGGGGAGTTCGGCGCCGTTCGACGGGGATTCCACGGAGAGCGCGCCGAGGGTCTTGGCGAGCCGCTCGGCCTCGTCCTGGGCGGCGGCGTCGACAGCGTTGTCCAGTGACTCGCCGCGCAGCAGACGCTCCGCTGTTTCGGCGTCGAGCCATCCGTACTGCTTGTCGGCCATCACATGTCCTTCTGCGTCCGCGGACGCGTATGCGTCACACTCGCGGACGTCACCGCACGAGCGTGCGGTTCTCGCTGGGGTGGCAGGGCGTCGAGCGCGCCGGCCGATTCCGGATCGGCACCGAGCAGTTCGGCGAGCTTCCTCAGACCGCGGTGCGCGGCGGTCCGTACGGCTCCCGGCCGTTTGCCCAGTGTCTCGGCGGCGGCCTTGGCGTCCAGGCCCACCACCACCCGCAGGACGACCGCTTCGGCCTGGTCCTGCGGGAGACGGGCGATGAGGGAGAGGGTGCTGTCGGTGACCAGGGCCTCGATGGCCTCGCCCGCGGTGTCGGACTCGGCGGCCTTCCCGGTCAGCTCGGTCTCGTCGCCGCCGATGGCGGGGCGGCGGCCGCGCATGCGTATGTGGTCCAGCGCGCGGTTGCGGGCGATACGGGCGGCCCAGCCGCGGAACCGGTCCGCGTCCCCGCTGAACCTCGACAGGTCCCGGGCGATCTGGAGCCATGCCTCGGAGGCGACGTCCTCGGCGTCCGGGTCGCCGACCAGCGTCCGGACGTAGCCGAGCAGCCGTGGGTGCACGGCGCGGTACACAGTCCGGAACGCGGTCTCGTCCCCGTCCTGTGCCGCAAGCACCGCGGCGGTCAGCTCCGCGTCATCCCCCAGCACGCATGGTTCCTCAGTCGATGGTCGCGGCCTCGACGCCGCCTGCGATTGCGGTGATCCCTCGCCTCCGCGCTCGGCGCGAAAGGCACGTTACGACCTGAAACCGCTGCTCGTCCATGTCCGTACAAGATGCAACTACCTCGGGACAAGGCGGGTACGCCCCGGGTGTGACAGAAAACGCATGCATGACGCTGTAGGAAGTACGGGTCGCCGCGCGGCCCGTGCCGCGCGACGGCCGGGGCCTCTCCTGTGGGGGGTGGCGGCCCCGGCCGTTGCCTTGGCAGCGGGGCCCGCCGGGCTACGGCTTCTTCTTGCCGGCCGCTTTGTCGTCGTTCTTCTCGCTCTTGCCGGGCTGGTCCGCCTTCTCGTCCTGTGCCAGCCGGTCGGCGCAGTACCGCGCGACGTTCCCCTCGCCGCCCGCCGCGTCCACGAGCCGCTGCCAGGCCGTGGAGTTCAGCGCGTTGCCGCGGCCCCGCACCTTCTCGTAGGCGCGGCAGTGGGCCTCGGTGTCCTGGGCGGTGACCGGGCGGTCGGGCCGGGCGGAGGGGCTCTGTGTGGCGGGGGTGGTGCTCGGCTGCCGTACCGGGGCGGACGTCTGCGCCCGGGGCGGGTCCTTCCGCTCGGCCTCGGAGGACGGTCCGCCCGTGCCGATCGCGGCGAACGCGACCCCGCCGACGGTGAGGCTCGCCACGAGCACGGAGAGCGTGGTCTTCAGCGAGCGGGACAGCCGGCGCTGCTCCCGGGGCCGCCAGTCGTCCCGGCGGCGGGTGCGGGCCCGGTGCGCCCCGGCGTCGCGAGCGGCCCGGAAGGCGGCGACGGCCTGCCGCTCACGCTCGCCGCCGGCCCGGTCCTCGCGCAGGGCGACATCCTCGCGGACGGCGGCGGCGAGCAGCGCCTCCAGCCCGTCCGGGTCCGGGGAACCGGGCGCGGTGCCGCCGGGGTGCACATGCCGACGGCCGGGGATCCCGCCGCCGCTCCGCCCTTCACCCATGCCCGTTCCGTCCCTGTCCCTGTCCTTGTCCGGCCTGTCGCCGCCGTCCTCGTTCACTTCGACTCCCCCAGCGTGCGGGGATCGTCATCCGTCACTCTCTCGACGCCGAGCTGCTGCGCGAGACGCTTCAGGCCCCGGTACGCGGCGGTGCGCACCGCGCCGGGCCGCTTGCCGAGGACGCGGGCGGCGCCGGGGCCGTCGAGGCCGACGACCACCCGCAGCAGCACGGCCTCCGCCTGGTCCCGGGGCAGCCCCCGGACCAGCTCGAGCGCGTACTCGGTGGAGATGGACTCCAGCGCCTGGTCGTGGGTGCTCTGCGGGCCCGGCAGGTCGAACATGTCCTGTTCGAGCGCCGCCGACCGCGGCCGCACCTTCTGCCGGCGCAGGTGGTCCAGTGCCCGGTGCCGGGCGATGGTCGCGCTCCAGCCGCGGAAGCCGGCGCCGTCGCCCTTGAACCGGCCGAGGTCGCGGGAGATCTCCAGCCAGGCGTCGGAGGCCACGTCCTCGGCGTCGTCGCCGACGATGCCGCGAAGGTAGCCGAGCAGACCGGGCTGCACGATCCGGTACGCGACCGCGAACGCGACCTCGTCGCCTTCCTGGGCCCGCGCGACGGCCGCGCCAAGCTCCCCGTCGTACGCCTGCACGCGGCGGGGTTCCCCTCCTCGACCCAAGAACTGTCCTCGTCCGTACCGTTTCGTGGCGGTTCGATGCCGTTCGGCGCGACCGCCCTTGCGGGTTCTCCCCCACGGTCAACAGCGCCGGACGCCCCGGATGTGTCACTGCGTCCGGCGAGCCGCGTGGGACGGCCGTGGGCGTGGCGGGCTTCCCCGGACCACCACGCCCACGGCCTGGTCAGACCGCGCTCCTGCGCCGGGCCCGGCCGTGCAGGGTGAGGTAGAAGGTCTGGAGGGACTCCTCGGGGCCGCCCGCCTCGAAGCGGTTGAGGACCTTGCCGAGCGGGTTCCAGACCCGGCCGTCGGGCATCCGGACGCCGACCGGCTGGCCGAAGTACGCGCGCTGCGTCTCGTCCAGGTCGACCCACACCGCGCCCGCCCGGCGCACCAGCACCTCGCCGACGTAGGCACCCAGCGCGCGCAGCGGTCCGCGTACCCGGTCCAGGTCGGTGCCGCCCTTGCGCAGGCCGTCGACCAGGAAGTCGACGACCCGCAGGCTGGCCACGGAGTAGTCCAGGGGCAGCCTGCCCCGTGCGGTGATCCCGGCGACGAACTCCGCCGCCTCCGCCCGCATCCCGCTCGCGCACGGCACGCGCCCGGCCTGCTTCCCCATGGCCCCCACCCCTTCGTCCGGCTTGCTCTCCCCGCTGTCCCAGCGGATGCCGCCCCGGGAACATCACGCGCCACGAGCGTGGCCATTCCCACACAGACACCTCACAGACGCCGGGCAACCTTTTCTTTTCTCGTACGTCGCGGTCACTCAGCGCGTGATGTTTGGCCAGAGCTGCGCGCTGTCAGTAAGTGCTGCCCGAGTGGCAGCTGATGCGACCGAGTTCCTTTTCCAGGGGTGGGGTAGTTGAGTCCTCGCAACAGCCGTGCGTACAGACCGCTGAGTCTCAGGAGACGGGCCTGGCTGACCGCCGGTGCCGTCGTGCTGAGCGGTGCGGGCATCGTCACGTACGCCATGGCCGATCCGAGCACGCAGTCCGACGGCAGGGCGGGCAGCCGCGAGGCGGCCATCCACACGCTGAAGCTCCAGAGCGAGGGCTCGGGCCGCAAGGGCCTCGGCCGACGGGACACCGACCCGTTCAGCGCGGTCCTCGTCACCTGGGACAACCCCGAGGCGAAGTCCCCGGGCACGGCCGAGGTGCGTACCCGGGACGCCGAGAGCGGCAAGTGGTCCGGCTGGCAGAAGCTCCAGGACGACCCGAGCCAGGCCGACGGGGCCGAGGGCGAGCGGGCCGCGCTGCGGGGCGGTACGGAGTCGCTGTGGACCGGCGCGGCCGACGGCGTCGAGGTGCGGGTCGTCAACGCGGACGGCACCGCGGCGGGCGGACAGCCGGCCGGGATGGACGTCAAGCTGCTGGACCCGGGGACGGGTCCGGAGGGCGGCGACGGCAGCGGGGGCGGACCGGAGCCGGCCGCGTTCGTGGCGGAGACGGGGACGCCTTCGGCGCCGGCGTCACCCACGGAGTCGGTGTCACCGACGGCCTCCGCATCGCCCACCGAGTCGGCATCGCCCACGGCATCGGCCTCACCCACGCAGTCGCCGTCCGCCTCCCCCTCCCCCACCTCCACCGTCCCGGCACCGCGTCCCTCCACGGTCGTCAAGCCGCCGATCATCACGCAGGCGGAGTGGGGCGCGTCCACGGACTACGACGGCACCCCCGGCTACGGCGCCGAGATCAAGGCCGCCGTCATCCACCACACCGGCATGGACAGCGACAACACCCTGTCCTGCGCGGAGTCCCGGGCCCGGATGCGCTCCATCCAGCAGGAGCACTTCGCGCGCGGCTACTACGACATCGGCTACAACTTCGTCGTCGACAAGTGCGGCCAGATCTTCGAGGGCCGCAGCGGCGGCATGGACCTGCCGGTGATCGGCGCGCACGACATCGGGTTCAACACCAACACGGTCGGCATCTCGTACATCGGCAACTACGAGTCGGCCAAGCCGAGCAAGGCCGCGCTGGACTCGATCGCGCGGATCGTCGCCTGGAAGTTCGGCATGTACGGCATCGACCCGACCGGCAAGGTCACCCTGGTCTCCGGCAGCGACGCGGGCGTCGACGGCAACAAGGTCGCCAAGGGCGCCTCGATCACGCTCCCGCGCGTCTTCGGGCACCGCGACACCAACGCCACCGCCTGCCCCGGCGCCAACCTCTACGCCAAGCTGCCGCAGATCGCCTCGCTCGCCAAGACACCGGGCGTCTCGCACGCCCTCGCCACCAGCGACTACAACCGGGACGGCGTGACCGACCTGGTCGCGGGCGTGCCGAAGGCCAACGCGGTGAAGGTCGTGCCGGGCAGCGTCGACGGGCCCGACACCGCGGCCAAGGTGACACTCACCCAGAACAGCGCCGGAGTTCCCGGTTCCTCCGAGTCCGGTGACTCCTTCGGCGCCGCCACCGCCTGGGGCGACGTGAACGGCGACGGCTTCGCCGACCTCGCGATCGGCTCCCCGGGCGAGGACGACACCAGCGGCAACGCCGACCGGGGCAACGTCACGGTGATGTACGGGCCGGCCCTCGACACCGGCTTCTCGTACACCACTTCGGGGGTGACGGCGGCGGGCGCCAAGCTCGGTTCGACGGTCACCGTCGGCGACTTCAACGGTGACGGCAAGGCCGACGTCTTCTCGGCGGGCGCCGGCAAGGGCGGCAACTGGAACGTGCGACTGGGCACCGGCAAGTACCAGTACGGCACCCTGACCTCCGCCACCGGCGCGGTCGCCTACCTGGACGCCGCGACCGGCGACTTCAACCGGGACGGCTACGCGGACGTCGCCCTCAACTACCGCGACACCGGCGGCATCGGCCGCGTGGTCCGCTTCGCGGGCTCCTCGACCGGCCTCACCAAGGCCGGCGTGATCTCCGTCAGGGGCGGCCGGTCCATCGCCGCCGGTGACGTCAACGGCAACGGCTACGACGACATCGTCATCGGCCAGCCGATCGCCTCCGAGTCGGGCGGCAAGTCCGGCGGCCAGATCACCATGGTGCCGGGCACCTCGACGGGCTTCACGACGACCGGCATGACGACCATCCACCAGGACACGGCGTCCGTCCCCGGCGGCAACGAGTCCGGCGACGCGTTCGGCAGCTCGGTCTCGGTCGGCGACCACAACGCCGACGGCTACGCGGACGTCCTCGCGGGCGCCCCCGGCGAGGACCTGGTCCGCGACGGGGTCAACCGCACCAACGCGGGCAACGCCATCCTGGTCAAGGGCACCTCCACGGGCCTGACCGGCGCCGGCTCGGTCGCCGTCTCGCAGGACACCTCGGGCGTCCCGGGCTCCACCGAGACCGACGACCGCTTCGGCTCCTCGGTCGCCCTGGCCGACCTGTCCGGCTACGGCCGCGCCGACCTCACCTTCGGCGCCGACAACGAGGACGGCGGCGACGGCATCCTCCTGCACCTGCCGAGCAACAGCACCGGCCTCGGGTACGCGGACGCGGTGATCTACAGCAAGACCACGCTGGCGACGCCGACGGACGCCCGGCTGGGGCAGACGCTCACGCCGTAACGCGAGCCCGGACAGCGACGGCCGGGGCCCCGCCCACTGCACGGGGCCCCGGCCGTCTCAGCTCCGCGCCCCGCCTCCCGTCGCGTCCCGGCACAGCAGCCGCAGCGACCCGTGCCCGGCGAAGCCCCGCCGCGCCTCGTCGATCGGATCCCACAGCCGCCCGTCGGGCGTACGGATCCAGTGGTCGCCCCCGCTCGCCCACCACTCGGCGCCTGCCTGACGGACGATCACCTCACCGGCGTACGCCCCGAAGCCGCGCAGCACCGCCTCGACGGCGTCGTACGGGGTGTCCTCGCGCCGCAGGTCGTCGATCATCCGGTCGACGCGCCACAGGCTCTGCGCCGAGTAGTCGAGCCGTACCCGGGCGCCCTCGCGCATGGTCGCCACCGCGTCCGCCGCCCATCGCACCGGCTTCGTCGCCGCCGTGGGCCTCGTTCCGTACTGAGTCGTCACGTCCCCAAGAGCGCTTGGGGAGGGCCGATCGTCACCCGCTTTCGGCACTTCCCCCGAGACCGGCGCAGAACTGACCCAGCTCCGCCCCACGAGGGTCACAGGACCCTCTCAAGTGCGCGTTTTGCCCGGGAGTGACGGTTCGCGGCCCCCGTGCGCTCCTGTCACTGATGAGCATGTACTTCCACTTCCGCGCCATTCCGCCCGCCGCTCTGCGCAACAGCCCGGCCTGGCTGGAGAAGCTCTTCGAGGACGACTGGGACGCCGTACGGGAGCGGATCGGCCGTCATCGGGAGGAGGTTCTGAACGGCGGCTACCTGGACCACGAGCACCTGTACGCCGACGCCCTGACCGGCGAGGGCCCGCACACCCAGGTGGTCCTCGGGGGCCGGCAGATGCCCCATCGGGACCCGAAGCTGCCGCCGTTCCTGCTCCTGACCGCGGCTCAGGCGCACCGGGTCGCCGACTATCTCGCCACGTCCGACTTCGAGGACCTGTGGCACAACGCCCGCGACGACCTCCTCAAGCCGTACGGCGGCAGACACGCGGAGCCGGAACTCCACGGCGCCTTCGCGGCGGCACACCGCGACCTCACCGCGTTCTACGGCCAGACGGCCCGGTACGGGGACGCGGTGGTCAAGTGGCTGGTGATCTGAGACCCGGCGCGCACTCGGCCCGGCGGCTTCAGCTCCGTCCCCGGGCCCGCCGCGACACCACCGCACGCAGCACGCGCCGGCCCTCCACGGACACCTCCAGGGCCCGGCGCAGTCCGGCGGGGCCGTGGCCGGCGAGGACCTCCAGGACCGTGATCTGACGGCGCAGTTCGGCGGCGGCGAGGGGCGGCATGCCGTCCGTGCGGCCCTCGCGGCGGGCGTCGAGGGAGTCCTCGTCCTCGGCGGGGTCGAGGATCCGGTGGATCTGGAGCGAGGCGACGGAACAGGCGTCGGCCCACATCCGTACCTCGGCGGCGTCCGGCGCGGCGGGGGCGGCCTCGAGCATCCGGCGGGTCAGGACGGTGGCCTCGTCCTCGTCGGGGCCCTCACCGCCGAGCTTGCCGCGCGCGATCGCCAGGCCCGCGCCCCAGTCGCCGGTGTCGGCGAGGCTCGCCCACAGCGGCCGCAGCAGCTCGTCGTCACCGCCCAGCAGCGGCACGCACCGGTCCAAACAAGCCAACCCGCTGGCGGCCAGTCCGCGCTCGTCGGCCTGAGCGATCAGCTCCACCAGACTCATCCACGCCTCCCTCAGGGATCCCGCCCGGATCATGTCGGTGTCGCGGGGCCTGGTGCGCACATCTGCGGCGTTGTCGTCGGTTGCCGACGCTCCGCGTCGACGCCCTCCTCCGCCTTGCAGCTGCACGCACCAGGCCCCGCTCGGGTAGGCCAGGACCTACCGCTCCTCATCTCCGACCTGATCCGGACGGCACCCCTTCGCCTGCGGTCTTCCCTAACGGAGCCCGCACTTCCCCTTACTGCGTGCGACGGCGCCGGAGTGTCACAGGGGCACCACGGCGAGCCGGTCGAGCAGTCTGAAGAACAGGTTTTCGGCCAACGGGTCGGGTTCCGCGGTCAGTACCTCCAGCAAGCCGTCGGCCGTCACCACGTGTCCCGCCTCCTCGGCCCAGGCGGCGGCCCGTTCGGCGGCGTCCCGCGGCTCCAGGAAGTAGTCCTCCAGCGTGAGGCCCTCCTTGTCGGCGCCGACGTACGCGGCCATCGCGGCCCGCGCCAGACACGTCGTCCACGCCCCGCTCTCCGGCCCGGCCGCCTCGACGACCACACAGTCGCTGTCCATGACGTACCCGAACAGCGCGGGCGCCCCGGTCTCCCGGGCCAGGGAGTTCATGGACCCGACGTCGCCCTCCCCGCTCGGGTACTCCCACACCTGCCATCCCCCGGCCGCCTCGGTACGCAGGCTCAGCCCCTCGGCCCCCGCGAGCGCGTCCAGCTCCCCGAGCGGCCGCGCACTGCGGCCCACGACGAAGTACCCCCAATAGCCCATTTCCGGTTCCCCCCGGCATCTCGGCTGCGGCTCGGGCCCGAATACACCACAGTCGTACGGCAGTTCGCAGCCGTATCGGGCAATCCGGGGTATCCGGTGCCTCAGGCGGGCAGCGGGGCGGGGCCCCGGAGCGCCTTCTCGTGCTGCATCCGTGTCAGCCGCAGCACGACGGCGATGGCGAGAGCGGCGGCCACGATGTCGACGGCGTCCGAGAACAGCATCTGCCCCACCGCGTCCTGGATCTCCTCGGCACTCTCGGCCCGGCGGTACGCGGTGGCCGCGGACCGGCCGGAGAGCAGCGAGATGATCCAGAACGTCCACCAGGTGCTGACCAGGCCGTGCGGCCGGGGCGCCCCCCAGGGGCTGCTGGCCTCCCAGATGTCCAGCGTGATCCGGCGCGGGTACCAGAGGTTGACGATCGGCACGAACCAGCCGCCGATCGCCCAGCCCCGCTTCTTGGTGTGCCCGTAGGGGCTGAACACCTCGGCGTTGACCCGCACCCGGTGGAACCAGCACAGGAACACCACGGCGGTCGTGAGCAGCGCGACCGTCTGGACGGTACCGGCGAGGGAGTAGAGCCGGTCCGCGCGCTCGGCGCGCCCGTCGAACAACGCGCCGGCGGCGAGGTCGCCCGTCACGTCGCGCATGACGATGTCGGCCCAGACCGCGAACACATCGGTGGCGATGACGACGCCGAGCCCGGCGACCGCGGCCCACCCGAGCCCGACCGGCGACCGCAGCCAGGCGGCCGGCGCGGCATCGATGCGGGCATGCGGATTTTCGATCATGGTGAGTCGCCCCCCGAATTACCGAACAACGGAACGCCGCGCCCGGTCCTCCCCAGAACCTCACGCGCGGCAACCGGAACATACGGTTCACCAGCGCCGTACGTCCACTCCGATTTCTCAGCCCAGCCGGTCCGCCAGCGCCTTGAACTCGGTCCAGGACAGCGGGGGCCGGTCCGCGTCCCACAGCTTCTGGACCAGGGCCCGCAGCGGCATCCGGATGCCGGCCGCGATCCGGTCCTGGGTCTGCGCGTTCGGGAAGTCGCCCCAGACCGCGAAGTAGCCGCCCGGGATCTGGTCGTCGTACTTCGCGGCGACCGCCTGTGTGCCCCGCACCACACGCGGGGTCCACTGCTCGTAGATCCGCTGTCCCGTCGGATAGAAGAACTGGTTGGGCTCGCCGAGGACGTAGTAGAGGAACAGGTCGTTGTAGTTGACCAGTTGGCGCCCCGCGCTCAGATACTCCACGGGCTGCCGCGCCCCGATCTCCTTGCCGGTCCAGTAGGCGACCCGGATGTCCTTGTCGGGCTGTACGGACGTGCCCCGGAAGAAGCCGTCGTTCCAGGCGAGCGGGGTCCTGCCGTGGGCGCGGACGGTGGCGGCGCGGTCGTTGAGCCAGTCGGTGGTGAGGTCGGCGACGGTCGCGCCGGACCCCAGCTTCTCCCGCGCGGCGGCCGCCAGCTGGGGGTACGAGGCCGCCGGGTCGCGCACCGTCAGGGCCCGGTACTCGTCGCCGCCGAGGTGCCAGGGGCCGCGGGGGAAGAGGCCGGCGTACTCGTTCAGCAGGTCGTCGATGATCCGGGCGGACCCGGCCTCGGAGATGTCGATCGCCCCGGTGGTGGCGACACCGGAGGCGGTGCGCAACTGCAGTTCGGGGTGCGCGGCGAGCACGGCACCCAGATGCCCGGGAGAGTCGATCTCGGGTACGACGGTGATGTGCCGCTCGGCGGCGAGCTTGAGGATCGTCCTCACCTGGGCCTTGGTGAGGTGCTGCGCGGACACGATCTCGGGATGCGAGTCGGACTCGATCCGAAATCCCTGGTCGTCGGAGAAGTGCAGTTGGAGCTGGTTGAACTTCAGGTCGCCGAGTTCGCGCACCCGGTCCTCGATCCAGCCCGCGGTGAAGGGCTTGCGCGCGATGTCCAGGAAGAACCCGCGCACCGCCTTGGCCGGCTCGTCCCGCACGACGCCCTCCGGCGCCGTACCCCCGCCGTGCACCTCCTGCTTGAGGGTGCGGGTCCCGTAGAAGACCCCCGAGTCGGCGGGCCCGGTGATGTCCACCCGGCCGGCGCGCACGGTCATGGTGTACGACTCCGGGCCGTCCCCCGCACCGTCGTCGAGCGCCAGCCGCAGGTCGCCGTCCTTGACGTCCTTCTTCTCACCGGCGTACGTCAGTCCCAGCTCGCCCGCGACCAGCCGCCCCTCCTCGGCCAGTTCCGCGTCGTTCACCACGACCCGCTGTCCGCTCCGCGGCCGCCAGCCCGGCCCGCGCTCCGGCTTGTGCGACCGGACGGCGGGGATCGTGCTCGGGGCCCGCGACAGGGGGTAGGAGCGGGTGGGCGACGGACTCGGACTCGGGGTGCGCGGCGCCGTGCCGGTCGAGGACTCCGCCGCGGTGCCGGAGGGCCGCTGGGCCGATCCCGTCGGCCCGCTGTCGTTCCCGTCCCCCGAGGCCCACAGCCCGAGTCCCACCCCGGCGCCGACGGTCGCGGCCACCGCCGCGACGACGACCACCCGCGTCCGAAGCTGACGTACGTTCTGCGCCGACCGCCGGCGCCTGTGCTGGCTCACCCCGCCAACCTAGGCATGAAGAGTGGCCGAACGGGTCCACCAGGCGTTCCGAAACTCTGCCGTTCGAGTGAAATTCGGGCATCCGTCGGACACGTCTCACCCACTATCGATAACGTGACGCAACACCTCACACAGCTTCCCCTGCCGAAACACACGTGACGCCCACACACCTTCCCGGCCGAGTCGCCATACCGGCGCTGCCCGAGCAGACTCGCACCCCACCGTCGCCCAACCTGCTGGACGCGTTCAACACCGCGTCCCCGGAAGAGGCCCACCACCTGCTCCTCACCTGTCTCCGCAGCCTCCGCTGGTCCCGCCGGGTGGCGGAGCACCGCCCGTACCCCGACCTGGACTCTCTGCTGGCCGCGTCCGACGAGGCGGCGTACGACCTGACGCCGGCGGATCTGTCCGAGGCGCTGGCGGGCGAGACCCTGCCGAGCCTTCCGGACGGAACGTACGAGGCGGCCCATATGGCACTGGACGCCGCACACGCCGCATACGAGGCCAAGTTCGGGCACGCTTTCGTCATCTGCCTCGACGGACTGCCGCCCCACGAGGCACTGGACCACGTACTGGCGGGAATCCGGTCACGATTGACAAACGATCCGGAGGAGGAGCGGGTGCTGGCGGCCGACGAATTGCGGCGTCTGGCGAAGGGACGTCTGGTGGATGCCCTGAGGCGACGCGACCTGGCGCCCCAGTAGTCCGTCCGTGCAACTTTGATCACATCGGTTGGGCCGCTGTAAGCATCCCGACAACACGTCGCTACGATGCTGGGGGCCGGAGGACCGTACCCGGCCGGGCCAGACCGACAGCACAAGCCGGCGGCCCCAATCCCCGCTCCCGGAGGGACTTCCGTGCCGGCTGGAACGCTGTACCGCGGCCGGGAAGGAATGTGGTCCTGGGTGGCTCATCGAGTCACCGGCGTCCTCATCTTCTTCTTCCTGTTCGTTCACGTGCTGGACACCGCTCTCGTCCGTGTCTCCCCCGAGGACTACGACAGGGTCGTAGCCTCCTACAAGACCCCGCTCGTCGCGTGTCTGGAGTACGGCCTCGTCGCCGCCGTCCTCTTCCACGCGCTCAACGGCCTGCGCGTCATCGCCGTCGACTTCTGGTCGAAGGGCCCGCGGTACCAGAAGCAGATGCTCTGGACGGTCGTCGGCCTGTGGGTCGTGCTGATGATCGGGGCGATCTACCCCGTCCTCGGTCACGCCGCTCGTGAACTGTTCGGGAGCTGACGCACATGTCAACCACTGAGAAGACCGCTGACGTCTCGGGTATCGGCCCCGTCGAGGGCGCGTCCCTCTACGACGTCGACAACCCGGCCCCCCTCATCGAGGCCCCGCGCAAGCGCACCAAGAAGACCCCGCGGTCCACCCGCGGCAACTTCGAGATGGCCGCCTGGCTGTTCATGCGCCTGTCCGGCATCGTGCTGGTCGTCCTGGTCCTCGGCCACCTGCTGATCCAGCTGGTGCTCGACGGCGGTGTGTCGAAGATCGGTTTCGCCTTCGTGGCGGGCCGCTGGGCGAGCCCGTTCTGGCAGGTCTGGGACCTGCTGATGCTGTGGCTGGCGATGCTGCACGGCGCCAACGGCCTGCGCACGGTCATCAACGACTACGCGGAGCGCGCGAACACCCGGCTCTGGCTGAAGGGCCTGCTCTACACCGCCACGGTGTTCACCATCCTGCTGGGCACGCTGGTGATCTTCACCTTCGACCCGAACATCCGCTAGGCACGGGGCTGAGGAATTCCTGATGAAGATCCACAAGTACGACACCGTCATCGTCGGCGCGGGCGGCGCCGGCATGCGCGCCGCGATCGAGTCGACGAAGCGCAGCCGTACCGCCGTGCTCACGAAGCTCTACCCCACTCGCTCCCACACGGGCGCCGCGCAGGGCGGCATGGCCGCCGCGCTCGCCAACGTGGAGGAGGACAACTGGGAGTGGCACACCTTCGACACGGTCAAGGGCGGTGACTACCTGGTCGACCAGGACGCCGCCGAGATCCTGGCGAAGGAGGCCATCGACGCCGTCCTCGACCTGGAGAAGATGGGCCTGCCGTTCAACCGGACGCCCGACGGGACGATCGACCAGCGCCGCTTCGGCGGTCACTCCCGCAACCACGGCGAGGCCCCGGTCCGCCGGTCCTGCTACGCCGCGGACCGCACCGGCCACATGATCCTCCAGACGCTGTACCAGAACTGCGTCAAGGAGGGCGTGGAGTTCTTCAACGAGTTCTACGTCCTGGACCAGCTGATCACCGAGGTCGACGGCGTCAAGAAGTCGGCCGGTGTCGTGGCGTACGAGCTCGCCACCGGTGAGATCCACGTCTTCCAGGCGAAGGCCGTGATCTACGCCTCCGGCGGCACCGGCAAGTTCTTCAAGGTGACCTCCAACGCGCACACCCTGACCGGTGACGGCCAGGCCGCCTGCTACCGCCGGGGCCTGCCGCTGGAGGACATGGAGTTCTTCCAGTTCCACCCGACCGGCATCTGGCGCATGGGCATCCTGCTGACGGAGGGCGCCCGCGGTGAGGGCGGCATCCTCCGCAACAAGGACGGCGAGCGCTTCATGGAGAAGTACGCGCCGGTCATGAAGGACCTTGCGTCCCGTGACGTCGTGTCCCGCTCCATCTACACGGAGATCCGTGAGGGCCGCGGTTGCGGTCCCGAGGGCGACCACGTCTACCTCGACCTCACCCACCTCCCGCCGGAGCAGCTGGACGCGAAGCTCCCGGACATCACCGAGTTCGCGCGGACCTACCTCGGTATCGAGCCGTACACGGACCCGATCCCGATCCAGCCCACCGCGCACTACGCGATGGGCGGCATCCCGACGAACGTCGAGGGTGAGGTCCTGAGCGACAACACGACGGTCGTCCCGGGCCTGTACGCGGCCGGCGAGGTCGCGTGTGTCTCCGTCCACGGCGCGAACCGTCTGGGCACGAACTCCCTCCTGGACATCAACGTGTTCGGCCGTCGGGCCGGTATCGCGGCGGCGGAGTACAGCCAGAAGGCCGACTTCGTCGAGCTGCCGGAGGCCCCGGCGGAGTTCGTGGTCGAGCAGGTCGAGCGGCTGCGCTCCTCCACCGGCACCGAGCGGGTGGCGACACTCCGCAAGGAGCTGCAGGAGACCATGGACGCCAACGTCATGGTGTTCCGCACCGAGCAGACGATCAAGACGGCGGTCGAGAAGATCGCGGAGCTGCGCGAGCGCTACAAGAACGTGTCGATCCAGGACAAGGGCCGTCGCTTCAACACGGACCTCCTGGAGGCCATCGAGCTCGGCAACCTGCTCGACCTCGCCGAGGTCATGGCGGTCTCGGCGCTGGCCCGCAAGGAGTCCCGCGGCGGCCACTACCGCGAGGACTACCCCAACCGCGACGACGTCAACTTCATGCGCCACACCATGGCGTACCGCGAGGTGGGCGACGACGGCGCCGAGTCGATCCGGCTCGACTACAAGCCGGTCGTCCAGACCCGCTACCAGCCGATGGAGCGTAAGTACTGATGGCTACCCCTGTTCTGGACAAGGTCGAGGCGGAGTCTGCGGCCTCTCCCTACATCACGGTCACCTTCCGGGTCCGCCGCTTCAACCCGGAGGTCTCGGCGGAGGCCACCTGGGAAGACTTCCAGCTGGAGATCGACCCCAAGGAGCGCGTCCTCGACGGCCTCCACAAGATCAAGTGGGACGTCGACGGCACGCTGACGTTCCGCCGCTCCTGCGCCCACGGCATCTGCGGCTCGGACGCGATGAGGATCAACGGCAAGAACCGCCTTGCCTGCAAGACCCTCATCAAGGACATCAACCCCGAGAAGCCGATCACGGTCGAGCCCATCAAGGGCCTGACGGTCCTGAAGGACCTGGTCGTCGACATGGAGCCGTTCTTCCAGGCGTACCGGGACGTCATGCCCTTCCTCATCACGAAGGACACGAACGAGCCGACGCGCGAGCGTCTCCAGACGGCCGAGGACCGCGAGCGCTTCGACGACACGACGAAGTGCATCCTCTGCGCGGCCTGCACGTCCTCGTGCCCGGTCTTCTGGAACGACGGCCAGTACTTCGGTCCGGCCGCCATCGTCAACGCCCACCGCTTCATCTTCGACTCGCGCGACGAGGCCGGGGAGCAGCGACTGGAGATCCTCAACGACCGTGACGGCGTGTGGCGCTGCCGCACGACCTTCAACTGCACGGACGCCTGCCCGCGCGGCATCGAGGTCACGAAGGCGATCGCCGAGGTGAAGAAGGCGCTGATCACGCGCCGGTTCTGATCTTCCCAGCCTCTCCTCAGGGCCCTGTTTCCGTCACTTCGGGAACAGGGCCCTCTGGTGTTTTTGGCCGGTTTGCACTCCTGCCGCACGACGCCTCCGGCGGTCACACTGCCGTATGCCTGGCACTGCCGACTGGGGGGCCGCGTGACAGACAGACCCGACGGTGAGATCGTCCTGAGCAAGACGAAGCCCGTCAAACGCGGATACGACACTGCGACCAAGGACGTCTTCTTCATAGCGGCACCGCTCTTCACCGCGGCTTCACTGTCTCTCGCCGGCGTAGTGGCCGGCGCCGCCGACAAGTTTCTTGTTGCGGGCCTGACCCTGCTCCTGCTTGTGGGTAGTTCGCTTTCTCTCATCGCCGCTATTCAAATGAACTATCACGCACGCCAGTACCTGTTCAGCGCGGCGGAACTGACCCAAGAACTGAAGACCATGCCCGCTTGGGCAGCCGACGTACACAACACCGAGCTGGCGCGTCACGTTCAGAAGGAACACCTCCCCGCAGACCACAAGTACCGGGAGATCGCACGGCGTTCCGTCCACTGCTACAACATCGGATTATTGCTGCTTGGACTGGGTGTGGCCTGTGCACTCGCCCCGCGCGACTGCGGAGAAGTGGCGCGATGGGTCGCCTGCGGCATGGTGCTGGCAGCCACCATCGGTGAGGCGGTCTGGATCTACTACCTCATCTTCAAAGCCTCGGAGAGACTGGAGAGTTGATGATGTACGACACGGTACTTCCCGGCGTAGGTCTTCCCGCTTACAAATGCTTCGAGTGCGGCGCCCTGTTCGACAGCCCGTCTGGAGCCAACCCGTCAGGATTCGAAACCGCGCTCCGTGATCGGGCGACGCTTAAGAACTTCATAGATCGCTACTACGTCAAGGTCCAGCACACCACTGAGAGGTGCACGATGAGCACTTTCCACCCTGCGGTGCTGGTTCACGCACAATCGTATGATGAGGCCGTCCGACTGCAAGCCGTGATCAATGCGCTGCCCGGCGGCTCCTGACGGGCTGACGACTGCCCCGACCTGCGGGACTACCATGTCGCCGCGGTCGCCTCCATGGCCCGCACGATACGGAGGCGGCATGGGGCAGAGCGACAGGGGTGTCCGCACCTCGCGCGCCCGGGCGTGCGTCGGGCTCGCCGCTGTCGTCCTCGGCTGCTTTCTCGCCGGAGATCTCGTACAACGGGCGCGCGCGGCCATGGACTTCGGTTTCCGGTGGTGGCCCTGGGCGCTGCTGAGCCTGGCCGTGGTCAATCTGTTGCGGTCCGCGCTCCCGACGGGCTCGCTCATCGGCCCGTTTCTGCTCGTGTCCATCGCGCTCGTCGGCCTTGCGGTGTCCCGTCGCATCAGTGCCGGTGCCCTGGCGGACTTCGCTCTGCCCGGGCTTCTCACAGTCGGTGGGGCCATGCTCCTGATCAGTACATCGGAGGCCGGCCCGCGTTCGAGTTGGAGCCGGATACTCACGACGGGTCGGGTCGTCATACCCCATGGCCCGCACAGGACGGTCACCGTACGAGCCGTGCTGGGCGAGCTGCGGGCCGATCTGACGCGGGCGACGGAGAATGACTGGCTCACCGTTCATGTGACCGCGCTCGCCGGGCACATACGGATCACGGTGCCGCGTGACCGTCGGGTGAGGATCTATCACTCCGGAACCGTGTTGACCCGCGTGGTCGTGAGCGGCCCAGAGCTGAAGGAGGCCCCCGATCCCTCAGTCGGCGTCACCGTGCATGTGCTGGGGGTTTGCTCCTTCGTCGCCATAGTCCGGACCTGAGCAACTCTCTCCGTGCTCGTATCGCACTCGCCCTGAGACCCGCCCGGAGAAACGGGCGGTCACCTCGGCGAAGGCCTCGCGCTCGGACTCGCCGTCGGACGGCAGCGGATGCCGCAGCGCCTCCAGAAGTTCAAAGCGGTGCAGGTCGTAGACCACGTGCATCAGGCCGGAGTACGCCTGCGCGACAGTCACGGCCCCTTTGTACGAGACCCCGGCGCTCAACAGGGCCCCGCCGCACAGCCACCAGCGATTCGGCTCGTCATACAAGGCCGACGCGGAGACCACGGTCACCGCCAGAAAGCTCCAGCACAGATTGACGGCGGTGTCCAAGGCGTCCCTGGTCGAACGCAGAGTGTCGGACATGCGATCCGACACCTGCATATAGATCCGCGGCCAGGAGGCAAGGGTCGAGAGGCCGTAACGTTCGCCCGCGGAAAGCTCGCCGGTGCGCAGCGCGTTGCCCAGCGCAGTCGGCAGCAGGGCGTCCACGGACGGACGTGCGGTGCGCCGACGTCCGGCGTCCGCTCGCATGCGGCGGTCGGCCTCGTTCCGCACGGGCCCCGTGGCACGCTCCTCCAAGGCCACCAAGCGTCGCCGCTGTATCTCGATCAGTACGTCGGCCAACCCCGCCGTCGGCCGCCATCTGTCCCAGTACCCCTCCAGCATCCGTACCGCCCGGACCTGAAACGGCTGGAGCAACAGGGCCAGCACCCCCGCGGCCGCGAGGAGGGTCACCAGCGTGCCGACCACGGTCTCCGCGGTCCCCGGGATCACTCTGCTCCAGTCACCGCGCCCGGTGAAACTCCCCGTACGCACAAGGCCCCACAGGGCGGTGAGGAACAATCCGCACGGCACGATCCCGACCGCGAGGAGCCGCCGCACGAAGCCGCCTCCCCCCGTCGGAGCCCACGTCCCGCAGGCTCAACACCCCCAATTTTCCCTTGCGCCTCATCAGTATGACCATCGGCCTCAGAGCTGGCTCAGGATCGTCGGATCTGTGATCTCTCTGTCCTTGGCCAGCAGCATCGCCTTGCTCAGGATCACCGCCAGCATGCGGTCGCCCTCGTAGGGGAGGTAACCGGTCTGCGGTGTGGCGGCGTTGGATCTCGGGACGATGCACACGTACTGGTCGTTCGGGGTGCGGAGGATGTTGCCCGAGCCGAGGTGGATCTTGTACGTGTGGCGGTCGCCCTTGACCTGGAGGAAGCGGCCCTCCAGGGTGCAGCGGTCGGCTATCGCCAGTCTCGGGATCAGGCGTTCCAGGAGGACGCGGCGGGTCTGCGCGCTCTCGGCCAGTTCGCCGAAGCCGTAGGACGTCCAGTACTCCTGGTAGCGGCCGTCGGGGCCGCCGTCCTGCCAGGTCGGGTCGTTGCCGACGCTCGCGACGCCGACGAACAGGTCCACGTCGCGCAGGACTTCGGAGAGGACGAGGGGTGGGATCGAGTCCAGCGGGAGGGGTTCCACCGGCTCCGCCCCGTCGCGCAGCCACATGCGGTACTCGCCTCCGCAGCAGTGCGCCGAGTTCTCCGGGGCGTCGATCGGGTAGAAGCGGACCTGGTCGGTGCGCAGCCGCAGGAAGCTGCCGGACTCGGTGATGTCCTCGTAGTGCTCGCCGCCGTCGCCGTGGATCCAGTACTCGGCGCGCAGGCCCCACTGGGGCAGGTCGCGGGTGGCGGGCGGGGCCTCGTCGTCGACGGACAGGCGGAGCTTGTCGCGCCAGCCCCGGATCGCCGCCAGGGAGTGGAACTGGTGCTGACGGAGAAAGTGGGCCGCGAAGCGGTTGGAGTAGGTGCCCGTCGCCCGCTCCGCGTCCGTCAGCAGGTACACCTCACGGTGGGCCTGCTTGAAGGGCTGGGTGACCGCGTGGCGTTCCAGCCAGTCGCGCCAGGCGACGATCTCGGCGGGTTCGTGGTCCACCGGGTGCCACAGGGAGACCGAGGTGCCGGTCTCCACCGGGTCGTCGGTGAGTGTGCGCAGGGCGCCGTCGGCGTATCCGGCCGTGGTGCCGTCGATGGTCCACAGCAGGCGCCGGGCCAGGGTGCCGACGAGCGGGTGGTCGAGGTAGCGCTCGCGCCAGGCGGGGTAGGACCAGGTGCGGCGGGCCAGGAACTGACGGTCCAGGCGCTCGCTCTGGGCCGAGAGCATCTTGTCGATGTCCTTGACGGCCGCCTTGAGTTCCTTGAGGTCGTCGGCGTGGTCGCGGCGGACGGACGCCGGGACGCTCTTCACGGCCTTGCCGGCCGCGTTGCGCCAGCTCAGCGTGGCCTTGGCGCCCTGGACCTCCAGTTGCGAGGTGACGTCCCCGAGGTGGTGCTCGGCGCGGCCCACCTCTGTCAGTCCGTAGGCGGGGACGGCCAGTTCCTCGATCTCCTCCCGGCTCAGCCCTCTCGCCTCGGCCCGCTCGTCGAGGGCGGCGTCGAGCAGCTTCAGGGTGCCCTTGAAGGTGACACGGGTGCCGAGCCGGGCCAGTTCGGCGAGGGCCGCCTCGCTGTCGATGCGGGCGAGGGCGGTGACACCGGCGTTGGCGACCTTGGGGTTGCGCGGGCCGATCCCCGGGATCTTCCGGAGCGAGGTCTCGACGAGGGCGCCGAGGGCGCGGGCGGTGTCGGGGTGGGGCGGGAGCAGGGAGAGCAGCCAGGCGAGGCCGCGCAGGGCGTCGGCGTTGTAGGGGTCGAAGGCGTCGTTGACGTCCGGGCCGTGGTCCCAGCCGGTCAGGGGGAAGGTGCGGGGGCGGCCGACGAGGGCGAGCCAGGACAGGGCCGCCTCGCGGAAGTGGTCGGCGCCGAGGGTCTCGACGAGCGCGCGGGCCGGCGCGTCCCACTTCTCGGTGGGGCGGGCGCTGGTGGCGGTGGCGAGGTGGGCGAGCAGGGCCTGCCGGTCGGGGTCGTCGCCGGCGTCCCGCAGCGCCTGTTCGGCCCATTCCTCGCCGACGTTGAGCGCGGGGTGGGTGAGTCGCTTCACCACGTTCGTCAGGGTCGCGTCCCGGTAGGTGCTGCTCGCGGCCGTACGCCGGAAGACGGCCACGACGGCCGGGGCAAGTGGGCGGCCCGCGGCCAGCTCGGCCTCGACCAGGCCCTCGTAGCGCGATCCGTACCAGAAGGAGTGCTGCCGGGAGAGTTCGTCGAGCTTCTCGAGCCGCTCGGCGGTGAGGCGTTCGTCGGAGTCGAGGCCGCGTGAGACGAGGCCGAGCAGGGTCACGGCGTTGCTCCGGGCGACCGGCCCGGCCTGACTCGAGCGGTACTGCGTCACGAGACCGTCGGCCAGCAGCGACCGATCCTGCGGCGGCAACTCGCACAGCCGGTCCAGGACGCCGCTCCACAGGCCGGTCCAGTTGCCGTCGTTGATGACCGCGGCCTTCAGCATGTCGGCGGCGAGCTCCGCCAGTTCGCCGTCGGCGGACCGCTGCCGGATCAGGTCCTTGAAGCGCTGGACGTGGCCCATCGTCATCCCCCCACCAGCGCTACGAGCTTCAGGAACGTGACCTCCGTGCCGAGCGCCAGCTCGATCTCCTCGTCGAGCTCGGTGACCTGGCGGTCGCCGACCAGCACCAGGAAGCCGTTGCCCGCGAACGCCCTGAGTGCCAGCGCGGTCTGCTTCTCGGGGTCTATCCGGCGGGGCGTGCGCAGGGCGTAGCCGTTCAGGACGCGCTCGGTGTCCTCGGGCTGGACCAGGCCCTGGAAGACCTCGGGCGTGGCGGCGTTGAACTCGGCGACCTCCTGGAAGACCCGGCGCCGGATCAACTCCCGCACACTGAGCCGCTCCTCGGCGATCTCCAGCCCCCAGCCGTCGCTACGGCTCCCGCTTGTCGTCTCATCGACGAACGTCACGATTCCCATGTCGCCGACAGTACGGCCGACCACTGACATCGCAGTTGCCGGGCGGGTTCCGGCGGTCGTGGCTCGGCCTCACCGCAGCGCGGGCCTGCTCCACTCCCGTGCCCCCGCCGCCCGCATCAGCTCGACGGCGGACTCCGGTTCGCCGGAGACCAGCGGATGCACCAGCTCGACGTAACGGACTTGCCCGGCCAGGGACTTGCGCAGCTGCCGGAGGCTGCGGGCGCCGAACGAGACGCGGCCGTCGGCCACCCCCGCGGCGAGCGCCAGCTTCCCGATGCCGACCTTGCACTCGGTCAGGCCGGTCTCGCGGCAGGCGTGGGTCTCGACGTCGCCGTCCCACAGCCCGAGGACGATCCGGTACCGCACTCCGGAGCCCGTGTAGGTCGCGACGGCGAGGTGCCGGTCCCGCTCGCCCTCGCCGGGCCCGTCCAGGCCGAGTCTGCGGGCGGCGTCCGCGAAGGCGGCCCGCACCTCGTCGAGGAAGGTCTCTGTTCCCGGAACCATTCCGCCCCCTCAGCCTCGCGGCACCTCAGCCTCGCGGCACCGACGACGGCTCAGCGTACCGACGGACGGGCCCCCTTCTCGGCCCAATGAGTGACCCCGTCGTCAGGGCGTCCGGCAACCACTGCTCCCGCACCTAATCTGATGGCATGTCAGATGAACAGTCGTACGAGCTGCTCGGTTTCGACAACGTCCTGCTGCCCGTCGGCGACCTCGTCGAGGCCGTCGGCTTCTACGAGCGCGCCGGGTTCACGGTGGCGTTCCGGCTCGACGAGGCCGGGATCGCGCTGCTGAAGGTCGGGGGCGAGACACCGGGGATCCTGCTCAGGCAGGAGGAGGGCTTCGGGTACCGTCCGCCGGCCTGGCCCTCCCCGCGTGTGTGGCTGGAGGTGCCGGACGCGCGCGTGGCGGCGCGTGAGGTGCGGGACGTGGGCATCGCGCTGCTCGACGAACCCTTCTCCGGGGCGACCGGCTGGACCGTCGAGATCGCCGACCCCTGGGGCAACGTCCTCGGGTTCACGGACTACAGCAAGCGTCCGGAGCTGGGGCGTCGCCCCTAGAGCGGCCCGTTAGGCTCTCGTTCTGTGCCCGCGAAGAACGAAGAGGGCGGTACGCCCAGCAAGTCCGAGCAGACCCGAGCCCTGATCCTGGAGACGGCCATGCGGCTGTTCCGGGAGCACGGCTACGACAAGACGACGATGCGGGCCATCGCCAAGGAGGCCGGCGTCTCCGTCGGGAACGCGTACTACTACTTCGAGGGCAAGGAGCACCTGATCCAGGGCTTCTACGACCGGATCGCCGCCGAGCACCAGGTGGCGGTCCGGGAGGTTTTGGAGCAGGAGACCGACCTGGAGGCGCGGCTCGCGGGCGTGCTGCGGGCGTGGCTGGACATCGCCACGCCGTACCACGAGTTCGCGGTGCAGTTCTTCAAGAACGCCGCCGACCCGGACAGTCCGCTCAGCCCCTTCTCGCCCGAGGCGGAGCACGCGCGCGTGGCGGCCATCAGCGTCCACCGCGAGGTGCTGGCCGGTGCGAAGACCAAGGTGCCGGAGGATCTGCGGGACGTGTTGCCCGAGCTGATGTGGCTGTCCCAGATGGGGCTCGTGCTCTATTGGATCTTCGACCGGACCGAGGGGCGCGAGCGGAGCTACCGGCTCGCCGAGCGCGGGGCCCGGCTCACCGCGCGCGGTGTCGCGCTCGCCCGGTTCCGGGTGCTGCGGCCGCTCGTACGCGAGGTGCACGAGCTGTTCACGGACTTCCTGCCGGGGATGACGAAGATGCTGCCGGACCCCGGCAAGAAGCCGTAGGAACTCCTCAGTTCACCGCGTCCAGCTCACCCTCGGCCAGCTCCACGTCGTACACCAGCGGACCGTCGCCGACGTCCACGTGCCGCGCGCGCGAGGCGTACGAGGACGCAGAGGCCGCCAGCAGATACGTGCCCGGGGCCGGGACCGAGACGATGTACGAACCGTCCGCCAGGGACACCACCCGGTCCAGCTGGCGGCCGCCCTTGGTCAGCAGCGTCACCGCCGCGCCCGCGACCGGTTCGCCGTCGGTGTCCCGGACGAACCCGTGGACGGCCGAGGCGGGCCCGTCCGCGGCCTCGTCGGCAGGCTCGACCGGGTCCTCCTTCGGCTCCACCGCCAGATGCGGCAGCCGCTTCTCCAGCCCCTGCGGCAGCCACCAGTTGGAGTTGCCGAGCAGGTGCATCGCGGCCGGCACCAGCGCCGTACGCAGGATGAACGCGTCCAGGGCGACCGCGGCCGCGAGACCGATGCCCGCCATCGCGCCCTCCATGTCGCCGCTGAGGACGAACGCGGAGAACACACAGATCATGATCAGGGCCGCGCAGTTGATGACCCGGCTGGTCTCCGCCAGGCCCACCCGGACCGCGCGCGCGTTGTCCTTGGTGTGCACCCACTCCTCGTGCATCCGGCTCACCAGGAAGACCTGGTAGTCCATCGAGAGGCCGAAGAGCAGGGAGAGCATGATGACCGGCAGGAACGCCGTGATCGGGCCCTCCTTGCCGATGCCCAGGAGTTCCGTGCCCCAGCCCCACTGGAAGATCGCGACCAGGACGCCGAAGGACGCGGCCGCCGCGATCAGGTTCATCAGGGCCGCGGTCAGCGGGACCACCAGCGAGCGGAAGGCGACGAGCAGCAGCAGGAAGCCCAGCGTGATGATCGCCCCGATGAAGTAGGGCAGCCGCTCGCCCGTCACCGACGCGAAGTCCTTGAAGACGGCCGTGACACCGCCGACATGGGCCTCGGCGCCGGAGGCGGGGATCACGTCGTCACGCAGCCGGTCGATGAGCTGGTCCGTCTGCTCCGACTGCGGTGAGGTCGTCGGGACGACCTGGATGAGCGTGACACCGTTCGCGGGCGGCACGGCGGCCACCTGTGCCACGCCCTCGGTGGACTCGATACGGGAGACCAGCCCCTGGGCGTCCCCGTCGGCGACGACCACCTGGAGCGGGCCGTTGAAGCCGGGGCCGAAGCCCTCGGCGAGCAGGTCGTAGGCCTGCCGGGTGGTCGTCGACTCCTGGTGGTTGCCCTGGTCGGTGGCGCCGAGCCGGATCGACAGCACGGGCAGCGCGAGCACGACCATGACCACGAGGGCTCCGGCGGCGACCGCGCGCGGGCGCCTTTGGACGTACGCCGACCAGCGCGCCGCCAGTCCGCTGGTGTGCTCCGGCTCCGGTCCCGTGGCGGCCAGCTTGCGGCGCTGGCGGCGGCTGAGGACACGCATGCCCAGGAGGCCGAGAAGCGCGGGCAGCAGGGTGACCGCGGCCAGCACGCTCAGCACCACGGTCAGCGAGGTCGCGATGACCACGCCGTCCAGGAAGCGCATGTTCATCACCAGCATGCCGGCGAGCGCGATGCACACCGTGCCGCCCGCGAACAGCACCGCGCGACCCGAGGTGTTGAGGGCGGTGACCGCCGACTCCTCGGGCTTCATGCCGCGCAGGATGCCCCGCCGGTGCCGGGTGACGATGAACAGGGCGTAGTCGATGCCGACGCCGAGGCCGATCAACGAGCCGAGCAGCGGGGCGACTTCGGGCACGTCGGTGACATGGCTGAGCAGCGAGGTCGCCATCAGGCCGGTGCCGAGGGCGGCGATCGCCACCACGAGGGGCAGCAGCATCGCGAAGAGCGAGCCGAAGGCCAGGAACAGCACGATCGCGGCGGCGACGATGCCGACCATCTCGGCGATGCCGGTCGGCGGCTCCTGGGTGCGGGTGATGGCCTGGCCGCCCAGCTCGACCTGGAGTCCGTCGCGTTCGGCCGCCTGCGCGGTGTCCACGACGTCCTCGACGAGTTCCTTGGGCACGGCGTTGGCCTGCTCGACAAAGGTGACCTGGGCGTACGCGATCCGCCCGTTCTCACTGATCTGCGCGGCGCCGCCCGCCCCCGTGTAGGGGCTGGTGACCTCGCCGACCCCCTTCATCGCCCCGATCTCCTTGAGCGCGGGTTCGATCCGGGATCGTACGGACTCGTCCCGCACCGACCCCTCGTCGACCTTCCACACCACCGTGTCGGTGTCGCCCGCGCTCTGCGGGAAGGCCTTTTCCATCAGGTCGTACGCGCGCGTGGAGTCCGTGTTCGGGAGCGAGAAGGTGTTCGCGTAGTCCGTGCCCGCGGCGGAACCCGCGAAGCCGACACCGAACACTGTCCCCACCCACAGCAACAGGACCACCAGCCGGTGCCGATAGCACCACCGTGCCAATGCCGCCACGATCAACGCTCCTTAGTCGTCAGTCGGTTGGTCCCCCAGGTCCTGGGCAACAGCATTGGCGCCGGCACGCGCGCGTGGACACCGGAGGCGACCGACTCTCAAGGAACTCCAAAGCACCGGACCGGCCCGGCTGTCAGTGGGGCCGCCGATACTGAGCACATGACTGACAGTCGGGAGGGTCCGGGCACCGTGCTGGTCGTGGAGGACGAGGAGAGCATCGCGGACGTCCTCGCCATCGCCCTGCGCTTCCACGGGTTCGAGGTGATGGTCGCGGGCACCGTCCGGGAGGCCCTGACGCTCGTCGAGCGCACCCGGCCCGACGTGGCGCTGCTCGACGTCATGCTGCCCGACGGCGACGGCCGGGCCCTGGGACGCCGGTTCCGCGCGGAGCGGCCCGACCTGGCGCTGGTCTTCCTCACCGCGCGCGATTCGCCCGGCGAGATCGTCGGGGCGCTCGCCTTCGGCGACGACTACATCACCAAGCCGTTCAACATCGACGAGGTCGTCGCCCGGATCACCGCCGTGCTGCGGCGCACCCGGCGCGCGGACGTGCTGCCGCAGCGGCCGCCGCTCACCTACGGCGACCTGGAGCTGGACGAGACGACGTACAGCGTGCACCGTGCGGGACGGACCGTGGAGCTCACCCCCACCGAGTACGCGCTGCTGCGGTTCCTGGTGCGCAACGGCGGGCGGATCGTGCCCAAGGAGCAACTCCTGCGCCATGTCTGGCAGTACGAGCACGCCCCGGCCGAGTCGACCGTCGTGGAGACCTACATCAGCTATCTGCGGCGCAAGCTGGACACCCTGGGAGCGCCGGTCATCACCACCCGGCGGGGCGTCGGATACGGGCTCGCATGAGGTTTCCGCGCTCCCTGTCCCGGCGCTCGCTGCGCGCCCGGCTGACGCTGGCGAACGTGGTGCTGCTGGCGCTCGGCATCGTCGCGGCGACCGCGGTGAGCGTGATGGGCATGCGGTACTACCTGCTCGACCAGATCGACGGCGAACTCGCCCAGACCCGTAAGGCGCTCGGCGGTTCGCAGCTCACGCTGGAGATGATCGAGGGCCTCAGCGACCTGGCGATCGTGCGCGAGCAGTTCATGCGGCAGAACGTGGCGGACCCCCGCCCGGACGAGCTCCTCACGCTCGTCGACGAACGCGGCGGGACGCTCTCCCTGGCCGGCTACACCCCGAGCGACGTCCAGCGGGACTTCGCGGCCGCCGTGGGCGACCCGCGCGCGCTGGCCGCCGACACCGAGCCGCACGACGTCAAGGTGCGCGGTGACGCCTACCGGGCGACCGCGGCCCATCTCGCCGACGGCACGTACGTGCTGCTCGCCACCTCCACCGAGGCCGTGCACAGAGGCGTCGGCAAGGCGGTCAAACTCGATCTCGCCATCGGCAGCCTGCTGCTGGCGCTGCTGGCCTGTCTGACCATGTTCAGCGTGCGGCGCCGGATGCGACCGCTGGAGGACATGGTGGAGACCTCGTCGGCGATCGCCGAGGGGGACCTGACCCGGCGGGTGCCGTCCAGCCGGGAGGCCACCCTGGAGGTCGAGCAGCTGCGGGTCGCCCTCAACTCCATGCTCCAGCAGGTGGAGTCGGCGTACCGCACGCGCGAGCACAGCGCGTCCCAGCTGCGCCGGTTCGTCGCCGACGCCTCGCACGAGCTGCGCACCCCGCTGTCGGCGATACGCGGCTATCTCCAGCTGTACGACAAGGGCATGCTGCGCGAGGAGGCCGAGCGCAAGCGGGCCTGGGAGCGGGTGATGGCGGAGGCGGACCGGATGGGGCGGCTGGTCGACGAACTGCTCACCCTCGCCCGCCTCGACCAGCAGCCCGAACTGCGCTTCAAGAACGTCGACTTGAGCCGCCTGGTGCGGGACGCGGCCGAGGACCTGCGGGTGCAGCAGCCGGACCGGCCGGTCGAGGTCGACGCCGAGGGCGCGCTGCTGGTCCGCGCCGACGAGTCCGGGCTGCGGCAGGTACTGGGCAACCTGGTGGGCAACGTGCGCACCCACACGCCCGCCGAGGTGCCGGTGCGGCTCGGGGTGACCCGGGCGGACGGCGTCGTACGCCTGAGCGTCTCCGACGAGGGCCCCGGCCTCTGCCAGGAGGACGCCGCCCGGGTCTTCGACCGCTTCTTCCGGGCCGGCGGGGGCGCGGGCAGCGGCCTCGGCATGGCCATCGTCCAGGGCGTCGTCCAGGCCCACGGCGGACGGGTCGCGGTCCGGACGTCCCCCGGCGAGGGCCTGACGGTGACGGTCATCCTGCCGGCCCGGACATAGCCGACTCCGGGGCGCGGCGTGACATGCCGGCCCGAACGCAACCGAGTCCGGGGTCGCGCGTGACATACCGGAACGCAGGTCGCCGACCCGACGCGCGTGGCCCCGCCAGGCAGACGTCGTCGACCGGATGCACACGCGACCCACCGACGCGTATGCAGGCCAACCCGACACCCGCCCGACCCTGCCAGCGCAGACGCCCCCGACGCGCGCGGGACCCTGTCGGCGCGGACGTCGCGGCTTCATGCCGGGGCCCGTGGGGTCATGTGTGGGCGAGGACCAGAGCCCATACGGTCTTGCCGTGCCGCCCCCTGCTCCACACGCCCCACGCCGCGGCGATGTTCTCCACCAGGTGGAGTCCGCGGCCGGTCTCCTCCCAGTCGCCGACCACCCTGAGGCGGGGCTCCAGTTGGCCCTCGTCGGAGACCTCTATGAGGCAGGAGCCGTCGGCGAGTGCGGTGACGGCGACCTCGAACTCGCGCTCCAGCAAGGGCCCGTGGCGTACGACGTTGGTCGCCAGCTCGGACACCAGCAGGACCGCGTCCGCCAGTGCCGGATCGTCGGTCCCGTGCCCCCAGTCGGCCAGATGGTCCCGCACGCGGCGCCGGGCGAGACCGACGGAAGCCGGGTGCCGGGGCAACCGGAAGGAGTTGCGTCTCAACACGTTTGCTCCTCACCCCGCGCACACCTCCGTCACATGGTGCTGCGTAGGGCTGCTACCCCGCGTCACTCCGGCGAATGTCAATGCCGTCGGATCGCGTCAGATCCAGTTGAGCCGCCAGAGCCGGAACACACCGGTCCCGTCCGAAAGATACTGGCCACCACCGACGTCCTCGCTGGTCACCACGTACTCCTTGGCCTGCCACAGCGGAATGACCGGAACATCTCGGGCGACGGTGTCCTGCACGGCACGGAAGTCGTCCGCGGCGTCGCCCCGGCTCTCGTACTGCTGACTGGCCTGAATCAGACGATCGACCGCAGCGCTGCTGTACCCGGTGCTCATCGTCGCGTCGGTGCCGACGAGCGGGCCGCCGTAGGTGTCCGGGTCGGGATAGTCGGCGACCCAGCCGACGGCGTACGCGTCGAGCTTGCCGCCGACCCAGCGCTTCTGGAAGTCGGTCCACTCGTAGCCCTTGACGGTCACCTTGAACAGACCGCTCGCCTCCAGCTGCCGCTTGAGCTCCTTGGCCTCCCCGGCGGCGGAGGCGCGGCCGATGCCGTAGCCGTAGGTGAAGCGGACCGGCAGGCTCACGCCGGCCTCGGTGAGCAGGGCGCGGGCCTTCTTGGCGCTCTCCGTCGGGTAGGTGTCGAAGAACGCCGTGGTGTGGCCGGTGATGCCGGTCGGGATCAGCGAGTACAGCGGGTCGACGGTCCCCTCGTACACCGTGGCCGCCAGCCGCTCGCGGTCGATCAGCCAGGCCATCGCCTGACGGACCTTCACCTCGTGCAGCGGCGAGGAGGCGCGGGTGTTGAGGTAGAGGTTGCGGACCTCGGAGCTGTCGGCCTCGGAGACCCGCATGGACGGGTCGCTCGGATTCAGCTCGGCGAGCGTCTTCGGCGGCAGCTGCCGGGTGGCGGCGTCGACCTGCTTCTTCTTCCAGGCGCTGTCGAGGGCGTCGGCGTCCTTGTAGTAGCGCAGCTCGACGGGGCGCCCCGCGTCGTTGATGGCGCCCTTGTAGTGCCCGTTGGGCACGAGGACCGCCTTCTCGTCCTTCGTGTACGACGTCAGCTCGTACGGGCCGGTGCCGTCCACGCCGTTGTCGGTGCGCAGGCCGTTCGCCGGGTACTTGTTCCGGTCGACGATCGAGCCGGCCCCGGTGGCCACCTTGAACGGGAAGGTGGCGTCCGCGGAGGACAGATGGAAGGTCACGGTCAGACCGCTCGCGGACACCGACTTCAGGGTGTCCAGGAGCGAGGACGGACCGACGTCCGACTTGATCTTCTTGACCCGGTCGAAGGAGTACTTCACGTCCTCGGCGGTCATCTGGCGCCCGCTCGGGAAGGTGAGCCCGTCCCGCAGCTTGCACTGGTACGTGCGCAGGTCACCGCCCTCGAACTTGCAGCTCTCCGCCGCGTCGGGCACCGGCTGGGAGCCGCCCGCCTCGAAGGTCAGCAGCGACTGGAAGACGTTGCTGAACAGAGCCCACGACCCGGCGTCGTAGGCGCCGGCCGGGTCGAGGGACGTGACGACGTCCGACGTGCCCACCTTGATGGTCTTGCCCGGATCCTCCTGCGACGGCATCAGCTGCCAGCCGCCCACTCCCACGGCCGTCAGCACCACCAGCGTCGCGAGAATCCGTATGCGAACCGATCGCATCGGTTGCCCTCCCCGGGCCCCTGCGGCCCCAGCGCATGCGCCGCTCCCCTAGCGGCGCGGCTCACCTAACCACACGCGTTTCAACCGGGGGAAGAGGGATCTTGAGAGTTGAGAAAGTCATTGCCGCAAGGTGTTGCCGCCGGGTTTCACAGAGTTCCCACAGGGGTCGCCGGGAACGTCCTCAGGCCTGCCGCGACGCCAGCTCTATCACCGTGATGTCCGACGGCGCGCCGACCCGGGTCGGCGGCCCCCCGGCGCCGGCGCCGCGGCGGACGTAGAGCTGGGTGTCGCCGTAACGTTCCAGCCCCGCGAGGGGCGGGGTCGCGGCCTGGGCGACGAAGTTGCCGGGCCAGAGCTGGCCGCCGTGGGTGTGGCCGGAGAGCTGGAGGTCCACGCCGTGGTCCACGGCGTCGTGGATCTGCACCGGCTGGTGGGCGAGGAGCACGCACGCGCGTGCCGTGTCCCGGTCGCCGAGGGCCTTGGCGAAGTCGGGTCCCTGTCCCTCGCTCTCGCCCGCGATGTCGTTGACGCCGGCCAGGTCGAAGTACGGCATCTCCGTCCGGTCGTTCTCCAGCGGGCGCATACCGAGCCGCCGTACCTCCTCGACCCACTGCTCGGCGCCGGAGAAGTACTCGTGGTTGCCGGTGACGAAGAACGTGCCGTGTCTGGCCCGGAGTTGCGCGAGGGGCGCGGCCGCCGGACCGAGGTCCTTCACGCTGCCGTCGACCAGGTCGCCGACGACGGCGATCAGGTCGGGCTGGGTGGAGTTGATCGTGTCGACGACCGTCCGCGCGAAGCCGCGGCCGAGGACCGGGCCGAGGTGGATGTCGCTCACCACGGCGATGCGGTAACCGTGCGCCGCGCGCGGCAGCTTGGCCAGCGGCACGGTCACCCGCTTGACCTTCGGCCCGCGCAGCACGCCGTACGTGCCGTACCCGACGGTCCCGACCGCGGCGGCGGCCGCGGCACCGGCCACGACACGGGAGACGAAGAGACGGCGGGAGGGGGTGGCGGGCTCATCCGCGCGCGGGGGCTCTTCGGAACCCGGGCCGCCCGGGACGGAGGGCTCTGCGGCGGCCTGTGCGGAGGGGCCCGCGGTGGCCGTCGACTTCGGGTCCGCCGGGGGCTTCGGAGCCGCTTCAGGCTCGCTCTGCCCCGCTCCGGCCGGGACCGGCTCCGGCACGCTCTCCGCGACGCCCACCGGCTCCGCCGCTCCGGCCGGGACGCGCTCCCGCTGCCGTACCGTCGCCGTCTCGCCCGCCCGGCGCTGGTCCCGCCGCTCCAGGACGCGGCGCAGCAGCGGTCGTACGACCTCGCCCACCACCACTCCCAGCAGCAGGTAGATCGACAGCGCCATCCACAGGAAGCCCGGCCAGGCCAGGACCCGCTGGAGCCAGAAGGGGGCGCCCGCGCGCTCGGCGATCAGCGCCGTGACGGTCAGCACCCAGCCGCCGGCGACCACCACCGCGCCCGTGCGGCGCACCCAGCCGGGCCCGCGGGTGGTGTCGCGGAACAGCCGCCGCCACACGTACCAGTTGGCCGTCACGAGGACGGTCAGGGCGAGCAGCGCGAAGACGATGACCACGAAGTCGTATCCCTTGGTTGTCGGTGGGGACGCGGGGCGCCGGTTATGACGTCCGGCGCAGTGCGCGCACTCCGCGCAACCCGATGCCCCCGACGACCGTCCCCAATACGAAGGAGACGACGGCGAGCAGCAGGTGCACCCAGAAGTACGCGGTCGGGTCGCCCGCGTCGTCGAACGCGAGGCCGCTGCCGTCCTTGACGAGATTCTTGACGAAAGTGATCCAGATGATCCAGCTCCACACCCCGAAGGCGAGCAGGAACCAGGAGACGGGGCGGCTGAGCTTCATACGCCCAGTATCTCCGCCGGGTGTCCGGTTCCGCGTCCGGGGTGGGGTGGGCGGCGGGACTTCCCGGCCCGCTACATGTACGTTTCCGACCGTGCCCGCACCCCAGAAGACCGCCAGGCGCTCCCTGCTGGTCGTTTCCGCCGCCCTGACGTCCTTCGCGCTGACCGCAGCCCCCGTGTTCGCGGCCCCGAGCCCGAAGCCGTCGAGTTCGGCCTCCGCCTCCCCCTCGGCCACTCCCCCCGCGAACATGTCGACCGTCGGCGGCGCCCGGCTCGGGCAGGCCGGGACCCAGGTGAATCTGGCGAGCGGCGTGCCGGTGCTGCCGAAGGACCTCAGCGCGCGCTCGTGGATCGTGGCGGACGCGGAGACCGGCGATGTGCTGGCCGCGCACAACGCGCACTGGCGGCTGGCCCCGGCGAGCACCCTGAAGATGCTGTTCGCCGACACGGTCCTGCCGAAGTTCCCCAGCACCGAGAAGCACAAGGTCGTTCCCGCCGACCTGGCGGACGTCGGCGCCGGCTCCAGCATGGTGGGGATAAAGGAGGACGAGACGTACACCGTCCACGACCTGTGGCTCGGTGTCTTCCTGCGCTCCGGCAACGACGCCGTGCACGTGCTGTCCGCGATGAACGGCGGCGTGAAGAACACCGTCGCCGAGATGAACGCGCACGCCGAGGAGCTCCAGGCCCTCGACACGAACGTGGTCAGCCCCGACGGCTACGACGCCGAGGGCCAGGTGTCGAGCGCGTACGACCTGACGCTGTTCGCCCGTTCCGGTCTTCAGAAGAAGGACTTCCGCGAGTACTCCTCGACCGTCACCGCGAAGTTCCCCGGCGAGACGAAGAAGAACAAGAAGGGCAAGAAGGTCCGCGGGTCCTTCGAGATCCAGAACACCAACCGGCTGCTGTCCGGCGACTCCGACGTCGATGTCTACCCGGGCATCGCGGGCGTCAAGAACGGCAACACCACCAATGCCGGCGCCACCTTCACCGGTGTCGCCGAGCGGGGCGGCAAGGTGCTCCTCGTCACCGTGATGAACCCGGAGAAGGACGAGCACAACGAGGTCTACAAGGAGACCGCCAAGCTCTTCGACTGGGGCTTCAAGGCCGCGGGCAAGGTCGAGCCGGTGGGCGAGCTGGTGGCGCCCAAGGGCGCGCAGCCGAGCGCCCAGCCGGGGGCGAACGACAACGGGCAGGCGGGCGGCGCCTCGGCCTCCCCGTCCGCGTCCACCGCGGGCAAGCCGGTGGCCGCCGCGGTCGACAAGGGCTCGCGCGGGATCGGTATCGCGCTCGCGATCACCGGCGGTGTGCTGGTGCTGCTGGCGGCCGGCGCGTTCCTGGTCAACCGCCGGTGGCCGCTGCCGGATCTCGTACGTCGCCGCCACTGACCCCCGGCTCGTCCCGCGACTCGCCGTCGTGCTCGTCCTCCGCGCTCTGCGTCGCCGTCCAGGAGGCGCAGAACAGGACCAGCTTCGAGGTGAAGTTGATCCACAGCAGCAGGGCGACGGGCACGCCGAACGCGCCGTACATGCTCTTCGCGGCCACGCCCTGCATATAGCCGCTCAGCAGCAGCTTCAGCAGCTCGAACCCGACGGCCCCGATCAACGCCGCCACCAGCAGCCGGCGGCGCCTCGGCTGCACTCCGGGCAGCAGGGTGAGGGCGTACAGGAGCAGCAGGAAGTCGGCGAGTACGGCGATCAGGAACGCGGCGGTCCGCAGCAGGACCGCGCCCCAGCCCTCCCGGTCGATGCCGATCTCGTCGCTGATCCAGCCGACCATGGCGGAGCCGACGGTGGACGCGGCGATCGTGACGAGGAGGGCGCCGCCGAGGCCGAGCAGCACGCCCGCGTCCTTGGCCTTGCGCAGCAGCGGGTTCTCCTCGTCGTCGGGCAGCTCCCACACCGCGCGCAGACACTCGCGCATGGAGCCGACCCAGCCGATGCCGGTGAACAGCAGGACGGCGCCGGCGATGAGCCCGACGGTGCCGGCGTTCGCGACCAGACCGTCGATGTTCAGCTGCTCGGAGATACCGGGCACCTGGTCGGCGATCTTGTCCTCCAGCTTGTCCTGCTGCTGGGTGCTGAGGGTCGCGGCGGCGACCGCGGCGGCCACGGTCAGCAGCGGGAACAGCGCGATGAAACTGATGAACGTCATCGCGGCCGCCAGTTGCGACCACTTCACGCGGTCCAGACGCTCGTACGACCGCCACGCGTGCGTGGCCGTCAGCCGGGCCACCACCGGCCCGACCACGGGGAGTTTCTTCAGCCAGTCCATGATCCGAATCTGCCCTCGTTGACCTAGGTGCCGAACGTACGGAAGCCCACTGTGCGAATACCCCGAAAGCGCGGCACCGTGGCCGCTCACCAATGGGCCACCGCCAGCCCGTACATGGCGAGCCAGACCAGGCCGACCAGCGCGAGGGCGCGGTCGCCGAGGACGACCTCCTCGGGCTCGCCGGCCGTGCCGCGGTCGGCGAAGACGGCGTAGCGCAGGACCGCGAGGATGAACGCCACCACGGACAGCTGCCGCCAGGGCAGCAGTCCGGTGTGCGTCCCGCCCTCCTCCAGCGCCCACAAGCAGTACCCGAGGACGGCGACCCCGGCCGCCAGCTGCCAGACGAAGCGCAGGTATCCGGTGGTGTACTCGGTGAGCAACGCGCGCGTGGCGCCCGCCTTCCCGGCCATCTGCACGGCTTCCGAGTAGCGCTTGGCCGCCACCATGAACAGCGCCCCGAAGCCGGTCGTGATCAGGAACCAGCGCGACAGCGGGATGCCCAGCGCGAGCCCGCCGACCATCGCCCGCATCAGGAAGCCGGTCGTGACGACGACGAGGTCCACGACGAGGACGTGCTTGAGGCTGACGCAGTACGCCAGTTGCATGCCCAGGTAGGCGGTGAGCAGCGCCGGGACGAGGGGCGGGGTGAGCCGGACGGCGGCGGTGAGCGCGAGGGCGGCGAGGACGGCTCCCGTGGCGTACGCGGCCAGGGCGGGGACCTGTCCGGCGGCGACCGGGCGGTGGCGTTTGGTGGGGTGGGCGCGGTCGGCGTCGGCGTCGCGGGCGTCGTTGATCAGGTAGACGGCGGCGGCGCAGGCCGTGAACAGCGCGAAGACCAGGGCGAGTCGGGTGAGGGCGTGCGTGGTGAAGAGCTGCCCGGCGGCCGCCGGGGCGGCGATGACGAGGACGTTCTTGACCCACTGTTTGGGGCGGGCGGTCCTGACGAGGCCTCCCAGGAGGGAGCCCTTGCGCGGTGGCGGGGTGCGGCGCGGGGGCGTGCGCTGTTCGAGAAGCGCCGTGTTCTTGGGCTGCGCGCTGTTCGTGAGCGGCGCTGTCTCAGTCATCCCGCGCCTCCTCTCATCCAGCGCGCACCCGCACGCGCCGTGAGCGCCCCCAGGGCCGCGCCGGCAGCGACGTCGGACGGGTAGTGGACTCCGACGACCACGCGCGAGAGGCACATCGCGGCGGCGAGCGGGCGGACGGCGCCCACCCCCAGGGCTCCGAAGGCGACGGCGGCGGCCGTCGCGGAGGTCGCGTGCGAGCTCGGGAAGGAGTGCCGGCCCGCGGTGCGTACGAGGGGTTCGACGTGCGCGGGGCGGGGGCGGCGCACCACCCTTTTCACACCCATGCTGACGACGTGCGCGCCCGCGATGAGCGCCGTCGCGCGCAACCAGGAGCCGCGCCGCGCGCCGTCCACGGCGGCACCGGCGAGGCCCGCCGCGAGCCACAGCGCCCCGTGCTCGCCGGCCCGGGACAGGGCTCGCGCGCCGCCCGCGACGCGCGGGTGGCCGCCGCACGCCCGGAGCGCCGAAAGGGCTCGGTGATCCAGGTCGCCGAGGTCGTGGAGGTCGTCGAGGTGGCCCATGTGGAGTCACTGTTCACGTCGACGCCGCGATAGCTCCGGCAATATTGAGCGACATCCCATTAATCACCCATTTCGGGGAGGGAATGAATGTCTCTGAATGTTTGAAAACAAATCGCCCACTTAAGGGCGATACGGTCACCGGCATGTCTGCCGAGACCGTTTCCGTCACGGGATGGGGCCGCACGGCACCCACCACGGCCCGTCTGATCCGCCCACGGACGTACGAGGAGGCCGCGGCCGCCGTCCGGGGCTGCGGGGCCCGCGGAGGCATCGCCAGGGGCCTGGGACGGGCGTACGGGGACGCCGCGCAGAACGCCGGCGGAGCCGTGCTCGACATGACGGGTCTGGACCGCGTCCATGTGATCGACGCCGCCAACGGCATCGTGCTGTGCGACGCGGGCGTCTCCCTGCACCGGCTGATGCGGGTGCTGCTGCCGCTGGGCTGGTTCGTGCCGGTCACCCCCGGCACCCGGTACATCACGGTCGGCGGGGCGATCGGGGCCGACGTCCACGGCAAGAACCACCATGTCTGCGGCTCCTTCTCGCGCCACGTCCTGTCCTTCGAACTCCTCACCGCCGACGGGGAGATCCGCACGGTGAGCCGCGGCACACCCCTGTTCGACGCGACCACGGGCGGCATGGGTCTGACGGGCGTGATCCTGACCGCGACGGTCCAACTCCAGCCGGTCGAGACGTCACTGATGTCGGTGGACACCGAGCGGGCCCGTGATCTGGACGACCTGATGGCCCGGCTGTCGGCCACCGACCACCAGTACCGCTACTCGGTCGCCTGGATCGACCTGCTCGCGCGCGGCGCAGCGACGGGCCGCGCCGTGCTGACCCGCGGCGACCACGCGCCCCTGGAGTCGCTGGACCCACGCGCGCGTAGGGAGCCGCTGGCCTTCCGCACCCCCCGGCTCCCGGCCGTACCCCCCTTCCTCCCGGAGGGCCTGCTCACCCCGACCACCGTGGGCCTGTTCAACGAGCTCTGGTACCGCAAGGCCCCCCGCGCGCGTACCGGCCAACTCCAGAGCCTCGCCGCCTTCTTCCACCCGCTGGACGGGGTACCCCACTGGAACCGGGTCTACGGCCGCGGCGGCCTCGTGCAGTACCAGTTCGTCGTCGGGTACGGCCGGGAGGAGACCCTGCGCCGCGTCGTGCGCCGCCTCTCGCGGCGTCGCTGCCCGTCCTTCCTCGCCGTCCTCAAGCGCTTCGGTGACGCCGACCCCGGCTGGCTCTCGTTCCCGATGCCCGGCTGGACGCTGGCCCTGGACCTCCCGGCGGCCCTGCCGGGCCTCGCCGCCCTCCTCGACGAACTGGACGAGGAGGTGGCCGCCGCCGGGGGGCGCGTCTACCTCGCCAAGGACTCCCGGCTGCGGCCCGACCTGCTCGCGGCGATGTACCCGCGCCTCGACGACTTCCGGGCGCTGCGCGCCGAGTCGGACCCGCGCGCGGTGTTCGTCTCGGACCTGTCGCGCCGCCTCGCCCTCTAGCCAATCCGGCCAATCTCCAGGAGCTGCTGTCGTGAAGGACGCCTTCGGCATCCCCCAGTCCCTGCTCGTCCTCGGCGGCACGTCCGAGATCGCGCTCGCCACCGCGCGCCGCCTCGTCGCCCGCCGCGCCCGCACGGTGTGGCTGGCGGGGCGCCCCTCGCCCGAGCTGGAGGGCTCCGCGGCCGAGCTGCGCGCTCTGGGCGCCGACGTGCACACCGTCGCCTTCGACGCGCTCGACCCCGAGTCCCACGAGACGGTCCTCGGCAAGGTCTTCGCGGAGGGCGACATCGACATGGTGCTGCTCGCCTTCGGCATCCTCGGGGACCAGGCGCGCGACGAGCGCGAGCCGGTGAGCGCGGTGCGGGTCGCGCAGACCAACTACACGGGCGCGGTGTCGGCCGGGCTGGTCTCCGCGCGCGCGTTGCAGGCCCAGGGCCACGGCTCGCTCGTGGTGCTGTCCTCCGTGGCCGGCGAGCGGGCCCGCCGCTCCAACTTCATCTACGGCTCCAGCAAGGCCGGCCTGGACGCCTTCGCCCAGGGCCTGGGCGACGCGCTGCACGGCACCGGCGTGCACGTCATGGTCGTACGCCCCGGGTTCGTACGGTCGAAGATGACCGCCGGTCTGCCGGAGGCACCGCTGGCGACGACACCGGAGGCGGTCGCGACCGCCATCGAGCTGGGTCTCAGGCGCCGTTCGGAGACGGTGTGGGTGCCGGGGGCGCTACGGCTGGTGATGTCGGCACTGCGGCATGTGCCACGGGAGGTGTTCCGACGGCTGCCGATCTAGGCGGGGCCGGGACGGCGTGCGCGCGCGTGGGTTCTACGGGGCGGTCGTGCCCTGTTCCACCGGAGCCGAGGCCTGGGGCGGTACCACGGTGCCGCCGAAGGCGTACTCGTGGAGCTTGCGCCATACGCCGTCGGCGCCCTGTTCGTAGAGGGCGAAGCCGGTGCAGGGCCACTCGGCGGTGTAGTCGGACAGCTCCGCGTAGGCGCGGTCCATGGCCTCGTCCTCGATGCCGTGGGCGATCGTGACGTGCGGGTGGTACGGGAACTGGAGTTCGCGGGCCACCGGACCGGAGGCGTCACGGACCTGCTTCTGCAGCCAGGTGCAGGCCTCGGCGCCCTCCACGATCTGGACGAACACCACCGGTGACAGCGGCCGGAAGGTGCCGGTGCCGGACAGCTTCATCGGGAACGGCCGGCCGGCCGCGGCGACCTCGGTCAGGTGCGCCTCGATGGCGGGCAGCGCGGTGTCGTCGACCTCGGTCGGCGGCAGCAGCGTGACATGCGTGGGGATGCCGTGAGCAGCGGCGTCGCCGAAGCCCGCGCGCAGCTGTTGGAGCAGGCTGCCGTGAGGCTCCGGGACCGCGATCGACACGCCGATCGTTACGGTCCCCACGTCGTCTCCCTGTCTTCTGTCGGCTTCGTCCCGGCCGTACGGCTATCGACTGTACGGCCACGGCTGTGTTGTGGGCAGGCGCAACCGTAGTGATGTGCAGCGCTCTGTCCAGTGGTACGTCTGTGCGGGCTTGCGCCTCAGTGCTTGGCGGGCAGGAAGCCGACCCGGTCATAGGCCTGGGACAGCGTCTCCGCGGCGACCGCGCGCGCCTTCTCCGCACCCTTGGCCAGGATCGAGTCCAGCGTCTCGGGGTCGTCCAGGTACTGCTGGGTGCGCTCCCGGAACGGCGTCACGAACTCGACCATGACCTCGGCGAGGTCCGTCTTGAGCGCACCGTAGCCCTTGCCGTCGTACTTCTGCTCCAGTTCCGCGATTCCGGTACCCGTGAGGGTCGAGTAGATGCTGAGCAGGTTGCTGATGCCCGGCTTCTCCACGGTGTCGAAGCGGATGACGGTGTCGGTGTCGGTGACCGCGCTCTTGACCTTCTTGGCGGTGGTCTTCGGCTCGTCGAGGAGGTTGATGAGGCCCTTCGGCGTGGACGCCGACTTGCTCATCTTGATCGACGGCTCCTGAAGGTCGTAGATCTTCGCCGTCTCCTTGAGGATGTACGGCTTCGGAAGCGTGAAGGTCTCGCCGAACCGGCCGTTGAAGCGCGTGGCGAGGTCACGGGTGAGCTCGATGTGCTGGCGCTGGTCCTCGCCGACCGGGACCTCGTTGGCCTGGTACAGCAGGATGTCCGCGACCTGGAGGATCGGGTACGTGAAGAGGCCGACACTCGCGCGGTCGGCGCCCTGCTTGGCGGACTTGTCCTTGAACTGGGTCATGCGGGAGGCCTCGCCGAAGCCGGTGAGGCAGTTCATGATCCAGGCGAGCTGGGCGTGCTCGGGGACGTGGCTCTGGACGAACAGCGTGCAGCGCTCGGGGTCGAGGCCCGCGGCCAGCAGCTGGGCGGCGGCGAGCCGGGTGTTGGCGCGCAGCTCGGCCGGGTCCTGGGGGATCGTGATCGCGTGCAGGTCGACGACCATGTAGAACGCGTCGTGGGACTCCTGCAGGGCCACCCACTGACGGACGGCGCCGAGGTAGTTGCCGAGGTGGAACGAGCCCGCGGTGGGCTGGATTCCGGAGAGCACGCGAGGACGATCAGAGGCCATGCTCACCATTCTCTCAGGTGTCGGGCCCCGATCCGGAACTGGTCGGAAACAGATGGGAACCGATCCGTCTCCTGCGGTGTAACAAGAGTGTGAGAACGCGGGAGGGGGGCCGCATCGTCGATGAGGCCGCGGTGATCGCACGCGTACGCGCCGGGGAGGCCGAGGCGTATGCGGAGCTGGTGCGCGCCCACACGGGCATCGCGCTCCGGGCGGCCGCGGCACTGGGGGCGGGTGCGGACGCGGAGGACGTGGTGCAGCAGGCCTTCGTCAAGGCGTACTGCGCGCTGGGCAGGTTCAAGGACGGGGCGGCGTTCCGGCCGTGGCTGCTGTCGATCGTCGCCAATGAGACGAGGAACACAGTGCGTACGGCGGCCCGGCAGCGCACGCTCGCCGGCCGGGAGGCGGCCTTCGTGGAGACGGAGCCGCTGATACCGGAATCGGCGGACCCGGCGGTCGCGACACTCGAGACGGAGCGCCGCGCGGCCCTGCTGACGGCCCTGGAGAAGCTGAGCGAGGAACACCGCCTGGTCGTCACCTACCGCTATCTGCTGGAGATGGACGAGTCCGAGACGGCCCAGGCCCTGGGCTGGCCCCGGGGCACGGTCAAGTCCCGGCTGAACCGCGCCCTGCGGAAACTGGGCCGACTGCTGCCGGATTTCGAGCCTCGGAAAGGGGGTGACGAGCGTGAGTGAGGGGCGAATGCCGTACGACGGTGAGGGTGGCCGCGGTCCCGGGGGGCTGCCGGAAGAGCTGCGGGCGCTGGGCAGGTCGCTGGACGCGTCCGGTACCGGCGGGACCGGTGGCGCCCTCGACTCCGAGACGATGGTGGAGCGGGTGCTGGGCCAGATACTCGCCGAGCACGTGCCGGTCCCGGTGCCCGAGCGCTCGGGTCCCCGTGAGCGGCTGATCGCGGTGCGGCGCTGGACACGGCTGCGGTGGCGCTCCCTGACCGCGGCACTGTGCGGACTCCTGACCGTGCTGGCGGTCACACCACCGGTGCGGGCCGCGGTCTACGACTGGTTCGACTTCGGCGGCGTCGAGGTGCGGTACGACCCGTCGGCGGTGCCCTCGCCCGGCGCCGAGGTGCCGGGCTGCGGGCGCTCGGTGTCCCTCGCGCAGGCCGAGCGGCGGGCCGGCTTCGCACCGCTGGTGCCGGAGGCGCTCGGCTCCCCGGACGCGGTGTCGGTGACCGGTGAGCGGCAGGGGCGGTTCCTGGTCGGTCTGTGCTGGCGCGAGCACGGGAAGACGATCCGGCTGGACCAGTTCGCGGCGGGGCTGGACATCAGCTTCGCCAAGACCGTGCGCGAGCAGCCGGAGTGGATCTCGCTGGAAGACGCCTCTTCGGACGCGGGCGCGGGCAGCGACACGGCGCTGTGGTTTCCGCGCCCCCACCTGTTGAGCTTCTGGCTGGTGGACCCGGACGGGAAGCGCTACACGCGGCAGGAGCGGACCGCCGGGCCGACGCTGCTGTGGAGCCGTGCGGTGGGCGCCGAGGACGTGACGCTGCGGCTGGAGGGCGTCGCGTCGAAGGCGCGGGCGGTGGAGATCGCGAAGTCGCCGGTGCAGCCTCCGAAATAGTGCGGCCGGGGTGGGAACCTCGGCGGGTCGGGCGGTGTACCAGAAGTGACACGCGGCTCGCGGAGACGGGGGCGGGCCGTACGGCATCGGCTGGTTGGGGGTTCTGATGCACGGACGGATGAGTGGCCAAAGGGGTGGCGGAGGCCGACTGGCGGCGCTGGCGGGGGTGTTGGCGGCGGCTCTCGGGCTCACGTTGTGGGGTGCGGGGCCCGCGGCGGCCGGTGGGCCGACGAGCGTGCTGATCGTCTCGCCGGAGAGCGCGGAGACGGCGTCGCTGTACCACTCCGACCGGCAGTACGGCGTGTTGGAGCGGCTCCTCGGCCAACCGGGCAAAGGCACGGCGGCCAAACCGCCCGAGGCCGATCTGGTGGCCGGTCCGCAGATCAACGTCACGTGGCTGGTGCACGACGTGACGCCCTGGCGGGTGGACCGGGTCTATCCGGCGGTGGACTCCGAGGCGGTCTGGATACACACGGCGGCGAGCCTGGACGCGCCGGGGAACGGCACCTGGCACCGGGCGGACCAGCCCGCCGTGCTCCGTGGCCTCCTCGAGGACCTGGATGTGATGGGCGAGACCTCCGCCGGCGATTCCGCGGTGGAGTACCCGCCGCCCTGGGACACATCCGGCACGGAGGGGGCGGCGCCGGAGACCACCGAGTCGGCATCCGCAGCAGCGTCGGCCCAGCGGTCGGGGCCGGGGTCGGGCGGCGACACCGACTGGTGGTGGGCGCTGCCGGGCCTCGCGGCGGGGGCGGTGCTGACGCTGATGCTGCGCCCCTTCGCCCTCCGGCTGCCGGAGGCGGTACCGGCGCTGCGGCGGTGGCGGACACGGGAGCCGGGGCCCCGGCAGGAACTGAGGGACATATGAGGGCCTGCTTCCGGGCGGCCGCGGCAGGGCTGGTCGCCGGGGTCGCCCTGGGCCCCGTCGGTGGGGCGGTGGCGCGGGCGGGACCCTGCTGACACGCCGCGCGGCGGACCGGCGGGGAGCCGGACCGCCGCGGGAGGAACCACGTCAGGAACTCATCGACCTGTGAGAGTCGCCGGTCTTTGACAACTCAAGAGGGCGTTGATCAGCCCAGGTCGATCTCCGGGTACAGCGGGAAGCCCGCGACGAGGTCGGTGGCGCGGTGCGAGATCTCGTCGGCGACCTTGGGGTCGAGGACGTGCGACGCCTTGGAGGGCGCTCCCGACTTGGTGGTGCCCTGCTCGGTGGTGGTCAGAACGCGGTCGATGAGGCCGGCGACCTCGTCCATCTCGGCGGTCCCCAGACCACGCGTGGTGAGGGCGGGGGTGCCGATGCGGATGCCGGAGGTGTACCAGGCGCCGTTCGGGTCGGCCGGGATCGCGTTGCGGTTGGTGACGATGCCGGAGTCGAGGAGGGCGGCCTCGGCCTGGCGGCCGGTGAGGCCGTAGGAGGTGGCGACGTCGATCAGGTTGAGGTGGTTGTCGGTGCCGCCGGTCACCAGGGTCGCGCCGCGGCGCATCAGGCCCTCGGCGAGGGCGCGGGAGTTGTCGACGATCCGCTGCGCGTAGTCCTGGAAGGCGGGCTGCCGGGCCTCGGCGAGGGCGACGGCCTTGGCGGCCATGACGTGCGGGAGCGGGCCGCCGAGGACCATCGGGCAGCCGCGGTCGACCTGGTCCTTGAGGGAGTCGTCGCACAGGACCATGCCACCGCGCGGGCCGCGCAGCGACTTGTGGGTGGTGGTGGTGACGATCTGGGCGTGCGGGACCGGGTCGAAGTCACCGGTCAGCACCTTGCCCGCGACCAGGCCGGCGAAGTGCGCCATGTCCACCATCAGGGTCGCGCCGACCTCGTCGGCGATCTCGCGCATGATGCGGAAGTTCACCAGACGGGGGTAGGCGGAGTAGCCGGCGACGATGATGAGCGGCTTGAACTCACGGGCGGACACCCGCAGCGCCTCGTAGTCGATCAGCCCGGTCGCCGGGTCGGTGCCGTAGGAGCGCTGGTCGAACATCTTGCCGGAGATGTTCGGGCGGAAGCCGTGGGTGAGGTGACCGCCGGCGTCCAGCGACATGCCGAGCATGCGCTGGTTGCCGAAGGCCTGGCGGAGCTCGGCCCAGTCGGCGTCGGTGAGGTCGTTGACCTGGCGGACGCCGGTCTTCTCCAGGAAGGGGACCTCGACGCGGTCGGCGAGGACGGACCAGAAGGCGACCAGGTTGGCGTCGATGCCGGAGTGCGGCTGGACGTAGGCGTGGCGGGCGCCGAAGAGTTCCCTGGCGTGCTCGGCGGCGAGGGACTCGACGGTGTCGACGTTGCGACAGCCGGCGTAGAAGCGCCGGCCGATGGTGCCCTCGGCGTACTTGTCGCTGAACCAGTTGCCCATCGCGAGGAGGGTGGCCGGGGAGGCGTAGTTCTCGGAGGCGATCAGCTTGAGCATCTCGCGCTGATCGTGGACCTCCTGGCCGATGGCGTCGGCGACGCGCGGCTCGACGGCGCGGATCACATCGAGGGCGGCGCGGAAGGCGGTGGACTCGGTGGAGAGGGGCTGCTGCTCCGACATGTGCGGCCTCCGGATGGCGTGGCGGGTTGCGGTCACGATTCACGGTTCGGCCCAGGCGCACGGCACTTGATCACTCACAGGCCGCTCCCCGATGGTCCGTCCCATCCCAGCGCGCCAGTCACGGCCTGTCAGGCAGCCTACCGGGCGCGCCGGACGGCGGCGGTCCTACGTCCACCATGCGAGCGAGGAGCCGCCCTGTTCCGGGGCTCGCGGGGGCCGGGCGGCTCGGCTTCAGGGCGGCTCGGCTATAGGACGGCTCGCCTTCAGGGCGGCCCGCTTTCAGGACGGCTTGCGGCCCCAGGCGACGACCATGAAGTTGGGGATGTAGGTGGTCCCCCGGCTCTTGGTCATGGTGATCACGTCCTCGATGTCCGCGTCGCTCACCTCGCCCGTCTCCAGCAGTCGTGGCCGCAGTGAGCGCAGGGTGAGGGGGAAGAAGGCCGCGCTGCCGCCGGTCAGCACCGGGGCGTAGACCTCCGCGCCGACGTCGGTGAGGCCCGCGTCCGTCAGTGCCTGCGGCAGGCGGCGGCCGGTGCCGGGGTCCACTCCCGCGGCGCCGAAGGCGGCCCGGAGTGCGCGGCCGAGGCGCTCGGCGACCTCCAGGTACTCGGGCGGGTAGTAGCGGGCGGCGGCCGGGTACATCGGCCCGTCGATGTCGAAGTCCTCCACGACCACCCACCCGCCGGGTCGGGTCGCGGCGGCCATGCGCCGAAGGGCCTCGTCGCGGTCGGCGAGGTGTTCCACCACGGCCCGCGCGTGCACGAGGTCGAAGGGGGCGTCGGGGAGCGGCTCGGCGAGGATGTCGTGTCGGCGCACCTCCAGGTTGGACAGCGTGTGGGCGCCGGCGAAGCGGGTGTCGAGGTCGACGGCGAGGACCCGCCCCGCGGCGCCGACCTGGCGGGCCAGCCAGCGGGCGATGCTGCCGGCGCCGCAGCCCACCTCCAGACAGCGCCAGCCCTCGGTGACCCCTGACTCGGTCAGCCGGTGGCGGCTCTGGCCGTCGTAGATCTCCTCCAGCGCACTGAGCCGGCTGTGTTCGCGCTCCCAGGACGGGTCGAAGATGTACCCGTTCTCCACCGTGGCCGTATCGCTCACCGATCGCCCCTCTCCGTTCCGTTCGTCACGGGCCGGTCATTGTGGCGTGTCAGAGGATCACGTGGGGCAGGAAGCGCGCGTATTCGTCAGTCACCGGACCGGACGACTCCCGGATGCCGAGCCCCGCGGACTCGTCCTCGACGACCCAGGCGCCGAGGACGACACGGTTGCCGTCGAAGTCGGGCAGGGGCGCCAACTCCTGGTAGCAGCAGGGTTCTTCGCGTGGAGCGGGTGCGGGGGTGCCCGGATCGTGGATCGTCACGCCGGCGCCTTCACGGCCCAGCAGCGGCTTGGCGACGTACCCCTTCGATTCGGCCAACTCCCTTGGCCCGTCAAGGTAGGCGGGCAGGAGGTTGGGGTGGCCCGGGTACAGCTCCCAGAGGATCGCCAGGAGCGCCTTGTTGCTCAGCAGCATCTTCCAGGCGGGTTCGATCCACAGGGTGCTGCCGGTGCCGCCGCCGTTGTCGAGGGTGTCCAGGACGTGGTCGGCGAAGCGGTCGGTGGTCAGCCACTCCCAGGGGTAGAGCTTGAAGCAGCTGCGGATGAAGCGGAGCCGCTGGTCGACGAACCGGCCGGACAGCCGGTCCCAGCCGATCTCCTCCATGGAGATCCAGGCGGTGTCGAGGCCGGCCTGCTCGGCGGTCTCCTGGAGGTAGGCGACCGTCATCAGGTCCTCGCCGAGCTCGTCGGCCGACGAGTACGCGAAGTACAGGGGGCTGCCGGGCGGGAGCAGCGCGGCCTGCTTCTGCCAGGCGGCGATCAGGCGCTCGTGGAGGGAGTTCCACTGGTCGGCGCCGGGGAAGCGCTCCTCCATCCAGAACCACTGGGGCGAGGCGGCCTCGACGAGGGAGGTGGGGGTGTCGGCGTTGTACTCCAGGAGCTTGGCCGGGCCGGTGCCGTCGTAGCGGAGGTCGAAGCGGCCGTAGAGGGAGGGGAGTTCGGCTCGGCGGCGCCAGGCCTCGGCGACCGCGTCGGCGACCCGCGGGTCGGTGATGCCGAGGTCGGCGAAGCGGCCGGCGGTGACGATGTGGTCCGCCGCCCGCAGGCACATGCGGTGGAGCTCCTCGACGACCTCCTCCAGCGCCTCTACCTCGTCGAGGGAGAAGACGTAGTAGGCGCTCTCGTCCCAGTAGGGGCGCAGCGAGTCGTCGGGGTAGCGGGTGAGGGGGTAGATGAGCCCCTGTTCCTCGACGGTCTGCTGCCAGCCGGGGCGGGGTTCGGTGGTGCGGCGTTCCATGGTTGCCGTCTGCTCGTCGTCCTGGGTCCGGTCAGCCGCCGCCACTGCCGCTGGAGCAGCCGAACCCGCCGCGGTCCACCGCCTCGCTCTTGCTGAAGGTGCCGTAGTCGGCGTGGCTGCCGCTGACGTCACCGTCGTAGTACCAGGCGGCGTCGGCGGTGCCGGTCTTCTTCTTGCCGCTCTTGCCGTACGAGGAGGAGCCGGAGCTGCCGGAGTTGCAGTTCTTGTCGGCGACGATCTTGTAGCCCTCGTAGGTGTAGCTGTCGCGGTCGACGCAGCGGCGGTCGGGTTCCGAGCCGCAGGAGGTGAGTGCCGCCGCGACGACTCCCATGCCGCCGAGCACGACCGTGCTCGAGCGCAACCGGCGCCGTGTCTCCGCCATTTCCTTCTCTCCCCGTTGTCCGTCTCTCGGTGTTCGTCTCTCGGTTGTCCGGCGGTCAGCCTAGAGATCGGTAATAAGCGGCCCGCAGGCGCCCCGCCCGTCACTTCCCCTCCCCTACAGTCACTTTGTGCTCTTTGGGATGGTGTGCGCGCTTGGCGCGGCGGTCTGTTTCGGTACGGCGACGGTGTGGCAGGCGGTTGCCACGCGGGCGGCGGCCACCGGGGGCGGCGGGGAGGCGGCGCTGCTGCTGCGGGCGGTGCGGCAATGGCGGTATCTGGCGGGGCTGGGGCTGGACGGACTGGGGTTCCTGTTGCAGATCGCGGCGCTGCGGTCGGTGCCGATCTATGCGGTCGGGGCGGCGTTGGCGTCGAGCCTGGCGGTGACCGCGGTGGTCGCGGCGCGGCTGCTGCGGGTGCGGTTGAGCGGGCCGGAGTGGGGCGCGGTGGGCGTGGTGTGTGCCGGGCTCGCGATGCTGGGGGTCGCGTCCGGGACGGAGGGGGATCTGGGCGGGCCGGACGCGTTGGGGTACGTGATGCTCGCCGTGGCCGTGGGGGTGCTGCTGCTCGGGCTCTGCGGTGGACGCCTGCCGGGGCGTTGGCGGGGGCCGCTGCTCGGGCTGGGGGCCGGGTTCGGGTTCGGGGTGGTCGAGGTCGCGGTGCGGCTGATCGACTCGCTCGCGCCGTCGGAGCTGCTCACGAATCCGGCGGCGTACGCGCTGCTGCTCGGTGGGACCGCCGCGTTCCTGTGTCTGACCTCGGCCGTGCAGCGGGGGTCGGTGACGGTGGCGACCGCCGCGATGGTGATCGGGGAGACGGTCGGGCCCGCCCTGGTGGGGGTGGTGTGGCTGGGGGACCGCACGCGGGAGGGGCTGGGGTGGCTGGCGGTGCTGGGGTTCTTGGTGGCGGTGGCGGGGGCGCTGGGATTGGCCCGGTTCGGGGAGGCACCGGCGGAGGAGTCGGTCGGCGCGTGACCGTGCGGCGCGGCCACGGTCACCGGGTCCCGCACCCGCTGTCGCCCGTCACCCGTCTCCCGTCTCCCGTCTCCTGTCTGCCGTCTCCCGTCTCCCGTCTCCCGTCGACACCGTCCCGCGCACTGCGGGCGCCGGCTGTACTGGCCCGCCTCACCGCCCCCGCCTCAGCCGTAGCCCAGGCCTTCAGCCCCAGCCCCAGCCCCAGCCCCAGCCCACGATCAGCCACTCCCCCTAGCGCTCCACCCAGCCCGCCCTCCGCCGCCAAGCAGCCGCCGAACGGCCGCCCCTCGCACCGCCGCCCGGCCGACAGCTAGGGCATGGCCCTGCACAGTGCCTCCAGTGCACCCGCCCAGCCTCGGTCCGACGGAGCTCCGTAGCCCACCACCAATGCGTCCAGGTGTTCTGCCACTGCCTGCGGGTGGCGGAAGTAGGAGAGGCCGTGGAGGGCGACGCCCTGCCACGCGGCGGACTGGACCACGGACTGTTCGGTGCCGGGTGGGAGGCGGAGGACGGCGTGGAGGCCGGCGGCGATGCCGGTGACATGGACGTCGGGGGCGTGCGCGGCCAGCGCCGTGACGAGGGCGTCCCGGCGGCGCCGGTAGCGCAGGCGGGAGGCGCGGACGTGGCGGTCGTAGGCGCCGGAGGCGATGAACTCCGCCAGGGTCAGCTGGTCCAGCACCCCGCAGGTGTCGACCTTGCCCTTCGCCTCGGCGGCGGCCTCGGCCAGGTCCTGCGGGAGGACCATCCAGGCCAGACGGAGGCCGGGGGCCAGGGACTTGCTGGCCGTGCCGAGGTAGACGACCCGGTCCGGGTCCAGCCCCTGGAGGGCGCCGACGGGCTGGCGGTCGTAGCGGAACTCCCCGTCGTAGTCGTCCTCCAGGACCAGGCCTCCGGTGCGCCTGGCCCAGTCGACGACCGCGGTCCGCCGGTCCCGGTGCAGGGGCACGCCCATCGGGAACTGGTGGGCGGGGGTGAGCAGGACGGCCCCGGCGCGGGAGGGCCGGCCGGGGTTCGTGCCCAGTTCGTCGAAGGGGAGTGCCTCGGCGCGCAGGCCCGCGGCGGTCAGCTGGTTCCAGTGGACGTCGAGGCCGTACGACTCGACCGCGACGGAGCGGACGCCGCGGGCCCGCAGGACCGTGCCGAGGATCCGCAGGCCGTGGGCGCAGCCCGCGATGATCAGGATGTGGTCGGGGTCGGTGCGCACGCCGCGGACCCGGGCCAGGTAGCCGGCCAGGGCGGTGCGCAGTTCGGCGAGGCCGCGCGGGTCGCCGTAGCCGAGGGCGTGGTGCGGGGCCGCGAGGAGGGCGCGGCGGGCTGCCTTGAGCCACTCGGTGCGTGGGAAGGCGGTCAGGTCGGGGGTGCCGGGGCGGAAGTCGTGGGCGGGGCGGTGTGCGGTGCGGCGGCCGGGGCCCGTGCCCGGGGGTGGGACCACCGCGCGGTCCGCGACCTGGGTGCCGGCGCCCTGCTGGGCGGTGAGCCAGCCCTCGGCGACCAGGTCGGCGTAGGCGTCGGCGACGGTGTTGCGGGCGATGCCGAGGTCGGCGGCGAGGGAGCGGGAGGAGGGCAGCCGGGTACCGGGGGCGAGGCGGCCGGTGCGGACGGCTTCGCGCAGGGCGTCGGTCAGACCGCGGCGCAGGCCGGGGCCGGTGGGTTCCAGGTGGAGGTCGACGCCCAGAGTGGCCCAGGATTTCGGCATGGAAATGGACCATACCCGTGGGCAGCCTCACCCATAGCGTCGACATCATGACGACGCACACCGAGGACAGTCCGACGACCGTGGAGTACGCCCCTGAACACACCCCCCGACTGCAATGGGCCGAGCAGGCGCCCGAGGTCTTCAAGGCGATGGTCCGGCTCGACGCCGCCGCGCGGAAGGGCCTCGACCCGAAGCTGCTGGAGCTGGTGAAGGTCCGCGCCTCCCAGATCAACCACTGCGCGCTCTGTGTCGACATGCACAGCAAGGACGCGCTGGCGGCGGGCGAGAGTGTCGAGCGGATCGTGCAGCTCAGCGCGTGGGAGGAGTCCGAGCACTTCTACACCGAGCGGGAGCTCGCGGCGCTGGCGCTGACGGAGGCGGTGACCGTCCTCACCGACGGGTTCGTGCCGGACGACGTCTACGACCGGGCCGCCAAGCACTTCGCGGAGGCCGAGCTGGCGCAGTTGATCGCCGCGATCGCCGTCATCAACGCGTGGAACAGGTTCGGGGTGACCTGTCGGCTGGTTCCGGGGCACTACCGGCCGGGGCACAGGTGACGGCACGCACCCGGCTGCTGGACCAGGCCGTCGGCCAGGCCATGTCCGCGCTCAGCGCCGCCGCGAAGAAGGGGTTGGGGGACCCCGCGCTGGCCGAGCTGGTGATGATCCGGGCCTCGCAGCTCAATCACTGCGCCTTCTGCCTCGACATGCATCTGGGCATCGCCCGTGAACACGGGGTGAGCGAGCGGCAGTTGGATCTGCTGGCGGCGTGGGAGGAGGCCGGGGACGTCTACGACGAGCGGGAGCGGGCGGCGCTGGCGTTGACGGAGGCGGTGACCGTCCTCACCGACGGTTTTGTGCCGGACGACGTCTACGAGCGGGCCGCCCAGCACTTCGACGACGTCCGGCTCGCCCATCTCACCGGTCTGATCGTCGCCATCAACAACTGGAACCGGGTGATGGTGAGCCGCCGTATCCCGCCGGGAGGTCACACAGCATGAACAAGGTCGAGATCTTCCGCAGGCTGCACCGCCGCCCGGCGCAGGACGATCCGCTCGTCCTGCCCGGCCCCTGGGACGCGGCCAGCGCGCGTGTCTTCGCGGACGCCGGTTTTCCCGCGCTCGCGACGCCCAGCGCGGGGGTCGCCACCGCGCTCGGACACGAGGACGGGGCGACGCCGGCGGACGAGATGTTCGCGGCGATCGCGCGGATCGCCCGCTCCGTGGACGTCCCGGTGTCCGCGGATGTCGAGGGCGGTTACGGGATGGCTCCGAAGGAACTGGTCGACCGGCTGCTGGAGGCGGGTGCCGTGGGCTGCAACCTTGAGGACTCCAACGGGGGTGTCCTCAAGGACCCGCACCAGCACGCCGAGTGGCTCGCGGAGGTGCGGTACGCGGCCGGGGACGAGTTGTTCGTCAACGCGCGGATCGACACGTTCGTGCGCGGGGTCGACGATCCCGAACAGGCCATCGAGCGGGCGGCGTTGTACACGGCTGCGGGCGCCGACTGTGTGTATCCGATCGGCGCCCCGGTGAAGGTGCTGCCGTTGCTGCGGTCCGGGATCCACGGGCCGATCAACATGATCGCGCAGGTGGGCAAGGGCCTCTCCCCCGCTGAACTCGGGGAGCGGGGCGCCACCCGGGTCACGTTCGGGCCGGGCCTTCAGCGACGGTCGTCCGAGATCCTCGCGGAACTGGCCGCGGAGATGAGCTGACCGGTCCGGGTCGGGGCGGCGCGCCCCGACCCGGGCCTGCGGCTAGAACCTGATCGAGTCCGTGTAGTAGACCTTGCCGTTGCTCATCTGCCAGCCGTAGGCGCCCGTGCGCAGCCCCTTGGGGCACTGGCGCCATGAGGTGGTGAAGGTGTCGTAGCCGGGGATCGTGCCGTCCTTGTAGACCTTGGCGTTCTGGCCGTCGGGGCCGTAGCAGGTGATGCCGAACTTGCCCTTGGCCGACCTGGAGGTCGTGTTCGAGAACTTGACCTTGGCCTTGGTCCCCGACTTGGTGATGCACCGCGCCGTCAGTTTGCCGCTGCAGTACCACTTGGTGGCGGCCTCCGCGGACGGCGAGGCCAGCCCGACGAGCGAGATCGTGGTGAGGGTTGCGAGAGCGAAGTGGGCGATCTTCTTCATGCGGCTCAGCTCACCAGACGGCGCTGGGGCACCAAAATCACGTTCGCCCGAAAGGAGTCGGTTCACCGGCATTCCCCGTGGATCTTCTTACGCGATCCATGCCTTCCACGTCGACGCGTGACCCGCCACCCACTTCTTCGCCGCTTCCTCGGGTGTCAGCTTCTGGTCGGCGATCATCAGGGAGACCTCGTTCTGGTCCTCGGTCGTCCACTTGAACTTCTTCAGGAACGCGGCCGCCTTGCCGCCGGTCTTCGCGAAGTCGGCGTTGAGGTACTTCTGGAGCGGGGTGTGCGGGTAGGCGCAGGCCACCTTCTGCGGGTCGGCGTCGCAACCCTCCTTGTAGGCGGGGAGCTTCACCTCGGTCATGGGGACCTTCTTGAAGAGCCACTGGGGTGCGTACCAGTAGGTGAGGAAGGGCTTCTGCTCCTTGGCGAACTGCTTGATCTGAGTGATCTGCGCGGCCTCCGAACCGGCGAACACCACCTGGTAGTCCAGGTCCAGGTTGCTGACGAGCGCCTTGTCGTTGGTGACGTAGGAGGGCGAGCCGTCCATCAGCTGGCCCTTGCCGCCGCTCTCCGCGGTGCGCATCTGGTCGGCGTACTTGTTGAGGTTCTTCCAGTCGGTGACGTCCGGGTGCTGCTTCGCGAAGTACGTGGGGACGTACCAGCCGATGTGCCCGGTGACGCCGAGGCCGCCGCCGTTCACGATGGTCTTCTTGTCCTGGACGTAGCGCTGTTCCTGCTCGGGGTGGCCCCAGTCCTCCAGGATGGCGTCGACGCGGCCCTGGCTGAGCGCGTCCCAGGCGGGGACCTCGTCGACCTGCACGGTGTCGACGCGGTAGCCGAGTTCGTGCTCCAGGAGGTACTGGGCGACGGCCACGTTGGCCTGGGCGCCTACCCAGGACTGGACGGACAGGTTCACGGTCTTGGCGCCCTGCGCGTTGGCAAACGGCGAGGCCTGCTGGGTCATGTCGGCGGCGCCGCAGCCGGTGAGCAGCAGCAGCGAGGCGGCTCCGGCCACCACGGCGGTCGTACGTACGCGCATGTCAGGCTCCCTTCCTCGCGCGGCGTTCGGTCGGTTGGGTCACCCGGTCGAGCATCAGGCCGAGGCAGACGATGGCCGCGCCGGCCACCAGTCCGGTCGCCAGGTCGCCCTGGGCGAGGCCGAAGACGGCGTCGTAGCCGAGGGCTCCGCCGCCGACCAGGCCGCCGATGATGACGACGGCGAGGACCAGGACCACGCCCTGGTTGACGGCGAGCAGCAACGCGGGTCGGGCGAGCGGGAGTTGGACCTGGCGCAGCTGCTGCCAGCTGGTCGCGCCGAGGGAGTGGGAGGACTCCAGGGCGGCCGGGTCGACCTGGCGCAGGCCCTGGGTGGTGATGCGGACGACGGCGGGCAGCGCGTAGACGACGGCGGCGGCGACCGCGGGGGCGCGGCCCACGCCGAAGAGGGCCACGACCGGGATCAGGTAGACGAACTGAGGCATCGTCTGGAAGACGTCCAGGACGGGCCGGAGCAGTCGTTCGACTCGGTCGCTGCGGGCGGCGGCGATGCCGGTCGCGAAGCCGATGACGAGGGTGACGGCGACGGCCGCGAGGACCTGGGAGAGGGTGTCCAGGGACGAGTCCCACACGCCGAGCACGCCGATCGCGGCCATGGCGAGGACCGCGGTGAGCGCGGTGCGCCAGGTGCCGATCAGCCAGGCGAGGGTGGCGACCACGAGCAGCACCGACCACCAGGGCAGCCACTGGAGGCCGTCGCGGACCGGGTCCAGGACCCAGGTGGTGAAGTGCGCGGCCCAGTCGGCGGTGCCGCCGACGACGGGGACGCCGGAGTAGAGGTGGGCGGTCATCCAGTCGACGGCACGGTTGACGGGCTGGGCGATCTGCACGACCCAGGCGTCGGGCCAGTCGAGGCGGCCCGCGAGACGTCCGGCCACGGCGACGGCGAGGGCGGCGACGAGGGCGTAGGCCCAGCCCGCACGCCCGCCGGGCCCGGTCCAGGCACCTGCGGTGCCCTCTTCCCCGGCGCCGTCTCGCCCTGACCCCTGTCCCGCGGCCGCCGTCACCCGGTCCAGTACGACGGCCAGGAGCACGATCGGGATGCCGGCCGCCAGGGCCGCGCCCACGTCGACCGAGGCGAGGGCCTGGTAGACGCGGTCGCCGAGGCCGCCGGCGCCGATGACGGACGCGATGACCGCCATGGACAGGGCCATCATGATCGTCTGGTTGAGGCCGAGGAGGAGTTCCTTGCGGGCCAGCGGGATACGGGCGGTCAGCAGGCGCTGGCGCCCGGTGGCGCCGAGCGAGTCGACCGCCTCCAGCACCTCCTTGTCGGCGCCGCGCAGACCGAGGGCGGTGAGGCGGGCCATGGGCGGGGCGGCGTAGACGACGGTGGCGAGGACGGCCGCGGGGACACCCATGCCGAAGACCATGACGACGGGGAGGAGGTACGCGTACGCCGGGAGCACCTGCATGGTGTCCAGGACCGGGCGCAGGGCGCGGTCGAGGCGGTCGGAGAGGCCGGAGGCGAGTCCGAGGAGCGCGCCGACGACGACCGACGCGAGGACGGCCACCACCATCAGGGCGAGGGTCTGCATCGTCGGCACCCACATGCCGAGCAGGCCGCACGCGAGGAACGCGGCCGCGGTGCCGAGCGCGAGCCGGATGCCGGCCACCCGCCAGGCGACGAGGGCGCCGAACGCGGTCACACCGGCCCAGCCCGCCGCCAGCAGCGCGAGGTAGACGCCCCGTACGGAGAGGACGACCGCGTTGCTGATGTGGCCGAAGAAGTAGAGGAACAGGGGGTGGCTGTCCCGGTTGTCGACGATCCAGTCGCTGGCCTTGGTCAGCGGGCCGGAGAGGTCGACCGTCAGCGCGTCCGGCCAAGTGCCGCTGGCCCAGCGGGCGTTCGCCAGCGGTACGAGGATCGCGGCGGCGACGGCGAGCAGGAGGAGTTTGTGGACGGCACGGTTTCTGAGGACGGCGGGTACCGTGCGCGGGGCGGGAGCGGTGATCGCAGCCATCAGACCGCCTCCTTCGCGGTCCCGGTCCCGGCCACCACCCCGAGCAGCGTGTCCGAGTCCACCACCCCGACACACCGGCCCTCGTCGACGACCCGGGCGGGAGCCCCGGCCCGTGCGACCGCCTCGATGGCCTCGGAGACCGTGGCGTCGGGTGCGACAGCGGGACCGTTGCCCGCCTCCCCCGCCGACACGGCCCGCATCGCCGTACGCACGGTCAGCACCTGCTCGCGCGGCACGTCCCGGACGAACTCGCGGACGTAGTCGTCGGCAGGCGAGCCCACGATCTCCTCCGGGGTGCCCAGCTGGACCACGCGGCCGTCGCGCATCAGGGCGATACGGTCGCCCAGCTTCAGGGCCTCGTTGAGGTCATGGGTGATGAAGACCATCGTGCGGCCCTCCTCGCGGTGCAGCCGGACGACCTCCTCCTGCATGTCCCGGCGGATCAGGGGGTCCAGGGCGCTGAACGGCTCGTCGAACAGCAGGACTTCGGGGTCGGCGGCGAGCGCGCGGGCGAGCCCCACTCGCTGCTGCTGTCCGCCGGAGAGCTGGCTCGGCCTGCGCTGCTCCATGCCCTCCAGACCGACCTTGGCCACGACGTCCGCGGCGCGGGCGCGGCGCTCGGCCTTGCCCATGCCCTGGATCTCCAGGCCGTAGGCCACGTTGTCCAGGACCGTGCGGTGCGGAAGGAGGCCGAAGTGCTGGAAGACCATCGCGGCGCGGTGGCGGCGCAGTTCGCGCAGCCGGGCCTTGTCCATGGCGCGGACGTCCTCGCCGTCGATGGCGATCGTGCCGGCCGTCGGTTCGATGAGCCGGGTCAGACAGCGCACCAGCGTGGACTTGCCGGAGCCCGAGAGGCCCATCACGACGAAGACCTCGCCCTTGCGGACGTCGAAGGAGACGTCCCGGACGGCGGCGGTGCAGCCGGTGCGGGAGCGGAGTTCGGCGGGGGCCAGGGAGGTCAGTTCGGGGTCGGCGGGGACGCGGTCGGCCTTCGGTCCGAAGACCTTCCACAGGCCGTCGACGGAGAACACGGGGTTCTCGCCGGCCGCACCGGTCGTACCGGTCCCGCCGGTCGTACTCGTCTGCACAGTCGTACTCATCACGCACCGCCTCCGATCAGATCCACGGCTTTCTCTCCGACCATCAGCACCCCGATCATCGGGTTCACCGCGGTCATCGTCGGGAACACGGACGCGTCGGCGATCCGGATGCCGTCCAGGCCCCGGATCCTCAACTCGGGGTCCACGACGGCCTGTTCGTCGTCGACGGCGCCCATCCGGCAGGTCCCCGCCGGGTGGTAGACGGTGTGGGCGACCTTGCGGGCGTACTCGCTGAGCTCCTCGTCGCTCGTGACGGAGGGGCCCGGGCACACCTCCCGCTTGAGCCAGCCGGACAGCGGCTCGGTCTTCGCTATCTCGCGGGCGATACGGATGCCGTCGACGAGCGTGCGGCCGTCGTAGTCGTCCTCGTCGGTGAAGTAGCGGAAGTCGAGGGCGGGCTTCTCGGCGGGGTCCGCGCTCTTGAGGTAGAGCCGGCCGCGGCTCTTCGGCTTGGGGATGTTCGGGGTCATCGAGACGCCGTGGGAGGGGCGTTCGTAACCCAGACGTTCAGGATTGTCCGTGAAGGGGACCTGGTAGAAGTGGAACATCAGGTCAGGGCCCGGGTGGGCGGGATCGCGGCGGACGAACAGGCCGGCGTCGGAGTCCATCGCGGAGTTCTCGGGGATGGGACCGTGGGTCTCCCAGACGATCACCGACTCGGGGTGGTCGAGGAGGTTCTCGCCGACGCCGGGCAGGTCCTGGACGACGGGGATGCCCAGCGCCTCGAGGTCGCGGCGCGGGCCGATGCCCGAGTGCAGCAGCAGCCGGGGCGTGTCGACGGCGCCCGCGCACAGCACGACCTCGCGCCGGGCCCGTACGACGAACTCCTCCCCGTCCTTGTCCCGGACGTGCACGCCACGGGCGCGGGTGCCCTCCAGGTCGAGCCGGTACGCCCAGGTCTCCAGCAGGATCGTCAGGTTGGGCCGCTCGTCCATCACGGGGTGCAGATACGCCACCGACGCCGAGGACCGCTTGTTGGTCTCGGGGTGGTAGGCGAGGTCGAAGAAGCCGACACCCTCGTCGAAGGGTTTCTTGTTGAAGCCCTCGACGCGCGGGACGCCGGTCGCCGCCTGGGCCGCGTCGACGAAGTCGCGGGCGATGGCGTTCCGGTCCTTCTCGTCGACGGGGACGATGTTGTTGAGGAGGCGCACGTAGTACGCCTCCATGGGGACCGCGCCCCAGCCCTTGGCGCCGTTCGCCTCCCACTCGTCGAAGTCGGAGGGCAGCGGCTTGAAGGCGATCAGCGTGTTGTGGGAGGAGCAGCCGCCGAGGACCCGGGCCCGGCTGTGCCGGATGTGGGAGTTGCCGCGGGGCTGCTCCACCGTCGGGTAGTCGTAGTCCAGTTCGCCGCCGAGCAGGCCCATCCAGCGGCGCAGGGTGAGGACGTCCTCGCGGCCGACGTCGCTGGGGCCGCCCTCGATGACGGCGACGGTGACGTCGGGGTTCTCGGTGAGTCGGGAGGCTATGACGGAGCCGGCGGTGCCACCGCCGACGACGACGTAGTCGTATTCGTGCTGGTGCATGGGGGTACTCCAGGGACGTGCGGTGCGGAACGAGTGGTGCTTCAGCCGGCGAACCAGCGGACGGGCTTGGGCGCGAGGTTCTGGTAGATGTGCTTGGTCTCGCGGTACTCGGCGAGTCCGGCGGGGCCCAGTTCGCGGCCGGTGCCGCTCTTGCCGAAGCCGCCCCACTCCGCCTGCGGGAGATAGGGGTGGAAGTCGTTGATCCAGACGGTGCCGTGCCGCAGCCGGCCCGCGACCCGGCGAGCGCGTCCGGCGTCGGTGGTCCAGACGCCGCCGGCGAGGCCGTACTCGGTGTCGTTGGCGAGGAAGACCGCCTCGTCCTCGGTCTGGAAGGTCTCGACCGTGAGGACCGGGCCGAAGACCTCCTCGCGGACGACCCTCATCTCGCGGTGGCAGGCGTCCAGGACGGTCGGCTCGTAGAAGTAGCCCGCGCCCAGGCCCTCCGGTCGCTTGCCGCCGGTGCGCAGGACCGCGCCCTCCGCGACCGCCGAGGCCACATACCCCTCGACCTTGTCGCGCTGCTGCTCGGAGACGAGCGGCCCGCACTCGACGTCGGCGTCGGTGCCGCGGCCGAGGCGGATCCGCCCGGCGCGCAGGGCGAGTTCGGCGACGAACCGCTCCCGGACCGACTCCTCGACGATGAGCCGCGCGCCCGCGGAGCAGACCTGTCCGCTGTGGATGAAGGCGGCGTTGAGGGCCTGGTCGACGGCGGTGTCGAAGCCCTCCTCGGTGGCGCAGGCGTCGGCGAAGACGACGTTGGGGTTCTTGCCGCCGAGTTCGAGGGCGACCTTCTTGACGGAAGGGGCCGCGGCGCGCGCCACCTTGGTGCCGCTGGCCAGGCCGCCGGTGAAGGAGACGAGGTCGACGTCGGGGTGCTCGGCGAGCCGGGCGCCGACGGAATGGCCGGGCCCGGTCACGATGTTGGCGACCCCGGCGGGGAGTCCGGCCTCGACCAGCAGCTCGATCAGCGCGATGGTCGTCAGCGGCGTGATCTCGCTCGGCTTGACGACGAAGGTGTTGCCGGCCGCGAGAGCCGGGGCGATCTTCCAACTGGCCTGGAGCAGCGGGTAGTTCCAGGGCGTGATCAGCGCGCAGACGCCGACCGGCTCGTGCACGACGACGCTGTGGATCTCGGGTGACCCCGCGTCGACGACCCGGCCGGGGGCCTCGGCGGCGACGAGGCCGGCGAAGTAGCGGAAGGCGTCGGCGACACAGTCGATGTCGACGCGGCCCTCTTCGACGGTCTTGCCCGCGTCACGGCTCTCCAGCAGACCGAGCCGCTCGCGGTCGCGAACCAGGAAATCGGCGACGCGGTAGAGCAGTGCGGCGCGCTCGGAGACGGGGGTGCGTGGCCAGTCGCCGTGGTCGAAGGCCTGCCGGGCGGCGGCGATCGCCAGATCGGTGTCCTTCTCGTCCCCCTCGGCGACGACGGCGAAGGGCTGCGCGTCCGCGGGGTCGAGGATGTCGCGGGTCGCGCCCGAGACGGCTGTGCGCCACTCGCCGCCCGCGTGGATCGTCTGCCGCGCCTGTCGCGCGTGCTCTTCGGCCATGATCGGTGTTGCCTTCCGTTCCTGTTCGGTTCCCGTGAGTCACACGGGTGTCACTCACGAGGACCGTCGTCACCTGCCCCCGGCCCCCGATTGCATGCGCAATCGAACTCCGGAAGTGGGCCGTGTCACTGAACATGCGGACAAACAGGGGTGAATCGTACGCTGAGTAGTGGTCCGCACGTGACGGCCTTGTGGCGGCCACCACATGCGCACCAGGAGGTGACGCATGGCAGGGAAAGCGCTGATCTGCGCGACGGCCGTCCTACTGCTCGCACCGGCTCTGATCGCCGCGGACGACGGCGACGATCTGACCGCCCGGCAACTGGCCGACCAGGCGGAGGACAATCTCCTCGCCGCCGAGTCCGTCCATCTGAGGCTGACGGACCGCAGCACGAGCACCATCACCAGCAGGACACAGCCGACCTCGATGGACCTCGCCCTCGACCAGGACGGGAACTGCGTGGGCTCGATGCGGATGGCCTCGGGCGGCGGCAGCGTCGAACTCGTCAAACAGGGCGACGAGGTGTGGATGAAACCGGACCGGACCTTCTGGAAGGCCCAGGTGCCCGGCAGCCAGGGCGAGGCGGTCGCCGAGCTCTTCAAGAACCGCTACATCCACGGCTCCACGGACGACGCCATGCTCAAGGGCCTGGCCGACACCTGCGATCTGACCTCGTTCCAGCGCGACGTCAAGGGCGACGGCTCCACGGCGAACACGCTGAAGAGGGGCGAGCGGACGAAGGTCGACGGCACGGAGGTGATCCCGCTCAGCGGCGTCGAGGACGGCAAACGGTCGGTCCTGTACGTCACTTCGGACTCCCCGCACCGGCTGGTGAAGGCGATCCAGCGGGGCGAGGGCACCGACATGACGCTGACCTTCACCGACTACGACAAGCCGGTCCCGACCGCGACCCCCTCGGCGGACGAGTCGGTGGACGTGGGCAAGCTTCAGGAAGAGCTCCAGAACACCTGAGCAGCCGTGGACGCCACGGAGAAGCCATGGACGCCACGGAAACCTTTGACTAAAGTCAAAGAATGGACCCAGGACACCCGCACCCGATGCCGGCGGATCACGTAGCGGCCCTTCGCCTCTTCAACCGCTACTTCACGCGCCGCATCGGCGCACTGGACGACCACTACCTCGGCCAGGACCGCCCGCTCGGCGAGGCCCGGCTGCTGTTCGAGATCGGTGCGGGCGTGTCCCTGCGCGAGCTCAGGAGCCGTCTCGGTCTGGACGCCGGGTATCTGAGCCGGATGACGAAGACCCTGGAGGCCCAGGGCCTGGTCCGGATCAGCGTGCACCCCGAGGACAGCCGGCTGCGCAGGGTCGAGCTCACCCCGGCCGGCCGCGCCGAGGTCGAGGAGCAGAACCGCCGGGCCGACGACCTCGCCGCCGGCCTGCTCTCCGGCCTCACCGAGGGACAGCGCACCGACCTCACCGGCGCGCTCGCCACCACCCACCGCCTGCTGCGCCTCGCCGCCATCACGGTCGACCTCGTCGACGGCCACGCCCCGGACGCCCGCGCCTGTCTCGACGCCTACGCCGCCGACCTCGACGAACGCTTCCCGGAGGGCTTCGACAAGTCCGACCTGGTACGCCCCGAGGAGGTCTCCGGGGACGCGGGCGCGTTCTTCGTCGCGTACGAGGAGGGCCGGCTGGTGGGCTGCGGGGCGCTGCGCCGCCTGGAGCCGGGCATCGGGGAGATCCGGCATGTGTGGGTGCACCCTGAGGCCCGCCGCCTGGGCCTGGCCCGCCGGCTGCTCGTCGCGCTGGAACAGGCCGCGGTCGTCCGGGAGTTGAGCGTCGTACGCCTGGACACCCACGCCACGCTCACCGAGGCACAGGCCATGTACCGGGCGTGCGGATACACGGAGATCCCGGCGTACGACGACCACGTCTACGCCAGCCACTGGTTCGAGAAACGGCTGCCCGCGCCTCCTGACACAACCCTCGACCCCTGACACACGGGACCGCTCAGAGGCAGGGCCCGCTGCCCGGGCAGAACGAGCCCAGCGCCGCGGTGAGGGGTTCGCGGATCTGTGCCAGGGACAGGTCCTCGGGGCCGCTGGCGCGGATCGCGTAGAGCTCGCCGTCGTCCGCCTCGAAACGGTGGTCGATCACCCGGCGCGGGCCCTTGTCCTCGTCGTCGTAGCGGTAGGACAGCTCGGACCAGCCGTCACCCTCGTCGCGCTCGAGCGCCTGGTAGTCGGGCCGGCGGGCGAAGCCGTAACCGGGGTCGTTCTCGGCCAGGCGCAGGGACTCGGCGGGGCTTTCCTCGGCGAGCCGGAAGATCTGCAGTTGCCGGCCGTCGTCGGGGGCGTCGTAGAAGACCACCGGGGCCTTCTCGCCCTCCTTCTGTCTGCGGACCCAGTCCTGCGGGACGAAGAGCGTGTAGCCGACGGGGTCCTCGACGCTGCGGTAGCCGGGAGCGGGGGTCGGCGGTGGGGAATCCAGCGGCGAGGGCGGCGGTGTGGACTCCGGGACGGTCTCGGGAGGTGTGGTCGGCGGGGTCGAGGTCGTGACGGCGACGCTCGTTCCCGGGGTGGCCCCGGGGCTCGTCGAGCCGTCCCGGCTCAGGAACCAGACACCCGCGCCGACGCCCGCACCCAGCACGGCCATCGCGGTGAGGATCACCAGCAGCCGACGCGGGCCGGGAGGTGAAGGAGGCGGGGGCTGCACATACGTCGGGGGCGGCGGATACGTCGTTCCGCCCGTCTGCGTCGGGGCCGCGGCCCACGGCGGCGGGGTCATGGGCGAGCGGGTCTCCGCGGCGGCCCAGGGCGGCGGCGCGTTGGACGTCTGCGTCTCCGCCGAGGCCCACGGCGGCGGGGAGCCCTGCCCCTGCGCACCCCAGGCCGCCTGGCCTCGCTCCTCGCTGGGCTCGTGCTCGTCGGAACCCGAGCTGTAGCCGTGCCCGCTTCCGTGCCCGTTCCCGTGGCCGTTTCCGTTCCCGTGCCATCCGCTGTTCATCGCGAACCCCCCGAATCACCTTGGCGGGTAACGTTCTTGACGGTAGCGGTGAAAACGGGCGCGGGCCCCGCTCCGGAAGAAACCGGAACAGGGCCCGTGCAGGCTCGTGACAGAAACTCAGATGAGGCCGAGGGCGCGGACCGCCTCGCGCTCCTCCGCGAGCTCGGCGACAGAGGCGTCGATCCGGGCGCGGGAGAACTCGTTGATGTCCAGGCCCTGGACGATCTCGTACTTGCCGTCCTTGGCGGTGACGGGGAAGGAGGAGATCAGGCCCTCCGGGACGCCGTAGGAGCCGTCCGACGGGATGCCCATGGAGGTCCAGTCGCCGTCGGCGGTGCCGTTGACCCAGGTGTGGACGTGGTCGATGGCGGCGTTGGCGGCCGAGGCGGCGGAGGACGCGCCACGGGCCTCGATGATCGCGGCGCCGCGCTTGGCGACGGTCGGGATGAAGGTGTCGGCCAGCCACTGCTCGTCGTTCACGACCTCGGCCGCGTTCTTGCCGGCGATCTCCGCGTGGAAGATGTCGGGGTACTGGGTGGCCGAGTGGTTGCCCCAGATGGTCAGGCGCTTGATGTCGGCGACCGTGGTGCCCGTCTTCTTCGCGAGCTGGGTCAGCGCGCGGTTGTGGTCCAGGCGGGTCATCGCGGTGAAGCGCTCGGCCGGCACGTCCGGGGCGGCGGCCTGGGCGATCAGGGCGTTGGTGTTGGCCGGGTTGCCGACGACGAGGACCTTGATGTCGTCCGCGGCGTTGTCGTTGATGGCCTTGCCCTGCGGCTTGAAGATGCCGCCGTTGGCCTCGAGGAGGTCACCGCGCTCCATGCCCTTGGTGCGCGGGCGGGCACCTACGAGGAGGGCTACGTTCGCGCCGTCGAAGGCGACGTTCGGGTCGTCGCTGATCTCGATGCCCTGGAGCAGCGGGAACGCGCAGTCGTCGAGCTCCATCGCGGTGCCCTCGGCGGCCTTGAGCGCCGGGGTGATCTCCAGAAGGCGCAGCTTGACCGGCACGTCCGCGCCGAGCAGCTGGCCGGAGGCGATGCGGAAGAGCAGGGCGTAACCGATCTGGCCGGCCGCGCCGGTGACGGTGACGTTCACGGGAGTGCGGGTCATGGCGTTCTCCGTATGACAGCTGTCGGTGGTGGCGTCCCTGCCCCGGGGTGCGGGACGTACAAATGATCGATCTCTTGGTATCAAGAGATCCACCGGTCAGGCTATCGCGCATCCGGGATCTCGGACCGCCGGGTCCCTGTGGCCCACCCCACAGAGGCGAAAAAAAGGGGGCGGCCGCCCGTCCGGGAGAGGGGGGACGAAGGCGGCCGCCGTATGGGGGTACCGACTTGGCCGGACTCCCGTGGGGGTACGGTTCGCGTGCCCACGATCGGCCCGGCCATGCCTGCCGTCCCCCTGATTCTTTTGTCGTCCGCGTCACGCGGCCGGGGCGCGCCCTCCTACTGGGTGCACCCCTTCTCCCCCGCCGTCAGGGTCACACAGGCCGTCGCGTCGCCCGCGTCCTTGACCGCCACCATCGGCGTGTACGCGATGGTGTCGCCGGCCTCGGTGATCGAGCCGTTCTGCGCGGCCTTGCCGACGGTCACCGTGACCTCGTCGCCCTGCGCGGCCTGGGTGATACGACCCCAGGCGGCGCCGCACGTCTTGCTGTAGCGGACCTCCACGACCGTCGTGCCGACGGTGCGGGTGGCCGCCGTCGTCACCAGGTCGCCGCTGCACCCCATGCTCTCCGCGTCCTTGCCGGTGCAGGAGTCACCGCTGCACTTGACGCCGGGCGGCAGGTCGACGGAGGCGGTGGCGGACGGGGAAGGCGAGGCGCCCCCGCCCTCGTTCTGCTTCTCGCCGCCGCCCTTGGTGAGGAAGTAGGCGGCGCCGATCACCACGAGCACCCCGACGACCCCCGCGAGGAACATCGTCAGCCGCCGCCTGCCGCCCTGACCCGCCGGAGCGGCGGGACGCGGGCCCTGCGGCGGTTCGCCGTACGACGGACCGGGCGCCGGTGTGTGCGTCGGTACCGAGGTCGGTGCCGGGCGGGCCGTACCCTCCGGGGCGCGTCCGCCCGTCGGGGAAGGCCCCTTGTATCCGGCCAGGCCCCAGGAATTGGCGCCCTCACCGCTCTCCCTGACCCCCGGCGTCGAGTCCCTGACCTCGGACGACGTCGGCTGCGGCGGCACCGTGGGGGCCACGCCCGCAGGCCCGGCCACCCCCGGGGTCGCCGTGGCGCTGGTGCTCTTGCGGGCCGTCTTGCCGCCCTTGGCGTTCGCCGGAGGCGCCCCGAACTCACCGAGCGCGGCGCGCGCCTGGGAGATGCGGATGGCCTCCATGGTCATGTCGTGGCGCATCTCGGAGCGGCTCCAGGCACGCTCGGCGAGCTCCCACATCGTGGTCAGGTGAATCGGATTGGTACCGGTGACCTCGGCCAGTGCCACGATCGCGCCCTTGGGTGCGAGCAGCCGGCCGTTGAGATAACGCTCCCAGGACGTCTTGCTGTAGCCCGTGCGGTCGGCCAGCGCCGCGATGCTCAGGCCGCTGCGGTCCACGAGCCGCCTGAGCTGGCTGGCGAACTCCCTGACCTGCGGATCAAGTTCATCGGGCAAGGCCCTCCAACGAGGCATTGCTTCCCCCCTCTTCCCCCCGGTTGGTGCTGGTTTGTTCCCCCGCGCATGTGCCCTCTGCTCAGGTCCCCGTCTGGCTACCCAAAGGGATGCGCCCGATAAGGATCTCAGTTCCCGGGGTGGGGGCGCACGGGTGCATCGGGGCTGTGGGCATGCACCGTCGCACGCTCACCATGCCGCGGTCCAGTCTTCCAGCAGCCGGGACGTCCCGGACCGTCCCGGTTGACCACGCTAACTCGGTTCTTGAACGACTTCGTTGCACATCCGCTAACTTGTCAATACATCGACACACAGACCGCACACAAGTCGTAACACTCACCACTCTCGTGTGTAACTCACCCAAAAGCCACGACGCCGCCGACCGTGACGAGGAGCAGCACGAGCAACAGCAGCCCCGCGTACCGGAGCAGCCGTCCGCTCTTCTCCCCCGTCGCCGCCTTCTCCTGCGGCGGGGTGTCCCACCAGGGGAGCGTGGGGTCGTCCTCGTACTCCTCGGCGCCCTCCGGTGGCGGCGGGACGGTCGCCGGGCGGGGCCAGGCCTGGACGGCGAGTTCCCAGCGGACCTTGACGCGTTCGATCTCGGGGTCGGTGAGCCCGACGACACGGCACAGGGCGGTCACCGCCTGCCGCGGCGGTGGCTGTGTGGCGTTGAGATAGCGGTGCCAGGAGGACTTGCTGTACGCGGTGCGCGCGCCCAGCGACGCCAGGCTCAGGCCCGTGCGCTCCTTGAGCCGCCGCAGCTGCTCCACGAAGTGCCGCACCTCCGGCGGCAGCCCGTCCGGCAGCGGCTGCCAGGCACTCATCCACCTCACCTCCACGCTGTCGGACGACGTCAGGGCGGTGATCGGTTCCCGTGGTGACAGGGACCGGACACCGTAGCGGAACGGTCACTTCCGTGCCACAGCGCACTGCCAGGCGTTGAACAGGGCGTTCACCGTGCAAGAAGGTTGACGCAGACGGCGGCCCGTCCTTACTCGGGGGAGAGGACGAGCCGCCGTCGCCGTGCGGGCGCGGAGCGCGACTAGCTGTCGACCGTGAAGTGCAGGGTGTCCTTCAAAAACGGGATCTCCAGCCAGGGGTCCGGCTGGGCCATCATCGACAGCAGGACGATCACCGCGCCCAGCACGCCGTACGTGAGGATGTCCGTGAAGCGGGAGCGCACCGCGAGCATGCCGACGTCCCGGACCATCCAGCGCAGCACCGCACCGACCAGCAGCGCGGCGCCGATCAGCAGGGTGCCGTAGCGGAAGACGTCGAGCGCGGTGAGCAGCAGGCCGACCGCGACCGCTCCCAGCACGGTGAGGATCGGCCACTGCCGGGCGGGCGCCGGGGCGTCGCCGGGTGCGGCCCGGCCGCCGCCCTCGGGGCGGGCGGTGTCCCGGGTGAACAGCGGGAAGCGGCGGGTGACACGGCGCGGCCTGCCCTCCGCGTCGGGCGCGCTGATCGCGTCCCGCACCTCGATGTCGTCGATGTCGTTTCCCTGGTCGTCAGTCGACACTGCGCTCCGCCGCCTCGACCACGTTGACGAGCAGCTGGGCCCGGGTCATCGGGCCGACACCGCCGGGGTTGGGAGAGATGAAGCCGGCGACCTCGGCAACGCCGGGGTGGACGTCGCCGACGATCTTGCCCTCGGCGCTGCGCGAGACACCGACGTCGAGGACGGCGGCGCCCGGCTTCACGTCCTCGGGGCGGATCAGATGGGCGGAGCCGGCGGCGGCGACGATGATGTCCGCGCGCTTGAGATGCGCCGACAGGTCACGGGTGCCGGTGTGGCACTGGGTCACGGTCGCGTTCTCGCTACGCCGGGTCAGCAGCAGCGGCATCGGGCGGCCGATGGTGACACCGCGGCCGACGACCACGACCTCGGCGCCCTTGATCTCCACGCCGTACTGCCGCAGCAGGGTGAGGACACCGTTGGGGGTGCAGGGCAGCGGGGCCGGCTCGTTCAGGACGAGACGGCCGAGGTTCATCGGGTGCAGGCCGTCGGCGTCCTTGTCCGGGTCCATCAGCTCCAGGATGCGGTTCTCGTCGATGCCCTTGGGCAGCGGCAGCTGGACGATGTAGCCGGTGCAGTCGGGGTCCTCGTTCAACTCCCGCACCACCGCCTCGATCTCCTCCTGCGTCGCCGTCTCGGGGAGTTCGCGCTGGATGGAGGCGATGCCGACCTGGGCGCAGTCGCGGTGCTTGCCGGCGACGTACTTCTGGCTGCCGGGGTCGGTCCCGACGAGGATCGTGCCGAGGCCGGGCGTGACGCCCTTCTCCTTCAGCGCCGCCACGCGGGCGGTCAGATCGGACTTGATCGCGGCTGCGGTGGCCTTGCCATCGAGAATCTGGGCGGTCATGGCCCCATCCTCGCGGATGACCGGGCCCCGGTTCCAATCAGGGCCCTCCCGAAGATCAACGAGGTTGCACTTGCACAACACATATGGATTGCGGCTGGACAACGAACCAGCCACTGAAGAACGATTGTGGCCACAGTGCCGCGGGCTGTACCGGGGGGACGAACCGCATCTGTAGAACCTTCCTCCGACCGTGCCGCTCGTCGTCCCCGCACATTCGGTATACGGAGGAAACACCGCCATGAGTTTCGGCGATCCGAACAACCCCTACGGGCCCCCGCCCCAGCAGCCGCCCGCCGCTCCCCCCGGTTACGGCTACCCGCAGCAGGCCCCGCCGCCGCCCGGCGTCCCGCCGCAGCAGGCCTACCCCGGTTACCCGCCGCAGCAGCAGGCGTATCCCGGCTACCCGGGCTACCCGGGCGTCAACCAGATGATGCCGCAGTCGATGCCGGGCCTGCTGGTGACGGCCCGTGTCTTCCTCTACATCATCTCGGCCGTGCAGATCATCGGCGCCCTGGGCTTCCTCTACTTCGCCGCGTTCGCGAGCGACGTGTCGGACGGCGCCGACGAGTTCGGGTTCAGCGCCGGAAGCGACGGCGCCGACATGGCGGCCGGCATCTTCGGTGTCTTCGCCCTGATCGCGGCCGCGCTGGCGGCCCTGTCGATCACCCTCGGCGTCAAGTTCGGCCGGGGCGGCCAGGGCATCCGGATCACCACGGTGATCTACGGCGCGCTCGGTGCCATCGTCGGGCTCCTCGGCCTGTTCGTCGGCGTCGACTCCGGCTTCGCGTCGGCGGTCGTCGGCCCGCTGCTGTGGCTGGTCTTCGGCGGCATCATCGCGGCCGCCCCGGTCGTGCCCAGCGGTACGGCCTGGTTCGCGCGCCCGCGGTACTGAGCGGACCGTTCGCGACGGAACGGACCGTTCGCTGCTGAACGAACCGTTCGCGACTGAACAGTTCGCGCCAATCCTGCTCCAAGGGCCGTGTCTCACCCGTAAGAGGGGAGACACGGCCCTGGTGCGTCGCCCTAATCTGATCCGGGTAGCCGTCAGGCACGGGGAGACGCACCTTGTACAGCATCATCGTGGTACCTCCGCCGACCACGGAGGACGAGCGAAACCGCACCCAGTTCAGGCTCGCCCCCGGCGAGCGCCTCACCTTCGGCCGGTCCGCCCGGGAGAACGACCTGCGGATCGCCCATGACGGGGTGTCCCGCAGAGCCGGTGAGATCACCGCGCAGGGCGCCTTCTGGATACTCAGCAACCTCAGCCGGGAGCAGACGTACGTCGTCGAGAACCCGGAAGGGGCCGGCGAGCACATCAAGGTCGGACCGGGACGCCTCGACGCCCCCGTCCCCTTCGAGTTCTCGCGGATCGTGCTGCCCGCCGCCGGTGACCTGCTGGCCCTGGAGGTGTGGGCGCCGCGTCACGACTACCGGGACGGCGAGAGCGCGCGGGAGGGCGACACCACCGCCGCCGCGTTCTCCCTGGACGCCTCCAAGCGCTACTTCGCGGTCCTCGCCGCCCTGTGCGAACCGAGGCTGCGCGGCGAACCGCACGCCCCGCTGCCCACCGTCGACCAGGTCGTGGACCGACTGCGCCCCAACTGGCCCGCCGCGTCCCGCACTTCGGTGCAGTGGAACATCGACTACCTCGCCGTGAAGCTGCGCCTGAAGCCCGGCCCGGACGAGGCCGACACCGGCCCGCGCCTCAACGGCAAGAAGGAGTCACTGGTCTCCCTGGCGCTCCGCTTCGATCTCGTACGGGAGGACGACCTGGTCGTCCTGACGGAACCGTCCGGCCGGGTGGCCCGGTGACCGAGCCCTACGCCGTCCCGGTGCCCAAGGGGTACCGGGTGGGCGGCTGGGAGGTGCGCGAGCCCCTCGCCACGGGCGCTTTCGGCAGCGTCTACGCGGCCCGCCGCACCGGCCCGGGCGACCCGCGCACGGCCGCCCTGAAGTTCCTGCCCACCGGCACGGGAACCCCGAGACAGCTCACCCACCTGCGTGAACTCGTCGACCGTGAGGTCGAGTTGCACCGCCGCCTGAAGCAGCCGCGGCTGATCCGGATGTACGAGACGCTCGTCGTCGACGACCCGGGGCGCCCCGAACTCGACGGCGCCACCGTCCTCGTACTGGAGAAGGCCGAGGGCTCCCTGAACGGCGTACGGCCGCAGGAGCCCGGGCCGCTGCTCGCGCAGATCTGTGAGGGGCTGGCCCAGTTGCATCAGGCGGGCTGGGTGCACGGGGACCTGAAACCGGCCAATGTGCTGCTGATGGCGGACGGTTCCGCGCGGCTGGCCGACTTCAACATGGCGGCCGAGCTGGAGGGCACGCACGCGTACACACCCGCCTTCTCCACCCCGGACTACACACCGCCGGAGCTGCTCTGGTCGGAGATCGGCGAACGGGGCCGCCGGATCCGGCCGTCGGCCGACGTCTGGGCGTACGGCGTCCTGGCCCATCTGCTGCTCACCGGCTCCTTCCCGCTGCCGGGCGGCACCCCGTCGGCCCGCCGGGACGCGGCCGCCGCGTACGCCCGGGGCACCGACGAGCTGCGGCTGTCGCCCGAACTGCCGGACGCCTGGCGGGGGATCGTGCGGGAGTGTCTGGCCCGGACGCACGCCGAGCGGATCGGCACCCAGGCGCTGCTGCGGCGGGTGGAGGCCGCGGCGGGCACGGGCCGCTCGCCCCGGCTGCCCCGCCGCCGCTCCCGGCGTACGACGGTGGTGGCCGCGACGGCCACCACGGTCGCCGTGGCCGTGCTCGGGTACGGCGTCAACACCTGGGCGGATCAGGGCGGTTCGGACGGCAGGAACAACTCCGAGGCCACCGCCGCCGTCTACGGCGCCGCCGAGCTGCGTACCGGCAAAGGTGTTCCCGTGACCTATCGCCGTCTCATCGTCGACTCCGCCCACGACTGCCAACAGGCCGAGGTCACACCGGCGTTGATCGCCGCGATGCTCAAGACGGAGAGCGGCTTCGACCCGGAGCTGTCGGATCCCGCCAAGAACGAGTACGGCATCGCCCGCTGGACCCCGAGCGTGCTGCGCTGGTGGATCCGGGCGGACGGAACCCCCGCGAAGGAGACGCCCCGGCCGCCCCTCACCCCCGCCGAGTCCATCCCGGCCGTGGGCCGCTACCTCTGCTTCATCGAACCGCGGCTGAAGACCTCCCTGTCCGGCGACCGCCGGGTGCTGCTCGCGGCCTCGTACCGGACCTCGTACAAGAAGGTGAACGACGCGGGCGGAGTTCCCCCGAACCAGCGTGCCTACGCCGCCCGCGTCGCCCACTGGCTCAAGGAGTACACGCCGACCGGCGAGCAGTGACCCTGAGAGTTCTCAGGTACCCGCCCGCGACTCCCCCTGGAACGGTGGTCCACGGAAACACCGACCACGTTCATCCATGGGGGAACCATCGTGAACATCGTCAAGCCCGCCGCGCTGCTCGTCGCGGCCACCGCCCTGCTCGCCGGCTCCACGGTCGCGGCCACCGCGGCCGACGGCCCGGACGGCACCCGGGTGACCAGTCTCCAGCAGACCGCCGACGACGTGCTCGGCAAGGAGCAGAAGGCCCTGCGGGTCACCGCCGACAAGGTCACCTACGACGGCCTCAGCGTCACCAAGGCCCCGAAGGGCGCCGCCGGCGCCCAGGACCTGGCCTGCGACTACGGCCATCTCTGCATGATCGTCAAGGGCACCAAGTTCGACTTCTACAAGTGCCAGACGTGGACCGTCTCCAACTGGACCGGCAACGGCCCCTTCACCAACAACCAGACGCCCGGCACGGTCGCCAAGTTCTACAACCAGGACGGCAGCGTCCGCTGGACGTCGACGGCGTACCAGGCCGGCACGGCGACCTGGGACCCGATCTACTCGCTGCGCCCCTGCTGAGCCGCGCCGCACGGTGACCTCGGGTGGAGGCTTCGGGGACATCTCCCCGAACCCTCCACCTGACACGCCGTATCAGACTCAAGCTTCGGACTCTCCTACGAACGTCCCTTACCCTCCCCTGAGTTGGACTGGGGGAGGGTGGCCCTCATGGAATCGGGCGAGGGGACGAATCCATGTACAGCGTCATCGTCGTACCGCCGGCCTGCGCGCGGCCGGACGGTCAGATCAGGCTCGCCACCGGTGAGCGACTCGAGTTCGGCAGGGACGCGACGAACGGCCTCACCATCGCGCACGAGGGGGTCCCCCGGATCGCCGGGGAGATCGCCGCCCAGGGCACCTTCTGGCTGCTGAGCAACCGCAGCGAGCAGCAGACCTACGTCGTGGAGAACCCGGAGGGGGCCGGCGAGCACATCAAGGTCGGGCCGGGCCGGGTGGACGCGCCGGTGCCGTTCGAGTTCTCGCGGATCGTGCTGCCCGCCGCGGGCGATCTGCTCACCTTCGACGTCTGGGCGCCACGGCACGTCTTCCGCAGCGTCGCCCGGCACGGGCTCCCCGGAGCCCTCACCGCACCGGCGTTCACCCTCGACCGCACCAAGCGGTACTTCGCGGTCCTGGCCGCCCTGTGCGAGCCCCGGCTGCGCGGCGAACCGCACGCCTCGCTGCCCGCGGTCGAGCAACTCGTGGACCGGCTGCGCCCGATGTGGCCGTCGGTCAGCCGCTCGGCCGTCTACTGGAACATCGACTACCTCGCCCTGAAGCTGCGGCTGCGGCCCGGCCCGGACACGACGGAGCCCGGTCAGCGCGTCAACGGCAAGAAGGAGTCACTGGTCTCGCTCGCGCTGCGCTTCGACCTGGTGCGCGAGGACGATCTGGTGGTGCTGGCGGCGTCGGCGCGGGAGGCGTGCCGGTGAGCGGGCAGACGTGTGCCGTGCCGGTCCCGAAGGGATACCGGGTCGGGCGCTGGGAGATACGGGAGCCGATCGCGTCGGGGGCGTTCGCGACCGTGTACGAGGCTCATCGCACCGACGGGAGCAGGGGCGTCCCGCGCGCGGCCGCCCTGAAGTTCCTGCCGACCGGCGACCGCACCGCGCCCCGCCCGCGCCACCTGCGTGAACTGGCGCGGCGGGAGAGCGAGTTCCTGGCCCGGCTGCGGTCCCCACGGCTGATCCGGATGTACGAGACGCTCGTCGTCGACGACCCGGGGCACCCCGAACTCGACGGCGCCACCGTCCTCGTACTGGAGAAGGCGGAGCGGTCCCTCGACACCCTGCCCGGGCACGGCGATCCCGGACCGCTGCTCGCGCAGATCTGCGAAGGGCTCGTGGAGCTGCATCGCGCCGGGTGGGTGCACGGGGATCTGAAGCCCGCCAACGTGCTGCTGATGCGGGACGGTTCGGTACGGCTGGCCGACTTCGGCATGGCCGCCGAGCTGGAGGGCGCGCACGCCTACGCCCCCGTCTTCGCCACCCCGGACTACACGCCGCCCGAGCTGCTCTGGGCCGAGGTCGACGAACGCGGTACCCGGGTCCGTCCCTCCGCCGATGTCTGGGCCTTCGGTGTCCTCGCCCACACCGTCCTGACCGGCGCCTTCCCGCTGCCGGGCGGCACGACGGAGGCCCGGTCCGACGCGGCCATACGGCATGCCCGGGGGGCGGCCAAGCTACGGCTCTCCCCCGGGCTCCCGGACGCCTGGCGGGAGATCATCCGCGACTGCCTGGCCCCCACACACGCCGAACGCGTCGACACCGAGGAACTCCTCGGAAGGGTGGAGGCCGCGGTCGGTATCGCCCCCGCCCCCCGTCCACCCCGCCCCCGTCTGCGCCCTGTCCTGGCGGGCTCCCTCACGGCCGTACTCCTGGCGGTGTCAGGGCTGGGGTTCGCGACGGAGGTCGCCCACCGGACGGTCATGCGGGAGGACGGAAGCCGGGAGCACCGGCCCGTACCGGTCGCGGGAGGCGTCCCGCCCTCGTGGTTCCCGGCCATTCCCATTCGGATCAGGGCGTGAGCGTGTGGACGGTGCAGTTCTCGCACCCGTCGTGCTGTGAAGCCTGGTAGTTCCCCGTGGAGTTCTTGATGGTGGCCTTCGAGGCGCAGATCATCCTGTACGCCGAGGGCGTCAAGGAGAGCAACGGAACCCAGTTCGACAAGGCCGACATCGACGGCAAGTTCGGCGCGGCCGACGACAAGTGGAACTCCTCCACACGCGCGGGTGAGTTGGAGTACCGCAGCACCGGCTCCACCTCCGCCACGAAGTACAAGGTCCGCTACCACGGTTCCCGCTACTACTTCGACATCTTCCGCACGTCGGACGGCAAGTACCGCATCTACCACAACAGCCAGTGGCAGTACGCGAGCTACAAGAACAACAGCAGCTGCAGCTGACCCAGCGCCCCGCAGTCCGCGTTCTTCGGCCCGTCGGTTTCCAACCGGCGGGCCGAACAGCTGTCCGACGCGCTAGCCTCGGCTCAACTCGCGGGACGCCAGAGGGCGTTGAGGCGGCACAGCACTCGGGGGACTCATGACGGATCAGCGGCACGCCACGCCGCCGTACCACGCGGCCCTGATACAGGCGGGCGCCGATCCGCTCCAGCCCGCCGACCCCGCCCGTATCGGACCGTACGTGCCGCTCGGGCGGCTCGGCAGCGGCGGCATGGGCCGGGTCCACCTCGCCCGCCCCGCCGACGACGGCCCCGGGCTCGCCGCGGTGAAGGTGATCCGGCCCGAGTACGCCGAGGACCCGGAGTTCCGGCGGCGGTTCGAGCGGGAGGCGGCCGTGCACGGGCGGGTCAGCAGCCCGCACGCCCCGCAGCTGCTCGGCACCGGCTTCGAGGACGAACTGCTGTGGATGGCCACCCAGTTCGTGCCCGGCATCAACCTCGCCGACGCGGTGCGCCACGGCGGCAGGCTGGCACCGGACGGGGTGTGGCGGCTGGTGGCGGAGCTGGGGCAGGCCCTCGCGGCGCTGGCCGCCGTCGGCGTCGTACACCGGGATCTCAAGCCCTCCAACGTGCTGCTGTCCCTCCAGGGCGTGCACGTCATCGACTTCGGCATCTCCCGGGCCGTCGACAGCAGCGCGATCACCGGCACCGGCAGCCGGGTCGGCACACCCGCCTTCATGTCCCCCGAGTATCTGCGCGAGGGCCGCTGCGACGGGGCCTCCGACGTCTTCTCCCTCGCGGGCACACTGATCTACGCCGCCACCGGACATGCCCCGTTCGGGGACGGGACCGGCGTCGACGTCATGCACCGGGTGGCCTTCGAGGAGCCGAGGGCGGCGGTGATGTCCGACCTCGCCTCCGTGGACGGCCCGTTGGCCGCGCTCCTCACCGCCTGCCTCGCCAAGGACCCCGCCGGACGCCCCACCCCGGAGCAACTGATCGAGGCCGCCGCGACCGCGCGCCACGGTGACACCGACTCCTGGCAGGAACCGTTGGCCGGCCGTCTGATCGCCCGCCGGGAGGCATGCGCCCTGCTGGAGGCGGCCTCGGCACAGGAGACGGTCCACCTCCGCCGGCCGACGACACCCAAGACACCGACGACTCCGAAGACACCGATGGCGGTGCCGACCGCGCCGACCGCGCCGACCGCGCCGGGAACATCGCCGGCACCGGCGGCACCGGCAGCACCAGGGGCCAGTGAGGCTTCGCTCGCGACCCCCAGCCCCGGCCCCGGCCTCAGCCCCGGCCCCGGCTCCGGCCTCGCCACACCGCCCGGCGCCTACGGAGCCCCCACCCCGCCCGGCCAGTTCGGCCCTCCCACACCCCCGGGCCAGTACGGTCCCGTCGGGCCCGGCGCTCCCCGCAACCGGCGCAAGCCCTACCTCGCCCTCGCCGCCGGTCTCGCGGTGGCCGTCGTGGCCGCGGGCGCGTTCCTCCTCACCAGCTCGTCCCACGACGACACGGCCGCGCCCTCCCCGTCGCTCTCCACGGGCATCACCTCCGACGCCGAAGCGGCCTCCGCCCTGCCCGGCTTCTCCCCCTCCCCCTCACCGTCCGCGAGCGGGTCGGCGGGCGGAGTCGACGCCAAGGCGGGGGCGACGAGTACGGCGACGGACGGCGCGGCCGGTACCGACGGCGGCACGGACGGCCGTACCCCCTCCGCGACGGCCACCGGGGGCGGTGGCGCCGACGGCGGCACCGGCGACGGCGGCGCGCCCACTCCCACCGCCACGGTCACCGAGACCGCGACCACCCCCACCGAGCCGGCCTGGATCACCGACTGCACCTACTACTCCGGCACCGAACTCACCAAGCGCGGCGACAAGGGCCAACAGGTCGTCCAGGTCCAGTGCATGCTCACCCGGCGCGGCTACGACGTCGGCGGCTCGGGTGTGGACGGCCAGTTCGGCAAGGACACCCAGGCCGCGGTGAAGAGCTTCCAGAGTGCCAAGGGGCTGGCGGTCGACGGGCAGGTGGGGCCCAACACCTGGGCGGCGCTGCGGAGTTCGACCTAGCCTCGGTCTGGTGGGGTCAGCCGCCGACTATGTGCCGCAGATACGCCCGCGGATCGTCCAGATAGCGCCGCCAGTGCTCGACCAGCTCCAGTTCGGGCCACTCCACGGTGCGCATCCCGTGCTCGCCGACCTCGATGATCTCGGCGCCGGGCAGGGCCGTGAGCAGGGGTGAGTGGGTGGCGCAGATGATCTGGGCGCCCGTGCGGGACAAGTCGTCGAGCACGCCCACGAGTTCGAGGCAGGAGGCGAAGGACAGCGCGGACTCCGGCTCGTCCAGGACGTACAGGCCCGGGCCGAGGAAGCGCTCGCGGAACGCCATCAGGAAGCCCTCGCCGTGGCTCATCTCGTCCGGGGTGCCGGTGAGCCGGCCGGTGCGCTGCTCCCGGCCGAGGGCGTCGAGCGCGGTCTCGGCGCGCAGGAAGAAGCCCCGGCGTCGGGTGTGGGGCGCCCGCAGCATGTGGCGGCCGGCCTTGGTCGCCTCGAAGCGCATCCGGGCGCCGAGCAGCGAGGGGCCCCGCGGACCGGCGTAGCGATGGCCCGCAGAGCCACCCCAGGGGTCGAGACCGAAGGCCTCCGCGAACGCCTCGACGAGGGTCGACTTCCCCGAGCCGTTCTCCCCGACCAGGAAGGTGACCGGGGCCGTGAACCGCAGGCCGTCGTCGAGGAGCTGCCGCACGCAGGGCACCGACCAGGGCCAGCCGGCGGGGCCGGACAGCTCGGCCTCGGCGGCATGGGCGTAGGCGCGTTCCACGATCATGCCGCCAGGCTCTCATCCGGCACTGACAACGGCGCCCGGTCACCAGGACCGGGCGCCGTTGTTCAGCGGGATCGGGCTCAGTGGAAGAAGTGCCGCGTCCCCGTGAAGTACATCGTCACGCCCGCCTTCTGCGCGGCCTCGACGACCAGCTCGTCACGGACCGAGCCGCCCGGCTGCACGACCGCCTTCACACCGGCCTCGAGCAGGATCTCCAGGCCGTCGGGGAAGGGGAAGAACGCGTCGGAGGCGGCGTACGCGCCCTGCGCGCGCTCCGCGCCCGCCCGCTCGACCGCCAGCTTCGCGGAGTCGACGCGGTTGACCTGGCCCATGCCGACGCCGACCGAGGCGCCGTCCTTGGCGAGGAGGATCGCGTTGGACTTGACCGCGCGGCAGGCCCTCCAGGCGAAGGACAGCTCGGCGAGCTCGGCCGCGCTCAGCGCCTCACCCGTGGCCAGGGTCCAGTTCGCCGGGTCGTCGCCGTCCGCCTGGAGGCGGTCGGTGACCTGGAGCAGCGCGCCGCCGTCGACGAGCTTGAGCTCGGCCGGGCTCGCGGGCGCGGCCGGGGCCTTCAGCACCCGGATGTTCTTCTTCTTGGCGAGGGCCTCCAGGGCCCCCTCCTCGTAGTCCGGCGCGACGATGACCTCGGTGAAGATCTCGGCGACCTGCTCGGCCATCTCCTTCGACACCGGACGGTTGACCGCGATCACACCGCCGAACGCCGACAGCGGGTCACACGCGTGCGCCTTGCGGTGCGCCTCGGCGACATCCGCGCCGACCGCGATACCGCACGGGTTGGCGTGCTTGATGATCGCGACGGCCGGCTCGTCGTGGTCGTACGCGGCACGGCGGGCGGCGTCCGTGTCCGTGTAGTTGTTGTACGACATCTCCTTGCCGTGCAGCTGCTCGGCCTCGGCCAGGCCGCCGCCCGTGCCGTCCACGTAGAGCGCGGCGGGCTGGTGCGGGTTCTCGCCGTAGCGGAGGGTGTTCTTGCGCTCCCAGGTGGCGCCGAGGAAGTCGGGGAACTGCGACTCGTCCACGGGCGCGTAGGAGGACGCGAACCAGGAGGCGACCGCCACGTCGTAGGACGCGGTGTGCTGGAAGGCCTCGGCGGCGAGCCGCTTGCGGGTGGCGAGGTCGAAGCCGCCGTCCTGTACGGCGCCCAGGACGTCGGCGTACCGGGCGGGGCTGGTGACGACGGCGACCGAGGGGTGGTTCTTGGCGGCGGCGCGCACCATCGACGGACCGCCGATGTCGATCTGCTCCACGCACTCGTCGGGGGACGCCCCGGAGGCGACCGTCTCGCGGAAGGGGTACAGGTTGACGACGACCAGGTCGAACGGCTCGACACCCAGCTCGGCCAGCTGCCGCTGGTGGTCCTCCAGGCGCAGGTCGGCGAGGATGCCGGCGTGCACGCGCGGGTGCAGCGTCTTGACGCGGCCGTCCAGGCACTCGGGGAAGCCGGTGAGCTCCTCGACCTTGGTGACGGGAACGCCCGCGGCGGCGATCCGGCCGGCGGTGGACCCGGTGGAGACGAGCTCCACGCCCGCTTCGTGCAGCCCGCGCGCGAGGTCTTCCAGACCCGTCTTGTCGTAGACGCTGACGAGCGCCCGTCGGATGGGCCGCTTGTTGCTCTCGGCGGTCACTGGATAACTACCTTTCGTCCCTCAATGCGATAGCCGTTGCGGGCGAGCCGCCCCACGACATCGACGAGCAGCCTTCGCTCGACTTCCTTGATGCGCTCGTGCAGAGCGCTCTCGTCGTCCTCGTTGCGGACCTCGACCACGCCCTGCGCGATGATCGGCCCGGTGTCGACGCCGTCGTCGACGAAGTGGACGGTGCAGCCGGTGACCCGGGCGCCGTACGCGAGTGCGTCACGGACGCCGTGGGCGCCGGGGAAACTGGGCAGCAGCGCGGGGTGGGTGTTCACGAACCGCCCGCCGAAGCGCGCGAGGAACTCCTTGCCCACGATCTTCATGAACCCGGCGGAGACCACCAGGTCGGGCTCGTACGCGGCCACGGCCTCGGCGAGCGCGGTGTCCCACTCCTCGCGGGTCGCGTGGTCCTTGACCCGGCAGACGAAGGTCGGCAGCCCGGCGCGCTCGGCCCGGGCGAGCCCCTCGATGTCGCCGCGATCCGCCCCGACGGCGACGATCTCGGCCCCGTAGGCCTCGACGCCGGTCGTCGCGATGGCGTCCAGCAGCGCCTGGAGGTTGGTGCCGGATCCGGAGACCAGCACGACGAGGCGCTTGGCCACGGGCTTGGCGGCCACGGTGGGGCCCTTTCTCGGGGGAGCGTTTTCCGTACGGTCGACCGTATGTACGTTCGTACGAATGCTTCGCGCCCCGGGATACGGGGAAGTCTACGAAGCGGCCGAACGCCAGCAACGATACCGGCACTCCGGACGGCCCCCACGGGACGGGGGCGTGGCCGGAAGGTAGCGTCTGCAAGGGCCCGAGTCGGGAACGCGGTCGTCGTGCGGTGCGTTTCCGAAGGGGAAGGCTCACGCCGGACCCGCCGTACCAACGTCTGTTCGTCGCTGTAACACGTCGTATCACCTAGGGGAAGACGCTCACTTGATGCCGGACCGCAGCCTGCGAATCCTTTCGCTCCCCCCGCAGTCGGCGCGGGGAGGGGAGCACCGCGGCGTGCTGCTGCGGGAGCGCCCCGCCTCACCGCCCGACGCACCCTCGGACAAGCCGGACCGCAAGGCCGAGGAGGACAATCCGTTCGCCCCGCCGCCGGAGGGCACCCCGGACCGCCCGTGGCAGCCGCGGCGCCCGACGGGCGACTCCTCCGACGACTCGGGGGACTCCGGCGGCGACCGAGGCCGTCGCTCGCCGTGGGGCAGCCAGTGGAGCGACCGCCAGCCCGGCCGTTCCTCCTCCGGTGGCTTCGGCGACCGCCCCGGCGGCGGTCCCGGCCCCGAGGGCCAGGGCGGCCCCGGCACGGGCGGGGGCAACCGCTGGGACCCGACCGACCCGGCCCAGCGCCGCGCGCGGTACTCCCTGCTGAGCGGCATGTGGGCGTTCTTCTTCGCCCTCTTCAGCTGGCCGTACGTCGCCCTGCTGCTCGGCGCGCTCGCCCTGTACTGGGGCATCAGCGCGCTGCGCGCCAAGTCGCGCACACCCGACCCGGACGCCCCGGCGGCGGAGTCGGGGGGCCGTCCCCAGCGCACCGCCGCCATCAGCGGGCTGGTCACCTCGTCCCTGGCGATCGCCCTGGTGGCGGGGACGTTCACGGTCCAGCTGGTGTACAGCGACTTCTACACCTGCACCAACGACGCCCTCACCAACGAGGCGAAGCAGTCCTGCAACCAGCTTCTCCCGGAGGAGCTGCGGGACATGTTCGGCACCAGCTGACCCTCACGGCCCCTCCGGCGGCTCCAAGGGCGCCGACGCCTCCTTGAGCGCCGCCCAGCGGGCCTGCCGGGAGGCGTCGCGCGAGGCGTCGTCGGGCCAGGCCTGCGGGTCGGCGGGCAGGAAGTCGTACGGCTCGAAGGCGAGGTCGTCGTCGGCGGAGGCGTACGGCAGAGCGGGCGTGGCGGGTGCGGCGGCGGGTGGGGCCTGCTTGCCTCGCGAGAACCACGCGAGGTGGCGACGGGGCGCGGGGTGCGCGGCCGCCGGGCCGGTGTCCTCGTGCGCCGGGGCCGCCGGGACTCCGGTTCCGCTTCCGGCTCCGACTCCGCCTTCCGTCGTGGGCCGCGGGACGGGCCGATCGGCGCGCTTCCGGCGGGCGAACCAACCGCCCCGCCGCGTCGGCGTCTGATCGGCGCCGGGCAGTTCACCCGCCTCCGGCCGCTGCATCCACTCCGGCCCTTGCACCCGCTCCGGCCGCTCCACCCACTCCGGCCGCTCCGGCCGCAGCAAGCCGTTGTCGGTCTGCCGTGCCCCTGTCTCGGGTGCACCGTCCGCTGCCCCGGCGGCCCCGGACTTCCGCACCCGCCGCTCCCGGCACCGCCAGGCCCGCAGCCCCACGGCCGTGGGGACGGCCGTCGCCGAGAGCCAGACCAGCGCCGCCGGGCCGGTCAGCCACCACATCGGGCCGAACCGGGCGAGCGCGGCGCCCCCCAGCGGACCGCCCGCGAGCGCGGCGAGCACGGCGACAAGCGCCGCGCACAGGGCGGCCGCGAGCCAGGCGGTACCGGCGGTCCGGCCACGCGACCAGGGCGCGGGGTGCCCGGCGGGCGACCGGCCGCCCGTCCGAGGGCCGATGGAGGCCGCGTCGGCCCCAGCGTCCGCCCCCCGGCTCCCCGCTCTCCCCACGAACCACCCGACCGTCACCCCGGCCACCACCGGCACCCCGGCGGCCGCCCAGTTCGGCCACGTCCCCGCGCCCGCCTCCGGGACCGCCGCCAGCAGCGGGAACGGCGGCAGGAGCGGTGCCGGCGCCGACGACAGGGGCCCCACGACATGCCCCGCGCCGAGCACGAAGCCCGGCCCCAGCGCGTACGACGCCGACCAGACCGCCGCGTTCGGCACCAGCGCCACGCACAGCAGGAGCACCGCGAACCGGCCCGACCAGCCCTCCGTCAACTGCAGGAACGACAGCCGTGTCGCGTCGCCGTGCCACACCAGGGACGTGCCCAGCAGCAGCGCGCCGCCGCCCACCAGGACGGCCGCGCCCGCGCCCGCCGCCCGCGCCGCCGCACCGAGACGGCGGCGGGCATCCGGGCCGACGAGCAGCCGCCGTACCCCCGCGGGCAGCGACAGCAGCGCGGCGTCCACCGGTTCGCGCGGGCGGCCGTACGCCGTCCAGACGCCCGCGCCCGCGGCCCCGATCACCACCGCCGGCACGCACACCGCCGTCCACACCCACGCCGGCCGCAGGTCGCCCCCCGCCGCGTACAGCGCGGCACCCGCGCCGACGGCGAGGTAGCCGAGGAGCACCCCCGCGAACGCCGGCCAGCCCGAAGCCTCCGGGGCGTCGTCCACCGCGTCCCGCGCCGCCCGGTGCACCAGCCACACCGGCAGCACGAGCAGCAGCAACGGCGTCACCCCCATCGGCGCCGGAACCCCGGACAGCGTGTCGGTGCGCACCAGTTCCGCGCCGTGCGCCAACAGCCACAGCGCCGCCGCGACATGCAGCGCACCACTGGGCCCGCTGTCCGGATACGGCGAACTGATCCACAGCACCATCACCAGCACGGCGAGCGAACCGAGCCCGAGCCCCGCCGCGAGCAGTCCGCCGAGCAGTCCGGCGGCGAGCCCCGGCGATCGCTCGCGCAACCGGGCGAACAGGGACGACAGGGATGACAGGGGCGTGCGGCGAGCGGTCATCTGGATCACGCCCGTCATGGTCCCAACGACACGCGCTTTCCCGTCGTAACAGGCGAACCCCCGAAGTGTCGCTCAATATACGACTATGTTCATTTTCGTACGAAGGGGCGCCCTGTGACACAGAGCCCTGCGATCCCGCTCCCCCCGCCCAAGGAACGCCGACGCCTGCGCGAGGCCGGGTCCTTGACGCAGGCTCAGGTCGCCGAACGGGTGGGCGTCACCCGGGAGACGGTCCGCGCGTGGGAGTCCGGCCGTACGAACCCGCGCGGTCGCAAGCGGGAGGCGTACGCGAAGCTGCTGGGCTCCTTGCCGGAGGAAGTGACGCCCCGCCAGGAAGAACCCGCCGCGCCTGAACAAGCCCCGGAACCCCCCGCCCTCACCCCCGAACCCGACCCGCCCACCCCACCCCTGACACCCGCTCAGGCCTTCGACGCGCTGTACGCGTTCTGCGCCCCCGCCCTCGTACGCCAGGCCTATCTGCTCACCGGGCGACGCGAGCTCTCCCGCGAATCGGTCGAGCGGGCCTTTCAACTCGCCTGGCAGCGCTGGCCCGAGGTCGCCGTCGACCGCGACCCGGCGGGCTGGGTACGGGCCACGGCGTACGAGTACGCCCTCTCCCCCTGGCACCGCTTCCGCCCCCGCTACCGGCACCCGGAACCCCCGCCCGCCGACGCGTCGGACCGCGCCCTGCTGGACGCCCTCCTTCGGCTCCCGCCGCCGTATCGCCGCACGCTGTTGCTGTACGACGGGGTGGGCCTCGACCTGCCGGAAACGGCCGCGGAGACGGAGGCGAGCACGCCGGCGGCGGCCGGGCGTCTGTTGCGCGCGCGCGAGGCGATCGCGGCGCGGCTGCCGGAGCTTTCCGACCCGGTCGAGCTGCACCGGCGGCTCGCCGAACTCGCCTCCACGGAGCGGTTGCGTGCCGCGAAGCCGCCGACGGTGCGGACGGGGAGTGAGCGCAGGGCACGATTCTGGACCCGGGCCGCGATCGCGTTCACGGTGGCGCTGATCGGCACGACTGCGTTGACGGTACGGACGGCTCCGACGCACTACGAGCCGCCGATCGCCCCGGGCGCGGAGATCCAGGGGGTGCCGCCGCGGGTCGCACAGGGTGCGTTGTCGGAGGCGGAGGTGGAGCTGCGGGAGAAGCTGCGGAGCGGGATGACGAGCGGGCCGGAGAGACTGGCACCGCTGAGTCGTTAGCTGCGGGCCGGTGGGGGCTGGTCGCGCAGTTCCCCGCGCCCCTTAAAAGCAGGTCCGCTCAAGCGCCCCGTCTTTTAGGGGCGCGGGGAACTGCGCGACCAGCCACAACGCACCCGCACCCGGCAACGCACCGATGGGCCCGCCCCCACCCCGGGGAACGGGCCCATCAACGTGCAGCTAGGTACCTGCTCAGCCGGCCAGGATCTCGCGCGCCAGCTTCGCCGTCTCGGTCGGCGTCTTGCCGACCTTGACGCCGGCGGCCTCGAGGGCCTCCTTCTTCGCGGCGGCCGTGCCGGAGGAGCCGGAGACGATGGCGCCGGCGTGGCCCATGGTCTTGCCCTCGGGCGCGGTGAAGCCCGCGACGTAGCCGACGACCGGCTTCTTCACGTTGTCCTTGATGAAGGCCGCGGCCCGCTCCTCGGCGTCGCCACCGATCTCACCGATCATGACGATCAGGTCGGTGTCGGGGTCCGCCTCGAAGGCAGCCAGCGCGTCGATGTGGGTGGTGCCGATGACCGGGTCGCCACCGATGCCGACCGCCGACGAGAAGCCGATGTCACGCAGCTCGTACATCATCTGGTACGTCAGCGTGCCGGACTTCGAGACCAGGCCGATGCGGCCCGGCTTGGTGATGTCGCCCGGGATGATGCCGGCGTTCGACTGACCCGGCGTGATGAGGCCGGGGCAGTTCGGGCCGATGATCCGGGTCTTGTTGCCCTGCGACACGGCGTACGCGTAGAACGCGGCCGAGTCGTGGACCGCGATGCCCTCGGTGATGACGACCGCGAGCGGGATCTCGGCGTCGATCGCCTCGACCACGGCGGCCTTGGCGAAGGCCGGCGGCACGAAGAGGACGGATACGTTGGCACCCGTCTTCTCGATCGCCTCGGCGACCGTGCCGAAGACCGGGATCTCGTTGCCGTCGATGTCGACCGACGTGCCCGCCTTGCGCGGGTTCACGCCACCGACGATGTTCGTGCCGTCGGCCAGCATGAGCTTGGTGTGCTTCATGCCCGTGGCACCGGTCATGCCCTGGACGATGACCTTGCTGTCCTTGTTGAGGAAGATAGCCATGGCTGGTGTCCTCGTCCCTTACTTCGCAGCCGCGAGCTCGGCGGCCTTGTCGGCCGCGCCGTCCATGGTGTCCACGCGCTGCACCAGCGGGTGGTTGGCGTCGGAGAGGATCTTGCGACCCAGCTCGGCGTTGTTGCCGTCCAGACGGACGACCAGCGGCTTGGTGACTTCCTCGCCCTTGTCGGCGAGCAGCTGAAGCGCCTGGACGATGCCGTTGGCGACCTCGTCACAGGCGGTGATGCCACCGAAGACGTTGACGAAGACCGACTTGACGTCGGGGTCGCCGAGGATGATCTCCAGGCCGTTCGCCATGACGGCGGCGGAGGCGCCACCGCCGATGTCGAGGAAGTTGGCCGGCTTCACGCCACCGTGGTTCTCACCGGCGTACGCGACGACGTCCAGGGTGCTCATGACGAGACCCGCGCCGTTGCCGATGATGCCGACCTCGCCGTCGAGCTTGACGTAGTTGAGGTTCTTCTCCTTGGCGGCGGCCTCCAGCGGGTTCGCGGAGTCCTTGTCCTGGAGGGCCTCGTGCTCCGGCTGACGGAACTCGGCGTTCTCGTCGAGGGAGACCTTGCCGTCGAGGGCGATGACCTCGCCGGAGGCAACCTTCGCCAGCGGGTTGACCTCGACCAGGAGGGCGTCCTCCTTGATGAAGGTGTCCCACAGCTTGACGAGGACGTTCTCGACCTTGTCGGCGACCTCGGCCGGGAAGTTCGCGGCCTCGACGATCTGGCGGGCGACCTCGGGGGTCACACCCACGTTGGCGTCGATCGGCGTCTTGGCGACGGCCTCGGGGCGGGTCTCCGCCACCTCCTCGATCTCCATGCCGCCCTCGACGGACGCGATGGAGAGGAAGGTGCGGTTGGCACGGTCCAGGAGGAAGGAGACGTAGTACTCCTCCACGATCTCCGGGGCCGTCTCGGCGATCATCACCTTGTGGACCGTGTGGCCCTTGATGTCCATGCCGAGGATGTTGGTCGCGTGCTCGACCGCCTCGTCGGTGGTCGAGGCCAGCTTCACGCCGCCGGCCTTGCCGCGGCCGCCGACCTTCACCTGAGCCTTGACGACGGACTTGCCACCGAGACGCTCGGTGGCTGCGCGGGCCGCCTCAGGCGTGTCGATGACTTCACCGGCCAGCACCGGTACATCGTGCTTGGCGAAGAGGTCCCTCGCCTGGTACTCGAACAGGTCCACGCGCTTCCGTCCCTATCAGTGATCTCGCGGTTCGTTGTCTGCGTGGGCGTGCCGCGAGGGCAACGTGACGTCCGACTGTTGTCTGTCACAAGGGAGGCGCACACGGTGTCCGAGCGCGCGGCATGTCCGTCTCGCAGGTTATCGCTGCTTGCAGGGGGCCCCTAAATCGAGGGTCACACCTGAGCGGTGATACCTGTCACATGATGCCGCCCTCACTGGCACGCCGTGCCAGAAGTGCGGGGCCTCACCGGGCTGGGGTTGACCCGGTGAGGCCCCTTGAACAGCCCCTAAGGGCGCGGAGCGGACGATCCCCACCCCAATGGGGACCACTCCGCCCCGTCCGTGAGGTTTCGGCCGGACAAACCGACGGCTTTCGGCCGTCCGGGTCCTGCGTCCTCACGGAGTCGGGTGAGGGGGGAAGGTGATCAGACGTTGTACGAGGTGCCGTACGGAGTGCCGTTCGAGGTGCCGTACGAGGTGGAGTCCAGGCCGTTCTGCGCGTAGCCCGGCGTGACCGACTCGGCGACGCCCTGGACGCCGCCGACGGCGTTCCCGGCGAGCGGGGTCACACCGTCGACCGTGTGACCGACGACGGGTGCGACACCCTCGACGACGGGCCGCACGTCCCCGACCACGCCGTACGCGAAGGGGCCGACATCGCCCGTCACGCCGTACGCGAGGTTCCCGGCGCTGCCGCCGACGCCCTGGACGACGGGCTGGACGAGGTCGACGACCGGCTGGACGGCTTCGGCGACGCCCTGCCCGAACGGCTGGATCTCGCCGGTCACGCCGTACGCCAGATCGGCGGTGTGCCCGGCCACGCCGTACGCGAGCGGCGGCACGCCACCCACGACGGGCCGCACGTCGCCGGCCACGCCGTCCACGAGACCGCCCACGTCCGCGACGGCCCGCTCCGCGACCGGGACCACGCCGTGCACCGCGGTGTTCGCGACAGGCGGCAGGACGGCTCCCGTCGCATCGGCGGCGACCTGTCCGACCAGGCCGGTGGCGTACGCCGGTACGTCGGTGGCGACGCCGTTCACGACGGTGTGCACGTCGGCCACAGCACCGGTGGCTACGGGGGCCACCCCGTACACGGCCGCACCGGCGAGGTGGTGGGCGTGACCGACGGCGGCGGTGGCGACGGGCTGGACGTCGGCCGCGACGCCGTACGCGAGCGCGGTCGCGGCGTCGACGGTGTGGTGGGCGGTCCGCGCCACGCCGGTGACGGTGCCGCCGACGAGCGGGGTGACGCCCTCCACCGTCCCACCGACGACCGGGGTGACCCCGGCGACGGCGTGCTCGGCGGTCGGGACGACACCCGCCACGGCCTGCCCCGCGACCGGCAGCACACCGTCCACGGCTTCGGTCACCACCGGCGGCACGGCCGCGGCGACCGTCTCGTCCACGACCGGGGCGACGGTGCCCGGCACGGCGGCCACGGTGCCGACCACCTGCTGCCGTACACCGTCGACCGTGCCCGTGAGGTGGCTCGGCACGGCGGAGACCGTGGCCTCGGCCACCGTGGTGACGGTGCCGGTCTGCGTTCGGGCGACGCCGAGCGTGTCGGCGGCGCGGCCCTCGGCTCCGACCGCGGTGGTGTGCGCGGCGCCGGTCGCACCGGTGGCGGTACGGCCCGCGCCCGCGACGGTCTGCCGCACCTTCGTCCGTACGACGCCGTCGACGCCCCGCGCCTGGGTACGCGCCGCCGACTGGGTGGCCTGGAGCTTGGTCTGGGCGCCGGCGAGGGCGCGCTCGAGCTCCGGGGCGAAGGCGGCGAGGGGGCCGAAGAGGTAATCGACCTGGTCCTGCGGGGTGGTCGCGTCGGAGACGGCGGCTCGGGTGGTGGCCTGGGCTGTGGCGAGGGTCTCGTCGGCCGTGGCCGTGGGCATGTCCATGGGCTTGGCCTTGGCCTGCGCCTGGGCGGCCCGGGCGGCCTTCGCGCCCTGGATGGCAGCGGCGCCCTTGATCTTCGAGGCCTTCGCGGCATCGGCGGCATCGGCCGCCTGCGGGAGGGTGTCCTTCGACCGGGACGTGGCCGAGGCGGCGGTGTCCTCGACCGTGGTGGTCCCGCCGGAGACTGTGTCCCGCACGTCGGAGACGACGCCGTCGACCGTGCCGGTCAGGGCGTCCGTGACACCGGTGATGACGTCGGTGGTGGTGTCGGTGGTGGTGTCGGTGGTGGTGTCGGCGGCCGCGTCGGTCGTCGGGTCCGACACGGACAGGGAGGAGGCGGGGAGCTCGTCGGCGCTGGCCACGGTGGAACCGAGCGCCCACGCGCCGGTGACGCCGGCGGCTATGACGATGGAACGGCGGATGTTCTTGTTCATACGTGCGTCAGATCCTTAGATCCTGGGAGACCCGAGGCTTCCGGCAGGTCCGTTGCGGAGCTCCGGTGCTTCGGAGGGCTGGGGACACGTCCGCCCCCGCGAGACAGGTCGACGGGGGCCGAGGCCCTGCCCTAAGCCGGAGAAACCGGAATGTCCCGGTGCCGATCCCGGGTCTCGAACGCCTCGGCGGCCACAGCCGTACCGGCCACGAGCCGCACCGCCGCCCGGTGGTCCAGGGACACGGCCTGCGCGTCCCCGTGCCGCGACGAACCACCGTCCACCGCCGACCGGTTGCCCCTCAGACCGCCCGGGTCACCATCGGGCGCCTGCTGTACGGGGGCGTGCGCGTCCTGCACCGCAGCACGGTGTCCGTCGGTCCGCGGCGCCGCACCCGTTGTGGGCGAACCGGCGACGGACGCCGGGCCGTAGAAGGCGGCCCTGGTCACAGCCTTGCCCGAACGCTTTCCGGAGTCGTCGCCCTCGGAGGACGGCGAACCGGCCACCGGGGACTCCGGCTGAGGCGCCGTCGTGACCGGCGGCGTCTGCCCCGGAAGCCCGGGCAGTTCCGGCAGAGTCGGGAGCCCGGGGAACCCCGGGTACTCGGGCAGGCCCGGCAGCTCCGGCGCGGGCCAGGTCGGCATCGGCGGCATCTTCGCCGGCGCCCCCGCCAGTTGCTCGGTCACCGTCTCCACGAGGTCGCCGACCGGTTGCAGGACCTTTCCGTCCACGGCACCGACGACATGCTCGGTCACCGGACGCAGCACCTTGTCGTCGACCGCCGGCGGAAGGAGCGCCGAGGTGGCCGCGTCGGTGCCGCCGCCCAGCGGGGAGGACTTGGTGGCGGCAGCGGTGTCGTCGTCGGCCTTGGATTCGCCCGTGAGCTGGGCCGTGGGCTCTCCTGCCACCGGGGCGGGCGCAACTCCGGTGGCTCCGGTGGTGGCCCCGTCGACCGCTGCCGTCGTGGCCGCCGGTATGTCCTCCGCCGCACTCGCCTGGCCCCCGCAGAGGAACCCGAGCGCGAACAACCCGCCCACCAGCAGCGCCAGTCGCAGAGCAACTCGCACCGCCACTTGCCGCGCACGCCGCCCGGCCGCCGTGCGCGGGCTGCGCAGAGCGGCACCAGGCAGTGCGGCCGGCCAGGTCAAGGGGACGGGTCCTCCCGTGCGGCGGAACGAATCACGCGTGACGAGCAACGAGTCGGTTGCGACGCGGTACGAACGAGCGGTGCGCGGCGCACCGCTGACGAGGCACCGATACTCGCACGGGAGTGCGGAGGTTACGCAAGCCCCCCGTTACCGATGCGACTCATGTCCGTTTTGCTGGCCGAATTCGGATGTCGCCGGATCGACAAATCACCGCCTGCGCGCCCCCGTTACCAGCGGTCTCTCATGCCGTGTCCGGGATCGGTATCGGCCGCTTCTCGATCGCCGCCGCCATCACCTCCGGGAACAGATCGGGCGTACAGGCGAAGGCCGGTGCGCCCAGCGCGGCGAGCGCGGCCGCGTGCTCCCTGTCGTACGCGGGCGCCCCCTCGTCGGACAGCGCGAGCAGCGTCACGAACTGCACCCCCGACGCCTTCATCGCCGCCACCCGCTTCAGCATCTCGTTCCGGATGCCGCCCTCGTAGAGGTCGCTGATCAGCACGACGACCGTTTCCGCGGGCCGGGTGATCTGCGACTGGCAGTACGCCAGCGCCCGGTTGATGTCCGTGCCGCCGCCGAGCTGGGTGCCGAAGAGGACGTCGACGGGGTCGTCGAGCTGGTCGGTGAGGTCGACGACCGCCGTGTCGAAGACGACGAGCCGGGTGTTGATGGACCGCATGGAGGCGAGCACCGCTCCGAACACGGACGCGTAGACGACCGATGCCGCCATCGACCCGGACTGGTCGATGCAGAGGATGACCTCCTTCTTCACCGACTGCGACGCCCGCCCGTACCCGATGAGCCGCTCGGGCACGATCGTCCGGTACTCCGGCAGATAGTGCTTGAGGTTGGCCGCGATCGTGCGGTTCCAGTCGATGTCGTGATGCCGGGGCCTGCTGATACGGGCGCTGCGGTCGAGGGCACCGGTGAGAGTGGCCCGGGTGCGGGTGGCGAGCCGCTTCTCGAGGTCCTCCACGACCTTGCGGACGACGGCCCGTGCCGTCTCCTTCGTCGTCTCCGGCATCGCCTTGTTGAGGGAGAGCAGCGTGCCGACGAGATGCACGTCGGCCTCCACCGCCTCCAGCATCTCCGGCTCCAGGAGCAGCGTGGCGAGGCCGAGCCGGTCGATGGCGTCGCGCTGCATGACCTGTACGACGGAGGACGGGAAGTAGGTGCGGATGTCCCCGAGCCACCGCGCCACGGACGGCGCCGACGCCCCCAGCCCTGCGGAACGGTCCCGCCCGGACTGCTGTCCCTTCCTGTCCCCCTTCCCGTAGAGCGCGGCGAGCGCTCCGTCCATGGCGGCGTCCCGCCCGCCGAGCGCACATCCGGTGCCGTCGGCGGTATCACCCCCGAGCACGAGTCGCCAGCGCCGCAGCCTCTCCGGTGCCGGGTCCATGGCTTCCGTCGTCATCGGGCCACCCCCGTGAGCGGCCGTGCCCAGAGCGGAATCACCCGGACGGTCGTCGCCGGGCCCTCTTCCGTCGGGCGTCCGTCTCTCACGGCACGCGTCGCCGCCGCCCGTTCCCTTGGCTCGCTCAGCCGGTCGGCCGTCATCGCCCCACCCCCACAAGGTCGTTGTCGTCGGCGCCGTCCAGCCCCAGCAGCAGCCGCACCACCGGCAGCACCGCATCCGCACGGGCCGTCTCCAGGTCGGCGGCGAAGCCGGGTATCCCGGAACCGCCGCCCGTCACGCGCCCTCGCTCGCCCGGCCCCCGCCGGACCAGCTCGCCGAGCGTCCGCCGTACCCCCGGCTCGTACGCCGAGAAGGTCCGCCGCAGCAACGGCAGCACATCCGTGAACGCCTCCGCCGACACCCCGGTCAGCCAGGCGTCGACCAGCCCGAGCAACCGCTCGTCGTGCACGAGCAGCATCCCGCCGCCGGCACCGCCGCCGACGACCCCCTCGATCCACGCGGCCGCGTCCGCCGGCGGCGTCCCCGGCGACAGCACGAGCCCCATGAGCCGCGCCGCCTCGTCCTGCCCCAACTCCCCGTCGTCCAGCAACAACCGCACAGCCCGCCCCCGAACCACACCGGGCACGCTGTCCCGCCCCGACAACACCCGAAGAACCGACCGCCAACGCGGACGAAGGTCGCCGTGGGGCGGGGGCGGCGTGGCGGGCGTGGGTGCGGGCGCGGGCGCGGGCTCGGGCGCGGATGCGGTGACGGGCGCGGGGCCCTGCACCCGAGTGGTAGCGGGCGCCGGGCCCTGGTCCGGAGTAGTGGTGGGCGCGGGGCCCTGCGTCGCCGCGCCAGCGGGCACGCTTCCCGGCGCCACTGCGGTGGCGGGCGCGGGGTCGTTGTGGTCCGGGCCAGCCGTGTCCGTGGTGTGTCCCGGCCCCGGGATGTCCGGGGTGTCGCCCGACCCGGTACCCCCGCCCGGCGTCGCCCGTCCGACCGCGACCGCGTCCCCGAGCAACCCCACCGCCCCGTGGACCGCGTCCACATGGCGCCGCATCTCCTCCGCCGCGTCCGTGTCGAGCGCGGCGCAGGCCGGGGGCAGGCCGACGAAGACCCGCTCGGCGAGCCCCGCGGCGACCTCCGTCAGGGCGTGGGTGTCCGTGCCGCGTACGTCGCCGTAGCGCAGGGAGCGGACCAGGGCGGGCAGGGCCTGGGCGAGATGACCGACGTCGGCGTCGAGGGCGGCGCGGTCGGCGAGGACCCGCATCACCACCGGGAGCGCTTCGGGCAGTTCGGCCAGGAGGCAGCGCTCGGCGAGGGCGGTGACATCGGCGAGGCTCCGCGCGGCCACCGCGTCCGCTTCCACCTTGGCGGTCGCCGCGGCGAGTACGGTCGTCCCCCACACCCCGGCCTCGGCGACCCGCACCGCCAGCTCGGGCTCCCACCGCAGCCGCCACGTTTCCCGGAAGGTTCCGGTACTCCCCCGCGACGCCACCGGCTCGCCCCACCTGACGCCCAGCAGCCGCAGCCGGTGCAGCAGCCTGCTGCGCCCCGCGTCGGTCTCCTTGCGCAGATCGAGCTCCAACTCCCGCTCCAGCGCCTCCGGTTTGAGCCGCAACCGGCGCTGCGTCCGGTCGAGGTCGCGCTGCAACGGCACCGCGGGCGCCGCTCGCGGCACCTCACCGAGCACGTCCCCCACGACGAGCCGGTCGTGCACCAGCGACAGCGGTACGTCCGAGCCCTCGCACATCACCGCCCGCACCGCGTCGGTCGTCTCGCTCAGCCCCGCCAGCGGGCGCCCCCGCATCGCCGCCAGCGTCTCGGCCAGCCGCACCGCCTCGATGACATGGGCCGAGGAGACGATCCGGTCCTCCTCCCGCAGCAGCCCCGCCACCTTGGTCAGCCATCGCTCGACGGGCCGGTCCGGGGCGCCGAACAGATGCCCGTACCAACCCGGCGAGTCGATGCCGGCCCCGTACCCACTGCCCCGGGCCAGCCGCCGATACGTCCACGGCACCCAGGTCATGTCCGCCTTGACCTTGGGCAGCCCCTTCAGCAGGGCCCGGTCGGCGCCGACAGTCGTCCTCTCCCGCAGCGCGGGCACATGCCACGCCCCGCACACCACGGCCACCCCGCCCCCGAACTCCCGCTGCGCCGCCCGCACCTGGAGCCGCATATACGCCTCCCGCACGAGATCCCGCTCGTGCCCACCGCTCCCGAACTCCGCCCGCAGCGCCCCCATCGCCTCCTCCAGCGCGACGAACGGCGCGAACACGTCCCCGTCACCCACCCCCCGGTGCTCGACGACGTCCTCCCACCACCGCTCGGGATCGTCGTAACCGGCGGCCTCGGCAAGCACGGCGAGGGGGTCGATCCGAACATCAGGCTCACTGAAAACCTCAGTCCCGTCAGTCCCGTCAGCCTTGCCCGATTCTTCGGTCCCGTCAGTCCCGTCGGCCGCCGTGTCCCTCCCCCACACCAGCGAATGCGTGGCGGGCAAGTCGATGAACCTGGCCGGGACTTCGTGGTCCAGGGCCCAGCGGATCGCCACCCACTCCGGGGAGAACTCGGCGAGCGGCCAGAACGCCGACCGGCCCGGTTCGTCGACGACGGCGTGGGCGAGGAGGGCGACCGGTGGCCGCATGTCCTCGTCGGCGGCCAGCGGGATCAGGGCGTCCGCTTCGGGTGGCCCCTCGATCAGCACGATCCGCGGCCGCGCCACCTCCAGCGCCGCCCGCACGGCCCGCGCCGAACCGGGCCCGTGGTGCCGCACTCCCAGCAGCAGAGGCTGCCGTAGGTCACCCGCCCCGCTCCCGCCGCCCTCGACCGCAGCGCTCCCGTCCGTCTCACACCCCGTCACGCCGTCCCCCTCCCCTCCGGAACCACCGACCGGCGACCACTCATGAACGCCGACTTGCCCGACCCCTCACTCCCGCCCGAGCCTCCGGAGCCGCCCGTGCCCTGGCCCCCGCCGGGCCGGCCCCACCCCAGGTCGTCCCCGCTCACGCGCTCACCTCGCGACAAGCTCGGTAGAAGTCCTTCCAGTCGTCGCGCTCCCGGACGACCGCCTCCAGGTACTCCTGCCAGATGACGCGGTCGGCCGCCGGATCACGGACCACGGCGCCGAGGATGCCCGCGGCGATGTCACCGGCCCGCAGCACGCCGTCGCCGAAGTGGGCGGCCAGGGCGAGGCCGTTGGTGACGACGGAGATGGCCTCCGCCGTCGACAGCGTGCCGCTGGGCGACTTGACCTTCGTACGGCCGTCCGCGGTGACCCCGCCGCGCAGCTCGCGGAAGACGGTCACCACACGGCGGATCTCGTCGATCCCCTCGGGCACGGCGGGCAGGTCGAGGGAGCGGCCGATCTGGTCGACGCGCCGCGAGACGATGTCGACCTCGGCCTCGACGCTCTCCGGCAACGGCAGCACGACCGTGTTGAAACGGCGGCGCAGCGCGCTGGAGAGGTCGTTCACCCCGCGGTCGCGGTCGTTGGCCGTGGCGATGAGGTTGAAGCCGCGGACGGCCTGCACCTCCTGCCCCAACTCCGGTATCGGCAGTGTCTTCTCGGAGAGGATCGTGATGAGGGTGTCCTGGACGTCGGCGGGGATCCGGGTCAGCTCCTCGACCCGCGCCGTCATCCCCTCCGCCATGGCCCGCATCACCGGGCTGGGCACCAGCGCGTCACGGCTCGGTCCGTTCGCGAGCAGCTGCGCGTAGTTCCAGCCGTACCGGATCGCCTCCTCCGGGGTGCCGGCCGTGCCCTGCACCAGCAGGGTCGAGTCGCCGCTGACCGCCGCGGCCAGGTGCTCGGACACCCAGGTCTTCGCGGTGCCGGGCACGCCGAGCAGGAGCAGGGCGCGGTCGGTGGCGAGCGTGGTGACGGCTACCTCGACGATGCGGCGCGGTCCCACGTACTTCGGTGTGATCACCGTGCCGTCGGGCAGGGTGCCGCCGAGCAGATACGTCGCCACCGCCCACGGCGAGAGCTTCCAACGGGCCGGGCGCGGACGGTCGTCCTGGGCGGCCAGCGCGGCGAGTTCGACGGCGAAGGCGTCCTCGGCGTGCGGCCGCAGCGCCGCTGCCTCCGATGTGGGTGTGTCCGCGTTCCTGTTCGCGGGCGCGGACCCGTTCTGGCTCGGGTCGACGGTCGTCGGTTCTGCGGACACAGGCATGGCTGAGTCCCCCTCCAGCTCGGCCGGTTCGGATCTGGAGACCACGTTGCACCATGCCACTGACAATCCGTTCTGACCTGCGCAAACGTGCTCGCCAGGCCCAGCGCCGGACCGATTGTCAGTGGGGGGATCTACCTTCGATGACATGACTCAGCAGGGGGTGCGCTGGAGCGCGGACCAGGTGCTGGCACTGGCGCCTGACGCCGCGTCACGCAAAGCGGGAAGCAAACTCGGGGCGGCGGGGCCGTGGTCCGAGGCGGGGAGTTCCGAGGAGGGGGCGGTGTGGGGGCTGTGCAAGGGCAGTGGCAGCAAGCCGTATCAGACGGTCGTCGACCTGGCGGACGTGTCCGGGCCTGCGTACAAGTGCAGTTGTCCGAGCCGGAAGTTCCCCTGCAAGCACGCCCTCGGGCTGCTGCTGCTCTGGGCCGGCGAGGACGGTGCGGTGCCGCGGGGGCAGGCGCCGGACTGGGCGGAGCAGTGGATGGAGGGGAGGAGGCAACGCGCGGAGGAGAAGAAGGCCGCGACACCGTCCGACACCGGCGCCGGTGACCCGGAAGCGGCGCGGCGCAGGGCGGAGCGCCGGGCCACGCTGGTCACTGCGGGGGTCACGGAGCTGGAGCAGCGCCTCGCGGACCTGCTGCGCGGCGGACTGGCCGGCGCGGAACAGGCGGGGTACGGGCTGTGGGAGGAGACGGCCGCCCGCATGGTCGACGCCCAGGCGCCCGGACTCGCGGGGAGAGTACGGGAGTTGGGGGCGATCCCGGCGTCCGGACCGGGCTGGCCGGTGCGGCTGCTGGAGGAGTGCGCTCTGCTGCACCTCCTGAACCAGGGCTGGCTGCGCCGCGAGCAACTGCCCGAGGGCCTGGCGGCCACGGTCCGCTCGCGCGTCGGCCTGCCCGCCTCGGCGGAGGGGCCCGCCGTCCGGGACCGCTGGCTGGTGCTCGCCCAGTACGACACGGCGGACGCCCGGCTGACGACCCGCCGGATCTGGCTGCACGGCGCCGAGTCCGGCCGCACGGCCCTCCTCCTCTCCTTCGGCGCTGCCGGCCGCGCACCCGAACTGGCCCTGCCGGTGGGGCTGGTCCTGGAGGCGGAGGTGTCCGCCTACCCCGGCGCCGGTCAGGTGCGGGCCGCGCTGGGCGAGCAGTTCGCACCACCCGCGCCGTCGCCGATACGACCGCCCGGGACGACGACGCTTCAGGCTGCGGCGCGTTACGGCGAGGCGCTGCGCGACGACCCGTGGCTGGACTCCGTCCCGGTGACCCTGGACCGGGTCGTCCCGACCCCGCACGACGACACCTGGCAACTGGCGGACGCCGACGGGGACACGGCCCTGCCACTCACCCCCACCGCCCGCTCCCGCCCGGGCCTGTGGCGCCTGGTCGCCCTTTCGGGCGGCGCCCCGATCAAGGTCTTCGGCGAGTGCGGCCACCGCGGCTTCACCCCCCTGACGGCCTGGCCGGAGGGGGTGGGCGAGCCGGTACCACTGTGCTGAGCCGACGCCCCCGCACGACCCGCCCATGCCCTGACCACGCAGCACGCCCGTCCACGTCCCTCGACCTCGGAGCAGATACGAACACCAACCTGCACGCCCCCCACACCAGCCGCACAGCGCACACCGACACGGACAACGTGCACGCCACCCGCGTCCGCGCCCACCACGCCCACCAAGCCCGCGCCCACCGCGCCACGTACTCCGACAACCTCCACGCCACCCGGCGCACCCGCCGCCTCGCATCCCCCGCACTGGGCACGCCACGGAAAGGACCCGCATGAACAGCATGTCCACACCTGTGGATCCGCCCGCGCAGGCCGCCTGGGAGGAGCTCGTCACCACGGCCCTGCTCGGGACGGACCGGCGCACCCCACCGGCCGCGACACAGGGCGGGGCGCCGGGCTCGGCACCAGGCGCGGCGCCGGGCCGCAAGGCACCTGTGGTGTTGCTGGACGCCGCGGCCGCGGAGACCGTACGGCGGCGGGCCGGGCTGCGGCCCGCCCGTGCGGCGGCGCTGCCGGAGCCGGCTCCGGAGGATCCCCGCCCCGCGCTGCCCGCCGCGGCGGCCCGCAGGCTCTCAATGCTGCTGGCCGACCGTCCGGGCGCGGGCGGTGGCGGCCGCCGCGGTACGGCACCGGACCTGATGGAGCTGTTGCCGCAGTGGCTCGCGGCGGCGAACGGCCGGGGTTTCGCGGCGCCTCCGGAGGTGCTGCCGGCCCTGCTGGACGCGGCTCGGGGGCGTACCGACCTGCGCCCGGCGGCGCTGGCGTTCGCGGGGCCGCGTGCCGTGTGGCTGGCCCGGCTGAACCCGGACTGGCGGTTCGCCCTGCGCGCGGCCCCCGGCGGGGACCCGGCGCTGCCGCACCCGGGGGACACGGGCCGGGTCCGACAGCTCTGGCAGGAAGGCCTGTTCGCGGAGCGGGTCACGCTGCTCACCGCGATACGCGCCCGTGAGCCCGCGGCGGCTCGGGAGCTGCTGGCGACCACATGGGCCACGGAGCGGGCCGAGGACCGGCTGATGTTCCTCGACTCATTGCGGACGGGCCTGCGCGCGGACGACGAGCCGTTCCTGGAGCAGGCCCTGGCCGACCGGAGCCGCAACGTCCGGGCGACGGCAGCCGAGCTGCTGTCGGCGCTGCCGGGTTCCGCGCTCGCCGCGCGGATGGCGGTCAGGGCGACGGCGTGCGTGGCCCTGGACCGTATGCGGGAGACACCGACGATCACCGTTGAGGCACCGTTCGAGTGCGACGCGAGCATGGAGCGGGACGGTGTGGTGCCGAAGGCTCCGGCGGGGCGGGGTGAACGGTCTTGGTGGTTCGGCCAGTTGGTGGAAGCGGCGCCGCTCGGTACCTGGGCGGCGCGGCTCGGCGGCCGGACGCCGGAGGAGATCGTGGCGCTGCCGGTGACGGACGACTGGCAGGCCGATCTGCACGCGGCATGGTGCCGGGCGGCGGTACGGCAGCGGGACGGGGCCTGGGCGCGGGCACTGCTGGGAGCACCCGGGGCACCCGAGGCGGGCGGGCCCGGCGCGGTGTCCCTGGCCGAGCGCGCCAAGCTGCTCGGCACGCTGGACTCCGGCGAACGCGCCGACTGGGTGGCCGGGTTCATCTCGGCGCACGGTCTGTCGGAGGCGTTTCAGCTGCTCGGGGGATGTGCGGTGCCGTGGGCCGGGCCGCTGGGGCGGGCTGTGGTCGACGCGCTCAACATCGCGCGGGACGCGGGGAGTTACCCATGGAGTTTCAGTGGAGTGATGGGGCTGGCCGAGCGGTGCCTCGACCCGGCCGAGGCGGGGCGGCTCGACGGGCTGCTGGCGGTGCCGGACGAGTCGGAGGACTCGAGCCCCGGGGCGGGGGGTTACTGGGCCGAGGCGTTCCAGCGGTTGGTCACGACCTTGCGGCTGCGGGCGGCCATGGCCGAGGAGTTGGCGGCGGCCTGAAGACGCCGGTCGGGGCGCCAACCGGGACACCGGCCGGGACGCCGACCGGCGCCGGACGCCCCGGTCCACCGCTTCGCGGCAGCTCAGGCTCCCGCCGGCTCCTGCACGTTGGCGCGTACCCAGTCCACGATCGCCTGGGTCGTGGCCCCCGGCGTGAAGATCTCCGCGACACCCTTCTCCTTCAGCGGGGCGATGTCCGCCTCGGGGATGATCCCGCCGCCGAAGACGAGGATGTCCGCCGCGTCCCGCTCCTTGAGCAGGTCGATCACGGCGGCGAAGAGCGTGTTGTGGGCACCGGAGAGGATGGAGAGGCCGATCGCGTCGGCGTCCTCCTGGATCGCGGTGTCGACGATCTGCTCGGGGGTCTGGTGGAGCCCGGTGTAGATGACCTCCATACCGGCGTCGCGCAGCGCCCGCGCGATCACCTTGGCCCCGCGATCGTGGCCGTCGAGCCCCGGCTTGGCCACCACGACGCGGATCGGACCGGCTGCCACACCCATCACTGCCTCCATGAAGCGACTGCATCCATCCGTACCGACAGGTACCGCACAGGCCTGGAATGTCACCACGGCGGCGCCGGTACGGCACGGACGTCCTCACACCGCATTGTGCGAGGAAGTGAACGAACGTTATCTCCAGCATCCCGCAACCGGCAGTTTCGCGGCGCGGACCGAGGGGGAAATCACACGGTGGGACACGTTCGCCGCGCACCGTTCCGAGTCTTTGCGGCACACGGACCGCAGGACCCTGCGGCACCCGTACCGCAGCGGGAGCAAGCGCAACGGGAGCCGCAACGAGGTCGCCTTACCACCGCGTCGCGGGCCGCGCGCCGTGGCGGTGGGGCGCGTCGACGGTGGCACGAAGGGCACGTAGGGCAGGTAAGGCACGACAGCGGGGAGCCTCGTCGCCACACCGGCAGGGAGCCTCGTCACGTCATCGGCGCACCACGCTCCACTCGCGCCACACGCCGCACTCACCCCACGCGTCCTCCTCGTGCCGCGCCGAAGGCCTCGGCCGCGGTCTCCCACGAGGGCACACGGGGGACAGAGCCGTCCTTCGCATGTGTGCCGACAGGAGGTCGGCCATGAAGGTCACCAGGGCAGCGGCGCCCTTTCTTCCGCTCTGCCAGCGGCTGCTCCCGAGCAGACTGGCCGGACTGTCCGTGACGCTCCTGAAGGCGACCGCCCTCGAGATCGCGATCCTCGCCGGACACCTCCTTCTCTATCCCTCCGGCGTCCTGCAGGAACGCCGCGCGCCGGCCGTCCCGCTCCCTTCCCGGGACGGCCCCGCGCAGCTTCCGACGGAGACCAAGCCCCCGGTCGTGCTGCTGCACGGCTTCATCGACAACCGCTCGGTCTTCGTGCTGCTGCGCCGCAGCCTCCTCCAGCACGGCCACCAGCGGGTCGAGTCGCTCAACTACTCGCCGCTGACGTGCGACATCCGTACCGCGGCCGAGTTGCTGGGCCGCCATATAGAGGAGATCTGCGAGCGCACGGGCAGCAGGCAGGTCGATGTCGTCGGGCACAGCCTGGGCGGGCTGATCGCGCGTTATTACGTGCAGTGCCTCGGCGGCGACCTCCGGGTGCGCACCCTGGTCACGCTCGGCACCCCGCACTCCGGCACCCGGGTGGTGCCGCTGGCGGACACGCACCCGATCGTGCGGCAGATGCGCCCCGGCTCGGACGTCCTCGAGGAGCTGACCCGGCCCGCGCCGGGCTGCCGTACGCACTTCGTGAGCTTCTGGAGCGATCTGGACCATCTGATGGTGCCGCTGGAGACCGCCTGTATCGACCACCCCGACCTGATGGCGCAGAACGTCCAGGTGAGCGGGGTCGGGCATCTCGCCCTCCCCGTGCACCCGGCCGTCGCGACCGGGATACGGCAGGCGCTCGACACCCCGTGGACCGGAACCGCGGCCGCCACCGGAGCCGGAGGTCTGACAGTGGCGTGACAGTGGCGTGACAGCCGTCCAACATCGAACAACTTTCGAACACAAAGCCAAACCCGCGCCCACAGTCCCCCGAAACACGCCCGGATGCCCGTTTCCTGAAGAGGCGAAACCTGCCGAAGATTGTCGTGCCCGCGTACCGCCGGGTACAGTCACCGCACTGCTCTGGCAGCCCCTGTTGTCGAGGCGAAAGAGAAGTTGGTGAACGACCCGTACCCGTCGGGGACCATGACCACCCCGACCCCCGCTTCCGATGCCTCGGCGCACTACGCGTCGTACGGCACCCAGGAAGCTCAGTACGGAGACTTCGCCGGCTACAGCCACGACACGGGCGCCCACAGCACCACGCACTTCGACGCGGACCCTCTGTTCGGCAGTCTCCCCGGTGACGCCACCGGGTCGTACGACGCCAACCAGTGGGCCACGGACAGTCACCAGACCCTGAACTACGACGCGTACGCGGCCCAGCACCACGCCGCCTACGACACCGGCGCGTACGACACCACGAACTGGACCGGCGAGCACCAGCAGCTCTCCGCCATCCCGCCGCAGGTCGGCTCGCCCGACGTCAGTGGCCAGTGGGACGCGAACGCCTGGCTCCAGCCCGACCAGTCCAGCAACCCCGCCGACCAGACCCAGCACTGGGAATGGGGCACGCAGACCTTCGACACCGGCGCCTACGACGCCACGCAGTGGAACTCCGACGGCACCGCACCGGTCCACGAGGAGCCCGTCGACCACCAGTCGACGGCGATGTTCGAGCAGGTCGCGTACGACGAACCGGCCACGCACGACGCCGAGTCGATCGCCACCGGCGAGCTGCCGGCCCTCTCCGAGGACGCCTTCCCCGAGGACGCGGCCGCCCCGCTCCTCGACGGCGAGGAGGACGCGGTCCCGGCCCCGGGCTCGCGGATGGCCGCCCGCAACGCGGGCCGCTCCCGCCGCCGTACACCCCCCAAGCGCTCCGCGCTGATGAAGATCGCGGTGCCTTCCGCGTGTGTGATGGGCGTGACCGGGATCGCCGCCGCCTCCGTCGGCGGCATGAGCGACGACAAGAACACCTCGACGACCGCGTCCGACGCGACGACCAAGTCCGTCAAGCCGTCCGCCGCGAACAACAAGCTGGACACCCAGCTCGCGAGCCTCTCCGCCGGCGCCGACGACTTCGCCGACCGGGCCAGCCGTACGCAGGAACGTATCGACCTCAAGGCCCAGCAGGTGGCCGAGAAGAAGAAGGCGGCGGAGGAGGCGGCCCGCAAGGAGCGGCTGCGCCCCAAGTTCGCCCTCCCGGTCGCCCAGCACGGCCTCAGCGCCTACTACGGCCAGGCCGGCGTCAACTGGATGTCCGTGCACACCGGCATCGACTTCCCGGTCTCGTACGGCACCACGGTGATGGCCGCGACCGACGGCACCGTGCGGACGCAGTGGAACAGCGCCTACGGCAACATGATGATCGTGACCGCGAAGGACGGCACGGAGACGTGGTACTGCCACCTCTCCAGCTACCGCGTCGCCTCCGGTACGACCGTGAAGGCCGGCGACCCGATCGCGTACTCCGGCAACTCCGGCAACTCCACCGGCCCGCACCTGCACTTCGAGGTGCGCCCGGGGGGCGGCTCGGCGATCGACCCCCTGCCGTGGCTGCGCAGCCACGGGCTGAACCCGACGTAAGCCCTCAACTGCCTTGCGAGCCCCCGCTGTCGAACAGCGGGGGCTCACTCACGTAACGGCTCCTACAACTTCTCCACCGGCGCGTACCGCAGCAGCAGTCGCTTCGCCTTGGCGTCGCCGAAATCGATCGTCGCCTCCGCGTTCGCGCCCGTGCCCTTGACCGACGTCACGGTGCCGAGCCCGAACTGGTCGTGCGTGACCCGGTCCCCGACGGCCAGCGAGACCACCGGCTTCTCGGAGGTGCGGCGGGTGGCGAAGCCGGAGGCGCCCGAGGCGGAGGAGCGCGAGCGGGAGGACGACAGCGAGGCGGCGATCCCCGAGGTCGGGCCCGCCGGAGCCGAGGTGGCGCCGGTGCGCTTCCACTCCAGGTGCTGTTCCGGGATCTCGGAGAGGAAGCGCGAGGGCGGGTTGTACGACGGCTGCCCCCAGGCGCTGCGCAGCGACGAGCGCGTCAGGTACAGCCGCTCACGCGCGCGCGTGATCCCGACGTACGCCAGGCGCCGCTCTTCCTCCAGCTCCTTGGTCTGGCCGAGGGAGCGCATGTGCGGGAAGACGCCGTCCTCCATGCCGGTGAGGAAGACGACCGGGAACTCCAGGCCCTTGGCGGTGTGCAGGGTCATCAGGGTGATGACGCCGGAGCCGTCCTCGTCCTCGTCGGGGATCTGGTCGGAGTCGGCGACGAGCGCGACCCGCTCCAGGAAGTCGGAGAGCGAGCCGGTCTCCTCGCCCTCGGCGGACTCCTGCTCGAACTCCAGGGCCACGGCGGCGAGTTCCTGGAGGTTCTCGATCCGGGTCTCGTCCTGCGGGTCGGTGGAGGCCTGCAACTCGGCGAGGTAGCCGGTGCGTTCGAGCACCGCCTCCAGGACGGTCGCCGGGCCCGCGCCGGACTCGACGATGGTCCGGAGCTCCTCCATCAGCACGTTGAACCGCTTCACGGCGTTCGTCGACCGCGCTGCCATGCCGTAGGCCTCGTCGACCCGCTTGAGCGCCTGCGGGAAGCTGATCTTCTCGCGCTGGGACAGGGCGTCGATCATCGCCTCGGCGCGCTCGCCGATGCCGCGCTTGGGCACGTTGAGGATCCGGCGCAACGGGACGGAGTCCTCGGGGTTGGCGAGGACGCGCAGGTAGGCCAGGACGTCCCGGACCTCCTTGCGCTCGTAGAAGCGGACGCCGCCGACGACCTTGTAGGGCAGGCCGACGCGGATGAAGATCTCTTCGAAGACTCGGGACTGGGCGTTCGTCCGGTAGAAGACGGCGACGTCGCCGGCCTTCGCGTCGCCCGCGTCCGTCAGTCGGTCTATCTCGTCGGCGACGAACTGCGCCTCGTCGTGCTCGGTGTCGGCGACATAGCCGGTGATGTTCGCGCCCGCGCCCGCGTTGGTCCACAGGTTCTTGGGGCGGCGGGACTCGTTGCGCTCGATGACCGCGTTGGCGGCGGACAGGATCGTCTGGGTGGAGCGGTAGTTCTGCTCCAGCAGGATCGTGGTCGCCTGCGGGTAGTCCTCCTCGAACTGGAGGATGTTGCGGATCGTCGCGCCACGGAAGGCGTAGATCGACTGGTCGGCGTCACCCACGACACACAGCTCGGCGGGCGGGACGTCGAACTCGTTCGGGGGGACGTCCTCGTCGTGCGAACCGGTCCCGACCAGCTCCCTGACCAGCGCGTACTGGGCGTGGTTGGTGTCCTGGTACTCGTCGACCAGGACGTGCCGGAAGCGGCGGCGGTAGTGCTCGGCGACGTCCGGGAAGGCGCGCAGCAGGTTGACCGTCGTCATGATCAGGTCGTCGAAGTCGAGGGCGTTGGCCTCCCGCAGCCGCGACTGGTACATGGCGTAGGCCTGGGCGAGGGTCTTCTCGAAGCCGTCGGTGGCCTGGGCGGCGAAGTCCTCCTCGTCGATCAGCTCGTTCTTGAGGTTCGAGATCTTGGCGCTGAAGGACTTGGGCGGGAAGCGCTTGGGGTCGAGGTCCAGGTCGCGGCAGACCAGGGCCATCAGGCGCTTGGAGTCGGCGGCGTCGTAGATCGAGAACGACGAGGTGAAGCCGAGCTTCTTGCTCTCGCGGCGCAGGATGCGCACGCACGCGCTGTGGAAGGTCATGACCCACATCGCGTTGGCGCGCGGGCCGACGAGCTGCTCGACGCGCTCCTTCATCTCGCCCGCGGCCTTGTTGGTGAAGGTGATGGCGAGGATCTGGCCCGGGTGCACGTTCCGCTCGGCCAGCAGGTACGCGATGCGGTGGGTCAGCACCCGCGTCTTGCCCGAGCCGGCGCCGGCCACGATCAGCAGCGGGGTGTCCGAGTGGACGACCGCCGCCCGCTGGTTCTCGTTGAGCCCGTCGATGAGCGCGGCCGCGTCCAGGACCGGGCGTGGGGCCCCGTCGCGGTAGTACGCGTCCCGGTCCGGCGGCACGTCGAACTTCCCGCCGAACAGATCGTCCGGAACGGGCTCCGGCCCGTGCTCGTCCTCGGGCGGCGGCGGGGGCTCCTCCACATGGCCCTTGGGGCCCTGCAGATCCGCCAGGAAGCTGTCATCAAAGAGGCTGCTCATCGCTCTCCGAGTTTAGGGCCTCCCCGATGCCCCGGTCCGGGGGTCGCGGGGTCTGTTGACCAGGCCCCGGCGCAAAGCCGAACCAGGCCGTCGGACAGACCCTACGGCTCCCCACTGACACCCCGCCGCCGCCCTGGGAACATGGCCTCTTTTCGGCCGTCGGTTCAGAAGCCGAGGATCTTCCAGACCTGGCCGCCCGGTGTCTTCTTGCCCTCCATCACGGTGGCGTCACGGTCCGCGACCGACCAGGCCGAGACGTACACCTTGCCGTCGTACGGGTCGACGGCCACGCCCGCCGGGAACGGCACCTTCACGTTCGTACGCTTGCCGTGCGAGACCTTGGTCACGGCGCCGGTGAAGAGCTGGCTGACGTACAGGTCGCCGCTGTCGTTGAAGGCGATGCCGGTGATCGAGCCGAAGCCCGACTTCCAGCCGAGGATCCGGCCGGTCCGGGGGTCGACCTTCCACACGCGCGCCGTGGGCTTCTGGGCCTCGCCGTTCAGCTCGCCGACGTAGAGGTTGCCGTCGGGGCCGAGCGCCAGGGACGTGGGGACGGACTGGTTGCGGTCATGGTCCGGGAAGACCGTGAAGGGGCGCGCCTTGCCCTTGGGTGACACGACGACCAGGTCGTTGCCCGCCGCGTCGGCGACGATCCGGCGGCCGTCCGGGAGCGCGAGGACGGCGTACGGGTTGGACTCGACGGAGGCCTTGTGCGGGTTGTACCGGAACTCGACGGCCGAGATGTCGGCGGCGATCCTCGCCTTGTCGTGGCCGCCGCCGGGGTCGATGCGCAGCAGCTTGCCGAGCTTGTTCCAGGGTGGTGTCGTCGGGACGCCGGCCTCCGGCGGGGCGTAGGTCTCGACGCCCCAGAGCTCGCCGTGGAGGGCGGAGACGCCGTCCAGGCCGGTCGCGAAACCGCCGTCGGGGGCGGCGCCCGAGGGCAGGCCCTGCACGACCCGGTGGTGCTGCCACGCGCCCTGGGCCCAGTAGATCCTGGTGACGGCGGAGGAGAGGCCGACGCAGGTCTCGCCTTCGGGTCCCTCGCCGATGCACTTCTTGCCGCCGCGGCCGGCCTCGGCGACGTACAGCTGCCCGGTGTCGTGGTCGTAGGAGAGCTGGCGTGGGTTGTCGAGGCCGGTCGCGATCACGCGGACGACCGGCTTTCCGCCGCCGTGGCCGCCCGAGGCGGTCGCCGGGGCGAGGCCCGCGGTGGCGACGAGCGCGACTCCTGTGGCGACGACGAACGATGTGCGCTTCCTCATGGCCGAACCCCCTGTGCCCTTCGTGCGCCACGGCACCCGACCGCGGCTCGGCTGGAAGTTAGCGTCCGGAAGCGGGCGGACGTCGTCACTCCGCCCAAAATACGTACAACTCCTGGCAGATCACTCCGTATTGGCCACGGTCGGCTACGTCCTGACCTAAGGTCACGAAAATGTATCGGGCATATCGAACATCAACCTTCACAGGGGCCACACGCGTTGGCTACCGTGCCGGAAGGCCGTACGACCCCCACCGGCGAACATCGCCGGGCCGCGCGGCCTCCGCCGAGTCCGGTGCGCCCGTCCAGGCAGCCGGAGCCGGGGACCCACACCGACCTGGGGTGAATCGGCCCAACTCCCCTCCGGGGAACGGCCGTAGGGCACACCTTCCGAAGCACCCGCCCGAACCCGACAGCTAACTCGGTAGGCGGAGCATGGAAGGAGTCGCCAACCTTGGCGTCGCACCGCAAGTCGCCTCCCGCTGGTACGCGCGTGGCAGGTATACGCACCCCCGCTCTGGCCACGGCCGCCCTCACCTCCGTGGCGTTGCTCTCCCAGACGGCCACCGCGGCCCCCTCGACCGACGACAAGCCGAGCATCGAGGAGGTCGAGAAGAAGGTCGACGACCTCTACCGCCAGGCGGAGTCGGCGACCGAGAAGTACAACGCGACCAAGGAGAAGACCGCCAAGCAGCGCAAGGAGGTCGACACCCTCCTCGACGACGTCGCCAAGCGCACCCAGAAGCTCAACGAGGCCCGCGAGGAGCTCGGTTCCTTCGCCGCGGCCCAGTACCGCACCGGCGCCTCCGCGCCCGACACGGCGACCTTCCTGCTCGCGGACTCCCCGCAGGACTACTTCGACCAGACGCAGCTGATGGGCCGTATGACGTCCCGTCAGAAGGACGCGGTCGACGACTACGTCACCGAGCAGTCCGCGACGATGAAGAAGCGGCAGGAGGCCACCCAGAGCCTCGAGACGCTCACCGACTCGCAGAGCGACCTCAAGACCGCCAAGGCCACCGTCCAGCAGAAGCTGTCCGACGCGCGCGAGCTGCTGTCGAAGCTGACCGCGGAGGAGAAGGCGCGGCTCGCGGCGATCGAGAAGGAGAAGCAGGAGGAGGCCGCCCGCAAGGCCGCGGAACTGGCCAAGCAGCAGGCCGCCGAGGACAAGGCGGCTCAGGAGGCGGCCGCCGCCCAGGAGTCGACCAGCGGCTCGTCGTCGTCCTCCCAGGCCACGGACTCCTCGTACGCCACCAAGGCCGAGAAGGCGCTCGCCTTCGCCCGCTCACAGGTCGGCAAGCCGTACGTCTGGGGCGCCACCGGCCCCGACTCCTACGACTGCTCCGGCCTCACCCAGGCCGCCTGGAACGCCGCCGGCATCACCCTCCCGCGCACCACCTACGACCAGGTGAACTTCGGCGCCACGGTCACCCTCGCCAACGCCCGCCCCGGCGACCTCGTCTTCTTCTACGACGACGTCACCCACGTCGGCCTCTACATCGGCAACGGCATGATGATCCACGCGCCGAAGCCGGGGGCGTACGTGCGCGAGGAGTCGATCTACTACGACGGTGAGTCGGCGATCCACAGCGTGGTGCGGCCGGCCTGACGCGCCGCAGGGCCCTGGCGTCAGTGACCTCCGCGGTTCTCGACACAGGGCCCCTCACCGGGCTGGGGCTCGGCGTAGACGCCGTGCACCTCGCCGGTCAGCTCGTCCTTCGTCACTCGTCCGGAGACGCACACGACGCCCGTGTAGACGGCGTAGAAGCCGTTCCCGACGGACAGCCCGTGCTTCTCGCCGCAGCCGACACGGGCCAGCGCCGCCTTCACGCGCGCGTCGCTGAAGCCGCCGTACTCCCCCGACCCGCCTTCCTTCCGGACCTTCGCCAGCTCCGCGAGGATGAGTTCCGCCGACGCCTGGCCGCTGGCCCGCTGCTCGGCGCTCAGGGAGGCCTGCATGCGGTACGCGTGGTTGTCGGCGTAGTTCGGGGGCTGGTCGAGGTTCTCCTCCGGCCGGACCGTGCCGGTGCGGGGACTCGGATAGGACGGCACCGGGGCGGGCGTCCGGGCGGCCTGTGCGCACTTGGGCGGGGGCGCGTAGGAGGGCGAGGGAGCTGTCGACTGCGCGGACGGCGCGGACTCCGCCCGCGCACCACCCTTCTGGCTTCCGCACGCGGTCAGGGTGATCGCGAGGAGGGCGGCCGCTGCGGCTGATCGCCTGAGGAGCATGGGCAGAGTGTTCCGGCCCGGCACGGTGGTTGTCATGAGCGGAACTACTCAGATGGAGGCCATCTCCACGCACGCGCGCGTGCCCTGCCCCCGCCCTCCTCCCGCGCTCCCTAGCATCGCCTCATGCCCGGACCCTCCCCGCTCCGCGCCTGGTGGGCGCAGCGTCCGCCGGCCGCCGGCGCCGCCGTGATGGCGACCGGCATCCTGTCGGTCGGTCTGCATCTGACGGACCACGAGACCCTGTCCCGCATCGCCCTCGCACTGGCCGGCGCCGCCTGGATCGCGCTGGCCGCGGACTTCGCCGTACGACTGCTGCGGGACCGGCCGCGATGGGTGGCGGAGGCCGAGACACCGGGCGCCCTGACCGCCGTGGCCGCGACGACCGTGCTCGGCACCCGGCTCTCCGCGCTGGGCTGGCAGGCCCTCGCCGAGGCGCTGCTCGCGCTGTCCGCGCTGCTGTGGCCGGTGCTGATCGTGCTGGTCGTGGGGTACTGGAAGCGGCGGATGCCGGGGGCGGTGTTCCTCGCCTGCGTGGCCACGCAGGGGCTCGCCGTGCTCGGCGCCACGCTCGCCGCGGCCGAGTCGACGGCATGGCTCGCACACACGGCGCTCGTGCTGTTCTGGCTCGGCCTGGTCCTCTACGGCATCGCCCTGGCCCTCTTCGACCTGCGCCAGGTGACCGCGGGCGCCGGGGACCACTGGGTGGCCGGCGGGGCGATGGCCATCTCGGCGCTGGCCGGCGCGAAGCTCATCGCCGCGGACAGCGCCCGCCTGTATCTGTGGAACGTCGACGACAACGACGTACTGCGCGCCGTGACGGTCGCACTGCTCGTGCTCGACCTGGCCTGGTACGCCGTCCTGCTCGTCGCGGAAGCCCTGCGGCGCCGGCCGCGCTACGACGTGCGCCGCTGGGCGACCGTGTTCCCGATGGGCATGACATCGGCGGCGACGCTGTCCGTCGCCGCCGCCCTCGATGTGTCCTGGCTCAGGACGCCCGGTCAGGTACTGCTGTGGATCGCGGTGGCGGCCTGGCTCGCCGTCGCCGCGGGTGCCGCCGCGTCGGCGCGGGCCGCCCTCACGTCCCTCGCAACCACGGCACCACGCTGAATCAGGTCCAGAGCACCGCGATGAAGATGTCCGTGACGGTCAACGCGCCCACCAGGCCGAACAGCCCCTTCTCCACCTTCTCGTCGTCCCGCTTCACGTAGACGAGGCCGAGGATCACCACCAGCAGGGCCAGCTTGATGCCGATCTTGACGTTGTTGACGGACTGGTCGTCCGCCTGGTTGAGGCCGACCAGGATCACACCGGTGACCAGCATGGTGAGCGCGCCGTGCAGCATCGCCGGGACGAAGCGGGCGGTTCCCTGACCCATGGCCTTCATCTGGGTGAGGAAGCCGCCGAGCAACGAGGCGATGCCGATGATGTGCAGGCCCACGAAGAGATGGATGAGTACGTCCATGAGGCCGGAGCCTAATCAGAGGCACTTGAGCCGCCCTACACCGCCCTGCCGCTTCCGTCACGATCTTGCATATATGCGGCCCATAGCACCTCATCGCCCCCGTCCGTTCCGGAATCCCCACTTCGGTCATCACACTGCGTGAAGTCGACGGCACGAGAAGGGAATCACGGTCGCATGCGGTCACCCGGCCGCCCCTTCGGAGCAGTTCCGCGCATCCCGTTACCCCCACGACACAGTGAGGTTTAGCGTCCTCCACCAGGTGACCGGCTCCCCACCGCCGCCCGGGCCAGGGGCGGCAGTCGGACACCACCGCCGAGAAGGTCCGGCGGCGGCCCGCTCCCCCTGTGCGGGCCGCCGCCGGACGCGTGAACCGCCCCGGGCGGTCGCCCGTCCGCTCCCCCTGGCGGCCGAACGACCCACAGGACGTCCGGGGCGGCGGCACGGGAACCAGGCGGTCGTACGAAAGGACGTGCAGTCCACGTGGCAGCGCACCGCAAGCCCAGGCAGCGCTCGGCCGGCGGCAATACGGTCCGTACGGCGGCGACGATCGCCCTGGCGGGCGCGGCGACCGCGACCGGCTTCGACGGGACCGGGTACGCCGAGCCGAACCTGACACCGGCGCAGGTCAAGGCGAAGGTGGACAAGCTGTACCAGGAGGCGGAGGTCGCCACCGAGAAGTACAACGGCGCGAAGGAGAAGGCGGATGCGGCCGAGGAGCGGCTGAAGTCGCTGCGGGACGAGGCGGCACGCAAGACGGACAAGCTCAACTCGGCGCGGGACGCGCTGGGTTCGATGGCGGCGGCGCAGTACCGCGACGGCGGCCTGGACCCCGCGCTGCAACTGGCGCTCTCCGACGACCCCGACCGCTATCTCGAGGGCGCCGAGTTCGTCGAGCGGGCGGGCACCCGGCAGGCGAACTCCGTCTCGAGCGTGCGCAGACAGCTGCGGGAGATCGAGCAGCTGCGCGGCGCCGCCCATGTCGAACTGGCCTCGCTCAAGTCGCGGCAGGCGGAACTGAAACGGCACAAGAAGACGATCACCGGGAAGCTGGACGCGGCCCGCCGACTGATGGCACAGCTACCGGACGACGACAGCGCCGGCGATGCGCAGCGCGCCTCACGCTCCTCCGGCTACGGCTCCGGGTCCGGCGCCCGCGACGCCCTGACCGCCGCGAGTGACGTACAGGCCCCCAACTCCCGTGCCCAGTCCGCCATTTCGTACGCCTACTCGAAACTCGGCAGCCCCTATGTCTGGGGCGCCACCGGCCCCGACGCCTTCGACTGCTCGGGCCTGATCCAGGCCGCCTACCGCTCCGCCGGGATCTCCCTGCCCCGCACGACCTACGCCCAGATCGACGCCGGCCGCCGCGTCTCGCGCTCCGAACTCCTCCCGGGCGACCTGGTGTTCTTCTACTCCGCCATCAGCCACGTCGGCATCTACATCGGCAACGGCCAGATGATCCACGCCCCGAACCCCTCGGCACCGGTGCGGGTCGCGCCACTGGACGAGATGCCGTTCGCGGGGGCGACCCGGGTGGTGTGAGGTCCCGGGGTGCCGGGCTCCGGCCGGTTCGCCGGTCACCTCGGGCGGGCGGACCTCACACCAGCCGTCGGGCCGTCGCCCAGCGAGTCAGCTCGTGGCGGTTCGACAGCTGCAACTTCCGCAGCACCGCCGACACATGGGACTCGACCGTCTTCACGGAGATGAAGAGCTGCTTGGCGATCTCCTTGTACGCGTACCCGCGCGCGATCAGCCGCAGCACTTCCCGCTCGCGCTGGGTGAGGCGGTCGAGGTCCTCGTCCACCGGCGGCGCGTCCGTCGAGGCGAACGCGTCCAGCACGAACCCCGCCAGCCTCGGCGAGAACACCGCGTCCCCGTCCTGGACCCGGAAGATGGAGTCGACCAGATCCGTACCGGTGATCGTCTTGGTGACGTACCCCCGCGCGCCGCCCCTGATCACGCCGATCACGTCCTCCGCCGCGTCCGACACGGACAGGGCCAGGAAGCGGACCGGCTGCTCGGCGTCGGCCATCAACGGAGCACAGCGGCGCAGCACTTCGACCCCGCCGCCGCCCGGGAGGTGGACGTCGAGGAGGACCACCTCGGGCCGGGTCGCGGTGATGACCGTGATCGCCTGGTCGACGTCCGCGGCCTCGCCGACAACCTCGACACCGGTCTGCTCGGTCTGCCCGATCTCGGCCTGTACGCCCGTACGGAACATCCGGTGGTCGTCGACGAGGACCACGCGCACCCGGCGCTCGTCCGCGCTGTCGGTGGCCTCCGCCGTACCGTTCGCCTCGTCGCTCATGACGTCTTCTCCGCCCTCTCCATCTCCAGCTCGACCTCCGTGCCGCCGTCCGGCACCGCGCGCAATCTGGCCGTACCGCCGTTGCGCTCCATGCGGCCGATGATCGATTCTCTGACACCCATGCGGTCGGCGGGTATCGAGTCGAGGTCGAAGCCCGGTCCACGGTCCCGGACGGACACGAAGACCGTCCGTCCCTCGACTTCGGCGTAGACCTGCACCGCGCCGCCCTCGCCACCGTACTTGGCCGCGTTCACCATCGCCTCGCGCGCGGCCTGCATCTGCGGACCGATCCTCTCGTCGAGCGGGCAGTCCCCGACCACGACGACCTCTATGGGGACGCCGTGCTTGTCCTCCACCTCCGCGGCGTTGCGCCGCACCGCGTCGGCGAGGGTGGTGGGTTCGTCGGCCTCGTCCTTGCCGGTGCCCTCGGGTTTGTACAGCCAGGTCCGCAGGTCGCGCTCCTGGGCCCGGGCCAGGCGGCGCACCTCGCTCGCGTTCTCCGCGTTGCGCTGGATCAGGGTCAGGGTGTGCAGCACGGAGTCATGGACATGGGCGGCGACCTCGGCGCGCTCCTGGGCGCGAATGCGCATCAGGCGCTCCTCGGAGAGGTCCTGGGTCATGCGCACGAGGTAGGGGCCGGCGAGGAGCGTTATACCGACCAGGACCGCGAGGGCCGCCTGGAGGACCGAGCCGAGGTGGGCGGCGGAGCCCTGGAGGACGAAGATGCCGGAGACTCCGGCCGTCACCAGCAGGACACCGCCCGCGGCGCGCAGCAGGCTGAGGGTGCGCTTGCGGCGCCCGACCTCGACCCAGCGGGCCCGGCGGGCGTTGTCGGCCTGCCGCCAGACCAGGGCCACGCCGGCGCCGACCAGCACGGCGGGCCAGAGATAGGCCTTGGCGCCGGTGCCCAGATTGACGTTGCCCACGAAGACCATGGCCACGACGACCATCAGCAGCAGGGCGACGATCTGGCCCTTGTCGGGCCTGCGCGCGACGAGTCTGCGGCGGCCGTCCGGCGAGGTCTCGGTACTGACGAGGGAGGGCGGTCGCTGTCCGCCGACCCCGCCGACCCCGAGCGGCACGAAGAACCAGAACGCTGCGTACAGCAGAGCCCCGAGCCCGTCCGCCATGAACAGGCCCACGAAGACGAGCCGCAGCCAGATCACGGGCAGCCCGAGATGCCCGGCGAGCCCCCGCGCCACACCACCGAGCCAGCGTCCGTCGCTGCTGCGGTAGAGCTTGCGCGGCGGCCGCGGTTCGACGAGTGGCGCTGCTGCGGCTTCCGGCATGCCATCGATGTTCACACGGCGCGACTGCCGGGGCATCAGGGTCGGCCCCCTAGACTCCCCTGATCTTCGAAACGTGCAGAAACGTCGGGCCGTCGAACGCTTCCCCGGCGCCGGCTCAGGGGCGATATCAGGGTCCGGCCAGGGTCGTTCCGACTCCCGCCGGAGCGTCTCGCCCGTCACCATGGACACATGACAGATCACCGGCATGCCGCGGACCCGGCGCCCGACGAGGGCGCCTCGTCCGCCGCGCCTCCCGCGGCCGCCGCGGGTGAGGAACCGCGCGCGCACGAGCGGGCGGACGCGCATGAGCGGGTGGGCGCGCGCACGGAAACGGGGACGGCCGACCGACCGGCCCCGGCCGCCGGCGGCGTCGAGCCACCCGCCCAGGCCGGAGCCCCCGGGCCCCCCGCGAGGTTCCGGCGCGACCGTCGGTTCAAGGTGCTCGCCGGGGTGTGCGCGGGGCTCGGGCGGCAGTGCGACATGGACCCGGTGATCTTCCGCATCACGCTCGCCGTGCTCTCCGCGACCGGCGGCATCGGCCTCATCTTCTACGGCTTCGCCTGGCTCTTCGTCCCGTACGAGGACGACGAGGAGAACGAGGTCCGCAAGCTGCTGACCGGCCGCGTCGACGGCCAGGCCCTGACCGCCGTGCTGTTCGCCCTGGTCGGCTGCGGGGTGTTCCTGACGATGCTGAACAACGGCGGAGTGCTCACCTTCGCCGTCGTCCTCTCCCTCCTCCTCGCCGGCGCCGGGTACTGGACCCGCCGGCGCGGCGAGCCCGACACCGACCCACTGGCCGCGCAGGCAGTCGCCGACGCCCCGCCGGAGGCCCAGGCACCGCCGGTCGGCGCCGGGTACCCGTCCTGGTGGCGCGACCCCATCGTCAAGGACGGCACACACGAGGGCGGCACCGGCTATCTCTGGGGCCCCCGCGACTCCCGCGACCGGGACATCATGGCGGCCGTCAACATCGGCCTCGGCGCGTACGGCGAGGGCCGCGTCCCCACCCGCGTCACGCGCACCCAGCCGCCCAAGAGCCGCGGGCCCCGCTGGATCGGCGGCTGGATCTTCCTGTTCGCGCTGCTCGCGGGCGGCCTCGGCACCAGCCTGACGTGGGACGAACACCCGCTCGGCACGAGCCTCCAGACCGGCCTGTCCTGCGCCCTCATAGTCATCGGCCTCGGTATAGCGATCAGCTCCTTCCTGGGACGCACCGGAGCGGGGTCGGTCTTCCTCGCGGTGATCACGGCGGGGCTGCTCGCCGGCTCGGCGGCACTGCCCAAGGACATCGGCACGCACTGGATCGAGGAGACCTGGCGGCCCGTCGCGGTGACGGACGTCCGGCCCAAGTACGACCTGGGCACGGGCGTCGGCACCCTGGACCTGACGAAGCTGGACCTCACCAAGGGACAGACGGTGACCGCACGGGCCGAGGTGGGCGTGGGCAAGCTGAAAGTGGTCGTACCGCGGGACGCGACGGTGAAGGTCAGCATCGACGTCGGCGTGGGCGACATCCAGCTCCCGGGCGACGACCAGGAGGACGTGGACGTGGAACCGGGCAAGTACAAGGAGGCCACCCTGGCACCCCCCAAGGGCACCAAGTCCTCCGGCACCCTCGACCTCGACCTCCAGGTCGGCGTCGGCCAGGCGGAGGTGAGCCGTGCTACGTCATGAGTTCCGCCCCGGCAGACTGATCGCCGGCTTCTTCCTCACCCTCGCGGGCATCATCTACGCCGGTGACGCGGGCGGCGCCTGGGAGACACCGTGGTTCGCGGTCATCCCCCTCGTCACGGGCGGCCTCTGCCTGGCGGCCACGGTGGGCATGCTGACCCGAACCCTCCGCCGACGCCGCAACGCGACGGCCGCGAGCACGACAACGGAGGCCGAGGCACAGATACCGACCTGACCGACCGGGCTGACCTGACCGGCCTCCCGGACCGCCGAGGGCGCAGACCTAGGCCACCGAGGACGCTGACCGGGACCACCGAGGGCGTGGACCGGGGTCACCGAGAACGTGGACCGGGGTCACCGAGCCGGGTGCACGGACAGGACAGGCATGGCCGTGGGAGGGCCGGGTCGGCCTCCCCGGCTCGGGTCCGCGTCCGATGGCCCGGCCAGTACCCCGCGGCTCATGTTCGGCCCGACCAGTACCCCGCGGCTCATGCTCGGCCGGCTAGTACGCCGCCGCCCGTTCTCGCCGCCGAGCGCGCCACGCCGCGTCCACCGAGAGGTACGGCGCGCCGGCCAGGACCAGGGGGAGCCAGGCCATCAGATAGGCAAGGTCGTTTCCGTAGTAGTACGGATCCGAGGCCCAGCTCATCGTCAGCCACAGGCTCAGGGAGATCAGTGCTCCGCCGAGGGCGGCGAGACGGGCGAGGAGGCCGATGAGCGTTCCGATGCCGACGGCCAGTTCGCCGAACGCGATGGCGTAGCCGAAGCCGACGGGGCTCTTCAGGGCCATGTCGATCATGTCCGGGATCGCCGCGGAGTCCCGCACGTTGCGCATCTGCTCGCCGATGGAGCCCGTACCGGAGGACTTCATGAAGGCGCTGTCGGTGATCTTGTCCAGGCCGGCGTAGATGAACGTGACGCCGAGGAAGAGCCGCAGCGGGAGCAGGGCGTAACGGGTGGCGGTGTCCCGCCAGCTCCGACCGCCGTCGTAGTAGGGGGTGTGCGTGTCCGTACGGAAGCTGTGCGTCATCGCCTCGAGCCGCCTCTCACCCAGCGTGCCGTGACCCCTCAAAAGACGATACGCACGAAAGGGAGATGCCGCTCAATGCTGACGCGACCGTTTTCCCCGGCCCGGACAGGCCGCAGCCGGCGCCCGCGGGACCGCGCACCCGGGACGCCCGGGACGCCCGGGACGCCCGGGACGCCCGGGCGATCAGATGTGGGCCTGGATCTGGCGCACCGGGTGCCCGAGGGCCTCGGCGACGGCGGCGAGCTGCTCGTCGGTGAGCCGGTCGAGCTCCGGGTTCCACGCGGCGATCTCGAAGCGGGCGAAGCCGCAGGGCCAGTCGAAGTCGAGGGTGTCGAGGGAGGTGGTGGCGCCGCAGCAGGGGACGTCCATGGAGAGGGTGGGGAATCCGTCCTCGTGGTCCTCGACGAGGTCCGCCCACCAGTCGAGGTCGATCGACCCCCGGCAGTGCGGGCACCCGATCCGGGCCAGGTTCTGCGCGCTGTCGACCACGGCGGGCGCGTCGTACCAGTCGACGTCGACCTCGACGTTCGTGTCGACGGCGAGACCGCCGGTCAGGGCGGTCACGAGGGCGGTGGCCCGGTCGGCGGCGAGGCGCTCGGGCTGCCAGTGCGGGTCGGTGGGGATGACGGAGAGGACGTCGTCACTCATCGGTCACCGCTCTTCGGTCCTTCACCCCGTCACCCCTTCACCCGTCGTCATGAATCAGCCCCGCCCACACTCCGCACCACCGGCCGTCCCACCTCACGCACCGACCGCCCCACCTCACGCACCAGCCGCCCCACCTCCCGCACCGGCCATCGCGCCTCAGTCCGTCACATCGATCGCGTACCGGTTCGTCTCCACGCCCGCCGCCGTGATCACCTGGACCTCCACCCGCCCTGGCTCCACATCGGCCGGGACCGGCACGGTCAGGACGGCGTCCGTCGGGTTGCTGAAGCCGCCGGAGACCGGCACGAGCGGGACGTGGACGTGGACCGTGCCGACGCGGACCGTCATCCGGGAGAGCCGGTCGGCGCCCTGGGCGCCCGGGGGTACGAAACCGGCGCCGCGGATCTCGATGTCGTCGCCCGTGCGGATCGGGGCGTCGAGATCGCCGGCCTCGCGGGCGCGGACGACGGAGAGGATGACCGGGCGGCCGCCCTCGGCGTACTTCCCGGCGACGTAGGTCGCCGCCGAGACGAGGACCACCACCGCGAGGCCCCAGGGGAGGTCGGGCAGTTGGTCGGGGCGGCGGGCCAGCCGCACCGCCGCGAACAGCAGGGCGACGGCGCTGATGACGACGTACTGGATGTCGGCGAAGGTGCCCCGGCCCGCGTCGTCCGTGAGCAGGTCCGCGGCGCGCGGCCGGTCGGCGGGTACCTTCTGGAGCCGCTGTCCGAGCACCCGCAGCCCGACGACCCGCCGCACCAGGACCGCGATCCCGCACACCACGGCGAGGACGGTCACCACTCCGGCGCCGCGGGCGAGTTCGAAGCCGGAGATCAGGGTGTCGCGCTCGGCGGGGTCGGAGGCGGCGGCGAGCCGGCCGACCAGGACCAGCACGGCGTAGGCGACGAACAGCACCCAGGCCACCGCCACCGCGCGGGAGGTGGAGAGCCGGTTGTCCTCGCCGATGACGGGCGCGAGCGCGCCGCCCCGGGTCCGGTGGAACCAGGAGGCGGCCGTCAGGGCACCGGCGGTCAGCAGCGCGGCGAGCAGGCCGGCCGTGCGGGCGGTGGTCCAGCCCGCGCCGATCGCCGTCAGTGCCTGGACGAGCAGCAGGACGACCACGCCGGCCCAGACCGTGCAGGCCGTACGGCTCCACAGGCGGGCCAGCCAGGCCTCGCCCTCGGCGCGGCCGCGTTCGGCGACGACCTCGGCGGACTGGGTGAGTTCCTCCGACACCCACTGGCGGGAGGCGGAGGCCGAGTGGGCGACCGCGGCCGGCAGTCCCTGTCCGGCGGCGAACTCGTCCCGTTTCAGCAGGAATTCGGCGACCGCCCGCCGATGTCCCGCACGCGCCCCGTGCGGACAGTCCCCGCAGGTGCAGCCGCCTCCGTGAGCGCCCGATTCCACGCTCTGTCTCGCCTCCTGCACCGCCACGCCCGACGCCTGCCTTCCCCGCGATCTCCATGCGCTGCGGCCCCTGCCGAACCCTCGGCGACCGCCCTGCAACTCCCGTGCGACGAAAGCGAATTGTGCCCTACGCCACTGGGTGCTCGACCGCCAGGTCTGGTCAGGGCGGGTGAAGACGGGGCCGCCGTGTTGACCCGGCTGCGAGAATTTCCCTATGGCCGAGATCATCCAGCGCGACGGGACCTGGGCCTTCGACGGCACGACGGTCAGGATCACGCCGGGCCTGCACCGCTCGGTGCCGCTGTTCCGGCAGACGTACGGCGAGATCGCGGTGCCCCTGGAGGCCGTCTCGAGCGTGGTCTACGAACCCGAACGCAAGCGGGGGCGGCTGCGGATGCGGCTGCGCGAGGGGGCGGACCCACTGCTCCAGGCGACGGGCGGCCGGCTGCCGGACCCGGCGGATCCGTACCGGCTGCTGGTGGACATCGACCGCTCCGGGGTGGCCGAGTACGTGGCGGAGGAGATCCGCCGGGCGCTGTTGCTCGACCAGGTCCCCAAGGACCCGACGAAGACGTATCTGCTGGCGGGCCCGCCGGTTCCGGTCTCGGTGCGCTCCTCCGACGGCACGGTCTCCTTCGACGGCCTCCAGGTCCGTATCGACTGGTCGGACACCTCCGACCGGGTCAAACGGGCGACCGGGCCGCGGATCATCGCCGCCGGCGATCTGGTGGGGGTCGAGTGGCTGCCCAACTCCGGTTACGAGGACGGGTTCCTGCGGTTCGTGACCCGCGAGACGGCGTTCTCCAAACTCCCGCCGGAGAAGGACCCCTACGCCCTCGACCTGTGGGGCAGCGCCCGCCGCGACCTGCTCACGGCCCTGGTCGCCACCGCCGTCACCGCCCGCCTCCCGCACCCCTCCACTCGCACCGGCACCGGCACCGGCACCGGCACCGGCACCGACCACGCGGACGCACCGCGCCACCTCCAGGCCGCCGTCCCGGCCCAGGCCGCCCGGCCCGACCACCACGACGTACTGCTGCGCAGACTGCGGGAGTTGGGCGAGCTGCACCGCGACGGCGTGCTCACGGACGAGGAGTTCGCGCTGACCAAGGCGGCCGTGCTGCGAGGGTTCTGACCCTGGTGAAGGCGCCCTTAACTCAGCAGGTCGGGTTCGCTGCGGCTGATGTCCTGCCACAGCGGCTGGTAGTTGATCCACGCCACCAGATCGCCGCCCAGCTGCTCCCGCGTGGACACGGCCGCCCTGTGCTCGATCAGCACCGGCCGTCCCGCCGCCCGGGCCGTCAGCTGGACCTGCGAGGAGCGTTCCATGGACAGGAACCACCAGGCCGCCGCGTCGACGGAGTCGCCGACCGTCAGCAGGCCGTGGTTGCGCAGGATGAGGGCCTTGCGGCAGTCGAGGGCGGCGGCGATACGCCGGCCCTCGGCAGCGTCGACGGCGACGCCGGTGTAGGCGTCGTAGAGGGCGTGGTCCTCGTAGAAGGCGCAGCTCTCCTGGGTGATGGGGTCCAGGAGGTCGCCGAGGGCGGCGAGCGCCCGGCCGTGCACCGAGTGGCAGTGGGCGACCGCGACGACGTCGGGCCGGGCGGCGTGCACCTGGGCGTGCACGGTGAAGGCGGCCTGGTTGACGTGGTACCGGCCCTCGACGACCTGTCCGTCGGAGTTGGCCAGGACCAGGTCGCTCACCGTGACGTGCTTGAACGGCATGCCGAACGGATTGACCCAGAAGCAGTCGGTCAGCTCCGGGTCCCGCGCGGTGATGTGACCCGAGACGCCGTCCTCGAAGCCCATCCGCCCGAAGATCCGCAGCGCCCCGGCGAGCCGCTCCTTGCGGTGCCGGCGCTCGTCCTCGACCGAGTCGTGCATCGGGGGCATCGCGAACTGGAGTTTGTCGGTGGGCAGGGGGGTCGGCGGGTTGGGCCCATACGTCCCGTGCATAGATCCTCCTGCACTGGGGTTGCTTTACGTGGCGGAAGTTACCGTCGGTCAGCGCAGGAGAACAGGCTTGAGAAGTAACGATGCCGTGCACAACCGTTCCCGGAGCTCAGGGGTCTGGGATGCGGAACAAGAAGTTCAGCACCTGTTTTGAGCCACCCGGAGCCCTCCTTGAGCATCGCCGAACGTCACCTCAGCTCCCTCATGCGGCAGCTCGCGACCCAGGACCACGTCGAGCTGGTCCACCCCTTCGCCGAGCACAAGACCTTCGGCGCGCTCGTCTACGTCGCCGAGTGCTTCGGCTTCCGCTACTCCGGTGTCCGCCTCGTCGGTCGCCACAAGGTCCTGCACGTCCATCTCGTCCGCTCCCCCGAGCCCTGGGCCCAGCAGCGTGCCGCCGCGAACCTCGCCGCGTTCGGGCAGGTGGGCGCGGGCGGGCCGGTGCCCGGTATGTACCTGAACTCGCTCACCCCGGTCCCCGAGGCACAGGCCGACGTCGACCTGATCATCGCGCTCATCAAGTACGACGGCCTGGTCGAGGCGGGCAACCGCAAGCAGCTGCTGACCATCGCCTGGGGCTCCGGCGCCCTGTTCCTGCTGCTGGCGCTGCTGACGGGTGTGTACGCCGTCCTGCTGCCGCTCGCGGTCCTGATGCCGGCGTTCGTGCTGTGCGCCCTCCGGATCAACACGGTCCGGCGCGCCAAGCTCGGCGCACAGCTGACGGCGGCCGGATGCGCGCAGGTGCGGGACGACGCGGGCCGGGAGCGGTACGTACGACCGGTACCGCACGTCGCGTAAAAGCAGACAGCGGATGTCGGGTATTGGCGTCACACTCGTCGTATGACAGCGAACTGGTCCACCTTCACCGACGCCGAACCCGAGCTCGCCAAGATCGTGGAGGATCGCTTCAGCGCTTTCACCCACCACGTCCTCGCGACGCTCCGCAAGGACGGCTCCCCGCGCACCACCGGCCTGGAGGTTCGTTTCCTCAACGGCGAACTCTGGCTCGGCATGATGCCGGGCTCCCTCAAGGCGCTCGACCTGCTCCGCGATCCGCGTTTCGCGCTTCAGGCGAACCCCGGGGAGGGGCAGACCCTGGGCGGCGGGGACGTGCGGATCAGCGGGCGGGCGATCGAGGTGCACGACGCCGCGACCCGGGCCCGGTACAGCGAAGAGGTGGAACCGCCGGAGCCGTTCCACCTCTTCCGCACCGAGCTGACGGAGGTCGTACGGATCTCCATCGAGGACGAGAAGTACCTGGTCGCCCAGGTCTGGAAGCCCGGAGAGCCGGTGCGCACTCTCAAGCGGACCTAGTCAGCGGGACTACTCCCACTCGATCGTGCCCGGCGGCTTCGACGTGACGTCGAGGACGACCCGGTTGACGTCCGCCACCTCGTTGGTGATCCGCGTCGAGATCTTCGCGAGCACCTCGTACGGCAGGCGCGACCAGTCGGCGGTCATGGCGTCCTCGGAGGACACCGGGCGCAGCACGATCGGGTGGCCGTAGGTGCGGCCGTCGCCCTGGACGCCGACGCTGCGGACGTCCGCCAGCAGGACCACCGGGCACTGCCAGATGTCCCGGTCGAGGCCGGCCGCGGTGAGCTCCTCACGGGCGATGGCGTCGGCGTCGCGCAGCAGGTCCAGACGCTCCTTGGTGACCTCGCCGACGATCCGGATGCCGAGGCCCGGGCCGGGGAACGGCTGGCGCTGGACGATCTCGTCCGGGAGCCCCAGCTCCTGGCCGACCATCCGGACCTCGTCCTTGAACAGCTTGCGCAGCGGCTCGATCAGCTTGAACTCGAGGTCCTCCGGCAGACCGCCCACGTTGTGGTGGGACTTGATGTTGGCCGTGCCGGTACCGCCACCGGACTCGACCACGTCCGGGTAGAGCGTGCCCTGGACCAGGAACTCCACCGCCGGACCGGCGTCCGCGATGATCTCCGCCTGTGCCTGCTCGAAGACCCGGATGAACTCCCGGCCGATGATCTTCCGCTTCTCCTCGGGGTCCGAGACACCCTTGAGGGCGGTGAGGAAGCGCTCCTCCGCGTCGACGACGACCAGCTTGACGCCGGTCGCGGCCACGAAGTCCTTCTCGACCTGCTCGGTCTCGCCCTTGCGCATCAGGCCGTGGTCGACGTACACGCAGGTCAGCTGGTCGCCGATGGCGCGGGCGACGAGGGCCGCGGCCACGGCGGAGTCGACGCCGCCGGACAGACCGCAGATGGCGCGCTTGTCGCCGACCTGCTCACGGATCGCGGCGACCTGCTCGTCGATCACGTTGCCCGTGGTCCAGGAGGGCGCGAGCCCGGCGCCGCGGTACAGGAAGTGCTCCAGGACCTGCTGGCCGTGCGTGGAGTGCATGACCTCGGGGTGGTACTGGACGCCGTAGAGCTTCTTCTCGTCGTTCTCGAAGGCGGCGACCGGGACGACGTCCGTGGACGCCGAGACGGCGAAGCCCTCGGGGGCGGCGGAGCAGGCGTCGCCGTGGGACATCCACACCGACTGCTCGTCCGGGGTGCCCTCGAAGAGCGTCGAACCGGACTTCGACACGTGCAGCGGCGTACGGCCGTACTCGCGCGCGCCGGTGTTGTCGACCGTGCCGCCGAGGGTCGTGGCCATCAGCTGGAAGCCGTAGCACATGCCGAAGACGGGGACGCCGGCCTCGAAGAGGGCGCGGTCGACGGTCGGGGCGCCCTCGGCGTACACCGAGGAGGGGCCGCCGGAGAGGATGATCGCCGCCGGGTTCTTGGCGAGCATCTCCTCGACCGGCATGGTGCTCGGCACGATCTCGCTGTAGACCCGCGCCTCGCGGACGCGACGGGCGATGAGCTGGGCGTACTGCGCGCCGAAGTCGACGACCAGGACGGTGTCGGGAGCGGCGGCGGGGTTCGCTGATGACACGGGTTGCCTTCCGGCGGTGAGCGAGGGGTGTGTGAGGCCGAGTCTACCGGGCGCGGCGGGCCCGTCCCCGGGGTAAGCCCCGTCTCAGGATGCGAACCGGGTTGGACGCCCCCGGAAGGCGGGGCATACTGCTGCCATGCTCACGCACCCGACCTACCTCTTTACCTATGGCACCCGGCCCGCCGGCTGCCATGGTCGTGCTGCTTGAGCTACTGACAAGCGACTTCCCAGGCGCCCCGGGCCGACAAGGTCCGGGGCGTCTGTCGTCTGCTTCCGGGCCTTGCCGCTCCGGGGCACCTCCACCCCTTGCCGACGAGGAGCCCCTTATGACCGCCATCGACGTGACCGGCGCCCGTACCCCCGAGGCCGCCGACGTGATCACCGGCGCCCGTGAGCGCATCGACGCGCTCGACGACCGGATCATCGGTCTGATCCAGGAACGGATGGCCGTGTCCGCCGTCGTCCAGGAGGCACGGATCACCTCCGGGGGCCGGCGGGTGAACCTCTCCCGCGAGATGGAGGTGCTGAGCCACTACAGCGAGGCGCTGGGCAAGCCGGGCACCTCGCTGGCGATGACCCTGCTCGAACTGTGCCGGGGTCGCATCTGAGTTCGGGCCCCCTCTCACCCGTACGGTGCGTGACCGGGACGCGGACCGCTTCGTTGGTGGGGTGTCCGTGCCAGCCAGGGGCGGGCCCGAAAGAACCACGCGTGGCTCGCTGGAGCGATGAGACGTACGGATCGTGCCGTGCGTCGTGGGACCTCGCTCCAGGTAAGTGACCGGACGGCAGGGGACAGCAGCCCGGTCACCCAAGAGAACGGTCGGCTCCGGGGACGCTCGGGGCCGACCGACGGAATGTGCACACACGAGTACCAGGCAAAGTACGAGAACACGTACAAGGCTGGGCCAAACGGTTGCGGTGACCGGGTCCATCCAGCACGATGCCTACACAGCCCAAGTCCCCTCGCAGACAACCACATTGCCTTTGTGTTCCCGCACTGCCAGAGGTCGAGACCAGCCGCGCGCCCCGTCTGCGCCGGGGCGCCGACCCAGGGCACGTGAGGCAAGCGGCGCAACCCCCCGGCGCCGCTCCCCAGGCACCGGCGCTGCCCTGACGCCGGTGCTGACGAAAGAAGGGCCCCGCGGCTCCGTCCCGTGGGGCCCTTCGCCTGTCCTCGCGGCCGGAAGACTCCCGTTCAGACGCGGGAGACCGTCCCGCAGTCCTTCTCCTGCCGGATGTCCTTGCTGCGGTCGTAGGGGTCGCTCGTCGGACCCGACGGGGGCGCGCTCGTGGGGGCGTCCGAGGGGAACTGCGGATGGAACCAGCCGTCGTGGATGTCACAGGCCGAGTTGCCGGCGTCCCGGTCGTAGCGCAGGACGGTGAGCTTGCCGGGGGTGACGTCGTACGTGGCCGGGTCGGAGAGTTCGAGGTCCAGGACGCGGCGGACGATGATGCGGGTGACCTCGGTCGAGCCGTCGGCGCGGACCACCGGGTAGACGAAGGTGTAGTCGGCGTGGACGGCCACGGCTCTGCCCTTGCCCGCCTCGAAGGTGATGCGGCCGCGGGTCTTGACGACATCGCCGACGGTACGGACCTCGTCCGGGTCGAAGCGGGTGAACATCGCCAGCGGGTCGTGCTTCTCGGTCGGCTTGCTCAGGCCCGCCTTCAGCTCCGACAGGACGCCCGACTGCTTCGGGTCCAGTATGTCCAGCGCCTTCTCGGGGCGTTCGCCGCGCAGGGTCGCCGGGTCCAGGTTCGCGTCGATCAGCAGTTCCCGCGTCGACCGGAGGGCCTGTGCGACGTCCGCCTTCGACCTGCCGCCGACCGCTTCCGCCTTCGGTACGACGATGCCGGCCTGTCCGTCGGCCCAGCGCTTGGCCGGGGAGCCGGCGAACGGGTCGTCCAGGGTGGGGGTGGCCGGTGCCGCGGCGGAGGGCGGGGCGGTCGGGGCCACGGTCTCGTCGGGGAGCGGGGACTCGGCGGCGGAGTCGGAGCTTCCGCTGCCGAAGGGGTCGCCCGGTATCAGCGACGGCTTGAGCGCGACGACGGCCACGGCGACGGCGAGGAGCACACCGAGGGCCGTCCAGACACCCCGTCCGCGCTTTCGCCGCGGCGCCGGGCCCGTACGCCAGCCCTCTGCCGTCTCACCCCGGGCCTCCTGCTGCCGCAGCCGCTCCGTCACCATGCGGGCGCGCGCGGAGGGTTCCTTCGGAGCGTCCCGCTCGTTGGCACGGGCGAACTGTTCCCAGACGTCGTCGGGGACTTCGGGGGTCGAGGAGGAGTCCTCGGACGGCTTGTCAGACACGACCGCAGTTCTAAGGGCTGGGAAAGCACTTTCACAAGCGCGATCCGGATGTGACTCAGGCCACATAAGGTTTCTGTGAATGCTGGTGCAACCATTCACAGGCTTCACGAATCAAACCAGGCGAACCAAGGGTCACACCCGCGCCCCACACGCGAGACCCGCGCCACCCCACTCGCGTGCTGCGACGCGCAGCACACCGGACGTCCTGAGGTCTTTCATGAAGCTTCGCCGTGCCATGGCCGCAGCGGCCGCGACGGCTGTCATAGCCCCGCTCGCACTGCTGTCCGCGCCTGTCGCGTTCGCGGACGAGACGACTGCGACCCCCACCGAGACGGTCACCACCACGCCGTCGACCGAGCCGACCGACACAGCCGAGCCGACCCCGACCGACACCGCGCTGCCCACCGACACCGCGCTCCCGACCGACACGGCCACGCCCACCGCCACGGCGACGGACACCACCACGCCCACCGCCACGGCGACCGAGACGGGCGAGCCCGAGCCCACCGACTCGGCCGAGCCGAGCGAGGAGCCGAGCGACCCGGACGTCCCGTACTGCGAGGAACTCGACGAGGACTTCTCCGACGCCAAGGTGTCCGCGGACATCAAGGGCCTGCCGGGCAAGATCGTCGCCGGTGACGGCTTCCACGGCTTCAAGCTGGTCGTCACCAACGACTCCGGCACCACGGTCGACGGTGTCGCGTTCTACGCCGAGATCGAGAACTACGAGGTCGAAGAGGCGAAGTTCCTGAGCCCGTACGTCGACCTGGAGTTCAAGAACCCCGAGACGGGTTCCTGGGACCGCATCGGCTCCGACGAGTGGGCCGGCGACTACTTCTTCTACGTCGACTCGCTGAAGGCCGGCAAGAGCAAGACCGTCGACCTGCGCGTCAGCATCGACGCCAAGGCCCCGGCCGGCGACGCCTACTCCTTCGGCTCCGGCGCCTACCTGGACAACGTCGACGGCCAGGACTGCATCGCCGAGGGCTGGGCCCAGTACGACTTCGAGGTCCTGAAGGCCGGCACGCCCAACCCGAACCCGGGTACGGCCGACCCGAGCGACAACGGCTCCAAGGACTCGGTGAAGAAGCCGCAGGGTGACGTCTCCGAGCTGCCGACCGGCAACCTCGCCGACACCGGTTCCGGCTCGGCGCTGCCGACCATCGGTCTGGTCGGCGGTGTCGCGATCGTCGCCGGTGCCGGTGCCGTGTTCGCGATGCGCCGCCGCAAGGCCGGTGCGAACGCCTGAGGCGTAACCGCAGAAAAAGAGAAGGACCTGCGCTCGGAGGGGGGCGCAGGTCCTTCTCTTCATGTGCGGGTGACTACTTCTTCGGCGGCACCGCCGGTATCCCCAGGAACGGCAGCCGCAGCGCGCCGAACGCCTCCGTCGGGACCGCGGGTGTCCGCGGCTCGACCGGCTCCAGGCGCTCGTACGTCGCCCCCTGCGCCGGACGCGGGTCCGCCTCGCCCTTGTTGGGCCAGTACGACATGGCCCGCTCGGCCTGCGCGGTGATCGTCAGGGACGGGTTCACCCCGAGGTTCGCCGAGACCGCGGCACCGTCGACGACCGAGATGCCCGGGTGGCCGTAGAGCCGGTGGTACGGGTCGATCACGCCCTCCTCCGCGCTGGCGCCGATGGGGCAGCCGCCGAGGAAGTGGGCGGTGAGGGGCGTGCCCATCAGCTCGCCGACGTTCGAACCCGCGAAGCCGTTGATCTCGGCGGCGATCGCGGCGGCGCCCTCCGAAGCGGCCTTGATCTGCTTGGGGTTGGGGCTGCCGTGGCCCTGGCGTGCGGTCAGCAGGCCCTTGCCGACGCCGTCCGGCTTGAGGTACGTCGTCAGGGAGTTGTCCAGCGACTGCATCACCAGGCCGATGATGGTCCGCTCCGACCAGCGCCGGTTGGACAGGGAGCGCAGGACGAGCATCGGATGCCGGGCCGCGTTCGTCATCCAGCCCAGGACGCGCGAGGAGCCCTCGGCGTACGGGACCTGGAGGATGGACAGGCCGCCCATCGAGTTGGAGCCCTTGCCGTAACGGACCGGCTCGATATGGGTGTTGGCGTCCGGGTGGATGGAGGACGTGATGGCGACCCCGCGGGTGAAGTCGACCCGCTTCTCCCCCGTCGCCTTGCGGTAGCGCCGGTTGTCGGTCTGCGCTCCGACCAGCGCCTCGGAGTTGGTGCGGGTCAGCTCGCCCAGCTTGCCGGACAGGTACGGCAGTTGGCCGCCGGCCTTCATCCGGTGCAGCAGGGTCTGGGTGCCGTAGGTGCCGGCGGCGAGGACGACCCGGCGGGCCTTGAAGGTCCGGCCCGCGCCCTTGCGCTTGCGGTCCGTGGGGAGGGTCGCGACCGCGTATCCGCCCTGTGAGTCGTCGGTGAGCGAGACGACCGTCGTCAGGGGGTGCACGACCGCGCCCGCCTTCTCGGCGAGGTAGAGGTAGTTCTCGTTGAGGGTGTTCTTCGCGCCGTGCCGGCAGCCGGTCATGCACTCGCCGCACTCGGTACACGCCTTGCGTGCGGGTCCCGCGCCGCCGAAGTAAGGGTCGGCGACCTGCTCGCCGGGTTTCGCCTTCCCCGCGCCGTCGGCGTCCTGGCCGTCGCCGAAGAACACGCCCACGGGCGCCATGTGGAAGGTGTCGCCCACGCCCATCCGCTGGGCCGCCGCCTTCAGATGGACGTCGGACGGGGTCATCGTCGGGTTGAGCCGTACGCCGAGCATGCGCTGTGCCTGGTCGTAGTACGGCTTCAACTCCGCTTCCCAGTCCGTGATGTCACGCCACTGCGGGTCCTCGAAGAACGGCTTCGGCGGTACGTAGAGGGTGTTGGCGTAGTTGAGCGAACCGCCGCCCACGCCCGCGCCGGCCAGGACCATGACGTTGCCCAGCAGATGGATGCGCTGGAGGCCGTACATGCCGAGCTTGGGGGCCCAGAGGTAGTTCTTGATGTCCCAGGAGTTCTTGGGGAGGGTCTCCTTGGTGAAGCGCCGGCCCGCCTCCAGGACTCCCACGCGGTAGCCCTTCTCCGTGAGGCGAAGGGCGGTGACCGAGCCGCCGAATCCGGAACCCACGACGATGACGTCGTAGTCGTAGTCGTCCTGTGCCACGTGCGTTCTCCCTACCGGAACCGGAACGCCTTCATCAGCCGCAGACTGCGGCTCATGAACTGCGCGTACGCCTCGTCGTTCATGCCGAGCGACGGCGCCATCGGCAGCAGCCGCTGCTGGGCGACCGTCTGGGCCTCCGTGTACTTGAGGATGCCCTCGGAGCCGTGCCGGCGGCCGAGCCCGGAGTCCTTCATGCCGCCCATCGGGGACTGCACGCTGCCGTAGGCGGGCGCGTAACCCTCGTTGACGTTGACCGTGCCGGTCCGCAGCCGCCCGGCGACCTCGCGGCCCCGCTTGCCGCCCTTCGTCCAGACCGAGGAATTCAGGCCGTACGACGTGGAGTTGGCCTGCGCGATCGCCTCGTCGTCGGTCTTGAAGCGGTAGATGGAGACGACCGGGCCGAAGGTCTCCTCGGCGCAGATCGCCATGGGCTCGGTCACGCCGTCGAGGATGGTCGGCTCGAAGAAGTACGGGCCGATGTCCGGGCGGGCGACCCCGCCGGCGACGACCTTGGCGCCCTTCTCGACGGCCTCCTCGACATGGCGGGTGACGGTCTCCAGCTGGCGCTCTCCGACCAGCGAGCCCATGTCGGCGCCGTAGGCGAGGGACTTGCCGAGCCGCATGGCCTTGGTGCGGGCGGCGAAGCGCTCCAGGAAGGCGTCGGCGATCGACTCGTGGACGTACAACCGCTCGATGGAGATGCAGAGTTGGCCGGCGGAGGAGAAGCAGGCGCGGACCGCGCCGGCCGCCGCCTTCTCGATGTCGGCGTCCTCCAGGACCAACATGGCGTTCTTGCCGCCGAGTTCGAGGGAGACCCCGACCAGGCGGGCGGCGGCGCCCTGGGCGACCTGGCGGCCGGTGCGGGTGGAGCCGGTGAAGGAGACGTAGTCGGCGTGCCGGACGACCTCGGGGCCGACGACGGGGCCCTCGCCGAGGACGACCTGGAAGACGTCGGCGGGCAGGCCGGCCTCGATGAGGAGGTCACGGGCCCAGAGCGCGGTGAGGCAGGTCTCGGTGTCCGGCTTCATCACGACCGCGTTGCCCGCGACGAACGCGGGCAGCGCGTCGCCGACGGACAGCTCCAGGGGGTAGTTCCAGGGGGCGATCTGGCCGACCACACCGCGCGGGTGGCGCAGCTCGGTGACCTTGGTGAGGGTCGGCATGGCGCCCGCGTGCCGCTTGGGTCGCAGGTAGGAGGGGGCCTTGCGGCCGTAGTGGCGGGCGGCGACCGCGACGGCCTGCACCTCCTCATGGGCGTGCAGACGGGCCTTGCCGGTCTCCAGCTGGATCAGGTCGAGGACCTCGGCCTGGCGTTCGAGGACGAGGTCGTGGAAGCGGAGCAGGACGGCCGCGCGCTGCCGTACGGGCGTCTGCTCCCACACCGCCTGTGCCTTGCGGGCCGCCTGGAAGGCCTTCTCGACGTCCTCGGGCGTCGACTCGGGCAGGTCGGCCAGCTTGTCGCCGGTGAACGGCGTGTGGTTGGCGGTACGACCGGAGCCGACCACACCCTTGGTGAGCTGGGCGACCAGCTCCGGGGTGACCACGTCGGCCGCGGTCCGGGCGCCCTCCGGGGCGGGGGCGAGGGGGTTGGTGGCCTGATCCGAAGCCTTCGAGTCCGTCATGACGCGCAGGGTATGCCGGGTCGGGGACTTTGGGTACCCGTCGGTAATCGGGATTCACCGAGTACTCACACACTGCCAGCGATCACTGGCGGAAAAGCCGCTGATCAGCGCGTTGGGTGGTGACGATCACCGGCCACTCGCTCTTTTCCGGCCACTCACTCTTTTTCGATCACCAGCCGGTCGCGGGCCGTCTTGAACAGCGCCGCACCCTCCTTCTCGGCCGCCGTCCCCTTCGGCATGTCGACACGGAGCTCGTAGAGCCGCCCGTCACCGGTCCGCACGAACAGCTGCATGACCCGGACCGGCTTGGCGCCCTTGTCGTCGTAGGCGGTGTCGGCCTGGACGGCGTACGCGCCATCGAGGCTGGTCTCCGTGAGCTGGGTGTCGGCCTCCCCGTGTGTCGCCCAGGCCTTCTTCTGCTCGTACGCCCGGCCCATGGGCGAGGTGGGGGCCCGGTCCCACAGGCTCAGCCGGAGGTCGATGCCGTCCTCGCCGTAGACCACCATGCGGGGCTGGTCGGTGGCGCTGCCCTGCCGGTGGGCCTCCCCGTACCGGCTCGGGACGGCGAGCGTGGCCTTCAGGGCTTTCTCGGTGTGCTTCTCCCAGGGTTCGTCGGCGATGCCGGTGACGGCGGGCGCGAGCGGGGCCGAGGTGTACGTCGGCTCGGCGACCTCGTAGGTCTCGGGCTCTGGGTCGGCGAGGAAGTAGGACATGCCGAGCCAGGCGCCGCTGGCAAGGGTGACGGCGAGCAGGGCAGCGGGGAGGGGGCGGCGCAGGAGGTGGGGCTTGGCCGGCGGCGACGTCGGCACGACGGTGGTGTCCGACTGTTTCGGTACGGCGGTGGGGTCCGGCTTCGGTACGGGCTCGGGCTTCGGTCCCCGCAGGCGTACGGTTCCGGAGTCCTCGCCCAACTCGCTTATTCGGTCGAGTACTTGGGGTGCGGGCGTGGCGGGCAGTGGCGGCACCGGCCACCCTTCCGCCGCCGCCTCCAGGCTCTTGGCGGCCTCCTCGGCGTCCGGCCGCAGGTCCGGGTCCTTCCCCAACAGTCCGCTGATCAGGGGCGCGAGCGGTCCGGCCCGCTGGGGTTCGGGCGGGTCGAAGGAGAGGATCGCGGCGAGGGTGGACTCCAACGTCGTACGGCGGAAGGGCGGTTCGCCCTCCACGGCGGCGTACAGCAGCACGCCGAGCGACCACAGGTCGGAAGACGGGCCGGCGCCCCGGCCGGACATCCGCTCGGGGGCGACGAAGTCGATGGAGCCGACGAACTCGCCGCTGACGGTGAGGGATTCCTCGCCCTGGACATGGGCGATGCCGAAGTCGGTGAGGACGACCCGGCCGTGCGGGCCGAGCAGCACGTTGGCGGGCTTCACATCGCGGTGCACGATCCCGACGGCGTGCGCGGCGCGCAGGGCGCCGAGGACGGCGAGGCCGATCCGGGCGGTCTCGGCGGGGGCGACGGGGCCGCGCCGGAGCACCTCGTGCAGGGACTCGCCGCGGACCAACTCCATGACGATCCAGGGCAGTCCGTCCTCGACGACCACGTCATGGATGGAGACCGCGGCGGGATGGTCCACCCGGGCGGCGGCCCTGGCCTCCCGGTAGAGCCGGTGGGAGGCCCGCTGATGGGCCTCCGCCTCCGGGTCGCCGGGCAACCGCGGCTGCTTCACGGCGACTTCCCGGTCCACGAGTTCGTCGTGCGCCCGCCAGACGGTGCCCATGCCGCCCGAACCGATACGCTCCGCCAGCCGGTAACGGCCGCCTATCAGTCGGCCCTTGGGGCCACCCGCGCCCCGGTCGTTGCTCATGTCCCATCAGTACCGTGCGGAACGCTCGCTTGTCGACGCGAGTCAGAGCACATCGACGTCCAGGTTCGCGATCGCCGTCTCGGCCACCTCGCGCCCCCGATCCGTGAAGTCGCCCTTGCCCGGATAGCTGACGGTGAGCTTGTACATGTCGCCCTTGGAGGTGCGGTAGTAGAACATCTGCATCTCGCGGGGAAGCGGGTTCTCGGTGTCGTCGGTGTCGTAGACGATCGTGTTCTTGGCGGCCTTCTTGCCCTGGTAGGTCGTCTCGCCCTCGGTGGTCGTCGTCGGGTTCTCCGGCATGTCGAGGTCGTACTCGCCGTTCTCCTCGAACGTCTTGTTGTCCTCGTACATCTCGGCGGCGGCCGAGCCACCGATGCTGTTGTTCGAGTCCTCGGCCTTCCTGTCGAGCCGCAGCCCGATCCAGATGGCGCCGCTGGGGTCGGTGTAGGTGACCCAGTGCCCCTCGTCCGTCTCCCGGTCGGGCACCCGCTCCTTGTAGTGGCCGGGCACCGCCAGCGTCGCGGCGACGTCCTTCACCTGCTTGGTCTCCCAGCCGTCCGGCAGCGGCCCCGCGAACGGATCCGCGATCACCAGATACGCCGCCACCGCGGCCGCGACGACGGCGGCACCGAGACCGAGCAACGTCCTACGGCCCAGCCGTACGCCACCCTTAGGGAGACCCTCGCCTCGGTGCACCACCTGGGTCGGCACCGGGACCGGCGCCGGCGGGTTGGCGGCCGCTTCCAGCTGGGCGCGCACCTGGGCCGCGTTCGGGCGGCGCGCGGGGTCCTTCTGGAGCAGGCCCGTGATGACGTCGGCCAGCGGACCGGAGGCGGAGGCCGGGGCGGCGGGGGTGGCGTTCAGGACCGACTGGAGGGTGGCCGGGGTGTTGCTGCGGCGGAACGGCGAGACGCCCTCGGTCGCCGCGTACAGGACGACACCGAGCGACCACAGGTCCGAGGCCGGCCCGGGGCGCTGCCCCAGCACCCGCTCGGGCGCGATGTACTCGGGCGAGCCGACGAAGCCGCCCGTGTCGGTCAGACTGGTCTCGCCCTCGATCTGGGCGATGCCGAAGTCCGTCAGCACGACCCGGTCATGGCTGCCGAGCAGCACATTGTCCGGCTTGACGTCCCGGTGCAGGATGCCCGCCGCGTGCGCGGCCTCCAGCGCGCCGAGCACCTGCAGACCGACCCGCGCCGCCTCCCGGGCCCCGAGGGTGCCCTCCTGCAACGCGTCGCCCAGTGAACGGCCCCGCACCAGCTCCATGACGATCCAGGGCTGGCCGTCCACGACCGCCACGTCGTGCACGTCCACGACGGCGGGGTGATCCAGCCGGGCCGCGGCCCGCGCCTCGCGGCGCATGCGCTCGAAGGCGTTGGCGCGTTCGCGCTCGGGAAGATGATCCGGTACGCGGGGTTCCTTGACGGCGACCTCGCGGTCCACCGTCTCGTCCTTGGCCCGCCACACCGTGCCCATGCCGCCGTGCCCGAGCTTGGCCAGCAACCGGTAACGACCCGCGATCAACCGGCCCGTACCCGGATCCTGTTCGGGCGCCGCCTGGTGCGGCACGACCTGGGTGGGCGCGGCGTACGGGTTGTCAGGGTGCGGCACGGCCGCGGGCGGGTTCGGCGGTTGCAGACCAAAACTCGTCGGCTCGTCGGACCCGTAAGGGGCTCCCCCGTTGCTGCTCATGGGTCCGTTCATATCGCGCCAGCCGGGCCCGAATCCACTCAGAAGGCATTGCGGTCACAGAGCCGTGACTCAGGAGGTCGCTTATCTCCCTTTTAGGTCCCGGCGGGCGTCACAGCAGGCCTCACAGCTGGTGTCACGGGACCGTTGCGGAGGGCGTCGCCGGGGCGCTCGTGCTCACCGAACCGCTGACGGACGGCGGTGACGGCGAGGGTGTCCCACCCCCGTCCCCCTCCTGATGCATGATCAGCGCCGCCCCCGACACCCCCGCCCCCGCCATCGCGGCGACCAGCAGCACGGCGACCAGTACGCCCCGCAGGGAGCGGTGCCCGGAGGTGGGGATGTGTCCCGTTTCCAGGAACGCCCGCAGCATCCGCTCCGCCCGCTCCCCGTCCAGCCGCCGCTCCGGATTCCGTTCCAGCAGCCCTCGTACGACGGGCAGGATCGGCGCGGCCTGCGCGGGTGGCCGTATCTCCGCGGCGAGGACGGCGTGCAGGATGCCGCTCAACGAGTCGCGACGGAACGGCGATTCGCCGCTCACGGCCGTGCACAGCAGCGCCCCCAGCGACCACAGGTCGGAGGCGGGGCCGGTGCGCGCCCCCGACATCCGCTCCGGCGCGGTGTACTCGGGCGAACCGACGAAGGAGTCCAGCTCGGTGAGCGTGGTGGCGCCCGCGACCTGGGCGACGCCGAAGTCGGTGAGGACGACCCGGCCGGTGCCGGCCTCCAGCAGGACGTTCGCGGGCTTGATGTCCCGGTGCAGAACGCCGGCCGCGTGCGCCGCTCGCAACGCGCCGAGCAGGTCGACGCCGATCCGCGCGGCCTCGGCGGGCACCACCGGTCCGTGCCCGGCGATCCGGTCGGCGAGAGAGCCGCCGTCGATCAACTCCATGACGAGGTAGGGCCGTTCGTCATGCTCCACGACATCGTGGACGACGATGATGTGCGGATGCCGCAACTGCGCGACGGCCCGAGCCTCACGCAACGTACGGTCCCGCTGCCGACGGGCCTCACCCTCGGACAGCGTCTCGTCGAGAACCAGCTCCTTGACCGCCACCCGCCGCCCGAGCAACAGATCGGTCGCCCGCCACACGACCCCCATACCGCCCCGCCCGATCCTGACCTCCAGGCGATAACGGCCCGCTACGACACGGAAGTTGTCCCCCGGGGTCCCCATGCGCCCCATGATGCCGCGCCGGACGGATCCCTTCCGGGGCGCTGACCGGCCAAGTTGTCAGGGGGTTTTCGGCTCCCAGCTCTGAAGGATCAGGTCGAACTGCTTGCGGGTGGTCGCCCAGTCGGCCGCCGGTGAGGACGCGTAGAGGGCGTACTCGGTACCGTCGCGGTCGAAGTACCCCACGTCGATCGCCCGGTAGGGCCCCGGGAAGTGGTGCGGAGCGTCCTGCGCCCGCGCGGTCCACGAGTACTCCCAGCGGGAGCCCGGCAGGTCGCGGAAGAGCGTCTGCTTGAGGCTCAGCTGCTTGTAGTCCACCAGGCGGCGGGTGAGATCCGCGTCCAGGTTGACCATGTGGTCGTAGGAGCTGCTGAAGTCCGATGCGGTGTCGACGGCGACGCGCACGAGGTGCTTGCCGTCGTCGGGCGAGTAGTCGACCTGCCGCAGTCCGTCGCCGTTGATCGAGACGGACCGCTTCCAACCGTCGTCGGGCAGGTAGATGCGGAACCCGAAGGGGTCCTTGTACGGCACCCAACTGGCGGGAATCGTCCCCCGGTCTCCCTCCTGGCTCGGCGTGACGCTCGAGCTCGACGAGGCAGAGTCGGTGGGGCCGCCCCCCGCGCCGAACTGCTGCCACGCGGCCGCGGCACCCCCTCCGACGATCGCCGCGAGGGCGACGACCAGCGCGAACGTCCGCAACCGGTGCCGCTTCGGCGGTGCGGGCGCGGGCCCGACCGTCACCGGCGGATACGGCGTGGCGGCGCCCGTCTGCGCGCGGGTACCGGTCCCCGTCCCCGTCTGGAACGTCTCGTACCGCACCTGCCCCGTCGGAGCGTAAGCCTGCGCCGCACTCGACAGCCGCCCCTCCGCCGCCTCGGCAAGCATCATCTCCGCCTCCGCCGCGCTCGGCCGGTCGGCCGGATCCTTGCGTAGCAGTGCGGTGAGGACGGGTCCGAGGGCGCCGGCGTTGGCGGGCTCGGCGGGCTCCTCCTCGACGACCGCCTGCATGGTGCCGATCGGCGAGGTGCGGCGGAACGGTGAGCGGCCCTCCACCGCCGTGTAGAGGGTCGCGCCCAGGGCCCACAGGTCGGAGGCCGGGCCGGGGTCGTGGCCGCGGACCCGCTCAGGCGCGAGGTAGTCCACCGAGCCGACGACCTCCCCGGTGCGGGTGATGGTCGTGTCGCCCTCGATCTGGGCGATGCCGAAGTCGGTGAGGAGGACCCGGCCGTCGTGGGAGATGAGGACGTTGCCGGGCTTCACATCGCGGTGCAGGACCCCGGCGGAGTGCGCGGCGCGCAGGGCCCGCAGCACCCACAGCCCGATCCGCGCGGCCTCCGCGGGCTCGATCCGCCCCTCGGCCTTGACCGCGTCGGCCAGCGAGCGGCCCTCGATCAGCTCCATCACGATCCACGGGCGGGCGTCGTGGTCGAGCACGTCGTGCACGGTGACGACGGCGGAGTGGTTGATCCGGGCGGCCGCGCGGGCCTCGGCACGGGTGCGGTGGAGCAGCCGCTCCTGGTCGCTCTCGGAGACGTAGAGCGCGGCGGTCAGTTCCTTGATGGCGACAGCCCGGTGCAACACCTCGTCATGGGCACGCCACACACGCCCCATGCCGCCGCTGCCGATGGTGTCGGCGAGCCGGTAGCGGCCCGCGAGGAGCAGGCCCTGCATCTGATTCACGTTGCCCCGCAATGGTCTTGACAAGTTCAGATTAGGGACCGGCCGGGACGCAGGGAACCACAGGGGTACCAAGGTTTCGCTGTTGTGACCGTTATCGCTTTCGGGAACCGGACGGGGCCGTCACCCGTTGTACGGGACGGTGCTCAGCCGGTGACCTCGTAGGTCGCCGCCGCCTGCTCGAAGAGCCGCGTCACCTCGTCCCGCTCCGCCTCCGGCCCGCGCACCTGCACCACGTGGTACTTCCCGTCGACGAGCATCGCGAGATTGCGTACGAACAGCTCCCGCCCGGCGTCGTCGGTCCAGGTGAACTGCCCCTCCGCCATGGTCCGCCCGCCCACCTGGATCGTCTTCAGCCCGGAGGCACTGGCCCAGCTGGAGTCGCGGTACGGCTGGAGCTCCCGCTCGTCCTCCCGCTGATAGGCCATGGGGTCCTCGCCGTACTCGTCCGCGCTGTCCCTTCCGGGTACGACGATCAGGTCGAAGTCGCCGTGCGCGTATACGACCTGACCGCGGCCGTTCTCGGGCGTGTGGTCCCAGCCGCTCGCGACGGCCACCCGGAACCCGGCGGAGTCCGAACGCAGGGTGAAGCCGTCGGCGACCTCGGGACCGGAGGTCTGGGTCTCGTTGGAGCCCGAGGGGCTGTCCTTGGGCTTCGGCGAGGTCTGGTCGGGCCGTGGCTCACTGCTGGCGGGCGCCTCGCTGACCTCACCGGCGGCACCGGTCCGGTCGGTGTCGCCCGCACCGCTCGTGGAGTCGCCGTTCTTGGGCATGAAGAGCATGGCGTACGCGATCGCGGCGGCCATCAGAAGCAGCACCAACAGCAGCAACGTACGGCCGAGCCGGCGCGGTGACCGCCCCGCCTCCTGCTTCGCCCGCTTGTGCCGTCCGTGTGCGCTGGTCGCGGGCAGCCCGGCCCGCCGCCTGCGCACCAGCTCGCCCCGCCGCCGTACGACGGGCAGCCGGCTCGCGTCGACGGGCGGCGCGACGACGACGTGGGCCCCGGCCTCGGGCTCGGGCGCGGACCGCACCAGCGAGCGCAGCCAGCCCCGCAGCTCCTCGAAGTCCAGCCGCTCGGTGGGGTCCTGGCGCAGCAGCGACTCCACGACCGGCCTGAGCGGCCCGCACTCCTCGGCGAAGGCGGGCGGCTCGGCGCACACCATCTGCACCAGCTCGGCCGTCGACTCCTCCGGATAGGGCGCGTGTCCCTGTACGGCCCTGAAGAGCAGCGCGCCGAGTGCCCACAGGTCGGTGGCGGGCCCGATGGGCGCGGCCAGCTGCCAGTTCTCGTGCACCGGCCCGGCCTGCTCCGGCGCCCACCGCTCGGTCACCGGTCCGACCACGGCCATCCTGGCCTGCCGAGCCCGCTCGGCGGCGAGCGCGGTGGCGGGACCGCGGGGGGCCGGGGCCGCAGCGGCCAGCTCGTCCCAACGGCTGGGGGTGGGAGCGGGGTCGGGGACGGGCGGAAGGGCGGGGGCGCGCTCCTGCCCCGCCGCCGGGAGCGCGTGGCCCGCACGCACGCCGTAGGGGTCGGCTATCTGCCCCGGAGGCATGGCGCCGGACCGTGGACGCTCCCCACGGCCGGGCTGCACCGCACCGCTCACGGGCGAGGAACCCGGCGGCAACCCGACCCCGTTGCTCGCGGGGTACGGCATCTGCCGCGCACCGCTGCCCGAGTCGTACGGCGGTGTCGGCCCCCCGGGCCCCGCCGCGGGGTCCGCCTCGGGCGCCGACCGGGCTCCCGGCAGCGCCGCGCGACCGTTCTGCTGGGCCTCCTGGACCCGGGCTGCGGCTCGGGCGCCCGCGCGATACGCGGCGATCGCCCCGGCGCGCGCGGCCCGGACGTCGTCGCCGCTCTCCACGGCCCGGCGCGCGACCGTTGCCGACGCGGCCGTACCGTTCGTGACCTCGTCGCCGAGGCCGGGCAGCCCACCGGCCTCCCGCGCCTCGATGGCGGCCCGCCGCGCGGCCTCGGGATCGACATCACCCGCCTGCACACCGACGCCACCGCCACCGCCACGAGCACCAGCACCAGCACCAGCACCAGCACCAGCACCAGCACCACCGACGCCGCCCGGTCCGTCGTGGGTCCCCGGGCCACCCGGGATGCCCGTCCCCCGACGGTCACCGAACCCCGCGCCACCGTCCTCGGGCGGCACCGGGTCGTACCCGCACAGCGCCTCCTCGGCCGCCCCGACCGCGAGGCCGGTCAGCATGACGCGGCCGTCGTCACAGACGAGGACGGTCCGGGCGGTGATGTTCCGGTGCACCCAGCCGTGGGCGTGCAGCACCCGCAGGGCCATGAGGACGTCGGAGGCGACCTCGGCCGCCCGGTACGGCGTCAGCGGCTTCTCCGCGAGGAGCGCCGCCAGTGGCCGCGCGGCCACCAACTCGCTCACTATCCACAGCGACCCGCCCTCGGCGAACACGTCGAAGACCTGGTCGAGCCGGGGATGATCGGGTATCCGGGCGGCGGCCTGCGCGGCCTCCACGGCCCGTCGCACGGCCGGTTCGGTCGGCCGCCGCGTGCTCGTACGCGCCGCGGAACGCCGAACTCCCCGGTCCCTGGGGTCCCTTGCGGTGAAACCGTCGGGCAGCCCCTCCGCGTCGAGCACCTCCGCCTCGACGACCTCGGGCAACGGCACCTGCCGGACCAGGACTTCCTGACCGCTGTAGGTGTCGAAGGCCCGGGACTCGGTGAGTTCGTACTCGTCGGAGGGCGGCAGCGGCAGGCGGTAGCGGTCGGCGAGTACCCGTCCCGCATAGTCGTCCACGTTGCCTCCCCCGGCCCTCCGGATCGGTCAATTCCGTTCGCCCCGCGTACCGTTCCGCCCATACCTGGATGCGTACGGTCCGCGAGCACTCACGATACGTGCCGGAGGCAACCCGCAAAGAGGGGATGCCAGATCTCACGCCCCAATCGCGGGACCGGTCACCTCACGGTCACTTCACGATTTCGGTTCGAACGTCTTCGCGAGCGTCTGCCAGGTGTCCTTGCGCAGCTCGCTGCCCCAGTTCGCGGCTTTCGCCGTGTACATCAGCGCATACCCGAGATGGCCGTTGACGACGAACCCACGGTCTATCGTCCGGTACTTCGTCCCGCCCTCGACATAGGTGAACTCCCAGTCGGCCGCCAACCAGCCGCGGTAGTTCACCTTGGCTATGCGCACCCGGTCGTACTGGGAACGCGCCATGTACTGCTCCTGGGCCCTCCAGTCCGCCACCGGGTCGCCCTTCGGCGTGGACGTCCAGGCCACCAGCAGCTTCTGTCCGTCGGGGCCGGTGAAACGATCCCCCGCCGAACTCGACGTCTGGAACTTCCACCCCTTGGGCAGCCCGATCGAGTACCCCTGACCGCCCTTGTACGTCTTCTCCGCCGTGCTGCCGCCGTCACCGGTGGAGCCGCCCGCGGTACTGCCGCCGGTCGCGGTCGGACTGTTGCTCGGCGTCTTCTCGGCCGCCGCGCCCGATCCCGCGGACTCGGTCGCCTGACCGCCCGTCCGGGCACCGCCGCCCTGGTCCTCCTTGGTGGAGGCACTCGCGCTCGCGCCGGCGGAAGGCTTGGCGCCGCCGCCCGCCGCACCGTCGGAGGAGTTGTCGTCGCCACTGAACGCCACGGCCAGCACGACCGCGACCACGGCGAGCACCAGGACCACCGCGATGATCACCAGCGTCCGCTTCGGCACCACATCGGTGAGCGGCGCCTTCGGCACGGGCCGCGGCGGCAGATCCGCCGGCGGCGTCATCACGGGCCACCCCGAACTCCGGCCCCCGCTCGCCGCGTTGCCGCTCGAGGCCGCGCCTGGAGCGACGGGACCGCCGGTGCCGGGGGCGCCCACGCTGGGGGAACCCGACACCGCGGTACCGGACGAACCCGGCCCCGAGGCCGCCGCACCGCCCGCCGGGCTCGAAGCCGCGGCGGCACCGGAAGACCCGGCAGTCGTCGAAGGAGACGGCGGAGCAGACGGCGGTGCCGGGGGAGCGGACGGAGGTGCCGGAGGAGCGGACCGGGGGGCCGGAGGAGCGGACCGGGCAGCCGAAGCCGCCTTCCCGCTCCCGGACTTGGTCCGCGAAGCGGCCGCCGTACCGGCCGCCCCCGCGGCCACCGCCGCCTTCCGCACGGAACGCAGCGCCCCGCGCAACCGCTCCCCGCCCTCACCCGAACCCCGGTCGGGCTGCGGAGGCAACGGCACGACCTTCGTCGCGTCCGGAGCCGACTCCGGCTCCTGCGCCTTCGGCTCGGGGGCGTGGATCACCTCGGTGAGCATCACCCGCGCACCGGCGTCGTCGAGCCGCTTCTCGGGGTCCTTGGTGAGCAGGCCGTAGATGACGTCCTTCAGCGGGCCCGCGTTCTTGGGCTCCTCCATCGGCTCGGTCATCACGGCGGTCAGCGTCGCGATCGCCGAGCCCTTGTCGTACGGCGGCACACCCTCGACCGACGCGTACAACAGCCCACCCAGCGACCACAGGTCGGCGGCCGGTCCCGGCTTGTGCCCGCGGGCACGCTCCGGGGAGATGTAGGAGGGGGCTCCGACCAGCATGCCGGTCGAGGTGATGGACGGGTCGCCCTCGACCTGGGCGATGCCGAAGTCGGTGAGCACGACCCGGCCGTCCTCCGAGATCAGCACGTTGGACGGCTTCACGTCACGGTGCAGGATGCCCTCGCGGTGCGCCGAGCGCAGCACGTCGAGCACCGCGAGCCCGACCTCCGCCGCGCGCTTCGGCTCCAGCAGGCCGTCCTCCCGGATGACCTCGGCGAGCGACTTGCCCTCGACGAGCTCCATCACGATCCACGGCCGGTCGTCCTCCTCGACCACGTCGAAGACGGTCACCGCGCTGTTGTTGCGGATCCGCGCGATCGCCTTGGCCTCACGCAGCGTCCGCGTGATCAGCCGGCGCTTCTCCTCCTCGTCGATATTGGAGGGGAACCGCAGCTCCTTCACGGCGACGATCCGGCCCAGGGTCTCGTCCTCGGCACGCCACACCGTGCCCATGCCGCCGCGGCCGAGCACTGCTCCCAACCGGTACCGCCCGGCGAGGAGACGTTCGCTCTTGTCCTGACGGGATGCCCCCGCCCGCTCCGCCTCCGACATGCGTCCCCTCATACAACCCGCCCTGACAGAGCCTCCATTGTCCCTCACCCGACAAGTGCCCGACGCCCAGGGTGCCCCTGTGGACCAGCCGCCCGTCACAAGGACCCGACAGCCGCACCCCCATGACCACGGCGCGCCACGACCCCTCACACCTGGGTGACGATCCCACGCCCCACACCACCCGCTCCACCCCACCAGGAACCCACCGGAGGAACAGATTCCGCAGCCCTGCATGATGGGCCAGGCACCAAGGGCCCTGGGCGCGCAGGGCCTCGAGCGCACGGGACCCTGGCCACACTCGGGGTCTGCCCTTCACCCAGGGCACGCCCCCATGATGGGCACACCCCGCACACCGCCCACCCAGGCCCACGAATAGAACAAGAAGGGGACCGAGATGCCGCCACTACGGACGCTACTGGCCGTACCGGTGTCCCTGGCGCTCCTCGCCCTCACCCCGAGCGCCTCCTCCGCTCCCTCGACACCGCCGACCGACGCGATCCTCCCGCTACTGGTCAGCAAGGGCGATGCCCCCGCCGCCGCCCTGCTGGCCCGCGAGGAGACCGGCACCCGTTACGCGCAGGCAGGACAAGGCATCGCCCGCGCCGACCACTTCCGCGCCGGCAGCATCACCAAGACCTTCATCGCGACGGTCGTCCTCCAACTGGCCGCAGAACACCGGCTGTCCCTCTCCGACACCGTGGAGCAGCACCTGCCCGGCCTGGTGCGCGGAGCCGACGCCGACGGCCGCGCCATCACCCTGCGCGCCCTGCTCACCCACACCAGCGGCCTGGCCGACTTCACCACCGCCACCCGGGGCGAAGTCCCCCTCACTCCTCGTCAAGCCGTGCGTATCGCCCTCACCCACCCCCTGACCGACCTCGGCCATTACTCCTACTCGAACACCAACTACGTCGTACTCGGCATGGTCGTCGCACAGGTCACCGGCCACTCCTACGCCACCGAGGCCGAGCACCGCATCGTCGCTCCGCTCGCTCTGACGGGCACCTCCTTCCCCGGCTCCCGCACCACGCTTCCCTCGCCGCACGGCCGCGCCTACGACACCGACGGATCCGATGTCACCGAGCTGGATCCGCGGGTCGCCGGGGCGGCCGGCGAGCTGGTGACCACGCTCGCCGACCTGGACCGCTTCTACGCGGCGCTGCTCGGCGGTGAACTGCTGCCCCCGCGCTGGCTGCGCGAGATGCGCGACACCCGCACCGCACACGGCCTGTACGGCATGGGACTGTTCCCGGTGAAGCTGCCGTGCGGCACGACGGTGTGGGGTCACAACGGCCGTATCGCCGGCAGCTACGTGCGTACCGCGGCCACCGTCGACGGCCGTCGTGTCCTCACCTTCCGCGTGAACACGACCGCGATCGCAGACCCCGACCTCGAACCGGCCCTGCTCGCCGCCGAGTTCTGCCCCCGCACCTCGTAGAACGCCCGGTCCCCGAACGAAGATCCCGCCTCACGACACTCGTTCGAGTGACCTTCTCTGCCCCTGCCCCACCCGGGCGCCCGATCACCCAGGCACCCGATCACGCGGTCACCCAGCCACCCGGCCACCCGAGAACACCCCTCGAAGCGAACCCGGAACCCACCTGGCGCCCCCTCCGGGCGCCCACCCGGCATCCCCCACCGCCCTACAACGGCACGATGTCCGGCGCCCCCAACCGAGCCGCGTCCGCCGTCAAGTCATCCGGCTGCCGTTGCGACTCCCGCTCCGCCTCCACCCGCTTCTCGTAGTGCTCGACCTCCCGCTCGATCTGGTCCTTGTCCCAGCCCAGCACCGGCGCCATCAGCTCGGCGGCCTCCCGCGCGCTGCGCGTTCCCCGGTCGAAGGTCTCGATGGAGATCCGCGTCCGCCGGGTCAGCACGTCGTCCAGATGCCGCGCTCCCTCGTGCGAGGCGGCGTACACGATCTCGGCGCGCAGGTAGTCCTCGGCCGCGTGCAGCGGCTCCCCGAGCGAGGCATCCGCCGCGATGAGGTCGAGGACCTCCTCCGCCAACGAACCGAAACGGTTCAGCAGATGCTCGACCCGCACCACGTGCAGCCCCGTCCGGGCGGCGATCCGCGCTCGCGCGTTCCACAGCGCCCGGTACCCCTCGGCGCCCAGTAGCGGCACGTCCTCGGTGACGCACTCGGCGACCCGCAGGTCGAGCCCGTGCACCGCCTCGTCGACCGCGTCCTTGGCCATCACCCGGTACGTCGTGTACTTGCCGCCCGCCACGACCACGAGCCCGGGCACGGGATGCGCCACGGTGTGCTCGCGGGACAGCTTGCTGGTGGCGTCCGACTCACCGGCGAGCAGCGGCCGCAGGCCCGCGTACACACCCTCGACGTCGTCCCGGGTGAGCGGCACCGCGAGCACCGAGTTCACATGCTCCAGCAGATAGTCGATGTCCGCGCTGGACGCGGCCGGGTGCGCCTTGTCCAGGTCCCAGTCGGTGTCGGTCGTACCGATGATCCAGTGCCGGCCCCACGGGATGACGAACAGCACGGACTTCTCGGTGCGCAGGATGAGACCCGTCGTCGACTTGATCCGGTCCTTGGGCACGACCAGGTGGATGCCCTTGGAGGCCCGGACGTGGAACTGCCCGCGCTCGCCCACCATCGCCTGGGTGTCGTCGGTCCACACGCCCGTGGCGTTGACGATCTGCTTGGCGCGGATCTCGTACTCCCCGCCCGCCTCGACGTCCTGCACCCGAGCCCCGACGACCCGCTCGCCCTCGCGCAGGAACCCGGTCACCCGGGCCCGGTTGGCGACCTGCGCCCCGTAGGCCGCCGCCGTACGCACGATCGTCGCCACGAAGCGGGCGTCGTCCATCTGCGCGTCGTAGTACTGCAACGCCCCGACCAGCGCGTCCTTCTTCAAGGCGGGTGCGATGCGCAGGGCGTGACGGCGGCTCAGGTGGCGGTGCATGGGCAGGCCCCGGCCGTGTCCGCGGGCCATGGACATGGTGTCGTAGAGCGCGACGCCCGACCCGGCGTACAGGCGCTCCCAGCCCTTGTGCTGAAGCGGGTAGAGGAAGGCAACCGGCTTCACGAGATGCGGAGCGAGCCGTTCCAGCAGCAGGCCGCGCTCCTTCAACGCCTCCCGGACGAGCGCGAAGTCGAGCATCTCCAGATAGCGCAGGCCGCCGTGGATGAGCTTGCTCGACCTGCTGGAGGTGCCCGACGCCCAGTCACGTGCCTCGACCAGGCCGACGGACAGCCCGCGCGTCACCGCGTCGAGGGCCGTCCCGGCACCGACCACGCCGGCGCCCACCACCAGTAGGTCCAGCTCTCGCTCGGCCATGGCGGCGAGCGCCTCGGCTCGCTGCGCCGGCCCCAGTGTCGCTGTCCTCACCGCTGCCTCCCGCTGTCGGTCACGCCGGTCTCACCCGTGAGGAGTGACCCGGTCCGTATCCCCCATGCCCAAATTCTGACCGGCTTGCCCGACTTCAGCCACCAGTCACCCCCAGCCTGTGGACAACTTCCACACCACCTGGGCCAATGCTCGAGAGACCCCGCAGGAAGACACAAGGAATCAATCTCGTATTTCGGTCAGATTTACTCTTAGTCTGACATTGCGCTCGCCCGTCCTGTCCACAGGGCTTGCGCACCTGTCCCGCTTCGGTTACTGGGAAGGACGGTCCACGCCATGCCCGCAGATCTCGCCGTCATCGGACTCGGTCCGTACGGACTGCCGCTGGCCCAGGCCGCAGTAGCCGCCGGCATCCCCACGCTCGGTTACCGCACCGGGCCGGAGGCCGGCTCGCTCAGCCCCGCCGAACTGCGCCGGATGCTCTCGGGGGGCTTCCGGCCGGCCACCTCTCCGGCCGAACTCGGCCGGGTGCGCACCGCGGTCATCTGCGCGCCCACCCCGCGCGGGGCGGACGGCGGCCTCGACCTCACCCAGGTGGAGGCCGCGGCCCGCACCCTGGCCGCCCATCTGCGCCCGCACACCACGGTCATCCTGGAGTCGCCGGTCCCGCCGGGCACCACGGAGGACTTCCTCCGCCCGCTCCTGGAGGAGGGTTCACGCCTGCGCGCGGGCCGCGACTTCCACCTCGCCTACTCCCCCAGCCGGGTCGACCCCGGCAACCGCGACTTCACCCCCGCCAACACCCCGAAGGTGCTCGGCGGCCTCACGCCCGCGTGCACCGAATCGGCCGCCGCGTTCTACGCGCGGCTCACCGACAAGGTGGTACGCGCGCGTGGACCGCGGGAAGCGGAGACGGTCCAACTCCTGGAGACCAACTACCGCCACGTCAACATCGCCCTCGTCAACGAGATGGCGGTCCTCTGCCACGACCTGGGCGTCGACCTGTGGGACGTGGTGCGCTGCGCCGAGACCAAGCCCTTCGGCTTCCAGGCCTTCCGCCCCGGCCCCGGCGTCGGCGGCCACGCGGTCCCGCAGGACCTGACCGGCAAACCCGGCGGCCGGACACTCCGCATGGTCGAACTGGCCCAGCAGGTCAACAGCCAGATGCCCCGCTACGTCGTGCAGCGCGCCGCCGCCCTCCTCAACGAGCACGGCAAGTCCGCGCGCGGCGCCCGCGTCCTGCTCCTCGGCGTGACGTACAAGCCCGACCTCGCCGACCAACAGGCCACCCCCGCGCGTGAGATCGCGATCCGTCTGATGGAACTCGGCGCCTCGGTCAGCTACCACGACCCGCACGTCCCCTCCTGGAACGTCCTGGACCGCCCGGTCCCGCGCGCGGACTCCTTCTACGAGGCCGCCGCCGACGCCGACCTGACGATCCTGCTCCAGCAGCACCGGACGTACGACCTCCAGGGCCTTTCCGTGAAGGCGCAGTTGCTGCTGGACACGCGCGGGGCGACGCCGACAGGGGCGGCGCACCGGCTCTGACGGCGAAATTGGCTGGTGGCAGCGGTCGGTGTCACTGCTACTCTTCGGCGACTCGCTTCCCGGCGAGCCTCGTCGCACACTCGTGCGCACACCCCACACCGCTCGTCCGTCAGTCCCATGGGGGGATCTCTGTCATGACCCAGCCGACGCCACCGCAGCAGCCGGCCCCCGGCAACCCGTTCGCCCAGCAGCCGGCCCCGGTCCCGCCCGCGCCGGCCCAGGGCAACGTGGCCCTCGGCGTGGTCGCCGCCGTCGTCGTGGCCCTCGTCACCGCGTTCATCTACGCCGCGATCCTCAAGTCCACGGACTACGAGATCGGCTACGTCGCGGTCGGCGTCGGCTTCGCCGTCGGCTACGCCGCGGGCAAGATCGGCGGCGCCAACCCCGCCCTGCCGATCGTCAGCGCCGTCCTCGCGCTGGGCGCGGTCTACGCCGGCCAGATCCTCGGCATAGCGATGATCGGCGCCGACGAGTCCGGCATGAACATCGGCACCATCCTCACCGACCACTTCAGCCTGCTCACCGACGCCTGGAGCGAGGAGGCCGACGTACTCACCTTCGCCTTCCTCGGCATCGGCGCCTTCGCCGCGTTCTCCGGCGCGAAGAAGGCCGTGGCCTGACCCCGACGCACCCGAAGGCGCACGCGAAAGGGCCCGCCCACCTCACCGGTGGCCGGGCCCTTCGCGTCGTGTCGGAGCCGTCGTACGAGACCGTCGTACGAAGCCGTCGTACGACCTAGCGCTTGTGCTGTGAGTCCGCGACCGTCACCTCGACGCGCTGGAACTCCTTGAGCTCGCTGTAGCCGGTCGTGGCCATGGCCCGCTTCAGGGCGCCGAAGAGGTTCATGGAGCCGTCGGGGGTGTGCGACGGGCCCGTCAGGACCTCCTCGATGGTGCCGACCGTGCCGAGGTCGACCTTCTTGCCGCGCGGCAGCTCCTCGTTCACCGCCTCCATGCCCCAGTGGTGGCCCTTGCCGGGCGCGTCCGTGGCACGGGCCAGCGGGGAGCCCATCATGACCGAGTCGGCGCCGCAGGCGATCGCCTTGGGGAGGTCGCCGGACCAGCCCACGCCACCGTCGGCGATGACGTGCACATACCGGCCGCCGGACTCGTCCATGTAGTCACGGCGGGCCGCCGCCACGTCCGCGACCGCGGTCGCCATCGGGACCTGGATGCCCAGCACGTTGCGCGTGGTGTGCGCCGCGCCGCCGCCGAAGCCGACCAGGACGCCCGCGGCGCCGGTACGCATCAGGTGCAGGGCCGCCGTGTACGTGGCACAGCCGCCCACGATCACCGGGACGTCGAGCTCGTAGATGAACTGCTTCAGGTTCAGCGGCTCGTGCGAACCCGAGACGTGCTCCGCCGACACCGTCGTACCGCGGATGACGAAGATGTCCACGCCCGCGTCGACCACGGCCTTGGAGAACTGCGCCGTGCGCTGCGGGGAGAGCGCCGCCGCGGTGACCACACCGGAGTCGCGCACCTCCTTGATGCGCGCACCGATCAGCTCCTCCTTGATGGGGGCGGAGTAGATCTCCTGGAGCCGGCGCGTGGCCGTCTCCGAGTCCAGGCCGACGATCTCGTCGAGCAGCGGCTGCGGGTCCTCGTACCGCGTCCACAGGCCCTCGAGGTTCAGCACGCCGAGGCCGCCGAGCTCGCCGATGCGGATCGCGGTGGCCGGGGAGACGACCGAGTCCATGGGAGCGGCCAGGAAGGGCAGCTCGAAGCGGTAGGCGTCGATCTGCCAGGCGATCGAGACCTCCTTCGGGTCGCGCGTACGACGGCTCGGGACGACGGCGATGTCGTCGAAGGCGTACGCCCGGCGGCCGCGCTTGCCGCGCCCGATCTCGATCTCAGTCACGTGTGTGGCCTTTCCCTGATGCGTTTCAGCGCCTCCCAGTATCCCCGACGGGTACGACAAGGGCGGCCCCGGAGGTTCCGGGACCGCCCTGGAGGAAGCCTGCCGACTACTTACGGCTGTAGTTCGGCGCCTCTACCGTCATCTGGATGTCGTGCGGGTGGCTCTCCTTGAGGCCCGCCGAGGTGATCCGGACGAAGCGGCCGTTGGCCTGGAGCTCCGGCACCGTGCGGCCGCCGACGTAGAACATCGACTGGCGCAGACCGCCGACCAGCTGGTGGACGACCGAGTGCAGCGGGCCGCGGTAGGGCACCTGGCCCTCGATGCCCTCGGGCACCAGCTGCTCGTCGGAGGCGACGCCCTCCTGGAAGTAGCGGTCCTTGGAGAACGACTTGCGCTCGCCGCGGGACTGCATGGCGCCGAGCGAGCCCATGCCGCGGTACGACTTGAACTGCTTGCCGTTGATGAAGAGGAGCTCGCCGGGAGACTCCTCGCAGCCCGCGAGCAGCGAGCCCAGCATCACGGTGTCGGCGCCCGCGACCAGCGCCTTGGCGATGTCGCCGGAGTACTGGAGGCCACCGTCGCCGATGACCGGGACACCGGCCTCCTTGGCGGCGAGCGCGGCCTCGTAGATGGCGGTGACCTGCGGGACGCCGATGCCGGCGACGACACGGGTCGTACAGATCGAGCCGGGGCCGACGCCGACCTTGATGCCGTCCACGCCGGAGTCGATGAGGGCCTGGGCGCCGTCACGCGTGGCGATGTTGCCGCCGATGACGTCGACGCCGGAGGAGTTCGACTTGATCTTGGCGACCATGTCGCCGACCAGCCGGGAGTGGCCGTGCGCGGTGTCCACGACGATGAAGTCGACACCGACCTCGATCAGGGCCTGGGCGCGCTCGAACGCGTCACCGGCGACACCGACCGCGGCACCGACGAGCAGCCGGCCCTCGGAGTCCTTCGCGGCGTTCGGGTACTTCTCGGCCTTGACGAAGTCCTTGACGGTGATGAGGCCCTTGAGGACACCCGCGTCGTCGACCAGCGGAAGCTTCTCGATCTTGTGCTTGCGCAGCAGCTCCATGGCCTCGACACCGGAGATGCCGACCTTGCCGGTGACCAGCGGCATCGGCGTCATGACCTCGCGGACCCGGCGGGAGCGGTCGCTCTCGAAGGCCATGTCGCGGTTGGTGACGATGCCGAGCAGCTTCTTGCCGGGGTCGGTGACCGGGACACCGCTGATGCGGAACTTGGCGCACAGCGCGTCCGCCTCGGCGAGCGTGGCGTCCGGGTGCACGGTGATCGGGTCGGCCACCATGCCGGACTCGGAGCGCTTCACCAGGTCGACCTGGTTGGCCTGGTCCTCGATGGAGAGATTGCGGTGCAGAACACCGACGCCGCCCTGACGGGCCATCGCGATCGCCATACGCGACTCGGTGACCTTGTCCATGGCGGCGGACAGCAGCGGGATGTTCACCCGCACGTTCTTGGAGACGTACGAGGCGGTGTCGATCTCGTCGGGCGCCATGTCCGACGAGCCCGGCAGCAGCAGCACGTCGTCGTAGGTCAGCCCGAGTGTCGCGAATTTGTCAGGCACTCCGTCGACGTTTGCAGTCATGACACCTTCCCCAATGGCCTTGATCGGTGCGGATGTCCATGCTAACGGGAAGGAAGGGTCCCGAATTCCACGGTTCCGTCCGGCTACCGGCTTCGTATGTTCGTACGGAATTGAGGTGCACCCTGTTCAACAAAGGCACAACGGCAAGGGACGCCGACAGAACTACTGCTCGGCCAGGGCCCGCAGCCGACTCAGTGCCCGGTGCTGGGCCACCCGGACCGCACCCGGTGACATTCCCAACATCTGGCCCGTCTCCTCCGCCGTCAGCCCGACCGCGATCCGCAGCAGCAGCAGCTCCCGCTGGTTCTCGGGGAGGTTGGCCAGCAGTTTCTTGGCCCATTCGGCGTCACTGCTGAGCAACGCCCGCTCCTCGGGGCCGAGCGAGTCGTCCGGCCGCTCGGGCATCTCGTCGGACGGCACCGCCGTGGACCCCGGTCCGCGCATGGCGGCGCGCTGCAGGTCGGCGACCTTGTGGGCGGCGATGGCGAAGACGAACGCCTCGAAGGGGCGGCCGGTGTCCCGGTAGCGCGGCAGGGCGAGAAGGACGGCGACGCAGACCTCCTGCGCGAGGTCCTCCACGAAGTGACGCGCGTCGCCGGGCAGCCGCGACAGACGGGTGCGGCAGTAGCGCAGCGCAAGGGGGTGGACATGGGCGAGCAGGTCGTGTGTGGCCTGCTCATCCCCGTCCACGGCGCGGTGAACGAGCCCACCGATCGCCCCTTGGGGCTGGGCCGCCTCGTCCTCGCGCATCGGTCCATGGTGCCTTGCGGCCGATTCATCCGTGGCACCGCGTCCGATGTTGTGCACCGAAGCGTTATGAGCAGGTGCGCCGGAACTCATCCCCTGCGCCCTCCCCTTCCGCTCGATCGACTCGTCCCCGAGAGACTCCACACCTCAAGGATGCGGCATCGGCGCCGAAACAAGCAGCGGGCACCGACAGGGACGATTTGACCGGCGCCGGCATCCGCGCCCCGTAAGGGGCGCGGGGAACTGCGCGACCAGCCACAAACGACCCGCACACAGCAACGGCCTGCAGAACCGCGCTCTTAGCGAACCAGACCCCACCGGAAGCCAAGTGCAACGGCGTGCGCCCGGTCGGACGCACCCAGCTTCTTGAACAACCGCCGCGCATGCGTCTTGACGGTGTCCTCGGAGAGAAAAAGCTCACGCCCGATCTCCGCGTTGGACCGCCCGTGACTCATCCCCTCGAGCACCTGGATCTCACGCGCGGTGAGCGTCGGCGCCGCGCCCATCTCGGCGGACCGCAGCCGCCGTGGAGCGAGCCGCCACGTCGGGTCGGCCAGCGCCTGAGTGACCGTGGCCCTCAACTCCGCGCGCGACGCGTCCTTGTGCAGATAGCCCCGGGCGCCCGCGGCGACCGCGAGGGCCACGCCGTCCAGGTCCTCGGCGACGGTGAGCATGATGATGCGCGCACCGGGGTCGGCGGACAGCAGCCGGCGGACGGTCTCGACGCCGCCCAGACCGGGCATGCGTACGTCCATCAGAATCAGGTCCGAACGGTCCGCGCCCCAGCGGCGGAGGACTTCCTCGCCGTTGGCCGCGGTCGTCACGCGCTCGACGCCGGGCACGGTCGCGACCGCGCGGCGCAGCGCCTCTCGGGCAAGCGGGGAGTCGTCGCAGACGAGGACGGATGTCATGGCCGCCCTCCGCAGCTGATGCACGTCACCTTGAGCCTCCAGGCTGGTACGAAATCGTCACCTGTGCGGTCGACCGTCTCGGACGCCTGCCCGAGCGCTTTGTTGTTCAACCGCCTCCGCACTCTCAACGACGGTCACTCGAAAGAGTTACGGGGCCGTGCGCCGTCTTCGGCACTCTACGTGAGGGTGCGGACACGGTGCAGACATGCACGACGGACCCACAACGTTTCATCACAACCAGTGCCCCATTTAGCTCTATTTCTTCCCATTTACTGGTGTCTGAGGCTAGATTCGCAATGAGTCATATTTTCATCTCCTTAGATCGCAGATGTACGGTCGTAGACACCGTATCCGCCACAGAACGGCTACAAGGGGTCACGCAATGGCAGATTTCTCCCGCCTTCCCGGACCGAACGCGGACCTGTGGGACTGGCAGCTTCTGGCCGCCTGTCGCGGGGTGGACAGCTCGCTCTTCTTTCATCCGGAGGGCGAGCGGGGAGCGGCCCGGAGCGCTCGCGAGAACTCGGCCAAGGAGGTCTGCATGAGATGCCCGGTGCGCGCGCAGTGCGCGGCACACGCGCTGGCGGTGAGGGAGCCGTACGGCGTGTGGGGCGGATTGACCGAGGACGAGCGCGAGGAACTCATGGGACGGGCCCGCAACAGACTGGTGACCGCGTCGTCGGTCGGCGGACATGCCGTCTCGAACAACTGAAGGAACGTTTCTGCAATAAGGGCACGCGCACGCGTGCCCTTATTGTTTGCGCCCCGCCGCGTCGCCGAGCCGGTCCAGGGTCGCCACCACCGCGGGCACTTGGGCGAGGTCGGGCAGCGTCAGCGCGACGATCTCCCGGCGCACGGCCGGTTCCAGCGTGACGGTGCGCGCGCCTCGGGGCCGTACCGACTCGATGGCGAGCTGGGGCAGCACGGCCACTCCCAGTCCGGCGCCGACCAGTCCCACCACGGCCGGGTAGTCGTCGGTCGCGAAGTCGATGCGGGGCGTGAAGCCGGCGCCCTCGCACACCTCGACCAACTGCCCCCGGCAGCGCGGGCATCCGGCGATCCAGGGCTCGCCTGCGAGCTCCCCGATGGCGACCGACCCGGCCGCCGCGAGCCGGTGCCGCTCGGGCACCAGCGCGACGAGCCGGTCGCGCAGCAGCGGGCGTACGACGAGGTCGTCCCACTCGTCGCCGCCGCCCGCCGCGCCTTCGTACCGGAAGGCGAGCGCGATGTCGCAGTCACCTTGCCGCAGCATCTCGACGGACTGCGGGGGTTCGGCCTCCTCAAGGGAGACGCGGGTGCCGGGGTGCGCGGCGCGCAGGGCGGCAAGTGCGGTGGGTACGAGAGTGGAGCTGCCGCTGGGGAACGACACCAGCCGCACCCGGCCGGCCCGCAGTCCGGCGATGGCGGCGACCTCCTCCTCGGCGGCGGTGAGCCCCGCGAGGATCCCGGTGGCGTGCCGCACCAGCGCCTCCCCCGCCTGGGTCAGCCGCATCTCGCGCCCGCTGCGGACGATCAGCGGGGTGCCGACGGACGCCTCCAGGGCTTTCATCTGCTGGCTCACGGCGGGCTGGGTGCAGCCCAGTTCGCGTCCGGCGGCGGAGAAGGAGCCGGTGGTGGCGACGGTGCGCAGGACGCGGAGGTGGCGGGCTTCGATCACGCTTCGAGGATAAGGCAACCTTTGACATGGTGCCGAATAATGCGTAGCGGCTTTGATGACCGACCGCCTACCGTGCCGTCCATGAAGCTTCTCTCTGTCAACCTCGGCCAAGCGCGGGCCGTGCCGTACACCGACAACCCGGAGGGTGTCACCGGCATCGACAAGCGGCCGGTGGAAGGGCCCGTCCGGGTGGCGGCACCCGGTCCGAAGGGCAGCGCCGGGAGCGGGCTGGCCGGGGACGCGGTGTGCAAGCTCCAGCACCACGGCGGTGACGACCAGGCGGTGTACGCGATGGCGCGCGAGGATCTGGACGCCTGGGAGGGCGAGTTGGGCCGGCCGCTGGCGAACGGCGGCTTCGGCGAGAACCTCACGACGCACGGCCTGGACGTGTCGGGCGCGTTGATCGGCGAGCGCTGGCGGATCGGCGGCGAGGTGGTGCTGGAGGTGACGTGCGGTCGTATCCCCTGTGCGACGTTCCAGGGCCACTTGGGCGAGAAGCGCTGGGTGAAGCGGTTCACGGAGCGGGGCGCGCCGGGTGCGTATCTGCGGGTGATCTCGCCGGGTGAGATCCGCGCGGACGACCCGATCGAGGTCGTCCACCGTCCGGACCACGAGGTGACGGTGGCCCTTCAGTTCCGCGCGGCAACGACCGAACGGACGTTGCTGCCAAGGCTGTTGGCGGCCGGGGAGGCGCTGCACCCGGAGGTGCTGGCGGACGCCCGGAAGTACGTGGCGAAGTACGGCGCCTGAGGCCTGTTCACAGAAGGTGCACAGGGCGTGGCCGAGGACGCCGACGGCAAGCGGACGTGCCTGGTCCGGGTCATTAACCTTGCGCCATGACAACGGCATTGATTACGGGATCGACCGCGGGCATCGGTGCCGCGTTCGCACGGCGCCTGGCCGCCGACGGCCACAACCTCGTCCTGGTGGCCCGCGACACCAAGCGGCTGCGCGAACAGGCCACCGAGCTGCACGACCGGCACGGCATCGAGGCCGAGGTCCTCACCGCGGACCTCGCGGAGGACTCCGGGATCGAGTCGGTGGCCACCCGTCTCGCCGACCGCAGGAACCCGGTCGACCTGCTGGTCAACAACGCCGGCTTCGGCAACAAGGGCCGCTATCTCGACGTCTCCATGGCCGATGAGCTGAAGATGCTCAAGGTGCACTGCGAGGCGGTGCTCCGGCTGACGTCGGCGGCGACGGAGGGGATGCGGGAGCGGGGCCGCGGCGGTGTCGTCAACGTCGCCTCGGTGGCGGCCTTCGTCCCGCGCGGCACGTACGGCGCCTCCAAGGCGTGGGTCGTGCAGTTCACGCAGGGCGCGGCGCGGGATCTGGCGGGCAGCGGGGTCCGGCTGATGGCGCTGTGCCCGGGGTTCGTGCGGACCGAGTTCCACGAGCGGGCCGGGATGGGCACGGACAACATCCCCGGCTGGATGTGGCTGGACGCCGACAAGCTGGTGGCGGCCGCGCTGAACGATCTCGCGCGCGGGAAGTCGTTGTCGATCCCGGACCCCCGCTACAAGGCGCTGATGGGCATGGCGAAGGTGGTGCCGCGGGGGATGCTCGGGGGGATCTCCTCCCGGACGGGGCGGAAGTACGGGCCGCAGTAGGGCTCCGCTCCCCCGGGCCGCGCTGTGCGCATCGACCCCTGTCGGGAGGAGAATGGTGCCGTACTACCGGACCCCGGGGGGACTGGACCGGAGGCGGCGCCATGACCTTCGTACAGCTCATCGATTGCAGGACCAGCCGGTTCGACGAGATGAACCGGTTGATGGACAGGTGGGTCGAGCAGACCAAGGGGAAGCGGACCGCGACGCACGACATCGTCGGGAAGGACCGGTCGGACGCGTCGCACTTCATCGAGATCGTGGAGTTCCCGTCGTACGAGGACGCGATGCGGAACTCGAATCTGCCGGAGACCGACAAGATCTTCCAGGAGATGGTCGCCCTGTGCGACGAGATGCCGACCTTCACCGATCTGGACGTGGTGCGGGACGAGCAGCTCTACTCGACCACCGCTCGGCGGTTCTTCGAGACGCTGGCCGGGAGCGGGGAGCTGTCGGCGCTCGGTGATCTGCTCGACGCGGACTACCACGACCACGATCCCGCCAACGATCAGGACGTGATGGGGCTCGACGCGGTGCGCGAGGAGATCGAGACGTGGCGGGCCGGGTTCGACTTCGGGTTCACCGTCCATGAGCAGATCGCCCAGGGCGACCGGGTGTGCACCCGGTGGACCTGGAACGGGACGCATGTCGGCGACTTCATGGGGATCCCGGCCAGTGGCAAGCGGGCGTCCATGACCGGGACCACCATCCACCGGTGCACGGCCGACGGGAAGATCGCCGAGGGCTGGTGGCAGTACGACCGGCTCGGGCTGATGGCGCAGCTGGGTGCGCTGGACGCGCTGGAGCAGTAGGACCGCGGAGCAAAAAACGGCGAAGGCCCGGCACCCTCTCGGGGTGCCGGGCCTTCTACGAGCTACGAGCTACTGAGCTCAGTGGGAGTGGCCGTGGCCGTGGCTGTGACCCGCCTCGGCCGGCTCCTCTTCCTTCTTCTCGACGACGAGGGTCTCGGTCGTCAGGAGGAGGGAGGCGATGGAGGCGGCGTTCTCCAGGGCGGAGCGGGTGACCTTGACCGGGTCGATGACGCCGGCCTTGACCAGGTCGCCGTACTCGCCGGTGGCGGCGTTGAAGCCCTGGCCCTTGTCGAGCTCGGCGACCTTCGAGGTGATGACGTAACCCTCGAGGCCCGCGTTCTCGGCGATCCAGCGCAGCGGCTCGACGACGGCCTTGCGGACGACGGCGACACCGGTGGCCTCGTCGCCGGTCTTGCCCAGACCGCCCTCGAGAACCTTGGCGGCGTGGACCAGAGCGGAGCCACCACCGGAGACGATGCCCTCCTCGACCGCGGCGCGGGTCGCGGAGATGGCGTCCTCCAGACGGTGCTTCTTCTCCTTCAGCTCCACCTCGGTGGCGGCGCCGACCTTGATCACGCACACGCCGCCGGCCAGCTTCGCGAGGCGCTCCTGGAGCTTCTCGCGGTCCCAGTCGGAGTCCGTGTTCTCGATCTCGGCCTTGATCTGGGCGACGCGGCCCGTGACGTCCGCGGAGTCACCGGCACCGTCGACGACCGTGGTGTCGTCCTTGGTGATGGTCACGCGGCGGGCGGAGCCCAGCACGTCCAGACCGGCCTGGTCGAGCTTGAGGCCGACCTCCTCGGAGATGACCGTGGCGCCGGTGAGGACCGCGAGGTCCTGCAGCATCGCCTTGCGGCGGTCACCGAAGCCGGGGGCCTTGACCGCGACCGCGTTGAAGGTGCCGCGGATCTTGTTGACGACCAGGGTGGAGAGGGCCTCGCCCTCGACGTCCTCGGCGATGATCAGCAGCGGCTTGGAGGCACCGCCCTGGATGACCTTCTCGAGGAGCGGGAGCAGGTCCTGGATCGAGGAGATCTTGCCCTGGTTGATCAGGATGTACGGGTCGTCGAGGACGGCCTCCATACGCTCCTGGTCCGTCACGAAGTACGGCGACAGGTAGCCCTTGTCGAAGGCCATGCCCTCGGTGAAGTCGAGCTCCAGGCCGAAGGTGTTGGACTCCTCGACGGTGATGACACCGTCCTTGCCGACCTTGTCCATCGCCTCGGCGATGAGCTCGCCGACCTGCGAGTCCTGCGCGGACAGCGCGGCGACGGCGGCGATGTCCGCCTTGTCGTCGATCGGACGGGCGGTGGCGAGAAGGTCCTCGGAGACGGCGGCGACGGCCGCGTCGATGCCCTTCTTCAGCAGCGCCGGGGAGGCACCCGCGGCGACGTTCTTCAGGCCCTCGCGGACCAGCGCCTGGGCGAGCACGGTGGCGGTGGTGGTGCCGTCACCCGCGATGTCGTTGGTCTTGGTCGCCACCTCCTTCACCAGCTGAGCGCCGAGGTTCTCGTACGGGTCGTCGAGCTCGACCTCACGGGCGATCGTGACACCGTCGTTGGTGATGGTGGGCGCGCCGAACTTCTTGTCGATGACGACGTTGCGACCCTTGGGGCCGATCGTCACCTTGACCGTGTCGGCAAGCTTGTTGACGCCGCGCTCGAGGGCGCGACGGGCGTCCTCGTCGAACTTCAGGATCTTCGCCATGGGAGCGGTTCAGCCCTCTCGGAAAATGTGGGTGAAACGAACTGCGCCCCAGACGCCCGGCTTCATAAGGTGGCGGGGGCCCGGGGCGCAGCTCACAAGCAATGTGCTTGAGGTGACTTACTTCTCGATGATCGCGAGCACGTCGCGAGCCGAGAGGACGAGGTACTCCTCGCCGTTGTACTTCACCTCGGTGCCGCCGTACTTGCTGTACAGCACGATGTCGCCGACGGCGACGTCGAGCGGAAGACGGTTGCCGTCCTCGAAGCGGCCCGGACCCACGGCGAGGACGACGCCCTCCTGGGGCTTCTCCTTCGCGGTGTCCGGAATGACCAGGCCAGAGGCGGTGGTCTGCTCGGCGTCGAGCGGCTGGACCACGATGCGGTCCTCGAGCGGCTTGATGGCAACCTTGGAGCTGGTGGTCGTCACGATCCGACCTCCCCCTTCGGAGATCTCACGGGGTTAACTGTCTGAGGTGGCGACCAGGTGGATCCGTCGTCGCGGGTGCCGGACCTGCCCGTCGCTATTGGCACTCTCCAGGGGGGAGTGCCAGACCCGAGACTATGACCGTGATTAGCACTCGGTCAAGCGGACTGCTAATGCCGTGCGGCGCGGCACGAGGATTTCCGGGTCCGGCGGGCCGGAAACGGGCCTCCTAGACAGTCCCTAGACGTAGTCCTCCAGCCGCCCCACCGTCAGTCCCGCCCGCTGGATCTCCCGCAGCAGCCGTGTCGTGCGGCCCACCAGGGTGAGGCCCGTGGTCTCCAGGGAGGCCACGGAGACGATGTCGCCGGGGCCCAGGTGGCGCCGCCCCCGCGGATACGTCAGCCGCCCGTCCTCCATGGACGCGCGCCACAGGACGACCGCGGAGAGGCCGCAGTCGGTCGCCGCGCGGAGGGTCGTGGGGTCGTAGGTGCCGTAGGGCGGGCGCAGGAGGTGGGGGCGGATACCGAAGCGGGACTTCAGTTTGTCCTGCTGGCCGCAGATCTCGGCGCGCTGGCCGGCGTAGGGCAGGCCGCGCAGGGCGGGGTGGTCGAGGGTGTGGTTCTGGATGGACGCGCCGACCGAGCGCAGGCGCGCGAAGTGGCCGTAGCCGGGGCCGACCACGCTGTCCGTGAGGAACATGCTGACCGGCAGCCGCAGTTCGCGGACCAGGTCGACGAAGCGTTCGTCCTGTTCGGCGCCGTCGTCGTAGGTCAGGAAGACGACCTTGTCGCGGGTCGGGACGCGGGAGAGCACCGGCAGCGGGGTGCCCTTCAGTACCGGGCGGGCGGCCGGACGCGGGGCCGGGGCGAGGGGGGCGCGCAGCCCCCAGCGGGCGTACGGCGGCTCGCCCGCGGCCGAGCCGGACAGCGGGCGCACGCCTTGCGGGGCCCGCTCGCCGACCCGTGCGACGGGGCCGGCGGCGGACTGCGCGCAACCGGTGAGCAGCAGGGCCGTCAAAGCCGCGGCCGCCGCACGCCGGGACCTCACAGGTAGTCCTCCAGCCGGGCCACCGCGTACCCCTCGGCCGTGATCTTGTTCAGGAAGCGGCGGATCATGTCCGGCATCGTGCCCTTCCACTCCTCCCGGCCGCGGAAGTGACTCAGCACGATGTCACCCGGGCGGATCTTCCGGTCCCACTCCCGGTAGTCCCAGCGGTCGACGAAGACCTCCTCGTTCCAGATCGGCGCGTACTTCACCCCGCAGGACTTCGCGGCGCGCAGCGTGTCCTCGTTGTAGTTGCCGAAGGGCGGGCGGAACAGCAGCGGCCGCTTGCCGTAGCGCTTCTCGATGACGTCCTGCATGCCGCAGATCTCCCGCTTCTGGCGGGCGTACGACAGTCCTGGCAGGTAGGGGTGGTGGAGCGTGTGGTTGTTGAGTCCGACGCCCGCGTCCCGCATCCGCTTGAAGTAGCCGTAGTCCTCCTTGACCAGGTAGTCGCTGAGGAAGGCGGTGTACGGGATCTTCAGCTCGCTCATCATCCGCAGGAACGCCGGGTCCTTCTCGGCGCCGTCGTCGATGGTGAGGAAGACGACCTTGTCGCGGGTCGGGATCGTGGTGAAGACCGGCGGCAGGCCCTTCTCCTCGTGGCCGTCCACCTCGAAGCCCTTGCGAGTGGTGATCCGCGGCTTCTTCGCGGGCGGCGCCGGGGGCGCCAGCGGGACACGAGCCAGACCCCAGCGTTTCGCGATCCGTGCGGAGGCGCGGAGCTTGGTGGCGTACGAGTCCAGGGCCCTGGCCGGAGCGGCCTTCAGCGGCTGCTGGCCGGGGGCGGGGCGGACCGCCGGGCCGTCGCTCGGGGTGCAGCCCGAGGCGATCGCGGCGACGGCGAGCACGGCGAGGCCGCCACGGATCCGGGACACCGACACCCCAAAAGAGCGGCTTTTATCATTTTGTACTACTGATCCCATGGCGCCGGATCCTCGCAGGTCACCGCCCTGACCCCGGACCGACACCGCCGCCGGAGGCGGACCATCCACCGACTGGCCCACAATGTCCCGGTGAACGACCTCGCCCCCCTCCTCACCCCCGAGGGCCGCGCCCTCCTCGACGACGTGCGCGACACCGCCCCCGCCGACGAACTCGCCGTCGCCACCCGGCTGCGCCGCGAGCACCCCGCCGAGCTGGTGTCGGCCGCGCTCGGCCAGGCCCGGCTGCGGCAGCGGGCGGCGGCCAAGTTCGGGGCCGAGGACGCGGGGCGGATGTTCTTCACGCCGAACGGGGTGGAGCAGTCGACGCGGGCGAGCGTGGCCGCCTACCGGGCCGGGCGGATGAGGGAGCTCGGCATCTCCTCCGTCGCCGACCTGTGCAGCGGCATCGGGGGCGACGCGATCGCGCTGGCGCGGGCCGGGATCAGGGTGCTCGCCGTGGACCACGACCCGCTCACCGCCGCCGCGGCCCGGGCGAACGCCGACGCGCTGGGCCTCGCCGACCTGATCGAGGTGCGGGAGGCGGATGTCACGGACGTGGACGTCGCCCCCTACGACGCCGTGTTCGTCGACCCGGCCCGGCGCGGTGGCCGTGGGCGGATCTTCGACCCCGAGGCCTACTCCCCACCCCTGTCCTGGGCGATCGACACCGCCCGCAAGGCGCCGCACGCCGCACTGAAGATCGCCCCCGGCATCCCGCACGACACCGTCCCCGCCGAGGCCGAGGCCGAGTGGATCTCGGACGGCGGTGACGTCAAGGAGGCGGTGCTGTGGTTCGGGACGGCACCGGGCGCCGTCCGGGCGACCCTGCTGCCGGGCCCGCGCACCCTGCTCGGCCGCGGCCTCCCCGACCCTCGAGTCCGGCCTGTGGGGCGGTACTTGTACGAGCCCGACGGCGCCGTCATCCGCGCCCACCTGGTCGCCGAGGTGGCCGAGGAGCTCGACGGCGGCCTCCTCGACGAGACCATCGCGTACGTCACCGCCGACGAACTCCGCCCGACCCCGTACGCCACGGCCTACGAGATCACCGACCGACTCCCCTTCAACGTCAAGAAGTTGAAGGCGCTCCTGCGGGAGCGGGAGGTCGGGATCCTGACCGTGAAGAAGCGTGGGTCGGCCGTGGAGCCGGAGGAGCTGCGGCGCAAGGCGCTGCCGAAGTCGCAGGGTCCGAACTCGGCGACCGTGTTCCTGACCCGGGTCGCCGGGGCCCCGACCATGCTGATCGGCGCCCCCGCGCGCCTACAGTGACCGCAGCCTCGCCTCCAGCAGCTCCCGCTCCCGACCGTTCCGCGCCAGCCCCGCCGCCCGCTCGAACTCCGCGCGTGCCTCCGCCGTACGTCCGAGGCGAGCGAGGAGGTCGCCCCGGACGCTGGGGAGCAAGTGGTAGTCCCGCAGGGCCGGTTCGTCGGTGAGGGAGTCGACGATCGCCAAGGCCGGGCCCGGCCCCTCGGCCCTCGACACGGCGACCGCGCGGTTGAGTTCGACGACCGGGGAGGGGGCGCGGGCGGCGAGGAAGCCGTACAGGGTCGCGATGCTCGGCCAGTCGGTCTCCTCGTAGGTGTAGGCGTGCGCGTGGCAGGCGGCGATGGCGGCCTGGAGGGCGTACGGGCCGGGGGCGCCGGTGCGGGTGGCGTCGGCGCGGGCGAGGGCCTTGATGCCGCGGGCGATGAGCATGCGGTTCCAGCGGCGGCGGTTCTGGTCCTCCAGGAGGACGGGTTCGCCGGCGGGGCCGGTGCGGGCGGCGGTGCGGGAGGCCTGGAACTCCAGGAGCGAGGCCAGGGCGTGCACTTCCGGCTCCTTCGGCATCAGCGCGGTCAGGACGCGGGCCAGGCGGAGGGCGTCCTCGCAGAGACCGGGGCGCAGCCAATCGTCGCCGGCCGTGGCGGCGTAACCCTCGTTGAAGATCAGGTAGATGACGTCGAGGACGTCGCTCAGGCGGGCCTCGCGCTCGGGGCCGTAGGGCACCTCGAAGTCGACGTTCTTCGTCGCGAGGGTGCGTTTGGCGCGGACGACGCGCTGGGCGATGGTGGGCTCCGGGACCAGGAAGGCGCGGGCGATCTCGGCCGTGGTGAGGCCGCCGAGCAGCCGCAGGGTGAGGGCGACGCGGGCCTCGGCGGACAGCACCGGGTGACAGGTGGTGAAGACCAGGCGGAGCAGGTCGTCGTCGATGTCGTCCGGGTCGGCGGGTTCCTCGGGCGGGACCGTCGTCTCCAGGCTGCGGCCGATCTCCTGGAGCTTGCGGGCGTAGTTCTCCCGGCGCCGGACCAGGTCGACGGCGCGGCGCCGGGCGATGGTCACGAGCCAGGCGCCCGGGTTGTCGGGGACGCCGTCGCGCGGCCACTGCTCCAGGGCCGCGACCAGGGCGTCCTGGGCCAGCTCCTCGGCGATGCCGACGTCACGGACGACACGGGCGACGGCGGCCACCACGCGCGGGGACTCGATACGGAAGACGGTCTCGATGGCGTGGCGGGGGTCGCCGGAGGACTGTGGGCTCACAGCCCCCCATGCAACACCCCTCGCCCCGTACGGCCAAGGAGGACCCCACTCGGCCCCACTCAGCCCCGGTCCGCCCCGCTCAGCCCTCCGCGATCTCCCGCACCTCGCAGGTCACCGTCCAGTGCTCCTCGTGCACGTGCAGGAACCGCTTGGTCCACTCGACGGCCTCGGCCATGTCCTTGCACTGCACGATCGCGTACCCCCCGACGACCTCCTTGGACTCCGTGAACGGCCCGTCGGTGACAGAGGTCCGGCCACCGCTCCAGTGCACCCGGGTGCCCTGCGCGGAGGGCGTGAGCCCGGCGGTGTCGAGCAGGACCCCGGCCTTGGTCATCTCCTCGATCAGCTCACCCATGCGCTGCATCAGCTCGGCGCTCGGGCCCTCGGCGGGGGCGGTGGACTCGTCGATCTGCACGAGGGAGAGGTAGCGGGGCATGGTGACTCCTCTGGTCGGGGGGCCGGGTCTTTCCGGCCTCTCACACCATGCGTCGAACGGGAGACACCCGGATCGACACGCACGCCGAAATTTCCCGAAGATTTTTCTACGGCAGCGTCATGGCGGAGTTTTCGCAGGTCGACACCCTGCCCCTAGTCGAGCTCCGCCCCGAACCTGGCCTTGGCGTACGGCGCCCCGACCGTCCTCCCGCCGAAGACGAACGCGGCGTCCGTCACGATCCCGGTCGGCCGTCCCCGCAGGGACCACACCGCACCGGCGCCGGAGTCCTCCCCCGGGGCGGCGGCTGCCAGGTCGGCGTAGCCGTTGCCGTTGGTGTCGAGGAGCTGGACGGCGGCGCCGAAGCCGTCGCCCGCCTCCGCGGCACCGGGGACGCCGGCCGTGTTCTGGGTGAAGCCCTGGGCGCCCGTGCCGGTGAGGCCGGTGCGGGCGCCGTACAGGACGTCCACGGTGCCCGCGCCGTCGTCGTAGCCCAGTTCCTCGCCGGGCGCTCCGACGGCCACGTCGGCGAAGCCGTCGCCGTTGACGTCGTCGACGGCCACCGCGGCTCCGAAGCGGTCCACGTCCTCCCATGCGCCGGGGACGCCGGGGGTGTCCTGGCTGTACGTCCGGCCCGCGCCGACGCCGGCGGCGGAGCCGAGGCCCACCACGATCCTCGACTCCTCCGGCAGGCCCCGGACGATGTCGTCGTAGCCGTCGCCGTTGACGTCCCCGAGGGCGACACCGCCGGTTCCGGCGGGGGCGGTGGCGGAGGTGAAGGCCGCCCCGGAGGCGGAGCCGAGGTAGAAGGCCGAGCCGTAGCCGCCGTCGCCGACGTAGACGGTGAGCGCGAGGTCGTCGCGGCCGTCGCCGTTCACGTCCCCGACCGCGCCGTCCCACACGTCGTGGTACCGCAGGTCGTCGGGGCCGAAGGCCTTCGTGGCGGCCGGTTTCCCGGCGCGGGAGAGCGGGCCGGTCCAGACCGTGGGGGTGGTGCCGTAGGGGTCGTCGCCCTGGGCGCGGCCGCCCTTGAAGAGGGCGAGGTCGGTGTGCCCGTCCCCGTCGAAGTCGCCGGCCTGGGTGCTCGACGCGGGCACGGACACCGCACCGGACAGCCCGCTCCGGCCGCCCCAGAGGACCACCGCGTCCTTCACCACGGAGACGTGCCCCACGACCAGGTCCGTGCGCCCGTCGCCGTCCAGGTCGCCCTTGGCCAGCTGGACGCCGAACTTCTCGCCCTTGGCGGGGCTGCCGGGGACGCCGCCGGTGGCGCGGCTGATGACCGTCCGCCGGTCCTTGGTCAGGCCGTGCGGGCCGCCGTACATGACGACGACGTAGCCCGCGCCGCTCTGGCCGCCCACCGTGGCGTTCGGGGCGCCGACGGCGAGGTCCTGGTAGCCGTCGCCGTCGAAGTCGTCACGGACGGGGGCGGGGGCCGGGGCGGCCTCGGCGGCGGTGGGCAGGGCGCCCAGGGAGAGGAGGCCCGCGGCCAGCGGAACCGCCCAACGGCCGTACGTACGAAGGGAGAACACAGGCGACCCTCTCATCGCGGCGACACGGTCACCGCACAAGACTCGCCACCTCACCGTGGGGTTGTAGGGCCACCTCACCGTGGGGTTGCAGGCGCGGCGCCGTCAGCGCAGCGACTTCCAGAGCTCGCTCGCCTCCGGCTCGTCCGCGACCACCCGGTTGGCGTCGGAGGGGGCCGTCACCACCGGCATCGTCACCGTCTTCATCCGGTCCGCCGACAGCCCCTTCAGGCTCTGCCCGAGGCTCATCAGCTCGCTCAGCGAGTCCAGACCGGTGTCGGTGGTGAGGCTGCCGGTGACCGCGTCGGCGACCTTGTAGAGCTTGGTGGGGCTGGTCAGCAGGTCGGTCGAGGAGATCTGTTCCAGCAGTGCCTTCACCAGCTTCTGCTGGAGGCCTATTCGGCCGAGGTCGCTGCCGTCGCCTATGCCATGCCGGGTGCGGGCGAGCGCGAGGGCCTGCTTGCCGTCGAGGTGATGGGTGCCGGCCTTCAGGGTCAGATGGCTGCTGGAGTCGTCGATGTCCTCGTCGGTGGTGACCGTGACCCCGCCGAGCGCGTCGACGAGCTTCGCGAAGCCGGAGAAGTCGATCTCGATGTAGTGGTCCATGCGGACGTTCGTGATCGACTCGACGGTCTTGACCGCGCAGACGGGACCGCCGACGGAGTACGCGCTGTTGAACATCGCGTTGTACGCCACCGCCGTGGAACCCCCGTCATCCAGCGGGCAGGACGGACGCGTGACCAGGGTGTCGCGCGGGATGCTCACCACCGTCGCCTCGGTGCGGCCGGCGTCGATGTGCACGACCATCGCCGTGTCGGACCGGGCCCCGGAGCTGTCGCCGCCGCCGAGTTCCTGGTTCTCCTTGCCGCTGCGCGAGTCGGAGCCCAGCACGAGGATGTTCAGGGCCTCGGTCGGCAGGAGGGTCTCCGACGCCGAGGGGGACGGGGTCGTCACCACCTTCGCGGGGCGGTCGTCACCGAGCGCGCTGTTGATGTCGACGCTCTTGATGTTGTCGTTCAGATGCCAGTAGGCCCAGCCCGCGGTCGCGGCACCCGCGATCAGCACACCGGCGAGTGTGAGGCCGGCGGTCTTCAGCACTCTCGACCGCCGGCCCACTCGTCTGCCCTCGTCGTCTCCGGTCACAGAGAGGAACGTAAGTCCGAATTATTACAGGGAGCGATGCTCAGGCCTCTTTTCTTCGGAAAATCTCATCTTCGGAAATCTCCGACTTCTCAGCCCAGCGTCACGCTCGGCACCGGGTTGCTCCCGCTCCACGACGCGTTGAACCCGAAGGTCACCGAGCCGCCGTCCGGGACGGTCCCGTTGTAGGAGGCGTTGGCACAGCTGACCGCCGCGCCCGACTGGGTGCACGTGGCGTTCCAGGCCTGGGTGATCTGCTGGCCCGCCCCGTACATCCAGTTCACCTTCCAGGACGACAGCGCGGCGCCCGAGCAGGCGATCTTCACCTGGCCGGTGAAGCCGGTGTTCCACTGGCTGGTCACGCTGTAGCTCGCGGCGCAGGCCCCGGTCGGCGGGGTGGTCGTACCGCCGAGCGCCTCGGCGATCGCGTGGTACGCCGGTTTCGGCGCGTAGTTCTCGTCGTACGGCGTCGCCGCGCCCTGTCCCGGGAAGGTGCTCGGGATCCAGGAGTCGGAGTCGGTGAAGCCCCAGACGGTGACGCCGGTGCAGCGGGTGACGGCGACGCAGGCGTTCATGACGGCCTTGTAGTCGGCGGCCTGCTGGGTGAGCTTGGCGCTGTCCGCCGGCAGGTTCATCCGGATGTCCAGCTCGGTGATCGCCACGTCGACGCCGAGGTCGGCGAAGCGCTGGATGTTCTGCTGGAGCGTGGACGGCACCTGGCCGAGGATGAGGTGGGCCTGGAGGCCGACCCCGTCGATGGGAACCCCTTGTTCCTTCAGGGACTTGACCAGGTTGTAGAGCGCCGTGCTCTTCGCGTTGACGCCCTCGACGTTGTAGTCGTTGATGTACAGCTTGGCGGCCGGGTCGGCGGCGCGGGCGGCGGTGAGTGCCTGGGCGATGTAGCCGGAGCCGAGGCCGTTGTACCAGAGGGTCTGGCGGTAGGTGCCGTCCTCGTTGAACGGCTCGTTCACGACGTCCCAGGCGGCGAGGCGGCCCTTGTAGCGGCCCACCTCCAGCGCGATGTGGTCGTTCATCAGCGTGCTCAGCTGGGCCGCGGTCCAGGTGCCGTTCGTCAGCCAGCTGGGGTTCTGGCTGTGCCAGACCAGGGTGTGGCCGCGCACGTCCTGGTCGTGGGCCTCGGCGAAGGCGACGATCTGGTCCGCCTCCGCCCAGTTGTAGCTGCCCCGGGTCGGCTCGACCGAGCCCCACTTCATGGCGTTGCCGGGGGTCAGCCAGTTGAACTGAGCCCCGGCGAGGTCGCCGTAGGTCCCGGTCAGCTTGGAGCCGGTGACCGCCGTACCCATGGCCTTGCCCTTGGCTGCGGCGAGGTCGCGCAGGGGGGTGTCGGCGGCCTGGGCGGTGGTCGCACCGGCCGTCAGGAGGGCGGCGACGGTGGCCGCTCCGGACAGCAGAGCGGCGAGACGTACACGGAACGACGATCTGGAGGATCTCATTGCGGGTGCCTCCGAAAGTTTCGGTCGTGCAGCCGATTGACTTCGGAGGAGTGTGGAGGTGACACCCCCACCCGTCAATACGTCAACTTCCGGCCAACGGCGGCCCGGCCGTACTGCTGCGCACCACCAGACTCGTCGCCAGCTCCACCCGGGTGGCCGCCGGAGACCCCTCCTCACGTGCCAGATCGAGCACCAGCCGGGCCGCCGCCTCGGCCATCTCGGTGAGCGGCTGCCGTACGGTCGTCAGCGGCGGCCCCACCCACGGCGCGACCGGCAGGTCGTCGAACCCGACCACGCTCAGGTCCTCCGGGATCCGCAGTCCCAGCTCGCGCGCCGCCTCGTACAGCCCGAGCGCCTGGAGGTCGTTCCCGGCGAAGACGGCGGTCGGCCGGTCCGGGCGGCGCAGCAGGTCCAGGCCCTGGCGGTAGCCGGCCTCGTGATGGAAGTCGCCGTTCTTGATCAGCGCCGGGTCGACCGGCAGCCCGGCGGTCTCCAGGGCCGCCCGGTAGCCGTCGATGCGGGCGCGGCTGCACATCATCCGGGAGGGCCCGCTGATCGCGCCGATCCGGGTGTGCCCGAGGTCGACGAGGTGCCGGGTGGCGGCGAGTCCGCCCTGCCAGTTGGTGGCGCCGATGGAGGGCACGTCGGCGCCCGGGTCGCCGGCCGGGTCCATGACGACGAACGGGATGGAGCGGCTGGTGAGCAGGGCGCGCTGGGACTCGTCGAGCCCGGACAGCACGAGGATCACGCCGTGCGGGCGGCGGGCGGCGACCTGGTCGGCCCAGGTGCGCCCGGGTGTGAGCCGCCCCGCGCTCTCGCTGAGCACGACGCTCAGTCCGGCGTCCCGGGCGACGTTCTCCACGCCCCGGATGACCTCCATCGCCCAGGCGCTCTCCAGTTCGTGGAAGACCAGGTCGATCAGGGGCGAACGGCTCGCCTCGGCCCGCCGTCGGCGGTAGCCGTGGGCGCGCAGCAGTTCCTCCACGCGGGTACGGGTCGCCGGGGCGACGTCGGCGCGGCCGTTCAGCACCTTCGAAACAGTCGGCGCCGAGACGCCGGCCTCGCGGGCGATCTCGGCGAGCGTCGCGGTCTGCGACGAACGGCCGGTTGCTGGGGCTGTCGCCCGGGATTCAGCGGGCTCCGGGGGTGTCATGGCGGCGATCGTATCCCTGCACGACCTCTTGACGAACCCTTCCGGCCCGCCTAGGTTCCCAAAACATTCGACATGCATATCGAAACATTCGTTAGGGACATTCGATTAGGGACATTCGTGAGGGCTCTCACCCTGACAGGAGTTTCATGACCACCGCCCCCTGGCGTGACCCCGCCCTGCCCGCCGCCACCCGCGTCGACGACCTCCTCTCCCGGATGACCCTCGCGGAGAAGACCGCCCAGCTGTACGGCGTGTGGGTGGGCGCCGAGACGGACGGCGACGGAGTCGCGCCGCTCCAGAGCCAGATGACGGCCGACTACGAGTGGGACGAGCTGATCACCCAGGGCCTCGGCCAGCTGACCCGCCCGTTCGGCACCGCGCCCGTGGACCCGGCGCTGGGCGCGCAGGCACTGGCCCGCGCCCAGCGCCGTATCGCCGCGGCGGGCCGCTTCGGCATCCCGGCGCTCGCCCACGAGGAGTGCCTGGCGGGCTTCACCGCCTGGCAGGCCACCGCCTACCCGGTCCCCCTCGCCTGGGGCGCTAGCTTCGACCCGGCGCTCGTCGAGGAGATGGCCCGGCACATCGGCCGCGACCTGCGCTCGGTCGGCGTCCACCAGGGTCTCGCGCCGGTCCTGGACGTCGTCCGCGACCCGCGCTGGGGCCGGGTCGAGGAGACCATCGGCGAGGACCCGTACCTGGTCGGCACGGTCGGCGCCGCCTATGTCCGGGGGCTGGAGTCGACCGGGATCGTCGCCACCCTCAAGCACTTCGCCGGGTACGCCTCCTCGGCCGGCGCCCGCAACCACGCCCCGGTGCGGGCGGGCGTCCGGGAGCTCGCCGACGTGACGCTGCCGCCGTTCGAGATGGCACTGCGCGAGGGCGGGGCGCGCTCGGTGATGGCGGCGTACAACGAGACGGACGGTGTCCCGGCCTCGGCGGACCCGGGACTGCTCACCGAACTCCTGCGGGAGAGCTGGGGCTTCACCGGCACGGTGGTCGCGGACTACTTCGGCGTCGGCTTCCTCCAGTCCCAGCACCGGGTCGCCGGCACCGAGGCGGAGGCGGCCCACGCGGCGCTCGCGGCGGGCCTCGACGTCGAACTGCCCACCCTGAAGTGCTACGGCAGACCGCTCCTGGAAGCCGTACGGGCGGGCGAGGTCCCCGAGGAGCTGATCGACCGCGCGGCCCGCCGGGTCCTCGTGCAGAAGTGCGAGCTGGGCCTGCTCGACGAGGACTGGAGCCCCGAGCCGACCGGCCGGATCGACCTGGACTCCACGGCGAACCGCGCCCTGGCCCGCCGGCTGGCCGAGGAGTCCGTGGTCCTGCTGGACAACCCGGACGGCGTCCTGCCGCTCTCCCCCGACCTGCGGATCGCCGTTGTGGGTCCGAGGGCGGCGGACGCGCTGGCGATGCTGGGGTGCTACTCCTTCCCCTCGCACGTCCTGACCCACCACCCGGACGTGCCGATGGGCGTCGAGATCCCGACCGTCCTGGAGGCGCTGCGCACCGAACTTCCGGACGCCAAGGTGACGTTCGCGGCCGGCTGCGACACCTCCGACCCCGACCGGTCCGGCTTCGAGGAGGCGGTGGCGCGCACCGCCGAGGCGGATGTGTGCGTGGCCGTCCTGGGCGACCGGGCGGGTCTGTTCGGGCGGGGCACCTCGGGCGAGGGCTGCGATGTGACGGACCTGCGACTGCCCGGAGTGCAGGGCGAGTTGCTGGACACCCTGGTCGCCACCGGCGTCCCCGTCGTCCTGGTCCTGCTGACCGGCCGACCGTACGCGCTGGGCCGCTGGAACGGCCGGCTCGCCGCCGCGGTCCAGGCGTTCTTCCCCGGCGAGGAGGGCGGCCCGGCGGTCGCGGGAGTGCTGTCGGGCCGCGTCAACCCCTCGGGCCGCCTCCCGGTGAGCGTCCCGCAGGTGCCCGGCGGCCAGCCCTGGACCTACCTCCAGCCGCCCCTGGGGCTCGCGGGCGAGGTCAGCAACCTGGACCCGACGCCGCTGTACCCGTTCGGGCACGGGCGCGCGTACACGACGTTCGCGTGGGAGTCGCAGTCCACGGGCGCGGAGATCGGCACGGACGGCTCGTACGACATGGCGGTGACCGTCCGCAACACCGGGGAGCGGGCGGGCGCCGAGGTCGTCCAGCTGTATCTGCACGACCCGGTGGCCTCGGTGACCCGACCCGACATGCGCCTGATCGGTTACCGGCGCGTGGAGCTGGCGCCCGGGGAAGCGGCCCGCGTGTCCTTCCGCTTCCACACGGACCTGTCAGCCTTCACAGATCGTTCACGCCGCCGGGTCGTCGAACCGGGCATTCTGGAGCTGCGGTTGGCGGCGTCCAGCGCGGACGTACGGCACACGGCCCGGCTCGAACTCACGGGACCGGTAAGGGTGCTGGGCCCCGACCGTGTACTGCGCTGTGAGACGGAGGTGTCGGGACCGGCCTGACCCCTCCGTGACTGGGGGAGGCTCACCATGGACCGTTATGTCCACCACGAACTGAGATCGGTGTACACCGCGCTGGCCGCTCTCGCCATCTCCGTGACGGCGACGAGCGGCGTGCGCGGCGCCCCGCTGACGGCCTTCGGGCTGGGCTGGTTCCTCATGGCCATGCTCGCCTTCACGGTGGTGTACACCCTGCTCGGGGCGACCCGGCTCAAGTGGGTCGGCGAGATACGGGACTTCGAGGCCGCGGTCCCGCTGGAGGAGGCGCCGACCGGCGTCTCCCTGCGCCGCCACCCGCTCAACTGGTGGCTCTTCATCGTCATGCTGGTCCCGAGCTTCGCCCTCGCCCTCGCCTGGGAGCCCTGGGTCGCCCTCCTCCCGCTGTGGTCGGCGCTCGCCTGGTCGGGCCAGGCCTGGCTGGCCGTCGACTGGGAGCGCAAGCACGGCAGGGTGCTGTGGCGGGGCCACGACCAGAACGCGCCGTGGAAGCTGTCGTACTCCCCCGGCAGAACCTCGCAGGGAACGGCTCGAAGGACCGCACCGGCGTAGTCCGGGCGCCCCGCGCGGCGTCACGGCCGGCTGCCGGCTGCCGGGACCCTGTCGGATCCCAGGCCGTGCCCCGTTGTCAGTGGCGCCGCCTAGATTCCGGCCATGGAAGCAACCCTCCCGCAGTCCCTGCCGCCGGGCAGGATCGTCGAGTCGTACGGCCGCTCCGGCCGGCTGGTGTGGATGAGCGACGGCCCCGTCCCGGACGCGGACGACTGGTGGCGCCGCCTGTACGCCGAGCGGGCCAGGACCGGCCTGTATCCCGTACTCCTCGAGTACTGCGAGGACTTCTCCGGGTTCAACGTCGGCGGGGACGACCCGGTCGACGCCGCCGCGTACCTCCGCGACCTGTGGAGGCCCGGCTCCTGGCCGAGCTTCCCGGAGTGGCCGGGCCTGGCCGCACCGGCCGCGACGGGGCTCGACCCGGGTGCGTGCGCGGCGGAGGTCGCCACCGGCGTCGTACGCGAGAACTGGGCCCGCTGTCTGGCTCTGGTCGAGGTGGAGCGAGGCTCCGACGCGCCGGCCGCCCTCCACTGGCCGGGCACCGATGACGCGCTGACGGCACTGCTCCGCTCCTGGGAGGACCGCTTCGGCGCCCGGGTGGTGGCCTTCGTGCACGGCGGCCTGTTCGTCTCGGCCGCGATACCCCCGAAAGACCTCCACGAGGCCCACGTCCTGGCCGGCGAGCACTATCTGGCCTGCCCCGACGTCTTCCACAACAACTTCGACGACTGGGAGAACACCTACCCGCCGGAACTGCTGACCCAGCGACGTTGGTACTTCTGGTGGGACTGAGTCCGCGTCAGTCCGCCACCGACTCGAACCGCCACCGATGCACGGCCCGGGTCACCAACTCGTCGTCCGGTTCCGGAAGTTCGGGCAGCTCGGCGTCGAGTGCCGCTTCCCACCACGTGATGACCAGCACCCGGTCCTGCGGCGCCCGGAAGGTCTCCCGGCGCAGAGGCTCGGGCGTGAGCCGCTGTTCCCGCGCCCAGGCGAGAAGGTCAGCGCCCCCGCCGTCGACCGCCCGGGCCTCCCACATCAGCGCGACCGTCACGAGTACAGGTTCTCCTTGCTGACCTCGTGCACATGGTCGTGTCCGGGAACGTGCGGGTCGGTCACCGGCAGGGAGGAGTCGGCGGACAGGTCCCAGCTGGAGGCGGGCCGGTTGCGGGCGACCATCTCGGCGCCCAGGGCCGCCACCATCGCCCCGTTGTCGGTGCACAGCTTGGGCCGCGGCACCCTCAGCCGGATCCCCGCCGCCTCGCACCGCTCCTGGGCGAGCACCCGCAGCCGGGAGTTGGCGGCCACACCGCCGCCGATCATCAGGTGGTCGACGCCCTCGTCCTTGCAGGCCCGCACGGCCTTGCGGGTCAGCACGTCCACGACCGCCTCCTGGAAGGACGCCGCCACGTCCCGCACCGGCACCTCCTCCCCCGCCGCCCGCCTGGCCTCGATCCAGCGGGCCACGGCCGTCTTCAGCCCGGAGAAGGAGAAGTCGTACGCGGGGTCGCGCGGGCCCGTCAGGCCACGCGGGAAGGCGATCGCACTCGGGTCGCCCTCCTTCGCGTACCGGTCGATGACCGGGCCGCCCGGGAAACCGAGGTTCAGCACGCGCGCGATCTTGTCGAAGGCCTCGCCGGCCGCGTCGTCGATGGTCGCGCCCATGGGCCGCACATCGGAGGTGATGTCGCTGGACAGCAGCAGGGAGGAGTGGCCCCCGGACACCAGCAGGGCCATCGTCGGCTCGGGCAGCGCCCCGTGCTCCAACTGGTCCACACAGATGTGGGAGGCGAGGTGGTTGACGCCGTAGAGCGGCTTGCCGAGCGCGTAGGCGTACGCCTTGGCGGCGGAGACGCCGACCAGCAGGGCGCCCGCGAGACCGGGACCGGCGGTCACCGCGATCCCGTCGAGGTCCCGCGCGCTCACCCCCGCCTCCTTCAGCGCGCGGTCGATGGTGGGCACCATCGCCTCCAGGTGCGCCCGCGAGGCGACCTCGGGCACGACCCCGCCGAAACGGGCGTGCTCGTCGACGCTGGAGGCGATCGCGTCCGCGAGCAGGGTGGTGCCCCGGACGATGCCGACGCCGGTCTCGTCGCAGGAGGTCTCGATCCCCAGGACCAGAGGTTCGTCAGCCATTGATCTCGGTTCCTTGTTCGGAGGTCGGTCCCGCGGCGGAGCCGCTGTCGGACTGGGTGTTGAGTCGCATCACCAGGGCGTCCACGTTCCCCGGCTGGTAGTAGCCGCGCCGGAAGCCGATCGCCTCGAAGCCGTACCGCTCGTACAGCCTCTGTGCGCGGACGTTGTCGATCCGGCACTCCAGCATCACTTCGGCGCACTCGAAGGCGGTGGCCGCCCGCAGCAGTTCGGTCAGCAGCACCCCGCCGAGCCCGGTGCCCCAGTGGTCGCGGGCGACGGCGATGGTCTGCACGTCGGCGAGGTCCCCGGACGCGGCGAGCCCGGCGTACCCGACGAGCCGCTCGCCGTCCTCGGCGACGACATAGCGCCGGGTGGCCGCGGCACCGCGCGCATGGGCCAGCTCGGACCAGAACATGCCCCGCGACCAGGCGTCCTCGGGGAAGAGGTCCTTCTCCAGCGCCAGTACGGCGTCGATGTCCCACCAGCGCATCTCGCGCAGCACGGCAGTCACTTGGGGGTGACCACCTTGTAGTTCTTCGGCACCTGGGCGTCGGGCCGGCGCAGGTACATCGGCCGCGGGGCGGGCAGTTCCACGCCCGCCGCCAGCCGTTCGGCGGCGAGCGAGGCCAGCGCGGCCGCCGAGACGTGCTCGGGCTCGTGCGCGTTCGGGAAGGTGTCGGGGTAGAGCAGCGCGCCCGCGCCCACCGCGGGCAGCCCCGCGACCTGCTCGGCGATGTCGGCGGGCCGGTCGACGGCCGGGTCGGTCAGCCGCGTACGGGAGTCGGCGTAGCGCGCCCAGTAGACCTCCTTGCGTCGCGCGTCGGTCGCCACGACGAAGGGGCCCTGGTCGATGTCGGCGGCGAAGGCGAGCCCGTCCAGCGTGCACACACCGTGCACGGGGACGCCGAGGGCGAGCCCGAAGGTGTCGGCGGTCATCAGACCGACGCGCAGTCCGGTGTAGGGGCCGGGCCCGGTCCCTACGACGATGCCGGTGACGGCGTCGAGTCGGAGCCCGGCCTCGGCGAGGACGCGGTCGACGGCCGGCAGCAGCAGCTCACCGTGCCGGCGCGCGTCCACCTGGCTCGAGGAGGCGACGACGTCCGCGCCGTCGTGCAGCGCGACGGTCACGGCGGGGGTGGCGGTATCCAGAGCGAGCAAGAGCACGCAAACAGCCTACGGCTCCCACGCCGCGCACATCGCCGCCCCGGTCGGGCCGCCGCCGACTGCTAACGTCGCGGAGAATCACACCCGTACGACAACAAGGTGGACGAACCGTGCCAAGCACCAGCGCCGGGATCGTTTCGGGGCTCACCGCGGCCGCGCTCGTGACGGTCGGGGTCCTCGCCTACCAGGCCTCCGCCACCGTCCCGGCCTCGCTCGGCACGTCACGGCTGAGCGGGGAGCCCGCGGCCGTCGTCTCGAAGGCGCCGCGCGACACGAAGCACCCCGCCGCGCTGCCCCCGGGTTCCGGAAAGGGTGAACGGGTCGTGTATTCGGTGGACGACGACCGGGTCTGGCTGGTCGGCGCGGACGACAGGGTCCGGCGGACCTTCCAGGTCACCCCGGGCACGGTGGACCCGGCCCCGGGCACCTACTTCGTCACGTCCCGCTCGAACTCGGTCACCGGCACCGACGGCATCCCCATCGAGCACGTCGTCCGCTTCGCCGGTGTCGACGGCGTGACCATCGGCTTCAGCGCGGCCGTCGAAGGCTCGACCCCGGCGGCCACCCCAGCGGCGCCCGCCGCCCGCACCGGCGGCATCCGGGAGTCCCGCGCGGACGGCGACGCGATGTGGGACTTCGCGACGATCGGCCACAAGGTGATCGTGATCCGCTGAGCGGGCCGGGCGAAGCGGCGGTTCCCTATGCCGCTTCGCGGTGTCCGGTCACAGGCGGCCGTACCGCTTCCCGGTCGGGAACGCGCGGCGGTGTGGAGATCGCGTTCGCGGCGGCACAGGCCGCCAGCAGGTCACGCATGGGCACCGCGGACACCGCGCGCGGCACCGACTCGTCTCGTTCCGTGGCCGGCATGGACGCCTCCTGAGGACCGGGGGCGGACGTAGTTAGGTAGACCTAACTACGAACTGGGTACCATGTGACCACGCGCACGACCGCAAATGCAATAACTTGCCGACGTCTTGTCGGAATATTCATTTACGCCGGTCCGGGCGGACGCTCAGGCGGCCAGCGCACCCAGCTCGACGGCCGCCCACCGCTCCCCGAGCCCGGTCAGCGTCACGTGCCGCACCTCGTCCGTGGTGTCTCCGACGGCACGGTGGATCCACACCTGGAGCCGGTCGTCGGTGAGCTCCTCGACCTTGCCCTCGCCCCACTCCACGACGATCACCGAGTCGGACAGCGAGACGTCGAGATCGAGGTCCTCCATCTCGTCGAGCCCGCCGCCGAGCCGGTACGCGTCGACGTGGACGAGCGGCGGACCGTCACCGAGGGAGGGGTGTACCCGGGCGATGACGAAGGTCGGCGAGGTGACGGCGCCCCGGACCCCGAGCCCTTCCCCGAGCCCCCGGGTCAGCGTCGTCTTGCCCGCGCCGAGCTCACCGCTGAGCATCACGAGGTCCCCGGCGCGCAGCAGCTTGGCCAGCTTCAGGCCCAGCTCGCGCATCTGCTCGGGGGAGGTGACGGTCAGCTCGGTCTCAACCGGGTTGTGCGGTGCTGCTGGTGCTTCCATAGCCACCCACGGTAGCCCCTGCCGGGACGGCACCCGCGCGGGTGAGGAGGTCGGCGAGGCGGTCGGTGACCACTTCCGGGTGTTCCAGCATCACCAGGTGTCCGGCGTCCGGCACGAGCACCAGCTCGGCTTCCGGGAGCAGTCCGGCGATGGCCTCGCTGTGCTCGCTGGGCGTGACGAGGTCCCCGATCCCGGCGAGCACCAGCACCGGGAGGTCCTGGAAGTGGGCGAGCGCCTCGGTCTTGTCGTGGTCGGTGAACGCCGGGTAGAACTCGGCGACCACGTCGATCGGCGTCCCCTCGATCATCCGCTCGGCGAACCGGGCCACGGCCGGGTCGACGTCCCGGCTCGCGAACGAGTACCGCTTGATGATCCCGGCGAACAGGTCGGCGGTGGCCTGCCGCCCCTTCTCCACCAGCTCGGCCCGCTGCCCCAGCGCCTTCAGCACGCCGGGCAGGATCCGCCGTACGGCGTTCACTCCCGCGACCGGCAGCCCGAAGTTGACCTCGCCGAGCCGCCCCGAGGACGTACCGACGAGGGCGACGGCGACGACCCGCTCACGGATCAGCTCGGGGTACTGGTCGGCGAGCGCCATCACGGTCATCCCGCCCATGGAGTGGCCCACGAGCACGATCGGTCCCTCGGGCGCGGCGGCGTCGACGACGGCCTTCAGGTCACGGCCCAACTGCTCGATGCTGACCGGCACATCGTCCTGCACCTGCTGCACACCGCGCGCGGACCGGCCGTGGCTGCGCTGGTCCCAGTGCACGGTCCGCACAACCCCGCGCAGCGCGGCCCGCTGGAAGTGCCAGGAGTCCTGGCTGAGGCAGTAGCCGTGGCTGAAGACGACGGTGACGGGCAGCGGCGCCTTGCGGCCGAAGAGCCGCCGCCGGCGCGGCGCGGACCCGCCCTCCGGCTCCACGTCGTCGACCTCGTAGTACAGCTCGGTGCCGTCGTCGGCGTACGCCTTGCCGGGCGTCCCGCGCAGCGAGCCGTACGGTCCCGCCGAGTCGAGCGCGAGCCGGGCCTTCTTGCGCATGCCGCGTCCGACGGTCATCCGCTCCAGGGCGACACCGGCCGCCGCACCGGCCGCGACCACGCCTATCGCGGCGCCCGCGATCCCGGTCGCCCTGCGCCAGTTCCCGGCCGCCCCCGTGGCGGAGGCGACGGCTACGACGGCCTCCGCGCTGCTCTCGCTCACGTACCGCTCCTCTTCCCCGGATCCACGACAGACAGGACTACACGACTTCGGTCGCTTGCTGCTGGGGCGGTTACCCCGCTTGTCCCTCATTCACATAGACGCGGGGGACGCGACTTCCGATCCGGGTGACGATCTCGTACGCGATGGTCCCGGCCGCCTGTGCCCAGTCCTCGGCGGTGGGCTCACCGCGGTCGCCGGGTCCGAAGAGGATCGCCTCCGAGCCGGGCTCGGGCTCGTCGCCGCCGAGGTCGACGACGAACTGGTCCATGGCGATCCGCCCCGCGACGGTCCGCCACTTGCCGCCGACCAGGACGGGCCCGGTGCCGGAGGCGTGCCGCGGGACGCCGTCCGCGTATCCGACGGGCACCAGGCCGAGGGTGGTCTCGCCCGGGGTGACGTAGTGATGGCCGTAGCTGACGCCGTGTCCGCCGGGGACCCGCTTGACCAGTGCCAGCGACGCGCTCAGCGTCATCACCGGCCGCAGCCCGAAGTCCGCCGGACTCCCCAGCTCGGGGCTGGGCGAAATGCCGTAGACGGCGACCCCGGTCCGTACGAGATCGAAGTGCGCCTCGGGAAGCGTGAGCGTGGCGGGCGAGTTGGCGATGTGCCGCACCTCGGGCCGGACCCCGGCCTGTTGGGCGTACGCCACCATCTCCCGGAACAGCGAGAGCTGGGCGGCGATGGAGGGGTGCCCGGGCTCGTCGGCGCAGGCGAAGTGCGACCAGAGGCCGGTGATGCGGAGCAGGCCCTCCTCCTCGGCGCGCAGGGCGTGGGCGACCAGCTCGGCCCAGTCGTCGCCCGGCTGACATCCGTTGCGCCCCAGCCCGGTGTCGGCCTTGAGCTGCACGCGCGCGGGACGCGAGGCGCCCCGGGCGGCCGCGACGACCTCGTCCAGTGCCCACATCCCGCTCACGGAGACGTCGAGATCGGCCTCCACGGCCTCCCGCCAGGGCCCGCCGGGTGTCCAGAGCCAGCACATGACGCGCCCGGTGATGCCGTGGGCGCGCAGCTCCAGGGCCTCCTCCGGAGTGGCCGTGCCCAGCCAGGTCGCCCCCGCCTCGACGGCCGCGCGGGCACACGGGACCGCCCCGTGGCCGTAGGCGTCGGACTTGACCACGGCCATCAGGGCCGCGCCCGGCGCGAGGGCGCGCAGGGTCCGCACATTGGCCCGCAGGGCGGCCAGATCGATCTCGGCGCGAGCACGCAGCGGCGTGCTCCGCGGGACAGGTGTCTCACTCATGGCGCCCCCAGTCTCTCAGAGGGGTCGGACAGTCCCTCCGGACGCCTACGCTCCGGCCCGCCGCCCCCAGACATAGACCCGGTCGCCCTTCTTCAGCACGCCCCACAGCTCGCGCGCGTCGCCGAGCCGCAGATTGACGCAGCCCATCGAGCCGACGGTGGTGAAGATGCTGCCGTAGACGGCGTGGAAGGCCTGGCCGCCGCTGAAGAACTGCGCGTAGGGCATGGGCTGGTGGTAGAGCGTGGACACGTGGTTCTTGTGCTTCCAGTAGACCTTGAACCACCCGCTACGGGTCCGGTACCCCGCCCGCCCGCTCCGCATGGGCACCGGCCCGAAGACGACCTTCTTCCCCTTCTGCACCCAGGTGATCTGCCGGTTCTGGTCGACGCAGGCGACGCGATAACGGCGTTCGGGGCACTTCTTGGCGGCGTTGGGGTTCTTCCTCGCGGACAGATACTGCATCCGCGCCCAGGTCACGGGCCCGGCGAAGCCGATGGCGGGCTTGATCTTCTGCTTCTTCTGGAAAGCCCGGACGGCCTTGCAGTCCGCCTTCGACTGCTTCCCGTCCACCTTCAGCTTCAGCCACTTCTCGACCTGCCGCTGAAACGGCCCGGTCGACTTCGTACAGGAGACCCGGGCCACGGCATCGGCGAGCGGCACGTACTCGACCAGGTCGTACGTCCCCGGCGCGGCCTCGGCCGGCTCGACGGCGTCCTCCTGGACACCGGGCGTGTACACCTTCGGCGCCAACACCTGGTCCGGGGTATCGACCTGCCACGGCTGATAGACCCCGGGCACGAGCTGCGCCTCGGGGCCGGGAGCGGGGGGCGCGGGGTCGGCGACGGCGGTTCCTGCGGGGAGCGCGGTGACGGCGGCGAGCAGCACGGCTGCACTCCGGTGCGCGATACGTCTGCTGATCATGCGATCAGAGAAACGCGGGCGGGGAGGGGGCCGGGAGTGCCGCGCGGAGGGGTCACCCTTATTGCAGAGGGATCACTCTTATTGCCGAGTGCGCGCGCTTTCAGCCCGCGCGCCAGGACGGACAGGCACCACCCCCAGCCCGTCCGGCGTTTGAGGACGAGGCCCCTTCAGGGCCGAAGCGGGGGTCTGGGGGCGCAGCCCCCAGGAACGGGATGGGACGGGTAAGGGCGGCGGGGGCGAGAAAAACCCGCGACTACCCCGCCCGCACATCCCGCCAAGCCCCCCGAATCCCGTCCGCCACGTCATGCGCCCCCACCGGCGACCCGTCCGCCGCGAACCGCCCCGCCAGCCCATGCAGATACGCCGCCACACTCCCCGCGTCCACCACCGACAGCCCCGCCGCCAGCAACGACCCCGCGAGCCCCGACAACACGTCCCCACTCCCCGCCGTGGCCAGCCAGGCGGTCCCCGTCGGATTCACCCGCACCGCCCCGCCCCCGGAGTCCGCGACCAACGTCGTCGACCCCTTGAGCAGCACCGTCGCCCCGTACCGCCCCGCCAACTCCCGCACGGACGCCAGCCGAGCCCCCTCGACCTCCTCCCGCGCCACCCCGAGCAGCGCCGCCGCCTCCCCGGCATGCGGCGTCATCAGCGTCGGCGCGCCCCTCCCCCGCACGGCGTCGACGTCCGCCAGCCGCAGCCCGTCCGCGTCGATCAGCACCGGCACGTCCGCCGACAGCACCTCGCCGACGGCCGAGGCGTCGTCCCCCGCGCCCGGCCCGACCACCCACGCCTGCACGCGCCCGGCCCGCTTCGGCCCCTGGTCCGACACGAGCGCCTCGGGAAAGCGGGCGATCACCGCGTCCCCGGCGGGCCCGACGTACCGCACGGCCCCCGCCCCGCCCCGCAGCGCCCCCGCCACGGCGAGCACCGCCGCCCCGGGATACCGGGCGGACCCGGCGGCGATCCCCACGACTCCCCGCCGGTACTTGTCGCTCTCCCCGCTCGGCACCGGCAGCAGCCGGGCCACGTCCGCGTGCTGCAAGGCCTCCAGCTCGGCCTCGACCGGCAGCGACAGCCCGATGTCGACGAGCCGCACGGACCCGGCGTACTCCCGCGCCGGATCCACCAGCAGCCCCGGCTTGTGGGTACCGAAGGTGACGGTGAGGTCGGCCCGGATCGCGGCGCCCCGCACCTCGCCCGTGTCGGCGTCGACCCCGCTGGGCAGATCGACGGCGACGACGGTGGCCCGCGAGGTCTCCAGCACCGAGCCCAGCGCCGCCGCTTCGGGCCGCAGCCCGCCCTTCCCCCCGATCCCGACGATGCCGTCGAGGACGAGGTCGGCGCGGAGGATCGCGTCCTCGGCGTTCGCACCGCCGCCCACCGCGCCACCATCGCCCATTCCGCCGCCGCCCAGGACGACACCACCGGCCCGCCGCAACGCCGCCAGCCCGCCGGCATGCGCCCGCTCCGGCGAGAGCAGCACCGCCGCGACCCCGGCGCCCCGCCGGGCGAGCCGCGCCCCGGCGTAGAGGGCGTCGCCGCCGTTGTCCCCGCTGCCGACCAGGAGCACGACCCGACGGCCGTACACCCGCCCCAGGACATCGGCGCACGCGGCGGCCAGTCCCGCGGCCGCGCGCTGCATCAACGCCCCCTCCGGCAGCCGTGCCATGAGCTCCCGCTCGGCCGCCCTGACCGTCTCCACGCTGTACGCAGTCCGCATGGGTCCGAGTCTCCCCCGTGCGTGACGAACCTCGCCGCAGCCATTGACGCTTTACCGCGCCTTTGCCAAACTCCCCCACCCCCACAGGTGAATCGATTCAGTCGAATCGATTCGACAACAGGACGGACCCCCATGCGACCCAGAGCCGCACTGATCGCCGGCGCCGCAGCCGCCGCCCTCCTGACCACCGGCGTCAACGTCACCACCGCTCCCGAGGCCGCGGCGGCGGCCTGCGGCGAGGGTTCCTACCAGGCGGAAGCCGTACTGAGCGGCGGCACCTGGACGGCCCGCCGCGGCGGCACGACCGTCTACACCGGCACCGACCTGCGCGCCGCGGCCCAGGCGGCGGTCAACAGCCTGACGGCGGGCCGCACGGCGAAGGAGCGGGTCGTCGTACGCGGCTCGGGCTCGATGTCCGCGGGCTCGCGCATCTCCCTGCCCAGCTACACGGTGCTCGACGTCTGCGGCACGATCAACGTCACCGGCTCCGGCAGCGGCGACCAGGCCCCGATCTACTCCCGCGGCACCCGCGACATCGAGGTCCAGCACCTCAACCTCACCGGCAGCCCGCTCTACGGCGTCTTCCTGCGCAACGTCCAGAACGTCGTCCTCGGCCAGCTCGACATGCGTCTGTCGGCGGGGCTCGGCGTACGCATCGACAACCGCGGCGACACCAGCCAGTGGACGCGCAACGTCCGCATCGACAACGTGTACGTGTCGGGCGCGTCCAGCCACGCGGTGGAGACCTACGGCGTGGACGGCCTCACCGTCGGCACGGTGACGGCGCGGAACGTCGGGGAGTCGGGCCTCCTGCTGAACCAGACCATCAACGCCACGGTGGCCAAGGTCGACGCGGAGAACGCCGGCACCGGCACGGGGTACGCGGCCTTCCGCATGGCCAACCGCAACGGCCGGGTGGGGAGTTCGTACCCCACGAACATCCGGGTGGGCGAGGTGATCGCCCGCGGCGGCGGCCGGGGCGTCTTCTGTGTCTCGGAGAGCGGCGGGGCGGTCATCGACAAGGTCACCCTGAACAACACCGGCAACAACTCGGTGCTGATCGAGAACTGCTACAACGTCAGCCTCGCCACCCAGAGCGGCACGATCACCGGCGGCGGCGAACTGCGCCTCGCGGCCCGCTCGGAGTTCCCGAACAACGACAACATCACCGTCCAGAACCTGACGGTGACCAACTCCTCGATCCGCGAGAGCCCCTGCGGCACCAACACGACGTTCCGCAACATCACGCGGGTCAACACGACCCAGTCCATCTGCTGACGCGCGGCGGAGCCGCAGATCGGCACAGCCGGCGGAGCGCTCAGGCCTCCGCGATGACGACCGCCGAGGCCACCCCCGCGTCATGGCTGAGCGACACATGCCAGGACCGCACGCCCAGCGCGGCCGCCCGGGCCGCGACCGTCCCGGTGACCCGGAGCCGGGGCCGGCCGCTGTCCTCGACGTACACCTCGGCATCGGTCCAGTGCAGTCCGGCGGGCGCGCCCAGGGCCTTGGCGAGGGCCTCCTTCGCGGCGAACCGTGCCGCGAGGGAGGCGATCCCCCGGCGCTCCCCGCTGGGCAGCAGCAACTCGCTGTCGAGGAACAGCCGCCGCGCCATGCCGGGCGTACGTTCCAGCGACGCGGCGAACCGCTCGATCTCCGCCACGTCGATCCCGACGCCGATGATGCTCATGCCGAGCACCCTATGACCCCACGCGGCGCACTCCGGCCGGCTACTCCACCGTCACCGACTTGGCCAGGTTGCGGGGCTGGTCCACCTCGTTGCCCCGGGCCGTGGCCAGCTCGCACGCGAAGACCTGGAGCGGCACCGTGGACACCAGCGGCTGAAGCAGCGTGGGCGTGGCCGGGATCCGGATCAGATGGTCGGCGTACGGCACCACCGCCTCGTCCCCCTCCTCGGCGATCACGATGGTCCGGGCGCCCCGGGCCCGGATCTCCTGGATGTTGGAGACGATCTTGTCGTGCAGGACGGACCGGCCGCGCGGCGACGGCACGACCACCACCACCGGCAGGTCCTCCTCGATCAGCGCGATCGGCCCGTGCTTCAGCTCGCCCGCCGCGAAGCCCTCGGCGTGCATGTAGGCGAGCTCCTTCAGCTTCAACGCCCCCTCCAGCGCCACCGGATACCCCACGTGCCGCCCCAGGAAGAGCACGGTGTCCTTCGCGGCCAGCGACCTGGCCAGGGCCCGCACCGGCTCCATCGTCTCCAGTACGCGCTCGACCTCGCCCGAGATCCGCGACAGGTCCCGGATGACGGCGGAGATCTCGTCGCCCCACTTGGTGCCCCGCACCTGGCCCAGATAGAGGGCGACCAGATAGCAGGCCACCAGCTGGGTCAGAAACGCCTTGGTCGAGGCGACCGCCACCTCGGGCCCGGCATGTGTGTACAGCACCGCGTCGGACTCACGAGGGATGGTCGAGCCGTTGGTGTTGCAGATGGCCAGCACCTTCGAGCCCTGCTCCCGGGCGTGCCGCAGCGCCATCAGCGTGTCCATGGTCTCGCCGGACTGCGAGATCGCGATCACCAGGGACCGGGCACCGAGGATCGGGTCCCGGTACCGGAACTCGCTCGCCAGCTCCACCTCGCAGGGGATCCGCGTCCAGTGCTCGATGGCGTACTTGGCGATGAGGCCGGCGTGGAAGGCCGTACCGCACGCCACGATCACCACCTTGTCCACCTCGCGCAGCTCGGAGGCGCTGATCCGCACCTCGTCCAGCGTCAGCGAGCCGGCCGCGTCGATGCGCCCGAGGAGCGTGTCGGCGACCGCCTTGGGCTGCTCGGCGATCTCCTTGAGCATGAAGTAGTCGTAGCCGCCCTTCTCGGCGGCCGAGGCGTCCCAGTCGACGTGGTACGAGCGCACCTCGGCGGGGCGCCCGTCGAAGCCGGTGACGGTCACCCCGTCCCGGCGCAGCTCCACCACCTGGTCCTGGCCCAGCTCGATCGCCGAGCGGGTGTGCGCGATGAAGGCCGCCACATCGGAGGCGAGGAAGGCCTCGCCCTCCCCGACGCCGACCACGAGCGGGGAGTTCCGGCGCGCGCCGACGACCACGTCCGGGTCGTCCGCGTGCACCGCGACCAGCGTGAACGCGCCCTCCAGGCGCCGGCACACCAGCCGCATCGCCTCCGCCAGGTCCGCGCAGGAGGAGAACTCCTCCGCCAGCAGATGCGCGACGACCTCCGTGTCGGTCTCGGAGCTGAGCAGATGCCCCCGCTCCGCCAGCTCGGCCCGCAGCGCGGCGAAGTTCTCGATGATCCCGTTGTGGACGACCGCGACCCGGCCGGCGTTGTCCAGATGGGGGTGCGCGTTGACGTCCGTCGGCCCGCCGTGGGTGGCCCAGCGGGTGTGCCCGATACCCGTCCCGCCCGCCGGCAGGGGCCGGTCCACCAGCTCCTTCTCCAGATTGACCAGCTTGCCCGCCTTCTTCGCGGCCGCCATCCCGCCGTCCGCCGGCACGGCGACGCCCGCCGAGTCGTACCCCCGGTACTCCAGCCGCTTCAGTCCGGGCATCACGACATCGAGCGCCGACTGCGACCCCACGTAACCCACGATTCCGCACATGCGCCGCAGCCTAGAGGCGCGACCCCGCCAGAACAGAGCCCGAACCGGCCGCCTCCTGCCCGAAATCGGAAATTCCCACGGCCTACGACCGTCCCCGCGCCCCCGGCCCGGCCGCCGCGTGACGGACCCCACCCGCCATCGTGTTCAAACTCCGTTAACAATGGACTGTGATCTCTCCGGTCTCCTCGATGCCCCGGAGCACCCACCGGCAGAAGCCGGAGGTGACTCCCTACGTCGACCTCACCCGTGCCGAGTGGAGCGCGCTGCGCGACAAGACGCCGCTGCCGCTCACCGCCGAGGAGGTCGAGAAGCTGCGCGGCCTCGGCGATGTCATCGACCTCGACGAGGTGCGTGACGTCTACCTCCCGCTGTCCCGGCTCCTCAACCTCTACGTCGGCGCCACGGACGGCCTCAGAGGGGCACTGAACACCTTCCTCGGCGAACAGGGCGCCCAGTCCGGCACCCCCTTCGTCATAGGGGTCGCGGGCTCGGTCGCCGGCGGCAAGTCCACGGTCGCCCGGCTCCTCCAGGCGCTGCTCTCCCGCTGGCCCGAGCACCCGCGCGTGGAGCGCGTGACGACGGACGGCTTCCTGCTCCCCACCAAGGAGCTCCAGGCCCGCGGCCTGATGTCGAGGAAGGGTTTCCCGGAGTCCTACGACCGCCGGGCCCTGACCCGCTTCGTCGCCGACATCAAGTCGGGCAAGGGCGAGGTGACGGCCCCCGTCTACTCCCACCTCATCTACGACATCGTCCCCGGTGAGAAGCTCGTCGTCCGCCGCCCGGACATCCTGATCGTCGAGGGCCTCAACGTCCTCCAGCCCGCCCTGCCCGGCAAGGACGGCCGCACCCGCGTCGGTCTCGCCGACTACTTCGACTTCAGCGTGTACATCGATGCCAGCCCCGAGGACGTCGAGCGCTGGTACCTCAACCGCTTCAAGAAGCTGCGCCGGACGGCCTTCCAGAACCCCGACTCCTACTTCCGCAAGTGGACCCAGGTCTCCGAGGAAGAGGCCCTCGACTACGCCCGCACCCAGTGGCGCACCATCAACAGGCCCAACCTGATCGAGAACATCGCCCCCACCCGCGGCCGCGCCACCCTCGTCGTCCGCAAGGGCCCGGACCACAAGGTCCAGCGGCTGCGCCTGCGCAAGCTGTGAACTGGCAAGCCGGGCCTGTTAAAAAGGCGTCATGCTGCATCTGCGCCTGATCACACCGGCCGAGAAGACCGACGCCGTGGTCCGGCTGATCGAGAAGACCGTCGGCACCACACATCTGGTCGTCCTGCCGGGCGCCGCCCGCAATCCCACGGGGGACGTGGTGATGTGCGACGTGGCCCGTGAGGCGGGCGACGAACTCATCGGCGCACTCCGCGAGTCGGGCCTCGACGAGACGGGCTCCATCGCCGTCGAGAACATCGACCTGTCCCTCTCCAAGCGAGCCGACAAGGCCGAGGAGGAGGCCCCCGGCGAGGGCGCGGACGCGGTCCTGTGGGAGCACCTGGCGGACGCGACGCATGAGGAGTCGACGCTCTCCATCACCTACATCGCCTTCATCACGCTGGCCACGATGATCGCCGCCTGCGGTGTGGTCCTCGACAACGCCATCCTGATCGTGGGCGCGATGGCGGTGGGCCCGGAGTTCGGCCCCCTGGCCGCGTTCAGCACCGCGATCGTCCAACGCCATCCCAAGCTGGCGCTGCGCTCACTGATCGCGCTGCTGGTGGGCTTCGCGGTGGCCATGTTGGTGACGGTCGGCTTCAGCTACTTCATGGACTCCGTGAACCTCTTCAGCGCCGAGCAGTTGGATGCCACGCGTCCCAACACCAACTTCATCTACCGGCCCGACTGGTTCTCCTTCGTCGTGGCCGTCCTCGCCGGCTGCGCGGGCACCCTGTCCCTGACCTCGGCCAAGTCCGGCGCTCTGGTCGGCGTCGCGATCTCGGTGACCACGGTCCCGGCGGCCGCGAACGCCGCCGTCGCCTTCAGCTTCAACGAGTACAAGCAGGCCTGGGGTTCAACAGAGCAGCTACTGCTGAACCTCCTGGGCATCGTCCTGGCAGGCACCCTCACCCTGCTCTTCCAGAAGTGGCTCTGGCGAAAGCGCCCCTGAAGGGGCGCGGGGAACTGCGCGACAAGCCACGAAGCACCCGCAGCCCGCAACACACAGAACCCCCACCCCGAACCCGGCGCTCTTACCCCAGCGCCGACTTCACCGCATCAGCCAACCGCCCAGCCACAGACCGAGCCTGATCAATATCCGCGGCCTCGACCATCACCCGAACCAACGGCTCAGTACCCGACGGCCGCAACAACACCCGCCCGGTCTCACCGAGCTCCCGCTCCGCATCGGCCACGGCAGCCGCAAGCTCCCCCGAGGTCCCCACCCGCGTACGATCCACGTCCGGCACATTGATCAGCACCTGCGGCAACCGCTCCATCACAGAGGCGAGGTCCCGCAGCGAACGCCCCGTCTCAGCGACCCGCGCCGCCAGCATGAGCCCGGTCAGCGTCCCGTCACCCGTGGTCGCGTGATCGAGGATGATCACGTGCCCGGACTGCTCACCGCCCAGCGCGTACCCGTGCTCCTTCATCGACTCCAGCACATACCGGTCCCCGACCGCCGTCTGGATCAGCTGAAGCCCTTCACGCTCCATCGCCAGCTTGAACCCGAGGTTCGACATGACCGTGGCGACCACGGTGTCCGCCCGCAGCGCGGACCGCTCCCGCATGGCCAGCGCGAGTACGGCCATGATCTGGTCGCCGTCCACCTCGTCACCGGTGTGGTCCACGGCGAGGCACCGGTCGGCGTCCCCGTCGTGCGCGATGCCGAACGCGGCCCCGTGCTCCACGACGGCGGCCTTGAGGAGCCCGAGGTGGGTCGAGCCGCAGCCCTCGTTGATGTTGAGCCCGTCCGGCGAGGCACCGATGGTGATCACCTCGGCGCCGGCCCGCGTGAACGCCTCCGGCGACACCCGCGCCGCGGCACCGTGCGCCTCGTCGAGGACGATCTTCAGGCCGTCGAGTCGGTTCGGGAGGACGGCGATGAGGTGGGCGACGTACTGGTCGAAGCCCTCCAGGTACTCACGGACCCGGCCGACGCCCGAACCGGTGGGCCGGTCCCACGGCTCACCGTGGCGGTGGGACTCGTAGACCGACTCGATCCGGTCCTCGAGCTCGTCGTCGAGCTTGTGGCCGCCGCGGGCGAGGAACTTGATGCCGTTGTCGGGCATGGCGTTGTGGCTGGCGGACAGCATGACGCCGAGGTCGGCGCCGAGGGCACCGGTGAGATACGCCACGGCCGGCGTCGGCAGTACGCCGACCCGCAGGACGTCGACGCCCGCGCTCGCGAGGCCGGCGACCACGGCGGCCTCCAGGAACTCCCCGGACGCACGCGGGTCCCGTCCGACCACCGCCGTCGGGCGGTGGCCCTCGAACGTGCCCGACTCGGCCAGTACGTGGGCCGCCGCCACCGACAGGCCCAGCGCCATCTCGGCCGTCAGGTCCGCGTTGGCGACGCCGCGCACGCCGTCCGTGCCGAAGAGTCGTCCCACTTGTCCTCCTGTTGGAGCGTCATTTCTCGGAGATCATCCGATCGCACAAGCCTTTGAACGTCTTGTGCCGTTATACGCCTAAGGCTGTGATAAACGAACGCCCCGGCGGCACTGTGGCGTGCCGCCGGGGCGTTCGGACGTACTGCTGAAGTGCGAGTACGAAGTGCAGGCAGCGAAGCTTAACGCTTGCTGTACTGCGGGGCCTTGCGGGCCTTCTTGAGACCGGCCTTCTTGCGCTCGACCGCACGGTCGTCGCGGCGGAGGAAGCCGGCCTTCTTGAGGGCGCCGCGGTTGTTGTCCACGTCGGCCTCGTTCAGCGCGCGGGCCACGCCGAGGCGCAGGGCACCGGCCTGACCGGAGACACCGCCACCCGCGATGCGGGCGATGACGTCGTAGCGGCCCTCGAGCTCGAGCACCTTGAAGGGCTCGTTGACTTCCTGCTGGTGCACCTTGTTCGGGAAGTAGTCCTCGAGGGTGCGACCGTTGATCTTCCACTTGCCGGTGCCCGGGACGATCCGGACGCGGGCGATGGCGTTCTTGCGACGGCCCAGGCCGGCGGCCGGCTGCGGGTCGCCAAAGCGGCCGGCGAGGGACTCCGAGGTGTAGTCGCCCTCGACGGGGACCTCGGACTCGGTGGTGTAGCTGTCGATGTCGACAAGCTCGGTCTCGGTCTCTTCGACCGGCTGCTCAGCGGTGGTCTCGGCCACGATGCTCCTCAGATCTTTTCTGTTTGGTGTGTGGCCGGAACTACTGCGCGACCTGGGTGATCTCGAACGGCACCGGCTGCTGGGCAGCGTGGGGGTGCTGGTCGCCCGAGTAGACCTTCAGCTTGGAGAGCATCTGACGGCCCAGGGTGTTCTTGGGGATCATGCCCTTGATGGCCTTCTCGACGGCCTTCTCGGGGTTCTTCGCCAGCAGCTCGTCGTAACGGACGGAGCGCAGACCACCCGGGTAGCCGGAGTGGCGGTACGCCAGCTTCTGGGTCTTCTTGTTGCCGGACAGGTGAACCTTGTCGGCGTTGATGATGATGACGAAGTCGCCCATGTCCATGTGAGGGGCATAGGTCGGCTTGTGCTTGCCGCGCAGGAGGTTCGCGGCAGTGGTAGCCAGACGGCCCAGGACGATGTCCTGTGCGTCGATGACGTGCCACTGGCGAGTCACATCGCCGGGCTTGGGGCTGTACGTACGCACTTCGCAGCCTTCTTCTTCAGTGGATGGGTGCTGACACATGGCATCACTGAAGCGATCGTGCAGCTGGGGACGACAGTGCCGGGAACGATGCCCGTATGCCGCCCACTGGTAACTGCTCCAGGGAACCTACGTAGGGGCTTCTCGCCTGAGAGCGACCAAGCCGATACGCATAACAAGCTGCAAGCCTACTCGGGCTGCCCCGGACGGGTCAAAACGAGCCCGCCACCGTACGGTCACACCGCCGTCACCGCGATCCGGCACCCCCGCCCACGTGAACATGCCAGGCGTGGTCCGCGCCACACCCGCGTCCAGGCAGAACGCCGCACCAAGCACCCTCAGATGTCACGTTTGCCCGCACTCGTTCCCGAACACCTGGGACCGCAGAGCCCGTTGAGGCGGACCGGTCCGCCGCGCGCCCCGTCTAAGATGCGCCCCATGAGCTACGGGCAGCAAGGGGGACCCCCGTCCCAGTGGGACCCCTGGAAACCGAATTCCCAGCAGCCGTGGACCAGCGGCGGTGACGGCCAGACCCCGGACTGGGCCGCGCTCGCCGAGGCGTCGGAGACCCGCAACAAACGGCGCAAGCTGCTGTTCGTCGGCGGCGGCGCCCTGGCCACCGTCGCGATAGGCACCGCCGTCGCCGTGGCCGTGGTCTCGGCGAACAGGAGCGACAACGAGGCCTCCACGACCTCCTCGCTGCCCGCCAGCGCCGACATCCCGAGCCAGTCCCCCACGGACCCGTCGTTCGCCCCGACCAGCGCCCCGCCGCCGCTGGACCCGAAGGACTTCGTGGCCAGCAAGACCAAGGACACGGCCCCGCTCAGCGTGGCGTCCCTGTTCCCGGGCACGCAGCTGACCATGGGCGAGACGGTGTACAAGAAGGGCGCGTCGGGCGACACCGAGAAGTGCGCCGCGGCCGCCAACGCCGGCGGCACCCTCGGCAAGGTCCTCAACGCCAACGACTGCACGCGCGTGCTGCGGGTGTCGTACGTCAAGGACGGTGTCGCGGTGACGGTCGGCGTGGCCGTCTTCGACACCGAGGCGCAGGCGACGAAGGCCAAGAGCCAGGCCGACGACAAGAGCGTCATCGCCTCGCTGTCCGGCGACGGCGTGAAGTCCTTCTGCACCTCCGCGATCTGCCGTACGACGACCAACTCCTACGGCCGCTACGCCTACTTCACGGTCGCCGGGTTCACCGACGGCAAGGACGTGACGAAGAAGAGCACCTCGGTCTTCTCGACCGGCGACGACCTGGCCGAGTTCACCTTCCGGCAGATCCGCCGGCGGGGCGAGGCGCAGGCGTCGGCCGCCGCCGAGGGCTGACCGTCCCGCGCCGGCCGTCCCGCGGACGCGGGGCGGCCGGCGCTCGGGTCACCGGTCAGGAGCCGGACAGCGTGTCGAACCAGCTCACTCCGTCCCCGTGGAAGCCCTTGGCGGCCTTCTCGGCCTCCTTGGCCGACAGGGCCTCGCCGGACTGGTAGTAGAGCCAGTCGATCTTCATGTCCCAGGCGCGGTCGCCGGTGAAGGGCAGATCCACGAACCAGGTGTTGAAGTTGATCGCCATGTCGGCGCGCGGGGCGTAGTCCGAGCCGCTGCGGTAGAGGGTCTTGCCGTCGATGCTGTAGGTGACCGAGTTCTTCTTCACCGTGATCACCATGGTGTGCCAGCCGGCGATGCTCTTCTCGGTCTTCTGGGTCACCCGGTCGCCCTCGTCGGCGTTGCGCCAGGTGGTGGTGTCCAGCTTGGGGCCGGGCGCGCCCCAGCCGCCGTTCGGCATGTACTCGTTGTCGAGCTCGCTGTACTTGTCTCCCGAGCCGCCGATGGTGAAGAACGTCTGGTTGACGTGGTCGCCGTTCTTGCCGGTCGTCGGCTTGTCGGTGAAGTGGATGCGGGCCGCGTAGGTGCCGGTGCGGAACTTGGCCTCCTTCGTGCCGACGGCCGCCTGTTCGGTGCCCGACTTGGTGCCGTCGGTGGAGGCGCGCAGCTGGAGCACCTGTCCGCCGAGGGCCTTGTCGTCGCCGGGGAAGGTGACGCCCTTCGTCGTCCAGGTGTCGTCGATGCCGGGGCCGCCCTCGCTGGTCCGCACCAGCCAGCCGTGCTTGAACAGGGCGGTGTCCTTGGGGCCCCGGTAGTTGAAGTCGTCGAAGAAGGCGCCCTCGGGGAGTTCGGGCACGGCCCTGGGCGCGGGCGAGGCCTTGGCCTCGGCGCCCTCGCCGCCGGGCTCCTCGCCCCACACCAGGGCGCCGCGCAGATAGGCCGGGACCCGGTCGGAGTCCTGGTAGGTGCGCTTGGCGGCGTCGAAGGACCAGTCGCCGTCCTGGCTGACCTTCTTGTGGTCGGTGCGGTAGAGCTGGATCTCCAGCCCCTCGCTGTTCGCACCGGGCTTCAGGGTCCCGGCCTTCTCGGTGAAGCCGAGCTCCAGGTAGTGGTCGGCCCCGTCCTGGGGCTTGTCCATGGCGACCACGGTCCCGGTCAGGTTCGAACAGCCCACCGCCGCCTCCACACAGTTGAAGGCGTACGACGCGTCCCCGTCGGCGGTGAAGTAGTAGCGCAGCGCGACCTCGCTGAGCGGCACCGGCTTCTCGGAGGTGTTGAAGACCTCCAGCCAGGGCCGGGCGGCGTCGGCGTTCGCCCCGGTGGCCGTCCGGTAGCGGACGGTGAGGTCGGGCGGCTCGGGGTTGAAGTGCTGCCACAGCGGCTTCGCGGCGAGGACACCGCCGCCGAGGACGGCCACCACGAGCAGCACCTTGAACGCTCTGGCTATGCGGCTCGGGCGGCGGGGCTGACGGCGAGAGGTCGCCACGGAGACTCCTTCGGGGGCGCGCGGGGCGGGCGCCCGGCGGATGGATCGGCAGTGAGGGTACCCGCCGGCGCCGCCGATGCCAGGGGCGTATGAGAAAGACGACCGGCGCCAACGGGGCCGACTCACAGCGGAGGCCAAGGGTTGTACGGGTAGCTACGTGACAATCACGACTGTGTGTGACCTATGGAGACGGAGTGACGAGGTTGTTAGCATGCTCGCTCCTGTATTCGATAGATAAATATCTGTGCGCCTAGCCATCGGAGCTCTTTGGGGGGCGGCGCCGGGGTGGGATGCATTGCTGTGAACCGAACCTCCACTGTCGACCTCGTCATCGTCGGGCTCGGCTACGTAGGGCTGCCCCTTGCCCGCGCAGCAAGCGCTTCCGGACTGACAGTCGTCGGTCTCGACCGCAACGAGCGTGTGGTCCGGGGACTGAACGAGGGCGCTTCACACGTCGACGACATCAGTGACGCCGACGTGCGCGCGATGCTCGGCCAGGGTTTCCGGGCGGTCGACTCGCCCGAGGTCATCGCGGACGCGGCCGCGGTCGTCATCTGTGTGCCGACCCCGTTGACCGAGCACGGCGCGCCCAACCTCGGAGCGGTGGACGCCGCCGTCGAGGACATCGCGGCGCACCTCACCCCGGGCACCCTGGTGGTCCTGGAGTCCACGACGTACCCGGGCACCACCGACGAGGTGGTCCGCCCGCGTCTGGAGGCCGGCGGCCTGAAGGCGGGCGTCGACTTCTACCTGGCCTTCTCCCCCGAGCGCATCGACCCGGGCAACCCCACCTACGGCCTGGAGAACACGCCCAAGGTGGTCGGCGGCACCACGCCCGACTGCACCAAGGCCGCCCGCGCGCTGTACGAGCGTTTCGTCGGCGGTGTGGTGGAGGCCAAGGGCACCCGTGAGGCCGAGATGGCCAAGCTGCTGGAGAACACCTACCGGCATGTGAACATCGCCCTGGTCAACGAGATGGCGATGTTCTGCCGCGAGATCGGTGTCGACCTCTGGGACTCCATCCGCTGCGCCTCCAGCAAGCCGTTCGGCTTCGCGCCCTTCTACCCCGGTCCCGGCGTCGGCGGTCACTGCATCCCGATCGACCCCAACTACCTGTCGTACAAGGTGCGTTCGCTCGGCATCCCGTTCCGCTTCGTGGAGCTGGCCCAGGAGATCAACCAGCGGATGCCCGCCCATGTGGTGTCGCGCGCCGCCGATCTGCTCAACCAGCAGGGCAAGCCGATCCGCGGCTCGCGTGTGCTGCTGCTCGGCGTGACCTACAAGCCCGACATCTCCGACCAGCGGGAGAGCCCGGCCGTCGACGTGGCCGAGCTGCTGCTGGAGCGCGGCGCCGAGCTCGTCTACTACGACCCGCGCGTCGAGGGCTGGACCGTGGAGGGCGCCGAGGTGCCCCGCGTCGAGGACTACCTCGCGGGCGCCGAGCAGGCGGACCTGACCATCCTGCTCCAGCAGCACAGCGAGCTCGACCTGGACCAGCTGGTGGACCGTGCCGCGCTGCTCTTCGACACGCGCGGCAAGACGGCCGACCATCCCTCGGTGGTCAAGCTGTGACCGACTCCTACGTACAGGGCGCCGTCGACTCCGACGGCCGCCGCCGGCACAAACGGCGACGGCATCTGAAGGTCTCGTACTTCTTCTTCCTCGCCATCGCCGCCGTCATCGTCACCAAGCTGGACCCCAGCTCGCTGCACCTCTACTCGTTCGGCGCGATGGCGCTGCTCAGCCTGAAGATGTTCGGGGCGCTCTTCTACCGGCCCGCCAAGGCGGACCGCGAGGAGCTGCTGCTCCTGGACAACTCCTGGGTCACCGCGGTCATCCCGATCTACAACGAGGACCCGGTGATGTTCGAGCAGGGCATGCGCAGCCTCCTCGCGCAGAGCCGGCTCCCCAACGAGATCCACATCATCGACGACTGCAGCGCCGACGCCGGCGGCATCAAGGCGGCGAAGAAGCTGCGCCGCGAGTTCGAGGCCAAGGGCGTCAAGTACACGGTGAGCGTGCAGCCCGAGAACAAGGGCAAGCGCGAGGCCCTCGCCCTCGGCTTCGAGGCGGCGCCCTACACCGACCTGTTCCTGTGCGTGGACTCCGACACGATCCTGTCCCGGGACACGGTCCGTGAGCTGCTGCTGCCGATGGCCGACCCGAAGATCATGGCCTCCACCGGCATGGTGCTCGCGCTCAACCACGACAGCAACATCTTCACCCGCCTCCAGGACCTGCGGTACGGCAACTCGTTCCTCTTCGAGCGAGCCGCGTACTCCCGACTGAAGTCGGTCCTGTGCTGCTGCGGCGCCCTGTCGGTGTACCGCGGCACGCTGGTGCGCAAGTACCTGCCGGACTTCCTGAACCAGCAGTTCCTCGGCAAGCCCGCCGTGTTCGGCGACGACCGCCGGATGACCAACTACTGCCTGATGGAAGGCCAGGTCGTCTTCCAGGAGACGGCCGTCGGCTACACCGCCGTACCCGAGAAGCTGCCGCACTTCCTGCGCCAGCAGGTGCGCTGGAACAAGTCCTTCTTCCGTGAGTCCCTGTGGGCCTTCACGCACCAGAAGAAGTTCCGGCCCGCCTTCTGGCTCACCTGCATGGAACTCGCCCTGTGGCTGATCTTCGGCTCGGCGATGTTCTACTCGATGGTCATCCTGCCGGTCATGCACCCCGAGCGGTTCGTCAACCACATCGGCGACTACCTGCTCTTCATGGTCCTCATGGGGTACCTGCGCAACGTCCGCTACCTGGACTTCCCACGCCGCGGCATGGGCTTCATCAGACGCTTCGGCATGTTCCTGCTGGCTCCGCTGTACGGCGTCATCCAGCTGCTCCTGCTGACCCCGCTGCGGTTCTACGCCCTGGTCACCCTGCACAAGGGCAGCTGGGGCACCCGCCAGGCCGGCGTCGAGGTGTCGGTCGCGGGCCATGAGCAGGAGGTCTCGGAGGTCTGGGAGGAAGAGGACGAGTACTCCTCCCAGCAGGTCTCCTCGACGATCGAGATGATGCGGCTCGAGGGCATCGCCCTGGCCCGCACCGCCCCGCACGCGACCCCGCGGCAACCGGTCGGCGTGGGGGCGGGCGCCCAGCAGTCCTACGGCACCCACTCCCAGGGCGAGCTGCGGGACCTCGGCCGGCACACCCCGCAGCAGGCGGTGGCCTGGCAGGGCGTGACCCAGCCGGGACCCCAGCAGCCGCAGCAGCCCCAGCCGCACCAGCCGGTCCCGCCGCAGGGCTTCGGAGCCCAGCAGCAGGGCCGGCAGCCGTACGCCGGCCAGGGCCAGGGCCAGGGCCAGGGGCAGCCTCCGTACCAGCAGCAGCCGCAGGGATACAACCAGTGGCAGGGCCAGGACCAGGGGCAAGGACACCCGCAGGGACAGGGACACCCACAGGGCCAGGGCCACCCGCAGGGACACCGGGGCCAGATGCCCTACATCCCGCAGCAGCCTCAGGGCTCGTACTCCCAGCAGCCCCAGGGCTCCTACTCCCAGCAGCCCCAGCAGCACCCGAACCCCCAGCAGCCGCAGCAGCCCCACGGCGGCGGCCGGCAGCAGTACTGGGACCCGGAGACCGGCGCACCCCTGCCGGAGCAGCAGCACCAGGACCCGTACTGGCAGGACGGCTGGAACGGCGACCGTCGCTAGCACCGGCGCCACGGTGACCGCCCCGAGAGGCGGTCACCGTCGGTCCGGTCAGCTGTAGTACGCCATGGCCTCCTGGACCGTGAGCACCTTGATCCCCCGCTTGTCGATCTCGGTCATCAGCTGCTTGAGCCCCGCCTGACTGATCTCGGTGCTCGTCGCCGGGACACCCGCGACCACCTTGTGCAGGCAGAGGATCAGCCAGTCGCCACTGCGGGCACAGCGGTCGAGGCTCCCCCCGGCGCCGATCACCTTGGTCAGTGTCGTACCGCCGATGCCCGACCCGTCGTTGATCCCCGTCAGCGCCTTGAGTCGGTAGGGCATCGCCGGGGCGTAGCTCTCGATCGTCTCGGAGATGATCGAGCGGGCCGTGGTGAAATGCCGGGCCGCGAGTTGGTCCACGGGCACACCGTCCGTGGTCTTCTGAAAGGCGCCGTGCGGATAGGCGAAGTGCTCGCTGGAGAATCCATTGCCGACGAGCCACTCACGGAGCTTGCCGAAATCCTGGTCGACCTGCTGCGCGGTGAGCTTGGGATAGCTCGCCGTGTGCGTCGCGTTGGCGTAGGAATGCCCGGCCATTTCCCAGCCTGAGGAGTCCTGGAGGGAACGCATCTTCGCGATATCCAGGAAGGAGCCGGTGCCTATCACGTCGGCGATGTTGTAGACCGTGCCCGGCATTCCGAACGCGTCCATGACCGGGCGGCCCAGGTCGTGGACGGAGGTGTGCGAGTCGTCGAAGGTGATGGACACCACGCCCTTGGGGAAGACGGTCGTGGTGTCGGGTATCAGCTCGATCGCCTGGAGGTGATACGTCACCGGCCCGCCCGCGTCGTCGTAGACCGCGAACGACATGTCGGTGAACCCCGACCGCACGGACGGCTCGCCCTGCGCGGAGATCGTGTACGCGCCGGCCGCGGCGGCGACGTCGGCCCACTGGAGATGGACCGTCACCCACTCCCCGGACTGCACGTAGTTGGCCGCGGTCGCCGAGTGGGTGTGCACACGCCAGTTGAAGGAGTCCTTCAGCCCGTTGCTCCCCAGGTAGAAGACCACCTTGCCGAGATGGGCGACGTCCGTGACCCGGAAGAGGATCCGGATCATCTTCCCGCTGAGGTCCATCGCGGTCATGCCGGTCTTGCGGACGTACGACTGGACTCCGCTGCCCGCCGTCGTCACTCGTACCGAGCGGGTGCCGCGGGTGAACACCGCGGTGTCCCCCGGGTTCGACGAGGCGGTGCCGCCGCCCCCGGCCGACCAGCCGTGTCCCTCCTGGAACTGCTGGCTCCAGGTCGCCCGGCGATGCCGCGGCCGGCGTCCGCTCGGCGCGTACGGCGGTGCCGTCAGGTCGCCGGCCGCCGCCGCGTCGGCCCGCGAGAGGAGATCGTCACCGAGCAGCCCCGCCGCCCCGCTCCCCACGACCAGCCCCCCGACGCCCAGATAACGCAGCGCGGAGCGCCGACCGACCCCGCGCTCCGGCTTCCTTTTGCGTCCGGCCGAAACGGATTGCTCTCTACCGCTGCTCAAAGCGTGGCTCCTGACTCAACTCGACGTACACAGAAGTTTCTTATCGCACATCGACCCCACTGTCTGCGAAACGGAAGTCCCAATTCAACGTCACATTCCCGGTGTTCAATGCGCCCACTGTGACAGTAAACTCATCTGTGACGGGTGGGGATGATGCGTACGGTCCTTTTTCTCATCCAGGACCGGGCCGGGATCGGGGAGTCTCGCCGTCCCACCGTCTTCACGGGCCCCAGGGGGGGCTGTGTACCCAGACACTGGAGGGGTCAATGAGACAGGGTTCCGTCACGCTGCGCCGCGGCGTTCGTGCCACGGGCGCGGCCGCGCTTCTGGTCACGAGCCTGGGCATGGGGGGAGCCTTCCCGGCCGCCGCGGCGACCGAGCCGTGCAAGCCGACGGAGGGCTTCACCCACTGCCGGATCTTCGACCACACCGGCGCGGCCGTGGACTTCCAGGTCCCGGCCGGAGTCGAGGAGTTGGACTTCCGCGGCTGGGGCATGGGCGGCGACGGCAACCCGTTCGCCAGCGGTGGCAACGCCGCGTATGTGGGAGGTTCGCTGGACGTCACCCCCGGTGAGCATCTGACCGTGAAGGTCGGCGGCTGGCGCACCGGCGGGGGCAAGCTCTTCGGCGACGCGCTCGGCGGCAAGCCCGGCTCGGGCAGTTGGGGTGAGCGCGGTGGCGCGAGCACCGCGGTCCGCGACGCCGACGGTTCCGCCCTGTTCATCGCCGCCGGCGGCGGTGGAGGCGGGGCCGGCGTCAGGGCGAACGGCGACGCCGGTAGCGGCGGCGCACAGGACGGCTTCGACGCCGCCGAGAAGGACCTCGGCGGCAAGGGCGCCAAGGGTGGCACGGGCGGCGCGGCCGGCGGCGAAGGCGGCAAGGCGGGCGCCGACCACACGCAGGGCGGCGCCGGCGGTGACGGCGGTCCCGAGGCGGGCGGCGGCGGCGCGGGCTACGCGGGCGGTGGTGGCGGCGCCGGCGAGAACGCGGCGGGCGACTCCGGCAGCGGCGGCGGCGGTTCCAGCTGGGTCGACGCCGAACGCACCTCCGACGTACGCATGGTGACCAGCACCAACTGGGAGCCGGCGGCGAAGAGCGACCCGTTCTGGGTGCACAATCCGCTCGACGACAACGAGCCGGACATCTCCGGCGTCGGCCAGGGCGGCAGCAACGCCCGCGGCGGCGACGGTCGCGTCGTCCTCCAGTGGAAGTCTCCCGACGGCGCCCCCGTGGTGACCGAGCTGACCCGGGAGTCCGGCGACGACCAGAGCGTCCTCCCGCTCGGCGTCTCCGACCCGCTGGTGGTCGTGGCCCGCGACAAGAAGGGCGAGCCGCTTCCCGACCAGAAGGTGGCCTTCACCCTGGTGGACCCGGACAACCTCGGCGTGAAGTGGGAGGACTTCCCCAACGAGGTCTACACGAACGCCCAGGGTCGCGCCCAGTCCCCCAGCTTCATCACCGGCGAGAAGGAGGGCGACTTCACGGTCCGGGCCACCTCCGGTGACGCCACGACGACGTTCACCGCCCACGTCAAGAAGACGACCCATGTCATCGAGATCACGGGCGGCGACGAGCAGCGGGCCGAGCCCGGCGCGGCCTTCGCCGACCCCCTGACGGTCAAGGTGACCAAGGCGGACAAGCCGGTGACCACCACCGTGAAGTTCCAGGTGGAGGGCGACGCCGAGGACGCCCCGGTGTTCCACGGCGGCGAGAGCGTCGCGCGCGTCGCCACCGACACCGACGGCGAGGCCACGGCCCCGGAACTGACCGCCGGCCTGGCCACGGGCACGTACACCGTCGTCGCCACCGTCGGTGAGGCCTCGGCCCGCTTCACCCTCGAGGTGACCGAGGAGGGCGCGACCGCCTCCCCGTCGCCGAGCCCCTCCACCACGACGGGTACGACGGGTACCACCGGCGGCTCCGACAACACCGGCACCCAGGGCGACTCCGGCAGCCTGGCCCTGACCGGCGCCGCCGGCGTCGGCACCCTCGCCGGAGCGGCCGTGGCCCTGGTCGGCCTCGGCTGGGCGGCGACCCGTCTGCGCAAGCGCCCCCGCACCCAGGACTGACACCGACGCGGTGACGTCAGCCGAAGGGGGCCCCGTGCCACGGGGCCCCCTTCAGTGCACCTGCCCCCGCACCCGCCGCGCCTGCCGCTGCCGCTCCGCGAGCATCTCGTCGGCCGGATAGGCGACCTCCTCCAAGGTCAGCCCATAGGGCCGTACGACATGGACGGCACTGTCCCGCACCCCGGCGTCCAGCACCTTGCGCGGCCACTCGACCCCCCGGTGCCCGTCCCCCACGAACAGCAGCGCCCCGACCATGGACCGCACCTGGTTGTGGCAGAAGGCGTCGGCACGGACCTCGATCTCGACGACCCCGTCCGTACGCCTGCGCACCCCGAAGTCGAAGATCTCCCGGACCGTCGAGGCCCCCTCGCGCTTCTTCGCGTACGCGGCGAAGTCATGTTCCCCCACCAGCGACTTGGCGGCGGCGTCCATGACCTGGACGTCCAACTCCCAGTCGTGCCACAGCACATGATTGCGCAGCAGCGGATCCACACCGCCCGGCCGGTCGCCGACCCGGTAGACGTAGCGCCGCCACAGGGCCGCGAACCGCGCGTTGAACCCCTCCGCCGCCTCGGTGAGCGCCCACACCCGCACGTCCTTGGGCAACCGTCCGGCCAGCCGCTTCAGCAGCTTGTCCCGATGCTCGCCCCACAGCTCGACGGGCAGATCGACATGAGCCACCTGCCCCCGGGCGTGCACCCCGGCATCGGTCCGCCCCGCCACGGTCAGCTCGTACGTCGTCTCCCCCGACCGCGTCACGGTCCTGAGCGCGTCCTCGACCTCCCCCTGCACGGTCCGCTGCCCCCCGGCCTGCTTGGCCCACCCGGAGAACGCGGTCCCGTCGTAGGACAGATCAAGCCGGACACGGACGTATCCGGGCGCTACTTCATCACTCACGTACAGATCCTCTCAGGACACAAAAGCGGGCCCGCCCCTCAGAAGAGGAACGGACCCGCTGACACGCCCCCGAAGGGGCGCGGGGAACTGCGCGAACAACCACGACGAACGCCGCAGCCGCCGACAGCCAGAACCCGGCAGACGCTTACGCGTCCTTGGACTCCTCGGCAGCGTCCTCGGCCGGAGCCTCGTCAGCCTTGGTGGTGTCGACCTTGGTCTCCTCGGCAACCGGAGCAGCCTCGGCGTCCTTGGCGGCACGCTTGGTGGCGGCCTCGGCCTCACCCGTGGCCTCCTGCGCGACCGTCAGCGCCTCGACCAGCTCGATGACAGCCATGGGCGCGTTGTCGCCACGGCGGTTACCGATCTTGGTGATACGGGTGTAGCCACCCGGACGGTTCTCGTACCGCGGGCCGATCTCGGTGAAGAGCGTGTGCACGATGCCCTTGTCCGTGATGACCTGGAGCACCTGGCGGCGGTTGTGAAGGTCGCCCTTCTTCGCCTTGGTGACCAGACGCTCGGCGTACGGCCGCAGCTTGCGGGCCTTCGCCTCGGTCGTGGTGATACGGCCGTGCTCGAAGAGCGCCTTCGCGAGGTTCGCGAGGAGGAGCTTCTCGTGCGCGGCGCTGCCGCCCATACGGGCACCCTTGGTGGGCTTCGGCATGGTGTTTCTCCTAGGTGTCTGCCCCGGCCGTATCAGGTACCGGAGTCAGTATCCGAGCAGACGGTTGTCCGTCGGAGATCCGGCCAAGGCCCCGAAGGGGCCTGACCGGAAGGGGCGCGGGGAACTGCGCGATCAAGCACAGCGCACCCGCACCCAAGTACGGACCAGATGGCCCGAGCTCTTAGTACTGCTCAGTCTCCACGAACCCGGCGTCCGCGTCGTCGTCCGCGCCAAACGCGTCCGCCGCAGCGGTCGGGTCGAACCCGGGAGGCGAGTCCTTGAGCGCCAGGCCCATACCCGCCAGCTTCGCCTTGACCTCGTCGATCGACTTCGCACCGAAGTTGCGGATGTCGAGCAGGTCCGCCTCGGAACGCGCGACGAGCTCACCCACGGAGTGGATGCCCTCACGCTTGAGGCAGTTGTACGACCGAACGGTGAGCTCCAGCTCCTCGATCGGCAGCGCCAGGTCGGCGGCGAGGGCGGCGTCCGTCGGGGACGGGCCCATGTCGATGCCCTCGGCGTCGATGTTGAGCTCGCGAGCCAGACCGAACAGCTCGACCAGGGTCTTACCGGCCGACGCCATGGCGTCACGCGGACGCATGGCCTGCTTGGTCTCGACGTCGACGATCAGCTTGTCGAAGTCGGTGCGCTGCTCGACACGCGTGGCCTCGACCTTGTACGTGACCTTGAGAACCGGCGAGTAGATGGAGTCGACCGGGATACGGCCGATCTCCTGGCCCACCTGCTTGTTCTGCACGGCGGAGACGTAACCACGGCCACGCTCGACCGTGAGCTCCATCTCCAGCTTGCCCTTGCCGTTGAGCGTGGCGAGGACCAGGTCGGGGTTGTGCACCTCGACACCGGCCGGAGGCGCGATATCGGCGGCGGTGACCAGACCCGGACCCTGCTTGCGCAGGTACATCACAACGGGCTCGTCGTGCTCGGACGACACGACCAACTGCTTGATGTTGAGGATCAGGTCGGTGACGTCCTCCTTGACGCCCGGCACGGTGGTGAACTCGTGCAGGACACCGTCGATCCGGATGCTGGTGACAGCAGCGCCGGGGATCGACGACAGGAGGGTACGGCGCAGGGAGTTGCCGAGGGTGTAGCCGAAGCCCGGCTCCAGCGGCTCGATCACGAACCGGGAGCGGAACTCGTCGACGACCTCTTCGGTCAACGAGGGACGCTGAGCGATCAGCATGTTGCGATCCTTCTGTCAGGGGCGCCCGCTATTTGACGCCCTGATGTGGAACAAGGGTACGGGCGATACGACCGAAGAGGTCGTACCGCCCGGCTGTTTACATGTGGGGGACAACCCCCACGCCCCCGGCCGACAAGCCCGGAAGCACAGCAAGCCCTTAAGGCACCGACGTCAGACGCGGCGACGCTTCGGCGGACGGCAGCCGTTGTGCGGGGTGGGCGTGACGTCCTGGATGGAGCCGACCTCGAGACCGGTCGCCTGAAGCGAACGGATGGCCGTCTCGCGACCCGAACCCGGGCCCTTGACGAACACGTCAACCTTGCGCATGCCGTGCTCCTGCGCGCGGCGGGCGGCCGACTCGGCGGCCATCTGCGCGGCGAAGGGGGTGGACTTGCGCGAGCCCTTGAAGCCGACGTGGCCGGCGGAGGCCCAGGAGATCACGTTGCCCGAGGGGTCCGTGATCGAGACGATCGTGTTGTTGAACGTGCTCTTGATGTGGGCGTGCCCGTGAGCGACGTTCTTCTTTTCCTTGCGGCGCACCTTCTTGGCAGCGCCCTGACGACCCTTGGGGGGCATCTAGTAACTCCTACGGGGAGGTGGTCGGTCCTACAGCGAAGACCGCTGATGAAGCGTTGTCCGCTGAGGACTACTTCTTGCCCGGCTTCTTCTTGCCGGCGATGGCGCGACGCGGGCCCTTGCGGGTACGAGCGTTCGTGCTGGTGCGCTGACCGCGGACGGGCAGACCACGACGGTGACGGAGACCCTGGTAGCAGCCGATCTCGACCTTGCGGCGGATGTCGGCCTGGATCTCGCGACGGAGGTCACCCTCGGTCTTGATGTTGTTGTCGACGTACTCACGAATCGCGACGAGCTGCTCCTCGGAGAGGTCGCGAACGCGGGTGTTCGGGTCGATGCCGGTCTCGGCCAGCGTCAGCTGGGAGAGAGTGCGGCCGATACCGAACACGTAGGTCAGGGCGACCTCCACGCGCTTTTCGCGCGGGATGTCAACACCGGAAACGCGTGCCATTCAATGGCTCCTGGTGATCTTCGGAGGTCTTCCACAGAGCCGGTTCCCAGCCGCCGTACCAGGTACGAACTGGGTCCTCGGCCTCCGAACCGAGGGTGTCAGGCACCAAGGCGCCTGGGCTCTGCGTATGAACATATTCAGCTCGCGTCGCGCGAATCTCTGCGATGTCGATGCAGAGGGATAGGTCGTGCGTCAGCCCTGGCGCTGCTTGTGGCGCGGGTTCTCGCAGATGACCATGACCCGACCGTGACGGCGGATCACCCTGCACTTGTCGCAGATCTTCTTGACGCTCGGCTTGACCTTCATTAGGTGAGGTTCTCCGGGTCAGTGCCACCACCCGCGTCCCGGAGACCGGGCCACGGAAGCGGGGGCAAGATCTACTTGTAGCGGTAGACGATCCGGCCACGCGTCAGGTCGTACGGAGACAGCTCCACCACGACCCGGTCGTCAGGGAGGATGCGGATGTAGTGCATACGCATCTTGCCGCTGATGTGTGCCAGGACCTGGTGGCCGTTCTGGAGCTCGACCTTGAACATGGCGTTCGGAAGAGACTCGACGACAGTGCCCTCGATCTCGATGGCACCTTGCTTCTTGGCCACGCTTCGCCCTTCGAATCGACTACCTTGATCGACCCTGTGCGAGCGCATGAAGACATGCGGGTGCACGAGAGCCGACGAGTCAGTCTACGTCAGCGCACCCGGAAAGACGAATCGAGGAAGAATGCCCCGGACGGGAGATCATTAAGCACGCCGGGTACGAGAACGCGCCCCCGAAGGGGCGCGGGGAACGGCGCGACCAGCCACGACGCACCCGCAGCCGCCCGACGACAGAACCGCCCTCCCCGGAAGGCGCTCAGGCCAGCGGATCCGGCGCGGCGACAACGCCATACTCGGCCAGCTTCGCCTTACCCCCGTCGGGAGCCGTCAGCACCAGCGGACCGTCCACGGTCAACGCGACGGAGTGCTCCCAGTGCGAGGACCACGTGCCGTCGGTGGTGATGACGGTCCAGTCGTCCGACAGGACCTCCGTCCGAGGCGTCCCCAGCGACACCATCGGCTCGATCGCGAGGCAGAACCCCGGAACCAGCTTCGGCCCCTTGCCCCGCCGCCGGTCGACGTAGTTCAGCAGATGCGGGTCCATGTGCATCTCGGTGCCGATGCCGTGGCCGCCGTAGTCCTCGACGATCCCGTACTTCCCGCCGCCCGGCTTCGGCTGCCGGCGGATGTACGTCTCGATGGCCCGCGACACGTCCACGAGCCGGTTGCCCTGCTTCATCGCGGCGATACCGGCCCACATGGACTCTTCCGTCACCCGGGAGAGCTCGACCAGCTCCGGAGCGTGACCGGAGCCCACAAAGGCCGTGTAGGCCGCGTCGCCGTGCCAGCCGTCGACGATCGCGCCGCAGTCGATGGAGATGATGTCGCCGTCCTTGAGGACGACGTCCTCGGACGGGATGCCATGGACCACGACCTCGTTCACGGAGGTGCAGATCGTCGCCGGGAACCCGCCGTACCCGAGGAAGTTCGACTTCGCCCCGTGCTCGGCGAGCACCTTGCGCGCGACCTCGTCCAGGTCCTTTGTGGACGCCCCCGGCACGGCCGCTTCGCGCGTGGCCGCGTGGATGGCGGCGACGACCAGCCCCGCCGCCCGCATCTTGGCGATCTGGTCGGGGTTTTTGATCTGCACTGTCAGCTCTGCCCTTTCACGGGATCCCGGTCTTGTACACCACAACAGTACGGCCCCCGGTGGCGTGCCGACACGCGGTCGTCCCCGTCGGGCCCCGCCCCGGTCAGCGCCGGGTGAAGACCGGCGTCCAGCGGCTGTCGTCGCGCAACGTCTGCGACCGGAAACCGGAGAGCGGCGCGGTGCTCCCGTCGAGGCCGACCAGGAGCAGCTGGTTGCGGAACTCGCCCTTGCCCGGATCGCAGCGCTCGGGATCGCAGCGCCAGGCGATGAGGTGCCGGTCGTCGGCCCATGCGAGCAGCTGCTGGCCGGGGACCACGGCGGCCCGCTCACCGTCCTTCACCCGACGCACCTCGGAGACGATCTCATCGCCTTCCCCCACGAAGGCCCCGGTCTCCAGCTTTCCGTCGGGAGACCGTGCGACCCCCGGGTCGTACGGGTCGGCCTCCTGCTCCGGGGCCGGGACCTCCTTGCCGGTCCCGTCGTAGAAGACCCGGCCCGACTTGTTGTCGGCGGGCGCCCACACCCGCTTCCCGTCACGGCTCCACTGGAAGTCCTGGCGCCCGCCGACGGGCACCCCCGGCTCGGTCTTCCCGGCCGGCCGCTCGGCGAAGGCCGCCTTGCCGGAGGCGACGTCGATCACGTAGAAGCCGGCGCGGCTCTGCTTGGGCCCCGGGACCGTCCGGTCGTTCAGCTCGTAGGACGCGTCCTTGAACAGACCGTCCGGGTTGAGCCGGTACGCCGTCGCCAGCAGCCGCTTGCCGTCCGGCGAGAACCGCACGCCGCCGACACCGCCGCCGACACCGCCGTCGGCACCGCCGCCGACGTCGATCCAGCGCCGTACCTTGCCCGTGGCCAGGTCCACCAGCCCTATCCGTTCGACGGGCAGATCGCGCTCCAGAACCGCCGCGGTCCGCATCCCGGGGGCGACGTCCACCCAGGCCCAGTCGGTCTTCGCGTACCGGCCGGTGGCCGTGTCGAGCAACCACCATTCATAGGTGCCGACCGCGTTCCCGTCCGGCCGCTTCACGAGCTTCGTCGTGTAGTACGTCGAGACGGCGACGCTTCCCGCCGCGATCAGCTGCCGGGGCGGGGACTGGTCCGGGTGCGCCGCGACGCCCGTGACACCGGTGACACCGGCCGCCTTCGCCGCGGGCCGCCCCTCCCTGTCATCGCCGCCGCGCAGGGCGAGCGGTACGGCGATCCCCGCGGCGACGACGGCGGCGACGAGGCCGGCCACCACGAGGCGGCGAGCCCTGAACGGGGTACTGGTCTGCGGGTCGGGGGCCATGCTGCACCTCCACAAGAGACGGGAAAACGAGAAAGGGGCCGCTCCCGCAAACACGGAGCAGCCCCTCTGGAGCAGATCTCAACCCATGAGCCGGTGAAGCGTCAGCGCACGGGTCGAGCTAGCGCATCCGCGGTTTACTCGTTGAACCACTCCGGCGACCAGACGGCGGCGCCGCCACCGTTCCACCAGACCTGCATCTTGTAGACCGACAGCTGGCCGATGTTCTCGCCCTTCTTGTCGCACCCGGCGTTGCCGCCGTCGTCGAGGGTCCACAGCCGCGACTGGATACCGGCGGAGTTCCGGACCCACAGGGCACCGGTGACTCCGTAGCCGTCGGCCTTCTTGTCGCAGACCTCGAAGACATCGCCGTCGTCGTGGAAGTGCATGTAGCCACGGCCCGACGGAAGGGTGATCTGCTTGTCGCTCTCGGCCTGCGCCGAGGCACTCAGCCCGACCACCAGAGAGGCGGTCGCACCGGCCACCAGGGCCGCACGGGTGAGCTTTGCCTTCAACATATTCCTCTTCCCCATGAGGTTGTTGCGTCACCGGAGGTCAGCCGGTGAGGTCCTGTGAACCCTATGGGGCGCCTGTGTCTCATGTCCACATCAATTTGACCTTGCCGTAGGCACAACACAACGGCCGCGGTGCCCCGAAGGACACCGCGGCCGTGGGGGCCACGCGAACTACTTGTTCTCGGCGGCTTCGCCCTTGAGCGCCTCAAGGGCGCGCTGCGTGATCTCGTCCACCGGACCCAGGGAGGAGATCGTCACGACCAGCCCCTGCGCCTTGTAGTAGTCGATGATCGGCTCGGTCTGTGTGTGGTAGACCTCAAGGCGCGTGCGGACGGTCGCCTCGGAGTCGTCGTCCCGCTGGTACAGCTCGCCGCCGCAGACGTCACAGACGCCTTCCTTGACCGGCTTCTTGTACGTCACGTGGAAGACGTGCGAGGAGTCGTTACGGCAGATGCGCCGGCCGGCGATCCGCTTGACGACCTCCTCCTCGGGGGCCTCCAGGTCCAGCACCGCGTCCAGCTTGATGCCCTCGGTGGTGAGGAGTTCGTCCAGCGCCTCGGCCTGCGAGACGTTCCGCGGGAAGCCGTCGAGCAGGAAGCCGTTCACGGCGTCCGGCTGCTCCATACGGTCCTTGGCCATCGCGATGGTGACCTCGTCGGGGACGAGGTTGCCGGCGTCCATGTAGGACTTCGCGAGTTTGCCCAGATCCGTCTGCTGGCTGATGTTGGCGCGGAACAGGTCGCCCGTGGAGATGTGCGGGACACGCAGTTTCTCTGCGAGGCGTGTGGCCTGCGTTCCCTTTCCGGCGCCAGGCGGCCCGACGAGGACGATTCGCATCAGCGGAGGAACCCTTCGTAATTGCGCTGCTGGAGCTGGCTCTCGATCTGCTTCACCGTCTCGAGACCCACACCCACGATGATCAGGATGCTGGTCCCGCCGAACGGGAAGTTCTGGTTTGCCCCGAAACCAACCAACGCCATCGTCGGGATGAGAGCGATCAGACCCAAGTACAGCGAACCCGGCCAGGTGATCCGGTTGAGCACGTAGGAGAGGTACTCAGCGGTCGGTCGGCCAGCCCGGATGCCCGGGATGAAGCCACCATACTTCTTCATGTTGTCGGCGACTTCCTCGGGGTTGAACGAGATCGCGACGTAGAAGAAGGCGAAGAAAACGATCAGCAGAAAGTAAACGCTGATGTAGATCGGGTGGTTGCCCTTGGTCAGGTTCTCCTCGATCCAGACTTTCCAGCCGGAGTTGCCGCTCGAGAACTGCGAGACGAGAGCCGGGATGTAAAGCAGCGACGACGCGAAGATGACGGGAATCACACCCGCCTGGTTCACCTTCAGCGGGATGTACGTCGACGTACCGCCGTAGGCGCGGCGACCGATCATCCGCTTCGCGTACTGAACCGGGATCCTGCGCTGGGCCTGCTCGACGAAGACCACCAGGCCGACCATGACCAGGCCGACCGCGATGACCGTGCCGAACTCGATCCAGCCGCCCGCCAGGGTGCCCTGCTTCTTGATGGCCCACAGCGCGGACGGGAAGGTGGCGGCGATCGAGATGAACATCAGGATCGACATGCCGTTGCCGATGCCGCGGTCGGTGATGAGCTCACCGAGCCACATGACGACGGCCGTACCGGCGGTCATGGTGATGACCATGACGATGGTGGTGAAGATCGCACGGTCCGGCACGATGGTCGACGCGGCGGTGCAACCGGAGAACAGGGCGCCGCTGCGGGCGGTGGCGACGAGGCCGGTGCCCTGAAGGATGGCGAGCGCCACGGTCAGATAACGGGTGTACTGCGTGATCTTCGCGGTACCGGCCTGACCCTCCTTCTTGAGGGCTTCCAGACGCGGGATGACCACGGTCAGCAGCTGCAGGATGATGCTCGCCGTGATGTACGGCATGATCCCGAGCGCGAAGATGGTGATCTGCAGCAGCGCCCCACCGCTGAACATGTTGATCAGGCCGAGGGGGCCCTGGTTCGCGGACGCCTCGTCGACGCACTGCTGGACGGACTTGTAGTCGACGCCCGGGATCGGGATGTGGGTACCTACTCGGTACACCACGATGATGCCCAGCGTGAAGAGCAGCTTCTTGCGCAGGTCGGGCGTCTTGAACGCCCGGGCGAACGCGGTGAGCACGGTGCCTCCTGCGACCCCCGCGCTACTGCGTCAAGGGTGACGGTCTTGAGGTTCGACGGATACAGACGAATACGTAACGGCCAACTGCCGCTCAGGGTGCCCCAGGTGAAGAACCCTGTGAAAGTTGGCAGTGCAGGCCACCTTACCGGCGAGACTGCCACCCTAGGAACGACCAACCGGGGATACCCCATTTGTGGGGTATCCCCGGTCGGGATCGCTCAAGTCATCGAGGCGCCTGTGGTGTTCAGACGAGCTCGGTGACGGTACCGCCGGCGGCGGTGATCTTCTCCTTGGCGGAACCGGAGACGGCGTCGACCGTCACCTGGAGCGCCACGGAGATCTCACCCTGGCCGAGGACCTTGACGAGGCTGTTCTTGCGAACGGCACCCTTGGCGACCAGACCCTCGACGGTGACCTCGCCACCCTCGGGGTACAGGGACGCCAGCTTGTCGAGGTTCACGACCTGGAACTCGGTCTTGAACGGGTTCTTGAAGCCCTTCAGCTTCGGAAGACGCATGTGGAGGGGCATCTGGCCACCCTCGAAGCGCTCCGGAACCTGGTAACGGGCCTTCGTACCCTTGGTACCACGACCGGCCGTCTTACCCTTCGACGCCTCACCACGACCGACACGGGTCTTGGCGGTCTTGGCGCCGGGGGCGGGACGGAGGTTGTGGATCTTGAGCGGGCTGTTCTCCGCCATGATCAGTCGACCTCCTCAACCGTCACGAGGTGGCGGACGGTGTGCACCATTCCGCGGAACTCGGGGCGGTCCTCCTTGACGACCACGGTGTTGATCCCCTTGAGACCAAGGGACCGCAGAGTGTCACGGTGGTTCTGCTTGCTGCCGATGTACGACTTCGTCTGCGTGACCTTGAGGCGAGCCATTACGCACCCGCTCCCGCACGCGCACGAAGCAGAGCCGCGGGGGCGACGTCCTCGAGCGGCAGACCGCGGCGGGCCGCGACCTCCTCGGGACGCTGCAGGCCCTTGAGGGCCTCCACGGTCGCGTGCACGATGTTGATCGCGTTGTCGGAGCCGAGCGACTTCGACAGGATGTCGTGGATACCGGCGCACTCGAGCACGGCACGCACCGGGCCACCGGCGATAACGCCGGTACCGGGGGACGCGGGCTTGAGCAGCACGACGCCGGCAGCCTTCTCACCCTGGATGGGGTGCGGGATGGTGCCCTGGATACGGGGGACCTTGAAGAAGTGCTTCTTGGCCTCCTCAACACCCTTGGCGATGGCGGCCGGCACCTCCTTGGCCTTGCCGTAACCGACACCGACGGTGCCGTCACCATCGCCCACTACGACCAGCGCAGTGAAGCTGAAGCGACGACCACCCTTCACAACCTTGGCGACACGGTTGATCGCGACAACGCGCTCAACGTAAGCGGTCTTCTCGGCGGCAGCTGCGCCGCCGTCACGGCCCTTCCGGTCCCGCCGCTCGCCGCCACCGGCACCGCCACCGCGGCGCTGGGGTCCAGCCATTGGAATTACCTCTCTCTGTTTCCGCTAGCTACGGAACCGGCTCAGAACTTCAGTCCGGCTTCGCGGGCGGCGTCCGCCAGGGCGGCGATGCGCCCGGCGTACTGGTTACCACCACGGTCGAATACGACAGCCTCGACACCGGCGGCCTTGGCGCGCTCGGCGACCAGGGCGCCGACCGACTTGGCCTGCGCGGACTTGTCGCCCTCGCCGCCGCGGATCGTGGTGTCCAGAGTCGACGCCGACGCCAGGGTGTGACCCTTGATGTCGTCGATGACCTGGGCCACGATGTGGCGGTTGGAGCGCGTCACGACGAGGCGCGGACGCTCAGCCGTACCCGAGATGTGCTTGCGGATCCGGATGTGGCGACGCTTGATCGCGGCACGCTTGTAAGCGTCGCCCTTGAGGATCTTCTGTCCGTATGCCATGGCTTACTTACCCGCCTTTCCGACCTTGCGGCGGATGACTTCGCCCTCGTACTTGACGCCCTTGGCCTTGTACGGGTCGGGCTTGCGCAGCTTGCGGATGTTGGCCGCAACCTCGCCGACCTTCTGCTTGTCGATGCCCTCGACCGAGAACCGGGTGGGGGCCTCCACCTTGAAGGTGATGCCCTCGGGGGCCTCGACGGTGATCGGGTGGCTGTAGCCGAGAGCGAACTCGAGGTTCGAACCCTTGGCCTGCACGCGGTAACCGACACCGCTGATCTCGAGCTTCTTCACGTAACCCTGGGTCACGCCGGTGATCATGTTCGCCACCAGCGTGCGGGACAGGCCGTGCAGGGCCTTGTTCTGACGCTCGTCGTTGGGGCGGGTGACGTTGAGAACGCCGTCCTCACCCTTGGCGATGTCGATCGGCGCAGCGACGGTGTGGGTCAGTTCGCCCTTGGGGCCCTTGACCGAGACCGTACGGCCGTCGATGGTGACGTCCACGCCGGCGGGAACCGTGATGGGGAGCTTGCCAATACGCGACATAGCTGTTTCCTCCGTTCCCTTCCGCTACCAGACGTAGGCGAGAACTTCTCCGCCTACGCCCTTCTTGCCGGCCTGCTTGTCGGTGAGGAGCCCGTGCGACGTGGAGATGATCGCCACGCCGAGGCCGCCCAGCACCTTCGGCAGGGAGGTGGACTTCGCGTAAACCCGGAGACCGGGCTTGGAGATCCGCTTGATGCCCGCGATGGAGCGCTCACGGTTCGGGCCGAACTTCAGCTCGAGGACGAGGTTCTTGCCGACCTCGGCGTCCTCGACCTTCCAGCCCGTGATGAAGCCCTCCTGCTGGAGGATCTCCGCGATGTGAGACTTGATCTTCGACGCCGGCATCGCCACGGAGTCGTGGTACGCCGAGTTCGCGTTACGCAGACGCGTAAGCATGTCTGCGATCGGATCAGTCATGGTCATGAATTGGCCTTCGGCCTCTCTCGCCGGGGTTTCCAGGTGCCCATCCCTCTCCTCGATCCGAGACGAGGCGGGTGCGGTGCGGTGGACCTACGGCGTAGTAAGTCGTACGGGCGACCGTCAGGCGCCCAACCCTCCAAGCCTAAGCCATGGAGAGGTGGGCGCCTGACACGCCCATTGCTTACCGAGAGCTTCGGGAATCCCTAAAAAGCGGGGATTACCAGGAGCTCTTGGTCACGCCCGGCAGCTCGCCACGGTGAGCCATCTCACGAAGGCAGACGCGGCACAGGCCGAACTTGCGGTACACGGAGTGCGGACGGCCGCAGCGCTGGCAGCGGGTGTACGCACGCACACCGAACTTGGGCTTACGAGCAGCCTTGGCAATCAGAGCCTTCTTCGCCATCTCGCTCACGCCTCCTTGAAGGGGAAGCCGAGGTGACGAAGGAGCGCGCGGCCCTCAGCGTCGTTGGTCGCCGTGGTCACCACGGTGATGTCCATGCCCCGGGTACGGTCGATCTTGTCCTGGTCGATCTCGTGGAACATGACCTGCTCGGTGAGACCGAAGGTGTAGTTGCCACGGCCGTCGAACTGCTTGGGGGACAGACCACGGAAGTCGCGGATGCGCGGGAGCGCGAGCGACAGGGTGCGGTCCAGGAACTCCCACATGCGGTCGCCACGGAGCGTGACGTGGGCACCGATCGGCTGGCCCTCACGCAGCTTGAACTGCGCGATGGACTTGCGGGCCTTGGTGACGGCCGGCTTCTGACCGGTGATCGTGGTGAGGTCGCGAATCGCGCCGTCGATCAGCTTGGAGTCGCGGGCGGCGTCGCCCACACCCATGTTGACCACGATCTTGACGAGGCCGGGGATCTGCATGACGTTCTCGTAGGAGAACTCCTCACGCAGCTTGCCCGCGATCTCCTCGCGGTACTTCGTCTTGAGACGCGGAGTCGTGGTGGTAGCCATCAGATGTCCTCACCCGTCCGCTTGGCAACGCGGATCTTGTTGCCCTCGTCGTCGAAGCGGTAACCGACACGCGTGACGACCTTGTTGCCGTCCTTCTCAACGACCAGCTGGACGTTGGAGACGTGGACAGGCGCCTCGGTCGTGACGATGCCACCGGCCTGCGAACCCTTGGCGGTCGGGCCGGCCTTGGTGTGCTTCTTGACCCGGTTGACACCCTCGACCAGGACGCGGTCCTCGCGGGGGTAGGCCGCGATGACCTTGCCCTGCTTGCCCTTGTCCTTACCGGTGATGACCTGAACCAGGTCGCCCTTCTTGATCTTCATGCTTACAGCACCTCCGGCGCGAGCGAGATGATCTTCATGAACTTCTTCTCGCGCAGCTCCCGGCCCACCGGGCCGAAGATACGGGTGCCACGAGGGTCGCCGTCGTTCTTGAGAATGACAGCGGCGTTCTCGTCGAAGCGGATGTACGAGCCGTCCGGACGGCGGCGCTCCTTGACGGTGCGAACGATGACCGCCTTGATGACGTCACCCTTCTTCACGTTGCCGCCGGGGATCGCGTCCTTGACGGTGGCGACGATGACGTCACCGATGCCCGCGTAGCGGCGACCGGAGCCACCGAGCACACGGATGCAAAGGATCTCCTTCGCACCAGTGTTGTCGGCGACACGCAGTCGCGACTCCTGCTGGATCACGTCTATCTCCTGTTTGTCTGCCGGTTCCCGGCAGGGGCCTTATCCCTTACGGGAGTTGAGCCCCTGCCGAGCCTGGCGGAACTGACCTGCGGATGTACCCCGCAGGAATTACTTGGCCTTCTCGAGGATCTCGACGATGCGCCAGCGCTTCGTGGCGGACAGCGGCCGGGTCTCCGCGAGGAGGACACGGTCGCCGACACCAGCGGCGTTCTGCTCGTCGTGCGCCTTGAGCTTGTTCGTACGGCGGATGACCTTGCCGTACAGCGCGTGCTTCACACGGTCCTCGACGGCGACGACGACGGTCTTGTCCATCTTGTCGCTGACGACGAGACCCTCACGGGTCTTGCGGAAGCCGCGGGCCTCTGCGTTCTCAGTCACGTTCTTCTCGCTCATCAGGCGTTCTCCACCGTTTCGATGCCCAGCTCACGCTCGCGCATCAGGGTGTAGATCCGCGCGATGTCCTTGCGGACCGCCTTCAGACGGCCGTGGTTCTCGAGCTGTCCGGTCGCCGCCTGGAAGCGGAGGTTGAACAGCTCTTCCTTGGCCTCGCGGAGCTTGCCCAGAAGCTCCTCGTTGCCCAGCTCGCGCAGCTCGGACGCCTTGGTACCGGCCGACATCACGCTTCACCTGCCTCGCGCTTGACGATCCGGCACTTCATCGGCAGCTTGTGGGCTGCGCGAGTAAGGGCCTCACGGGCGATCTTCTCGTTGGGGTAGGACAGCTCGAACATGACCCGGCCCGGGTGCACGTTCGCGATCCACCACTCGGGAGAACCCTTACCGGAACCCATGCGGGTCTCGGCAGGCTTCTTCGTGAGCGGGCGGTCCGGGTAGATGTTGATCCAGACCTTGCCGCCACGCTTGATGTGGCGGGTCATCGCGATACGGGCCGCCTCGATCTGGCGGTTGGTCACGTACGCCGGCGTGAGGGCCTGAATGCCGTACTCGCCGAACGCGACCGTCGTACCGCCCTTGGCCTGACCACGGCGCTTCGGGTGGTGCTGCTTGCGGTGCTTGACCCTACGGGGGATCAGCATGTCGGTCAGGCCTCCGTTCCGGTGCTCTCAGCCGGAGCGGCGGCAGCGGGAGCCTCGGCCTTGGGGGCCTCGGCGCCGGCAGCCTGCTGCGGCTTGCGACCGCGCCGCTCGCCACCACGGCCACCACGGGCCGGGCGGTCGGAGCCGCCGCCACCGCGAGCCGGGCGGTTACCCGCACGGGCGGCAGCGTTCTCAGCGCGGACCTCGGCGATGTTCTTGACGTCGCCCTTGTAGATCCAGACCTTCACACCGATGCGGCCGAAGGTCGTCTTGGCCTCGAAGAAGCCGTAGTCCACGTTCGCGCGGAGCGTGTGCAGGGGCACACGGCCCTCGCGGTAGAACTCCGAGCGGGACATCTCGGCGCCGCCGAGGCGGCCGCCGCACTGGATCTTGATGCCCTTGGCGCCGGCCTTCATCGCCGACTGCATGCTCTTACGCATGGCGCGACGGAAGGAGACGCGGGAGGAGAGCTGCTCGGCGACGGCCTGAGCAACCAGCTGAGCGTCCGTCTCGGGGTTCTTGACCTCGAGGATGTTCAGCTGGACCTGCTTGCCCGTGAGCTTCTCGAGGTCACCGCGGATGCGGTCGGCCTCGGCGCCACGGCGGCCGATGACGATGCCCGGACGCGCGGTGTGGATGTCCACGCGGACACGGTCACGGGTGCGCTCGATCTCAACCTTCGAGATGCCGGCGCGCTCCATGCCGGACGTCATCATCCGACGGATGGCGACGTCTTCCTTGACGTAGTCCTTGTACAGCTTGTCGGCGTACCACCGGGACTTGAAGTCCGTGGTGACACCGAGCCGGAACCCATGCGGGTTAACCTTCTGGCCCATTACCGGGTTCCTTCCTTGCTGCTGACGACCACGGTGATGTGGCTGGTCCGCTTGCGGATCCGGTAGGCACGGCCCTGGGCGCGCGGCCGGAACCGCTTCAGGGTCGGGCCCTCGTCGACGTACGCCTCGGAGATGAAGAGGCTGTCGGCGTCGGTGTGGTCGTAGTTGTGCGCGGCGTTGGCGATGGCGCTGTCGAGCACCTTGCCGACCGGCACGGAGGCTGCCTGCGGAGCGAATCGCAGAACAGCCTGAGCCTCCGTGGCATCCATGCCACGGATCAGGTCCACCACGCGGCGGGCCTTCATGGGCGTGACGCGGATGTACCGCGCCTGGGCCCTGGCTTCCATGGTTGTCCCTCTCAGTTACTTACGTGTCTGAATGCGATCCGCTACTAGCGGCGCTTCGACTTCCGGTCGTCCTTGACGTGACCCCGGAAGGTGCGCGTCGGCGAGAACTCGCCGAGCTTGTGGCCGACCATCGACTCGGTGACGAACACCGGGATGTGGGTCTTGCCGTTGTGCACCGCGAGCGTGTGGCCGAGCATGGCCGGCACGATCATGGAGCGACGGGACCAGGTCTTGATGACGTTCTTGGTGCCTGCTTCGTTCTGGGCGTCCACCTTCTTGATCAGGTGGTCGTCGACGAAGGGCCCCTTCTTGAGACTGCGCGGCATCTAAACCCGCTCCTAGCGCTTCTTGTTCGTCTTGCGGCGGCGGACGATGTACTTGTTCGAAGCCTTCTTCGGCGAACGAGTACGACCCTCCTTCTGACCCCACGGGGAGACCGGGTGGCGACCACCGGAGGTCTTGCCCTCACCACCACCGTGCGGGTGGTCGACCGGGTTCATCGCCACACCGCGAACGGTCGGACGAACGCCCAGCCAGCGCTTACGGCCGGCCTTGCCCCAGTTGATGTTGCTCTGCTCGGCGTTGCCGACCTCGCCGACCGTGGCGCGGCAGCGCTGGTCGACCAGGCGGATCTCACCGGAAGGCATGCGGAGGTGGGCCATCGAGCCCTCCTTCGCGAGCAGCTGCACGGAGGCACCGGCGGAGCGGGCGAACTTGGCGCCGCCACCGGGACGGAGCTCGATCGCGTGGATCGTGGTACCGACCGGGATGTTGCGGAGCGCCAGGTTGTTGCCCGGCTTGATGTCGGCCCCGGGACCGTTCTCGACGCGGTCACCCTGCTGCAGGTTGCGGGGGGCGAGGATGTAGCGCTTCTCGCCGTCCGCGTAGTGCAGCAGCGCGATGCGCGCGGTGCGGTTGGGGTCGTACTCGATGTGCGCGACCTTCGCCGGCACGCCGTCCTTGTCGTGACGACGGAAGTCGATCACTCGGTAGGCGCGCTTGTGTCCGCCACCCTGGTGGCGAACGGTCACACGACCGGCGTTGTTACGGCCGCCCTTGCTGTGCAGCGGGCGGACCAGCGACTTCTCCGGCGTGGACCGCGTGACCTCGACGAAGTCGGCGACGCTGGAGCCACGACGGCCCGGCGTAGTCGGCTTGTACTTGCGGATTCCCATTTTTCAGTCCTCGTCCGATATCGGACGATCCGACCCGCTTACGCGGTCGGACCGCCGAAGATGTCGATACGGTCGCCCTCGGCAAGGGTCACGATCGCGCGCTTCGTGCCGGCACGCTGACCGAAGCCGGTCTTGGTGCGCTTGCGCTTGCCGATGCGGTTGATCGTGTTGACCCCGGTGACCTTGACCGAGAAGACCGCCTGGACGGCCTGCTTGATCTGGGTCTTGTTGGCGTTGGGGTCGACGATGAACGTGTACTTGTTCTCGTCGAGGAGCGCGTAGCTCTTCTCCGACACGACCGGCTTCAGCAGGACGTCACGGGGGTCCGTGTACGACTTGCTGAGCGGCGTCTCGACGGTGTTCTTGCCCTCGGCGGCGTGACGACGCGCCTTGGCGACGCGCGCGGCCTTGGCGGCCTTCGCCGCCTTGGAGGCGATGGAGGGGTGACGGATGGCCATCAGACCTCAGTCCCTTCGGTGTCGTTGGCCTTCGGGCCGGCGACGAAGGACTCGAGAGCGGCCTGGGTGAAGACCACGTCGTCCGAGACGATCACGTCGTACGTGTTCAGCTGGCCCGGCTCCAGGATGTGGACCTGGGGCAGGTTGCGGGCGGACAGCCACGCGGCCTCGTCGGCGCGGTCGACGACCAGGAGCAGGTTCTTGCGCTCCGAGATCTTGCCGAACAGGCTCTTCGCGGCCTTCGTGGAGGGGGTCTCGCCCTCGATCACGCCGGTGACGACGTGGATGCGGTTGTTGCGGGCCCGGTCGGTGAGGGCGTGGCGCAGGGCCGCGGCCTTCATCTTCTTCGGGGTCCGCTGCGAGTAGTCACGCGGCACGGGACCGTGCACGACGCCACCACCGGCGAACTGCGGCGCGCGGGTCGAGCCCTGACGGGCGCGGCCGGTGCCCTTCTGGCGGTAAGGCTTCTTGCCACCACCACGGACTTCGCCACGGGTCTTGGTCTTGTGCGTGCCCTGACGGGCAGCCGCGTTCTGCGCAACGACGACCTGGTGGATCAGCGGGATGCTGACCTTCTCCACGCCGAAGATCTCCGCGGGGAGTTCGACGCTTCCGGTCTTCTCGCCGGCAGGCGAAAGGATGTCAACAGTGCTCATCGGTACCTCAGGCCCCCTTGGCCGCGGTGCGGACCAGGACGAGGCCGCCGTTCGGACCGGGGACAGCGCCCTTGATGAGCAGCAGACCCTTCTCCGCGTCAACGGCGTGGACGGTCAGGTTCTGGGTGGTGACCCGCTCGTTGCCCATACGACCCGCCATGCGGAGGCCCTTGAACACGCGGCCCGGGGTGGCGCAGCCACCGATGGAACCGGGAGAGCGGTGCTTGCGCTGGGTGCCGTGTCCGGCGCCGAGGCCCTTGAAGTTGTGACGCTTCATGACACCGGCGAAGCCCTTGCCCTTGCTCTTGCCGGTCACGTCGACCTTGATGCCGGCCTCGAACACCTCAGCGGTGATCTCCTGGCCGAGGGTGTACTCGCTGGCGTCAGCGGTACGGATCTCGACGAGGTGGCGGCGGGGAGTGACGTCGGCCTTGGCGAAGTGGCCCTTGAGGGGCTTGTTCACCTTGCGCGGGTCGATCTCGCCGAACGCGATCTGGACGGACTCGTAGCCGTCGACGTCGTTCGTGCGGACCTGGGTGACGACGTTGGGGCCGGCCTTGACGACGGTGACCGGAACAACGCGGTTGTTCTCGTCCCACACCTGCGTCATGCCGAGCTTCTCGCCCAGGATGCCCTTGATCTGCTTAGCCATTCTCAGATCACCGATCCCTAGAGCTTGATCTCGATGTCGACACCGGCCGGAAGGTCGAGTCGCATCAGAGAGTCAACGGTCTTGGGCGTCGGGTCGAGGATGTCGATCAGGCGCTTGTGCGTGCGCATCTCGAAGTGCTCGCGCGAGTCCTTGTACTTGTGCGGCGACTTGATGACGCAGTACACGTTCTTCTCAGTGGGCAGCGGCACCGGGCCCGCGACCGACGCACCAGTGCGAGTCACCGTCTCGACGATCTTCTTCGCCGAGGAGTCGATGACCTCGTGGTCGTAGGCCTTGAGCCGGATGCGGATCTTCTGTCCCGCCATGGCTACTCAGTAGTCCTTTGTCTCGTTTAACGCTCTGGAACCCGGTGTTCCTGTCATCCGCTCTCCGACCCACGCGGTCGGGTGTGTCGCGCTCTTACTGACACAGATGCCCCTTGTTCGAGCATCCCTTGTCTGGGAGCGCGGCCCTTCCGGAACCGCAGGCCGGGGGCGGAAGGCCCACCGGGTGCCTGGTCTGTGCCGTACCTTGCTTCCCGAAAGATTCCCGTACGTCCGCCCCAGCGCTGCCGTGTGGCAGTTAGGGCGACGAGTACTGTGGGACTCGCTTTCAGTCCTCCCGGCGGGAGGCGCGCAGCATCAACACTCGACCGAGCAACTCGGACAGTCTGCCATATGGGGCAGGGGGTCCGCCAATCGAGCCGGAGAGAATACCCCGGACGTGACGCAGGTCAAACACAGGCCACTCCGTCCGCGGGGCCCCGTCAGATTCCCCACGGGTCGGGGTGCGGCTTGGCCGCCGGGTCCTCGGACCACAGGAGGCGTGCCTCGATCTGGTCCCCGGTGAGTTCGCGGAGACGGTCGGCCGCCCAGCCGTTCCACTGGATCGCACGGGGGAACTCCGGCAGCCGGAAGGCCGGCAGGTGTGCGGGCAGCGCCTCGGGACGGAACACCGCCTTCTTGACCTCGCCGTCCGACTTCCTGGGCTTGGACGACCGGCGCGGGTCCAGACAGTCGACCACCTGTTCCACCAGGTAGAGGACGTACTCGTCGCCCTTCGCGCCCTCGATGTCGACCGGCACCAGGCTCCCGGCCTCCTCCAGCGCCTCTCGGAGGCCCTCGGCGAGGCGTCGGCTGAGCACGGGAGCGCCCGGGCGGCCGGAGGGGAACTCGCTCCTGGACCAGCGCCGCTCCCCCAGCCACTTGGCACGCAGGCGCGTGAGCCGGTCCCCCTCCGCGCCGGAGCGCTGCCAGCGCATCAGCCGGATCATGTCGGAACTGTCGAGATGCAGCCCCTGGTATTCGCTCAGGCTCGGCAGGAGCCGGTACACCGACAGGCTCTTCCCCGGTTCATCCGCCATGGCGTCACCATCCGTGTTCGTCGTCGCGTCGGCCATGTTCCCTCACGGTGCCGTCCACACCGCGCCGGGCCCCGGCTGTCCGGTCGCCAGTTCGCGCTCGATCTGCTGTCCGATGCCACGGAGCTCGTTGCGCAGGGCACCTCGGATGGCGCGCGCTCCGTAGCCGTCGGCCGTCATCCTCTCCGCCACGTCCTGCAAGTGGGTGTTGAGGCGCTGCAGGAACGGCTTTCGGTGGGTGAAGTTGTGCGGCCTCGGGTGGCCCAGCGGGACCCCGTTCGCCGCGTCGTTGATGTCGACCCCGTACTTCTCCAGCAGCTCACGGGCCTCTTTCGCGCCGTTGCGCTTCATGCCTGACGGCACGATGTGGGCCGCGGCCTCGCCCGCGACCTTGCCCCGCCCTTCGCGGGCCAGGTTCTTCGCCAGCAGGTCGGCGTTCTCGGCGCAGGTGAGCAGTCCGAGGTAGTCGAGCCAGGAGAGGGGGTTCGGTACGTAGGCACGCGGGTTCGGGCCGGCGTCGAGGCCGAGCGGGTCCGCGCTGAGGTAGGCCGCGGTGACCGGGTCGTAGTAGCGGAAGAAGTTGTAGTGCAGCTGCGTCTCGGGGTCGCAGTACTGTCCGGGGAATCGCAAGGGGGTGGTGGTGTCGTACGCCCCGTCGAGCGCCGTGAGTCCCCAGAGTGTGGCGTCGGAGCGCCAGGCGATGTCGCCGCTGTCGGAGACGAGTTCCGTCGGGGTGCCGACCAGGTCGGTGACGATGGCGAAGAACCGCTCGTCGACGACCTCCTGCGGTGCGTCGGCGAGGGTGGTGCGCTCCGTCTGGGTCAGTGGCCGGGCGCCGTCCCGTTCCCAGGTCAGGGTGGAGACCTCGGGAGAGCCGGCCCGCGTCGTCGTCTGCTCCACGAGGTGCGCGCCGTCCCAGGTGAACCGGGTCTCCTCGGCGATGCCCTGCCCGTCCGCGGTCAGTCGCCGCTTGGCGATCCGGCGCCCGAGGGGGTCGTACAGGTAGCGCCAGACCGTGCCGTCGGGGGTGACAGCCGAGGTGAGACGGTCTTCCGCGTCCCAGCTGTAGCGCCAGATGTCGGGCTTGCGCGACAGCCGGGTCCTGCGGCGCAGGACGACCCGCCCCGCGGCGTCGTACTCGTAGTGGACGTCGCCCGCGCGCAGTACGCGGTTGCCCTGGTGGAGGCGCTCGCCGCGGCTCTCCTGGGCCGGGAAGCGGTCGGGCCAGGAGGCGCGTGTCTGGTTGCCCTGCTCGTCGTAGGCGTAGGACTCGGTCCACTCCTCCGCTCGTACGCCGAGGACGCGTCCCGCGGGGTCGAGGGTGAAGCCACGGCGTCCGGTCGCGCGGTCGTCGAGCGCGGTGACGTGGCCGTCGGGGCGGTAGCTGTAGCTGCGGTGCGCGAGTGTCCGGGTGCCCTGTGCGGTGGCCAGCTGCTGTGTGGTGAGCCGGTCGACGGCGTCCCAGGTGAGGGTGAGGGTGAGGTCGGAGTCGAAGCGCCTGGTCGTCTCACGGCCCAGGACGTCATGGGCGAAGGCGAGCGTGCGGCCGCCGGCGGCGAGCCCGGTACGGTGTCCGGCCCGGTCGTATCCGTACGTGGTGACGGCACGGCTCGGGGTCGTACGGCGGGTAGGGCGGCCCAGGACGTCGTACGCCGTGGTGAGGGCCCGTCCGTCGACGGCCTCGACGGTGACGCGGCCCCCGCGGTCGTACTCGTACGAGAGTGTGGCGTCCGGACCCACCGCGCTGACGAGCCGGCCGGCCCGATCGTGGGTGTAGGCCGTCGTCCTGCCGTCCAGCGTGGCGCCGATCTGGTTGCCGACCTCGTCGTAGGAGAACTCGACCGTCTGTCCGACGGCGTTGGTGCGGGCCAGCAGCCGGCGTGCGGGGTCGTAGGCGTAGTCGAGGGTGCGGTCGTCGAAGTCGGTCTCCGACAGCAGGTTGCCGACCGGGTCGTAGCGGTAGTCCCAGGTCAGTCCGCGCGGGTCGGCCACCCTCAGGAGCCGCAGCTCCGTGTCGTGCGTGAAGGTGTGGCGGACGCCGTCCGGTGTGGTGCGCGAGGTGAGCACGTCGAAGGGGCCGTAGGTGAACGTGGCGGTCCGGCCGAGTGCGTCGGTGTGGGTGAGCTGGTTCCCCTCGCCGTCGTACGTCCACCGCTGCACGCTGCCGTCGGCGTCGGTGCGCGAGGTGAGCCGGCCTTCCACGGTCCAGGTCCGCCGGGTCCGCCCGTCGAGCGGGTCGACGACGGTGACGCACCGGCCGAAGGGGTCGTAGGTGTACGTGGAGACCGCACCGAGCGGGTCCACGCCCGAAGTCGGCTGTCCTGCGGCGTTGTTGGTGAAGCGGTGGACCGCGCCGGCCGCGTCCGTGAGCGAGGTCAGCGCCCCCGTCGTATCGCGGGTGAAGACGGTCGTGGTGCCGTCGGCGGTGGTCACGGAGGTGCAGTTACCGCGTTCGTCCCACTCCTGGCGCAGGACGCCGCCGTCGTACTCGGTGATCTCCACCGGCAGCCCGAGGTCGTTGTAGCGGGTCGTCGAGACGGAGCCGTCGGGGAGCCGGACGGCGATCGGGCGGCCCGTGTCGCCCCATTCGACGCGGAGCTCTCGCCCCAGCTGGTCGGTGCGGCTGAGCAGCCGGTCCCGGTGGTCCCACTCCTGGGTGACCGTGTGGCCGAGCGCGTCGGTCTCCGAGATCAGCTGGTAGGCGTCGTTGAACCGGTAGTGGGTGGCCTGTCCCAGTGAGTCGAAGGCGATGGTGCGGTGGTTCTCGTCGTCGTACTCGAAGGTGTAGGAGAGGAAGCCGTCCACGCCGTGGCCGGCCACGCAACGGCCGGCGTCGTCGTACTCGAAGCCGTACCGGACTCCGTTACGGTCCTCCCAGCCCGTGATGCGACGCCGGTCGTCGTAGGTGAGGCACAGGGGCAGGCCGGAGGAGTTGCGGATCTCGCTGAGGTTGCCGCGGTCGTCGTAGCCGTAGCGGACCAGGGTCGGCCGGTCGGGGTGGCTGCGCAGGGTCAGCTCCGTGATCCTGCCGTTCTCGCAGCCGACGCCGATGCGGTAGCCGCCGTGATGGACGACCTCCGCGGGGGTGCCGTCCGCCCGGTAGGACACTCCGATCGTGTTGCCGTTGCGGTCGCGGATCTGCGCCAGCGGGAGTTCGGCGGGAGACCGATCGGGCAGGGGCCGGAAACGCAGGGTGTGACCCGTCTCGGGCCGGTGCACGACGAGTTCGCCCTGAGCGCTGCCGTCCCAGCTCAGCGGCCAGGCCGGGCCCTCCACCGGCAGGACGGGGGCGTCCGGGTCGGGGACCGGGTAGTGCAGCACCATTCCGTCCTCGACGGCCAGCCGCACACCGTCCGCGTCCAGCAGGAGGCGTTGGTCGAGGGTGCAGGTCCAGCTCGGGCCCAGGAGGCGGCCGCTGCGGACTCGGGTGCGGTAGTGGCGTTCCAGGACGAGCGGAAGCATCCCGTCCAGCGTCACGTCCGTGGCGGACATGACCATCTCGCCGGTCGCCAGGTCGATGGGATCACCGCGGGTGATCAGCGTCTTCATCTGCCGTGCCAGGCCACGGGCGCCCTTGCCGAGGCCCTTGACGCCCATGGCCATGCCCTTGAGGCCGACCTTGCCGAAGGCCTTCATGCCCTTGGCGAGGCCGCCGAGCGTGGTCAGGCCCTTCATGCCGGGGATGCAGTCGAGTGCGGCCAAGCCGACGTCCCACAGGGAGGCTTGGCCTTTCGAATACTTGTAGAGCGTGTCGGCGAGCACGACGAGGGCCGCGATCAGGACGATCACGCCCAGGATCGGCCCACCGATGATCATCGCGACGACACCCAGCACCGCCACCACGATCTTGCAGGCCGTGACGATGTTGTCCCAGTTGTCGCTGAACCAGTCCCCGACCTCCTCCCACCACGACCGGTTCTGAATACCGGCGTCGGAGGCCTCGTCGATCTTCGACTTCGCGTCCCGGGCCGCCTCGTCCCGCATCTTGCGCGCATCGGCGGCCATCTTCTTCGCCGCGTCCAGAGCGTCCTGCGCGCTGTCGACGTCCGACTGCGCCTTGGTCTGCGCCGACTGCGCGTGCTGGGCATCCCGAGTGGCGGCCCGCACCTTGGACTCGTCCGGCTTGTCACCACCCGACTTGCTGCCAGTGGGATCGTCCTTGTACTTGTCGGCTTCTTTGTTCGCCCGGGTGACCCACGAATCGGCGGACGTGAGACGGGAGTTGGCGGAGGTGAGGTCCGCCTGGGCCTCGCGGGCCTTGGCCAGTGCCCGGTCGGCGAGGGCCTGCGCCCGCTCCAGCTTCGGCCAGAAGTCAGCCAGGGCGTCCCCGCACAGCGCGTAGGACTTCTCCAGCTTCTTCAGGTTCTTCGGAACCCCGCCGAACTCCTCCTTGAACACCGCCGCCGACTTACCCGCCCACTCCAGGAGGGTCTCCTCGCCGGCCATGCCGTTGACCAGACGCAGCGCGTCCGAGACGTCGTCGGCGAAGTCGTGCAGCGTCTTGGCCAGCTTCCGGACCCGGTCCGGATCACCCGGCGTCGGATCCTTGTCCAGATCCAGGACATGCCAGTCCGCAGGCCGATGCCCAGCCATACCGCAACCCCCGTCACACGCGCATCGTCAACAACCGTATGCACACGCGAACTTACCCGGTACGGGCGTTCGACGGGAAGAACAAAAGAGTCGGCGCGAACACGACGTAGGCCCCATGCCGACGCCCACTGCCCCTTCATGCGCCTCAGCGGCACGCGTACGACACGAACTCCGCCCACGCTGCCGGCACCAGCGCGAGCCGGGGACCGTCGGTGTGCTTGGAGTCGCGGACGTGGATGGTGCGGGGGGGGGCTACCGCGATCTCGACGCAGGAGTCACCCTCGCTGCCGCTGCTGTAGCTGCTCTTGAACAGCTTCGGCACTGTTCACGGCAAGTGTGGACGGCCACGCTGAGTGACGTGATCCGCAACTTCAGCGTCCAGTTGTCCGCCACGCCCCGCGGCGCCCGCCTCGCCCGACTGCTCGCCACCGAGCAACTCCGGTCCTGGGAGCTGCCGTTCGATGCCGCGCTGGTCCTCGTCGATGCCCTGTCGTCCCGCTGGGGAGTCTCCGAGGGCCCGGCCCCGCGCAAGACCGTATGGGCCGAAGTGACCCTGCCACCGTCCTCCGGGAACCCGTACTCCGGTGCCACGGGCGATCTTCCCCAAGGACCACTGGAGAGAAAGGACCCGTGCCAAGCCCCACCCCTCCTCCCGCCCGTCCGCGCAGCTCACCCGCCCGGGTGAACATCACCAACTCGGCTGGATTTCGGACCGGTTGCTTGCTCTACGCTCAGCGCAACGCCTAGCAGCAGCACAACCCCACAAAGACAACGGCCCCCGCCGGGACTGCAAGAACCACCCTCACGCGGGCCTCGCCCACGACAACGCCCGCCACACCACCCGCTTCACGGTGATCGGCAACCACCTCGCCCAGCACCGGGAGCTCTCCGGCCTGGCCATCGGACTGGGCGTCCACATCCAGTCCCTGCCGTGGGAGGCGGACCCGGTTCAGGCCCCGGCGGCCGGCCGCGCGGTCTCGCGCCACGCGTCCCCGACGAGCAACGCGTCCAGCACCTCGTCGTACGCCCGGAACCCGGCCTTCAGATACGCCGGCGTGGGTGACCGCCGGTCGAGGATCCCCGGCAGCTGCGCGACCCGCCACATCCGGAAGACCTGCGCCGGGGTGGTGCCGCCCGACGTGTCCGCGAGGTCGCAGGCGAGCGCGAGTACGTCGACGATCCGTGCCGCGCCCTGCCCGGTGTCCGTCTCCGCCTCCGTCTCCACCCGGACGACGACGCCGATCAGGGCCCCCAGGAACTCCGTCAGCTGGAGGTCCGCCGCCATCCGGCACATCCGCCGGACGACGGACGGCTCGTCGAGCCGTCGCAGGAACTCCGGGTCGGCGGCAAGGTTCCCGGAGTACAGCGCCGGGTACGGCGCGGTCACCTCGTAGTCCCGGAACCAGCCCAGTTCGTCGGCGATGGCCATGGCCTCGTCGTCGAACCGGCAGACCGACCGGATCCCGTCCATGAGCCGCTCGACGTCGTCGCGCCGCCGCGCCAGGAACTCTCCCATCGAGACCTCGGCGAGCAACCCCGTACCGGTGGCGTTCACGGCCCCGGCCAGCACGACTCCGCCGAGCGGTCCGAAGATCCATCGCGCGCGTTCCATGCGGCCACCCTAGGCGGGCCGGTTCACGGCTCCGCCACGGTCAGTCTCCCGGCGTCCTAGGGCCAGTCGACAAGCGCCGCGAAGGCGACGTAGGCGAACGGCACCATCAGCGGAGCCGCGAGGGCGAAGGCCGCACGGCGGGCCATGTACCGGTGCTCCCACGGCAGTGCCCAGCTCACGAACAGCAGGACGAGAGCGAGGCACAGTCCGACCAGCAACACCGGGAACGCGATGCCGTAGCTCGAATCGAACGCGTCGGCCTGCGCGTCGCCGCAGGAATCGCACGCCATCGGGGACAGCCCGCCGACGAGATAGGCGACGAAGCACGCGGGGAGCGTGACCAGGGTCGAGATCAGGGGCGCGATCCATGCCCCGGGCGCCCGTGCGACAAGTGTGTGGTCCGACATGGGTCCATCCCATCGCCCGGGCGGGCTCGACGGCATGGGCGTTCGTACTCAGAACGCCTGCTCTCCGTACGGAGCCCGCCGGCGGATCACCGATGCCGAGCCACTGTCGAACAACCTTCCGGACTTCCGCGAAGTTTCCCGCGCCGCACCCGCCCAGGGTCAACCCATCGATGACAACTCGCCCATGCCCAGGGGCCGTTCGGCCGTACGCTCACCCCCATGCCTCGCAGCACCCCACCCCGCCCCCTCGACGTCGCCGCACACTTCCCCGAGCTGGCGCCCCTGGCCCGCACGGCTGTACGGCTGCACCCCCGCCCCGGCTTCCCCACCGCGAGGGACAGCTCCATCGGCGGTCCCCTCCTCTGGCCGGCCCACGCCCCGTGGCCCACCTGCCCCGAGCACGACGGCCCGGCGTACCTCGGCCACACCCCCGACGACATCCGGCTGCGCCGGCGCATCCTCGCCGAGGCCTGGAGCCGCCCCCGTGCCGAGGGCGCCGACTTCCTGACCCCGCAGGAGCGGGCCCGCTACGACAGTGCCTCGGAGGAGCGGCTGATCCCCCAGGAGGGCCCCGTCCCCATGATCCCCGTCGCCCAGCTGCACGCCCGTGACATCCCCACGCTCCCCCGGCCGCCCGGCACCGACCTCCTACAGCTCCTCTGGTGCCCCTTCGACCACGAGGGCCACGTGCCCCGTACCGAGTTGCGCTGGCGAACCGCCGCCGAGGTCACCGACCCGCTCGTGACCGCCCCTCAGCCGTCGGTCATCGGCAAGGCCCCCTTCCTCCCCGAACCCTGCCTCCTGCACCCGGAGCCCGTCACCGAGTACCCCGCCCCGCACGAGCTGCCCGAGGAGCTGGCCGACCGGGTCGAGGACTGGGCGGAGGGCCAGGGCGCGGACTACCAGTACGACCTCGCCGTCGCCCCCGGCTGCAAGGTCGGCGGCCACGCCCCGTGGAGCTACACCGACCCCTTCCCGATGGCCTGCTCCGAGTGCGGCGCGGCGGTACGCCCGCTGCTCACCATCGACGGCTACGAGTACGACGGCGGCACCCGGAGCTGGCGGCCGCACGGGGACACCGGCCCGGCCACCCCCACCCACCTCAACATCGGCCGGGACCACGCCCTCCAGCTCTACGTCTGTACGACGTCGTACGACCATCCGCATCTGCGGAACATCCAGTGACCCGAGCGCGGTGACAGGCCGCGCCGGGGCACGGCTCAAGGGCTGCCCGTCTCCGAGACGCCCTCCGCGACCTGCCCGACGACATCCAGGATCCCCCGGCCGAGAGACGTCGGGGCGATCAGCAGACCGAACACCAACGCGAGAGCCACCGTTGTGCTCTGGTCCGCCCTGCTGCGCGCGTGCACGCGACGGCGCAGCCGCAGGACGAGGACGACGGCCAGCAGCACCGCCACATCGATCGTCAGCATCATCAGGCGAGTCCTCCCGTACGCGAGCGCGTCCCAGCCATGAGCGCCATGAACGCTACGCAGCCCGCCTAGGGCCGGACTCGATCCGCCCCTTGTCAGGGACCCGTCCCGCCTCCATGATCGCGGCCATGTACAAGCGACGCGTGCTCGGCACCTGGCTCGGCGTGGCCCTCGCCGCCGTCCTGCTCCCCGGCATCTCCCAGGTGGTCGACGATCCGCCCTGGTCCGGGATCCTGGCCGGCTGCGCCTTCATGCTGATCAACCAGCTGATCCACGTCTATCCCGGCGCGATCCGTTCCGCTCCCCCGTTGATGCTGCTGATCCTCGCCGGGATCGGTGTCGTCCAGGACACCCTCATCTGGCTGCTGGTCTCCTGGCTCTCCGCCCAGGCCACCCACGGCCTTCACGTCGACGGGATCCTGGCCGCCCTGCTGGGCGGGGTGATCGTGCGCGGGACCACCCTCGCGGTGATGGCCGTAGGGCCGCAGCAGACTCCCGAACCGGCCTGAGGACATGCGAAAGGGCCCGCACGACCGAAGTCGTACGGGCCCCTTCAGGTGCTCTGCGAGCTACCAGGCTGTCAAGCCAACAAGAATTACTTGTTGATCTTGGTGACCTGGCCGGCGCCCACGGTCCGGCCACCCTCACGGATGGCGAACTTCAGGCCCTCTTCCATGGCGACGGGCTGGATGAGCTCCACCTTCATCTCGGTGTTGTCACCCGGCATGACCATCTCGGTGCCCTCGGGGAGGGTCACAACGCCGGTCACGTCCGTCGTACGGAAGTAGAACTGCGGACGGTAGTTGTTGAAGAACGGCGTGTGGCGGCCACCCTCGTCCTTGGACAGGATGTAGGCCTGGGCCTCGAACTCGGTGTGCGGCGTGACCGAACCGGGCTTGATGATGACCTGGCCGCGCTCGACGTCCTCGCGCTTGATGCCACGGAGGAGCAGACCGACGTTCTCACCGGCCTGGCCCTCGTCGAGCAGCTTGCGGAACATCTCGATGCCGGTGACCGTGGTGGTGGTCTTCTCCTGCTTGATGCCGATGATGTCAACGGTCTCGTTGACCTTCAGGACACCACGCTCGATACGGCCGGTGACGACCGTACCGCGACCGGTGATCGTGAAGACGTCCTCGACGGGCATGAGGAACGGCTTGTCGACGTCACGCTCGGGGGTCGGGATGGACTCGTCGACGGCGGACATCAGGTCGAGGACCGTCTGGCCCCACTCCTTGTCGCCCTCGAGCGCCTTGAGCGCCGAGACCTTGACGACCGGCAGGTCGTCGCCCGGGAACTCGTACTCGGAGAGGAGCTCACGGACCTCGAGCTCGACGAGCTCCAGAATCTCCTCGTCGTCCACCATGTCGGCCTTGTTCAGGGCGACGACGATGTACGGAACGCCGACCTGGCGGGCCAGGAGCACGTGCTCCTTGGTCTGCGGCATCGGGCCGTCGGTGGCGGCGACAACGAGGATGGCGCCGTCCATCTGCGCCGCACCCGTGATCATGTTCTTGATGTAGTCCGCGTGACCGGGGCAGTCGACGTGGGCGTAGTGACGCGTCTCGGTCTGGTACTCGACGTGCGCGATCGAGATCGTGATACCGCGCTGGCGCTCCTCGGGAGCCTTGTCGATCTGGTCGAAGGCCGAGGCCTCGTTCAGGTCCGGGTACGCGTCGTGCAGCACCTTGGTAATGGCGGCCGTGAGGGTCGTCTTACCGTGGTCGATGTGACCGATGGTGCCGATGTTGACGTGGGGCTTAGTCCGCTCGAACTTCGCCTTCGCCACTGGGTCCTCCTGTGGAGTGGTTCTGGTACGCCTTACTCATCGGCGCCAGGGTGATCTTTGCTGGGATGCCGCCCGCCGGGGTTTCCCCTTGCCGGGTGAGCCCCGGCGGTCGGTGTCAAGCCTAAAGCGTGTAAACGGTGTGTGTTACTCGCCCTTGGCCTTCGCGATGATCTCCTCGGCGACGTTCCGCGGAACCTCGGCGTAGGAGTCGAACTGCATCGAGTAGCTCGCGCGACCCGACGTCTTGCTGCGGAGGTCTCCGACGTAGCCGAACATCTCCGAGAGGGGCACGAGGCCCTTCACGACGCGGGCACCGGCCCGCTCCTCCATGGCCTGGATCTGGCCACGGCGGGAGTTGATGTCGCCGATGACATCGCCCATGTAGTCCTCGGGCGTGGTCACCTCGACCGACATCATCGGCTCGAGGAGCACGGGGCTGGCCTTGCGGGCAGCCTCCTTGAACGCCTGCGAACCGGCGATCTTGAACGCCAGCTCGGAGGAGTCGACCTCGTGGTAGGCACCGTCGAGAAGAATGACGCGGACGCCCGTCATCTCGTACCCGGCCAGGATGCCGAACTGCATGGCCTCCTGCGCACCGGCGTCGACCGAAGGGATGTACTCCTTCGGGATACGGCCACCGGTGACCTTGTTCACGAACTCGTACGACGTGTCGCCGCCCTCGATGGGCTCGATCGCGATCTGCACCTTGGCGAACTGACCGGTACCACCGGTCTGCTTCTTGTGGGTGTAGTCCACGCGCTCGACGGCCTTGCGGATCGTCTCGCGGTACGCGACCTGCGGCTTGCCGACGTTGGCCTCGACCCGGAACTCACGGCGCATACGGTCGACCAGCACCTCGAGGTGCAGCTCGCCCATACCACCGATGATGGTCTGGCCGGTCTCCTCGTCCGAGTGGACCTGGAAGGAGGGGTCCTCCTCCGCGAGACGCTGGATGGCGACACCCAGCTTCTCCTGGTCACCCTTGGACTTGGGCTCGATGGCGACCTGGATGACCGGCGCCGGGAAGTCCATGGACTCCAGGATCACCGGCTGCTTGTCGTCGGACAGCGTCTCACCGGTGGTGGTCTGCTTCAGGCCCATGACGGCGACGATGTCGCCGGCGCCCACCGACTCGATCTCCTCACGCTTGTTCGCGTGCATGCGGTAGATCTTGCCGATGCGCTCCTTCTTGCCCTTGACGGAGTTCAGCACGGCGGTGCCGGACTCCAGGCGACCGGAGTAGATCCGGACGAAGGTGAGCTTGCCGAGGTGCGGGTCGCTCATGATCTTGAACGCCAGCGCCGACAGCGGCTCCTCGTCGGACGGCTTGCGCTTGACGACGACCTCGGGGTCCTTGACGTCGTGGCCCTCGATGGCCTCGACGTCGAGCGGGGTCGGCAGGTAGCGCACGACGGCGTCGAGCAGGGGCTGGACGCCCTTGTTCTTGAACGCGGTACCGCAGAACACCGGGGTGACCGTCACGCCGTCGGACTTGCCCGACGCGATGGTGATACGGCGGACGGCGGCGTACAGCTGCTCCTCGGTGGGCTCCTGGCCCTCCAGGAACAGCTCCATGATCTCGTCGTCGTTCTCGGCGACGGCCTCGACCAGCTTGCCGCGCCACTCTTCAGCGGCCTCGACGTGCGTGTCGGGGATGTCGACGACGTCGTACATCTCGCCCTTGGCCGCCTCGGCGGACCACACGAGCGCCTTCATGCGGACCAGGTCCACAACGCCCTTGAAGTCCATCTCGGCGCCGATCGGCAGCTGCATGACGAGCGGGACGGCGCCCAGACGGTCCGAGATCATGTCCACGCAGCGGTGGAACTCGGCGCCGGTACGGTCCAGCTTGTTCACGAAGCAGATGCGCGGCACGCCGTAACGGTCGGCCTGACGCCACACCGTCTCGGACTGCGGCTCAACGCCCGCGACACCGTCGAACACCGTGACGGCACCGTCGAGGACGCGGAGCGAACGCTCCACCTCGACCGTGAAGTCGACGTGCCCGGGGGTGTCGATGATGTTGATGGTGTAGTCGTTGTCCTCGAGCGGCCAGTGACAGGTGGTGGCAGCAGAGGTGATCGTGATGCCACGCTCCTGCTCCTGCTCCATCCAGTCCATGGTGGCAGCGCCGTCGTGGACCTCACCGATCTTGTAGCTGACGCCGGTGTAGAAGAGGATCCGCTCGGTGGTGGTCGTCTTGCCCGCGTCGATGTGGGCCATGATCCCGATGTTGCGGACCCTGGCCAGGTCAAGTGAAGTGGTAGCCATAAGGCTTCGGTCTTCTCTCGGTCTCGATGGGGGTAGCGACTACCAGCGGTAGTGCGCGAAGGCCTTGTTGGACTCGGCCATCTTGTGGGTGTCCTCGCGCTTCTTCACAGCGGCACCGAGGCCGTTGGAGGCGTCGAGAAGCTCGTTGAGCAGACGCTCGGTCATGGTCTTCTCGCGACGGGCGCGGGAGTAACCGACCAGCCAGCGCAGCGCGAGCGTGTTGGCACGACCGGGCTTGACCTCGATCGGAACCTGGTACGTCGCACCACCGACACGGCGGGACTTGACCTCGAGGGTCGGCTTGATGTTCTCCAGAGCGCGCTTCAGCGTGATGACCGGGTCGTTGCCGGTCTTCTCGCGCAGGCCCTCCATGGCGCCGTAGACGATGCGCTCGGCGGTGGAGCGCTTGCCGTTCAGCAGCACCTTGTTGATGAGCGACGTGACAAGAGGAGAACCGTAGACCGGGTCGATGATGACCGGGCGCTTCGGGGCGGGGCCCTTACGAGGCATTCTTACTTCTCCTTCTTGGCGCCGTAGCGGCTGCGGGCCTGCTTGCGGTTCTTGACACCCTGGGTGTCGAGGGAACCGCGGATGATCTTGTAGCGAACACCCGGCAGGTCCTTCACACGGCCACCACGCACGAGCACGATGGAGTGCTCCTGCAGGTTGTGTCCCTCACCCGGAATGTAAGCGGTGACCTCGATCCCGCTGGTCAGACGCACACGCGCGACCTTACGCAGGGCCGAGTTCGGCTTCTTCGGGGTGGTCGTGAACACACGCGTGCAGACGCCGCGACGCTGGGGCGAACCCTCGAGTGCGGGCGTCTTGTTCTTCTCGACCTTGTCCTGCCGGCCCTTACGGACCAGCTGCTGGATCGTAGGCACTACTTCTCCGGTTTCTGTGTGCCGAATGGTGAAGCTAACCTGGAACATCGCCGACCCACGCGGTCGGGTGTGTCGGATCCCGCAGACTTCCACCCGAAGGCAAGAAGGGCGCGGATTCACGGTGGCCGATGGAGGCTCGCCATGCGGGTGATGGCACGCACGAGAGCCAGGGCACACCCCAGGCACAAGGTCTGAGCGTACCTACCTCACGGACTTCGGTCAAAACAAATGGAGCGGGCCCCGACACGCCGGACTTTCGGATGTCAAGAGGACCGCTACCGCGCCACTGGCCGATTCGCGCTCTTCCGTCCCCTTCGATCTTGGGCGTTCAGTACGTTGACCCGTCTTCACGAGGGGCCCGCAGGGGATTCGGGGGATGAGGCATGACGACGACGTGGACACCGGCGTACTCGCCGGACGACGGTGGCCTGGACGACCGGGTGCCGTTCCTGGCGCGGCTGGAGAGCGAGGACCGCTCGGACCTGCTGGCACTCGGCCGCACCCTGGACTTCCCGCCGCGCACGGTCCTGCTGCGCCAGGAGGAGCCGTCCGCGCACGTCCTGTTCCTCGTCCACGGCTGGACCAAGGTCACCGCGTCCGCCGCCAGCGGCTACGAGGCGCTGCTCGCCCTGCGCGGCCCCGGTGACGTGGTCGGCGAGTCGGCGGCGCTGACGGGCCGCCCGCGCGGAGCCACGGTGACCGCGCTGGAGCCGGTCCGGGCGGTGGCCGTCGACCGCGAGCGCTTCCGGGGCTTCCTGCACCGCTCCCCCACCGCCTCCTTCGCCCTCCTCGGCCTCACCGTGGACCGCACTCGCGCGGCGGACCGGCGCCGGCTGGAGTTCGCGTCCATGAGCGTGCGGGAACGCTTCGCCGTCCTCCTCCTCGACCTGGCCCGCACCCACGGCCGCCGCACCCCGGAGGGCATCGAACTGGCCGTCCCCCTGAGCAAACAGGAACTGGCGGGCTCGGTAGGAGCCTCCCGGGAGATGGTGCAGCGCCTCCTGAAGGAGCTACGGGACAAGGGCGCGGTGGCGACGGGAAGACGAGCGATGCTGATCATGCGCCCGGACGTGTTGCGCCGGATAGCGGCGTCAGCGGACTGACGGTTTGGCGGCGCAGCCGCCTCTTCAGGGGCGCGGGGCTGTGTCCATGTGCGGCTACCGCCGCGTGGGCGCGACCAGCCACAACGCACCCGCACACGGCAACGACCCACAAGCCCCCACCCCCGCCCCTCCCGAACTGTGCACACGGTCACATTCCAACTGCGTCATCCGCCCTCCACGCCCCACCCCTCCCTCCCGCACGCTTCTCGTCTGCACGCCCCACCCCCTCGAGAGGCGACCATGAGCGACCCCGTGACCCGGACGATCCTCCTGCTGGACATCGAGCGGTACAGCGACCGGGACGACGTGGAACAGGCCTACCTCCGCCGCATGCTCTACGACGTCACCGACCGCACACTCCAGCGCGCCGGCATCGACGAGACCCTCCGGCTGCGCGCCGACCGCGGGGACTCGGTCATGGAGCTCATCGACGCCAACCAACCGGTCACCGCCCTGCTCAGGGCCCTGCTCAGCGAGGTCCCGGCACAGCTGAGGGCGGTCAACCGGATGGCGTCCCGCTCGGCACAGATCCGGCTGCGGGCCGTCGTCGCCACCGGCTGGGTCGCCGTGGACGAACACGACGGCTGGGTCGGCTCCGACCTGAACCACGCCTGCCGCCTGCTGGACGCCGACGTCCTGCGCGCCGCCCTGCGCGAGCGCCCCGACGACTTCGCCCTGTGCGTCTCGGACCCGCTGTACGCCGGGGTCGTACGCCACGACCACGAGGGCATCCCCGCCGACGGCTTCCACGAGGTCACGGTGGACGGCAAGAACGGCCCGCTGACGGCATGGCTGCACGGCCCGCTCCCGGGGGCCGCGGCCGGCCAGGACCACCGTGGGACGGGGGAGGCGTCGGGCGGATCGGGGGACCGCCCGGCGCCGCGGGTGCCCGAACAGGGCGGGCACCGCCAGGACCGCCCGGCGCCGGACGGAACCAGGGGAGCCCCGGCGCCGGGCCCCGCCGTCAGCTTCAGCGGCGGCTCGGTGAGCTTCGGCGGCGCCTTCGTCGCCGGGAACCAGTACGGCGGGGTCAGCGGCGGCCAGGTCACCGGCGACGTCCACCCGGGCGCCCGGGAGCGGGGCGAGCGCGCGTGAGCACACCGGAACAGCAGAGCCCGAGACCGGCGGCCCAGGGCGAGGAGCCCGCCGCCGAGGAGCCACGCAAGGGCGACACGGGCGAGCCGGACGAGGAGCGCGACCAGCCGCAGGACGCCTGGGAGGCCCGGCGCGACCTCATCGACCACAGCCCGCGCACCATGCGCCTGGGCGACCGGACCCGCTTCGGCGGCGGCATGGTCGGCGGCGACCAGTACGGCGGGGTCAGCGGCGGCCGGGTCACCGGTGACGTGATCATGGGCAGCAAGACGGAGATCCACGTCGCGATACCCGGGCTCACCTCCCCAGGCGCCGCCTCCGGCGAGGTCCCGCGCGCCGCACTGGACCGGCTCACCGAGAGCTTCGTCGCCGACGAGCGGGTCATGGCCGAGCTCACCGAACGACTGCGGCGCGACCGCGTCCTGGTCCTCGCCGGGGCCCGCTTCACCGGCCGCCGTACGGCCGCGCTGATGCTGCTGCGGCGGCTGGACGCCTTACCCGTGCGCACCCTGGAGCGGGACACCCCGCCGGGCAACCTGCCCGAGGCGTTCGGCGCGGAGGACGGCGCCCGCGGTTACGTCCTCAGTGACCTCGGCACCCGCCGCGACCGCCCGTTGCGCGAGCCGCACCTGCTGGCCGCGAAGGACCGGCTCGCGGAGCAGGACGCCTACCTGGTCGTCACCGTCGGCCCCACCGCCGTACTGGAGGACGTCGTACCCGTCGAGTGGCGGCCGCCCGTCGCCGCCGACGTCCTCGGCGCCCATCTGCGCGCACGCACCGACGACGAGACCGCCGCCAAGCTGCTCGCACTCCCCGATGTGACCGAGTTCCTCACCCGCAGCCACCAGCTGCGCGAGGTCGCCGCGTTCGCCGGGCTGCTCGCCCGGTACGCGGCCGGGGAGGTGGCCGAGGCCGCGGTCGCCCAGTTCTCGCTGGTCTCGCTGGAGAACCAGGTCCAGGAGTGGTTCGAGGAGGACGAGAGCGCGATCCATCTGCGCGACAAAGCGTTCCTGGTGGCCCTGGCCGCGTTCGACGGCGGCCCGTACGCCCTCACCGCCGAACTCAGCGACCTGCTCCACCGCTTCCTCCAGAAGACCGAGCACCCCGGCCTCCCGCCCGAGGTCCCGGTCTTCGGCACCCACATCGGCAAGCGGCTCCAGCTCGCCCGCGCGGAGGAGTACGAGGAGGACGAGCACACCGAGTGGGGCCCGGTCACCCAGCGGAAAGCGGCCTTCCGTGACGAGCGGGCCTCGCTGGTCCTGCTGCGCGAGGTGTGGACGGGCCATCCCTCCGCCCGCCCGGCGCTCATCGAGTGGCTGCGCCGCCTCGCCGACGACGGCCGCCCGCTGGTCCGCACCCGCGCCGCGTCCACCGTCGCCGTCCTCGCCCGTACCGACCTGCCCTCGGCGATGGCGCTGATCATCGAACCCTGGGCCACCTCCAAACGGTTCCGGCAGCGCCTGGTCGCGGTCAACGCGCTCACCTTCGCCCACCTCATCGACACGCCCAACATCCCGCGCATCCTCGACGTCTGGTGCGAGGCCGACGATCCGCGGCTGCGCTGGGTGGCGGTCCGGGCATACGGACTGCTGGGCCCGGAGCGCCCGGCGCAGGCACTGGCCGCGCTGCGCAAGGCCGTTCGCCGGCTCTACGCCGACGGCCCCGACGACCTGGACGAGGCCGTGGCGGGCGAACTCGCGGAAGCGGTCGAGCTGTTGCTGCTCTCCCCCGCGGGCGAGGAGGTCCTCGCGGAGCTGCGGACCCACCTGGCCGACGACCGCGCGGTGCACGACCTGACCCTCGCCGGCTTCGTCGCCGCCTGCCGCCGCACCGAGGACGGCGAGCGGTACGGCACCCCGCTCGTCCTGAGCTGGTACGCCCGCGGCGCGACCGAGGACAGCGGAAACGCGAGGCACGACCTGCCGTTCCTGTGGCGGGCCGCCCTGTCCGACGCGCGCTCCACCCGGCACGCGCTCGCCGTACTGCACGACTGGGTGCTGATCGCCGATCGGTCCACCGCCACCGAGTGGGCGCTCGCCGCGCTGCTGCCGGCCCTCGTCACCACGTCCGAGGAGCACATGCGGCTGAGCCATCTGCTGCGGACCATGCCCGGCGAGGACGGCCACCCACCGCCCCCGGTCGCCGCCCGCCTGCTGACCACGCTGCCCAACCGCTGACCCGCACCGGGTCGGTACGTCCGAGGAGACACACCCCATGCCCACCTTCCGCCAGCCCGAGTGGCAGCAGAACGCCGACCGCCACACCGAGCTGATCGACCCGGTCCTGACCGTACGTCAGCTCTCGCGCTTCGAGTTCAACCTCAAGTCGTACGTCCGGATCGACCACGCCCTGGTCTTCGCCACGGCGAAGGGCGGCTACGAGCCGTATCTGCCGCCGCGCCGGCCGACCCGCGGCGAGATAGCGACCAACCGGTACACCGCCGTGTACGAGGTCGACATGGGCGTGCACCCGCACACCGCCGAACTGCCGCTGCCCAGCGACAACGACGCGTTCGAGTTCGCGGCGCAGGTCGACCTGTCCTGGCAGGTGCTGGACCCGGCCCGCTTCGTCGCCTCCGGCCACCGGGACGTACCGGGCCTGCTCCTGGGTGAACTCCAGCAGGCGGCCCGCCCGGTGACCCGGCGTTTCACGATCGCCGACAGCGCGTCGGCCGAGCGGGAACTGCTGGCCGCGATGAACCTGCTGGGCCCGCTGGGCGCCCCCGCCGGCCTCCAGGTCACCTGGACCCTGCGGCTGCGCCGCGACCAGGAGAACATCGACCATCAACGCAGACTCCAGGCCATCGACCACTCCGCCGAGGAACAGATCCGGGTGGCGCAGCGCGGCGTGGACATCGACGCGCTCCAACTCGACCGGGCCATGGCCTACGGCGGCCGGCAGCAGGAACTCCTCCTCCAGCAGCAGCGCTGGCAGCACGAACAGGCCATGCTCCAGGGGCGGCAGACGCTGGAGCTCCAGCAACTGGAGGCCGAGAAGGTCGCCTTCTTCGCCTGGCATCTCCAACAGGGCGGCGTCCACCAGTGGGCCCTCCACCTCGCCCAGCACCCCGAGGACTCCCGACTGGTGATGCAGAGCATGCGCGAGGACCAACTCCGCATGATCCAGGCCCAGATGGACCTGGTGAAACAGCTGCTCGGCAGCGAGGCGGCGGAGAACTGGGAACTGGAGGGCCCCAAACAGCTGGCCCTGCGCACGGTCCACGACATCCTCAACCAACGCCTCCCGGGAGTGGCCCAGCCGACACTGCCGGAGGGCGCCGGCCACCCGGGGACGGCCCCCAAGCCGGACCAGCCCACCCCGCCCGCGCCCGCATCGGCATCCGCCCCGGCCCCCTACCCCGGGGCCAGCACCCCGTACGGCACCCCGAGCCCGTACGGCCCGCCCACCCCGTACGGCACGCCCTCCCCGTACGGCACGCCCTCCCCGTACGACTCCCAGCAGCCCACCCCCGCCTGGCAGCCCCCGCCTCCGTACGCCCCCCAGCCCGCGCAAGCCCCCCAGAGCCCGTACCCCGCCACGCCCCCTCCCCCGGTCCCGCCCGCCCCCGCGCCCGCGCCCGCCTGGCAGCCCCCGCCCGGCTACGGCCGGACCCCGACGCTCCCCGACGCAGCCGTACCGGACAGCCCGCCGCCCCCCGGCGGCCCCGACGGCCCCGACGGCCCGGAGGAGAAGCCCGTATGAGCACGTCGGCCCCCGCCCCGACGGCGGATCCACCCCCGGCCGACCCCGCCCTCGTCCCCCTCTGCGAGCGCCTCCTCGGCGAGCTGCGGACCGAGGTCTCCCGGGCCGACACCAAGGCGTCCGTGCTGGTCGCGGCGCTCGGTATGACCGCCGGAGTGCTCAGCGGGCTGCTGGCCGGCCGGGACTGGAGCCCTGCCGAGCTGTCCGCCCTGGGCACGCTGCTGTGGTGGACGGGGGCGGCGTCGCTGGTCCTGTCGCTCTTCGCCCTGCTGCTGGCGGTACTCCCCCGCTTCCGCTCCCCGCACTGGGCCCCGGGCCGCCCCCTGTCCTACTTCGGCGACATCCAACAGGCCGTCCGGAACGGGCAGTTGGAGAGCGCGCTGACCGAGACCCGGCGCGCCCCCGTGGTCGCGCTGACCGGCGCGCTCACCGAGATGAGCCGCATCGCCGTACGCAAACACCAGTGGATCCGCACCGGCCTGATCGCCTTCTGCGTCGGCACGGTCCTGCTCCCCGCCGCACTGCTGCTCGGCTGACACCACCGACCGGCCACCGCTCCCATGAAGGAACCGACATGACCCAGCCACCCCAATACCCCGAACAGCCACCCCAGTACCCGCAACAGGTCCCACCGCGGTACCCCACCGCGCAGACCCCGCCCCCGCCGTCCTACCCCACCGCCCCGATACCCCCGCAGTACCCCCACCAGGCCGCACCCCCTGCCCCCACCGACCCGGCCCACCCCCACCACATCAACACCGACGCCCGCCGGATCCACCTCTCCAACCAGCAGCGCCGCACCGACGCCACCGCCGTCGGCAACCTCCTCCTCCACCTGCCGAACTTCCTGTGCAGCCTCTTCGTCGTCGGCCTGGTCGCAACGTTCTTCGGTGACTTCGCCCTGGTCGTGATCCTGCTGTGGATCGCCAGCGGCGCACTCGTCTTCCATCGCCCCACCGAAAGCGCCCTCGCGCGCCATCTGCTCCGTCTGCGCTACCCCACGCCGCAAGAACGAGCCAAACTCGAACCGGTCTGGCGCGAGGTGACCGCCCGCGCCGGCGTCGAGGGCCACACCTACGAACTGTGGGTCGAGGACAGCGACGGCCTCAACGCGGTCGCCGCCGCCGGCCACATCGTCGGTGTCACCCGCTTCGCCATGAACCAGCTCCCCAACGGCGAACTCGCCGCCGTCCTCGCCCATGAACTGGGCCACCACGTCGGCGGCCACGCCTGGTCCGGTCTCCTCGGGTACTGGTACGCGCTGCCGGGCCGTCTCGCGTGGCGTGTGGTGAAGGCGCTGTCCACGATCGCCTTCCACGTCTCGAAGGCCTTCGGCTGCTTCGGCGTCGCCTTCGTCATCCTGCTCGTCGGCGGACTGGCCTTCGCGACCATCAGCACCCTCTACGGGCTTCCGCTGCTGATCCTCGGCGTGCCCTACGCCCTCGCCGCCGTCGGCCGCCGCTCCGAACTCCGCGCCGACGAGCACGCGGCCGCCCTGGGCTTCGCCCCGATGCTCGCCGCGGTCCTGGACAAGCTGCACCAGCAGGAGCAGTACGAGCAGGCCTCGCTCACCGCCCGCAACGGCGGCGTCCCCGTCGAGGAGGGCGCCCTGAGCCGGCTGCTGTCCTCGCACCCCGACCACCACACCCGGCTGCACCATCTCCAGCCGTACCTCCAGCCGCAGCGGCCGTACTGAGGCTCACGCCGCGTTCACCCACCGCCGATGGCCACGGCGAGCGCCAGGGTCAGGAACACGGTCCAGGCCGCGACGGACATCCAGCCCAGGACCAGCCCGAGCAGCGCCAGACCGTCGCCGCCCTCACCGGTGCGCTGTATCTCCGACCGCGCCGCCTGTCCGAGCACGACCGCCGGGATCCCGGTGAGCCCGAAGCTCGGCAGACACAGCACCCCGCACACGGCGGCCCCGACGGCCTTCCCGTTGGTCCGCGGCCGCGGCAGGGCCACGAACGTGCGCGGCACCGCCATGGCCGGCTGTGCCATGGGCCCCTGCGGCAGGTCCCCGACGAGCAGCGCCAGCTCCCCGACGGTCCGGGTCGCATAGGCCCGGGCGACCCGTCTGTCGAACTCCGCCTTCTCCAGCCGCCCCTCCCCGTACCCCGCCCTGAGCACGTCCACGGCCCGCTCCCGATCGGCGTGCGAGGCGAGCATGGACGACGGCACACCATGGGGCTGCCAAGGCTGTGGGACGCCCTGCCAGGGCTGCCACGAAGGATTCGACACGGAGCACCTCCCCTACCCCCCGAGCTCCCTCCATGATGCGCCGAACCGGCATTTCCGGCACAGAGCGCGTCACCTCCGGAAACGCCGAAGGGCGGCCACCCCGTACGAAACGGAGTGGCCGCCCTTCAGAACCGACTGCTACTGGTTGTACGGACCGTAGTCGTAGTCCTCCAGCGGAACGGCCTGGCCGGAGCCCGTGCCGAACGGCGAGTAGTCGATGTCGTCGTAGCCGACGGCCGAGTACATCGCGGCCTTGGCCTCCTCGGTCGGCTCCACCCGGATGTTGCGGTAGCGGGACAGACCCGTACCGGCCGGGATGAGCTTACCGATGATGACGTTCTCCTTGAGGCCGATGAGGCTGTCGGACTTGGCGTTGATCGCCGCGTCCGTCAGGACTCGGGTCGTCTCCTGGAAGGAGGCGGCCGACAGCCAGGATTCCGTCGCCAGCGAGGCCTTGGTGATACCCATCAGCTGCGGACGACCGGAGGCCGGGTGACCGCCCTCCTGGACCACACGACGGTTCTCGGTCTCGAACTTCGAGCGCTCGACCAGCTCGCCGGGCAGCAGCTCGGCGTCGCCGGACTCGATGATCGTCACACGGCGCAGCATCTGCCGGATGATGATCTCGATGTGCTTGTCGTGGATCGACACACCCTGCGAGTTGTAGACCTTCTGGACCTCGCCGACCAGGTGGACCTGGACGGCACGCTGACCCAGAATGCGCAGCACGTCGTGCGGGTTGGTGGCACCCACGGTGAGCTTCTGGCCCACCTCGACGTGCTCGCCCTCGCTGACCAGGAGACGGGCACGCTTCGAGATCGGGAACGCCGTCTCGTCGCTGCCGTCGTCCGGGGTGACGACGATCTTCTTGGTCTTCTCGGTCTCCTCGATCCGGATGCGGCCGTTGGCCTCGGAGATCGGGGCGACACCCTTCGGCGTACGAGCCTCGAAGAGCTCGACGACACGGGGCAGACCCTGGGTGATGTCGTCACCGGCCACACCACCGGTGTGGAAGGTACGCATCGTCAGCTGGGTACCGGGCTCACCGATGGACTGGGCGGCGATGATGCCGACCGCCTCACCGATGTCGACCAGCTTGCCGGTGGCGAGCGAACGGCCGTAGCACATGGCGCAAGTGCCGACCTGGGACTCACAGGTCAGGATCGAACGCGTCTTGACCTCCTCGACACCGTGGTGCACGAGCTGGTCGATCAGCACGTCGCCGAGGTCCACGTTGGCCGGCGCGATCACCTTGCCGTCGATGACGACGTCCTCGGCGAGCATGCGGGCGTAGACGCTGGTCTCGACGTCGTCCGCCTTGATGAGGACGCCGGCGGCGTTCTTCGAGGCGATCCGCAGCTTCAGACCGCGCTCGGTGCCACAGTCCTCCTCGCGGATGATGACGTCCTGCGAGACGTCCACCAGACGACGGGTCAGGTAACCCGAGTCGGCGGTACGCAGGGCGGTGTCCGCCAGACCCTTACGGGCACCGTGCGTGGAGATGAAGTACTCCAGCACGGACAGGCCCTCACGGAAGGACGCCTTGATGGGACGCGGGATGGTCTCGTTCTTGGCGTTCGACACCAGACCACGCATACCGGCGATCTGCCGCATCTGCATCATGTTTCCTCGGGCACCCGAGTCAACCATCATGAAGATGGGGTTCGTCTTGGGGAAGTTCGCGTTCATCGCCTCGGCGACCTCGTTGGTCGCCTTGGTCCAGATCGCGATGAGCTCCTGCGTGCGCTCTTCCTTGGTGATCAGACCGCGCTCGTACTGCTTCTGGACCTTCTCGTCCTGCGCCTCGTAGCCGCGGACGATCTCCTTCTTCGCCTCGGGAACGACGACATCGGAGATGGCCACGGTGACACCGGAACGGGTCGCCCAGTAGAAGCCGGCCGCCTTCAGGTTGTCGAGCGTCGCCGCCACGATGACCTTGGGGTAGCGCTCGGCCAGGTCGTTGACGATCTCGGAGAGCTGCTTCTTGCCCACCGAGTAGTCGACGAACGGGTAGTCCTCGGGCAGCAGCTCGTTGAAGAGCGCGCGGCCCAGGGTGGTCTTCAGACGGAACGAGTCACCGTTCTGCCACTCCGGCTCACCCTCCTCGCGCACCGGCGGCGTCCAGCCACGCGGCGGGATGGTGCCCACCGGGAAGCGGATGTCGACCTGCGACTGGAGCGCCAGCTCACCGGCGTCGAACGCCATGATCGCCTCGGCCGTGGAGCCGAAGGACCGGCCCTCGCCCTTGGTGTCACGGAGCTCACCGTCGGTGGTGAGGAAGAACAGACCGAGAACCATGTCCTGGGTCGGCATGGTGACGGGGCGACCGTCAGCCGGCTTCAGGATGTTGTTCGAGGACAGCATCAGGATGCGGGCCTCGGCCTGCGCCTCCGCGGAGAGCGGCAGGTGGACGGCCATCTGGTCACCGTCGAAGTCCGCGTTGAACGCGGTGCAGACGAGCGGGTGGATCTGGATGGCCTTGCCCTCGACCAGCTGCGGCTCGAAGGCCTGGATGCCGAGGCGGTGCAGGGTGGGAGCACGGTTCAGCAGAACCGGGTGCTCGGCGATGACCTCTTCGAGGACGTCGTACACGACCGTGCGGCCGCGCTCCACCATGCGCTTGGCGCTCTTGATGTTCTGCGCGTGGTTCAGGTCGACCAGGCGCTTCATCACGAACGGCTTGAAGAGCTCCAGCGCCATGGCCTTCGGCAGACCGCACTGGTGCAGCTTCAGCTGCGGACCGACGACGATCACGGAACGCGCGGAGTAGTCCACACGCTTGCCGAGCAGGTTCTGACGGAATCGACCCTGCTTGCCCTTCAGCATGTCGCTGAGGGACTTCAGCGGGCGGTTACCGGGACCGGTGACCGGGCGACCACGACGACCGTTGTCGAAGAGGGCGTCGACGGCCTCCTGGAGCATGCGCTTCTCGTTGTTCACGATGATCTCGGGCGCACCGAGGTCGAGAAGGCGCTTCAGACGGTTGTTCCGGTTGATCACACGGCGGTACAGGTCGTTCAGGTCGGAGGTCGCGAAGCGGCCACCGTCCAGCTGCACCATCGGGCGAAGGTCCGGCGGGATGACCGGGACGCAGTCGAGGACCATGCCCTTGGGGCTGTTGGAGGTCTGCAGGAAGGCAGACACGACCTTCAGCCGCTTCAGCGCACGGGTCTTCTTCTGGCCCTTGCCGGTACGGATGATCTCGCGGAGCTTCTCGGCCTCTTCGTCGAGGTCGAAGGACTCCAGACGCTTCTGCAGCGCCGCGGCACCCATCGAACCGTCGAAGTACGTGCCGAAGCGGTCACGCAGCTCGCGGTAGAGCAGCTCGTCGCCCTCGAGGTCCTGGACCTTGAGGTTCTTGAACCGGGTCCACACCTCGTCGAGACGGTCGATCTCGCGCTGCGCACGGTCACGCAGCTGCTTCATCTCACGCTCGGCACCCTCGCGCACCTTGCGGCGCACGTCGGCCTTGGCACCCTCGGCCTCGAGCTCGGCCAGGTCGGTCTCGAGCTTCTTGGCGCGGGCCTCCAGGTCGGAGTCGCGACGGTTCTCGACCTGCTGACGCTCGACGGAGACGTGCGCCTCCAGCGAGGGCAGGTCACGCGTACGACGCTCGTCGTCGACGTACGTGATCATGTACGCCGCGAAGTAGATGACCTTCTCGAGGTCCTTCGGGGCGAGGTCGAGCAGGTAGCCCAGACGCGACGGGACACCCTTGAAGTACCAGATGTGCGTGACGGGGGCGGCCAGCTCGATGTGGCCCATCCGCTCACGACGCACCTTGGCGCGAGTGACCTCGACGCCGCAGCGCTCACAGATGATGCCCTTGAAGCGGACGCGCTTGTACTTGCCGCAGTAGCACTCCCAGTCCCGGGTCGGACCGAAGATCTTCTCGCAGAAGAGTCCGTCCTTTTCGGGCTTGAGGGTGCGGTAGTTGATGGTCTCGGGCTTCTTGACCTCGCCGTGGCTCCACTGACGGATGTCGTCAGCGGTGGCCAGACCGATCCGGAGCTCGTCGAAGAAGTTGACGTCGAGCACTATGCGTCAATCCCTCTCAGGGTTGTAAGTCATGGGGTCTGATACGGGGGTCCTGGGGCCGGCGGGCCTTCCTTCACCTTTCCAAAGGCTTCAGAAGGCCCGCCGAACTCCCGTCAGACCTCTTCGACGCTGCTCGGCTCGCGCCGGGACAGGTCGATGCCAAGCTCCTCCGCAGCGCGGAAGACATCCTCGTCGGTGTCGCGCATCTCGATGGACATGCCGTCCGAGGACAGCACCTCCACGTTGAGGCACAGGGACTGCATCTCCTTGATGAGCACCTTGAAGGACTCGGGGATGCCGGGCTCGGGGATGTTCTCGCCCTTGACGATGGCCTCGTAGACCTTCACGCGACCGGTGACGTCGTCGGACTTGATGGTCAGCAGCTCCTGGAGGGCGTACGCGGCGCCGTATGCCTCCAGCGCCCACACCTCCATCTCACCGAAGCGCTGGCCACCGAACTGGGCCTTACCACCCAGCGGCTGCTGGGTGATCATCGAGTACGGACCGGTCGAACGGGCGTGCAGCTTGTCGTCGACCAGGTGGTGCAGCTTGAGGATGTACATGTACCCGATGGAGATCGGGTCCGGGAACGGCTCGCCGGAGCGGCCGTCGAACAGCCTCGCCTTACCGGTCGGCTGCACCATGCGCTCGCCGTCGCGGTTCGGGATGGTGTGGTTCAGCAGACCCGCGAGCTCGTCCTCACGCGCACCGTCGAAGACCGGGGTGGCCACGTTGGTGCCCGGCTCGACGGAGTCGGCGCCGATCGCCTGGAGGCGCTGCGCCCAGTCCTCGCCGAGCCCGGAGACGTCCCAGCCGCGACTGGCGAGCCAGCCGAGGTGGATCTCCAGCACCTGTCCCGGGTTCATTCGGGACGGCACACCCAGCGGGTTGAGGATGATGTCGACCGGGGTCCCGTCCTCGAGGAACGGCATGTCCTCGATGGGCAGGATCTTGGAGATGACACCCTTGTTGCCGTGACGGCCGGCGAGCTTGTCACCGTCCGTGATCTTGCGCTTCTGCGCCACGTAGACACGAACCAGCTGGTTCACGCCCGGCGGCAGCTCGTCGCCCTCTTCACGGTCGAAGACGCGGACGCCGATGACCTTGCCGATCTCGCCGTGCGGCACCTTCAGCGAGGTGTCACGGACCTCACGGGCCTTCTCACCGAAGATCGCGCGGAGCAGGCGCTCCTCCGGCGTCAGCTCGGTCTCACCCTTGGGCGTGACCTTGCCGACGAGGATGTCGCCGGCGACGACCTCGGCACCGATCCGGATGATGCCGCGCTCGTCGAGGTCGGCGAGGACCTCCTCGGAGACGTTCGGGATGTCCCGGGTGATCTCCTCGGGGCCGAGCTTGGTGTCACGGGCGTCGACCTCGTGCTCCTCGATGTGGATCGAGGAGAGGACGTCGTCCTGCACGAGGCGCTGCGACAGGATGATCGCGTCCTCGTAGTTGTGACCCTCCCACGGCATGAACGCCACGAGCAGGTTCTTGCCCAGCGCCATCTCGCCGTTCTCGGTGGCCGGACCATCGGCGAGCACCTGGCCCGTGATGATGCGGTCGCCCTCGTTGACGATGACCTTCTGGTTGACCGAGGTGCCCTGGTTGGACCGGGAGAACTTGGCCAGGCGGTACGTGATGTACGTGCCGTCGTCGTTGGCGGTGGTGATGTAGTCCGCGGAGACCTCCTGGACCACACCGTCCTTCTCGGCCTTGACCACGTCACCGGCGTCGACGGCGGAGCGGTACTCCATGCCGGTGCCGACGAGCGGGGCCTCGGACTTAATCAGCGGCACGGCCTGACGCATCATGTTCGCGCCCATGAGGGCACGGTTGGCGTCGTCGTGCTCGAGGAACGGGATCATGGCGGTCGCGACCGACACCATCTGGCGCGGCGAGACGTCCATGTAGTCCACGTCGTCACCGGGGACGTAGTCGACCTCGCCGCCACGACGGCGGACCAGGACGCGGTTCTCGGTGAAGCGCATGCCGTCGTCGAGCGTGGCGTTGGCCTGCGCGATGACGAATCGGTCCTCTTCGTCGGCGGTGAGGTAGTCGACCTCGTCGCTGACGACACCCTCGACGACCTTGCGGTACGGCGTCTCCACGAAACCGAACGCGTTGACGCGGCCGTAGGAGGCGAGCGAACCGATCAGACCGATGTTCGGGCCTTCGGGCGTCTCGATCGGGCACATACGGCCGTAGTGAGACGGGTGCACGTCACGGACCTCGAAGCCGGCCCGCTCACGGGACAGACCACCAGGGCCCAGCGCCGAGAGACGACGCTTGTGCGTCAGACCCGACAGCGGGTTGTTCTGGTCCATGAACTGCGACAGCTGGCTGGTGCCGAAGAACTCCTTGATGGAGGCGACGACCGGCCGGATGTTGATCAGGGTCTGCGGCGTGATCGCCTCGACGTCCTGGGTCGTCATGCGCTCGCGGACGACGCGCTCCATACGAGCCAGACCCGTACGGACCTGGTTCTGGATGAGCTCGCCGACACTGCGCAGACGACGGTTGCCGAAGTGGTCGATGTCGTCGGTCTCGACGACGATGTTCGCGCCGCTGTCGCCGACCGTCTCGGTCTCGCCCGCGTGCAGCTTGACCAGGTACTTGATCGTCGAGATGACGTCCTCGACGGTCAGGACGCCCGCGTCGAGCGGAGCCTCCGCACCCAGCTTCTTGTTGACCTTGTAGCGGCCGACCTTGGCGAGGTCGTAGCGCTTGGGGTTGAAGTAGAGGTTCTCGAGCAGCGTCTGCGCGGCCTCACGGGTCGGCGGCTCGCCCGGACGCAGCTTGCGGTAGATGTCGAGCAGCGCGTCGTCCTGGCCCTGGGTGTGGTCCTTCTCCAGGGTGGCGCGCATGGACTCGTACTCGCCGAACTCCTCGAGGATCTGCTCGGTGGTCCAACCGAGCGCCTTGAGAAGGACGGTCACGGACTGCTTGCGCTTGCGGTCGATACGGACACCGACCATGTCGCGCTTGTCGATCTCCATCTCCAGCCAGGCACCCCGGGAGGGGATGATCTTGGCCGAGAAGATGTCCTTGTCGGACGTCTTGTCGATGGAGGAGTCGAAGTAGACACCCGGCGAACGGACCAGCTGCGACACCACGACACGCTCGGTGCCGTTGATGACGAAGGTGCCCTTGTGGGTCATGAGCGGGAAGTCGCCCATGAAGACCGTCTGGGACTTGATCTCGCCGGTCTCGTTGTTGGTGAACTCAGCCGTCACGAAGAGCGGGGCCGCGTACGTGAAGTCGCGGTCCTTGCACTCGTCGATGCTGTTCTTCGGCGGCTCGAAGCGGTGGTCGCGGAACGTCAGCGACATCGACCCGGAGAAGTCCTCGATCGGGGAGATCTCCTCGAAGATCTCCTCCAGACCGGACTTGGTGGGGACGTCCTGACCGGACTCCAGAGCCTCCTCGACCCGACTCTGCCAAGCGGTGTTGCCGAGCAGCCAGTCAAAGCTCTCGGTCTGAAGCGCGAGCAGGTTGGGAACCTCGAGAGGCTCCTTGATCTTTGCAAAAGAGATGCGCAGCGGGGCAGTGCTGGCGCCATTGTTCGTATTCGCGTTCGAGGCAGTGCGCGAGGCGGCCAAGAGGGGGTCCTTCCGAGGGCTCGGACTCACTACGCGCGTACCGGTCCCTCTCCCGCACACGAAGACAAGATCCCCCTAATTTGGCTTTACGGGCCAGGTCAGAGAGTTCCGGTCATCGATGCTGAGGTGAGGGCAGACCCCTGGTGACGGGCAGGGGACAGCTAACAGGCAGCGCAAAGGGTCAGTGTAGCCACTTGGCGCACTGATGTCCAGCCCCGATTTTCTGTGTCCCTCGTTGCCCTCAACGCCTTCGGCACGCTTGTCCTCAACGCACGTTGATACTGCCCTCTTCGTCGCCGATCCATGCCTCGGATTCGGACCGTTCTGGCGACGCGTCCTGAGAATTGCGCGCTGCGTGCGGTTCGTCAAGGCCTGTCTTGCCCAAACCGGGTGCTGCCCTCGTCACTTGTGGTCTGCCACCAGGGGCGCTCAAGGGGCACGACGAAGATCACCATACTCCCCGCGACCCGGGCCGCAAGGCAGCCGCCACGACGCCCCCGGGAACGCCGAAGAGCGACCACCCGGATGGATGATCGCTCCTCAGCGCTTATGCGTTACAGGTCCATGGGACCGGTGAGGTCTTACTTGACCTCGACGGACGCGCCGGCACCCTTGAGGGCCTCGGCAGCCTTGTCCGCGGCCTCCTTGTTGACCTTCTCCAGGACGGGCTTCGGGGCGCCGTCCACGAGGTCCTTGGCCTCCTTCAGACCCAGGGAGGTCAGCTCACGCACGACCTTGATGACCTGGATCTTCTTGTCGCCGGCGCCGGCGAGGATGACGTCGAACTCGTCCTTCTCCTCAGCGGCCTCGACCGGGGCGCCCGGGGCACCCGGAGCGGCAACGGCGACGGCCGCGGCGGCGGTGACGTCGAACTTCTCCTCGAACGCCTTCACGAACTCGGAGAGCTCGATGAGGGTCATCTCCTCGAACTGCGCGAGCAGGTCGTCCTGAGACAGCTTCGCCATGATGGGCGATCCTTCCACTAATTTCGGCAGGTGCCGGATGTATCGAAACGGCGGGCGTACATACGGCCCGCTACGACCCACGCCTCACGCGGCGCGGATCAATGCGCGAGCCGAGTTACTCGGCACCGCCCTGCTCGTCCTGCTTGGCACGAAGCGCGTCCACGGTGCGGACGAGCTTCGACGGGAGCGCCTGGAAGACCTGAGCAGCCTGAGTCTGCTTGCCCTTGAAGGCACCCGCCAGCTTGGCGAGCAGAACCTCGCGGGACTCGAGGTCCGCAAGCTTCTTGATCTCGTCGGCGGACAGCGCCTTGCCGTCAAGGACACCGCCCTTGATGACGAGGTTCGGGTTGTCCTTGGCGAAGTCACGAAGACCCTTCGCCGACGTCACCGGGTCACCGGAGATGAAGGCAACCGCCGTCGGACCGTTGAACAGGTCGTCGAGCGTCGAGATCCCGGCCTCGTTGGCCGCGATCTTGGTCAGCGTGTTCTTCACCACGGCGTACTGGGCGTCTTCACCGAGCGAACGACGCAGCGTCTTGAGCTGCGCCACGGTGAGACCCCGGTACTCGGTCAGCACGGCGGCGTTCGAGCTACGGAACTGGTCCGCGAGCTCGGCTACCGCGGCAGCCTTGTCGGGCCTTGCCATAAGCGTGGCCTCCTTCCGGGTGATGAGGACCGCTCGGAAGGGGCTGGGCAAAACGAAACGCCCCGGCGCAGGCGCTCGGGGCGTAGCTCGACCGGTACTCGCATGCTGTTGGGCAGCGAACTCCGGGAGCACTTCCACAGTCACCTGCGCGGGTCGTCCGCGAATTTCAGCGGATCCTTCGGCCACCGAACCCTCTTGCGAGAGCACGGCAACGACCAGCGGTCTTTGGCTTCTGTAGGAGAGTACGTGACCGGATCGCCGTCAAGCAAATCCGGCCCTACGAGGCTCAGCTCTCGTCGAGCCCCTTCATCATCTCCGCGAGGTCCGCGGTGTCCTTCGCGGCCGGGGCGGTGACCGTGACGGGCTTGTTGTAGTCGAGGAAGGTGATGGTCATGTCGAGCGGGCCCTTGTCGGCGTCGCCCTTCATGCGGAACTGCTTGGTCTTGTCGTCACCGTCGACCCACATGTCCATCGTGAGCTTGTCGATGCCCATCTTCTCGTACTGCTCGATACTCTTCTCGCGCTGCTCGCGGGTGGCCTTGTCCTCGTCCTTGAAGGAGTCCCGCAGGGTGTCGAGAGTGACGGTGCCCGAGTAGTGGGTCGTCTCGACGCCGTCGACCTTCTCGGTGCCGACCTTCTTCACGTCCTTGGCGCCGGTGAGGAACGTGGACTCGGCCGCCGGGTTCTGCTCGGCCTGGCCGGCGCCGGGCGCACCCCCGCCGAGGTCCTTGTCGCTCAGCGCGGACAGGTCGAACTTGATCCAGGTCTTGCCGTCCATCTCCTTGGCCATCTCGGGGTTGCCGCCGATGTACATGGCCTTGTCGACGAGCCGGATCTCCGCGGAGCCGTCCTTGCCCTGGTCGAGCGCCGTCATCTTCATGCTCATGGCGATGGTGGGCTTCATCCGCATCGACGCCTCGGCCTTGATGCGGCCCTGCTCCGGGTACTCCCCCGTCATGCGGTAGCGCAGGGACGTGATGTCCCCCGCGTTCTTCGCGGCCTTGGCGACGGCCGCGGCCGGGGTCATCTTCGGGGACTCCTCGGACGCCCCCTTGGAACAACTCACCGCCCCCGCGGCGAGGGCCACGGCGGCGAGGCCGGCACCGAGCGTCCGACGGCGCGCGGAATGTCGTACAGAAGATCCCATCGATTCCCCCCAAGGAACACATGGACGATTCACAGCAGAGCCGCGAGCCTAACCGATCGGTACGGAAGTGGCCCCGTGAATTCCGTGTGACTCAGGAGGTGGTGCCCGCCACGGTGCCGCCCTGCTTCTCCAGCAGTTCCTTGAAGTCCTGGGTGTCGCTCGCCGGGGGCTTCGTCGCGGAGACCTTCACTCCGTAGTCGCTGTAGTACGCGGTCTGGGTCAGCTCACCGGTGGCCATGCGGCCCTTCTCCACCTTCTTGACCAGCAGGTCCTGGTCGTTGACCCAGATGTCGACCTGCTGGGTGGTCACACCGGCCTGTTCGAGCTGTTTCTTCAGGTCGGCGAGCTGGCTCGCGCTGAGGCTGGAGTTCTTGCCGGCGAGGTCGGCGACGTCGACGGAGCCCGAGTAGTGCGTGGTGTCCTGGCCGCGGACCTTCTCCTCGCCGACCTTCTTCACGTCCCCGGAGGCCAGCAGCAGCTTCACCGACTGGTTGGGGGTGGTGTTCTGCATCTGGTCCTTGAGGTACGCGCCGGAACCGCCCCCGAGGTCCGCGAGGTCGTCGTAGTCGTACCGGATCCAGTGCTTGCCGCCGGCCTGCTCGGCGAACTTGTCGCCCATCCGCGCGTAGTAGGCGTCGGACAGATAGCGGGCCTCCATCGACGTGGTGCCCAACTGACGCATGGTGTCGGCCATGGTGCCGCCGGTGTACTCGATGGTCATGGTGCCGGTGACGCCGTCGCCCCAGCCGAGGGCGCCGTCGGCGGTCATGGACATCATCGTGCCCATGGTGGTCGTGGACTCGACCTTGGCGGAGTCGGCGGCGTCGGTGGACTTCTCCGCCGACCGCAGGGCCGCCACGGGGCTCAGACCGCTCGGACCCTTGCCGGACGACGCCGACTTGTCGTCCTTGCCGGTGCCCCCCGGGTCCCCGTCGGACGTACAGGCCGCCAGACCGGTCAGCGCGGTCGCCGCCGCGATCGCCAGGGCCATCCGGCGCACGCTCGTGCTCTTCATTCGTCCCCACCCCCATGCGGTGTGCTGTGCCCGCACGTTAGCGCGGGGCACTGACTACACGTACCCGGAAATGGGGACGGGCCCCGCACCGTGAAGGTTGCGGGGCCCGTGACCTGACTTCGGTGAGCGCTCAGGCTCAGACCGCGGCCGGGTCCTCCTCGACGAGGAGGTTGCGGGTGCGGTTCGGGTCGAGCTGGATGCCCGGGCCCATGGTGGTGCTGACCGCGGCCTTCTTGATGTAGCGGCCCTTGGCGGCGGACGGCTTCAGACGGAGGATCTCCTCCAGCGCGGCGCCGTAGTTCTCCACCAGCTTGGTGTCCTCGAAGGACGTCTTGCCGATGATGAAGTGCAGGTTCGAGTGCTTGTCGACGCGGAACTCGATCTTGCCGCCCTTGATCTCGGTCACGGCCTTGGCCACGTCCGGGGTCACAGTGCCGGTCTTCGGGTTCGGCATCAGGCCACGCGGACCGAGCACACGGCCGAGGCGGCCGACCTTGCCCATGAGGTCCGGGGTGGCGACGACGGCGTCGAACTCGTTGAGGCGGTTGCCCGCCGCGATCTCGGCGATCAGTTCGTCGGAGCCGACGATGTCGGCGCCCGCGGCTTCCGCGGCCGCAGCACGGTCACCGGTCGCGAAGACCAGGACCCGGGCGGTCTTACCGGTGCCGTGCGGAAGGTTCACGGTGCCACGGACCATCTGGTCGGCCTTGCGCGGGTCTACACCCAGACGGAAGGCGACCTCGACGGTGCCGTCGAACTTGGTCGTGGAGGTCTCCTTGGCGAGACGGACGGCCTCGAGCGGGGCGTAGAGCTTCTCCCGGTCGATCTTGGCGTCCGCAGCCTTGAGAGCCTTGCTGCGCTTGCTCACTGCTTCTCCTGGTGATTCTTAGGAGTCGTGGTCGGGGCCGAGCCGGCCCTTCCACTTCTGCTGGTGTACGGGTGGTGGGGCTCAGCCCTCGACGACGACGCCCATGGAACGCGCGGTACCGGCGATGATCTTCGCGGCGGCGTCCAGGTCGTTGGCGTTGAGGTCGGGGAGCTTGGTCGTGGCGATCTCGCGGACCTGCGCCTCGGTGATCTTGGCGACCTTGGTCTTGTGCGGCTCGCCGGAGCCCTTCTCGATGCCCGCGGCCTTGAGGATCATCTTGGCGGCCGGCGGCGTCTTGGTGACGAAGGTGAAGGAACGGTCCTCGTAGACCGTGATCTCCACCGGGATCACCCAGCCACGCTGCGACTCGGTCGCGGCGTTGTACGCCTTGCAGAACTCCATGATGTTGACGCCGTGCTGACCCAGCGCGGGGCCGACCGGCGGAGCCGGGTTGGCGGCACCGGCCTGGATCTGGAGCTTGATGAGCCCCGTGACCTTCTTCTTCTTGGGAGGCATTACTCTCCGGGTCCTTTCAATCGAGGTGTGCCCACGCCCGGGTCGCGTCCCGGATGCAGGCATACCGCACAACGATAACGGGTATAGGTGTGCGGCTAAAAACCGAGCAGGTCAGACAAGCTTTGACAGCCCGTCTGACCTGGTCGGAAGCGTGCGGTCCGAAGAACCTCAGTTCTTCTGGATCTGGTCGAACGAAAGCTCGACCGGCGTCTCGCGGCCGAAGATCTCGACGAGGCCCTTGACCTTCTTCGAGTCGGCGTTGATCTCGTTGATCGTGGCCTGCAGCGTGGCGAACGGGCCGTCGGTGACGGTGACCGAGTCGCCGACCTCGAAGTCCAGCACCTGGACCTCGACCTTGCGCTGCGGAGCCGGCTTGCCCTCGGCCTCGGCGGCCTCACGGGCGGCCTTCTCCTCGGCCTCCGGGGCGAGCATCTTGACGATCTCGTCCAGGGTCAGCGGGTACGGGTCGTAGGCGTTGCCCACGAAGCCGGTGACGCCGGGCGTGTTGCGGACGACGCCCCAGGACTCGTTCGTCAGGTCCATGCGCACCAGCACGTAGCCGGGGAGCTTGTTCTGACGGATCGTCTTGCGCTCGCCGTTCTTGATCTGGGCGACCTCTTCCTGCGGCACCTCGGCCTGGAAGATGAAGTCCTCGACGTTCAGCGAGACGGCACGCTGCTCGAGGTTGGTCTTCACGCGGTTCTCGTAACCGGCGTAGGTGTGGATGACGTACCACTCGCCGGGGAGGGTGCGCAGTTCCTCGCGCAGGGCGACGACGGGGTCGACCGGCTCGGCCGGCTCCTCCTCGGCGTCGGCTTCCTCGTCCTCGACGGCCTCGACGTCGCCGCCGGACTCGTCCTCGGCGTCCTCGTCCTCGACGTGGAGAGCGGCTTCCTCGGCGGGCTCGCCGGCCTCGGCGTCGGCAGCCTCGACCTCGTCCAGGTCCTCGTCCGCGCCTTCGATGATGTCGAGCTCGTCCTCCACGGACTCGTCCGGCTCGATGGCGTCGTTCAGGTTCTGGTCAGACACGGTGGCTGCTTCTTCCTGGATACATAGGGGTGGAACATGCGAAAGGGGCGCCGGTAACCACGGCGCCCTTCGCGATTTCGCTCAGCCGAAGACGTACTTGGCAGCGTGGGCCAGTCCATAGTCAATCACGGTGACCAGGCCGATCATGACGACCACGAAGACGATCACCACGGTCGTGTAGGTCGTCAGCTGACTGCGCGACGGCCAGACGACCTTGCGAAGTTCGGCGACGATCTGCCGGTAGAAGAGCGCGAGGCGCTTCAGCGGGCCCTTCTTGGCACGCTTGCCACCCTTGCGGGCCTTCTTCGACGGTGCCTCATCCTGGGCATCAGGCGTATCGATGGAGCCCACGGCGTCCGCCATTCGTCCTCACCTGTTCCCGGGTCGTGGCCGTGCCGCGCCCGGTCTGAGCCGCACGGCGATGCATTACCTGTACGTACATGCGCACACATCCTGGCGGTGTGTGTAGCAGGGCCGGAGGGACTTGAACCCCCAACCGCCGGTTTTGGAGACCGGTGCTCTACCAATTGAGCTACGACCCTTTGTGGTTCTCCCCAAACGTACCGCATTCGCCCGGGTGCTCGGTGTGCACCGGATGAGTGCGGCCGCTGTGAGGCCAACGAGGTGAGAGTGTACGTGCTTCGAAGCCCTCCGTCGAACAGAAAGCGCCCGTAGGGGCCTTGTGAACCGAAGATCGTCCTGGGGCCGGCCGGGTGGCAGCCGAAGATCACCCAGGCCACAGCGCGGATCCGGACGGATGTTCAGCCGCTGTTCAGTCTGTGAAACCCGTGTGCCGGTGGCGTTTCCGGTCTGGAACGATGGGCCCCATGAGCGCTGCAACCCCTCCCACCGAGCGCCGGGTCTCCGCCCGAGTCGGCGCGATCTCCGAGTCCGCCACCCTCGCCGTGGACGCCAAGGCCAAGGCCCTCAAGGCCGCCGGGCGTCCGGTGATCGGCTTCGGCGCCGGTGAGCCCGACTTCCCGACCCCGGACTACATCGTCCAGGCCGCCATCGAGGCCTGCTCGAACCCGAAGTACCACCGCTACACGCCGGCCGGTGGTCTGCCCGAGCTGAAGGCCGCGATCGCCGCGAAGACGCTGCGCGACTCCGGCTACGAGGTCGAGGCGAGCCAGGTCCTCGTCACCAACGGCGGCAAGCAGGCCATCTACGAGGCCTTCGCCGCGATCCTCGACCCGGGCGACGAGGTCATCGTCCCGGCCCCGTACTGGACGACGTACCCGGAGTCGATCCGCCTGGCCGGCGGTGTCCCGGTCGACGTCGTCGCGGACGAGACCACCGGCTACCGCGTCACCGTGGAGCAGCTGGAGGCGGCCCGCACGGAGAACACCAAGGTCCTGCTCTTCGTCTCCCCCTCCAACCCGACCGGCGCCGTCTACACCCGCGCGCAGATCGAGGAGATCGGCCGCTGGGCTCTCGAGAAGGGCCTGTGGGTCCTGACCGACGAGATCTACGAGCACCTGGTGTACGGGGACGCGGAGTTCCACTCCCTGCCGGTGGTCGTCCCCGAGCTGGCCGACAAGACCATCGTGGTCAACGGTGTCGCGAAGACGTACGCGATGACCGGCTGGCGCGTGGGCTGGGTCATCGGCCCGAAGGACGTGGTCAAGGCCGCGACGAACCTCCAGTCGCACGCCACGTCCAACGTCTCCAACGTGGCCCAGGTGGCCGCGCTGGCCGCGGTCTCCGGTGACCTGTCGGCCGTGGAGAAGATGAAGGAGGCCTTCGACCGGCGCCGCAAGACCATCGTGCGGATGCTCAACGAGATCGACGGCGTGCTCTGCCCGGAGCCCGAGGGCGCGTTCTACGCGTACCCGTCGGTCAAGGGCCTGCTCGGCAAGGAGATCCGCGGCAAGCGCCCGCAGGACACGGTCGAGCTGGCCGCGCTGATCCTGGAGGAGGCCGAGGTCGCGGTCGTCCCGGGCGAGGCGTTCGGCACGCCGGGCTATCTGCGGCTGTCGTACGCGCTGGGTGACGAGGACCTCGTCGAGGGTGTCTCGCGGATCCAGAAGCTGCTGGCCGAGGCCACGGACTGACCCTGTGTGTCGCGCGGGCCGTCTCCTTCGGGAGGCGGCCCGCTTCGTGTTTGCGTGCGAGCAAGACCACGTTCGGGGAAAGCGCTACCGGGACGGCAGTGACGTACGGCAGGATCCTGGAATGGAGCGTGTACGTGATGTCTCTGAGCTGCCGAAAGCCCATCTGCACCTGCACTTCACCGGGTCGATGCGCCCGGGGACGGTTCTGGAACTGGCCGACAAGTACGGCGTACGGCTGCCCGACGCCCTGACCGAGGCGCTGACCAGCGGGGAGCCGCCGAGGCTGCGGGCCACGGACGAGCGGGGCTGGTTCCGGTTCCAGCGGCTGTACGACGCCGCGCGGTCGTGTCTGAGGCGGCCCGAGGACATCCAGCGGCTGGTGCGGGAGGCCGCGGAGGAGGATGTGCGCGACGGCTCGCGGTGGCTGGAGATCCAGGTCGACCCGACGTCGTACGCCCCCCGTCTGGGCGGTCTGATCCCTGCGCTGGAGATCATCCTCGATGCCGTGGAGACGACCTCGCGGGAGACCGGGCTCGGGATGCGGGTGCTGGTGGCGGCGAACCGGATGAAGCATCCGCTGGACGCGCGGACACTGGCGCGGCTCGCCGTGCGGTACGCGGACCGGGGGGTCGTCGGGTTCGGGCTGTCCAACGACGAGCGGCGGGGCATGGCCCGGGACTTCGACCGGGCGTTCGCCATCGCGCGGGAGGGCGGGCTGCTGTCGGCGCCGCACGGCGGGGAGCTGACCGGGCCGTCCTCGGTGCGGGACTGTCTCGACGACCTGGACGCGCACCGGATCGGGCACGGGGTACGGGCCGCGGAGGACCCCCGGCTGCTGAAGCGGCTCGCCGACCGGGGAATCACGTGTGAGGTGTGCCCGGCGTCGAACGTGGCGCTGGGCGTGTACGAGAAGCCGGAGGACGTGCCGCTGCGGACGTTGTTCGAGGCGGGCGTCCCGATGGCGCTCGGCGCCGACGACCCGCTGCTCTTCGGATCACGGCTGGCCGCCCAGTACGAGCTCGCCCGCCAGCACCACGGCTTCACGGACCAGGAGTTGGCGGAGCTGGCGCGGCAGTCGCTGCGAGCCTCGGCGGCGCCGGAGGGCGTCAAGGCGCAGCTGCTGGCCGGGGTGGACGAATGGCTCACTCGCCCGGCCGCTTGAAGTGGGCGTAGGGCGGATACGCCTTGTAGCAGATGTCCACTTCCAGGGGGTGCCCGCCGCTGTTGGGCGGCTCGGCCAGGGTGAAGGCCGTCATGAACGCCATGTGCCCCTCGGCGACCCGCTTCTGTCGCGGCCCCCAGCCGGCCGCGTAGGCGAACTCGGTGGCCGTCTGGGCGAAGACGTCCCTGGTGCCGAACAGGAAGAACGTCCGGGCGTGGGTGGTGTGCCGCAGGTCCTCCCTCGCGTTCGCGTACGACTGGCGAGCCCGCCAGGACTCCGCGTCCCGCACGGTGCGGGCCTCATCGGTGCGTACGGTCAAGGGGGTGCCGTGAGTGAGCTTCCGGCGCAGCTCGGGCCACTGGCTGGCGCGCATGCCGAGACTGTGGTGGGCCAGGACGAGGTCGACCCGCTCACCCCATCCCTCGTCGGCCGGGACTCCGTCACGCAGGGGGACATGGACGATCGTGTGGCGGGAGTAGGCGGCGAAGGAGAACAGTCCGGCCAGCCGGTTGAGGCCGTCGTGGTCGCCGAGCAGCAGGCCGATGGGATCGGGAGCGCTCAGCGAGGTATGGCGCAGCGGTTGCCGGGGCTGGACGACACGGTGCTCGTGCGGCCCGGTCCTGGGCCTGAACTGACGCAGCCTCAGCTGCATACGGGGTTCCTCATGGGACGAGGGTCGGGGTCGGGTGGCCTGCTCCGCAACGGAAATTCGGGACCCGGGACCGGACTACAGGCTGACGCCGACCGTCACCGGCTCGTTGACCAGCGTGATGCCGAAGGTCTCGCGGACACCGGCGACGACCTCGCGGGCGAGGTCGAGGAGGTCCTCGGTGGTGGCCTCGCCACGGTTGGTGAGGGCGAGGGTGTGCTTGGTGGAGATACGGGCGCGGCCGGTGCCGTAGCCCTTGGTGAAGCCCGCCTTGTCGATGAGCCAGGCCGCGGAGGTCTTGGTGTGGCCCTCGCCCGCCGGGTAGGCGGGGGGCGTGGTGTCCTCGCCGAGGTGGGCCTTCACGCGCGCGTGGAACGCGGTGAACTGCTCGTCGGTGAGGATCGGGTTGGTGAAGAAGGAGCCCGCCGACCAGGTGTCGTGGTCCTCGGGGTCCAGGACCATGCCCTTGCCGGAACGCAGCTTCAGTACGGCCTCGCGGGCGGCGGCGAGGGGGACGCGGTCGCCGGGTTCCACGCCGAGGGCGCGGGCGGTCTCGGCATACTTGAGGGGCGCGGAGAGGCCGTCGGCGTCTTCCAGCTCGAAGCGGACGCGGAGGACGACGTAGCGCTCGGGGTCGGCCTTGAAACGGCTGTGGCGGTAGGAGAAGGCGCAGTCGGCGTTGGGGATGGTGACCGTTTCGTGGGTTCGGCGGTCGTAGGCGATCACCTCGGTGATCGTGGAGGAGACCTCCTGGCCGTAGGCGCCGACGTTCTGGATGGGGGTGGCGCCCGCGGAGCCGGGGATGCCGGCGAGGCATTCGACGCCGGCGAGTCCGGCGGCGACGGTGCGGGCGACGGCGTCGGTCCAGACCTCGCCGGCGGCGAGTTCCAGGCGGGTGCCGTCGAGCTCTACGCCCTTGGTGGCGATCACGAGTGCGGTGCCGTCGAATCCCTTGTCGCCGATGACGAGGTTCGAGCCGCCGCCGATGAGCAGGAGGGGGGTGCCGCTGTCGTCGGCCTCGCGGACGGCTGCGATCACCTCGGCGTCCGTGGTCGCGGTGACCAGGCGGGTGGCGGGGCCGCCCAGGCGGAAGGTGGTCAGCGGGGCGAGGGGGGCGTCGTGTCGTTCCTGCACGGGCTCAAGGGTACGAGACGTCTCTGACGGTGGTGGGGTGGATGCCTGCGGCGGCCCGCGCGGGTCGGGTGGGGGCTCGCGTCGCGCACCACGGTTCGTCGTGAGTCGGTGCCGCACCGGGGGGTGTCCGTCCTCGGTCGGGCGCAACTGTTTCGCCTGGGCTGTGCTGTCGGTCGGACGCCCGACACTGCGGGCGGACACCCCCCGATACGTCCCCTGCTCGCCGTTGCGCCGGTGCGGGTGCGTCCCACCTGGGGATAGGGCGGCAGCGGGGGCCAGGGCGCCTTCAACGCCGGTCCGCGCGATCTCAGCCCGCCCGGAGTTTGAGGCCGAGGTCTTGCCGTCCCGATCCCACGCCCACCCGGGCAGGGGGCCGCGCCCCTCGACGCCGGCCAGCTGTCCTTCGGCCCGTCCAGCGTCCGGGGCCGAGGTATTCCCGTCCCGATCCCCCACCCACCCGCCGGGGGCCGCGCCTCTATACGCCGGTCCAGGCAATCCCAGCCCGTCCAGCGTCCGAGGCCGAAGTCTTCCCATCCCGATCCCCCACCCACCCGCCAGGGGCCGCGCCCCTCAACGCGGGCCCAGGCAATCTCAGCCCCTCCAGCGTCCGAGGCAGAAGTCTTCCCATCCCGATCCCCCACCCACCCGCCAGGGGCCGCGCCTCTATACGCCGGTCCAGGCATCTCAGCCCGTCCGGCGTTTGAGGACAAGGCCCCTTCAGGGCCGTCGGGGGTCCAGGGGGCGGAGCCCCCTGGGAGGCGGGGTCGAAGGGGCGGCAGCCCCTGGAGGATGGGAACGGGTAGGGGCGGCGGGGGCGAAAGTCGTCCGGGGTCCGCCACGGCGCCGGCGCACATGCGGGACGGCCCCGCCCTCGCAGGCGGAGCCGTCTCAGGGGGTGGGGTCAGCCGGACACGCTCTCCAGTGTCGGGGCCGGCTCCTGCGAAGGCGTACGCACCGCGAGACTCACGGAACGCCTCGACGGGATCACAAGGGCCGCGACTCCCGCGAGGGCGACCACCGCCGCACCGGTCACGAGCGCGGGCTGGAGGCCGTCCACGAAGGTCTGGCCCGTCTCGTAACCGCCCTGCGCCGAGAAGATGGAGCCCATGATCGCGATACCGAGCGCGCCACCGACCTCACGGAGGGCGTTGTTCGCACCGGACGCGATGCCCTGCTCGGACCCCCGGACACTGGACATGACCAGGTTGGAGGCGGGGGCGAAGAAGAGCCCCATGCCGATGCCGCTGATGATCAGACCGGGCAGCTGGACGGAGTAGGAGGCGTCCACCGTGATGACGGAGGCCAGGTAGGCGAGGCCCGCCGCCTGGAAGAAGAGGCCCGCCGCGACGACCGGACGGCCACCGATGCGGTCCGAGAGGATGCCCGCGACCGGGGCGACCAGCATCGGCATACCGGTCCACGGCAGCATCCGCAGCCCCGCCTCGGTGGGCGAGTAGCCGAGCACACCCTGCATGTACTGGCTGAGCAGGAAGATCGAGCCGAACATGCCGAGGAACATCAGCAGGCTGGCCGCGTTGATCCCGGCGAAGGCACGGGAACGGAACAGCCGCATCGGCAGCATCGGGTTCTTGGCACGGGTGCTGTAGATGACGAAGCCGACAAGGAGAGCCGCCCCGGCGAACAGGGACGTCAGGACCAGGTTGTCCGTCCAGCCGTCCGCCGGACCGCGCACCAGGCCGTAGACGATGCCGAAGAGGCCGCCGCTGGCGAGCAGGGTGCCGGGGATGTCGAGGGGCGCGCCGGTGCCGTAGGACTCCGCGAGGCGCAGACGGGCGAGGGGCAGCAGGGCCACGCCGAGCGGAACGTTCAGCCAGAAGATCCACTGCCAGGAGATGTGCTCGGTGAGGCTGCCGCCGATCAGCGGTCCGGAGGCCACCGCGAGCCCGTTGACGGCACCCCAGATGCCGTACGCCAACCCGCGCTTGGCCGCGGGGACGGCTGCCGTGAGCAGGGTGAGGGTGAGCGGCATCATGATGGCCGCGCCCACGCCCTGCACCGCGCGGGCCGCGATCAGGCTGTCGATGCCGGGGGCCAGCGCCGCGGCGGCGGACGCCCCCGTGAAGACCGTCAGTCCGACGAGGAAGAGCCTGCGACGGCCGAAGCGGTCACCCAGGGCCGCGCCGAACATCAGCAGGACCGCGAAGGTGAGCGTGTAGGCGCTGACCGTCCACTCCAGGTCGTGCAGTCCGCCGCCGAGGTCCTCGCGGATGGAGGGCAGCGCGGTGGTGACGACGAGGTTGTCGAGGGCCGCCATGAATCCGGCGACGCTGGTGATGACGAGAGCCCAGACGGCTCCCCCGCGTGAGGTCTCGTGTTGTACGGCTTGCTGTGACATCGCTCCCCCAGAGCCTTGTAGATAGTTATTGATCACTAACTTTTGCGCTCATGAAAAGGCGCCTACGACGCCCATCCCGCTCACTTCTCCAGTCGGCCCTTGAGCCGCGCCGACGGATACATCCCCTCCCACACCCGATGCTCGGGCGGGAACCCCATCGCGACCAGGCAGTTGATGAGCATCCCGAACGCCAGGAAGACCGTGGTCTCGTTGGCGTCGGCGCCCAGCGGCAGATGGACCGTGTCCCACAGCCGCATCCAGCCGTCCCGCACCGCCACCCCGAACTCGTGGTCGCCCTCCTCCTCGGCGGCGCCCACGGCGACGTACGTCTGCATCTGCATCAGCAGCCGCTCGGGATGCTCCGCGATGACCTTGGTGTACGCGTTCGCCATGGCATGCAGCGCTTCCTCACCCTGAAGGCCCTCGGAGGCCTCCGCGAAGGTGCGGATGGTGTCCTCCATGCACCGCGCCGACGCGGCGAGGAAGATCGCCTTCTTGCTCGGGAAGAGCCGGAAGAGATACGGCTGCGAGACGCCGACCCGCTTGGCGATCGCCTCGGTCGACGTGCCGTGGTACCCGCCGCGGGCGAACTCGCTCGTCGCCGCACGGATGACGCTCTCGCGCCGCTCCTCCGCGCTCATCCTGACCATGAGACGAAGTTAGTACTCAATCACTAACTTTGCAAGGGGTGCGGCGGGGTCGGTGCGGAACCGGGAATGGGGACAAGGTAAAGGCACAGGTAAGGGGCGCCCCGCCATGGAGAGCGCCCCCTGCTTCACCCGCAGGTCAGGCCAGGCGTACGACCGCTCGGGACATGCCCAGCACCTTCTGACCGGCGCTGGTCGCCGTGAGGTCCACGCGGACCGTGTTGTCGTCGAGCTTGGCGGCGACCTTGCCGCTGACCTCGATGACGGCGCCCTGGTCGTCGTTCGGGACGACGACGGGCTTGGTGAAACGGACGCCGTACTCGGCGACGGCCCCCGGGTCGCCGACCCAGTCGGTCACCACACGGATCGCCTCGGCCATGGTGAACATGCCGTGCGCGATGACGTCCGGCAGCCCGACCTCCTTGGCGAACTTCTCGTTCCAGTGGATCGGGTTGAAGTCCCCCGAGGCTCCCGCGTACTGGACGAGGGTGGCGCGGGTCACGGGAAAGGTCTGGGTCGGCAGTTCGGTGCCGATCTCGACGTCGTCGTAAGCGATCTTCGCCGTCATGTTCTTTCTCACGCCCCCTCTGCCGCGCGCGCGACCAGCTTCGTCAGTGCCGTCACCACGTGATCGCCGGCCTCGTCGTGGACCTCGCCGCGGATGTCCACGATGTCGTTGCCCGCGAGGGACTTGATCGCCTCGATGGTCGAGGTGACCGTGAGGCGGTCGCCCGCGCGGACGGGGCGGGTGTAGGCGAACTTCTGGTCGCCGTGCACCACACGGCTGTAGTCCAGACCCAGTTGCGGGTCCGCGACGACCTGCCCGGCGGCCTTGAAGGTGATCGCGAAGACGAAGGTCGGCGGGGCGATCACATCGGGGTGACCGAGCGCCTTGGCGGCGTCCGGGTCGGTGTACGCCGGGTTGGCGTCCCCCACGGCCTCCGCGAACTCGCGGATCTTCTCCCGGCCCACCTCATAGGGGTCGGTGGGCGGGTAGGTCCGCCCCACGAAGGACTGGTCGAGCGCCATGGGCTCGGCACCTCCTGATCGCTGGTACTGGCTGATCGCTGGTACTGGCCGGTATCGGCTCATGAACGACGCGAGGCCGCCCCCTGGAGTACAGGGGACGGCCTCGCGTACGAGCCTGATTTATCGCGTTTCGCGGTGCGCGGTGTGCGCGTTGCAACGCGGGCAGTGCTTCTTCATCTCCAGTCGGTCCGGGTTGTTACGCCGGTTCTTCTTGGTGATGTAGTTCCGCTCCTTGCACTCCACGCAGGCCAGCGTGATCTTCGGGCGGACGTCGGTGGCAGCCACAGGAGTGCTCCTTGACGAACGGATAGGACTGATTTAACGCAAAGAAGAGTAGCCGATCGAAGGACCGACCCCACAATCGGCTACTGTCAGTAGCGGTGACCGGACTTGAACCGGTGACACAGCGATTATGAGCCGCTTGCTCTACCGACTGAGCTACACCGCTGTGATGCGATCAGTTCCCACCTTGCGGCGGGAACCTCTCACACCAGAGCCCCAATACGGAATCGAACCGTAGACCTTCTCCTTACCATGGAGACGCTCTACCGACTGAGCTATTGGGGCGAGCGATGAAGACATTACACGCTCGGCAGCCGTTCACCCAAATCCGTTTCCGGGCCCCGTCCGCGGCCCGTCAGGAGGCTCCATCGGAGGCCTGTCCAGCGGTCTGTCAGGTGGTCTGTCAGGTGGTCTGTCCGGTGCTTCTCCCACCGGCCCCTGCTGCCTCTCTCGTACGACGAACCGCACCGGTACGACTATTGCGCTCCTCCCCGCCGCGAGCGGATCACCACCCTAGGCTCGACTCACTCTGCGTGATCTTGCGTCCCTCGTGCGCAGCCCCCAGCCACGAGCCTTGAGCCCCTGGAGTGCGATGCCCGACAGTCAGCCGCAGCCACCTCACTCGTCGTCCTCCCCGGGCCCGGCCGACACCACCTCACTCCTGCTGTGCGGGGCACGGCTGACGGACGGCCGGACCGTGGACGTACGGCTGGGCGGCGGGCGCATCGAGGCGGTCGGCACGGCGGGCAGTCTGGCGGCGGAGGGCACGCGCGCGTGCGGCGCACGGGTGGACCTCGGCGGCTATCTGCTGCTTCCGGCACCGGTCGAACCGCACATCCACGGCGACACGGCACTGTCGGCCGACGAGGGCGGCCCGGTCTCCTACGACCCCCAGGACGTCCAGCGCCGGGCGACGGAGACGGCACTGCTCCAGCTCGGACACGGGGCCACCGCGCTGCGGGCACACGTACGCGTGGGCGACGTCCAGGGATTGGGCGCACTGGCCGCCGTACTCCAGGCACGGCGGTCGCTGCGTGGGCTCACCGAGCTGACCACGGTGGCCATGCCCCGGGTACTGACCGGGGCGGCCGGGGCGGAGGGGCTCGCGATGCTGCGGGACGCCGTGAAGATGGGCGCCTCGGTGATCGGCGGCTGCCCCGACCTCGACCCCGATCCGACGGGCTATGTGCAGGCGGTGCTGGACGTCGCCGCCGAGCACGGCTGCCCGGTCGATCTGCACACCGACGCCGCGGACCCGGCCCGGCTCGCCCGGCTCGCGGCGATGGCCGGCGGACTGCGCCCCGGAGTGACCCTGGGCCCGTGCGGCTCGCTGGGCCGGCTGCCCACGGAGATCGCCTCCCGCACCGCCGACCAGCTCGCCGCGGCCGGGGTGACCGTGGTCTGCCTGCCGCAGGGCGGCTGCGGGGGCGTGGAGCGGCGCGGCACGGCTCCGGTACGGCTGCTGCGGGCGGCCGGGGTACGGGTGGCAGCCGGCAGCGGCGCGCTACGGGACGTGTCGAACCCGGTGGGACGCGGAGACCCGCTGGAGGCGGCCTATCTGCTGGCCTCGCGCTACGGCCTGCGCCCCGAGGACGCCTACGACGCGGTGAGCGCCTCCGCGCGGGCCGTGCTGGGGTTGCCCGAGGTGCGCGTGGAGGCGGGATTTCCGGCCGAGTTGCTGGCGGTGCGCGGGGATCGGCTGGCGGGGGCGCTGTCGCTCGCGTACAGCCGGATCGTCGTGCACCGGGGGCGTGTGGTGGCCCGGACGAGCGCGGTGCGGGAGTTCTGCGACTCGGCGGTGGCTGTGGAGTTGGGGCTGCCGCGGCAGGGGCGGGGGAAGTTGTCGTGACGGGGTGGGGTGGGTGAGGTGGGGTGGAGCGTGGGGCGCGCATCGGCGTGGTGAGTGCGTGGGGCGTGTGGTGAGGTTTCGGCGCCAGGGAGTGCGGATGATGGGGATGATTTTGCGCGCCGGGGGTGCGTGATCAGGACCTGAGCGCGGGGGCGCGTGGCTCTTGCATTCGCGCTCGGGGGCGCCGCTCCCGTTGCCCGGTGGCCTGGTCGCGCCCTCTGAGACGTGGCTCAAGTCGTGCGGCGGATGCGGTCGTCCGGGCGTACGGTCGAAGGCATGCGCATTGTCATCGCTGGTGGTCATGGTCAGATCGCGTTGCGGCTGGAGCGGCTGCTCGCCGCGCGCGGGCACGAGGTCGCGGGAATCATCCGCAAAGCCGAGCAGGGCGACGACCTGCGGGAGGCCGGTGCCGAACCGGTGCTCCTGGATCTGGAGTCGGCCTCGGTCGAGGAAGTCGCGGCCCATCTTCAGGGCGCCGACGCGGCGGTCTTCGCGGCGGGCGCGGGTCCGGGCAGCGGCGCGGCCCGCAAGGACACGGTGGACAAGGGCGCGGCGGTGCTGTTCGCGAAGGCGGCGGTCCGGGCCGGCGTACGGCGGCATGTGGTCGTGTCGTCGATGGGCGCCGATCCGAAGCACCAGGGCGACGACATCTTCGACGTCTACCAGCGCGCCAAGGGCGAGGCCGACGAGTACGTCCGCGGCCAGGACGCCCTGGACTGGACGATCCTGCGGCCCGGCGCGCTGACGAACGACGCCGGCACCGGACTCGTACGCCTGGAGGCGCACACGGGTCGTGGTCCGGTCACGCGCGACGACGTGGCCGCCGTGGTGGCGGAGTTGCTGGACACCCCGGCGACGGCCGGCCTGACCCTGGAGCTGGTCGGCGGGTCGACTCCGGTGTCGGTGGCGGTGAAGGCCGTGGCCGGGAACTGAGGTGAGTGCCGAGGGGGTACCGGCCGCGCGTGAGGAACTGCTGCGGCAGATGTACGAGGTCTTCTCCACCGACGACCGGGACGCCTTCGTACCGCACTGTCTGACCCCGGACGTGGACTGGCCGAACGTCCTGGAAGGAACCCGACTGCACGGGCGCGCGGCGGTACGGGCGTACTGGGCACGGCAGTTCGCGGCCGGACATCCCCTCGTACGCCTGGAAGGGCTGCGGCTCGACGGGGACGGAGACGGCGAGGCGGTGGTGGCGACCGTGCGGCAAGGGATGCGGGACGACGCCGGCGTCGATCACTGGGCGGTTGAGACGGTCGAGCACGTGTACCGCTTCGGCGGGGACGGGCTGGTGGCCCGCATGGATGTGCGAGCTGGGGTGTAGGAGCAACGGTTCGGGCAGGGCTTGGACGCGGTGCGGAGCCGGGTCGGCCGCGATGCGGTGTGCGGCTCGGAGCGCGGTGCGGAGCGCGCGGCTCTGATCGCGTTTCAGAAAAGGGGCATCTGGCCCGGGATCTCCGGAACCACATAGCCGTCCAACGACGGTTGGGCCGCGCCCAGTTGGGCCTGGCTGCGGGAGCCGGGGCAGGAAGTGAGCTCGCCGTTCTCACGGGCGCCGGGCGGGTCGTGGCGCGCGAAACGACCGGCGACGACGGCGATCTCGCGGCGGCATTCAGGACAGTTCCTGCGGCGGGTGGACATGTGGTCAGTGTGCCCCGTACGAGCTTGTGACGTGCGCGTCAGACGGGTGGCGGACGGGGTTCGGCGTACTCAATCGGGGGTGTCTGAAGGCGTCCAGGGGCCGTCGGGGGCGAAGCACGTCAGGGTAGTGGGATGAACCCATCCGAAGGCGCCCGGCCTCTCTGCGCGGAACGACAGCATGAGAGACAAGTCACCGCCTCGGCAGCCGCCCCGAACACACCCCGGAACACGAAGAGACCCCCTCCGTTCTGCGTTTCCGCAGTTCGGAGGGGGTCTTCCCCAGTGTGGCGGCGCCAGGATTCGAACCTGGGAAGGCTGAGCCGGCAGATTTACAGTCTGCTCCCTTTGGCCGCTCGGGCACACCGCCTGGGTTGCTGCCCTTCGAACCGTCTTTCGGCGGTGCTCTGTGGCAACGACGTAAACAATACCCGATGGGGAGGGGTGCTTCGCCACCCGATTGATCAGCGCTCGGGGGGCGCGGGGTGGCTAGGCTTGTGCGGATGCGGCCCGGGGTCTACGCCGGGCTCGGCGAGCCCCCACGTACGCCGATACGCAGCCCGACACGCACCCGATACAAGGAGCCACAGGACATGGCCGACTCCAGTTTCGACATCGTCTCGAAGGTCGAGCGGCAGGAGGTCGACAACGCCCTCAACCAGGCCGCCAAGGAGATCTCCCAGCGCTACGACTTCAAGGGCGTGGGCGCCTCGATCTCGTGGTCCGGTGACAAGATCCTGATGGAGGCGAACTCCGAGGACCGGGTGAACGCTGTCCTCGACGTCTTCCAGTCCAAGCTGATCAAGCGCGGGATCTCGCTGAAGGCGCTGGACGCCGGTGAGCCGCAGCTGTCCGGCAAGGAATACAAGATCTTCGCGTCGATCGAGGAGGGCATCTCCCAGGACAACGCGAAGAAGGTGGCGAAGATCATTCGCGACGAGGGTCCCAAGGGCGTGAAGGCCCAGGTGCAGGGCGACGAACTGCGCGTGAGTTCCAAGAGCCGTGACGACCTCCAGGCCGTCATCGCCCTGCTCAAGGGCAAGGACTTCGACTTCGCCGTTCAGTTCGTGAACTACCGGTAGTCCGCGGTTCGTTCACGCGGCGCTGAGTGCGCTCTGGCTCCACTCCGCACGAGGAAGGGTGGGCACCTGGCCGGTGCCCACCCTTCTCGCCTGCTGGCTGCGGTTCGGGGGTGTGCTCAGTTGCGCGAGTTGCCGAACAGGATGCGGTAGCCGATCAGGAGGACGAGTGAGCCTCCGATGGCGGCCGCCCAGGTGGTTCCGTCGTAGAAGTTTTTGGTGACCGGGTGGTCCAGCCAACGGGCCGATATCCAGCCGCCGATGAACGCGCCCGTGATGCCGATGACGGTCGTGCCGATGAAGCCGCCCGGGTCGCGGCCCGGCAGCAGGAACTTGGCGATGGCCCCGGCCAGAAGCCCCAGGATGATCCAACCGATGATGCTCATGCCCTGAACCTGCCCTTCCGCGCTGTGCCCACGCTGTCCCGGAGATGTGATCTCGGTCCGGACGGGCTGTGCGCCGGCGGGTTGTGCGTGGAGCATTTTCGTCTACCCGCGGCAGCACTGTTGGTGCCGTGTTGATGTGGAGGACGTCACGAGGCCACCGGTCGGTTGCACCGATCAGTAGGGTGCGGCTCATGACACCTTCCAGCTCTGCCCCCGAGCTGCGACGCACCTTGGGTGTGGGAGACGCCGTGGTCATCGGGCTGGGCTCGATGGTCGGGGCGGGCATCTTCGCCGCCCTGGCGCCCGCCGCGCGCGCGGCCGGGTCCGGGCTGCTGCTCGGGCTCGCGGTGGCCGCCGTGGTCGCCTACTGCAACGCCACCTCCTCGGCACGGCTGGCCGCGCTCTATCCGGCCTCCGGCGGCACGTATGTGTACGGGCGCGAGCGGCTCGGTCCGTTCTGGGGTTATCTGGCGGGCTGGTCGTTCGTGGTCGGGAAGACGGCCTCCTGTGCGGCGATGGCGCTCACCGTGGGCGCGTACATCTGGCCGGATCAGGCGCACGCCGTGGCCGTCGCGGCCGTCGTGGCGCTGACCGCGGTGAACTACGGCGGTGTCCAGAAGTCCGCCTGGTTGACCCGGGCGATCGTGGCGGTCGTGCTGGCGGTCCTCGCATCCGTGGTGGTCGTGTGTCTGGGCTCGGGGGCGTCCGAGGCCGGGCGACTGGACAGTGAGGCCTCGGGTGGCCTGGGCGGGGTGCTCCAGGCCGCCGGTCTGTTGTTCTTCGCGTTCGCCGGGTACGCGCGGATCGCGACCCTCGGGGAAGAGGTACGGGATCCCGCACGCACCATCCCGCGCGCGATCCCGCTCGCTCTCGGCATCGCGCTGGGCGTGTACGTGTGTGTGGCGGTGGCTGTCCTTTCCGTGCTGGGTGCGGAGAGTCTGGGGCAGGCCGGCGCCCCGCTGACCGATGCCGTACGAGCCGCGGGCGTGCCGGGGTTGGCGCCGGTGGTGCGGGTGGGTGCCGCCGTGGCCGCGCTGGGTTCGTTGCTCGCGCTGATCCTGGGGGTTTCGCGGACGACGCTGGCCATGGCCCGTGACCGGCATCTGCCGGGCGCGCTGGCGGCCGTGCATCCGCGTTTCCAGGTGCCGCACCGGGCTGAACTGGCCGTGGGCGCGGTCGTCGCGGTCCTCGCCGCCACGGTGGACGTGCGGGGCGCGATCGGGTTCTCCTCCTTCGGTGTGCTGGCGTACTACGCGGTGGCCAACGCCGCGGCCTGGACGCTCGATTCGGCTCCCGCGGCCCGGGCGGTGCCGGTGGTCGGGCTTCTCGGGTGCGTGGTGCTGGCGTTCGCGCTGCCGGGGGTCTCGGTGGCGGTGGGCGCGGGTGTGCTGGTGGTGGGTGTGCTGGCGTACGGCGTACGACGGTGGATGGCTGCGCGGTAGGCGGCGTACGGCGAGGGAAGGGGTGTCGGCCCTCCCCCGCACGTACGCCGAGTCCCGTCAGACTGTGCGGGCGCGAATGCCGGGCTCGGCGGGCCCGTTCGCGGTCATGAGGTCATGATGCAGGTCGCCACTGACAGTCGGGCGGACCTGTGGACAAGCTCCGGGCTGTGGAAAACCCTGGCCTACCAGCGCGACGAGAACGGCTGGTCGGTGGAGACGATTTCGCGGCCCAGCGGGAGCAGCGACACCGGGATCAGCTTGAAGTTGGCGATGCCGAACGGGATACCGATGATCGTGACGCACAGGGCGATGCCGGTGACGATGTGGGCCAGGGCCAGCCACCAGCCCGCGAGGACCAGCCACAGGACGTTGCCGACACAGGAGGGGGCGCCCGCATCGCGGCGTTCGACCGTCGTGTACCCGAAGGGCCACAGGGCGTAGACGCCGATACGGAAGGCCGCGATGCCGAACGGGATACCGATGATCGTGATGCACAGCAGTACCCCGGCGAGCAGATAGCCGAGGAACAGCCAGAAGCCGCTCAGGACGAGCCATATGACGTTCAGGATGGTTTTCACTGGTGGCGACCTGCCATCTTCTCAAGGCGTGCGATGCGTTCCGCCATCGGCGGGTGCGTGGAGAACATCTTCGAGAATCCCTGCCCCGGACGGAACGGGTTAGCGATCATCATGTGGCTCGCGGTCTCGATACGCGGCTCCGGGGGCAGCGGGAGCTGCTTGGTGCCCGTCTCCAGCTTGCGCAGCGCGCTGGCCAGGGCCAGGGGGTCGCCGGTGAGTTGGGCGCCGGACGCGTCCGCCTCGTACTCCCGGGAGCGGCTGATGGCCAGCTGGATGAGGCTCGCGGCGAGCGGGCCCAGGATCATGATGAGCAGCATGCCGAGGATGCCGGGGCCGTCGTCGTCGTTGGAGCGGCCGATGGGGATCAGCCAGGCGAAGTTGACGAGGAACATGATCACGGAGGCGAGGGCGCCGGCGACAGACGAGATCAGGATGTCGCGGTTGTAGACGTGGCTGAGCTCGTGGCCGATGACACCGCGCAGTTCGCGCTCGTCGAGGATGCGCATGATGCCCTCGGTACAGCACACGGCGGCGTTGCGCGGGTTGCGGCCGGTCGCGAACGCGTTCGGTGCCTCCGTCGGCGAGATGTACAGGCGTGGCATGGGCTGGCGGGCCTGGGTGGAGAGCTCGCGGACCATGCGGTAGAGCGCGGGTGCCTCGAACTCGCTGACCGGACGGGCGCGCATCGCGCGTAGCGCCAGTTTGTCGCTGTTCCAGTACGCGTACGCGTTGGTCCCCACGGCGATCAGGACCGCGACGACGAGCCCCATACGGCCGAAGAAGCTGCCGATGACGATGATGAGTGCGGACAGTCCCCCGAGGAGTACTGCGGTCCTGAGCCCGTTGTGCCGGCGGTGCACGGTACGCCCTCCAAGTCGTGCAGCAGGGGAACCCTTTGCTTGCTGATCTGCGGTCCTTCTGGTGTCACCACCAGTGGACCCTCCTGTTCTGGTCAACGCCAGGCGGGAGCAGCTAGTTCCCTTGTGCGTGCGGGGGCCGGTGTGCGCCGTCCGGGTGAGGGCTCGGAAGTTCGCCGGTCGTGGGTTCAGAAGAGTCCGGTGTCGGCGAAGCGCAGGACCAGCTGGGGCGCGCCGGAGAGGGCGATGCCGAGGACACCGGACAGTGCGATCGCGGCGGTCAGCGGGGCGGGGATCCGGTGCTGTACGGGTTCGCCCTCGGGGGCGCGGAACAGCAGCGCCGTCCACTGGAGGTAGTAGAACAGCGCGATCACCACGTTGACGGCCATGACCACGGCGAGCCAGCCGAGGCCCGCGTCGACAGCCGCGGAGAAGACGGTGACCTTCGCGAAGAGGCCGATGATGCCTGGCGGCAGTCCGGCGAGGCAGAGCAGGAAGAAGGCCAGGAGAAGAGCGGCCAGCGGGTTCGAGGCGTACAGGCCGCGGTAGTCGGTGAGGCGGTTGAGGGCTCTCGTACGGCCCACCAGTGCGGCCACCGCGAAGGCGCCGAGGTTCACGGCGGCGTACATGAGGGCGTAGGCGACGGTGGAGCCGATGGAGCGTTCGGCGTCGTCGGAGTACGCGGCGGCTGCGATCGGCACCAGGAGGTAGCCGGCCTGGCCGACGGAGGACCAGGCGAGCAGGCGTACCGCGCTGTACGCGCGCGTGGGCTGCTGTCGCAGGGCGCCGACGTTGCCGACGGTCATCGTGAGGGCGGCCAGCGCGGCCAGTGCCGGGCCCCAGACGTCGGCGTACGACGGGAGGGCGACGACCGTGACGAGGATCAGGCCGGAGAAGCCGACCGCCTTGCCGACGACCGACAGGTAGGCGGCGATCGGGAGGGGGGCGCCCACGTAGGTGTCCGGGACCCAGAAGTGGAAGGGCACGGCGGCCGTCTTGAAGGCGAAGCCTACGAGGGTGAGGACGACGCCGGTCTGGGCGAGGGTGTGGAGCTGGCCGTCGACGTGCTGGATCCGGTCGGCGATCTGGGTGAGGTAGAGGGTGCCTGTGGAGGCGTACACGAAGCTGACGCCCATAAGGCTGACGGCCGTCGCGGTGACCGAGGACAGGAAGAACTTCAGGGCCGCTTCGGAGGACTTGCGGTCGCCTTGGCGCAGGCCGACGAGGGCGAAGGCGGGCAGCGAGGCGACCTCCAGGGCGACGATCAGGGTCGCCAGGTCGCGAGAGGCGGGCAGGAGCGCGGCGCCGGCCGCGGAGGAGAGCAGCAGGAACCAGTACTCCCCTTCGGGGAGTCCCTTGTCGGCGTCCTTGAGGGCGGTGACCGACAGAAGGGCCACCAGCAACGCTCCCCCGAGGACCAGGAGCTGGAGGACGAGGGTGAAGCGGTCCGCCGTATAGCTGCACACGTCCGGGTCGCCGGTCAGGCAGAACGTGGCGCGGTCGCCGTCGAGAAGGGGCAGGAGCATGAGCGTCGAGGCGGCCAGGCCCGCGACCGACGACCACCCGAGCAGCGCCTTCTTGTCGTCGCCGACGAACAGGTCCGCGACGAGGACGACGAGGCCCACGACCGCCGCGATGGTGGGCGGTGCGATGGCGAGCCAGTCGACGGACTGGACGAGGTTCGCGGCGAGCGGCTGGGCCGAAGAGGCCAGCGGCTGGGCCACTGCGGCCAGGGAGCTCATCGGGTGCCTCCTGCAAGGAGCTGCTGCACGGCCGGGTCGGTCAGCCCCAGGAGGGCCTTCGGCCACAGGCCGGCTACGACGGTGAGGGCGACGAGCGGGGACCAGGCCGCGAATTCGTACGTGTGGACGTCGGCGAGCTTCGGGGCGTCCTGGGGTACGGCGCCCATGCAGACGCGGCGGACCACGGCGAGGAGGTAGGCGGCGGTGAGGAGGGTGCCGAAGGCCGCGATCGCCATGAAGGTCAGGAACGCCGGGCGGCTGAGGCCGTCCGCGGGGTCGAACGCGCCGAACAGTGCCAGCATCTCGCCCCAGAACCCGGCGAGGCCCGGCAGGCCGAGGGAGGCGACGGCGGCGAACGCGAGCAGGCCGCCGAGGCGCGGGGCCTTGCCGTACAGGGCGGCGCCGGTCTGCTCGGCGAGGGCGTCGAGGTCGGTGCTGCCTGTGCGGTCCTTCAACGCGCCGACCAGGAAGAACAGCAGGCCGGTGATGAGGCCGTGGGCGATGTTGGCGAACAGGGCGCCGTTCACGCCGGTCGGGGTCATCGTGGCGATGCCGAGCAGGACGAAGCCCATGTGGCCGACGGAGGAGTAGGCGATCAGGCGCTTGAGGTCGCCCTTCGCGCCCTGCTTGGCGAGGGCCAGGCAGGCCAGGGATCCGTAGATGATCCCGACGACGGCGAAGGCGGCGAGGTAGGGCGCGAAGTCGCGGAAACCGTCCGGCGCGATGGGAAGGAGGATCCGGACGAACCCGTACGTACCCATCTTCAGCATGACGCCGGCCAGCAGGACCGAGCCGACGGTCGGGGCGGCGGTGTGGGCGTCGGGCAGCCAGCTGTGCAGGGGCCACATCGGGGTCTTCACCGCGAGCCCGATCCCGATCGCCAATACCGCGATGACCTGCACGGATGTGGTCAGCGACCGGCCGTTGTCAGTGGCGAGTGCCACCATGTCGAATGTGCCCGCCTTGATCCCGATCAGGAGCAGGCCGAGCAGCATGACGACCGAACCGAGCAGCGTGTAGAGGATGAACCGCCAGGCGGCCTGCGTCCTGCCCTCGCCGCCCCAGCGGGCGATGAGGAAGTACATCGGGATGAGCACCATCTCGAACGCGAGGAAGAACAGCAGCAGATCGAGGACGGCGAAGGTCGCGAGGGTGCCGGACTCGAGGACGAGCAGCAGTGCGACGAAGGCCTTCGGGGTCGGCCCCGCAGGCATCTTGAAGTAGGAGTAGAGCGCGCAGAGGAAGGTCAGCAGCGCGGTCAGGACCAGAAGGGGGAGGGAGATGCCGTCGATACCGAGGTGGATCCGCACGTCGAGTGCGGGGATCCAGCTGATGTCGGTCGTGGCCTGCATCTTCGACGGGTGGTCGTGGTCGAAGCCGAGCGTGAGGACGATCGCGGCGATGAGGATCGCGCCGGTCACGGTGACGCCGTGCCGGAGCACTGCCTGCTCGGGTGACTTCCCCTTCAGCCCGGGCGGGGCCGGCAGGAGGGCGGCGACGGCGCCGAGAAGCGGGCCGACGACGACGAACGCCAGAAGGAACTGCATCACGGACTCGTTGATATCGATCACGCCTGCTCACGCTCCCGTGGCGACGAGGACGGCGGCGACCACCAGGACGACGGTGCCGGCGAGCAGCGCGCTCACATAGGTCTGCACATTGCCGGTCTGGGCCCGGCGTACGGCCGCGCCCAGCAGCCGGGGTAGGGCGCCCGCGCCGCGTACGTAGGTCTCGACGACCTCGCGGTCCAGGAACCGGACGAGGGTGGCGCCGGCCTGGACCGGGCGGACGAAGAGCGCCGAGTACACGGCGTCGAGGTGGAAGCCGACGGCCGCGTGCCGGTGCAGCGGGCCCAGCAGTAGGCGGCCCGGGTCCGCGGGGTCGGGCGCGTGGGCCACGTCTCCGTACGCGGGCGCGTGGCTGGCGATGGCTTCGGCCTCGACTTCGGCGGCGTCGCCCTGAGGGTGGGCCGCGACCGCGCCCATCGGGACCCGGGCGGCGAGTGCCGTGGTGTGCCGCCAGGCGGCATAGGTGACGATGCCGCCGACCAGGGCGACGCCCGTGCCGACGACGGACGTCGTGAGGGTCGGGGTGAGGTCACGTCCGTCGAACCAGTCCGGCAGCACCCGGTAGGCGAACCCGCCGACGGCGAGGGACGGGACCGCGAGGACCCACAGGACCACGGTCATGGTCAGCGGCTGCCTGCCGTGGTCGGCGGCCTCGGCGCCCCGGCCGTGGAAGGCCAGCAGCCACAGCCGCATCGCGTACGCCGCGGTGAGCAGGGCCGTGAGCAGGCCGGCGACGAGGACGACCCAGCCCGCGGCGCCGGGGGCGTGCTCGGTGTGGCCGGTGGCGACGTGCTCGGCGGCTCCGAGGACGGACTCCTTGGAGAAGAAGCCGCTGAAGGGCGGGATCGCGGCGAGTGCGAGGAGCGCCACGGTCATCGTCCAGTAGGCGTCGGGGACGCGGTCGCGGAGGTGGCTCATGCGGGACATGGCGGCCAGCGAGTTGGTGCCGGAGGCGTGGATGATCACGCCTGCCGCGAGGAACAGCAGCGCCTTGAAGGCGCCGTGCGAGAGGAGGTGGAAGACGGCGGCGCCGCGGTCGGCGACGGCGAGGGCGCCGGTCATGTAGCCGAGCTGGCCGATCGTCGAGTAGGCGAGGACACGCTTGATGTCGTCCTGGGCGAGGGCGGCGAGCGCGGAGCCGGCCATCGTCACGGCCGCCATCACGGCGAGGACGACCATCGCGGCCTGCGAGGCCTCGAACACCGGGAGGAGACGGGCGATGAAGTAGACACCGGCGGCGACCATCGTCGCGGCGTGGATGAGCGCGGAGACGGGTGTCGGGCCCGCCATCGCGTCCGGGAGCCAGGTGTGCAGCGGGAACTGCGCCGACTTGCCGGCCACGCCTGCCAGAAGCAGCAGGGCGATCAGGGTCGGATGGTCGAGCCCGCCGTGTGCGACGGCGCCGAGGACCTTCGTGATGCGGAAGGACCCGGCGTCGGTGGCGAGCGCGAACAGGCCGATCAGGAACGGGACATCGCCGAGCTTGGTGACCAGGAAGGCCTTGATGGAGGCGGCGCGGGCCTCCGGGGTCTCCCAGTAGTGGCCGACCAGGAAGTACGAGCAGATGCCCATGATCTCCCAGCCGACCAGCAGCACCATCAGGTCGCCGGAGTAGACGACGAGGAGCATCGCGGCGGTGAAGAGGGAGACCAGGGCGGCGTAGGAGGGATAGCGCGGGTCGTCGCGCAGGTAGCCCGTCGAGTAGATCTGCACGCAGGTCGCGACCAGGCCGACGAGTACGGCGACGAGGGCGGCGAAACCGTCGATGTGCAGGGCGAGTTCGATCGGGATCGAGCCGGTGGGCGTGAGCTCGGTGGCGGCGTTCACGGCCTCGTCACCGCCCTGACGTACGGCGACCACCGCGGCCAGGACGAGGGCGGTGAGCGTCGGCAGGACGGCGAGCGGGCGGACGAAACCGGGGGCCGTACGGCCCAGGAGCAGACCGGCGGCCGCGCCCAGGAACGGCAGGAGGGGGACGAGGGCGGCGAGGGTGGTGGTGGTCACGCGGTGGCCTCAGCCTTCTCGGCCGCGGGGGCGTCGGAGTCGTCGGCGTGGTCGCCGTGGTCGGGCTCATGACCCTCGGCGGTGTCGCGGAGCTTGTCGATGTCCGAGGTGCCGCGGTTGCGGTAGACCGCGAGGACGATCGCGAGGCCGATGCCGATCTCGGCGGCGGCGATGGCGATGGTGAACAGGGTCAGGGCCTGGCCGGAGTGCAGGGTCTCCTCGGCGGCCTTGCTGAGCCAGACGTCGAAGGCGACCAGGTTGAGGTTGACGGCGTTGAGCATCAGCTCGACCGACATCAGCACCAGGATCGCGTTGCGGCGGGCGAGGACGCCGTAGAGGCCGGTGCAGAAGAGGAGGGCGGCGAGTACGGCGGGATAGGCGAGGTGCATCAGCGGGCGCCTTCCTGCTCGGCCGGGGTGTGTCGGTCAGCCGACTGGGTCGGCTGGGTCGGATCGACCGGCTCGGTTTGTGCACCTGGCTCGGTTCGTGCGCCTGGCTCGGTTCTGGCGCCCGTCTCGGTCTCTGCGGCCGGCTTGGCTTTCGCTTCCGGCTTGGTCTTTCCGTCCGGCTTGGTTCCCGATCCTTGCCCATTTCGCCCGATCGGGTGATTACGGGAATTCGGTGCGGATGGGGAACTAGCGGTCGTGGACCGGGAGTTCACTGGGGGAGAGCTCGACTCCGCCTTCGCCTTGCGGGACAGGACGATCGCGCCGACCAGTGCGGCGAGGAGAAGGACGGAGAGGGCCTCGAAGGGGAGGACCCAGTTCTGGAAGAGGCTCGCTCCGGTGGCCTCGGTGGAGCCGGCGGCGGGACCGTCCAGGTCGATCCAGGTCGTGCGGAAGGCGTCGACGACGACCCAGACCAGGGCGGCGGCCGAGGCGACGGCGACCGTGAGGGCGGCCCAGCGGTTACCGGAATCCGCGTCCGGGGAGCGGCCGATGGGGGCCTTGGTGAGCATCAGACCGAAAAGAAGGAGGACGACGACAGAACCCACATAGATGAGGACCTGCACCCAGGCGATGAACTCGGCGGTCAGCAGGAGGTACTCCACGGCGATACCGCCGAGGGTCACCACCAGCCACAGGGCGGCGTGTACCAGCTGCCGGGTGGTGACGGTGACGATCGCGGCACCGAAGGTGACCAGGCCGACGAGGAGAAACGCGATCTCGACTCCGGTCGGGGAGAGAAAGCCGTGGTTCTCGGCGGCGGCCTTGGTGAGGGCGGCGGCGGGCGCGGATGTGGCAGTGGCTGCGGCGAGGGTCATGACTCGCCTCCCTCGGGTGCGGAGGGGGCGGTCGGGTCACCGGAGCCGGTCGGCCCGGTCGGGCGGGTGGGCGGAAGGGGCTCGTCTGGAAGTGTGGTCGGTTCGGCTTGGGTCGCTGCTGCCAGTTTCTCGGCGGTCTTGCGGGCGGCGGCGATCTCCTTCGGCTCCTCGGCAGCGGGGTCGAGGGCGGGTGGTGCCGGGACGGTCCACATCCACTCGCGGAGCTTGTCGCGTTCGTGGGTGAGTTCGCGGATGTCGGTCTCGGCGTACTCGAACTCCGGGGACCAGAACAGGGCGTCGAAAGGACAGACCTCGATGCAGATACCGCAGTACATGCACAGGGAGAAGTCGATCGCGAAGCGGTCGAGCACGTTGCGGCTGCGCTCACGGCCACCGGGGGCGGCCGCCGGGACCGTCTCCTTGTGGGAGTCGATGTAGATGCACCAGTCCGGGCACTCCCGGGCGCACAGCATGCAGACCGTGCAGTTCTCCTCGAAGAGGCCGATCACGCCGCGGGTGCGGGGCGGGAGGTCGGGCTGCACGTCGGGGTACTGCTCGGTGACGGTCTTCCTCGTCATCGTGCGGAGGGTGACGGCCAGGCCCTTGGCGAGACCGGAGCCGGGGAACGGGGCCACTAGGAGATCACCACCTTGACGATGCCGGTGAGGGCGATCTGGGCGAGGGAGAGGGGGACGAGGAGGGTCCAGGAGAGCTTCTGGAGCTGGTCCTCGCGCAGACGGGGATAGGTCACACGCAACCAGATGACGAGGAAGGCGAGGATCGCGGCCTTCAGCAGGGTCCAGACCCAGCCGAGGCCGTCGGCGCCCCACGGGCCGTGCCAGCCGCCCAGGAAGAGGACGGTGGTCAGGCCGCACAGGACGACGATCCCCGCGTACTCGGCGAGGAGGAACAGGGCGAAGCGGAGGCCGGTGTACTCGGTGTACGCGCCGAAGATGATCTCCGAGTCGGCGACGGGCATGTCGAAGGGCGGGCGCTGGAGTTCGGCGAGGCCGGCGACGAAGAAGACGATCGCGCCGACGATCTGCCAGGGCAGCCACCACCACTCGAAGGCGTCGACGATGCCGGGGAGGGAGACCGTGCCGGCCGCCATGGCGACGGAGGCGGCGGTGAGCAGCATCGGGAGTTCGTAGGCGAGGAGTTGGGCGGCGGTGCGGAGGCCGCCGAGGAGGGAGAACTTGTTGGCACTGGCCCAGCCGGCCATGAGGGAGCCGAGGACGCCTACGCCCATCACGGCCAGGACGAAGAAGACACCGGCGTCGACGACCTCGCCGACGGCACCCTCGCCGGGGCCGATCGGGATGGCGAGGAGGACCAGGAGGTAGGGCAGAAGGGCGACCGCGGGGGCGAGTTGGAAGATGCGGCGGTCCGCGCCCGTGGGGACGACGTCTTCCTTCTGCACGAACTTCACGCCGTCGGCGACGAGTTGGGCCCAACCGTGGAAGCCGCCGGCGTACATGGGGCCGAGGCGGCCCTGCATGTGAGCCATGACCTTGTGTTCGGTCTGGCCGACGATCAGGGGGAAGGTGAGGAAGACGACGAAGACGATCAGGAGTCGCAGGGCGACGTCGAGAGCGTCGTTCACTGCGGGCCTCCTGCGGGATTTTCGGGAGCGTCGGGGTCTGAGGGGGCTGTGGGAGCGTCCGGGTCTGAGAGGTCTGCGGAGCCTGAGGGGTCTGCGGAGCCTGAAGGATCTGTGGAGCCTGAGGGAGCGTCGGGATCCGAGACATCTGCGGAGTCTGCGGGGCTTGCGGGCTCTCCCGAGGGTTCCGGGGGCTCTCCGGGAGCGCGGGCGGGGGCCGTGGCGGGCGGCGCCTCCGAGCGCGGCTCGCCCAACGGCTGTGGCTCAGAGTCCTGCGGCTCGGAGTCCTGCGGCTCGGAGTCCTGCGTCTCAGGCTCCCGGCGGCGCTCAGCCTCCGGCTTCGGGTCGGTTCCGGGTTCGGGTTCGTCGAAGGCCGGGCGGGCGTGGTGCCACGGGGCGTCCGGGCTTCGGGGGGCCGTGGCGGGCTTCGGGGGTGTGGCTTCGGTGCCCGGGGTGGGGGTGTCCGCCGTGGAGGAGGGGGAGGTCGGGTCGCCGGGTGCGGTCCGTTGGCTTGCCAAGCCCGCCGAGGCGCTGCGTGACCGGCGTGGGCCCGAGGGGGTGGTACCCGGTTCGGGGCGCTGGGAGGCCGAGCCCTCGCTCGCGCTTCGCGCACGGTGCGCTGCGGCCGGGGTGCCGGATGCCGCCGGGGGCGTACCGGTATCGGCCGGGGCGTCGTCGGGCGTGGGGGCCGGAGACTCCGAGGCCGCAGCCGTTTGGCTGGCGGAGCCCTCGGCCGCCGTACGGGCACGACGCGGCCCGGCAGCGGGAGTCGCTGCCCCCTCCGCCTGACTCGCCGAACCTTCTGCCGCCGAACGCGAACGACGCGCACCCGACGCCGACGCACCCGACGACTCGGGCACCCCCGCCTGACTCGCCGAACCCTCAGCCGCCGAACGCGAACGACGCGCACCCGACGCCGACGCACCCGACGACTCGGGCGCCGCTGTCTGACTCGCTGGACCCTCCGCCTGGCTCGCGGAGCCCTCCGTCTGGCTCGCTGTGCCCTCCGCTGTCGTGCGGGTACGGCGGGCTGGGCGTTCGCCCGTGGCTCGGGTTCCGGTTGCTCGGGTGGGGCGGGTCGGGGCTGGGGGGAGTTGGCCCTTGAGGGGGCCCCATTCGTTCGGGTCGGGGACTCCTGGGGGGAGCATCTGGCGGCGCTTGGGGCCGCCGTGGTCGGACTCGCCCGGTTCCTTGGCGCCGGGCCAGGCCTTGGCGACCCGGGCTGCCAGGACGAAGTCCTTGCGGAGCGGGTGGCCCTCGAAGTTCTCGGGAAGAAGGAGGTGATCCAGGGCGGGGTGGCCCACGAAGTCGACGCCGAACATTTCGTGCGTCTCGCGTTCGTGCCAGGCGGCGCCGGCGAACACGTCGACGGCGCTCGGCAGGGCCGGGGCCTCGTGCGGGACCGTTGTGCGCAGCAGCAGTCGGCGTACCGGTGCGGGGGAAAGGGCCGCGACGTGTGCGGCGACTCGGAAGCCCGTGCCCGGCTCGTCGACGGCGCTGAGCCAGTCGAAGTAGGTGCAGCCCAGTTCGTCGCGCGCTGTCTCCAGTGCCGTGATCCAGGATGCCGACGGCACGTCCACCGTCAGGACCTCGTACGACAGCTCTGCCGTGGCGTCCGCGCCGAAGAGTTCCTCGGCGGGGGCCGGCAGCCAGCCCACCGTGGTCATCGCGTCTCCCCTGGGGTGGGGTCGGAGGTCGGCCCGGGAAGCGGGTCGGTGGCCGGCTCGTTCGCGGCTGGGCCCGCGGGCACACCGGAGTCCGAGCCGGAAGCCACCCCCGGCCCCACTCCAGTTCCCGCTCCCGCTCCCCCAGGTGCTCCCGGCCCCTTCACCAGCCCGCTCTGCAACGCACCCACCGAAGCCCCACCTCCAGTCGCTCCGTACCGCTCCCCCAAAGACTCCCGGGCGATCTTCTCCTGGAGTTTGAGGATGCCCTGGAGCAGCGCCTCGGGGCGGGGCGGACAGCCGGGGACGTAGACGTCGACCGGGATGATCTGGTCGACGCCCTTGGTCACCGAGTAGGAGTCCCAGTACGGGCCGCCGCAGTTGGAGCAGGCGCCGAAGGAGATGACGTACTTCGGCTCCGGCATCTGTTCGTACAGGCGTTTGACGGCGGGGGCCATCTTGTCCGTGACCGTGCCGGAGACGACCATCAGGTCGGCCTGGCGGGGTCCTGGCGCGAAGGGGATGACGCCGAGGCGGATGAAGTCGTGGCGGGCCATCGACGCGGCGATGAACTCGATCGCGCAGCAGGCGAGGCCGAAGTTGAAGACCCAGAGCGAGTAGCGGCGGCCCCAGTTGAGGACCACTTTCATCGGCTCGGGGGCGAGGCGGGCGAGCGCGCCCAGCCGCTTCGGCTCCGGCAGCAGCACGGACTCGGTCTCGGCCTGGGCATGGGCCTGCGCCTGGGCCTCGGGGGTTACGTCCATGTCAGGACGCCCTTCTTGTATGCGTACAGCAGTCCGACGGCCAGGAAGCCGAGGAAGATGAACATCTCTAAGAGGGTGGCGGCGCCGTAGCCGGGGGCGGCGAAGACCGTGGCCCACGGGAACAGGAAGATCGAGTCGACGGCGAAGATGACGTAGAGGAAGGCGTAGACGTAGTAGCGGACCTGGGTGTGGGCCCAGCCCTCGCCGACGGGGTCGACGCCGCACTCGTACGTCAGGAGCTTCTCGGGGGTCGGGACGACGGGGCGCAGCAGGCGGCCCGCGCCGAAGGCGACGGCGACGAACAGCACGCCGACGACGGCGAGCAGTCCGACGACCGAGTACGACTGGAAGTAGTCCGCCGCAACGACGACGGTCGACCCGACGGTCGGTTCCGGCACGTCCGTCCCCTCGCTCCCTGTGAACACACCGAAGATCACTGAAGATCGCTGGACACCCGCTGTTCGACGATCTGTACGCACGGGAGTCTAGGGCCTGCTAAAGAGACCGTAAGCAGCCCGTCACGGCTGAAGATGCCGGGGTGGGGTTTTCCCCAGGGGATCTCGGCGGTCCGCCTCATGGCGCGGCGGCGCGCCGCGCGGCACGCTAGCCCATATGACCGAACGCCCCAGACACCTCCCGGAACGGAAAGCCGAGGCCGCCGCGCCGCTTCCGCCCGTCCGCTTCGCCTACGACGCGCACACCTGGAAGGAGATCACGCATCTCCTCGTCAACCTTCCGGTGGCGTTGCTCGGCTTCGTCTATGTGACGACCGTGCTGTTCACCGGCTTCATGCTGACGGTGACCGTGATCGGGTTCCCCGTGCTCGCGGCGGGGCTGATGGGTGCGCGGAAGCTGGGCGCGATGGAGCGGGCGCGGGCCCGGGCGCTGCTCGGGGTGCGGATCGACGAGCCGAGTCCGTTGCCGCTGAAGACGAGCAACTCGGGGTTCTTCCAGCAGCTGTGGATGATGCTGAAGGACCCGGTGGGCTGGCGGACGATCCTGTACGACTTCATCCGGTTGCCCTGGGGCATCCTCACCTTCACGATCACGCTGACCTCGTTGTTCGTGCTGTGGCCGGTGCTGCCGTTCATCGCGCGCGGGCTGGCCAACGCCGACCGGGCGATGGTGCGCGGACTGCTGTCGCCCTCGGACGAGTTGGAGCGGCGGATCGCCGAGCTGGAGTCGGACCGCGGGGTCGTGGTGGACGCGGCCGCCTCCGATCTGCGGCGCATCGAGCGCGATCTGCACGACGGGGCGCAGGCCCGGCTGGTCAACCTCGCCATGGGCCTCGGCCTGGCGAAGGAGAAGCTGCTGGAGGACCCGGAGTACGCGCAGGCCATGGTCGCGGAGGCGCACGGCGAGGTGAAGCTGGCGCTCCAGGAGCTGCGGGATCTCGCGCGGGGCATCCATCCCGCCGTACTCACGGACCGCGGTCTCGACGCCGCGCTGTCCTCGGTCGCCTCGCGCTCCACGGTGCCGGTGAAGGTGACCGCCGACCTGGGCTCCAGGCCGGCCGCGGCCATCGAGGGCATCGCCTACTTCACCGTCTCCGAGCTGCTCCAGAACGTCAGCAAGCACAGTGGGGCACGGTCCGCGTCCGTCGACGTGTGGCGCGCGGAGGACCGGCTGCTGATCCAGGTGTGGGACGACGGCCGCGGCGGCGCCCGCCTCGACGGCGGCTCCGGAATGCGGGGCCTCGCGGAGCGCCTCGACGCCGTCGACGGCCTGTTCGTCATCGACTCCCCGCCGGGCGGCCCTACGACGGTGACGGCGGAGCTGCCGTGGCGGGACCGGTCGTTCGACACCGGCCGGAAGTGACATCGACCAGGGGCAGCACGGCCGTAGCGGAGGCGGCTGCGGCGCCTAGGTAGGGAAAACCCCCCTTCCAAGACGCCGACGGACTCCATGGTCCGCGGACCTGCGGCGCAGCAGGGTGGAGATACGACAGAGACCGGTGCGACACCCAGGCGCGGGACGAGAGAAGGACGACGCCGATGGCCACGGACTACGGACAGAGCTACGGGTTCCTCGACGAGGGGACACGGCGGCGCCGGCTGCCGATGGGGCTTCGGGCGCCGTTCGAGGGGCGGGCCTGGCGGGAGTTCGGATATGTGCTGCTGAGCCTGCCGATCAGCATCGTGCTGTTCACGTACGCCGTGACGATGGTGGCGGTCGGCGCCGGGTTGCTCGTGACGTTCCTCGGTATCCCGGTGCTGGCGGCGGGACTGGCCGGCTGCCGGGGCTTCGGGGCGATGGAGCGGGCGCGGGCGCGCGGGCTGCTGGGCCTCGAGGTCGCCGACCCGGAGCCGCTGCGGATGCGCGGCAACGGCTTCCTGGCCTGGATGGGCGCGGTGCTCAAGAGCGGCACGTCCTGGCGGACGCTGCTGTACTCGGTGATCCACCTGCCCTGGTCGGTGTTCTCCTTCGTCGTCGCCGTGAACTTCTGGGCCTACGGCTGGGCGCTGCTGACGTATCCGCTGTGGTTCTGGCTCTTCCCGGTGTACGGCGGTCAGGACGGGCTTCAGCTGTACGGCGACGAGACGCACCACATCTACCTCGACAACCCCTTCGAGATCGGGGTGACCGCGCTGGTCGGACTGCTGTTCACGCTGGCCACGCCGTGGATCGTGCGGGCGCTGACGATGGTGGACCGGGTGATGGTGCACGGGCTGCTCGGGCCGTCCCGGCTGGCCACGCGGGTGGTCGAGCTGGAGTCGGACCGGGGGGTCGTGGTGGATACGGCGGCGGCGGATCTGCGGCGCATCGAGCGCGACCTGCACGACGGGGCGCAGGCCCGGCTGGTGGCCCTCGCCATGGATCTCGGGCTGGCGAAGGAGAAGCTCACCGAGGATCCGGAGGCCGCCGCGCGGATGGTGGACGAGGCGCACGGTGAGGTGAAGACGGCGCTTCAGGAGCTGCGGGACCTGGCGCGCGGGATCCATCCGGCGGTACTGACGGACCGGGGGCTGGACGCGGCGCTGTCCGCGGTGGCGTCGCGGTGCACGGTGTCGGTGCAGGTGGAGGTGGACCTGGTGGAGCGGCCGGCGCCGGCGATCGAGGGGATCGCGTACTTCACGGTGTCGGAGCTGCTCCAGAACATCAGCAAGCACTCGCGGGCGACGTGGGCGGCGGTGGACGTGTGGCGGGTGGAGAACCGGCTGATGCTTCAGGTCGTGGACAACGGGGTCGGCGGGGCCGACACGGCCGCCGGGTCCGGGCTCGCGGGACTGACGGAGCGGCTGGACGCGGTGGACGGGATCCTGGTGGTGGACTCGCCGGTAGGCGGGCCCACTCGGATCACCGCGGAGCTGCCCTGGCGGGGGGAGCGGGCGTTGGGGTGACGTGACCGGTTCGGCCGTGGGCGACGTGGGGCTTTCTCGCCCCCGCCGCCCTTACCCGTTCCCCTCCCCAGGGGCGCTGCCCCTTCGACCCCGCCAGGGGCTCCGCCCCTGCACCCCGCACAGCGTCCGGGACCCGCCGTGGCCCGCACGTAATGCCACTGATTCCCGTTGCCCCGGCACACCGGCACGTGAATGCTGGAATGCTGGACTTTGCCCGTCGGGGAGGCGGGTACGGAGGCGGGCTGTGGGGGCAGAGGATCGTGGAGGACAGGGTGCGGGTGGTCATCGCCGAGGATTCGGTTCTGCTCAGGGAGGGACTGACCCGGCTGCTGACCGACCGCGGGCACGACGTCGTCGCCGGGGTCGGTGACGGGGAGGCGCTGGTCAAGACCATCACCGAGCTGGACGCGCAGGGCGAGCTGCCCGACGTCGTCGTCGCCGACGTACGGATGCCGCCGACGCACACCGACGAAGGGGTGCGGGCCGCCGTACAGCTGCGGAAGGCGCATCCGGGGCTCGGGGTCCTGGTGCTGTCGCAGTACGTGGAGGAGCGGTACGCGACCGAACTGCTCGCCGGTTCCAGTCGTGGGGTCGGCTATCTGCTCAAGGACCGGGTAGCCGAGGTTCGTGAGTTCGTGGACGCGGTCGTGCGGGTCGCCGAGGGGGGTACGGCGCTGGACCCCGAGGTCGTCGCGCAGCTGCTCGGCCGCAGCCGCAAGCAGGACGTGCTCGCGGGACTCACCCCGCGGGAGCGGGAGGTCCTGGGACTGATGGCCGAGGGACGGACGAACTCGGCGATCGCCCGGCAGCTCGTGGTGAGCGACGGCGCCGTGGAGAAGCACGTCAGCAACATCTTCCTGAAGCTGGGCCTGTCCCCGAGTGACGGGGATCACCGACGTGTTCTTGCGGTGCTCACCTATCTGAACTCCTGATGTCCTGACACCGTGTCAGCCGTACGGGTGACACCAATGCGTACGACATGCGTACGACCCAGAACCGAACGTGAGCGGAGAGCGTCTTGTAGGGAAGCGCCGGGGGGCGAGTAAATCATGACAAGTCAGGGCGGCGGGCCGTCTCAAAATCGTGTCCATCATGCGATTGGCCACAGGAAGGCGACCCTTACGGACGTAGGGTTGATCCTGGGCGGGCCTGCGGGAGGGCCTGTCCCGGACAGCCGCCTCGAGGGAGGTCCAGTTCAGTGACCAGCCAGGTCAGTAGCCCAGCGGAGCAGGCCGACGAAGCCGTCGTGGGAGAGCAGCGCAAACCGGCAGGGACGAAGGATGTCCGCCGGCTGGACCGGGTCATCATTCGCTTCGCGGGGGACTCGGGTGACGGTATGCAGCTCACCGGTGACCGGTTCACCTCCGAGACGGCGTCCTTCGGCAACGATCTGTCGACACTGCCGAACTTCCCCGCCGAGATCCGGGCACCCGCCGGGACCCTGCCGGGTGTCTCCTCCTTCCAGCTCCACTTCGCCGACCACGACATCCTCACCCCCGGCGACGCGCCCAACGTCCTGGTCGCCATGAACCCCGCCGCTTTGAAAGCCAACATCGGCGACCTGCCACGCGGCGCGGAGATCATCGTCAACACCGACGAGTTCACCAAACGCGCCATGCAGAAGGTGGGCTACGCGGCCTCGCCGCTGGAGGACGGCTCCCTCGACGGCTACAGCCTCCATCCGGTCCCTCTGACCACGCTGACCGTCGAGGCCCTCAAGGAATTCGACCTCAGCCGCAAAGAGGCCGAGCGCAGCAAGAACATGTTC